>VBIW01000036.1 GCA_005880915.1 Chloroflexota bacterium | reverse complement strand
CGGCCGCTGCTGACCGCGATTTGCTCTGCTGCCCGTAGGTGCGGTCCTGATAGGCGATGCCGAAGTCGTCTGCCGCGCCGGCTGGATAGCAGGCGGCGATGCAGGCGCCATCGTTCGTCAACGGCATGCAGCCGCCGAAATATTTGTCCGCGACCTTCTCGAATGTCGAGCCGGCGCCGAACTGGACCAGGACGCGGCGCTCCCTGTCCCACCAGCGAAAGCTGGGTATCTCGGAGTTGTCGCCGTAGAGGATCCCGGCCTGGGCGAACGGGGTGGTTGAGGGCACGCCGCACCGATACCGAAGGACCTGGTAGCCCTCACTGTCGATCAGGTGCTGAACAAACGGCATGTCACCTTCGCCCAGCCCTTGCTCCAGCGAATCGGCGCTCACGCCGTCGACGTGCAGGACGACGAGCTTGCGGCCCACCAGGCTTACAGCTCTGCGAAAACAGGCAGGTGGTCGGAGGCGCGCACGCTGACGGTCCACGCCCGGTGCCCCGGCGGGAGCGCGCCCGCCGCGTAGATCGCGTCGAGCTTCTGTCCTGTCCAGTGCGTGCGGCGCAACCCTCGCGTGAGCTCGGTCAGCTCTGCTTGGCGTGACGCGGCGCGGATTCGGCGCCATAGCTGCAAGCGCGGTGGCCCGAATGTGTTGAGGTCGCCCGCAATGATGGTCATCCGAACCGATGGTCGCTCTGCCATGTCTTTGATGATCGCGCGGAACTGCTCGAGCTTGTGGGTGAAGCCGAGCACGTCGAGGTGCATGACATAGACCCGGAGGTCGGTGGATTCGGCTCGGATCGCGATTCTTCTCTGGGGCGGGATCGCTCGCAAGAGCGTCCGCTCCGTTCGTGTCATGTGCGGGATCGACAGGTTGCTCAGCGAAACGACCTGGGGCGAGTCTTGCTCAAACAGCTCGCGGCGCCAGACCAGGGCGTTGCCTTGCTCGCGGCCCCGAAAGAGCTGGGCCGTCGCCTGGAACCAGGAATAGCCGCCGCCCATCGCCTCGGCGATGACCTCGGCGTCGGGCCGCCCTTCGTGGATCGATGCCTCCTGGATGGCGAACAGGTCGAGGTCGTGGAAATCGGGCAGGCTGCCCACGGTGTCCAGCACGCTGTGCAACCGTCGCCCCAGCAGGATGTTCCACGTGCAGATCCGCACCTCGGATCAAGGAAAGCTCGAGGCCTCGGCTGTTCCTGCTGCCGAGGCCTCGAATTTCGCTGGTGGGCGTTCTACGGCTTGATGTTCTGGTTTACGTGGAAGAGGTTGTTTGGGTCGTACGTCCGCTTGACGTCGACGAGGCGGTCGTAGTTGCCCCTGTAGTTGGCCTTGATCCGGCCCTGGTCGTCCTCTGCCATGAAGTTGATGTAGCCGCCTGCCTCAGAAAGTGGCGACGTCGCGTCGTAGTAATCACGCACCCACTTGATGTTCGCGCTGTTCTGAGCCGGATCCGGCCACATCCCGGCGATGACCGTGGCGAAATTGGCATCGCGATACGCGAAGGCGGTCTCGTCAGATGCGACCTCGTGGCACGCGCCATTGATCGGGTAGATGTGCATGGTCGACGTCATTGCCGGAACCCTGGTCCCGTGTTCGACGTGGGCTTCGATCGCCTCATCGGTGAGCTCCTTGACGAAGTTGGCCTTCCAGTAGTGCTGAAGGCCAGTGGGGTAGAGGCCGTCGAACGCGGCGTTCAGCGCCGGGTACGGCATCGCGCCGACATGTTCCGCAAACACCGGTGCAATGTCATGGAAGGGCTTGAGCGCGCGCTCGCCTTCCTCGACCGGGCCCGCCCAACATGCCACGACGAGAGCAAACGTGTCGCCATGGCGATTTTCAGGGATGAATGGCAGCGGCGGGGCGATCTGGAACGCGGGGAACGCGCCCATCTCCCGAGGAGCGGTCTTGATGTAGTCGCGGTACCAGTGAAGGATGTCTCTGGCGTACTTGAGCTCGTAGAACATCGGGCCGCCGTATATGTCCTTCACGGGGTGCAGCCTGAATTCAAACGACGTCACGACGCCATAGTTGCCGCCACCGCCACGGATCGCCCAGAAGAGGTCCTCGTTTTCGCTCGCGCTGGCGACGAGAAACGTACCGTCGGCCGTGACGACGTCTGCCGAAACAAGGTTGTCGAGGGACAATCCGTACCCGCGCGCGAGGTAGCCGATGCCGCCTCCGAGGGTCAGGCCGCCGACGCCGGTGGTCGAGATGATGCCTCCAGTGCTGGCAAGTCCGAACGCATTCGTCGCGGCGTTGAAATCGCCCCATGTCGCGCCGCCTTCGGCGCGAGCGGTCCGCTTTTCCGGCTCGACACGAACGCCCCGCATGCGAAAGAGGTCGATGACCAGGCCTTTGTCGACGGTGCCGAATCCTGGCACGCTGTGGGCGCCACCTCGAATGGCAAGGTCCAGCTCACCCTCGCGAGCGAAGTTGACTGCGGCGATGACGTCGCCCGCATTCACCGGGCGAACGATCACCGTGGGGCGCTTGTCGATCATTCCGTTCCGGACCTTGCGCGCCTCTTCGTATCGATCGTCATCCGGTGTGATGACGTCGCCGCGAACCTGCTCGCGGAGCCTGTCGATATTGAGTGTGATCATGGCGGTGCTTCCTCCCGACGCAAATGGCCCCTGCCCCCGCCCAGGCGCCCCTTCCGGCCCGGCGCCAGTCTATGCCTAGCCAGGAGCTTTGGCAGACCGGGTTTCTGCGCGGCGTCGCTGACGGGCTATCCTGCCGGCCATGGAGCCGCTCGGTCGCACCTCTGAAGGCCCAAGATCTAGTCGGTTTCTACAGCTCGACTATCTCTACACGCCGAGCAACGACGTGGCGGCGGACGCTCGTCTCTTCACGGAGCTGATCGGTGGGAGACTTGCGTTTGCGGTCGAAGGAATGGGCGCGCGGGTGGCGATGATCGAGCTGACGGAAGGTCCACCGCACATTCTGCTCACCGACCACCTCGAAGGTGATCGGTCCATCTATATCTATCGGGTGGATGACCTGGGCAAGGCGGTGGCAGCGCTGAAGAAACGTGGATTGAAAGACGAGCGACGGCTCGAGATCCCGATGGGCCCGTGTTCATCCTTCGTGCTACCCAGCGGGCACCGGATCGCCCTGTACGAGGCATCGAGGCCAGACGTCATCCAGCACTTCCTCGGTCGCAAAGACTTTTAAGCCGCGTCCGGGTGGGGGGCGTCGCGGGCGCGCATTGAGTTCGCCCAGAATAGGCGCCGGGTCTCGAGAGTTCATGCCATTCAACAAGCCATGACGATGAAGCGCTGGATCCTCGCAGCGGCTGTCCTTGGCTCAGGGATCGTGTTCCTGGACTCGACGGTGGTCAACGTCGCGCTGCCCAGGATCGGACGCGACCTGCCGCGGACATTCCTTGGCGTGCTCGAGGGGCAGTCGTATGTCTATAACGCCTACCTGTTGACGCTCAGCGCGCTGCTCATCCTGGCCGGAGCGGTCAACGACTTCTACGGCCGGAAGCGGACCTTCTTGATCGGGTTGGTCGGTTTCGGAGCGACCTCGGTGCTCTGCGGCTTTGCACCGAGCATGGAGCTGCTCGTCCTGTTCCGCATCCTCCAGGGGGCCGCGGGCGCGCTGCTCGTTCCCGGTTCGCTGGCGCTGCTCACCGCGAACTTCTCAGGCGAGGAGCAAGGACGTGCTTTCGGCACATGGGCTGGGGCTTCCGGAGCCACGACGATCCTCGGGCCTTTGCTCGGCGGCCTGCTGGTCGACACGATCTCGTGGCGCGCCGCATTCTTCATCAATGTCCCTCTGGTTGCCGTCGCCGCCTGGGCGACCTGGAAGCACGTGCCTGAAAGTCGTGACGACGACGCGACCTCAGATTTCGACTGGATCGGAGCCGCCATCGTCGCCTTGTCGGTAGGCGGGCTGGCTTTCGGCACGATCTACGGCCAGCAGCGCGCCTGGCGTGACCCGGGCGGCTACGTCGCCCTCGTGGTCGGCGTCGTGGCAACGATCTTGCTTCCCATATGGATGAGGCGCACGAAGCACCCTCTCATACCGCTCGAGCTGTTCCGCTCGCGCAACTTCACCGTGGTCAACATCTCAACGCTGCTGATCTATGGCTCGCTTTACGTCACGTTCTACTACGTCGGCCTGTTCCAGCAAGGCACGCTGGGCTATGCGGCAGCGGCCGCGGGCGCGGGGGGAATTCCAGGTTCGCTCTTCCTGGTTTTCTTGTCCCGTCGGTTCGGAAGCCTGGCGAGCAGATACGGCCCGCGCATCTTCATGACCGTAGGGCCGGTGATCATGGCGATCGGAGTCTTGTGGTACGCGCGCGTGCCGGCCAACAGCACTCCGTGGACACTCCAGCCGGGCAACCCGAGCACGTACTGGCCGCCCGTTTCGTACTTCATCGACTTCTTGCCTGGCGCGGTCATCTTCGGCTTTGGGATATGCATGCTCGTCGCTCCTTTGACCACCGCCCTGATGACGTCGGTGCCGGTGCGCAATTCCGGGCTCGGGTCGGCGATCAACAACGCGATTTCTCGAGTGGGTCCGCAGCTTGCCGGTGCGCTCATCTTCGTCTTCCTCACAGCCGCCTTTTACGCGTCGCTCGCTTCGCGTCTGACAGGTGTCGATGTCTCATCCGAGAGCTTTCGCAAGACGGTTAGCCCGCTGAACACGCCCGCCGATCCGCACCTCATCGCAGTCGTGCGCGATGCGTCGACCTCATCCTTCCATCTCGCGATGCTCATCGGCGCGGGTCTGCTGGTGGCGGGGGCGATCGTCAACGCGGTCGGCATCCGGAACCAGACCGCCCCCGAGCCCGCCGAAGCGGCCAGGGCGTCCGCGTCCGCGTAGTTACTACGATGGCTTCATGTCTAGGCTGATCGACCGGGATCAGCTGCAAAAGCTCATTGCGCAAGGCGCGCAGCTGGTGGAGGTGCTCCCCGCCGACGAGTACAGGGAAGACCACCTGCCCGGCGCAAGGAGCATTCCGCTTCGCCAGGTCAGTCGCGAATCGACGACATCTCTCGACGCCAACCGCCCGGTGATCGTTTACTGCTGGGACATGTCTTGAGACATGGCACCCAGGGCCGCGGCGCGGCTCGAGACTCTCGGATTCGACAACGTCCATGAGTACAAGGGAGGCAAGCTCGACTGGATGGCGGCCGGCCTGCCCACCGAGGGCGAGAACTCCCTGCATCCGCGCGCCGGCGACGCGGCACGCAAGGACGTGCCTGTCTGCGGCCTCACGGACAGGCTTGGAGATGTTCGGGATCGCGTCAAGGCAGCGGGTTTTGATGCGGCGCTGGTGGTCGATGACAATCGGGTCGTCCTCGGCCTCTTGCGCGCCAAGGAGCTGGCCAAGGATCCTGACCTGCGAATCGAGCAGGCGATGCGGCCGGGACCCAGCACGTTCCGGCCTTATGTTTCGCTGCACGAGATGGCCCATTTCATGGAGAAGCACGACCTGGACAGCTCGCCGGTGACCACGTCCGACGGCAAGCTCGTGGGTTTGCTCTACAGGACCGACGCAGTCAGGCTCGGGAGGCCGCCGGAGTGATCGCTCTCGAGGCGAAGTGCGAGATGTGCAGCAAGGATGTCGACGTGTGCGACATGTGCGAGGACCCTGCGTGCAAGCACGTCGTATGTCACGACTGCCTGAGCGTCGCGCTCGACGAGCGCAGGCCCCAGCCGCACGACCATGGCGGCTAAACCTTAGCCATCAGGAGCTCGCGAGGGGGACTCGGCGGGCCGAAGAAGTCGTCGATCCAGGCGGGATGGTCCGGTGGGCGTGTAGCCCGGGCCGTGATCCGCTCCCATCCCTGCGCCTCGAACCATTCCGGCCGTTCCGGGCTGATCAGGGCCATCACCCCACCCGGCGCGGTGACCCGCCGCAGCTCCGAAAGGACAGCCTCGTCGGGCCCGAACGCCCCGCACGCCGCTGTCAGCTGCGAGCAGCGGTCGGGGAAGGGGAGGGCTTCGGCCCAGGCCGCTACGACATGGATTGATGGAAGGCGCCGACAGAGGAGCGTGCGAAGACCAGCCGATGGTTCGACCGCGATGACGTCATGACATCGCGATACGAGCTGTTGGGTCAGCCGCCCGCTTCCGGCGCCGACGTCGAGCCCGAGGTCGGCGCCCTGAGGCAGCGCCTCGACGAGGTCGGGGTGGATTGGCTCGAAGCTGGCGAGCTCATCCCACCGCCGGGGCTCGAGGTGATAGACAAGACTCCAGAAGAGAGCGCGAACCACCCGCTCGCCGTCTTCGCCCGGCGGAACACGGGCCAGCTCGTGGGTGCGGACCGAATGCGGGAGGCGCGCGATGTCCTCGACGCTGAAATGCCTCCAGCCCGGCGGGGCCTCCTCTACCGCCTGCTCATAGTCCATTCAGACCCCCTCGATCAGACTAAGACGCGGTCGTGAGAATCGCCGTGGTCGCCTCGCCTGTCACGCCGCTGCGCCGGGCACAGCTGGGCGGCGCGCAGGCGTTCGTCTGCGACCTGGCTCTAGGTCTCGTTCGGCGCGGTCACGAGGTCACGCTGCACTGCGCCGAGAAATCCGAATTGGAAGGTGTCCGGCTGGTCATGGTGCCGGCGCCCGACGACGCCGCCTCGGCGCTCGTCATGCCTGGCGGCCGCGAACCGTCACCGGCGCCCGGAGTCGCCAGGGCGCTCGCCGCGATGTTCGACTCGATCGCCGCCTCCCCTGTCGACGTCATCAGCCAGCACGCGTTCGACGCACCGGCGTTCGAGCTGGCCCGCGATATGCCGGTCCTGCACACGCTGCACCTGCCGCCGATCGTGGCCGCGGTGACGAGTGCGGCTGGCGCAGTGCCCGCGAGCCGGCTCGCGACCGTCTCGAGGTCGTGCCTGGCGGAGTGGCGTGGGGCCGGCGTCGATGTGGGGCAGGTGCTGCCTAACGGCGTGCCGGCCGATTCCATTCCTGAGGTCGCGGTTGAGCGGGCCGCGCTGATTGCCGGCCGCCTGTCGCCGGAGAAAGGGGTCGAGCACGCGATCGCGGCGGCACGTTCGATCGGACTCCCGGTGCGGGTCGCCGGTGCGCACTACGATCCGGCTTATGAGCTCGACCTCAGCGGAACCGAGATGATCGGATCGGTGCCTCGAGACCAGCTGCGCGGCTTGATGTCGCGCTCGGCGGTCACCGTTTGCGCCGTCCGTTGGGAGGAGCCGTTCGGCATGGTCGCCGCCGAGGCGCAGATGGCCGGCTGTCCCGTGGCTGCCTATCGCCGCGGTGCCATGGCCGAGGTCGTGGAAGATGGGCTGAGCGGGCGCCTCGCGGTGCCCGATGACGTCGCGGACCTTGGTCGAGCCATCAGCCAGTGCCTCGATCTGGATCGCGCGGCGGTCCGAGCCAGCGCTGTGCGGCGCCTTGGCCTTGAGGCTGCACTCGATCGCTACGAGGCCGCGCTCCTGCAGGCCTCTCGGTGACGCAGACGGCTGTCGTCACCGGCGGGTCCGGTGGAATCGGCGCTCAGGTCACAAGGGAGCTTCGCGCGAGGCGCTGGGAAGTCGTCTCGCTCAGCCGTCGCGAAGGCTGCGATGTATCCGACGAGACGCAGGTCGTGGAGGCCTTCAGCCGGCTGAAGTCCCTGGACGCATTGATCCACTGCGCGGCGGTCCTCGTCAAGCAGCCGCTCCTGGCGATGAGCTCCGCCGACTGGGACATCCAGCTCGAATCAGGCTTGCGCGGCGCGTTTTTGTGCAGCCGCGAGGCGTTCAAGCTGATGCACGGCCGTGGCGGATCGATCGTGATGGTGTCGAGCCTGTCCGGGGTGGCCGGGGCCGAGAAGTTTCCGGGGATGGCTGGATATGTCGCCGCCAAGTCCGGACTGGCTGGGCTCACTGAGGTCCTGGCCGTCGAAGGCCGCCAGGACCGCATTCGCGTCAACGCCATCAGCCCCGGTGCTGTAGACACGCCGATGCTGCGAATCGCGGGAGTGGCGGGCCCGTCGCTCAAGCCTGAGGATGTCGCTCGGGTCATCGTCTGGCTTGCGTCCGAAGAATCCGCGCCGCTGACCGGTGCTAACTTGCGGATGGACCCATGACCGCGAACGTTCGTATCACCCGGCGCGCCACGTTCGCCGCTGCGCACATCCTGCACCGCTCTGACTGGAGCGACGACAAGAACCGCGAAGTCTTCGGCGCATGTGTTACCGACCACGGCCACAACTACGTGGTTGAGGTGACGGTAGGCGGATCACTCGATGCCGAGACGGGGATGGTGGTCAACTTGAAGCAGGTGGACAGCGTCCTGCGCCGTGAGTTCATCGACGCAGTGGACCATCGGCACCTGAACCGCGACGTCGATTTCCTCCGGGGCGTGATCCCGACTGCCGAAAACATCGCGCTGGCGGCCTTTCATCGGCTGGAGCCGCATTTCAAACCTGCGCGCCTGCTGAAGGTGCGGGTGGTGGAAACCGAGAACAACGCCGCCGAGGTGACCGCCGAGTAGGTCGCCGGCCGGAATTCAGGTACCGAGATTCGGGTATACGGGCAGGTAGTTTTCGCCTGGTCCGCCGGTGTCGATGCGCGCACGATCGGACGCGTTTCCGGCCACCAATTGTCAGGAGTTGATTCCGAAATGCAGGCGCAGCTCACAATCAAGCGATTTCCGACAGCTCTCTTCGCGTTCGTCGTCGCGCTGGCCGCGGCAATCGTCCTCGGCGCCGCGCTGGGTTACGCGCTGAAAGGCGCCCCGATCGCGCCGGCGCACACCCCGGTCGTCGTGACGCACGAGCAGGCCGCTGGCGACCCTCGGTCCGACCTCACGCGCGTGCTGCCCACGGACCGCCCGGCGGCAGACACCTCGTGCTGGACCACCAATTACGGCCCCATCTGCTGAGAGGAAGCACAGCGGAGGGCGGCTGCTGAACCAGCCGCCCTCCGGCGCTCACTTCAGCGGATGGGCGAGCCTCACCTCCACGACTCCACCTCTCTCGCGGACGAACAGGGGCGGCTGGTCGAAAGTCGCTGGACCGCCGACCACGCGCCCATCCTCAAAACGAAACTTCGAGTGGTGCCACGGACAGGTGACCACGTCGCCATCGAGCTCGCCTTCGTGAAGCGGTCCGCCGGCATGGGAGCAGACAGCCCCGATTGCGTGCAGCAGCCCCTGGCGCCGGAGGATCACAACCGGAAGCCCGTTGGCGGCGACGCGTCGCATCTCTCCTTCTGGAAAGTCGTCGCGCGTGCCCACCTTGACGAATTCCATCGGCCCGTCGAAGAACGCGTTGTGATTGACCGCGGATCCGATGCCGAAGGTCAGCTGCCCGCCGACGTACGCCGCGACGACAACGATCAGCCACGACAACGTGGACAGGAGGATCGCGGCGGGGCGCATCCCCTCGGGTCCCAGCCGCATGACAAGCGACACGGCCTGCATGGCGATCACACCGCTCATCGCAATACCGTGGACGACAGCCGTCCGGCGTTCGTGGCCCTCCGTCTCGTGGAAGTCGGTATAGCCGGCGATGGCGGCGAGAATCGCGCCGGCAAGACCGACGGCGAGCGCAAGGTCGCCCGCGATCTGCGGCACCCTGCCCGTGGCGATGAAGATCCAGTCCGCCAGGACGCCGACGGTCCATGCTCCAATCGGTATGTCGGTCAGCGCGGGGTGGAGGGGATGACCGAGGACCCTTGTGCCATGCATCACGTCCTTGAGCGATGCGCCGGGCGGTCCAAGCGCGGCATAGAACGAGCCGACCGCCTTCTGAACGGCCTCCGCCACAGGGTCCAGCCACGCCTGGCCGCGGATCACGCGGTCCAGCGTTCGCTCACGCGTGTGTGCTTGCCGGATCAGCCGGCGGATGCGTCGGCGGTCGATTTCCATGCTCTTGCCTAGGTCGAGCCTCATTCCGGAAACGCGATCCCCGCGGAACTTACTTGTGGTTGCCAGGGCCTCCTGGAGGATTATTGGAAGATGCCTGAGAAGCAGATCGGGGTGGTTGGGCTCGGCACGATGGGCATGAACCTGGCCAGAAACCTGGCGTCGCACGGGGTCCGCGTCGGCGTGTACAACCGCACCCACCGGCGGACCGAAGAGTTCATGGCGTCGTATTCGAAGGAAGGCGACTTCACTCCAGCGGCGACGTTTGAAGAGCTGGCGCGCGTGCTGAAGCCGCCGCGCGCTGTGCTCGTGATGGTGAACGCAGGCGCTCCGGTCGACGAGACCATCGAATCCCTGGTCAGGGTGCTCGCGAGCGGGGACACGATCATCGACGGCGGCAACTCCTTCTTCCAGGACACCCGGCGGCGCGCGGAGGCGGTGGAAAAGCTGGGCCTCGGCTACATCGGCAGTGGCGTTTCAGGCGGGGAGGAGGGCGCGCTGCACGGACCGAGCATCATGCCCGGTGGGACACGCCGGTCTTACTCCCGGGTGGAGGACATGCTGACCTCCATCGCAGCCGAGGTCGAAGGCGTGCCTTGCTGCACCTACATCGGACCGGATGGCGCGGGCCATTTCGTGAAGATGGTCCACAACGGCATCGAGTACGCGGACATCCAGCTCATCGCCGAGTCATACGACCTGATGCGAAACGCGCTGGGCCTCTCGGCCGACGACCTTGCGGCGGTGTTTCGCGAGTGGAACAACGGGCGCTTGCAGTCTTATCTCATCGAGATCACTTCGGACGTTCTGGCCAAGCACGACGACGGTGCGAGCCGCTCACTCGTCGACGCGATCGAAGATGAGGCCGAGCAGAAGGGCACCGGACGGTGGACGAGCCAGTCGGCACTCGAGCTGGGAGTTCCGCTGACCGGCATCACGGAGGCAGTCTTCGCACGGATTCTGTCGAGCCAGAAGGCGCAGCGCGTGCGCGCCTCGGGAATCCTGGCTGGACCGGCCGCGGGGAAGGCGCCGAGCGGCCTGGTCGATGACGTCCAGGAGGCGCTGTACGCGTCGAAGATCGTGGCCTACGCTCAGGGCTTCGAGCATCTCGCCGCGGGTTCGAAGGAGTTTCGCTGGGGCCTCGACCTTGGTGGCCTGGCGACGATCTGGCGGGGCGGCTGCATCATCCGCGCCAAATTCCTCGACCGGATCAAAGAGGCGTACGAGGAGACCCCCGACCTGCCGAGTCTCATGCTCGCGCCCTTCTTCCAGGAGGCGCTCGCGACGGCCCAGCCCGCGTGGCGCCGCGTGGTCAAGACCGCAATCGACCATGGCATACCGATCCCTGCCTTCGCTTCCTCGCTGGCCTATTACGACGGCTACCGGCGCGCCCGCGGGCCGGCCAACCTGATCCAGGGCCTGCGCGACTACTTCGGCTCGCACACGTACCACCGCATCGACCGCGAAGGCGCGTATCACACACGCTGGGCGCAGGACGGGAGCGAAGTCAAGGCCGACTAGGGGGGCGCGGGTTCGTGGTGGAACGTGGCCATCACAAGCTTGAACAGAGCGAAGGCAAGCGCGGCCCAGACCAGGATCGAGACGGCGAGGCTGATCACGACACCCCACGGCGCGACCGTGAGCGAGACGAGCAGCGCGTACACCACAAGCGCGATCGCTCCAAGCATCGCGCCCTCGGAGTCGATCGCCGCCTCTTCTCTTCCGCCCTTCTCCTCGATCAGGGTGAGCGACGCGGGCAGGACCGCCGGAAAGGCGAGGAAGAGCCCACCCGCCTTCGACCCGAAGGCCATCCCGATGATCCCGGCGACCAGTGCGATGCCCGCGCCGAACACAAACCGGACCAGGTATTTGCTCAACGCAGGAAGAGCCAGTACAGGCCGAACGCCGGGATCGCCCACGCCAGCCAGGCGACGGCGCTGCCTGCGATGGCGCCGAGGTGTTTGACGAGGACCGCGGCCGCGAGGCTGAAGAAGACAAGCCCGACCGCGCCGGCAATCATGCCCGAGGCGGCGTTGGCATCCTTCGCCGCGCCCATCGCGATCCCGCTCACCAGCAGGCTTACAGTGGCGACGGAGGGAGCACCCGCGAAAAGCCCGGCGAACATCTTGGGTTTGAGCCTGTCGCTAAGCATGGAGATGGCGACAACCAGCGTGCCCGCGGCAATCGCGCGTATCCCCAGGAGAACCGCACTACTCACGCGGCGCGCGAAACGCGATCGCGAGACGCCACGCGTTTGACACCCCGGCGAAGCAGCGCTGTCACGGCGGCCTCGGCCGGCTCGATGGGCTTGCCCTCCAGGTAGGTCTCGATCACGACGGGATGGATGTAGGACAGGCGGCACACCGCTCGCGTGTGGCCCAGCCGGTGCGCAACGGAGTCAATTGCCGCGACCAGGTTTCGCTTTGCCTCGCTCTCCGACTCGAACCCCGCCGCCTCGCTGAGGGCGCACGCCGCGAGCAGCGTGCCGGCCCAGGTTCGGAAGTCCTTCGCGGTGACGTCCTGTCCGGCCGCATCCCGCAGGTACTGGTTCACGTCATCTGAGGTGACGGTCCGCCGCTCGCCGTCCATGTCCAGGTACTGGAAGAGGCGCTGTCCAGGCAGCTCCTCGCAGCGTTTGATCACCGCCGCCACCCGCCGGTCGGTCACGCCCAGCGACACTTCACGGCCGCTCTTGCCCTTGAACAGGAAGCGCACAGTCGAACCTCGGACCTCGACGTGGCGATCACGAAGCGTGGTCAAACCGAAGGAATGGTTCTGCCGCGCGTACTCCTCGTTGCCAATGCGGGCAAACGTCGACTCGAGCAGGCGGACGATCGTGGCGACGACCTTCTCCCGCGGCAGACCTTCGCGGCGCAGGTCTCGCATCACCCGTCTCCTGATCCGAGGCAGGACCCGTGCGAAGCCCGCCATGCGGTCGAACTTGTTGGCGTCCCGAACTTCGCGCCAACGCGCGTGATAGCGGTGCTGCTTGCGGCCGCGCGCGTCGCGGCCTGTCGCCTGCAGGTGACCGCGTGGTCTGGTCGAGATCCAGACGTGCTCCCACGCCGGCGGGATGACCAGGGCGCGGATGCGATCGAGGGTCGCCTTGTCCGTGACTCGGCTTCCATCAGGCTCGAAGTACTCGAAGCCCTTGCCCCTGCGAATACGCCTCATGCCGGGCTCGTCGTCGTTCGTGTAGATGAGGCCGGCCTCGTGCGCGGCTTCGGCCGCCGGGTCGTCGGGTCCGATCAGGCGGCGCTTGGCGGCGTGATCCCCGGACCGCGCCATTCATGCCCGATCCCGATCAGGAGGGACCGCTTGCGGGCCCACAGCCGCGGGATCAGCACCTCTCGCGGGGTCAGCCCATTGCAGGGAAAGCCGAGCTGCCACAGGCTGGCCTGGACCTCGACAGGCAGTGCTTCGTCACATCCGTGAGGCCGCGCGATCTGCTCCAGGATCTTGCCCAACCGGACCAGAGTCCGCTCGTGCTCGCCCATTTATCCGAAAAACGCTTTTCGGGCTCCGGTTACCGAGCGACCTCGCGGCGCGTCTCGACGAAAGCCTGGACCGCCCGTTCCAGGTCCTCCGTGGAGTGGGCGGCAGACACCTGGGTTCGAATTCGCGCCTTGCCCTGCGGCACGACCGGGTAGGAAAAGCCCACCACGTAGACGCCCTTCTGGAGCATCACGGCGGACATACGGGCGGCGAGCGCTGCGTCGCCGACCATGACCGGCACGATCGGGTGGTCGCCGGGCAGGATGTCGAACTCCTCTTCGGTCATGCGGGAGCGGAAGTGCTTCGTGTTCTCCGCCAGGCGCTGGCGAAGGTCGTTGGCGTTACGCAAGAGGTCGAGCACAGTCAAGCTCGCCGCAGCAATAGGCGGTGGGACCGAGTTGGAGAAGAGGTACGGGCGGGACCGCTGGCGCAGCATCGCGACGAGCTCCTTCCGGCCCGACACATAGCCGCCGCTCGCCCCGCCCAGCGCCTTGCCGAGCGTCCCGGTGAGGGCATCGATCCGGCCCATCACACGGTGGTGCTCATGTGTGCCGCGCCCGTTCGCGCCGATGAACCCGACTGCGTGCGAGTCGTCGACCATCACCATCGCGTCATAGCGCTCGGCGAGCTCGCAGATCTCGGGCAGCGGCGCCATGTAGCCATCCATCGAGAAGACACCGTCGGTCACAACCAGCCTGAATCGCGCACCCGCACTGTCCTTCAGCTGGCGTTCGAGGTCATCCATGTCGCGGTTGGCGTAGCGAAACCGCTGCGCCTTGCACAGCCGGATGCCGTCGATGATGCTCGCGTGGTTCAAAGCATCAGAGATGACCGCGTCACGCTCGTCCAGCAGCGCCTCGAAGATCCCGCCGTTGGCGTCGAAGCACGACGAGTAAAGGATGGTGTCCTCGGTGCCGAGGAAGTCGGTGAGCGCCGCCTCCAGCTCTTTGTGCACCTCCTGCGTGCCGCAGATGAACCGGACCGAGGCCATGCCGTAACCCCAGCGGTCCAGCGCATCCTTGGCCGCAGCAACGACCGCGGGGTGATCGGCCAGGCCGAGGTAATTGTTTGCACACAGGTTCAAGACTTCGCGATCCAGGACGGCGACCATCGCGCCCTGGGGCGAGTCGATCACGCGCTCGGGCTTTTCCAGGCCGGCGCTGCGGATCTCTTCGAGCTGCATGATCAGGTGCGATCGCATGCGGTCGAACATGGTTCTCTTATTGTGCTGTCCAGTCCAGGACGACCTTGCCGCAAAGCCCTGAGTGGGCGACGGCGAAAGCCTCCTTGTACTGGTGATACGGAAAACGGTGGGTGATCACGGGGGAGATGTCGAGGCCGCTCTGGACGAACACCGACATCTGATACCACGTCTCAAAGATCTGACGGCCGTACACGCCTTTGATGGTGAGCATCTTGAAGACCACTTGCGTCCAGTCGATCGGGTATTCGTGCTCCGGCAGCCCGAGCAGCGCGAGCCGGCCTCCGTGCGCCATGTTGTCGATCATCTCGCGCAGCGCTGCCGGCACGCCGGACATCTCGAAGGCTACGTCGAACCCTTCCTTCATGCCGAGCTCCTGCTGCACCTGCAGCAGCTTCGTCCGTCGCACGTCGACCGCCCTGGTGACGCCGGCCTTGCGTGCCAGCTCCAGCCGGTAATCGCTGACGTCGGTGATGACGACGTAGCGCGCGCCGTTGTGACGCGCGACCATCGCGGCCATGATCCCGATCGGTCCCGCGCCAGTGATCAGCACGTCTTCGGCGACGAGGCGGTACTGCGTCGCGGTGTGGACCGCGTTGCCGAACGGGTCGAAGATCGAGGCCACGTCGAGGTCGATTTCGGTGAGGTGCGGCCACAGGTTGCCCGCCGGCATGACGATGAGCTCGGCGAAGGCCCCGTCGCGCTGCACGCCGATGCCGACCGTGTTGGCGCATAGCACGCGTCGGCCGGCCAGGCAGTTCCGGCATTTGCCGCAGGTGATGTGGCCCTCAGCGCCCACGATCTCGCCGGGAAAGACCGACGCAACGCCCTCGCCGAGCTCGACCACCTCGCCGACGAACTCGTGCCCGACCACCAGGGGCGGGTGGATGGTGTGCTGCGCCCACTCGTTCCAGCTGTCGATGTGAAGGTCGGTGCCGCAGATGCCGGTGCGGAGGACGCGGATCAAGACTTCGCCGGGACCAGGCTTCGGCTCGGGGACATCCCGCAGCCAGAGTCCGGGCTCGGCCTTTGCTTTGACGAGCGCTTTCACTGCTGGCCGATCATAGGATCCGAAACGGCTACGGGCTTGCCTCGTCGACGACCAGCTTCGGATGGTCGGCCCACCCGACGACCGTCATGACCTTGAGGATTGCCGTCGGCAGCCCGTGCAGCACGAGGCGTGACGCGGACGGGGCGCTGTCGGCCACTTTCACAATCCGCCTTATCCCCGCCACGTCGACGAACTCGAGCAGGCTCAGGTCGACATGGAGGTCGCCATCCAGACTGTGACCGTCAGCCGGGCCTGTCCCGTCGCCGTTGAGCTCGGCTATGAGCGCACCCGCCACGGCTTCGGCGTTGCGGTGGTCAATGAATCCCGCGATGCTCAGCGCACCGGACGGCGCGGTGCGCGTTACGACGACATACGAGTCGGCGTAAAGACGGTCCCCTTCCTTCCCCTCGACCGGAATCCCTCCTTCCTCCCGCGGTCACTCACCCTTCCCGGCCATCTCCCCCGACAGCGGCTCGGACTCCTCCACCGGTCCACCCATCTCGCGGTCCTTCATCGACCCCCGCAAAAGACTCTACTACCTCGGCAAGAACTGCGCAAGACCTCTGAGGTACGTAAATCCGTATACAGCGCCTTGCGCCAAAAGCTCTGCAATAGTTAAACTTCCTGTTGGAGGCTGATGCTTGGCGACTCCTCGAGACGACCGGGCTGTCTACAGCATCGGGGCGGTGGCCCGGATGCTCGAGGTGCCCACGTCGACGCTGCGCGCCTGGGAGGAGCGTTATTCGATCATCACGCCCACCCGCAGCGGAGGGGCCCAGCGCCTTTACTCACGGGCCCAGGTTGAACAGCTGCGCTACGTCAAATCCCAGATCGACGCCGGGGCGACCGCGGCCGACGCACACCGGCTCCTCGCTCAGGAGCTGTCCGGCGCCGGCACACCGGCCGTCCCGGCCGAGCGACCAACCGAGGCTCGGCCCCTCATCCTCATCGTCGAGAGAGACCCCTATGCGGCCGACCTAGAGGAGTACTTCTTGCGCACAGAGGGCTACGACGTGGCTATCGCGTTGGACGCGGTGCAGGCCAGGCTCCACTTCCAGGAACGATCACCCGATGTGGTCGTCATCGATCTCCTCATCGGGGGCGGTGCCGGCTTCCGTCTGTGCGCCGAGTTCGCAGCCAAGGGGACGGCCCAGATTCTCGCCGTTGCCGCGATCGACAGCGTGGATGAGGCGGTTCATCTCGGCGCGGCCGCTTTCCTCCGCAAGCCGGTGGAATCGCTGGCGCTCGTTTCCTCGGTGCGCGACCTGCTCGGGACCAGCGCGTTGACTCGCCAATCGCGCGAAACGCGGCGATCGCCCCTCAGCCGTTGATCGATCGGCTGCCGAGCGGGAACCACCGGCTGGACGAGATCCTGAACGGCGGCCTGCTCAAGAACTCGATCAACCTGATCGTTGGCGTGCCGGGAAGCGGCAAGACGATCCTCAGCCAGCAGTTCGCTTTTCATAACGCAACAGCCGAGCAACCCGCGCTGTACCTGTCGACCCTCTCCGAGCCTCTCGACAAAATCCTTCGTTTCGGCGAGTCACTCAAGATCTTCGACAAAGAAGCCATTCGGGACGGCCGCGTCATCTACGAAGACCTGGGCCAGGTCCTGGGCGGAGACGGGCTCGATTCCATCCTGGATGCGGTCGAGCGCTACTTGAAAGAGCTGCGCCCCGGCATCGTTGTCATCGACAGCTTCAGAGCGTTTCAGGCGGTATCCGGCGACAGCACTTCGTTCCGGCGCTTTCTCTACGGACTCACTCGCCTTTTTGGCGCGAGCGCCACGACCTCGCTGTGGAATGCGCCTTACTCGCCGGGGCAAGCGCTGGACGCTGCAGAGTTTGCCGTCGCAGACAGCATCATCGCCCTGGACATCAAGCATGTCGGCGCCCGTGAGCTTCGTGTGCTGCAGGTGCTCAAGCTGCGCGGCAGCGCATATCGCTCAGGCGAGCACGCTTACCGGATCACCGACGGTGGGTTCAGCGTGTTTCCTCGGCTGGCCGACTCTCTCGTCGAGTCCACGTACCAGCTGAGCTCGGAGCGCTCGTCAACCGGGATCGAAGCTCTGGACCAGATGCTCGGTCAGGGTGGTTACTGGGCGGGGTCCACGACACTGGTCGCCGGCCCGTCGGGGATCGGCAAGACGCTGATGGGGCTGCATTTCCTCTTTCGCGGAGCGGACTCTGGGGAACCGGGAATCCACGCCACTTTCCAGGAGAACACCACACAGCTGGCCAGGATCGCCCAATCGTTTGGGTGGAAGTTCGAAGAGCCTGGAGGCGTTACCGTGCTCAGTCGGAGCGTCGTCGACATTTACATCGACGAGTGGGTCTACCAGCTCCTGGACGTGATCAAGAAGACGAGCGCCAGGCGCGTCGTGATCGACAGCCTGCCGGACGTGATGACAGCGGCGTCGGATCCGGCCCGCTTCCGCGAGTGGATGTTTTCGTTGACGCAACGGCTCGAGCGTGCGGGGGTCAGTTTGATGATGGTCGTCGAGGTGCCGGAGCTGTTTCAGCTGAGGCGGATCTCGGAGCAAGGGCTATCCCACCTCGCGGACAACGTGGTGCTGCTGCAGTACGTTCAGGAGGGTCCGGAGCTGGCCCGTGCCATCACGATCCTCAAGACTCGGGCGCTGCATCACCGCCCGACAGTCCACCGTTATGAGATCACCGAGAAGGGGTTCGTCCTCGGCGACGTCCTGAGCATGACCCCCTGAAAGACTCGCCCGGCCCGCGCGTTGCGGGCCGGACGAGCAAGGTAGGGGAGGCGTCGAGCTCTAGCCGATCTGCAGGGCCGGTGTGCCCTCGACCTGGACACATGCCCTGCCCAGGCCATCCCCCACTAACGATTGCTCGAAGTTAGAGGCGCGCCGTTATGCGCTGCACCCCGGCTTGTCAAGCCGTGGTGATGCAGCGGGGATGACGCTCTAGAATTTCGCGTGCGGTCCACTCGGACCGCCCAAATTCCGTGGTGTGCCGGGAAGTCTGGTCGGCAGGAGATGAAGGCCGCCACGATGAGCGCAGCGCAGAGCTTCCTGTTCTTCCTGATCATCCTCGGCGCGGCTGCCACCGGGCTCCGGCTGATCTCGCGCACCACGCCGATCGTGCCCTACCCGGTCCTGCTCGCGATCGGCGGAATCTTGATCGGGTTGATCCCTGGGCTGCGCCTGCCAGGTGTAGGGCCGGACCTGATTCTCCTCGCGTTCGTCCCGGGCCTGATCTTCGAGGTGTCGCTCTCGCTCGACCTGCAAGAGATGCGGCGTCGACTAATCCCGATCAGCCTGCTCGCGACAGTGGGCGTCTTCCTGACCGTGCTGGTGATCGGTGCGCTGGCACACTATGGCCTGGGCCTCGATTGGGCCTCAGGTTTTCTGCTCGGCTCGATCGTCGCCGCCACCGACCCGATAGCTGTCGTCGGGCTGCTGCGCCAGGTCGGAGCGCCGCGCGGCCTCGAGGCCATCCTCGACGGGGAGAGCCTGCTCAACGATGGCACCGGCGTCGCCGTGTTCGCGGCCGTCCTGGGGACAATCCTCACGTCACGTCCTTCGCTGACGGATGCCGCTCTCCGGTTTGTGTTCGTGACCGTGGTCGGGGTCGCGATCGGACTCGCTGCCGGCGCGGTGGGTGCAGCCTTCCTGCGCATCCTCAAGGACGCCGAGCTGGAGATCCTG
The DNA here is from genome assembly GCA_005880915.1 of Chloroflexota bacterium. GTDB lineage: Bacteria > Chloroflexota > Dormibacteria > Dormibacterales > Dormibacteraceae > 40CM-4-65-16. The sequence goes on along the minus strand of VBIW01000036.1, from coordinate 243,636 downwards.
GTCACCCTCGTCGTCGCCTACGGTTCGTACCTGGCCGCCGACCTCGTGCACGCGTCAGGGGTCGTCTCCGTGGTCGTCGCGGGAATCGCGGTAGCGCGTTACGGGAGCAAGACCGGACGCCTGGCGGGGACCCAGCTGCACGGCTTCTGGAACCTGCTCGCCTTTGTCCTCAATGCCATCCTCTTTCTGATGGTCGGGATCGCACTGCCAGCGCAGCGGCTTCTCGGCGTCGCGGGCCTCGCTCTGGGTGCCTACGCGATCATGCTCGCGGCGCGCGCTCTTCCCGTGTACGGCCTCCTTGGCCTCGTCGACGTTCGCGCATCTTCGATCCCCTGGAGCTGGCGGCACATGACGCTTTGGGGAGGAATGCGCGGCGCGCTGTCGGTGGCGCTCGCCCTGTCGGTGGCGGCCTACCCGCAGGTGAACCCGCAGGTCTCGGTCATCGCCTACGGCATGGTCGTGCTCTCACTCATCGTCCAGGGCGGGCTGCTCCTCCCGGTGGCCGACCTGCTGCGCCTGCGTACCCAGGTTCATTAACGTTTTCGGGGATGCGCTGGCGTTTGGGGGGCGCGCTGCTGTTGATCGTGGTCGCCGTGGCGGCCTTCAACTACCTGCGCCCGATTCCGGCCGTCCCAGCGACGTCGCACCTTCCAAGCTCGGACAGCGTCCCCGGCACCGCCCCGACACTCCCCTGGCCCGCGCACGGCTCCGGTGCGGTCGCGGTCTCGGGTCTTGGGTTCATCGCCAGCTCAGGTAACGAGACGACGCTGCCCGCCGCGAGCGTCACCAAAGTCATGACAGCCTTGATCGTGCTCGAGGACAAGCCGCTCAAGAAGGGCGAGACCGGTCCGACAATCACGCTGACCGACGCGGATGTGCAGTCATACCAGGCCGACCTGAGCGACAAGCAGTCGGTGGTCCTGGTCAGCGCCGGGGAGCCGCTGACGGAGCTGCAGGTGCTGCAGGGCATGCTGATTCCTTCGGCCAACAACCTCGCTGAGACCATCGCCCGCTGGGACGCAGGTTCGGTCGAGGCCTTCGTGGTCAAAATGAACACGCGCGCCACGGCGCTCCACCTCACTCACACAAAGTTCGCCGACCCTGCGGGCGCGTCCGCAGCCAGCATCAGCACTCCAACCGACCTCGTGACCCTGGGCATGGCGGCGATGCAGAACACGGTCTTCGACCAGATCGTCGCGATGGGGCAGGTCGATCTGCCGGTCGTAGGCACGGTGTACAACGTGAATGCGGCCCTCGGCAAGGCCGGCATAGTCGGCATCAAAACCGGTTCCGGGTTCAACACCGGCGCCAACTTCCTATACGCAGCCAACGCAACCGTGGACGGGCACACGATCGTCGTCTACGGATGCGTGATGGGATTGCCGCGGCTCGAGGACGCATTCGCCGCCGCCGAGACGCTCATCAGCGCGATGTCATCGGCGCTCCATGTCCGGCGGGTGATCAGCCGCAACCAGGCGGTCGCCACTTACACGACTCCGTGGGGAGCCCAGTCGGACCTCGTATCGACGGTCGACGTCGACCTCGCCGAGTGGCCGGGGATGGTGCTGCGCGAGAGACTTCAAGCGAGCTCGATCGTGCTCGACAGACCAGTGGCCTCGAGCACGCCCGAAGGAACCGAGCACCTCGTGCTTGGCGACTACGTCCTCGATGTTCCGCTCGTCACGGCCGACGCGCTCTATCCGCCCGGCCGGTTCTGGAGGCTGACCAGGCTCTCGTTCTAACCTGCTGCCTGCGCCCGGTAAGAAGGCAGCACGCCGTCCCAACCAGCGTTGTTCGCGTCGCGCCAGACCTGGCCTATCGCGCCAATCCGCTCCCAGCCACCGTGCTCGATCTCGACCCGCGTCGTCGCGTTGGGCAGGCGGCGGAACACGATCTCGACATCGGTCGCATTGGCCGGGTCCGTGGCGATGTGCCAGCGATAGCTCAGACGTCGCGGCGGCCCCCACTCCGTGACCTCGCCCCACTCGATCTCCTCACCCTCGCGAGTGCGCTCGAAGATACGCCCGCCCACCTTGGGCTCGAAGACGATCTCGGCGCCCGGCTGGTGCGAGACCGTGTGCTCCGGCGGCCACCACGCGGCGGCGCGCCGCGTCCACGTCGTGAACGCGTGGTCGGGCGAGCAAGCGACCTCGAACGAAATCCGGAGCGGCTCGATCACCGCGAGCGAGGCGTTGTGTTCTCGGCGAAAAGCTTGAAGCGAACGCCGACGTTGCCCCAGACCTGCGCCAGGTAGCGGCCCACAGCCTCAGCGCCTTGCTCGTCGAGGCGGTATAGCCTCCGCGCGCCCACTTGCTCATCTGACACCAGGCCCGCCCTGTTCAGCACGCTGAGATGTCGCGACACCGCAGGCCGGCTGATCGGGAGGTGGTCGGCGATCTGCTGCACGGACCGCGGCTTGCGGGCAAGGAGCTCGACGATCTCGCGACGGTACGGGTTGCCCAGTGCGTCGAACGGATCCGCGATTCGACGTTTTGCCTTCACGTGCAGTATGGTAACGGCGCCGTTACGGTAACAATTCTGTTACGACAGGAGGGGTCATGGCCAAGGTAATGGGATCAGGTACGAAGCAGTCGCCGTGGGAGCTCACGACTCCGAGTGGGTCGTCCCAGTACCTCATGTACAAGGACGAGCAAGCGGACCCGCCGGCCATCGTATGCGTTGTAGGCAAGACCGAGCTGCGATATCAGCTCCGAGCGATCGACGACCTGCACACGATGCTCGAGAAGCATGGGGACTGGATGCCTCTGGGCAGCGCTGACGAGCAAAAACCCGCCGCCGACGGAACGGTCGAGGCATGGGGAAGGTCGCCGAAGAATCCCGTTCACGGATGGTATGGCCTCAAGAAGGGACTGCGCGGGCGGTTCGGCATGTACATGCCGCCGCTCCTCGAGGCGCTCGGCCTGGCCGAGGTGGAGCACAACGCGAAGAACAACCGGATGCGCGCCAGGTAGACAGGCGCGACAATTGCCTCGGGATGGGTTTTATCTCCCGGGGCTTTCGGGGCAAGCGTCGAGACGCCGCTTCCAGTTCGCGCGTTCCCCCAGGCCAGTACGTTGTCACTGACTTTCCAGTGCTGTCGGCAGGGCCGACGCCGCGTGTGAACGTCGACCAGTGGACGTTCTCCATCGAGGGCGAGATCGATGAGCCCAAGCGCTGGACCTGGAAGGAGCTCCTCGCCCTGCCGTCCGAAACTGTGAACAAAGACATCCACTGCGTCACCAAGTGGTCAAAGCTCGACACGACGTGGAAAGGGGTCTCGGTCGACACGCTCATGGACGGAGTTGACACTGCGGCGGAGTTCACGACTGTTTTCTCCGACGGCGGCTACACGACCAACTTGACCCTGGACGACATCACGGGTAACAAGGCCTGGGTCGCGTATGAGTTCGACGGCCAGCCCCTGCATCCCGAACATGGCGGTCCGGTCCGGTTCCTGGTCCCACACCTTTATTTCTGGAAGAGCGCGAAGTGGGTCCGCGGAATCCGGCTCCAGAAGGAGGAGCAGCCTGGGTTCTGGGAGACCAACGGTTATCACATCCGCGGAGACCCGTGGCTCGAACAGCGGTACTGGGGCGACTGAGCTGGCAGCTGGGCGAGGTCGAGGAGCTCGTCCAGGAAACGCCGCGGGTCGCCAGCCTCTACGTCAACGTTCCCGATTGGCCAGGCCACCTGCCCGGCCAGCATGTCGACGTCCGGCTTACCGCCGAGGACGGATACCAGGCCGAGCGCAGCTATTCGATCGCGTCGCCGCCTGAGGACCGCTGGCTGGCGCTGACCGTCGAACGCCTTGACGACGGCGAGGTCTCTCCTTACCTGGTCGGCGAGCTCAAGGTGGGGGACAAGCTCGAGCTGCGTGGACCAATCGGCGGCTACTTCGTCTGGCGGGCAGGCGATGAGCGGCCGCTGCTCCTGATCGGAGGAGGATCCGGCGTCGTGCCCCTGATGGCGATGCTCCGCCACCGCGCGAAGGCGACCCGCAAGGCGCCGGCCCGTCTTCTCTACTCGTCGCGAATGCTCGCCGACGTCATCTATCGCGAGGAGCTCGACCGGCTCGCCGCGGCGGGCGACGGGCTAGCTGTATTTCATACGCTGACCCGAGACAAGCCGGCGGGCTGGAGCGGTTACACGAGGCGACTCGACGAAACGATGGTGCGAGAGGTCGCATGGCCGAAGGAGCAGATGCCGGCAGTTTTCATTTGCGGCCCAACCCCATTTGTCGAGGCCGCGGCGTCGCTGCTGGTGGCGATGTCCTACGACCCGGCCACAATCAAGACCGAGAGATTCGGCGCCACTGGAGGATGAAGGATTTGATCGAAGACATGAAGCTCGACGGCAATTCGATCGGCGGTCTTCTCCGCGAGATCTTCACGATGGAGATGACTGCGGCCCAAACCACCTGCGCTGATTGCGGTGCGGTAAATCCAGTGGGCAGGGTGGCCGTCTACGTTCACGCGCCTGGCACTGTTGTGCGATGTCCGGCGTGCGAATCGGTCCTCATGCGCATCGTGCACGGAAGAGGGCGGTACTGGGTCGACCTGTCGGGCACACGCCTCCTCGAGTTTGCTGAGGCTTAGCCTGGCCCCGGCCGTTTCATAGCCCATGGCCCGTGCTGGATGGCGCCTATGAGCAGCCACACGAACATCGCGGCTGCGGCGACACCAAGGATCTCCTGGAAGATGGTCACTCCTACTGGAGGAGACGTCGCGGTGGGGCGCGCGAGAGCGGCCAGGTTGAAGATTGCGCCAAGCCCGCCGAGGGCCATGAGGACCAGTACGGCCCAGAATATCCACCGCCAGCCGAGGTAGCTGCCCACCGCACCGATCAGCTCGATCACCGCGAAGAATGCGACAAAGCCAACCGCGGTCGCGATGATGAAGTTGATGTAGGCGTCCTCGTTCATGTTGGGCGGAATCTGGGTCCCCTGTGAAGCCAACGCCTTCTTCACCGCGTCGTGGTTCGTGAAGATGAGCGTGGTCGCGACCGAGGAAACCGCCTCCAGCGCCAGCAGTCCGGCTGCGGCGAGCTGCATGGGGCGCGTCCAGCGAGTCGGCTCTCGAGTCCCCCGCGGAATGGGCACCCACTGGGCCCCATCCCAGCGAAACTGGCCGTCGGCCGAGACCTGGCCGACCGCTGCGCTGGGGCTCTGGCTCAAGGTCGGAATAGCGTAAACGAGACGGCTGCGGTCTCAAGCGCTACCATTCGCTGGCTACAGAAGATTGCCTGCCGCGAAGAAGTTGGCCCTCGACGAGCGACCTGGATGGCCCTTCCGACCGTTGAGCTACTGGGCGTTCTGTAGACACGCAAAACCGGATCGACCCACTGACGGAGGTAGTGATCTCGTTGCCTGTACACCCGCCGGTACAGCTGAAGATCAGGGGATGGTTCGACGCGGTCGTGGCCCTTGGCCTCAAGGTCAAGGACCGCGAAGCTCGGGCTCATAACCTGCGCGTTGCTCGCCTGTGCGTGCACATCGGCCGCCAGATGTCGATGAGCGCGTCCGAGCTCCGCGTGCTGGCGCGGGCCGGCTTGATGCACGACATAGGCAAGCTCGGGATTCCCGAGACGGTGCTCGGGAAGCACTCAGCCCTCGACGAGTCCGAATGGATCCTCATGCGGACTCACCCGGAGATGGGGTTGAACCTCCTCGACCGCGCAGGCCAGTCCAGCCGTGAGGTGCTGGCGGTGCTCTACCACCACGAGCGGTTGGATGGAAGCGGCTACCCCTATGGCCTCAAGGCCGAGGCGATTCCCATCGAGGCGCGGATCGTGGCGGTCGCCGACACGTTTGACGCGCTGACGTCCGACCGACCTTACCGCACGGCCTGCTCGCCGGCCGAGGCTCGCCGCGTGCTCGTGGAGGAGGCCGGCTCCAGGTTGGACCCGAATGCGGTGAGCGCGCTGTTCAGCGCGCTAGATCATGACGTCGCGGGTCCCGATGGGTTGCGCAGGGTGGCCCTGGCTTTCTAGCCTCGTCCCCGAATCCTTCACCATGAACGGGTGAAGTTCGGCGTTGCGATCTTCCCAACCGACTATGCGATCTCGATGGATGAGCTCGCGCCGTCCGCGGAGCAGCTCGGCTTCGAGTCGCTGTGGGTGGCCGAGCACTCGCACATCCCGACGAGCCGCCTCTCGCCGTGGCCGGGTGGCGCGGAGCTCCCGAAGCACTACTGGCACAGCCTGGATCCGTTTGTCGCCCTCACCGTCGCCGCGATGGCGAGCAAGACAATCCGCGTCGCCACCGGCATCTGTCTTCTGATCGAGCGCGACCCCATCCAGACGGCCAAGGAGACTGCCAGCCTCGACCATGTCTCGAAAGGCCGCTTCATCTTCGGCGTCGGGGGAGGCTGGAACCGCGAGGAGATGGCGGATCATGGCACCGACTTCAAGACGCGGTGGAAGCTTCTCCGAGAAAGGGTCGAGGCGGTCAAGGCGATCTGGACACAAGACGTCGCGGAGTATCACGGAGACATGGTCGACTTTGGCCCCATGTGGTCGTGGCCGAAGCCGGTCCAGAGACCTCATCCACCCGTGATCCTCGGCGGCAGCGGGCCGAAGATCCTGGAGAGGGTCGTCCGCTACGCAGACGGCTGGATGCCGAACCGCGGCGATGTCGTGGAGCGGATCCCTGAGCTGCAGCAGATGGCGAAAGACGCGGGTCGGGACCCGATCCCGGTGACCTGCTATCCGCGCGCCACCGCCGAAGAGATCGACCGCCTCAGCAAGGCTGGGGTCGAGCGCTGCATCTGGTACGTACCTCCTGACGGGCGGGACGCCGCGCTACACAAGCTCGACGAGCTGGGCAAGATGATCCGGCCCTACCTGAAGGACTAGCAGCTACTTGCGCAGGTCTCGGGCCATCTCGTCGAAGTTGTCCACGTACCGCTGCACGTCTTCGACGGAGTGCTGCACCGACAGGGTCCAGTTCTCCTCCGCGCCCGGCGCCATCAGCACCCCACGGTTGCACTGGTACAGCCAGCTCAGGTACGAGAACGACTTGTCGATCTCGAGGTAGTCGCGGTAGTTGCGAACTCGGCGCGCGCGATAGGTGACACCACCGCGCGCCGCGAGCGTGATGACATGGAAGGGGAGCTCGTAGCGGCCGATCGTCTCGTCGAGGCCGCCCTGGAGCGTCTCGGCCAGAGCGTCGAAGTGTGCGTATGCATTTGGGTTGAGGATCTCGAGCAGGGTCACCTTCGAGGCCGCCATGGTCAGCGGGTTGCCGTTGAAGGTTCCCATCTGGGCGACGCGCTTCTCCTCGATCACGCCCATGACGTCTTCGCGCCCGCCGACGGCGCCGCACGGCAGGCCCCCGCCGATCGCTTTGGCCAGCGCAATGAGGTCAGGTGTCACGTTGAAGCGTTCGGTCGCGCCGCCCGGCGCAATCGTCACCCCGGTTTTCACCTCGTCGAAGATCAGCAGCGCGCCATGGCTGTGCGCCGCCTCTTTGAGCTTGTCCAGGTATCCGGCGTCCGGCAGAACGATGCCTACGTTCATCATCGCGGGCTCGACGATCACCGCCGCCACCTCGTTCGGGTGGGCGGCGAAGGCCTTCTCGAGAGCAGCGAGGTCGTTGAACGGCACCACGGTGGTCAGCTCGACGATTGCGCGCGGGATCCCGTCGCTCTGTGGAAAGGATGAGGGCGCGTCGGCAGGCCCCATCCGGTCCGGCGGTGGCTCGACAGACACCATCAGCGCGTCGTGGTGGCCGTGGTAGGAGGCTTCGATCTTGATCAGGCGTTCCCGGCCCGTGAAGCCCCGTGCGATTCGCACCGCATCCAGCGTCGACTCGGTGCCTGAGTTGGTGAAGCGCCACTTCGGCTGATGGAAGCGACGCTTGAGCTCTCTGGCGACGACGATCGTGTCTTCGACCGGCTGGGCGAAGTGCGAGCCGCGCTCGATCTGCGCATTGACCGCCTGGACGACCTTGGGATGCGCATGCCCGACGACCATGACCCCGAACCCGTTATGGAAGTCGACGTACTCGTGGCCGTCGACGTCCCAGACCCGGCTCCCGTGCCCGCGGTCCATGAAGATGGGCTGCGGCGCGGCATCCTGGAAGGAGGAGGGGACGCCTCGCGGGAGGACCTCCCGTGCCTCGGTCCAGAGCTGGTGTGAGCGCGGGCGAGCCTGGCGGAAGCGCTCTTCCTCGGCCTGGATGAGATCGGCGACCCGGCCGGAGGGCACCTCGCGAGCGGTTGTCGTGGCCATTGATTACCTCCCCTCTCGAAGGCCCGCCTTGACAGGTTCGAGCCCTAGATCTCTAATTGTCGCGATTTTCAGCCACCCGTCAGATTGAGACCTAGGGGAGGGTTTAGATGGGGGACCAGGCCGCCGTAGCCGAGCTGGTGGCGGAGAAGCGAAAGCTCAAAAGGTCGCTTTTCCGTTTCGACATGATCTTCTTCACGGTCTGCGCCATCGTGGCGCTCGACACGATCGGAGCCTCTTCGGCCGGCGGGCCGCAAGCGCTGTTCTGGCTGGCTGTGTCGGCCGTGACGTTCCTGATTCCCTACGGTCTCATCACAGCCGAGCTGGGCGCCGCCTTTCCGACCGAGGGCGCGACTTACGACTGGGTCCGTCTCGCTTACGGCCACTTCGCCGGCGCAGTGGTCAGCGTCCTGTACTGGCTGAGCAACCCCATCTGGCTGGGAGGCACGCTCACTGCCGGTTCGATCGCCGCTTTCGACGCTTTGTGGGGCACGCACCTCGGCGGAAATATCGTCCCGGAGATGATCGTTGCCTTCCTGTTCATATGGGTTGCGGTCGGGATGAACATCCTCTCGCTGCGGTACATGAAGTGGGTGCCCAACCTTGGGGCGATCGTCCGGCTGGCTTTGATCGCGCTGTTTGCGGTCGTGGTGATAATCTCCGCGACTCAGGGCAACCTCAAGGGCAGCTTGGATGGTTTCTTTCCTCCGCTCGACTCGACGTTTCCAATCGTGCTGATCGGAGTGCTGTCCGTGATCGTCTTCCAGTGGATCGGCTTCGAGCTGCAAACGAATGCGAGCGAGGAGATGGACAACCCACAGCGTGACATCCCGCGTGCTGTCTATGCATCCGGCCTGATCTCGTTTCTCGGTTACGCAATTCCGATCGCCGGGATCATCCTCGTCCTGGCGTCGGACAAGCTGAGTGGCGTTTCAGGATTTGTATCGGCCTACCAGGCTGCGGTCACCGGCGCGCTCGGCGGGGCGGCAACGTTCTTCAATTACATCGTCGGTGGGGCATTTGTTTTCGTTCTGTTGTCCAGTGGTACCACGTGGCTCATGGGTTCTGACCGGCTGATGGCGATCGGCGCGCTCGCCGGCTCCGGCCCCAAGCAGCTCGGCTACTTTTCGGCACGGTTCGGAACACCGATCGTCGTCAACATCCTCTCGGGCGTGGTCGCCACGTTCTTCATGGTCCTCGCGCTCACCCTGACGAGCGGTAACCTGGGAGCGTTCTTCACGGTTGTGCTCGGACTTGTGATCTCGACCACCACCTTCTCGTACATCCTCATCTTCCCGGCGCTGATCACCCTCCGCAGGAAGTATCCAAATGTGAAGCGGCCTTTCGTGGTCCCCGGTGGGAACACGGGAGCCTGGGTTTGCGTGGTGCTCGCCGTCTTCTGGGTCGCCGCGGCGACCGTGTTCTCCCTCTGGCCGGGTCTTTTCACCTACCAGTGGAGCGCCGACCACGCGACCCTGAGCCGCTTCAACTTCGAGCTGGCCAACGCGGTGGCAATCGCAGGCCTGATCGTCGTCGCGATCGTCTTCTGGGCGGTCGGGCGTGGGCACGCGATCCATACCGGCCCCATGGCCGCCGCGACAACGACGCCCATGCCTGCTGGAGCTCCGGGCGGGCAGTAATAAGACAACAGGGGCCGGAACGTCCGGCCCCTCAACTCTCGTAGACCACTGCGCCCCCGACAATCGTCGCCTTGACGTGCTCCAGGTCAAGGTCGATGACCGCGATGTCGGCCAGCATCCCTTCACGCAGCTCGCCCTTCTCGTGCTCGGCGTGCTCGGCGTAAGCGCTGCCCGAAGTCCATGCATCGACGGCCTCAGCCTGGGTCAGCCGTTGCGAGGCGACGCCAAGGCTGGCGAACGGGTCGAGCGGGACCACAGGCCAGTCCGTGCCGAACGCCAGCCTGGCTCCTGAGTCGTGAAGCTCTCGCCACGGCCATCCCCTCATCGCCCGCGGCGTTCCCAGGTTGCGGCGCCATACCTCGGTCAGCCTCGGCTCGGCGTGCTGCGGCTGCATGCTGGCGACGACGCCAAGACGGGCGAAGCGCAGGACGTCGGATGGATCCGGCGACTCGATGTGCTCCACGCGGTGGCGCCGTCCAGGAGTCGTGCCCTCGAATGCGTCGAGGGCCTGGCGGATCGCGGCGTCGCCGATGGCGTGGACCTGCACCTGCCAGCCCCGCGCGTCTGCGATTCGCACCGCCGCGGCGAGCTCGCCGCCTTCCCAGAGCGGCTCGCCACGGTGGTCAGAATCCGCGTAAGGCTCGAGCAGCGCGGCGGTCCGCGACTCGACCACCCCGTCTGCGAACGCCTTGAGGATCCCGGTCGAGATCCATCGATCGCCTCCGCCGCGTGCCTCGTCGTAGTCGTCGAGGCGTCGCGCCCATTCGTCCATCGCCGTGCCAGGGGTCATGTCGAACGCCAGACGCACTCGCACCTTCAGCTCGCCCGACTCGCGCAGCGACTGCCACAGAGCAAGTTGCTTCAACCCGTTGCCCGCCTCCTGCACCGATCCGACTCCTCGTGCGGCGGCCAGGCGCATCCCGGCGCGCAGCGCGTCGAGGTCCTCTGCCCGGCCACCCCGGGGGATATGCCGCGTCATCTGGCGCATGGCCTCTTCCTCGATCAGCACCCGGCCGGCGGGCGCGCCCGCGATCTCGAGGGCGCGGCTGTTGGCCCATCCGGTGTGCGCGTCGAAGGACTCGATGTACGCGGGCCGGTCTGGTACCAACCGGTCGAGCAGCTCGATTGTCGGCATACCGTCAGGAAACGCCGAGTACAGCCAGCCGCGGCCGACGATCCACCCGTCGTGCTGCGAGCGAGCATATTCAACGATCCGCCGCTCGACCTCGGCCGTGGTCTCGACGCCGAACAGGTCGAGCTGGCCTAGCGATCTCGACGCCATCAGGAAATGGACGTGGGCGTCGTTGAACGCAGGCACGATCGTCGCGCCCCCGGCGTCGATCACCCTGGTCGCCCGCGACACGTCGACGTCGGCGCCGACCGCCGTGATCCGTTCGCCATCGACGGCCACGGCGGTGGCGCTGGGCTGTGACCAGACTCTGCCGTTGACTACGACCAGCGACGCCACGGCGGCATTTGTAACGCACACCGCGCGACAATGTCGGCTGATGGCGAAGGTCGAGACCGGCTCAGGATCGGATGTCGCACGCGCGTCGACCCTTCCTTCCGAGCTCTACCGTGACCCAGCGGTGCTGGAGCGCGAGAAGGACCGGATCTTTGCGCGCACGTGGCAGCTCGTCGCCCACCGCAACGAGCTCGCGCGCCCGGGCGACTTCAAGCCGGCAACCATCCTCGACGAACCCATCCTGCTCACCCATGCGGCAGACGGAAAGCTGCGTGGCTTCTACAACGTGTGCCGCCACCGCGCCGCGCAGGTCGTGACGACTCGAGGCAACCGCAAGTCGCTCCAGTGCGGCTATCACGGTTGGGTCTACGGGCTCGACGGCCGCCTGCAGACAGCGCGCGAGATGGAAGGCACCGAGGACTTCGACAAGGCCGACTTCGGTCTCGTTCCAGTTCGCGTCGATACGCTCGGGCCGTTCGTGTTCGCCAACCTTGACCCGAACGCCGCGCCGCTCATGGACTGGATCGGCTCCATCCCTGCGGAGATTGGGGCTGCCGGCTACGACATGGGCACGATGCGTCTTGTCGAGCGGCGCGACTACGAGATCGCCTGCAACTGGAAGGTGTATGTGGACAACTACCTCGAGGGCTACCACCTGCCCATCGCGCATCCGGGACTTTTCAAAGAGCTCGAATACGACAACTACCGCGTCGAGACTTTCCGTTACTACTCCAAGCAGCACGCGCCCATCCGCGAGCTGAAGCCGGGAGAGATGCCGGGTCGCGACCGGCGCTACATCCGCATGCCGGGCGCGGAGGACAACGCGCTCTACTACTGGATCTTCCCGAACACGATGCTGAACATCTACCAGGACAACATCAGCACCAACGTGATCCTTCCGCTCGGCGTGGACCGCACGCTGACGATCTTCGAGTGGTTCTTCGCCGAGCCAGGCACAGGCGCGGGATGGGAGTCGATGCAGCAGACCATCGCCTTCTCAGACGAGATCCAGCAAGAGGACATCGCGGTCTGCGAGCAAGTGCAGCGTGGCTTGCGTTCGCGTTCTTACAGCCGGGGCCGGTTCTCCGCTCAACGCGAAAACGGCGTCCACCACTTCCAATCCCTCGTCACGGAGTTCCTGGAAAAGGCCTAGCCGGACCTCAGTCCTTGGGCGTCCCCAGCGGCAGCGTGAAGTGGAAGTCGGAGCCGGCGCCCGGTTCGCTGTCCACCCAGATCTTCCCGCCGTGCATTTCGATGATCTGCCGCGAGATGGCGAGGCCGAGGCCTGTCCCGACGATCTTGTTGCTGTTCTTCTCGTAGCGCTCGTAGCGGCTGAACAGGCGCTGGATGAAGTCGGGGGCGATCCCGATGCCGTGGTCGCGGATGCTGACGTCGACCAGGGTATCTCGCCTCACGCTGCTGACGGTGATCTCACCGCCGTCGGGCGAGTACTTGATCGCGTTGCTCAACAGGTTGGCCACGACCTGGGCGATCCGGTCCGGGTCGCATTGGGCGATCGGATGTTGACGGTCGAAATCACACGCGATGACATGACGCGCGCTCGAGGCGCGCGCCCGGTCGACGGCGTCGTCGAGCAAGCTGTTGATGTCAACGTCTTGCGGGTGAAGCGTCAGCCGGCCGGCCTCGATGCGGTCCAGGTCGAGCATGTCGTTGATCATGCGGTTGAGTCGGTCTGCTTCCTTGTTGATGTCCGCCGCGTAGCCCTTCGTCTCTTCGAGCGAGACATCTTCGTCCCGGATCATCTCGCTGAACCCTGAGATACCGACCAACGCTGTCCTGAACTCGTGGCTCACCAGCGACACGAACTCGCTCTTCAGCTTGTTCAGGCGCTCGAGCCCGGCCAGGTGAGCGGTCGCCGCCTCGTTTGCGGCGTGTTCCGCGTCTGTGTCCTCGTACATGGCGAGGAAGTACTCGATCCGGCCGCTGCCGCTGCGCACGCCGGTCGCGCTCCAGTGAAGCCATACGTCGGTGTTGTCCGCCCGCACCGCGCGGCTGTCCGACTCGACCGTCTCGGTGGTTCCCCTCCATAGCGGCTGGAAGATCTGAAAGACGCGCGCGAACTCGTCTGGGTGCAGATACTTCGCCACGGGCGCGCCGATCATCTTTTCCGGCTCGGTGCGCAGCAGCACCGCCATACGTGGATTCACGTCGACGATGTTCATGTCGATGCCCACCCGCGCGATACCAAGCGGGGCGTGGCTGATGATCTCGTCGAGCAGGTTGTTGCGCCGGCCCAGCTGCGTCTCCGCTCTCTGGCTCTTCATCAGGAGAGAGAGCGAGTCGCGATGCGAGAGCACCTGGCTCGCGACCATAAGGATGCCGATGCTGCCGGCAAGCACGGTGCTGAACCGGTCGAGGTTCTGGTCGACCACCGCGAGCCGCACAGCGGTGACCGCGGCGGCCAGAACAGCAAGCCACGGTAGCGCGAGCTGCCACAGCTCGATCGGCCCCTCGGCCTTTGCGACGGCGCCGGCGCCGGCCGGCCAGAGGGGAGCAAGCGCGATCAGGAGGTATCCGAGCACCCATCCCGTGTCCAGCACGCTGCCCAGGGCTCCGTAGGTGCCGTTCGCGGTCAGGTATGCGAACGCGCTGTCGGCCAGGGCGTTGAATGCGAGCCCGCCCAGAAGGAGCGCGAGCCGGCCAATCTCCGCCTGCCGCGCCCGGCGCAGCGCGACCACCAGCGCGGTCGCTGTGATGATGTCGCCGATGGGGTAGGCGAGGCCGATGAACTGCGCCGTCGGCGTCGCCGGCGAGGTTTCGTAAACCTTGCCAAGGCCGAATGCCCAGGCCACGAACAGAAGTGAAAGCGCGACGATGGTGCCCGCGAGCACGGTCTCGCCGCGTGTGGCAAGGCGCGTCGGCGCCGACGTGAAGGCGAAGACACCGGCGACCGCGGTCGGGATGGCGAGTAGGAAGCCGGCATCGGCGGCGGAGGGAAACGGCACCGCGATTCCGAGGCCGACCTGGTAGACGGACCAGATGACTTCGCCGATGCCCCAGCTCAGGGCCGACGCTCCAAACAAGATCCAGGCCAGGCGGGTCCGCCCTGAGTTGCGTGCGGCGGCAAGCCCGCAGCTGCCGGCGGCGATGAAGGCGGCTACCGCCTCCCCGATGTCGTCGACGTCGATGGTGGCCTGGTCGCTGACCCAGTGGAAGGCCGTCCAGGCGGCGAACACGATCGAGACCACCCCCGCGGCCGTCGCGGCCGCGACGAAAGGACGCCAGCCTTCGATGCCGAGGCCGATGACGTTGAGGGGGCGCCGTTCGGCCACGGCGTCGTGGCTTTCCCGGATCGGGCGGGCGTAAGCGGGGCTGCTCAGGTCCAAATCGCGCTTCTAGAAAGTAAGTCGGGGCCCACTGTTAAGTCACGCCTGTTTCATTTAACATGGCTGGGCAGTTACTTGTAGCACAGCCGTGCGGGTGTGGAGTACGGCTAAACGGAGGCAATTCGATTCCGGCGGAAGTCAGTTTTGGTGCGGTCGAAGACTCAGGCGCTGAGGAGGAAGGCGTCATGGCCCAGCCGCCCAGAATCCCGGCCGTGATCGACGTCTTGGGTTGGTCGTTGGTCTGGCTGTGCTGCCGGTACTGATCGGGTTCGGGGTGGCTCCCGGCCCGGTGATCCAGGTCGTTGCGGGTCTGGGGAGCTTGGTTGCGGTCGCACGTGGGGTGAAGTTGGCCGCGGTGATCTGGGGCCTGGCGGCTCGGTTCGCGACGAGTCCACGGCTTCGGGAGATCGCGGCGTCCATCGATTAGGCGATCGGTTCCCACTGGCCGGCACGGTCTGTGCGGCAAAGGAGGTGATTTTTGTGCGCAAGCTGCTGTTTGCCGCCATCCTGGCGACCTCAGCCCTTCTGACCCTGGCGGCCACCGTTTCGGCCGGCGGAACGACCCCCTGCTGCTCGTAAGCAAGGATATTAGTCAAGCTTTTGTCAAGTCATTGGAGCCTGCGTTAAGCTGGCGACGTGACTGCGACGTCGCGCGCACCTGAGGCGGACGGCTCGAGAGGGCAAGGGAAGGCCACCTCGGGCCGCCGTCGCGGGCGGCGCCGCGGCGTCGAGATCAGGCCGGGCTCAGTCAAGGAAGCGCGCCAGCAGGCCGGCCTCAGCCTCGGCCAGGTTGCCCGGGAGGACATCAGCCGGACCGCGATCTACTTCGTGGAGACCGGCAAGGCGAAGCCGTCAATCGAGACTCTGCAGCTGATCGCAGACCGCACGGGCCACCCTCTCGACTTCTTCCTGGTGGGCGTCGACGGTGGACATCTTGTGCCGGCGGTCAAGCTCGCCGAGCTGGAACGGCTGATGGCTGTTGGTGACAACGCCGGCGCCGCAACCGTGGCCGACGCGGCGTTGAATCAAAAACCGGACCCGGAAACCGAGGCTCGGATCAGCCTCATCGCTTCGATGGCCAACCTGAGGCTTGCCAGGGCGGTGGTGGGCCGGCGACTCGCGGTCGCCGCGCGGACATACTTCGAACGGACAGGCAACCTTTATATGACGGCCGAGAGCCTGGGCAACGAGGCGCAGGCCGCCTCTCTGATGCAAGATCCCGCGGCGGTGCAGATGGCCGAGGGAGCGCTCGCGACTAGCCGTTCGATCAAGCCCGTACCGCAACTGCTCGAGTCCCGCCTGCTCAGAGTGCTCGGGCACGCGCTTGTGACCTTCAACAGGTGGCAAGAAGCGATAGCGTGCTACGAGGAGGCGATCGCCATCGGCGATGTGGTTCAAGATCTCCAGCAGCTGTCGCTGCTGTACAGCGGCCTCAGCCTGGCCCACCAGGAGATGGGCCAGCTCAACGAGGCCACGCGGTACGCCCAGAAAGCTCTGACGATCCACGAGACGCTGCAAGATCGGCTGTCGCAGGCCCGCTCCCTTAACAACCTGGGGTACCTGCTCGTCCGGATCGGAGAGTTTTCTTCCGCCCGAAACCATCTTGAACGTGCGCTTCACATCTTCGAGGAGGAGCAGGTGGAGACACGCAAGGGCGACATCATCCACAGCCTGGCCGAGCTTGCCTACCGAGAAGGCGATCTGGACAGCGCGAAGCGGCTTGCCATGAAAGCGCTCGATCTCACGACACGATTGGGCGAGATGGGGACCGCCGCTGAAGCACACGTCGTGATGGGCCGCATCGCTGCCCGCACAGGCCACGAGGCCGACGCGGACCGCGAGTTCGAGGCCGCGCTGTCCGCGGCTGAAGCAGGAGGCGGGCCGCGCCTGAGCCAGGTGCACGAAGCCTTTGCGGAGGTGCTCGAGTCCAGGGGAGACCTTCCGAGAGCCAACCGTCATTTGAGACGGGCCCTCGCGGCGTCCAGGCCGGCTGGGCACGGAGAGCCAGAGTCGCGCGTCGCCATCGCCTGACGGGTATTGGTTGGCGGGCCGGGCCCGGGCGTTCCCCTTCCAAACCGGCGCTCGGGTGACAATGAGGCGAGACTCCAAGGCTGAAGGGGGCGTTTGAGCTGATGCCAGTTGTCCTGGTCGTCGACGATGGAGCGGCGATCCGCGAGATGATCCGGATGTACCTCTCGACCATCGACTGCGAGGTACGGCTTGCCGCGGACGGCGTGACCGCGCTGGAGATGATCGAGGCCGACCCGCCGGACCTGGTCCTTCTCGACGTGCGCATGCCCCGCATGGATGGCTATGAGGTCTGCCGCCGAATCAAGGCGATGCCACGCGGGCGGCTGCTGCCGGTTGTGATGATCACCGGCCTCAGCCAGACCGCTCATCGGGTCGCGGCGCTGGAGGCTGGAGCCGACGACTTCATGGCGAAGCCCGTCGAAGGCGCCGAGCTGATCGCGAGGGTGCGCTCGGCACTTCGCCTCAAGGAGCTGTACAACACGCTCGACGGTGCCGAGCACGTCATCTTTTCGCTCGCCACCGCGGTAGAGGCGAAGGATTCGTTCACGGAGCGGCACACCCAACGCGTAGGCGAGTCGGCCCGCCTGCTCGGCCAGCGCCTCGGCCTATCCGAGACGACCCTGGAGACGCTTTATCGCGGCGGCATCATCCACGACATCGGCAAGATCGGCGTGTCGGACTCGATCCTTCACAAGCCCGGACCGTTGGACGCGATCGAGGTGCCGCAGATGCAGGCGCACGTCGCAATCGGTGAGAGCATCGTGCGGCCGCTGCGCTCGACCCTGGGACTGCTGCCGATAATCCGCCACCACCACGAACGCTTCGACGGCAGCGGTTATCCGGACGGCCTTCGAGCGCGAGAGATCCCGCGCGTCGCGAGGATCGTCTCGGTATGCGACGCGTTCGACGCACTGGTCAACGACCGGCCCTACCGTGCGCGCCGGTCGACCGAGGAGGCGCTCGCCGTCCTCAGGGCGGGCGCAGGAACGCAGTGGGATCCGGAGACCGTGGATCTGCTCGTGAGCGAGCTGCCCACGATCCAGCACCTGGGAGCCGCCTGAGGTCAGCCTGTGTTCTGCAGGCCTGCTGCAACTCCGTTGACCGACAGCTGAAAGAGCCGCTCCGCCCGCTCGCGTTCCCCCCGCGGCGTCTTTCGATTGCGCAGCGCTCGCAGCGCCTGGAGCTGCAGGTGAGACAGCGCGTCGACGTAAGGGTTGCGCAGCTCGATCGCCCACGACAGAACGCGGCGGTCCTCCAGCAGACGTGAGTGGCCGGTTACGGCAAGGACCTGTTCAAGTGTGCGGTCGTATTCGTCGAGCACCATCGCGGTGAGGTCGGGCCGGTCGCCGAGGTCGAGGTAGCGCTGCGCGATTCGCCGGTCTGTCTTCGCCAGGCTCATCTCGGCGTTGTCGAGCATTACGTTGAAGAGCGGCCACTTCGCGTAAGCACGGCGCAAGTGCGCGAGCGGTGCAGCCGACAGGCCGCTGCCGATTCCGTACCAGCCGGGAAGGTTCAGCCGCATCTGGGACCAGGCGAAGACCCAGGGGATCGCGCGAAGTTCGTCGATGCTTTTGCCGGTCGCACGGCGCGTCGGCCTTGACGCGATTCGCAGACGGCCGAGCTCTTCGATTGGACTGACCCTTGCGAACCACGAATCGAATCCACGCGCTTCGACCAGACTGCGGTAAGCCGCGTGTGATGCCCCGCCGATCTGCGACGCGATCTGTCTGAACTGGACGGCGGGATCTCTCGTACGGGCCGTCTGGGCCGACGCTTCGAGAACGGCAGATGTCACCTGCTCGAGGTGACGGCGCGC
The DNA here is from genome assembly GCA_005880915.1 of Chloroflexota bacterium. GTDB lineage: Bacteria > Chloroflexota > Dormibacteria > Dormibacterales > Dormibacteraceae > 40CM-4-65-16. The sequence goes on along the minus strand of VBIW01000036.1, from coordinate 225,111 downwards.
AATCGACTGGTTGCCGTACCTGGCGAATATGACCTCGCCCTGCTCGGTCACCTTGAAATACGCGCCCACCGAGCCCGGAGCTTGCGCCCTTACCGCACGGTTGGCCGGGCCGCCGCCGCGCCCGAGCGCTCCGCCGCGGCCGTGAAAGATGACAAGACGAACGCGGTTTTTGGCGGCCCAGGCGGTGAGCTGTGCCTGCGCGTCATGAAGGGCGAGCGTGGCCGACAGTGGGCCGGCTTGCTTTGCCGAGTCTGAATAGCCGAGCATCACCTCGAGCCGCCGGCCGTTCTTCGCCAGGCGGCGCCGCACCGGCGAAAGTTTCAGCATCCCGTCCATCACGCTGGTCGCACGTGCGAGGTCTTCCAGCGTCTCGAAGAGCGGAACGACGTCGAGCTCGAGCCGGTCTCCAGCCGCGTGCTCGGCGAGCTCGTAGACGGCAGCGATGTCGGCAGCGTCGCGCGTGAAGCTGACCACGTAACGCCGGCAGGCGTCTCCCCCGAACCGCGCCTGGAGCGCGGACATCACCACGAGCGTCTGGAGAACCTGGTTCGTCGAGTCAGAAGGTCGAGCGCCCGCACCGATCTCGGCCAGAGCGCGCTCGTGGACGGTGCTGTGCTGGCGGACTTCGAGCTCGGCCAGGTGAAAGCCGAAAGTCTCGGCTTGCCAGATCAGGTTCTGCAGCTCGCCGAATGCGAGCCGAGATGCCCCGCTCGCGGCCAGCGATGAGCTGATCGCACGCAGATCCTCCAGCAACTCGGCTGGTGAGCCGTAACTCAGAACCGGTTCAGCGATTCGCGTCGCGTAGATCCGGTCCGCAACATGAAGCAAGAACACCCGATGAGGTTCGTCGGCAGAGCGAGTCGAGAGGGCGTCGACCCGTGCGGGATCCATTGAATGCGCCATTGCCAGCCGCCGGCGGAGGGCCGGGGAAGGAGGAGTTGTTGCCGCCTCCACCGTAAGCGCACGACCGATGCGCGTCGCTGCGGTTTCGAGTGCGAGAAGCACGTGCTCCGCCTGCACCGTCATCGCGGCTGCCGTCACCTCGGCGGTCACGGCCGGATTTCCGTCTCGATCACCCCCGATCCAGCTGCCCAGCCGAAAAAAAGCCGGTGCCACGACCGGACGCCGGCCGCTGTCGGACGCAAGCGCTCGGTCAAGCGACCGCAGGAGATCAGGGACCAGCCGAAACAGGGTCTCGTCGAACACCGCCATGAACGATCGAACCTCGTCCAGCGGCCCGACCTGCGCATTGCGCAGCTGAGCGGTTCGCCACAGGGACTCGATCTCTTCGCTCAGCCTTCGTTGGGCCTCGACGCGTTCCGATGCTGAGACTCCAGGATCATCCAGGCGCACGAGCTGTTCGCCGATGCGGCGGATCGCGGTCACGACCGCACGTCTCCGCGCTTCGGTGGGGTGTGCCGTGAACACCGGGTGGATACGCAGCTCTGCGATCAGCTCATCCAGCTTCCGTCGGCCCAACGTCTTCCCCAGGTCACGCACGGTCGCCGCGATCGATTCGGGCTGCGGCGCTGGTCCGCGGTCGCGCTCGCGGAGCACACGCGCGCGGTGTTGCTCCTCGGCGAGGTTCGCGAGGTGGAAGTAGCATGCGAATGCGCGCGCGACCAGCTCGGCGCGTTCGAGCGGCCACGACGCGACGAGCTTTTCCGCAGCGCGTTCGTGCCGTCCGTCGTCGCGCCCACGGATGACGAGCGCACGCAGCTTTTCGACGTCGCGCAGTAGTTTCGCGCCGCCGTAATCCGCGATCACGTCGCCCAGCACCCCACCGAGCAGGCGGACATCGCGCCGCAGCGGTTCGGGAATCTCCTGTCGAGCGGTCTCTCGGTTCTTACTCAACGGGTCTGGAGACGACGTACTCCAACGAGTCGAGCAGGGCGAGCAGAGAGGCCTCGATGATGTTGCTCGAGCATCCCACTGTGGTCCAGCGCCGCGTGCCTTTGCCCGACTCGACGAGAACCCGCGTCGTGGCGGCCGTGCCGGCGTCGCCATTGAGGATGCGCACCTTGTAATCGTGCAGGCTCACGTCGTCGAGCGCGGGGAAGCGCGGGCCCAGCGCCTTGCGCAGCGCTGCGTCGAGGGCATTCACCGGACCGTTGCCGGATGCCGCAGTGTGATAGAGCATGCCTCCGACCTCGACTTTGACCGTAGCTTCGGCGTGGACCGACCCACCATTTTTGCGGACCTGCGTCGTGAAGTCGGCGACCGTCCATGGCGCCTCGTAACCGGGCTGGAGGCGCCGGACGAGCATCTCGAATGACGCGTCGGCGGCCTCATACGAATAGCCCTGGTGCTCCAGCTCCTTCAGGTGCTGGACCAGCCATCGCGTCTGCGGGTCATCGCGATCCAGCTCCAGGCCGAATTCACGTGCCTTGGCCAGAACGTTGCCGCGCCCGGAAAGCTCAGAGACCAGGACACGGGCCTCGTTCCCGACCACGGCGGGATCGATGTGCTGATATGCGTCTTTGTGCTTCAGCACCGCGGCCACGTGCTGCCCGCCCTTGTGAGCGAAAGCGCCGTAGCCGACGAACGGCTGCTGCAGCGGCAGAGCAAGGTTGGCGATCTCGGCCACGGTTCGCGACAGTTCGCTGAACTGCTCCAGCGAGGCTTCGGGCAAGGCGTCGAATCCGAGTTTCAGCACGAGGTTGGACACGACCGAGACAAGGTTGGCGTTGCCGCAGCGCTCGCCGTAGCCGTTGACGGTTCCCTGCACCATGTCCGCGCCGGCAATCACGCCTTCCAGGCTGTTCGCGACCGCAAGCTCGCAGTCGTTATGAGTGTGGATGCCGACGCGGGCCTCGCTGCCGATCTCGCCCAGCGCGCGCAGCATCGCTTCGACCCCTTCGCGGATAGCGGACGGCTGGCTTCCTCCGTTGGTGTCGCAGAGCACGATCCATGAAGCGCCGGCGCGAGCCGCGGAGAGGCATACCTCGATTGCATACTCCGCGTCGCGCGTGTATCCGTCGAAGAAGTGCTCCGCGTCGAAGATGACCTCGCGATCGCGTCCAACGCCGTATGCGACCGACTCTTCCACCATCGCGAGGTTCTCGTTGTTCGTCGTCTGCAGAACGTTCGCCACCTGCCAGGCATCGCTCTTACCGACCAGGGTCCAGACCGGCGCCCCGCTTTCGACCAGGGCATTCATGTTGGCGTCCTCCTCACAGCGCCCGCCGGCGCGGCGGGTCGCGCCAAAGGCCGCCACCTTCGCGTGCTTCAGGGGAACGGCCGCCAGGCCGGCGAAGAGTTCTTCGTCCTTCGGGTTCGAACCGGGAAATCCGCCTTCGACGTAGTCGAAGCCAAGCCTGTCGAGCACGCGTGCGATGCGATCCTTGTCCGCGGCGGAAAAGGACACGGCCGGACCCTGCGCCCCGTCGCGGAGGGTGGTGTCATACACCACGATCTTTCTGGCAGACATAAAAAAACCTCTCGACCTTCTCTAGGCCGGGAGGTCCACCGAATCAGCGCCGCGCGCTAAGTCGGGGGACCTCCCCGGCGAATCTCGATCGCAATCGCGCCAAAGTTGCGCACTGTGCCCGGAAGCCTACGGCATGAGTGGGCCGGCGGGTATGGTTTCCGCCACCAATTCGGAGGGCGAAACGTAGTGACGCGCCGACAGCCGCGAGCCAGGTCTTCGTGCAACCTACCCGAGTTTGGTCGCGTGGCCTAAGTTGCCTGTTGACAAATCCTCCGGCCGGGGGTACGGTTTGCGAAACACGTTCGACAATGTCGAATGCCAGTCAGGAATAAACAGGGGGTACCACAACGATGTTCTCCATTCGACAACGGGCGTTGGCGGAGGTCTTCGGCACGGCCGCCCTGGTCCTGGTCGGACCGGGATCTGTGATCGCGACCCTTACTCTGGCGGGCAAGGCCGTCCCTGCCGTCACCGAAGCTGACCTGCTGGGGATCAGCTTCGCTTTCGGCTTCATCATCACGGCCCTCGTCTACGCGATCGGCAAAGTTTCGGGCTGCCACATCAACCCGGCTGTGACGTTTGCCCTCGCCGCGACCAAGCGTTTCCCGTGGCGTGAGGTTCCGATCTACTGGGGCGCCCAGTATGTCGGCGCGATCATCGGCGCATTCGCGATCTGGGGCGTGTTCGGCGCGAACGCAGTCACCTTTGGCATGGGCCAGACCCACTTCGCATCCGACGCGTCGACCTCTTATTACGTGCAGGCGGCGCTGGCCGAGGCGCTCGGCACCGGCCTCCTGCTGTTCGCCATCCTCGGCATCGTCGACGGCCGCTCGCCGAACCAGCTCGCCGGCCTCGTCATCGGCGGCGCCGTGGTCGGAATCATCCTGATCTTCGGTCCCGTCACCGGCGCGTCGCTGAACCCCGCCCGCGCTTTCGGCCCCGAGCTTGTGCAGGCGATCGCCGGCGGCACGACCTACTGGGCCCAGTACATCCCGGTGTACCTGATCCCCGGGCTCGTTGGAGCGGCTCTTGCCACGTTCGCGTACGACTACTTTGCCAACCCCCGCCACGTCGAGCAGCCGATCGAAGAAGCAGTGACACGCGAAGAGGCGCCCGCCCGCGCCGCATCGGCGCACTAGACAGGTTCTAAGGAGAAAGAGGAAACACAAATGGCAGTCGAAACCCGGAAGATGCGGAAATTCCTCAACGATCCGTCGCAGGTCGTCAAGGAGTCGCTGGCGGGACTCGCCGCGGCGCACTCCGACCTGCTGCGCTATGACGCGACGGCGCAGATCATCGTCCGCAAGGACGCCCCCAGGCGCGGCAAGGTCGCGTTGATATCGGGCGGGGGTTCAGGCCACGAGCCGCTCCACGGCGGATTCGTGGGACTGGGCATGCTCGACGCCGCGGCTCCAGGCGAGGTATTCACCTCACCGGTGCCCGCGCAGATGCTGGCCGCGACCAAGGCGGTCGACGGCGGCGCCGGTGTCGTCCACATCGTCAAGAACTACACGGGCGACGTGCTGAACTTCAAGCTCGCCGCCGAGGACGCCGCGGACGAAGGAATCAAGGTCACATCGGTCGTCATCGATGACGACGTCGCAGTACAGGACTCGCTGTATACAGCCGGCCGGCGTGGAGTCGGAGCGACCGTGCTCGCCGAGAAGATCGCGGGCGCCGCTGCAGAAAGCGGGGCTGACCTGACGAAAGTGACGGACCTTGTAAAGCGCGTCAACGACCGGGCGCGTTCATTTGGGGTCGCTCTGTCTTCGTGCGTGCCACCGGCGTCCGGGAAGGTGATCTTCGAGCTGCCCGAGGGCGAGATCGAGCTCGGCATCGGCATCCACGGCGAGCCAGGGCGCCGCCGCGCGGCTCTCGGCACAGCGAGCGAAGTAGTCGACGTAATGGTCGAGGCAGTGGTTTCGGACCTCAAGGCGACGAGAGGATCGAAGGTCCTCGTCTTCGTCAACGGGATGGGCGGCACGCCCCTCCTCGAGCTCTACCTTGTTTACGGCGAGGTCGACAAGAAGCTCAGGAAGGCCGGCCTCGAGCCGGTGCGAAACATGGTCGGCAGCTACATCACGTCGCTCGAGATGGCAGGTGCGTCGCTGACCGTGCTCGAGCTCGACGAAGAGCTCATCAAGCTCTGGGACGCGCCGGTGCACACCGCTGCGCTGCGCTGGGGCGTCTGAGGATTAAGTTGATCAGCGCAAGGGTCATGGACGCGGCCACCATCACCTCCTGGATGCGCGAGATCGATGTCGCAGTCCGCGCCGAGCGCGACCACCTGGTCCAGCTCGACGCGGCGATCGGCGACGGAGACCACGGCACCAACATGGTCAGAGGATTCGAGGCCGTCATCCAGGCCCTGGACGCGGATGGAGGCTCGCCGCCGGGCAAGCTCCTCATCCTCGCCGGGCGCACACTGGTGTCGACCGTTGGAGGGGCAAGCGGACCTCTATGGGGCTCCGCGTTGCGCAGCGGCGGTCGCGTGCTCGGCGACCAGGCGAACTTTGACGGAGGGCAGCTCGTCGAGGTGCTCGCCGCGGCGTTGGCCTCGGTCAAAGATCTCGGCACCGCGTCGCTTGGCGACAAGACGATGGTCGACGCGCTGGAACCCGCGGTGGAGACTCTGCGCGCGAGGCTCGCCGAAGGCGTGGCGCTCGAGCAGGCGCTCGACGACGCGGCGGCGGCCGCGGAGACCGGCATGCGCGCGACGATTCCCCTTCAAGCGCGCAAGGGTCGCGCCTCCTACCTCGGCGAGCGCTCGGTCGGGCACCAGGATCCAGGCGCAACCTCGACCGCTCTGATCGTTCGCGCACTCCAGAAGGCAGCCGGCCAGGGATCGTAATGGGGCCGGGCGCGCGCAGGCTCATGTCTGGACCTGAAATTGCCCTCCATGGCGTAAGCGCCGCTCCGGGGACGGCCGCCGGCCGCGCGGTGGTGCTTGACGGCAGGACCAATCCGTCGCCGACGGTCCCGGCACATGATCGCGCTGAAGAAGCGGCACGCGCCCGGCGTGCCCTCGAAGCGGCGGCGGCTGAGCTGGAAGACATCGCCGCAGAGCTCCGGCGCGACGACCGCAGCGAAGATGCCGACATCGTTGAGACCGGGGTCCTGATGGCCATGGACCCCGTGCTGGTCTCGCGCGTCGAGACTCTCATCGCCGAGCTCGGGTTGCAAGCCGCAGAAGCATTGCGCGAGGCCGCGGACCAGACGGCGGCCGAGCTGGCGAGCCTCGAAGACCCAACGCTGGCTTTGCGCGCGGACGACGTGCGGAGCGTGGGCCACCGCGCCGCGGCGTGCGCAACTGGTGCATTGAAGCGCGCACCTGAAGGCATCTTGATCGCAGCGACCTTGGGTCCTGCGGACGTCGCCGAGCTGGCGCAAAAGGCCACGGGCATCGCGCTCGCAGGCGGAGGCGTCACCGCACATGCAGCCATAGTCGCGCGGTCACTCGGTCTTCCGATGGTCGTCGGCCTGGGTGCCGGCGCGCTCGAGATCGAGGATGGGGAGGAGGTCGTGGTCGACGGCGACCGCGGCATCCTGGTGCGGCGACCCGATGCTCGGCGCGTGTCAGTCGCGCTGGGCGATGCCGAGAATCGTCGCGTCGCACGCGAAACCGCCGTGGCCCGGCGTCTTGTGCCGGCCCAGACCAGGGACGGCCACCGGATTCGTGTTCTCGCCAACGCGTCAACCGCCGCCGAGCTCCATGAGGCGGATCAGCAGGGAGCGGAAGGTGTCGGGCTGCTTCGGAGCGAGCTGCTCTTTCTCGAGGCACCGGCCTGGCCAGGGTTCAGGGAGCAGGTCGCTGTGCTTCGGCCTGTGTTGAGTCGCCTCGCCGGTCGGGTCGCCACCGTCCGACTGTTCGACTTCGGTGGTGACAAGACCCCGCCGTTCTTGCGCGGCGCAATTGCCCGCGGCATCGATCTCCTCCTCGAATCGCCCGCGCACTTGAAGACACATCTGGCGGCAATCGTTGAGGCCGGCCACGGGACAGACCTTCGAATCCTGGTCCCGATGGTCACGGGATCGGGCCAGCTGAGGTCGGTACGCGAGATGCTTGCCCCGGTCGTGGGCGGGCGAGGTGCGGAGCTCGGGGCGATGATCGAAACTCCAGAGGCTGCGCTCCGCGCGAGTGAGATTGCGAGCCATGCGGACTTTCTCAGCATTGGCACGAACGATCTGACGCAGCTGGTCCTCGGCTTTGACCGCGAACAATCCAGGACCGCGCCGGTGACCGATATTCGTGTCTTGCGTCTCATCGACGCGACGATCCGCGCGGCGCAGGCGGCGCGGATTCCGGTCGACGTTTGCGGCGAGGCGGCGTCCGATCCGAAGGCGATGCCGATCCTTGTCGGGCTAGGCGTTGACGAGCTCAGCGTCGCCGCCGCCCGCGTGGGTCAGGTCCGGGAATGGGTTCGAGAGATCGACTTTTCCGCCGTCGAGAAGGAGTCGGCGAGGCTACTCCACCAGGCCGGACACGCAAGCGGCGAGCGCGTCTAGAGCAGCAGGGCCGTCCTCGCCCTCAGCTGTCAGCATGAGCACGGTGCCACCAGTCGCTCCGAGCGCGAGCACGGCGAGGATGCTCTTCGCGTCGGCGTTTTTTCCATTGACGCGGACCGTCACGCGCGACCGAAAGCGCAAAGCTGTCTTGACGAAGTTCGCCGCAGGTCGCGCGTGGAGCGCCACCGCAGGCGGCAGCGCGACGCTGACCTCAGAATTTACTTGCACCGCGCGCCTCCTCGGCGGCTCGCGCCACCTCTTCGAGGTCCTGGCCGGCCGACGACATCACCGCGGCTGCAATCGCACCCTCAACGAATGGCGCGTCGACGAGGCGTATGTGGCCATTGCCCCTCCCTTCCTCGAGCAGGTGACGCACGGTCAGGACTGAGCTGCCGAGGTCGGCCAGCACAACCACGCCCTGGCCGCAATCCGCGCGGCTGATGGCGTTCCATACGACATCGCCAGTCGTGCCAAGCGTGCCGTCTGGCCCCCCGCCGGCGGGTTCCACGTGGACTTCGTCACCGGCCACCTGGGAGGCCAGGGCCGCCAGGCCGTGGGCGAGCTCAAAGCTGTGGGAGACCAGTACAATCCCGACCAAATCACTCACACTCCGCTGATGCCGGCGCTGATTCCGAACGACCGGGCTAGTCTACACTACCGACAGGAATTCAGCAATGCCGAATAATCAGCCTGCCGGAAAGCGCCGTTCTTCGATCCAGTCGATCGACCGCGCCACCGCGATCCTGAAGGCGCTGGCGAGCGGACCCCGGCGGCTCGGCGTCAGCGAGCTGGCGGAACGTCTCGGCCTGGCCCGACCCACCGTCCACGGCCTGCTCCAGACTCTTCAGTCACACGGCTTCGTCGAGCAGGACAGCTACTCGGACAAGTACCAGCTCGGTCCGGGCCTGCTGCAGCTCGGATACTCGTACCTCGACCTCAACGAGCTGCGCGCCCGCTCGATCGCACATGCCGACCACCTCGCGAGCAGGACCGGCGCGGCCGTCCGTGTCGGCGTGATGCACGGCTCTAGCGTGGTCGTCGTCCACCACGTGTTCCGACCCGACGCCGCCTTCGGCGTGCTCGAGGTCGGCATCCAGCTGCCGCTTCACGCCAGCGCGCTGGGCAAGGCGATCCTGGCGTTCTCGCCAGCGCAAATGTTGGAGGACCTGCTCGCGGAACCGCTCCCGCGCCTGACCAAGCAGACCCTGTCCGAGGCCGACCTGCGCCAGCAGCTCAGCGTGACCCGCGATTCCGGCATCGCCACCGAACGCGACGAGGCGGTGCTCGGCGAGTCGAGCGCGGCGGCCCCGATCTTCGACCACGGCGGCCAGGCAGTGGGCGCGATCGGCGTGGTCGACTCGACGGACCGCATCATGACGCGCGGACTGGCACGAGGGGTCGGCGCCGCGGTGAGCGAAGCCGCTCGCGGAGTGTCCCGCGAGCTGGGCGCCGCGCGCTGGCCCTACGCAGCGGAGGCGTAGCCGAGGTTATCGTTCTCGCCCATGGCGAGATCCGACGTGGCGGGCTTGCTGGTCGAGTGCCGCGATGAGCCAGGCGTCCTCTATCGCCTGACCGAGGCGATCTTCCGTCACGGCGCCAACATCACCTACGTCGCCGGTGGAGCGCGGCGCGAAGCGGTCGCCGAGCTGCAGCTCGAGGTCTCGGGCGCTCCGGACCAGGGTCGCTTGATCGCCGACCTGGAGGCTGTGCAGGGCGTGACGCACGTCACCATCGTGCCCACGTTCCAGATGATCTACGGCAAGCGAGTGATCGTCATCGGAGGTGGCGCCCAGGTCGGCATGGTGGCGCAGGGAGCGATCTCTGAGGCGGACCGGCACAACATCCGTGGGGAGCGGATCTCGGTCGATACGATTCCGCTGGTCGGCGAGGAACAGCTTGCCGACGCGGTGAGGGCCGTGGCTCGGCTGCACCGCGCGCGGGCCCTCGTCCTGGCGGGCGCTCTCATGGGAGGCGACATCTCCACTGCGGTGCGGGAGATCCGCGAGGCCGGAATCCTCGTCCTCTGCACGAGCATGGCGGGCTCCGTGCCCGACGCGGCCGACGTGGTTGTCAGCGATCCGGTCGAGGCAGGCGTGATGGCAGTGATGCTCATCGCCGACACGGCGAAGTTCTCGATCGAGCATGTCCGGGGCAAACGCTTCTAGAGCGAGCCGAGCGCGTGCGTCTTGACGCTGATCGCCATCGTGCCGGCCGCCGACCCGACGTAGACGCCTCGCGTCGGCGCCGCGTCCGTGTAGTCCCGCCCGACCGCGAGTCGCACGTGATGCGGTGTCGTCCTGATGGGATGCGTCGCGTCGAACCCGATCCAGCCCCGGCCCCCGATCCATGCCTCGGCCCACGCGTGTGATGCGGTCGCCGCCTTCTCGCCCGGCGAGTGGATGTATCCGCTGACGTAGCGGGCCGGTACGCCCATCGCCCTCGCGACCGCGATGAAGAGGTGGGCGAAGTCCTGGCACACACCCGCCCGCAGCACGAGCAGGTCGTCGACTGCGCTGTACACGTTCGTCACAGTCCGGTCGTATGTGAAGTCGCGGCTGATCGCGATCGTCAGCTCATCGAGCGCGCGCTCGACTTCGGCGGGCGAGGACGGGTCCGTGACCGCATGGCGCAGCGCCAGCTCGCGCACCCCGTCGACCTCTTTCACGGGCGCGCGAAAGCGCAGAAAGTCCTGTACCAGCTCTTCGCCGGGATCGTCATCCGCGGGCAGTCCGGTCTCGACAGTCGAGCGGCTGACCACGCTCAGGCCTGAGTGAGGCCGCACCAGGTTGAAGTAGTGGACGTGGTTGCCAAACCCGTCGATGTATGTCTGCGGTTTGACGCCGTGGCTGAGCTCGAGGCTGAAGTCGAGGCACCGCTGGCCGTTGCCGTCCATCGGCCGCAGCCGGACCTCCATCACCGTCTCTGCTATGGGCCCGGTGTACCTGTAACGGGTGCTATGCACGATCTCGAGCTTCATCGCTGTTGCTGTTGTTGGGGCATGCCGCGGCCCTCCTCGCCTGTGACTGTGGCGGGCACCTTGCTCGGATGGAAGTAGGTCTCGCGCAGCGCGACCTCGAGCTGGCGAAGCAGCGCACGACATTCTGCATCGAATTCGAGCGGGTGCTCGGCGATGGTCTCTGTGTTGGCGGCCAGGTACATGCCGTTGAGTCGAGCCAGCAGCTTCATCGGCCTCGAATTCCGCGTCTTGCCTTCGATGCGCGTCACAGCCTCGAGAGCAGTCGAGACCGAGAAACGGGCGGAGCGCGGAAGGGCGCGATCGAGCAGCAGACACTCGATGACCCGGTCGGCGCTCACGCCGGCTCCGTAATGCGCCTGGTATGACTCGAACGCAAAGCACGACTTGAGCACCGCCGTCCATTCGAGGGCGTCCTCCGGCGTGTCGGCGAGCTCCGCCGATTTGCGGGTGACGACAGTGGTGACGTTCGCCGCGCGCTCGACGAATTTCCCCAGGAGCACGAAATCGCGTGCTTCGTCGTGGAACATGGTGTCCTCGAGCAGTCCGTCGGACAGCCGGATGCTCATTTGCACATCCATCAAGAACGGATAGAGGTCGCGCTGCCAGGGGGCCTCCCTGCTCCGCCAGTGGAGCGTGTTGATCTGCTCGTAGAGCTCGGTCGGCAGCGTTGGCCGCACCGCCTGCGCGGCGAGCCGGGCGGCCGCGATGCTGGCCAGGACTGAGGGCCCCAGCGAGCCGCTGACCACCATCTCGACCGCCTGGTCGCGCTGGCCCGTGTCGCTGCCGCGCCAACCCGCCAGCTCCATGAAACGAACCCAGAACTCAGGCCCTGGCTCGTCCGTCCGGTCGAGCGCCAGAGCCACGTGTACGCCGAGGATCCGCGCCAGGTGGTCGGCGCGTTCGAGGTGGCGGCCGAACAGTGTCAGAGACGTCGCGTTGCGGCTAAGCACCGGTTTCCCGCTCCTCGTGCTCGCCCTGTGCCATGACCCACGTGTCGCGGCTCCCCCCGCCCTGCGAGCTGTTGACAATCAGAGAGCCGGGCTTCAAAGCGACACGTGTAAGGCCGCCTGGCGTGACGTAGACGTCTGGTCCGGTGAGGACGAACGGCCGGAGATCCTGGTGTCCCGGGCGCAGCGTTCCTCCGTCGAGCACCGGCTGCACGGACAGCGAGACCACAGGCTGAGCGACGAAGGAGCGTGGGGCCGCGACGATGCGGCGCCGGAACTCCTCGCGCTCGTCCTTGGTCGACGTGGTCCCGATGAGCATTCCGTACCCGCCCGATCCATCCACCGTCTTCACCACGAGCTGGTCGAGATGCTCGAGCACGTACCGACAGTCGGAATCGATCGCACAGAGGAACGTCTCCACGTTCGGCAGGATCGGGTCTTCGTCGAGGTAGTAGCGGATGATCCGCGGCACAAGCGCATAGACGGCCTTGTCGTCGGCGACCCCGTTGCCCAGTGCGTTGGCGATCGCGACGTTGCCGGCGCGATACGCATTGACCAGGCCGGCGACCCCGACCAAGGACTCCTGGCGGCCGAAAATCGGGTCCAGCCACTCATCGTCGATACGTCGATAGATCACGTGTACAGGCCGCAGTCCTCGTGTGGTCCGCATGAAGACGTGGTCGTCGTCGACGACAAGATCGGTGCCTTCGACGAGCTCTATGCCCATTTGCTTGGCGAGGTACAGATGCTCGTAGTAGGCGGAGTTGTTGATTCCGGGCGTGAGGAGCACGACAGTCGGTTCGTCCACGTCCTTGGGGGCGAGCCAGCGCAGGTGACGGAGCAGCTCGTGGACGTAGCCTTCGACCGGGCGCACGGGATAGCCGGCGAACAGGTCGGGAAGGATCCGCTTCATGACGTACCTGTTCGCCTGGACATACGAGGCGCCAGACGGCGTGCGCAGGTTGTCCTCGAGGACGAGGAAATCGCCCTTCTCGTTCCGGACGAGGTCGATCCCCGCGATGTGGCTGTGGATACCGTGCGGGACGGCGAGACCCTCGATCTCGCGCAGGTAGAGCGAGCTGCTCAAGACGATCTCGGGCGGGATGGCCCTTTGCTTCAAGATCAGTTTGCGTCCGTAGACGTCGTCCAGGAAGAGGTTCAGTGCCCGCAGCCGCTGCGTCAGCCCTTGCTCGAGGCGCCGCCACGTGCCCGCTTCTATGACCCTCGGGATGATGTCGAACGGAAAGACCTTCTCCGTGCCCTGGGTGTCCGGATAGACGGCAAAGGTGATGCCGTGGTTGCGGAACATCTGAATCGCCAGACCGTGCCGGCGCTGCAGCTCGTCAGGGCCGAGCCGGTTCAGCTGCTCGTAGAGTCGGCGGTAGGCGGGTCTCGGCCGGCCGGCGGCCGCAAGCATCTCGTCATAGAAGCCGTTGAACCGGTAGTTGGCATCGAGATTCACGAAACCCACCGCTATAGTGTCTGCGCCATCCCGCAACCTGCAAAAACGATCGATCTACGGGTCGGCTGCGAGTTCAAATACGACGTGAGCGCCCCCACTGTGGCCACGGTCCAGGTGCGCCCGCGTTCCGACGCCAGCCATCAGCTCGTCACCGAGACCTGGGCGACCCAGCCGCCGGTGCCTGTCGACGAGTACGCCGACTTCTACGGCAACCCCGTCAAACGTCTCGTGATGCCAGAGGGTGAGCTGGTGCTGCGCTATGACGCGGTGGTCGCCGTTCCGGACGAACCCGATCCCGACGGCACGGCCGCGCCGCAGCTTCCGGTCCACGAGGTGCCGGGAGACCTGCTCCACTTCACACTGCCCAGCCGCTACTGCCTGTCCGACCGGCTCATGGGGATGGCCTGGGAGCTGTTCGGCCAGACAGAGCCCGGCGGAGTGAGGGTGCAAGCGATCTGCGACTGGGTCCACGACAACATCAAGTTTCAATACGGCGCTAGCAACCCGCTGACCACGGCGGTTGACGTGCTGGAGCAAGGCAGGGGAGTCTGCCGCGACCTGGCCCATCTCGGGATCACTTTTTGCAGGGCGATGAACATCCCGGCGCGTTACGTCTTCGGCTACCTGCCGGACCTGTATGTGCCAGTGAACCCGGATCCGATGGATTTCGCGGCCTGGATGGAGGTTTACCTCGGCGATCGCTGGTGGACGTTTGACCCGCGTAACAACATGCGGCGGGTCGGGCGGGTGCTGATCGGCCGGGGCCGTGACGCCCTGGACGTCGCAATGCTGACCACGTTCGGGCCTGCCGCCTTTCGCTCGATGACTGTCTGGGCCGAGGAGGCGTCGTGATGGCGATCGACCCGGCCTCCGTCGACTGGAGCTCCGCCAGTCGGGCGGCATACCTGCTGCGCCAGACGTTTCGCTATGAGTACCCGGAACCGATCAGGGACCTGAATCACCGCCTGGTGGTCATTCCTCCCGAGCGCTTCGGAGACCAGCGGAGGTTATGGCACGACGTGTCGGTCGAGCTCGACGGCGCTCGCCTCGAGAACCGAAGCGACCGTTTCGGCAACATGATTGTCGACGTCTTTGCGCCGCGCGTGCCGGACGCGATCGAGTTCGTCGCCGAGGTCTCCGTCGAGCGACGGGCGGCGGAGCCGAATCGGCTTCCCGACGGCTGGCTCGCGGACGGTTACCTGCTCGAACCCTCCCTGCTCACCGAGGCTGACGACGCAATCCTGCGGGCGGCGGACGACCTTGCGGCCGCGGCCGAATGGGGTCTGCCCCTCGCCGATCGGATCAACGACTGGGTCTACCAGTCGATGACGTACCGCTGGGGATCGACCGGCGTTCGCACCACCGCGGCGCAGGCACTCGAGATGGGCGCCGGCGTCTGCCAGGACTACGCGCATGTGATGCTCGCGCTCTGCCGCGCGTGCGCACTGCCGTCGCGCTACGTGTCGGGCCACCTGCTGGGCCAGGGCGGGACTCATGCGTGGGTTGAGGTCGTGCTGCCGACGGGTGATGGAACCGGGGACGCGATCGCCCACACGTTCGACCCCACCCATGCGAGCCGTGGAGGGCTCGGCTACGTGACCGTCGCGATCGGCGGCGACTACTCGGATGTGGCGCCGACCTCGGGCACGTACCTTTCGGGCGCCAGAGGCCGGCTTACGGCGACGAAACGAGTGACCTTAATCGAAGTCGATTAGGCACCCTCTCCCCTCAGGGGAGCGATCAATAGGTCCCATCCGTATGCGCTTGCCGCCAGGGATCTGGGGAGAGGGGCGTGGCTACATTGCCGGCGTTATCTCGTAGACCGTGATCTTGCCCCCCGACTGCAGCACGGGGCAGCCCTTCGCCAGCTCGGCCGCAGCGTTCAGCGAGTCTGCCTTGAGGATCGAGTAGCCGGTCGCGGGAGGGTTGCCCACCGGGCCCTCATGCACCGTGCCGCCGTTCGATACGTTCTTCGCGTGCTCGCTGAACGGGTTGCCGGCGTCGACGATCTTGTCGCCCAGCTTGCCGAACCAGCCGCCCCACGCCTGCATCGCCTTCTCCCGCTCGGCGGGGGTGGTGCCGGCGCTGCCTCCGGTGTACAGAAGTACGAAATTCGCCATATCTGTCTTCTCCTCTTGCGTGTGATGTCTTTTGGACTCATCCCACACGACGAATGGGCGGCAGCGAATTCGACAGCTCTTATCGAATCCACAAGCACTGGTCTATAAATCGGTCCGATGGCTGGCTCCCGCATCCTGGTGGTCGAAGACGACCCGCGGCTTGCGGCCACGCTTGAACGAGTCCTCGCGGCGGAGGGCCACGACGTAGAGGGGGCGGGGGACGGGGGCGACGCGCTGAGGCGCGCCCGCGAGCGGCCTTTCGACCTCGTCGTCCTGGACATCATGCTGCCTGGCCTGGACGGCATCGCCGTCTGCAGGAAGCTCCGCGCGACCGGACCCGTGCCGATCCTCCTGCTGACGGCGCTCGGCGGCACCGAGGAGCGTGTCCGCGGGCTGGACTCCGGGGCGGACGACTACCTCGTGAAACCTTTCGCCTACGAGGAGCTGCTCGCTCGGGTGCGCGCCCTCCTGCGACGTACCGCTGTGGCGGAGCACCTCCGCTTCGGCGACCTCCGGCTCGAGCCGTCGAGCCGCGGCGCGTGGCGCGGTGACCGAACGATCGACCTCACGGCGACGGAGTTCGAGCTCCTACGGCACTTCCTCCGCCATCCGCGGCAGGTCCTGTCGCGCGAACAGCTCATTGACGCCGTCTGGAGGGGCGAGGCCGAGAGTGACAACGTGGTGGCTGTATACATCGGTTACCTGCGCCAGAAGCTTGGGGAGCCCAGGCTCCTGCACACAAAGCGCGGCGCCGGCTACGCCCTGCACGAATAGTGCCGCTCCGCGCCCGGCTCGCGTTCTTCGGCGGCGGCGTGGTCGCGCTGGCGCTGCTGATCTTCGGCTTGCTGCTTTACACGCTGCTGTCACGGAACGCAGTCACCAACCAGGACGACGCACTACGCACGCGCGCCCACGACGCCGCGGCCTCGGTCGTTACCGTGCCAGGTCAGCAGGCGCCCGTCGCACCATCGGACTTGAGCAAGAGCACGGACGTGTTCGTCGAGCTGATGGGTGCAGACGGCTCGGTGATCTACTCGACCGGCGTCCTGAACGGAGCGGCGCCGCTCGCGGCGCCCTCTCTGCTGGACCAGGCCACGAAGCACCGGGGCGCATTTGCAACCCAGGGCTCACTGCGGCTCTATGTGCTTCCGTACGGCGGTGGATACGTGATGACAGGACAGTCGGTCCGGGTGGTGCAAAGCAACGTTTCTGGCATCGTCGTCTTCCTGGTCATCTCCTCGGTGCCGGCGCTTGCCGCGGCGATGATCGCCTCCTGGCTGGTGGCGGGCCGGGCGCTCGCGCCGCTCGAGGCGACCGCCGTGGCAGCCGAGGAGATCGGCCGCACACGCGATTTCGGCCGCCGCCTGCCTGCGACCAGAGGCCGCGACGAGGTGGCCGTGCTCGCCGCGAGCTTCAACGGGATGCTGAGCCGGCTGCAGGATGCGTTCGAGTCACAGCGCCGTTTTGTGGCGGACGCCTCGCACGAGCTGCGCACGCCCTTGACGACGATCGAGGGCAACGCCGGCCTGCTGGCGTCGCGCGAGGTTGGCGACGCGGTGCGCCAGGCCGCTGCGGCGGACATCCTGGAGGAGGGGGCGCGCATGTCCAGGCTCGTCGACCGAATGCTGACGCTCGCCCGCGCGGATTCAGGGCTGCAGCTTGCGTTGACTGCGGTCGATCTGAAGTCGCTGGTCGACGAGGTGTGTCGCCAGGCATCTGGTGCACACCCGGAGACCCGTCTGACTGTCAGCGCGGAGGCCATTTCAGTGGATGGCGACGAGGACGCGGTGCGCCAGCTGCTCTGGATCCTGCTCGACAACGCGTTTCGCTACGCGCGCTCGACGATCGAGGTCCGGCTGTATTCGGAGTCCGGCTGGGCCCGCCTCGTGCTCGCCGACGATGGGCCTGGGGTCGAGGCCGACGACCGAGAGCGAATCTTCGAGCGGTTCTATCGTGCTGACGCTGCGCGCTCCGGCTCGCACGCGGGACTTGGACTCGCAATCGCGCGATGGATCGTCGCAGAGCACCATGGCCGCATCATCGCGGGTGAGGCCATCATCGGCGGGGCCGCGTTTCTCGTCGACCTTCCTCTCTTACGCGCTTCTTAACCGAGCCCGCCACGCTCGTGGCATGTTCGACATCGCGCCAGACCACGCGATAGCCCTGTACACCGGTCTTCTGGCGCTTCCGCCAGCCATCTACCTCGTGAGGCGCAGGCGCGTGCGCCAAGCCGCGTCTGGCACGGTGCTTGCGGCATCTGTCTTGATGGCGACGGCAGGGGCGATCCACCTCGGGCTCGTCTGGACTCACCTGGGCGAGCCCATCACCGCGGTCTTGTTCGGGCTCAACGGCGTCGCTTACCTGGTCCTGTCGCAGCTCTTCACCTGGCGCTGGTGGCGGCTCGCTTCGTCGGCGCTTATCACGATGACCCTGCTCGGCTACGCCGGCTTCATAGTGCTCGGCTTCGACAGCCCAGACCAGGTGGCGCTCGCGACGAAGCTTCTAGAGCTCACGACGCTCGGCCTGGTTCTGATTCCGGTGCGTGGCGAGCCGGGCAGACCGCACCGGGCGTGGCGCTGGAGCGCCCTCGGGATCGCGGTTCCACTCCTCACTGTGGTGAGCATGTCGGTCGTATGGATCGTCGACCTGGCTCGGCCTGACGCGCAGCACGCTCACGCGGGCGCGGTCCTCCAGCCGACCAACGACGTCCCGACGCCCGAACAGACGGCTGCTGCGCAGAGGCTCTACGACGAGACCGCGGCAGCCATCGCGCCGTACCGCGACTGGCGCGTCGCATCGGCCGCAGGTTACAGACCGGGCGGGCCCCAGGATCAACCATCGACACACTGGATGAACCAGCGTTACGCGGGATACGTGATGGACCCACAGCATCCTCAGGGTCTCGTCTATGCGAACACAAAGCATGGGCCCGTCCTGCTTGGGGCCATGTTCCAGATGCAGCACATCGGCCAGTTCGGCCCCGATCCGGGAGGGCCGCTCACAGCGTGGCATCAGCATCAAAACATCTGCTTCACACCTCTCGGGGTGGAGTTCAGCTTGATGACGCCCACTGCGACATGTCCAATCGGCGCCATCGACGTCAGCATCCCGCCGATGCTCCATGTGTGGATCGTCGACAACCCGGGCGGAAGATTTGCGGTGGACATCGACTCGCAGGTGGTGAAGCGAATTGATCAAGGCTGAAGGCAGCGGCCGGCATGAGGCCGTTTTCGTCCTGCTCCTCATGCAGAGTCTGTTCTGGCTCATCGCGGGCATCTCTGCGATTCCGTTCGCTCTCGCAGGAGAAGTGTTCATGGCGCCGCTTGCCCTGGTCACGATGCTCTTGGCCCTGCTCACCTGCCTGGTGGGCATTGGCGCCCTGTGGCGGCGGCGATGGGCGAGGGCAAGCGCGATCGCGATCGAGGCGGCATGCCTGTTCGGTTCCGCAGTCCTGCTGCTGCTCCCCCTGGGCTTCAACCGCGGCCCTGTCTCACTGATGGTCAACGTGCTGTTGCCGGTAGCCGTGATCTTGCTGGTGCGCAAGTCCGACGCGGTCTCAGCCTGAGGCTCGCACCCTCAGCGGCCGCCGTTTGAGCGCGGCGTCGGCATCATCGGTCGTCACGTAGCGGCGCCGGAAATTGCGGAGTGCGAAGCGGTCGCATGCGGTCTCGGCCGAAGATCCCTTGCCGAGGATCTCGTACAGGTACCAGTGCAGCCACTCGTGGCAGTAGAGGAACCGGAGAACGTCGCGCTTACCGCGAAAGTAGACGGTTTCCGACGCCCAGGCAAAGCGCATGCCCCCTCCGCGCTTGCGTCGCGCGGCGTAGATGACTGGCTCTTTGAAAGGGCGGAACGGGATCGGTACCTGGAGCACGATCCGCCGTTCCTCGAACTCGCAGCGCGCTGCCAGGTGGGGGGCCGAGCGATAGCGCAGCGGCTTGATCACGACGTCGTAATCACACCGGGGCAGTCCTTCCAGAGCGCGTCTGGCCTGGCTGGTGCTGTAGCCGGCGAGCTCGGACCGGATTGCCATGGACGAAACAGGATAGGCGTTACCTCTTAAAAGGAGAAGACAAATGCCTGACACAGTCGCCGGCCTGTTCCGAACCCGTTCGGAGGCCTCCGAGGCCCTTCGAAAACTCAAGGCGGCTGGGTTTGCGGAGGACCAGGTCTCCCTCGCCACCCCACGGACAGGGCGGCGCGGCCACTACGGGCTGAAGGTGGCGGGCGGGATAGTTGCAGGCGCACTGCTGGGCGCGGTGCTGGGAGCCGTCGTGACCGGGATGGTGCCCGGCGTGCGCCCCCTCGTCGCAGGCAACCTGCTCGCCACGTTTCTCTTCGCAGCGGCGGCAGGCGCGGTGACGGGCGGGCTCGCCGGCGCCCTGTTCAGCATGGCCGCGTCCGGCGACAGCGCCCTCTATTACGAGCAGGAGATCGAATCCGGGCGGTTCCTGGTCAGCGTGATGGGGCCGCGGCTGGAAGAGGCGCGCGAGCTGATGGCCGAGGCCGGCGCGATGGAGGCCGCCCCCGTGGAGGCGCCGCTCGAGCCAGGCCGGCCCCGGCCCGAGGGCGGCTAGCCTTCGGTCACGACTCTGGCCTCGACCAGCGCCAAAAAAATCGTCTAAAACATCGGTACTCGATCGAGGTTAGCCGTTGAATGAATTGGGGGAGCTTGGCCAGCAATGGCCGAGCCCTCCTTCTCGTTTCAGGCCTTGATCAGCCACGCAAGGACCGTCCCGGCGGCGATCCCGATCAAACCGCCCGCCGCGACGTCGCTTGGAAAGTGGTGGCCGAGGTGGACACGCGAGGCGCCGACCCCAGTCGCGACCGCGAAAACCAGCGGCGTGGCTTTGGGATAGAAGGCGGCCAGCGCCGTCGCGGCCGCAAAAGACGACGCGGCGTGGCCGGAGGGGAACGAGGCGTCTGTGGTCCGGATCCCCACGACCAGGATGTCGCGTCCGACGAATGGCCGCTTACGTCTGAACACCGGCTTGATCATCCGTTGGACCACGTATGTCGTTCCGAGCGATGCAATCGAGACCGCCAGCCCCGCCCGACGGCCTTTCGATCCCCCGAGCCACGCCAGGGCGGCCCCTGCCGCGACCCATCCGAGGCCTTCGCCGAGGTCGGACAGGATTGTCACGTACCGGTCCCCCGCCGGCGAGTGGGGGAGGCCGTGGATCATCTGGTAGAGCCGGCGGTCCAGGCTCTCCGGCAGGATCCGCGGGGGTTCGAGCTGCGGCGATTGCATCCTTAAGGGAACGCACGAACACGCCGCTGATGACGGCGCGGGCGTTGTCGTTGTGAGATGGACGCGCGTGTCGCCGCGTGGTGGGAAGCCTTGCTTGCCGGGGAGGGCGGCGAGGCTCATCCGATCTACGGGGAGCGGATCTCCGCTCGCGTTGCAGGCGAAAAGCTCGAAATTTCTGGCGAGGTGGATCGGCGCAAAGACCGCGACGACCTGATCGCGCAGGCCCGGGCTTGCATCGGCAACGGCGTCCAGGAGGTCGATGCCTCTCGGCTGAAGGTCGCCGAGCGTCATGAGCAGACGGGCCTGCTCGATCAGACGCTGGTCGCCGCGTTCCCCGACCGGGCTACTGCTGACCTGGCGCGCAAGTCCGTGCTCGAACACGCCCGGGTGAAGCCAAAGCGGGAGGAGGTGGTCGATCGAAGCGGCATGGGTAAGCTGCCCGACCTCTTGCCGGCAGCGTTTCTGGACGATGCCAGAGCGCGCATCGAGCGAGGCGATGCCTTGCTCATCCTGCGCGTAGACGAAACCGATGCGTTCAAGCTGCGCGGGCTGCTGGACGAGGACGCGCGCAGCACGTGGACGATTGCCACACCACCGCAGGTCGCCGCGCGTGGCTGAGATCCATAGACATGGCCGGCCCAAGGGCGAGGCCGTCTCTGCACGCGATGCCACGCAAGAGCAGGTCACACCAAAAGACGTCCTGAGCGTCATCGGTCCCGGCGTGATCACTGGCGGGGCCGACAACGACCCTGCCGGGATTGCCACCTACTCGATCGTCGGCGCCACCGCAGGTTTTGCCCAGAACTGGCTGCTGTTTCTTTCTACGCCCATGCTGATCGTCGTCCAGCAGATGTCCGCCAAGGTCGCCAACGTGACGAAGACCGACCTGGCAACCGTCTTGCGCACGACGTTTGGAGCGCGGATTGCGACCCCTGCGGTGCTGCTGATGGTCATCGCCAACGTCATCACAATGGGCGCCGACCTGCTCGCGATGGCGGCGGCGATCCAGCTGGTGACCGGGGTCAAGTTTATTTACTGGGTCGTTCCGCTTGCCGGGGTGATGGCGTGCGTGACGATCTTTCTCGACTACCGGGTCATTGCCCGGTACATGCTGTGGCTCGTCGCGGTTTTCGCCGCCTACATCGTCGCCGCGGTGCTGGCGCGTCCGGACTGGGGATCGGTGCTGCGCAGCACATTCGTGCCGCATGTCGATCTGACGCCTGGCTTTCTGATGGCATCGGTCGGCATGCTCGGCACTACGATCACGCCGTATCTCTTCTTCTGGCAGACGAGCGGGGAAATCGAGGAAAGGCGCGGAGTGCAGCGGCTGAAGCACACGAACCTCGACATCGCGATCGGCATGGTCTGGTCCAACGTCACCGCGTTCTTCATCATCGTCGCGACCGGCGCGGTCCTGTTTTCACATCACGCGGAGATCCGCACTGCAGCGGACGCGGCGCGCGCCCTGGAACCATTCGTGGGGCGCTACGCGACGGTGCTCTTCGCGGTCGGAGTCATCGGCGCGGGCCTGCTCGCGATCCCAGTCCTCGCTGCGTCGTCCGCATTCGGGGTCGCTGGTCTCGTGGGGTGGCGGCGCGGCCTGGGGCACAAGGCGCGCAATGCGCCGCAGTTCTACGTCGTCATCGGCCTGGCTTTTCTCGTCGCGATGGAGCTCGCGATCTCATCGATCGATCCGATCAAGGCTCTGTTCTATTCGCAGGTGCTGGACGGCCTGATCGCTCCCTTCCTGATCGTGCTGATGATCGTGGTCACGTCGAGCCGCAAGCTGATGGGCGACTTCGTCAACGGGCCCGTGACCCAGGCGGTCGCTTGGGGCGCAGCCGCCGTGATGGTATTGGCGGATGTGGCCCTGGCCTACCAGGTCGCGACCAAAGGCATGCCGGGATGAGTCATCTCCTCCCGATCTATGGGGAGGTGCAGGCGAAGCGACGCAGGGGCTGCGCGTAAGCCCCTGGCGCGAGGCGTTCAACTAGCGGGGACGGACTGGTGCGCACGCCTGTCGAAGAGACGAGGAAATCGAACGGGTACAGGTCGGGTGACCTGGTCTCCGATGTGATCCACGACGCCCAGCGCCTCGTCACCCTGGAGATCGCGCTGGCGAAGCAGGAGCTGAAGGAGCTGGCGACGGCCTATGCCATCACAGTCGGGATCGTGGTCGCTGCCGCCTTGCTGATCGTCCTCGCGCTCCTGGTTGCGATCCCTGCGTTCGTGGTCGAGCTCGTGCCGTGGCACTGGCAGGCTGCTCTCGTGTGGGCCGGGGCTTACGCGCTGATCGGGCTCATGCTGCTCCTCGTCGCCCGCTCCCGCTTCCAGGTCCGCCTACCGAAAAGGACGATTGACAGCCTCAAGGAGAACAAGGAATGGGCGCTTCGGCGCGCGAGATCGAACAACAGATAAAGGAAACCCGCACCCGCATGGACGAGAACCTGACCGTGCTCGAGCAGCGCGCCGCTACCAACGCGGTGCGCGTAGGCAAGATCGTCGCCGTCGCAGCCGGCGTTCTTGCCGGTGTGGTCGGCGGCATCTTTCTCTATCGCCGGCTGCGAAGGCCGACGATGCAGGACCGCCTTAAAGGGATGTCCGTCGAATCGATTCGCCAGCTCGCCGACGATGTGAGGTCGCGGGCAAGGAAGCCGCTTCCGACTGTGACGGTCACCGTGAATGAGAAGAGCGACGAGCCCGGCACCGTGGGAGCCATCGTGCGCAAGGTCACGCCGCCGTTGGTCGTCACGGCCGCGACCGCGTTGCTCGAGCGCCTGATGCGGCCGGACGAGAAAGAGCCCTGACGGGTTTGCGCGCCCGGCTACAGGCGCTAGTCGAGCGCGCGCAGAAGACGCTGCCCGCGCGAGTCCTGAGTGCGTACGGCGAGAGCCAGGCGAGCAACTACGCGCTGGCTCTGGCGTTTGCCGGCTTCATGGCCATGTTCCCGATGATGGTCGGCGCGCTGGCGATCATCGGCCTTGCGATTCGCGATCCCGCGACTGAGGCCCGTTTCACGATGCTCGTCGTCCAGCTGTTTCCGGGCAGCGCCCAACCCGAGCTCCAGAGCGCGCTCAAGGGTGTGAAGGACAGCGCCGGCTGGCTGGGCGTCCTCTCGCTGGCCGGCCTGGTCTGGAGCGCGAGCAGCATCTTTTCGACGATGGAGTTCGCACTCACTCAGATCTTCGGTACCACCCAGCGCGACATGCTTCGCCAGCGGCTCATGGGCCTTGTGATGATGCTCCTGCTTGTCGCCGCCATCGTGCTGACTGTGGGCATCAACGCGGCCACGGCATTCGTGCCGCCGGCTTACGGGATCGCCAACGCCGTCACCTTTATTGCCGGCGCCCTCGTGATGGTCGCCCTGCTCGTGGCCCTATATCGCTTCGTCCCCAACCGCACCTTCCGGATCCACGAGGTGCTGCCGGGTGCGCTGCTCGCAGGGGTGTTGATCGAAATCCTGTCGTTGACGTTTCGGCTGTACGCAAGCATCGCCGGCGGATTCAACACTTACGGCGCGCAGTTCGCACTCTTCTTCCTGCTTGCAACCTGGTTCTACCTGCTCAGCCAGCTGATCCTGCTCGGGGCGGTGTTCAACCGCTTCCGCCTCGGTGCGCCGGCCAGGCGAGGCCTCCTCTCGAGCCCGATCCACGAGTCGAAAGAGAAGCCGACCCCCCTCCAGGCCATCCAGCAGCGAAAGGGGGAGCCGGCGCCGCCCCCGACGTCTCCCGCTCGGCCGCGACGGTCGATGTTTCAGCGCCTGGCTCTAGGCGCAGTGGTCGCTGTTGCGGTGGCCGCGGGCCTGGTGAGGCGCCGCCCGACCCGTCCCGCAGCCTAGTTCGAGTTCAGCCGCAGGTATACAGCCTGGCTTTGAGCGTTACCGAAACGAGCGGCCCAAAGCGGCGACTCACAGCGAGAGCAAGGGTCGAATGAACTGAAAGGAGGTTCGAACGTTTGGGAACTCTGCTTTTCGTCTTGCTGATCATCCTGGTCCTCGCCGTGCTCCTTGGAGCCGGTGGGTACAGCGTTCGGCGCTACTGGAGCCCGGCCGGCTCCGAAGTGGTCGAAACGAGCGACACGACCGGTGGAGCGGGCGCGGGCGTAGCGGCCGCGATCCTGGCTCTGCTGGTGCTGATCCTGCTGTTCTTCGGCTTCACGCAGTGGAACTGGTTCGGCACGCGGTCGGGCGCACCATCAACCACGAACAACCCGTCCGTCGCCTCGCCGTTGCCGAGCAGCGGCGGTGGCGCCAGCGCGTCGCCTAGCGCTCAGGCCTCGCCTTCGAAGTAACTCCCTGACCCTCCTCTGGGGAGTAGGAGGGCCGCGTCCTTCGGGACCGGCCCTCTTTTTTTGTGGCGCAAACCGGCCGCTCGTGGCTGGCCCGATCGGCCGGGTAAGGCGCGTCCAGGAGGGCGTTTTCTAAGTAGAGACGTAATTCACGGCTGGCCCCATTTGGGGTTGGCTCGAAAGGAGGTAAATCGAGAGTGGTTGCGTTGATCGTTCTGATCCTGCTGCTGCTGCTCCTGGGTGGGGGCGGTCTGCTGGCACCAGCGCTTCACATCCTCTGGATTCTGCTCGTCATCGGGCTGATCCTCTGGGTGCTGGGCTTCTTCGTCCGCGCCGCAGAAGGCGGTCGCTGGTACTACTGGTAAGCCGTCAAAGCGGCGGCAAAAAGGTGCCCGCGTGGGGGCACCTTTTTATTTCTTGACAACGGACACAGGTAGGTACAGGAGGTAGGAGAGCTGTCTCCTACATCGGTACGGCGACAAATTCTCCAGCGAGTCGATACTTGCGCTGTCGGCGTCAGAACCGGCGTAGCGATTGGTGGAGGGGTTTGGTATGAGCGTGGTTCAGCTTCCGCTCGGTAGGCTTCCGGGTGGTGCGGAGCGTATCGCCCTCCGTGAAGGGCGGGCCAGGCCTGACCGCTTTGGAGCGGCGTTGCAGCTTGTGCAGCGCCAGTCACCGGCGGCGGCTTACTGCGCCACCTGCGCCGCACCGATCGATTTCGCCGCGGTCTGGCGGGGGGCCGAGGCCTATTGCAGCGTCGAGTGTTCGCTGGGGGGCGATCGACCTGCATAGCGGTTGAGCGGGAACCCCAGGTTCCCGCTCCTATACCTTTGGGGAGCCCAAATGCGAAAGCTCCTCCTGTGGTGCGCGCAGAACAAGTGGCTCGCCTCCCACGTACCCCGCTGGTCATTTGCCCGGCGCGCGGTCCGTCGTTTCCTGCCAGGTGAGGGCTTCGACGCTGCCCTGAAGGCGGCGGTTGACTTGAGAGCGCAAGGCATCGGCGCCCTGTTTACCCTGCTGGGTGAAAACGTCACCGAGCTCGAAGACGCCGGCCAGGTCGTCGAGCATTACGAGGAGGTCCTCGCTGCCTCCGGCGGCGTCCATGCGGAGATCTCGGTCAAGCCGACGCAGCTCGGCCTCGACATCGACCCCGCCGCCGCCTACGCCAACCTCCAGCGCCTCGCCGGCGCGGCCGGCAAGGCCAAGAGCTTTCTGTGGATTGACATGGAGGGCAGCGCATACACGGACCGGACGCTCGACCTTTACTCCCGCCTCAAGTCCGAGCACTCCCACGTCGGGATCGCTCTGCAGGCTTACCTTCATCGCACGGTAGGCGACGTGGCCAAGCTGCTTCCGTCGAAGCCGGCGATCAGGCTGGTCAAGGGCGCGTATGCGGAACCGCCGCAGATCGCGTTCCCGGCGAAGAGGGACGTCGACGCCAACTACCTTGCGCTGTGCGCCTTTCTGCTGCCGGAGGTCAAGCGGCACCACGCCCGCCTGGTCCTCGCCACCCATGACACCGACCTGATCGCGAAGGCGTGGCGCTTCGCCCAGGCGGCCGGCATGGAGCGATCGCAGATGGAGGTGGCGATGCTCTACGGGATTCGCGCCGATGAGCAGCGCCGGCTTGCACGCGAGGGTTTCGATGTCAGGGTCCTGATCGCGTACGGCGACGCCTGGTACGCCTGGTACCTCCGTCGTCTCGCCGAGCGCCCGGCCAACATGCTGTTCGTGGCGAGACAGCTCTTCGGCGCGTAGCAGCCGTCGCTATTGGTCGCGCCGCGAAGGACCGGCATTTCGCCGGTCCTCCGTTTCCGAGCCGCCGTCCGTTACGGGACGGTCGGTACCTGGCCCGCGTTTTCCTGAGCCTCGCGCGCCACGCTCTCGCCGGCCTCGTGCGTCGCGTTCTCGTTCGACACGAACGCTCCGGTCGAGGAGCTCGACGGGCTCGGCGACGGCGACGCCGCCGACGCGGTCAGGGTGGTCACGCCGTACAGGACGGCTCCTGCCACGCCTCCGACCAGCATCGACCCGGCGATTGCGGCCGCTGCCACTGTCTTGCGAATTCCGTTCACTGGACTGCCTCCTTTGCGTCTTGATCGCTCGCCATACGAGCGTCGAGACACAGACTGGGGGCGGTCGCTCAGCCCTGCGTGTGAGGTTGCTGGGACTTGGCCAAGACCTCGTGATCCATCTCGGTGTCGGCTCGCAAGCCTCCACGCGGCAGGCGCAGCTCAATCGCAAGGTCGCGTAGTAAAGAGAAGACCGGCGGACGCTTGGCGCGCCGCCGGTCGTGAACCCTGTCAGGAAACTGACGCTTTAGTTCTTGCCTGGAATGATTGGGGCGCGCTCCTCCTGTTCCTTGAGCAGGTCGGGCTTCTCCAGGTCCTCGTCAGCGTTGCCCATCGGATGTTCGCGCTCCTTGTGCTTATCCAGCTCGACGGAGTTAGCGAACTCTTCGTCGCAGATTTCGCATTTCACGGTCTTGCCCTCCGCATGCGAGTTATGAGACGCCCGAACCTTGCGGCCCAGGCGCCTCATCTATAAAACGCCCGCGGTATCGCCGCTACTGGCTCTCAGTTCGTTCTCATCTTCGGAGGGAGAGACCCGGATGAACGAGGAGGCCTCAATGAGCATGCTTGCAGGCGAGATCAACAACCAGATCAGCGCGGGACGGAAGACGATCGAGCATTCGTTTGGGGAGATGAAGGACCTGGACATTCGGAAGGTTCCCCCGCCGACGCTGGTCGCAGCCGGGTTCGTCACCGCAATCGTCGCGGTTGGAATCGTCGGGTGGATGGTCTATCGGACCCGCCGCCGCCGAACGCTCGTGGAGCGTCTTCAGAGCGCGATTCCCGACTCGGTCCGCGACCTTCCGCAGGGAGTGCGGGCCCAGGTCAAACGCGCCCTGTAGCTACGCCGCCTGGACTCGGCTGGCGCTGAGTTTCAGCGTCTTGCGCGTTTTCTCGGGCATGGCTGACTCGCGCGGCTTGGCGTTGCCCTCGCTGAGGTAGCGCCTGGCCGAGCGGTAGCCCCAGTCGATGAGCTCCCGCGTGTGGCTGAAGTCGGCGGGAGAGACGTCGGCAAGGTCCAGTGCCGGTAGGACGTGGATGCTCGCTG
Source organism: Chloroflexota bacterium (assembly GCA_005880915.1). Taxonomy (GTDB): domain Bacteria; phylum Chloroflexota; class Dormibacteria; order Dormibacterales; family Dormibacteraceae; genus 40CM-4-65-16. Next base: position 197,011 of record VBIW01000036.1, on the reverse strand, counting down.
TGTCGCGGTTCGCCGCGACCTCGGCCTCGAGCCTCTGCTCGACGATCCGCGCCAGGGCGTTGAGCGCCATCCCCAGGGCGTTCGTTGGCTCGCGGTTCAGCCAGGGGTAGCCGACTGGCAGGACGTAGATGTCCGCCGCGCCGAGCTCGATCGCGACCGTGACGGGAGTGTGGTTGGCGACGCCACCGTCGACGTACTCGCGCCGGCCGATCGTCACCGGCGGGAACACGCCAGGGATGGCACAGCTCGCGAGCACGGCGGGCACGGCCGGTCCCGACGTGAGGACGGTCGCCCGTCCACTCTTGAGCTCGGTGGCCACGATGTGCACCGGCACCGACGCCTCCTCGAGCCTACCGAACGGGATGTGTTCCTCGAGGATCGAGCGCAGGTTCTGGTTCGAGATGAGGTGATTGCTTCGGCCGAGCAGGCCGCGGGCGCTGGTCAGCGGGCTGAGCGGAAACACGTCCTGCCGCCGAAGGCCGAGCCAGATGTCAGCCAGGTCGACCATGGCGTCCGGATCGGGTCTGCCTGCGACCCAAGCCGCGTTGACCGCGCCCACCGAGGTGCCGATCAGGAAGTCCGGCCGCAGGTTGCTCTCGAACATGGCGCGGAGCATTCCGACCTGGACGGCGCCCAGGCTTCCACCACCCGACAGGACGAAAGCTGTACGTCCGCCTGCCTCGCCGCGCCGGCGGCGGGGGGCCGAGGCGCTCATCGAGACTGGTTGGTGAGTCCCATGGTCAGGCTGCCTTCTTGGTGTCGCGGTTCTGCCGGCGCTTCTCGCGCAAGGTCTCGAGCATGACCGCGGCATCCAGGCGATCCCACAGCCGCCAATCGCTCTCCGACTTCCACACCTGGTCGAGCATCGATTCAAGCTGGGTGTGCAGGTCGGGTGCGTCGGACTTCGTTTTGAACCTCACCATTCGTCTCCTGCTTACAAAACGCGCACCGAGCCGCCGGGCAACTACCACTATTGGATGGTTCTTGAATTCCACCGTTGGTCTAGCCGCCCACCCAGACGGGTGCTGAGGTGGAGTCGAGCCCAAGGTCTGTCGTGATGGCGCGAGCGGAAGCCGGACCGGACGAACCGACTGTCCAGAGCTGGAAATGTCCTCCGGGCGAGGCGGGCGCCAGGTAGGCAATCGTCGCCCCGTCGGGCGAGAACGCCGGCGAGGCGACCATCTGCCCGCTGACAAGCGTGGCGGGCGATCCAATCGTCAGCGTCGCGCTGTCAAAGCTCGCCACGTCAAGCTCAGCCGAAAGGGTGGATCCCTTCGTGCACACCATCGCGACCAGCTTCTGGTCGGGCGACATTGCCGGCTGTCCGCAGCCGACCTCGGGCGCGGTGAGCGCCTGGCCTGCGCTGCGCGGACGCTTCTGGACCCAGACCTGCGAGTGCACCTTGAAGGAGTCGTCGATCGAGTACTTGGTATAGAGCACCCCTCCGCCCCGCAGGGGCACTGGGTTCACGTCCCCGCCCGTGTATTCGTTCGGTGACGTCCACTGCACTGCGCGGTTGGCGCCTGGGTCCACTGCGTAGATCGCCATGTCCACGAGGTATGGGTTGTAGGGGTCTTTCTGGTCGGAGGCGAAGAAGAAAGTTCCCGCGTCCGGGGTGAATCGCGGATAGAACGACCAGTGGTTGCTCTCGACCGAGGCTGACGAAGCATTGCGTGTCAGCTGAGCGAGCCGTCTACCGCCTGTTGAGATCAGGTAGAGGTCGGAGAAGTTGTTCTGCCGCCGCACCACGACAAGCTGTCCGGATGGACCGGCTGCCGGCTGCATCCATCCGTCCTCAGCCGTGATCTGTGTGAAAGAACCATGCTGGAAGCGATAGACCGCCCCCGACTGGACCACGTATATGGTCCCCGGCAAGGCCGGCGCGGAAATCTCATTCGGGCGGTGCACCACGGCGTGGTCGGCTTTGAAGTACCCCGCGGCGTGGTAGACGCCGATGCCGAAGGCGAGCATGGCCAGGACAAGGCCCGCGCCAATCAGCCAGCGCATCAGGGAAAGCTCTTATGGATGAGGGGCAGAATCTGGCCCCAATCCGCGAACACCACGCTCTGGCCGGCCGCCCATCCCTCGGAGGTAAAGGGCGGGACCAGGAGCACCCGGTGAATGTTCGGACCGTTGAAGTCGTTGGCGATCGACAGGAGCGCGCGCATCCGGTCGACGCCGATGCTGGTCTTGACCTCTCCGTTGAACGCGCTCGCCAGCGCCGGCAGGTCGGCGACGTTCAGATGCGCGGCCTGTGTCTTGATCGCGAGCAGAAGCTGCTGCTGTCGCTCTGACCGCGCGAAGTCGCCTCTGATGTCGCCGTGCCGAGAACGGACGTACTGCAGCGCGTGGACTCCGTCCATGTGCGTTGCACCCGGAAGCACCGCAACGCGGTAGTACCCATATGGATCACCGCTCTGGAGGTCCGCGGGATAGAAATCGTCAAGGACGGGATTTGTGATCTGAAGATTCACGCCGCCGAGCTTGTTGATCAGGTTGACGAGGCCGTTCAGGCCGATCCACACGTAATCATCGATGTGGACCTTGAAGTTGCTCTCGACTGCGGCTATCGCGGCTTGCGGGCCGCCGAGCTGGTATGCGGTGCTGATCTTTCCCGTGCCCTGGCCGGGAATCGGAACCCACAGGTCGCGTGGGATCGAAAGCAACGTCGCTTGTTTCGTGCTCGGATCGACACGCACGAGGATCATCGACTGAGTGTTCAGCCGATCCGGTGGAAACTTGGAGTCGTCGTCCGATCCGAGAAGCAAGACTGTGAACGGCTGCGTCGGCACGTTGACAGGGTTCATGTTGGGAATCGCCGCAGGGCCCGTCGACGAGTTTGCGGCGGTCTCAAATACCGGCAGGAAATACGCGCCCAGGCCACCAAGACCTGCGAGCAGGAAACCGAGAACAACAATCCAGGCACGAGTCATACGAGCGTCTGGCCCTCCACCCGAGCAACGCTTGAAAGTGGCCAAAAACCCGTGCCCCAGCCCTCTGCCGCGTTGCTTGCACCGTGAAGGGCCTCATCTTGCTGATCGCGGCCGCCCTCGCGCTTGGCAGCGAGACTTGGCCGCAGGAGGCGCCGTCCGCACCACTTGCCGGGTTCAGCTTCAGCCCGCTTATTTCGGAGTACGCCGAGCGCGATCCCGCGCGCGATCTCAAGGTGCTGCTCGACTCGACGAACCCAGATCTCGTAAGGCTGCCCATCTACTGGGAATCGGTTGCGCCGGAGCCCGACCGGCTCGACTTCACGTCCGTCGACACGTTGCTGGCGGTCGTCGCCGCGCATAACGCGGTCTCGCGCTTCACCACACGGGTCGTCCTCACGGTCGGCGCGCGCAACTTTCTCTACCCCGAGCTTCATGAGCCGCTGTGGGCTGGACTTCGGCAGCAGCCCGACCTCGGCCTGGCGCAAGCCGGACCCGCATACCGCGCTTACTTCGATACGAGCATCACGCGTTACCGCGGATCGCCACTGCTCTACGCGTGGCAAGTGGAGAATGAGCCCCTGGATTACGTCGGCAACGCGCTGACCGGAGCCGACCAGATCACCACATCGCAGCTTGCGTGGGAGATCGACGAGGTCCATCGGCTCGATCGTGGTCACGAGGCGATGATCACCACCTACGACGGCGTGAACGTCCCCATCGACATGCTGCAGCTATGGGCGCCGCAGGTACTCGCGCCTTTCGGCCCGGACGGCCACCCATCAGCCGCCTTGCAGGCAGGCGATGCGCTTGGCCTCGACCTCTACGTCGACGGCCCGAACATCGCCCTGCGCAAGCTCACCAGCATCGACCTGCGCGAACAGTGGAAGCAACAGGCGATTGCGTTCTGGGCTGACAGAGCGCGGAGCCAGGGTAAAGATTTGTGGCTAGCCGAGATGCAGGCGCAGCCGTGGGGCGACTCGAGCACGTTCTCACCAACGGACCTGATCGAAAGCGCAGTCGACTATCGCCAGGAGCCGCTACAGGTCGTCCTCATGTGGGGCGTCGACACCTGGCTGGACAGCCCGGAATGGCTGGCCGCCGGCACACAAGCGATGGACATCCTTCGCGCGGGCCCCTAGTTTCCCCGCGCCACGAGATGTAGCCCGGATTCATTCCGGGCGTCCCCGGGTTGCACAGATGCGACGCCTGGCAAACCTCCATGTCAAAGGGGGTCCCGCGGGGGGATCCTGATCCCCCGCGCCTTCTTATGCAGCGATTATCTCGTGCTGGTTTTCAGCCCTGATCGTGAACGCGCCCGTCGACGTTGCAACGTGGATGATGACCTGATAGTCGGCGAAGCTCGACCCACTCGACCCGTACTTGTCGCTCGTACATGCGCTGGGGATCGTCACCTTGAGCGTCGTCGTCGAGCCGGGCGACACGCTCGCGGGACTGAACTGCACTGTGCCGGCGTCATAGCTCGACCCGAGCTTCTCAAGCCAGTCGCCATTGACCGATATGAGAGTCATCCGCGCCGTGACCGCACGGATGGCAACTGCGCTGTTGTTCCCGTTATGGACGGCGACCGTCGCGTGAATGTCATATGGCGCGTTGTTTGCGCCGCCCGGGCAGAAGTAGGTCGGATCGACCGCCGCTCCGGTCAGGGCGAAAGTGGACGAGGCGGACGAGCACCCAGTCGACAGGCACAGAACAAGACCCAGCAAGGTCGCCCAGCGCCAGACTCCAGCCGCCAGGAGCGCAATCAGGTGCCGCATCGCCGCGGAATGATATTCGCTCCGCCTGTTCATAGCCTCGCTGTTCCTCTTAATGTGTCACCACTGCCATGGGTCACCTGGACACGCAGCGCTCCTTGCCGGTGGTCGGGGCCGACAAGACGGGGTTCAGCGCCCTTGCGAAGAAGCTGCGTCTTGCCGCCGAGCACCGTGTGGTCGTCCTGAACGCACCGGACGGCTGCCTCGGGCTGCTCAGCCCTGGACCAGCTGACATCAAGACCGAGCTGCGTCATGACCAGGCCTATGACGCGGTGCTGCTCTTCGTGAAAGACGTAGACGAGCTGCGGCGCCTAGGGCCCGCCGCCATCCGTGCCACCAGGCCCAACGGCCTCTTGTGGATCACGTATCCGAAGGGGGGCAAGACGCGCGGGGCGACCGACTTGCCCGCGACCCCGTGGTGGGTGCAGCGCGACGTCCTGGGCGAGATCACGTCCGAAACCGGCTACAAACCGGTCGCTTTCGTCGCCGTCGACGAGAACTGGACCGCCCTACGCTTCAAGCGGATCTAGCGACACCTGCGCATACTCGCGGTCGCCGACGAGGTAGATGAAGCGTTCTACGGCGACCGGCTGGAATCGATTCACCCAGACCTCGTGCTCTCCTGCGGGGATCTGCCATACGACTACCTCGAATACCTGGTCAGCCGACTGGATGTGCCGCTGCTCTATGTGCCGGGCAACCACGATTCCAGTCTGCAAGCACCCGATATGAGCTGGATGCCGCTGCGCAGCGAGCTTCCTCCGATGCCCGGTCCGCAGGGCTGCGACAACATCGACGGCCGCGTCGTCGAGTTTCGCGGCCTTCGCATAGCCGGGCTCGGTGGCAGTCTTCGCTATAAAGAGGGTCCGAACCAATACTCGCAGGCACAGATGGGATGGCGTGCGCTAAAGATCGAGTTTCGAATCCGCCTCAAGCGCGTACGAGCAGGCCGAAAGCTCGACATCCTGGTTACCCACGCGCCGCCGTTCGGCCTTGCGGAAGCCAAAGACGCGGCGCACGTCGGGTTCGTCTCGATCCTGCGGCTCGTCCAGAAATTCAAACCGCTTCTGCTGGTACATGGTCATGTCCATCCGTACGGCCGGACGCTGCCGGAGCGCCGCGTGCGTGAAACCCGCGTTGTCAACGCCATCCCTTTTCGCGTGATCGACCTATAGCGAAAGGCGAACTCCCGCTCCTTCCTCCAGGGCGCGGTCATAGACAAGCCGGGCAGTCGCTGCGTCTTCTACGGCGTGACCGGTCGACTTGTACACGGTGATCTCGTCCTGCGATCGCCGTCCTGGCTTGCGGTTGGACAAAACCTCGCCAACCTCGGTGACGCTGTCGGGGTCGAGTCCTTGCAGCTCGTGTGCGCCGGCGGGTGGGGGGTTGGTGACCGCGCCTCGCCACTCGACGAACACGCGTCCCGCGTGGATTGTCTCGCGGTCGAGCTCCGGCCCGAATGTGCCGCCGACGCTGCTGACATGCGCGCCCGGCTTCAGCCACTCGCGGAGCAAAACAGGGTCGCGCGCGTCGGTGCAGCACGCAACGACGTCCGCGGCGCGGACCGCTTCCTCGAATGACGGCGCCCCGTGGGCGCGGGGATGATGGGCGGCGAGGTCGCTCGCACGGTCGGGGTTGCGTGAAGCGATCCGGATCTCTTTGAACTCGCGGACCCGAGGGAATGTCTCGAGATGCGACCACCCCTGAACGCCGGCGCCGAGGATCGCCAGCACCGACGCGTCATCGCGGGCGAGGACACGTGCTGCCACCGCCGCCGTGCCCCCGGTCCGGATCGCAGTGATGTAGGTGCCGTCCATCAGCGCGAGCGGCGCTCCGGTCTTCTCGTCGAAGAGTGCGATCAGCCCCTGGTGCGAGGGGAGGCCGTGTTCGTCGTTCCTGGGAAAGACCGAGACCAGCTTTGCCTCGAGCGCGATGCCGGGCACGTAGCCCGCCATCACACCGAGCAAGTTGCCATCGCCTGTTCGCGCCGCGGAACGTGGCGGGATCGAGGTCACACCCGATGAATACACCTCTAGCGCTCGGGCCAGGGCCTCCAGCATCGCGTCGACGTCGAGCAGCTGCTCGACGTCGGCCCTGCTGAGATACAGGAGCTCGCCCACCACGGCGATCATATCTATGTAGTGCGCGACTTCCTGCGGAACGGAAAGCTGCTCACGCTGATGCTCGGCCACTTCACGGTCGACAGCTACGTCGGCGTCCTTCCGGTCCTGTACCCGCTGCTAATCGGCAAGTTCAAGCTCGATCTCGCCACAGTCGGCCTCGTGAGCCTCGCCTACGGAGGGATGGCGGCCATCTCGCAGCCTCTGTTCGGGCTCCTGGCCGACCGGTTTGGCACCCGTTTCACCGGCCTCGCTCTTGCCTGGACGGCTCTGACGTTCTCGGTGGTTGGCTTCGTCAGCAGCTTTCCCCTTCTGCTTGCGCTTGCGTTCGCGTCGGGTCTGGGCTCGGGCGCCTTCCATCCCCTCGGCGCGCTGGATGTGCGTGCGCTCTTGTCGACATCGCGCCGGAGCCTTGGCATGTCCGTCTATGTCACCGCCGGCACGGTCGGCGTGGCCGCGGGCCCACTGATCGGAATTCTGCTGTTCGGCGTGTTCGGTGTCCACGGCACCGGGTTTCTCGTGATCCCGGGCCTCATCACGGGCGGATACCTGCTGTGGCGCATGCGCCGCCGAGCGGGGGGCGCGACCACCGCAGTCCGCCGCGCGGCCGCCTCATCACACGCCGTGCCGGTCTTCGCCCTGGCCGTCGTGATCGCGGTGATGATGTCTCGAAGCTGGACCGTGAACGTGTTCCAGGCGTTCACGCCGACGTGGTACCGCCAACTTGGCTACGGACCTGAGTTCTACGGTCCGCTGGCGACCACGCTCGTGCTCGCAAGCGCGGTCGGTACGGTGGGCTGCGGCTCGCTCGCAGACCGTTATGGAAGGCGCACGGTGATCCTCGCGACGCTTGTCCTGACAGTGCCTGCGGTGCTCCTCTACACCCTCTACCCAGGTCCGTGGGCGTTCGCGACTGCGATCCTGATCGGCTTTCTCGCCGCGTCGACGGCGCCGCTTTTGCTTCTGATGGCGCAGCAGCTGATGGCCTCGCGCGCGGGACTTGCGTCAGGGCTGGTCATGGGCCTCGGATTCGTGACGGGTGCAATCGGTGTTCCGATCAACGGGGCGATCGGCGACGCGATCGGCCTGCAGAAGTCTTTGATGACGCATGTGATCCTCGTCATCGTCACCATCGGCATAGCGTGGTTCCTGCCTCGCGAGGCCGAGATCGAATGCTTAGGGGCCCGGCAGGAGTCAGTGCTCGCCGTGAGCGAACAGACGTAGGGGATGAGGATGACGACGGACGACCAGATGGAGATCGACGTTCACGACGACGCGGCGGCGCTCGCCAGGGTCCTGTCCCTTCCGGTGTCTGCCAGGATCGAGGCGCTCGCCGAGATGAACGGGATATCGGCGTTCGATACGAACGCCATGACGCGCTTGCGCCATACACACGAAAACGGCGACGGATTTCGGGTCAACGTCGACGACCCCCGCTACGGGCCGGCGCTGCAGCGACTCGTCGACGCGGATGCGTGGGGCCAGCTGCGGCGCGAGCTGGCGCGAGCGTGGGAGTACCAGAGGTCCGTGCTGCCGGGCATCCGCCACCCCGATCGAATCCACGTGACGCTCACCCTGGGCAACCCAGACGACCCTGTGTTCACGGAGCGAACGCTCGGCTACTACGGCATGGGCGCGATGCCGGGCACGATCTGGTTGGTCGCGTGGCCCAATGAATACAACCTCAGCCGCATCGGAGCCTGCGGCGTACACGAGCTGGCGCACAACCTCCGTACGCCCAACATCGATACCGGCTTCAACCTCGCGGAGTGGGTGATCCACGAAGGGCTTGCGGAGGTCTTCACCGTCGAGGTTTGCGGCACCGACTCGACCGGCGCCTGGTACTCGGATGTGAAAGGTCCCGAGCTCGACTCCGCGTTTGAGAAGGTCACCGGTGCCTTCGACACCGGCAGCGGTTTCGCCGAGTGGACGCCCTATGTGCTCGGGGACCTTGTCGCCGAGCGCATCGGCGCGCGGCCAGTGGGCGTCCCCCACATGGGCGGTTACGCGGTCGGAAGGCGGATCGCGGAGCGCTACCTCGAGGCGACCGGGCTCAGGGCCGCGCAGGCGATGGTGCGTCCGGTGTCTGAGATCCTCGAGGTAGTTGGGATTCCGGTTCGACCATGAGGAACATCCCAACCACGTAGGCGACTACGGCGATGGCGAAGAAGCTCGCCATGATCATCGAGCTGAAGTCCTCGTGGTAGTTGAGGTAGCTCCCGCCATTGAACCCCGCGCCGAGGATGGCGACCGCACCAATGGAGGCCGCAATGATGAGTCCTCGCTCGCGCGAGCGGATCGCTGAGATCAGGATCCTGATCCCAAACGCGAGGAGCACAAATCCAAGAACGGCATGAATTATCAGCAGAATTGGGCCGTGCAGGATCGCCCAGGTCACGCTCTGAGCAACACCGCTGAAATACTCGGGTGGGTTGGCGCCGGGGTGGGTGAGGGGAATTGTGACGAATAGATTCACCCCCATACCGAGCAGAAATTGCACGACGAGCAAGATCAAGCCGCCGAGGAAAAGGCTCCGCAGCTCTCTGCGCACGGCTTAGTAGCATCGCACTGTGCTGAGTCGCAGCATTTTTGAGCTGGCGGGCGGAGAGCGAACGTTCAGGCTGCTCGTCCAGCGTTTCTACTCGCGAGTTGCGGCCGACCCGATCCTGCGCGCGGTCTATCCGGAGGAGGATCTGTCCGGCGCGACCGAGCGCCTGACACTTTTCCTCATTCAGTATTGGGGCGGCCCCGCTACGTACAGCGAGCAGCGTGGTCACCCGCGGCTGCGCATGCGCCACCAGCCGTTTGTGATCGGACCGCGGGAGCGCGACGCATGGTTGGGCCACATGACCGCTGCCGTCGAATCGATGGATTTCGCGCCTGCGGTGCGGAAGGCGCTGCTCGACTACTTCGAGACCGCGTCCACCGCGATGATCAACCAGCCGGCTCTGCGGTCGGAGTAGGCGCCGCCACTGCCGAGGGCGCTGGCTGGACCAGGTCCCTCGCGATCACGGGCTCATCTTCGTGGTCGACCACGGCACCGTTGCCCGACGTCTTGGTCCGCCGCAGGGCCGCGCGCAATCTGGGGATCTCATCGCGTAGGGGCTGTTCGAGCCAGTCGAAGGCGATCACGCGTTCGTTGACCTCCCAGAAGAGACCGCTCTGCATCGATTCCATCCGGCTGAGGGCGGCGTCGACGAAATCGGGCGGTGCAGTTGCGATTCCCTCAACGAGCGCGTGGGCGATGTCCTTTTCGTCCGACGCCATCGCCCAACAGGTCAACTTGGCAACGCCTTTGAACAGACCGTTGAGCCCGATCGGTCGCGCGTTCGGGATCAGGTCGAGGAGGTTTCGGACCAGGAGCTGCGCGAGGCGAAACGACACCTGAGGGTCGCGCACGCGGGCTTCTATGGCGAGGTCCGCGACGTCCTCGGCGGCGGCTCCGAAGATCGCGGGCATCCCGGCCTCGTCGAAATGTCTCCCGTAGCGAAGGAGATGCGCGGCCGCCTCGACGGCAATGTCGCGGCGCCATTCCAGGGCGCCGATCGCGAAGCGCCGGTACTCGTTCATGATCCCGGATGCAAAGGTCGGAGCGGAGCGGTTGATCGCGGTGCGGAGATACGTGTTGAAGAAGCGAAGGCAAAGCTCGGCAGCCTCCGGGTCACCGGCTTCGATCGCGGCGAGGCCCACGTTGCGCGTCGCGACGGCGATCGCGTAGACCGCTTCCTTGCGGTGGATCGGCGTCAGCCCGACCATGTCGACGAAGCTCGAGAGGACCATGTAGCCGAACCAGGTCCTGGCACGATTGACCTCGGCGATGATCTGGTCAGAGGCTCCAGGTAGCTCACCGTGGCCCACCTTGAACCATTCGGCGTCGAGCTTTTTCTTGGCCGGGATGTAGTCGTTGGCCAGGAACTGGCCGAGGACCTCAATGCCGAGGACGGCGACCGGGACGTCCCCGAGCTGGATCGACGCGAACGCGATGTCGGTGACCTGCGCGACGGATGTCATCAGCGCGCTGCGGCGGCGCCACAGGTCGGCGGAGCTTGCCGCGCGGCGGAGATCACGCCGTGCGGTCCTCATGATGCCCTGCACCAGGGTCTCGGGCCGCATCACCTCGAAGACGTACAGCACGTAAGGAAACAGCAGCGCGAAGTTGACGATCGCGAGAATCTCCGCGACGGCGACGCTGGCCATCGGCACGTAGTTCGGCTTGATCTCGGACCGGACCAGGAAGGTGTACAGGATGGATGCGAGGGCGAAGCTCAGCACGAACGCGTTCAGAGCATTGCGGGTGAAGATGTCGATGATGCGTGGTGAATAGCGGGCCGATGTGGTCTGGATGCCGAACATCACGCCCAGCAAAACGATGCTCAATGTCACGCCTTCGGCACCGCCCACCAGGCCGAGGGTGCCTGCGGCGGCGGTTGAGTCCGGTCTGAAGATGTCCGCGATCGAGCTGTAGCGCAGGGCGTCGAGGACACCGAACAGGACCACCAGCATGAGCGCCACCGTCACCAGCGCGAGGCCGGACAGTGTCGCGCCGGCCCAACCGATCGAGCCGACTTTGGGCTGAGGGCGATCCTGCTTCACAGCACGGCGATCCTAATCTTTGGGACATTGATTCGCGCCTTAGTTTTTGACTTCGACGGCCTGATCCTCGACACGGAGGAGCCGATCTACCGCTCCTGGCTCGAGGTGTACGAGGCCCATGGGGAGGATCTGCCCTTCGAACGCTGGGTGCAGATCGTCGGTTCGACCCAGGCGGGCTTTCATCCCCAGCACCACCTCGAGGAGCGCCTGGGACGGCCGCTGCCGAAGGAGGTGCTCGACCGGAGGATCGGACGGCGGACCGAGATGATCCTCGCCCAGCGCGTGCTTCCCGGCGTCTTGCAGCGCCTCGACGAGGCACGCGAGATGGGCATGAAAATTGGGGTGGCTTCGAGCTCCACCGGCGAGTGGGTCCGCGGCCACCTGGCGCGCCTGGGCATACTCGACCGATTCGACTGCATGCGCTGTCGCGACGACGTCGAGCACGCCAAGCCCGAGCCCGATCTGTACGTTGCAGTTATCGATTGCCTGGGCGTATCGGCGGCCGAGGCGATCGCGATTGAAGATTCTCCCAACGGCGTGACGGCCGCCAAGCGCGCGGGCATGCGCTGTGTGGCGATTCCGAACAACATCACGGCGCGCCTGGACCTGAGCCAGGCGGACCTGGTGCTCAGGTCGCTTGCCGAGGTCACTGTGGCCCAGCTCCTAGAGCGACTGACCAGGACGCCTTAACCTAATTGCCGTGCGAATCGGAGTCCTCACCGGGGGCGGTGACGCGCCCGGCCTAAACGCGGCAATCCGCGCAGTGGCCCGGCGCGCGTTTCAGCTCGGACACCAGGTCAGCGGCGTGAAGAACGGCTGGGCGGGCTGCCTCGGAGAAGGCCTGATCGAGGAGCTCAAGCCCGCCGATGTGCGCGGCATCCTGCCCCAGGGAGGCACGATTCTCGGCACCTCGCGGACGAATCCGCTGAAGGAGCAGAACGGGATCGATCGCGTCATCCGGGCGCTGCGGCACAACGGCATCGACGCGCTCGTCCCGATCGGGGGCGATGACACGCTCAGCGTCGCGGCGAAGCTGCACGAGACAGGATTTCGCACCGTCGGGGTTCCCAAGACGATCGACAACGACCTCGCCGTGACGGAGTTCTGCATCGGATTCGACACCGCCGTAGGAGTCGTGACCGAGGCGCTGGACCGCCTCCACACCACCGCCTCCGCGCATCACCGCGTGATGGTGGTCGAGGTGATGGGGCGAGACGCCGGCTGGGTTGCGCTGATGGGCGGTGTTGCTGGGGGCGCGGACCTGATCATCATCCCGGAGTTCGAGGTGCCGCTCTCCGAAGTCGTCGCCCACCTCTACCGCCGCCGGGGCGAGGGCAAGCTTTTCAGCATCATCGTGGTCGCCGAAGGCGCTCACATCCCGGAGCTCGACAGCGAGACAGGCGGTGCAGCGGAGAAGGATGCGTTCGGTCACATCCGGCTTGCCAAGCGGGGCATCGGAGACCTTCTGGCCGGCAGGGTTGAAGGCGAGACTGGCTTCGAGACTCGCGTGACGGTGCTTGGGCACCTCCAGCGTGGAGGCTCGCCTTCACCCGTCGACCGGATCTGGGCCACGCGCCTTGGAGTTGCGGCGGTGGAGCTGATCGTCGACGGCAAGAGCGGCGTGATCCCGATCCGTCGCAACGGCGACGTCGAGGTGGTGCCCTTGACCGAAGTGATCAAGGAGACACGGCGCGTGCCCAAGGAGCTGTACGACCTCAGCAAGGTCTTCGAGTAAGACGTCCGGGCCTCGAGCCCGCAAGAAGCCGATGCTCGAGCTGTCCGGCACCGGCGATGACGGCATGACCGGCTTGCTGGGTGGAGGACGCGCCGCCAAGGACGACCCGCGGATCGAAGCCTTTGGCACTGTCGACGAAGCATCTAGCGCCCTGGGCCTCGCGCGCTCGCTCACGAAGCACGCGCGCGTCTCCTCTATCTGTGAGGAGCTGCAGCGGGGTCTCTACGCCGTCGGTGCTGAGCTCGGCACGAATCCCGAAGCCGGCAAGACGTTTGTAACGACGGGCAGAGCGGAGGTGGAACGCCTCGAGCAACTGATCGGCGAGCTGGAAGGTGAGGTCACGATGCCGGAGGGATTCATCCTCCCCGGCGCCACGCCGGCGTCTGGCGCTCTCGACCTCGCCCGGGCCATCACGCGCCGCGCAGAACGACGCTGCGTGACCCTCGAGCGAGCCGGCGGCCTGCCCAACGTCGACGTGCGCCGCTGGCTGAACCGGCTCAGCCTCCTCATCTTCGTCCTGGGGCGCTACGAGGAGGGGCTCGCCGGACATCGCGCGCAGCCGGCAAAGGGGTCGCGCGCGCAGCGTTCTCGGTAAGCTTCGGGCAAGGTGGCCCCAGTGACGTACGCCGGCCTCGTAATCCTTGCTGTCCTGGTGCTTTACCTCGGCCTCTCCTACCAGCTCTACCGCCGCGCGTTCGTTCCGCAGCGCCCCATGTGGCTGGACGATTTCACGTTCACGCCCTTCGAGTTCCAGGCCGACTACGAGGAGGTGGAGCTCACGACGGCCGACGGAATCAACTTCGGTGCCTGGCATTTCCGCCAGCCCGGTTCACCTCAGACGGTCATCGTCTCCGGCGGCCACAAGGGGCAGCGCCAGGGCGCGCTCGGCATCGCGGTCGCTCTCTGGCGCAAGGGGTTCAACGTCGTCCTGTACTCGTATCGCGGAATGCCGGGCAGCGATCGCGCGCCGATCACCTTCGGGATCAAGGAGGTGCTGGAGCTCCAGGCTGTGATCGCGTTTGCCCGCAAACGCATCGCCAACGCCCGTATCGGTCTGCTCGGCTACTCGATGGGCGCGGTGGTGTCGCTGCTCGGAGCGGCGGGCGAGCCGGGTGTCCAGGCCCTCGTGCTGGACAGCCCATTCAGCGATCTGCGCAAGCTCTTGGTCGAAAACGTGCGCACCTCGAGCAAGCTGCCGGGCACCCCGTTTGTGTGGCTCGCCGGCCTGCTCTTCTGGCTTTGCACGCGGAACTCGCTGTCCGCCTGCAGCCCGATCGAGGTCTTGAGCTCGCTGGAGCCGAGGCCGCTGTTCTTGATCCACGGCGGCTCGGATGCGATCACGAACGTCAACCACAGCCGCCGCCTTTACGACGCGTATCGCGGCCCGCGCGAGATCTGGATCGTGCAGGGCGCGCCGCACACGGGGGCTTACTTTGCGGACCGGCCTCTCTACGTCGAGCGGGTCGCCGGGTTTTTCGCCCGCCACCTCGGCCTTGACGTCAGCAGCCACCTCCGCCTTGTCGAGGAGGAAGAAGTCTCCTAGCCTCCTCCTGTGACAAACCGACTGTCCGGCGACAGCAATAGGTGAGACATGCAGCAGGTGGCCGAGGTCAAAGCGATGGCTTCAGTGAGGTTTTCCTGGCTTGCTAAGCCAGTGTGCTCGACAGGAGCACTCCATTCGCCCAGTAATGACCGGTCGCACCCGCCGGGAGCAGGTCATAGGTGCGCCCTTCTGTGTACGGAATGAGCTCCCATCGCGTGACCGTCGAGCCGTCCAGCGCGTCGCCCTGCTCCAACGTGCCGGCGGGCCGTCCATCGGCGGTGCGGTGTCCAGGCGAGACGAGCAGCTCGCGCCCATCGGCCAGCACGAGGTGGACCATGCGATGACCGGCCGGCGCCTGCATGCTACCCACCTCGACCACCGGCGCGGCGATGCGAATGCCGTCAGTGGTCTCAGTCCAGACGACGGTTCCGACGTGGACCTCGGTCACGCGGATCAATCCGCCAGGTGTCGCGATCATGGTCGACGCGGCAAGACAGATCGGACAGTTCGGCGCTCCTGTCGCCGTACGCGAGGAGACGGCTACGAGTCCGTCGACCCGCACCGTCCCCTGCACCATCTCGTACGCGGCGCTGCCGGTCGTGGAGTGGATGCTGTACTTGAAGACGTACTGCTGTCCGCTATACGTCTCGGTGAGCACGAGAGCGCGCAGCAGCTTCCAGGCTCGATAGATGGCGAGCTTCTGGGCGTCGGTCGGGTCGCCCGACGGAAGGTGCTCATGCGCGACGATCGCGGCGTAGACCTCCGCGTCAGCTTTGATCTGTGGGTAGGTCGAGATCGCGTTTGCCTGCTCGCCGCCGGCCCGAGCGATCGGGTAGAAGTCGGGGTCGCAGTAGACGGGTCTGCCGACCGAATCCATGACCGCGAACTTCAGCTGGCTCACGCTCAGCGGGCTTCCGACCACGGGTACCGTCGTGGCCGAACCGCAGGCAACCGCGGCCAGGACCACGAGAGCCAGAGCGAGCTTCATGTATGACAGACAAGACGCGGCAACCCAGGTTTGGTAACGGGGGGCGGAACCAAATGCCCCCCTCATCCGTATTCAAATGAGATGGCTGACCGCAATGGCGAACCTATAATCGCGGGAGTGGGGGCAGTCGAAACCGTCACCCGGGTCGCCGGCGCGTTCCAGTCCAACGTCGGGCGCGCCATCGTCAGCAAGGAAGAAGAGATCCGGCTCTGCCTCGTCACCCTCCTGTGCGAAGGACACCTGCTGATCGAAGACGTGCCGGGTGTAGGCAAGACCATGCTCGCCAAGTCGCTCGCCCGCTCGCTCGACTGCACGTTCCGGCGCATCCAGTTCACCCCCGATCTTCTGCCGTCCGATGTGACGGGCGTGCGGGCCTTCAACCAGAAGACCAACGAGTTCGAATTCCGGCCTGGGCCTGTGTTTGCGCAGATCCTGCTCGCGGACGAGATCAACCGCGCCAGCCCAAAGACCCAGGCGGCGCTGCTCGAATCGATGGAGGAGCACCAGGTCACCATCGACGGTGAGACTCACATGCTGCCGAAACCGTTCATGGTGATGGCCACCCAGAACCCTGTCGAGTACTCAGGCACGTTCCCTCTTCCTGAAGCGCAGCTCGACCGATTCTTGATGAAGGTCAAGCTCGGCTACCTGACCGAGAAAGAAGAGGCCAACCTGCTCAACCAGCACAAGATCGAGTCGCCGTTCGAAGAGCTCCAACCGGTCGTCTCGCCCAACGAGCTGAAAGCTGCACAGATGGCTGTCCGCGAGGTCTTCGTCAAGCCCGAGCTTCGTGATTACATCGCGCGACTCGTCGGGCGCACGCGCGGCAACCCCGAGGTCGCCCTCGGCGCGAGCACCCGCGGCACGCTGCACCTGTTTCACGCGAGCCAGGCACTTGCGGCGATTCAGGGACGCGGTTATGTGCTTCCCGACGACATCAAGACTCTGGCCGAGCCTGTGCTCGCGCACCGCATCATCTTGCGACCGAACGCGGAGATGCAGGGCCAGAGCGCCGGCAAGCTGGTCGCGGGCCTGCTCGAGCGCGAGCACGTGCCGCAGATGGCCTACGACGGATAGCGATCGACTAGAGGATTCCCCATGAGCAAGGTCGCTCTCGGCGGCGCGCTGGCCCTGCTTCTTTTCTTCACCTACCTGACCGGGATCCGGCCCGCGTACGCATTCGCCTATGGACTGGGCCTTCTCTTCGTCATCGCCTGGGCGTGGCCTCGACTTGCGATTCGTGGCGTGACCGTCACCCGCAAGGTCGATCCTGGGACGCCGACCGTCGGTGAGGTCTACGAGGAGACGTTCGAGGTGCGCCGCAAGGGATGGATTCCTGCTCCGTGGGTGGAGGTGCGCGACCTGAGCCAGCTTGCCGACTACCAGCCCGGCCGTGTCATCTCTCTCGGGAGCGAGCTCGTGCGCTGGAAAGCGCGCGGCGTTTACCGCAGACGAGGGTGGATGGCACTCGGGCCCACGTCACTTCGTGTCCGAGAGCCATTTGGCCTCTTCGATCGCGAGCTCCGGCTCACCCACCGCACGTCAATCCTCGTCTACCCGCGTGTGCGGCCAGTGCCGGACCTGATGACCCCGAGCGCACAGCAGGTTGGAAGCTCGACGGCCTTTGGGGCGTGGGCCGACTACCCGCCGGAGACAGGGGGCGTTCGCGATTACACGACCGGGGACAGCTTCGGCCGCATCCACTGGGCGCTTTCGGCCAAGCACCAGCGCCTGATGTCCAAAACCTTTGAGCAGCCGCTCACGACCGACCTGTGGATCCTCCTCGACCTCGACCGCGCGGTGCATTTCGGTCAGGACGAGGAGTCGACGGTCGAATACGCGGTGAGCCTTGCCGCGTCGATGGCTTCGCAGGTCCACAGCCGCGGCCGTCAGGTGGGATTGATCGCCAACGACTCGCGCGGCACCATCCTGGAACCGCACCGGGCGGTGCGCCAGGATCGACTGATCCTCGATTACCTCGCGGTGTGCCAGGCGGACGGCCGGACACCGCTGACGCAGACACTGGCGTGGGACCGCATCCGCCGCCTTCCGCGGCGCGCGATCGCAGTGATCACGCCGAGCGCGGATCCGGCCTGGGTGCGCCTCCTGCAGGCAGTGCGGGGCCGGCGGTCGACGCTGATCGTCTTCTACCTCGACACCGCTAGCTTCGGTGGACCCGACCAGAACGTCAGCTTCGACCTGGGCCAGGACGTCGACCTTTATGTCGTGCGCCGCGGAGATGACTTCGCGCGACTTGTGAGGACCAGGGATGCGATACGTATCGCCTGAGACCCGGCTGGCCGGCCCCGAGGCCGCGTTCGACGGCGGCGCAACGCCGACGGCGCTGCTGGATCGCGCTCGGCAGTGGATGGGCGCGGGACGATTCTGGTCCGCCGTCATAGTCCTCTTGCTCACCATCTCGGTCGCCAAGTCGACCTCCACCGTTCATTGGGTCGACGGCATCGACGTCATCGTGCCGATCGCGATCTTCGGCGCGCTACTGCTGGCCGTTCTCGCGATGCTGCCGGTCAGTGAGCCGGTCGGCCTCGGCATCGGGGCCCTGCTGGCGCCTGTCGCGGTCGTCCTCGGCGCGTGGCCCGAGATTCACGCACGGCACCCTAACGACGTCATCGGGCCGCAGCTGATCGGCACGTGGTCGTCCCGGATCAGCGACGGGAGCGCCTCGTCGGACCCGTCCTTCTATCTGTTCCTGATCTGCCTCCTGATGTGGGTCACCGGAGCCTGGCTCAGCTGGTGCGTTCTCCGCTGGCGCAAGCCCATGCTCGGCCTGATCCCCGGCGCGGCCGCCTTCGCGACGAATCTCCTCAACGTACCTACCGACCAGAACGGCTACACACTGGCGATGCTCGTCCTCACGCTCGCTCTGCTGCTGTGGACCAACTACACCGGGTCCATCGCCAACGCGGTGCGGGCAAAGGTCAAGCTGACAGGGGACGCGCGGTGGGACTTCTGGGAGAGCGGGCTCGTCGCGATGGCCGGCCTGATCGTCCTGGGCATCATGCTGCCACCGCTGTCTACCAGCGACCGCACGGTAGACCTCGCGTCGGGGGTGTTCACCAGCTGGGCCCAGCTGCAGCAGCGCCTCAGCCACCCGGGCATCTTCACCAGCGGCGGAGGCACCGGCGTCACGGGCTTTACGCAAGACGTCAAATTGAGCGGCTCGTTGCAGCGCACGCGCGACGTCGTGTTCATGTACACCGTGGCCGGCGATTACGCCCAACCACGCTACTTCAGGGGCCTCGACGTGACCCTCACGTCAGGTGGAGAGTGGCGCTACCCCGACGGAGCCGCGGTGCAAGAGATCATCTCCAAGAACCAGTCGGCCATCTACGGGGAGGACTACGCGAAGCTCGCCGGCGCGACGATTGACGTGAGGATGCTGCAGCCGCCGGTCGGCTACAAAGACGTCATCTTCTACCCGGGTCAGTTCTACAAG
The DNA here is from genome assembly GCA_005880915.1 of Chloroflexota bacterium. Classification (GTDB taxonomy): domain Bacteria; phylum Chloroflexota; class Dormibacteria; order Dormibacterales; family Dormibacteraceae; genus 40CM-4-65-16. Next base: position 177,870 of record VBIW01000036.1, on the reverse strand, counting down.
ATCGATCGCACGACGCTTGCATCCCAGGTGATGCCGGGATCGTTGAACACGCTCGATCGTCTGGGCAGCCTGCAGCCGCCCAACTCGTCGGGCGGATACGCAGTGACCGTGGACTACTCGACCGCGACCCAGGCCGACATGGAGGCTGCGGGGACCACCTACCCGACGTGGCTCCAGCCATATATGGAGCTGCCGCCTTACGGCTACCGCACTCCGGCCGTGATGAAGAAGGTCCACGACCTGGCCGTCCAGATCGTCACGGCGGCCGGGGCGACAACGCCCTACGACCAGGCGGCAGCGATCGAGAACTACCTCCGCGACCCGCATAACTTCACGTACACGCTGGACGCCCGAACGCCTAGCGGCCGCGACCCGCTCGACTGGTTCCTGTTCACATCCAAGCGGGGCTACTGCGAGTTCTTCGCCACAGCGATGGGCGACATGCTTCGCTCGCTCGGCATCCCGACGCGCCTAGTGAACGGCTTCGGTCCGGGCACCTTCGACGTCACCCTGAACAACTTCGTCGTGCGTGGCGAGGACGCCCACACGTGGGTCGAGGTCTACTTTCCAAAGTACGGCTGGATCCCGTTCGAGCCGACGGCTGACGATCTGGGCGTCTACCAGACGATCCCGCGCGGCCAGACCGGCTCCAATCCCTGCCTTCGCGACAACGGCTGCGACCCGAACAACATTCCGACAGGGGGTGGAGGCGTGGTGAACCCGACCAGCAACCCACGCGGCAATCGCGACGTGAACGGCCCGGCGCCCGGCGGCGGGCTGACGATCGGCTCGATCAGCGGCGCCACGTTGACCAAGATCCTTGGCTTTGTCGTCGTGCTGGTGTTGCTGCTCCTGGTCGCCGCGTCGCGGTACCTCCGGCCGCGCAGCGTGATGATGGTGTGGAAACGAATGCTCACGCTCGCCAACCTGGCCGGCGCTGAACGGCGGCCGGGCGAGACTCCCCTGGAGCTCGGCCGGCGTCTGCAGCGGACGTTCCCCGAGGCCGCCGAGCCGGTGGGCGCTCTGACCGGAGGGTTCGTGATCGCCGCATATGCGCCGCCTGAGCTCGCGTCGACCGCGCGCTCGTCTGTGATGGAGGCGTGGACCGCCCTCCGACCGATGCTGCTCCGTCGCGTCCTCACGCGGCTGAGACCGAGCAGGATCTAGTCTTTTCGGCGTGGCTGCGATCGCCGGGCGAACGTACCCGGCGGTAAAGATCGAGATCGACCGTGATCGCGTGGAGGAGTTCGCTCACGCAATCGGAGCTGATCCCGCAGATGGCGTGCCGCCTACTTACGCCGCGGTCTACTCGCTGGGAGTGACCGCGCCTCACCTCTTCGGCGATGAAGACGCGGCGATCGATTTCGGCAGGCTGCTTCACGCCGAGCAGGAGTTCGAATGGACGAGGCAGCCGGACATGGGGGAGACGGTCGTGTCGAGCGGTCGCGTCGCGTCCGACGTAAGCCGCAGAGGCATGCGCTTCGTCACGTTCGAGACCGACACGACCGATGAGAAGGGCGCGGCGCTGTGTCGCTCGCGCACGCTGTTCGTCATACGTCAAGAAGTGCGCCCTGCGCGCGCGCCGGCGCGCCCTTGACCGAGCGGCGCGTGACCTTCACCCGCGAGCAGATCGCCGCCTACGCCGCGGCGTCGGGCGACCACAATCCGATTCACCTTGACGACGAGTTCGCGCGGTCAGCCGGCCTGCCCGGTGTGATCGCGCACGGCATGCTGCAGATGGGGATCGCCGCGACTGTCGCGGCGGAGGCCGCCGGCGGCCCGGACCATCTGCGACGCCTGTTCGTTCGCTTCGCCGGGATGGTCGAGCCGGGCGACACGGTGACGTTTCGTGCCGAGCCAAATGGCACGGGCAAGCTCGACTTGAGCGCGCTCAACCAGCGCGGCGAGGCGGTGCTGACGAAAGCTGTCGCAGAGTACGACGGGCACCCTCTCCCCTCAGGGGAGAGGGATCAGGGGAGAGGGGCGTGACGCTTGAGTTCTCTCTGACTTCCGAGCAAGAGGAAATTCGCAAGCTCGCCCACCAGTTCGCTGAGAAGGAAATCCGTCCAGTCGCCGCCCGCTACGACGAGAACGAGGAGTTCCCGTACGAGGTGGTCCAAATGGCGCACAAGCTCGGCCTCAGCCCAGCGGCTTTCATCCCTGAGGAGTACGGGGGCCAGAGCCTCGACTTCCTGACCGAGCTGATCCTCAACGAGGAGCTCAGCTGGGGCTGCGCGGGAATTGCGGTCTGCATCCAGTCGATGGCCCTGGCGATCGCGGGCATCCGGGCCAGCGGCACCGAGGAACAGAAAAAGCGCTGGCTTCCCGAGTTCACCAACCCGGACCGGCTGGTGCTCGGCGGGCTGGGGCTGACCGAGCCCGACTCAGGCTCGGACGCGCTCGCCATGAAGACGCGGGCCACGCGCGTGAGCGACGGTTACGTTCTCAACGGAACCAAGCAGTTCTGCACGAACGGCGGCATCGCCGACTACCACGTCATCTACGCCAACACAGACCCCTCGAAAGGTCCTGCCGGAATCGCCTCGTTTCTGGTGCCAAAAGGCACGCCCGGCCTGCGCATGGGGCGCAAGGAGAAGAAGCTCGGCGTGCGCGCGAGCCACACAGCGCAGGTGATGCTCGAGGACTGCCTTGTCCCGCTCGACCACCGCCTTGGCGGCGAGCCAGACGCCGAGAAGTCCGGCCCAGGCGCTCTCGGTGCGCTGATGACGCTCGAGGCGACGCGGCCTGGTGTGGCAGCCGGCGCGCTTGGGATCGCGCGCGCCGCGTACGAGTTCGCGCTCGACTACGCGCAGGACCGCAAGCAGTTCGGCAAGCCTCTCTGGCAGCACGAAGCGGTCGGTTTCAAGCTCGCCGACATGGCGATGAAGATCGACGCAGCGCGTTTGCTGATCTGGCGCGCGGGATGGATGGCGACCCAGGGCCACGCCTTTGAACGCGCCGAGGGCTCGATGGCGAAGTGCTTTGCGGCCGACGTCGCGATGGAGGTGACCACCGACGCGATCCAGGTCCTCGGCGGCTACGGCTACATCAAGGAGTACCCGGTCGAGAAGTGGTTCCGCGACGCGAAGATCTATCAGATCTGGGAAGGTACGGCGGAAATCCAGAGGCTCGTCATCTCGCGCGCCATCGCTGGACAGCGCGGCACGATCAAGTTAAGGGGATGAGGAATGTTTGATCTAGCTGGAAAGGTTGCGGTCGTCACCGGCGCTTCGAGAGGCCTTGGCCGGCAGGATGCCCTCACGCTGGCCAGGCTTGGCGCTGACGTCGTCATCACCGACGTGCTGGTCGAGGACGATCCCAACCTCCAGCAGACGGCGGAGTCCCAGGGCAGCATGCTGGCGCAAGTCGCGGTCTCACAGGGTTGGGTGCATTCCAATGCGACCGCGGACGAGATCCGCAAGATGGGCCGCAAAGCTCTCGCCATCAAGATGGATGTGACCAACCGCGACCAGATCCGCGACGTCTTCAAGAAGGTTAGAGACGAGTTCGGCAAGATCGACATCCTGATCAACAACGCCGCCACGCTCGACCACGCAGCTCAGATCCCCAACCAGTCCTACGAGCTGTGGGACCGCGACGTGAAGGTGAACCTGACAGGCGCCTTCAACTGCACCAAGGAGGTCTGGCCCTACCTGGTCGAGAACAAGTGGGGGCGGCTGATCTTCATGTCGTCGGTGGCGGGCACCCTCGGCGGTTTCGGCCAGGCCAGCTACTCGTCAACCAAGGCGGGCCTGATCGGCCTGGCCAGGACGGCGGCCCTCGAGGGCGGCCGGCACAACATCACAGCCAACGCGATCGCTCCTGGGATCATCGAGTCCGAGGCCGGTAAGGCCGCAGCTGCCAACAACCCCATGTACGAACGGTTCAAGTCGCGCACCGTCTTCAAGCGCTTCGGACAGCCGGAGGACATCGCCAACACGATCGCCTTCCTGTGTTCGGAAGAAGCGAGCTATATCACCGGCGCCGTGATCGAGGTCGCCGGCGGCATACCGCTCTTCACGGCGTAGGCCGATGGGCGAGCTGGTGGACGTGAATCGGGACGGCGCCATCGCACGCGTCGTCATGCATCGCAAGGGCAACAACTCGATCGCCGAGGATCTGATGGCAGAGCTTGCCGCGGCCTTCGACGAGCTGGGCCAGGATCCGGGGGTGCGGGTGGTGGTGCTTACTTCCCAATACGAGAAGTACTTCAGCGTCGGCGCCGACCTCGCCTCGCTGGCCGGCATTGATCGCGGCGCACCCGATGCCACCGACCAGATTGCGCTATTCATGCGGCGCATGAACCATCACTTCAACGCCATCGAGCGCTGCCCGAAGCCAGTGATCGCAGCCATCAACGGCCACGCCTTGGGTGGCGGCAGCGAGCTGACGCTGTGCTGCGACTTTCGGGTCATGGTCGAGGATGGCCGCTCGCGAATCGGTCAGACCGAATCGTCGCTCGGCATCATCCCCGGCGCGGGGGGCACGCAGCGGCTGCCGCGCCTCATTGGCAAAGCGCGCGCCCAGCGCTACATCATCGAATCCACCCGGCTTTCCGCGAAGGAGGCGGAGGCGGTGGGTTGGGTCGATCGGGCTGTTGGCCCTGAGGATTTCCAGACGGCGGTCGACGAGCTGTCCGGCAAGCTGGCGAAGGCCGCGACTTTCGCCATCGCGATGATCAAGGACGCAATCCGCCGCGGCGAGGACCTTCGCCTCGACGAGGCGCTCGAGGTCGAGTCACAGAACTTCGCCCGGGCCGCCCTTAGTACGGACGCCGCGATCGGGATCATGTCTTTCTTGAGCAAGCAAGAGCCGGAGTTCACGGGTTCGTAAGGCCACGGTGTCGAAAAACGGCCTTCTCCGTTCGTCGTGGGTGATGGAGGTTTGAGATGAAATACGTTCTCTTGTTTGCCGGCACGATGGAAGGAATCGATCAGCTCGAGGGCGGCGCTCGGGACGAGGCGCTGGCCGACTACGAAAAGTCGAACAAATGGTTCGAGAAGTACACGAAGGAGGGCAAGGTGGTCGGCGGCGAGGAGCTTCGCGGGCCGAGCACCGCGACGACCGTCTCGCGCAAGAACGGCAAGGTCACCGTGACCGACGGTCCGTTCATCGAGTCGAAGGAGATAATCGGAGGCTTCGCCCTCATCGAGGTGAGCGACCTCGACGAGGCGCTCGAGATGGCCAAGGAGTGGCCTGGCACGGTGGAGATCCGTCCGATCGTCGACCATTCGCAGGAGCGCCAGGACCGCTGACGGGCGGCAGGACCACCCCCGAAGCGGCTGTCGCCGCGGTCTTCCGCGAGGAGGCCGGGCGGCTGACCGCTGCAATGGTCCGGGTTCTCGGCGACTTCGACGTTGCCGAGGAGGTGGTCCAGGACAGCCTCGTCGCGGCGCTGGAGAAATGGCCGGAACAGGGAATTCCCGACAACCCGGGCGCGTGGCTGATGACCACCGCGCGGAGGCGAGCGATCGACGTCCTGCGCCGCGACCGGCGTTACGTCGAAAAGCTCGCCCTTCTGGAGCGCTCCACGTTGCTCAGTGACCCAGCCGAAGCCGACGACAGGCTGCGCCTCATATTCACGTGCTGCCACCCCGCGCTGGCGCAAGAGGCGCAGGTCGCCCTGACGCTGCGTGCTGTCGCCGGCTTCACCACCGCTGAGATCGCAGCTGCATTTCTGGTGGCCGAGCCGACGATGGCGCAGCGCATCGTGCGGGCGAAACGCAAGATCGTCGAAGCCAACATTCCGTACCGCGTGCCGCAGGGCCCTGAGCTGGTGCCCAGGCTCGACGCGGTGCTGTCCGTCCTCTACCTGATGTTCAACGAGGGCTACCTGAGCAGGGGGACGCAGGCCGCGATGCGGCGCGACCTTGCCGACGATGCGCTGTGGCTGGCCCGGATGCTGGCCGGGCTTCTGCCCGACCAGGCTGAGGTTCTCGGCCTTGTTGCCCTCATGAAGCTGCACCTCGCTCGTTCGCGTGCGCGGTTCGGCGCGGGCGGCGAGATGGTGCTCTTGCCCGATCAGGACCGCTCCTTATGGGACGGGGCCGGCATCGCCGAAGGAGTCGCGCTGATCGAACGCGCTGCGGCGCTGCGGATGCCAGGTCCCTACCAGGTGCAAGCGGCAATCGCCGCGGTTCACTCAGAAGCCAGGACGTGGGAAGAGACCGACTGGCCGCAGATCGTCGCCCTTTATGACGCCCTCCTCCGCTTCACCGACACGCCAGTCATCCGGCTGAACCGAGCGGTCGCGATTGCCCGGGTGAGCGGTCCCCAGGCGGCCCTGGGCGAAGTCAACGACCTGGCGATGTCATTGAGCGGTTACTACCTGTTCCACGCGACACGCGCCGAGCTCCTCGACGAGCTAGGCGAAAATGTGCTCGCACGCGAGGCGCGGCTGCGCGCCTTGGAGCTGTGTCAGAACCCGGCGGAGCGGGCGCTGCTAGAGCGAAAGCTGAGTCGCTGACGACTCAGCCCGCTGACAGATGTCGAGCAGAGTCTGGACATGGTCGGGCGCCGGCTTCATGCGGGCTGGGGCGTGAAGCCCAGCTCTCTCGACCGCTTGCGAATGACATCGAGGATCTCCTCGACGCGCTTGGGATCGAGGCCGACGCACCGGATCACAAGCTCCTTGGTCTCGAAGTTCGGGTACGAGCCCACCGACACGTCCGGCGAAGTCTCCTCGAGCTCGCGCATAAGCGGATAGAACTTCGCCTCCACGGCAAACGAGAAGCGAACCTCGCGCACGGTCGCGGCTGAGCCGCCGCCCAGGAACTGTGGCTCGAGCTCCTCTGTGAAGATGCCTTTCATCTCCATGGGCACCCCCGGAAGCACGAAGATCCGCTTGCCGCTCGCCTCATAGACCGCGCCTGGCGCCATTCCGACTCGGTTCTTGAAGATGTGAGCTGGACCGCTGGGGATGCGCGCCATGCGCAGATTCCCCTCGGTCAGCTCCGGCGACTCGAGCAGGCCCATCGCATGCATTCTCTGGACCCTTCGCTCGATGCGGGCGCGCGTTTCCTCCCAGATCACCAGCTCCTTGTCGAGCGCATCCGCCAACGCGGCGAAGGTGCGATCGTCAGGGGTCGGTCCGAGCCCGCCACTCATGAAGATGTCGGTCACCTCGGCGTCGGCCAGCTCGCGATGCACCTGGTCGACGATCTCCCGCGGCCGGTCACGGATCTGCGAGACCCGCTTGACGGGGTAGCCCAGGATGCGCAGCCTCTCCGCGATCCAGTGCGAGTTGGTGTCCAGGGTGAACCCGCCGACCAGCTCGTCGCCGATGGCCACGATGCTGGAGGTGGGCACGTGTCAAAGCTTAGTTCTGCGCTCGCCCCTCTCCGGACCCTGGCGGCAAGAGCATATGGATGTGACCCACTGATCGCCCCCCTTTGGGGAGAGGGCGCCTTGCTAACCTCGAAGCGACATGGAGCGGTTGCACGCCATCGTCCGCGGCGATGTACAGGGCGTCGGGTTCAGGTACTTCGTCCAGCGCAAGGCGCAGCAGCTTGGCCTGCGGGGGTGGGTGCGCAACAACGACGACGGCACGGTGGAGCTGGTCGCCGAGGGTGGCAGGGGGGAGCTCGAACAGCTGAAGCGTGCGCTGGAAGAGGGTCCCCGGCTGGCCCGGGTCGACCGGGTGGAAACGCGGTGGTCCGAGGCCGCCGGTGGGCTCGACCGATTCGAGCTCGCGTGGTGAATTTTGCGGTTCCCCTAAGCTATCCGGTCGCGGCGCTTCTCGGCGCCTCCGCGAATCGAGGGAGGTAAATGGACCCCAACACAGCCTGGTTTGGCGTGGCCGGCGGACTGGCCGCCGTTGCTTTTGCAGTCGTCCTGATCTTTCTGGTCCTGAACAAGCCGACCGGCAATGACCGCATGCGTGAGATTGCCCTGGCAATCCAGGAGGGGGCCGCTGCCTACCTGAACCGCCAGTACACAGTGATCGCCATCATCGGCGTGGTCATAGCGGTCGTCATCGGGTTCTTTATCGACTGGAGGACGGCGGCCCTCTATGTCGTCGGAGCGGTGCTGTCCGCTTCCGCCGGCTACGTCGGGATGAACATCGCCGTCCGAGCCAACCTACGCACGGCCGAGGCGGCGCGCAGCGGTTTGAACAGCGCGCTGCAGGTTGCATTCCGAGGCGGCGCCGTTACCGGCTTCATGGTGGTCGGTCTTGGCCTGCTCGGCGTCTCGGCTGCCTTCCTCGTGTTCAAGAATCCAGAACTGCTTGTCGGCCTGGCCTTCGGCGCGAGCCTCGTCTCGGTGTTCGCCCGGCTGGGCGGCGGGATCTACACCAAGGCCGCCGACGTCGGCGCCGATCTCGTGGGCAAAGTCGAGGCCGGGATTCCGGAAGACGATCCGCGCAACCCGGCCGTCATCGCCGATAACGTCGGCGACAACGTCGGTGACTGCGCGGGCATGGCGGCAGACCTGTTCGAGACCTATGCCGTGACGATGATCGCCGCGATGCTGCTCGCGTCGCTGCTGTTCAAGAACCAGCTCGGCTGGGTTGTCTACCCGCTGCTGCTGGGGTCCGTGAGCGTGGTCGGCTCGATCGTTGGCTCGTTCTTTGTCCGCATCTACAACCCGCGGTGGATCATGGGCGCGCTTTACGCCGGCCTCCTTGTCGCGGTTGTGATCGCTGTCGTCGGCTTCTACATCGTCACGCAGTACATGAAGAGCAACGGCTACCTTCCAGCCAACCAGTTTGTCAGCGACCCCAACAACCTCTTCTTCGCGGCGCTCGTCGGCGTGATCGTCACCGTGTTGATCGTCGCGATCACCGAATTCTTCACCGAGACTGCGTATTGGCCGGTGCACCTCATAGCGAAGGCGTCAGTCACCGGGCACGCAACCAACATCATCGCGGGCCAGGCGATCGGCATGATGTCCACCGCGCTCCCAGTCATCGTCATCGCTGCGGGGATTCTCGTCAGCTATGGATTGGGAGGCCTGTTTGGAATCGCGATCGCCGCTACCGCGATGCTGTCGATGACGGGGATCATCGTCGCAATCGACTCATATGGCCCGATCACCGACAACGCCGGCGGCATTGCCGAGATGGCCAAGCTGCCCAAGGAAGTCCGTGAGATCACCGACCCGCTCGACGCGGTCGGCAACACGACCAAAGCCGTGACCAAGGGCTATGCCATCGGCTCTGCGGGCCTGGCGGCGTTGGTCCTTTTTGCCTCGTACACGCAGGAGCTCGCCAAGGCGGGCCACCCGACGACCTTCGAGCTCTCCGACCCGCGCGTTATCGCCGGGCTGTTTCTCGGCGGGATCCTGCCATTCCTGTTCGGTTCGCTGGCGATGCTGGCGGTCGGGCGCGCCGGCGGTCTGGTGGTGGAAGAGGTGCGGCGTCAGTTCCGCGAGATCAAGGGAATCCTGGAGGGCACGGGGCGGCCTGAATACGGAACGGCGGTACGGATCGTGACCGCGGCCGCCCAGCGGGAGATGATCGTGCCGGGAATCATCCCGGTGGTAGCGCCTCTCGCCGTCGGATTCCTCCTCGGGCCGCGTGCGCTGGGCGGCATGCTGCTCGGAGCGATCGTGACCGGCCTGTTCCTGGCCATTCAGATGACCAGCGGCGGGGCCGCCTGGGACAACGCCAAGAAGTACATCGAAGAGGGACACCTCGGCGGCAAAGGCTCCGAGGCGCACAAGGCTGCGGTCACCGGAGACACGGTCGGCGACCCCAATAAGGACACGGCCGGACCTGCCATCAACCCCATGATCAAGGTCGTCAACATCATCGCCATCCTGATCGCGGCGGCGGTCTCGTCGAACTACTTGATCCACTAGTAGACTCCACCGTGAGGTGGACGACTACCAGAAGGAGATCGCCGACCTCGAAACACAGGTCGAGCAGCTCGTCGAGGCAGAGGGCGACGCCACGACGATCGCCGAGCTGAGCATGCAGCTGGACATCCTGAAGGCCATCTACGCGCGCGCCACCGACCTCTTCCGGCGAGGCACGGAAGATGAGGGCCTCCGCTATGGCTTACGTATCCAGGGCTACGGCGACTGGAACATCGACAACGTCTACGCCTTCGTGTACGAGCGCTCGGTCGAGCTCGAGCCGAACGCTCACCACGCGTTTGTCGGCGGGATCAAGACCGCAGACTTCGCTCTGATGCTCAATTCGTGAAGGAGGGACAGGGATGGAGACGCCGCTGACGCCTCTCGAGTTCGCCCGGCGCACGCGCAAGCTGTATGGAGACAGGGAAGGGGTCGTCGACGGCGACCTTCGCCTGTCCTACGAAGACTTCTTTGACCGCTGCGACCGCTGGTCCGCGGCCCTGCAGGGGATGGGCGTGAAGGAGGGTGACCGCGTCGCATATATCGCGCCCAACGTGCATGAGCAGCTCGAGTCCTTCTACGCCGTGCCCCAGATCGGTGCGGTGTTGGTGCCGATCAACTTTCGCCTGACTGCCGAGGACTTCGTCTACATCACCACTCATTCGGGATCCAAGGTCCTATGCGTCCATCCGGACTATCTCGCGGCCATTGACGGAGTGCGCGATCAGCTGAAGGGCGTCGAGCACTTCGTGAGCCTTGGCAGCGCCGGGGGACGGAAGGGCTGGACCGAATACGAACCAGCCCTCGCGGCGGCCAAACCCGTTTTCACGCGCCCCGAAATCAACGAAGACGATCTCCTGACCATCAACTACACGAGCGGCACCACTGCCAAGCCGAAGGGCGTGATGATCACGCACCGGAACGCCTGGGCCAATGCCGTCGGCACGCTCGTGCATTTCCACATCACTGTCGGCGATCGCTACTTGTGGACCCTGCCGATGTTCCATGCGAACGGATGGACCTTCGTCTGGATCATCACCGCCGTCGGAGGGACACACATATGTCTGCCGAAGGTGGAGCCAGCACGGGTTTTCGACCTGGTCCGCAAGGAGAATGTCGGCTGGCTCTGCGCCGCGCCGACGATCCTGATCGGTCTTGCCAACGCTCCTGCCGACGTCCGGGGCGACGTGCCCAAAGGCGTCCACGTCATCACCGCGGGAGCAGCACCTGCCGCAGCGACGATCGAGCGCATGGAAGGCGATCTCGGGTGGGAGGTGACCCAGGTCTATGGACTCACCGAGACAGCTCCTTTCATCACCATCTGCGAGCCACGGCCGGAGCACAAAAAGCTGGACACCACCGAGCGCGGGATCATCAAGGCCCGAACCGGCGTCGAGCTGATCACGTCGGGCGAGCTGCGCGTGGTCGACGAAGCTGGAAAGGACGTGGCCGCCGACGGCAAGACGCTGGGTGAGATCGTCGCGCGTGGCAACGTGATCATGAAGGGCTACTACAACGACCCCGAGGCGACCAAGAAGGTAATGGGCGATGGCTGGTTCCACACCGGCGACGCCGCAGTCCTCCACCCGGACGGCTACGTCGAGATCCGCGACCGGATCAAGGACGTGATCATCAGCGGGGGAGAGAACATCTCGAGCCTGGAGGTCGAGGGCGTGTTGCTGCGACACCCCGCCGTGCAGGAGGCCGCGATCGTCGGGCTGCCCCACGAGAAATGGGGCGAGGCGCCGTACGCCTACGTCGTGCTCAAACCTGGCGCCAGCGCCACGGATGCGGAGCTGATCGCGTTCACGCGCGACCGGTTGGCGCATTTCAAGGCGCCGCATGGCGTGACGTTCGTGCCCGAGCTGCCCAAGACGGCGACCGGCAAGATCCAGAAATACGTATTGAGGAAGGGCGCGGCGGCAGTCGTCAGGCAGTAGTGCTCAGGTCCAGACTTCGGTCTTCGACCACACGAGGCCGTCGCGCGTCACTCGGGCACTCACGAGAGTTATGGGAGCGAGCGTGCGCTCGTCGAAGAGCTTCACAGTTCGGGCCTTGAAACGGTACGCGGGAAGTCCTTCTGCCTCGGAGTCGTAGTCACGAAATCGCCGACCGTATACGCGATGGGCGGCATCCGCGACGCGTCCGGACGTCACGCCGGCGGTCCCGAACAGTTGGATGCCGCGGTCGGGCTTGCCCCAGGTCTGATGCGAGTCGTAGACCGTCACCGCGGCCGACCGGTTGCGTACGAGGTTGCGGGAATGAATCGAGTCGGGATCCGAGATCCACACGACTTCAAAGCGATCGGTGAATGCGAAATACATGTGATTGATGTGTGCGCGACCACCGTAAGACACGGTGGAGAGTGAGCAGAGGGGAGAGGTGCCCATCAGGCGACGCGCAACGACCTCCAGCCGCGCGGACGAGAAACGGCGCGCCCTACGCTCGAAGGTCACCTCTCTAGTCTGGCCCGCGCGGCAATCCGAAGGTGACTGTCGGTGCGATGGTCACGATCCGGCCGTCATCGGTCTTGACCAGCTGCCAGCAGCCCTCATGCACCATCCAGTGATGCCGGTGGCAGAGCAGGATCTGGTTTTCGATCTCTCCGCCGCCGCCGTGCAGCCAATGCACGACGTGATGTCCATCGCACCTTGACGCCGTCCGCTCGCAACCCGGCCACTGGCAGTGCTTGTCCCGCGCGATCAGCGCCCGGCGCCGCGGGCCTTTGATCGTCCGCTCGCTCCGGCCGACGTCGATCACCACCGAGTCCTGCATCAGGATCCGGCTCAGGCTCGAGTCGCAGGCCCAGCGCTCGACGGTCTTGGAGGAGATTGGGAGGGAGAACTCGGTCTCTGCGCCCGGGCACCCTCCCGCGACTTCGTCGCGGGGGCCCCGAAGGTTGGGTCTCGACCGAGCTCGTGACCTGCATCTGAATCCTGGTCTTGCTCGAGGCCAGCTCGACCAGGGCGTCGGCCCAACGCTTGGGCGCATCGCGAAAGTCGTCAGCGCCTGAGCTCCGCGCCAGCGGCTCCAGCGCGTTGCGCACCAGCGCACCGCCGACCGGATCGAGCAGCCCGGTGATGAAAAGGCCGCCGTCATCCTGCGTGTTCAAGTGGAGGAAGCGCGTCTCGGCCAGCTCGGCCTGTTCTTCGGCGACTGCCTTGGCGTCGACCGAGTGGCGGTAGTGCATGCACTTGTAGTGGAACTTGCCGGGTGAGTTCTCGCGCGCCAGCTCCAGGAGCTTGGTCTCGTCAAAGGCCTTACCCACCGCATCAGCCGTCCGCGCCATCTCGACCAGGTGGGTGAAGCCGATCTCACCTGCCTGCATGGCCTGCGCACTCTCCGCCACGCGTCCCAGGTTCTCGCCGACTGCGATCCGTGCCCCGGCCGCGTTGGAGGTGAGGTGGCAGTTGAAGCGAATCCAGTCGATCGGGCTGTTGGAGCCCTCCTGCTCCCAGTAGGCACCTTTGTCGAAGGTGGCGGCGAGGCGGGAGAACTGGAGCTCGAGCAAGTCGATGGCCTGGCGGATGCCGACCATCTCGTAGGCGACGTCGACCTCCCCAGGAACCAGCTCGACCATGCCAATATTGTACCAAACATACGTACGGTGTCAAGTAAATTAACATGCAGAAAGGTTCACCCCAACCTCGCCAAGCCCCACCAACGGCCACCCCAGACGCATCCACCACACACCCTTCACAGTCCTGTCGTCCCCGTGCCAAGATTCATGGCAGTGAACGTGCCGGATCGCTACAACGTCGGCGCCGACCTGCTCGAGCGCAACCTCCAAGCCGGCCGGGCAGGCAAGATCGCTATCCACTCCGCCGCCGGCGACCTGGCGTACGGCGACCTCTCCCGCCTGGCTTGCGGCGCCGCCCGCGCCCTTATCGACCTCGGCGTGCGGCGCGAGGAGCGAGTCCTCATCGCCGGCTTCGACGGCCCCGGCTGGGTTGCGCTGTTCCTCGGTGCGATCCGGATCGGCGCAATCCCGGTCCCCGTAAACCCGCTCCTCCAGCGCAGTGAGGACTACGACCACTTCATCGACGATTCGCTTGCGCCCGTGATCGCCGTGGACGCCAACACCGAGGAGAAGCTGAAGCCCGCAGCGGACCGAAGCGCACACAAGCCACGCCTGCTGCGCGTCGACCAGATCCGACCCGACGACGACGTTGCCACCGCCAACACCCGCCGCGACGACATGGCCTTCTGGCTCTACAGCTCCGGCTCGACCGGCAAACCGAAGGCAGTGGTCCACCTCCAGCACGACATCCCCTACACCTGGGTCACCTACGCCGAACAGGTGCTGGGGATCACCGAAAGGGACGTCACCTTCTCGACCACCGGCCTCTTCCACGCATATGGATTCGGCAACAACCTCACGTTTCCCTACTGGGTCGGGGCATCGACCGTACTCCACGCCGGACGGCACACGCCTGCGACCGTGCTGGAGACGATCGAGAAGCGGCGCCCGACGCTCTTCTTCAGCGCCCCGACGCTTTACAACGCCATCCTCAATTTTGAAGGCGCCAAGAGCCGCGACCTTTCTTCGATCCGTCACTGCGTGGCGGCGGCGGAAGCTTTGCCCGCAGAGGTCTGGCGCCGCTGGAAAGACGCGTTCGGGCTCACGGTCCTCGACGGTGTCGGCTCGACCGAGATGCTCCACATCTACTGCTCCAACCGGCTTGACGACGTGCGACCCGGTTCGAGCGGCAAGCCGGTCCCCGGCTACGAGCTCAAGATCCTGGACGACCAGGGCAACCCGGTCGAGAAGGGCGAGGCCGGCGACCTGTATGTGAAAGGCGATAGCGCGCTCGCCCTCTACTGGGCGCAGCACGAGAAATCGAAGCGATCGATTCTCGGCGACTGGTTCTTCACCGGCGATCGCTACAGGGTCGACGGCGACGGCTTTTACTGGTACGAAGGCCGATCCGACGACATGATCAAGGTCAGCGGACTGTGGGTGTCGCCGATCGAGATCGAATCCGCGCTGCTCGAGCATCCGGCGGTGGCGGAGAGCGCGGTCGTCGGCATCTCTGTCGATGGCTTCACCAAAATCAAGGCGTTCGTGATCGCCAAGCCGGACACGGCAAAGAGCGAAGGGCTGGTCAGCGAGCTCCAGGACCACTGCAAATCGCGCCTGCAGCGTTTCCAGTACCCGCACATGATCGAGTTCGTCTCCGACCTGCCGAAGACCGTGACCGGCAAGATCCAGCGCTACAAATTGCGTGAGCGTGCGCCCGAGGCGGCACCCGCGTCGTGACCAAAATCGCCGTGCTGCCCTGCGACGGTGCCGGAAGAGAGGTCGTCCCGGAGGCGATCAAGGTCCTGAAGGCGGCGGGCGCGGACTTCGACTTCGAGGAGTACGACGTCAACGCAGAGCAGTACCTCCGCACTGGCGAGCCGATCCCGACGCAGGTATGGGGCGAGCTGGAACGGGCCGACGCGATCCTCTTCGGCGCGGTGGGCGACCCACGGGTCAACGACGCCGCGTATCTCGCCGGCGTGCTGCTCCGCCTGCGATTCGAGCTCGACCTCTACGTCAACCTGCGCCCCGCCAGGCTCTACGACGACCGGCTCTCACCCCTCCGGCGCGAAGACAAGAGGGCGATCGACCTGCTGATCGTCCGTGAGAACACAGAAGGGCTGTACGTCGGCATGGGTGGGCGATTCAAGAAGGGCACCGACCAGGAGGTGGCGATCCAGGAGGACCTCAACACATACCTGGGAGTGACACGAATCCTCGAATACGCCTTCGGTGTCGCGAAGCGCGAGGTGGTGATGGTCGACAAGTCCAACGCAATGACCTACGCGGGAGCGCTCTGGCAGCAGCAGTGGAAAGCTGTGGCCGCCAAGCACGCGAAGGTCAAGACGCGTCATCTATATGTGGATGCTGCGGCGATGCAGCTCGTCCGCGACCCGACCCAATTTGACGTCATCGTCACCGGCAACCTCTTCGGTGACATCCTCTCCGACCTGACGGCGGAGCTCATAGGCGGGATGGGCATCGCGCCGTCCGGCAACGTCAACCCCCAGACCGGACAGGGCCTCTTCGAGCCCGTGCATGGGACGGCGCCGGACATCGCGGGGCGGGGCGTCGTAAATCCGATCGGGGCGATTTTGAGCGCATCTATGATGGTTAGACACCTGGGTCAAACAGAAATGGCTAACGCGATCGAGGGTGCGGTCGAATCGGCCATCCGCGCGGGCGAGTGCACGCGGGACCTTGGCGGCGGCCTCTCGACTCGAGAAGTCGGCGACGCGGTGGCGAGAAGGCTGCGAGAAGGCTGAAGGATTAGGGGGACCCGAATGGGCATGACCATGACCGAAAAGATCCTGGCCCGCGGGGCCGGTCGCGAGAGCGTCCGACCTGGCGACCTGGTGCTCGCGAAGGTCGATTTCGCGATGGGCCACGACCTGACCATACCGCCGGCCGGAAAGATCATGCGCGAACAGATGGGTGCAGAGAAGATCTGGGACCCTGATCGTGTCGCGGTCACGCAGGACCACTTCCAGCCGGCCAAGGACGCCGCCAGCGCGACACTCGGACGCCTGACCCGCGAGTTCTCGCACCAGATGGGCGTCAAGTGGTACTTCGAAGTGGGACAGGGCGGCATCTGCCACACGGTTCTCCCGGAGAACGGACTCGTCCTTCCAGGCGAGCTTGTCGTCGGGGCGGATTCGCACTCCTGCACCTACGGCGCGCTGAACAACTTCGCGACGGGCATAGGCTCGACCGACCTGGCGTGCGTGTTCGCGCTGGGTGAGCTGTGGTTCCGCGTCCCGGAGTCGCTCAAGTTCATCTATCACAACCGGCTTAAAGAGTGGGTCGAGGCTAAAGACCTGATCCTGTACGTGATCGGCCAGATCGGAGTCGACGGAGCGCGCTCGAAGGCGATGGAGCACACGGGCGAGGCACTGCGCCACATCGACATGGAGGCGCGCCTGACGATGACCAACATGGCGATTGAGGCCGGCGCGAAGAACGGAATCATGGAGTTCGACCAGGTCACGAAGCAGTATCTGGACGGTCGCGCGAAGCGGCCTTACACACCAGTCACCTCCGACCCCGACTCCGAGTACGAAAAGGTCTTCGAGTTCGACGCCGAGAAAGTCGAGCTCGGTGTCGCCAAGCCCATGTCGCCTGACAACTACGCACCTCTTTCCGAAGTGGCGGGCACGAGGCTTGACCAGGTTTTCATCGGCTCTTGCACGAACTCGCGCATCACCGACCTGCGGCGCGCGGCGGCCGTGCTGGAAGGGCACAAGGTCGCGCCCGGAGTGCGGCTCATCATCACCCCCTCGTCGCATCAGGTCGCGATTCAGGCCGAGAAGGAGGGTTTGATCGGCACCTTTCTGGCGGCCGGAGCAGCGTGGACGACCGCGACGTGCGGCGCGTGCCTGGGCGGGCACATGGGAGTGCTTGGTGAAGGCGAGGTCTGTTTGAGCACCACCAACCGCAACTTTCCGGGCCGCATGGGCCACCCGAAGGCGATGGTCTATCTCTCCAACCCAGCGGTGGCCGCGGCGAGCGCGGTGGCCGGCGTGATCACACATCCAAGCGAAGTGCTGGAAAAGATGCCGGCGGGTCTGGCATGACTCTTCCGAAGGTCGTGCGCGGTCGAGCGTGGAAGTTCGGTGACAACATCGACACCGACCAGGTCATCCCGGCGAAGTACGCGATCTACTCGCTCGACGAGAAGGAGCTGGGCAAGCACGCGATGGAGGGAGTGCCCGGTCGCGACACATGGGCGTCGCAGGTGACCGAGGGCGACATCATGGTCGGAGGCTCGAACTTCGGTTGCGGGTCTTCGCGCGAGATCGCGCCAGTGGCCATTCGTGGCGCCGGCATCTCGCTCGTGATCGCCGACTCGTTCGCTCGCATCTTCTTCCGGAACGCGATCAACATGGGTTATCCCATCCTGCAGTCACCGCAGGCCTCGGAAGCGGTCGAGGATGGCGATGAGCTCGAGGTCGATCTCGAGCACGGCATCATCCGCAACTTCACGAAGGGCGACGAATATCGATGCGAGGCCTTTCCGCAGTTCATGAATGAGCTGCTCCGGATGGGCGGGCTGGTTCCCTGGGTGCGCAAGCAGCTTGAAGAGCGCCGTCGGATGGCCGCGTCGCGTGGATGACAGCGAACCTGTAGAGCTTCAAGAGCCTCTCGAACAGCTGGCGCGCGACCCGAAGCATTTCTCGCACGACCTCAAGTTCCCACCGGCAGGAAAGATCCGCGTCTACGACGACACGCTGCGCGACGGAGAGCAGATGCCGGGCGTCGCGATCACCCCGAAAGACAAGTACGAGCTGGCGCGCATGCTGTCCGACATCGGGGTCCACATCATGGACGTCGGGTTTCCGTCCGTCTCTGAGGGCGAGCGTGAGACCCTTCGGCTGGTGCTCGGTGGACGCAAGCGCGGCGAGCTGCGTCCTGACCTCGAGGTCGTTTGCATGATGCGCTCGACCAGGGGCGACATCGACGCGACGATGCGCGTGATCGATGCGCTGGGCCACAAGCGCGATGAGGTGACCTACTTCATCTTCACCTCCGCGTCGGACCTGCATATCAAGTACAAGCTCGGCAAGACTCTCCTGCACAAGGACGGAATTCCCGAATCGGAGTGGCTCGAGCTGCCTGTCTCGTACTACCGCGAGGCAAACCTCCGGATGATGTGCGAGGCGATCCGGTACGCGCGCGAACAGGGCGCGCGCTCGATCGAGTTTGGCGGGGAGGACGGCAGCCGGGCGGACGTCGACTACATCGCGGAGATCCATCGCGAGGGCCTGAAGGCGGGGGGGACGCGGCCGTCGACCCCTGACACAGTCGGCTGTTACTCGCCTTTCGCGGTGCGCGAGTACATCCCTGCGATCAAGGCCGCGGCGCCCGACGCGCCGCTCGTCGTTCATTTCCACAACGACCTCGGTCTCGGTGCGTGGAACACGGTGATGGCGCTCGGCTCGGGGGCCGAGGTCTTCACGACAAGCGTGAACGGCATCGGCGAGCGGACAGGCAACGCCCCGATGCACCAGGTCCTCCTGCAGCTGCGCTATCTGTTCGGCATAGAGATCCCGGGCTTCAAGTACGACAAGCTCCGCGACCTGGCGCGGTACCTCGAGCGCGTAAGCGGAGTTCCGGTGCAGCCGACCGAGCCTGGCATTGGGCTCAACGTGTTCAGCCACGAATCGGGGATTCACACAGCGGGCATGCTCATCCACCCTGCGATCTACCAGTTCTTGCCGCCGTCAGACCTCGGAGCCGAGATCACCTACGTCTACGGCAAGCACTCCGGCGCTCTGGTCATCGAGCACGCGCTGCGCGGGGCGGGGATCCGTCCAGAACCTGAGCTGGTGGCGAAGGTGCTCGCCGAGGTCAAGCGTATCCGCGAAGAGCGTGCTGAGCGCAGCGACTTCTCGGAATTTCACAAGCAGTACTACGATCACCTCAACCGCATGGGACTGACCGCCGAAGAAGTCGTCGAAATCGCGCACGCGCTGACCGCCTGATGGCGACGACCACCCGCGCCGACACGGGGACGCGCGAGGAGTACCTGAACCTGCATCGCTGGATGTGCATGGCGAAGGCCCTGGACGACCGCATGCACATCCTGGTCAAGCAGGGCCGAGCACCATTCGTCGGTTCGAGCCGGGGCCACGAAGGAATCCAGGTCGCGGCGACGGCCGCGCTCGGGCCGGACGACTGGCTCGTGCCTCACTACCGCGCCCTGGCCAACGCAATCGTGCGCGGCCTGACGATGAAGGAATGGATGCTGGCCGTCTTCGCGAAGGCGGGCGACCCGCTATCCGCCGGCAGGAACCTCCCCGGGGGCTGCTACAGCTACCACGCGTTGAAGATCGCCCCCGTCTCCCAGGTGGTGGCCAGCTGGATCCCAAAGGCTGCCGGCATCGCTTATGCCGCGAAGCTGAGGGGCGACGGCAGCGTGACGCTGTGTACCTTCGGGGACGGCGCGACCAGCATGGGCGAATTCCACGAGGGGGTGAACTTCGCCGCCGTCCACCGGCTGCCCGTCGTGTTCGTATGCGAGAACAACAGTTACGCGATCTCCGTCCCGATCCGTCTTCAGATGGCCAACCCGAACATCGCCGAGCGCGCAGCCGGGTACGGGATCTCCGGACTGACCATCGACGGGACTGATGTGCCGAAGTGCTACGCGGCGGTGCAAGAGGCGGTGGCTCGCGCCCGTAGCGGCGAGGGACCGACCTTGATCGAGGCCAAAGTCTGGCGCATCAACTCCCATACCTCTGAAGACAATCAGGGCAAATACCGGACCAAAGAGGAGCTCGCGGAAGCCGCGCGGCACGACCCGATCGTCCGCTTCACGGACTGGCTGGTCGAGCGTCGGTGGATCACCGCGGAGGGGGCGGCCGAGGTCCAGGCCACGTGTGACAGAGAGGCATCAGACGCCGCCGACTGGGCCGAGCAGCAGCCGGATCCGCTGCCTGAGGACGCGCTGAAAAACGTCTTCGCGTAAGCACCCGGTCAAACCAGCGTCAAATCCGGATGCAAGTTCAGACGCCGAAGCTAGACTGACCAAGATTTGGAAACCGAGCCCGCCGAGCCCCGCGACTCCACGCCGCCCGAAGGCAAGACCGAGGAGCCTGTTCCGGCCGTCCCCACGCTGGAGACGACCCCGGTCTGGGCGTCGACTGTCCCGGTAGCCCCGGCCGAGAGCACCGCCGAAACGGAATCGTCGAGCGTCGAAGAAGCGCTGCCGGCGCTGCCGATGGAGAAAGGCGACCCGGACTGGTCAAAGACTCAGTCGGCCAACGGCGAGGCCAAGAAGCCGGCGCCTGGCTGGGCGCAGACCGTGCCGACTTCGCCGGGCGAAGAGCTTGACGACGCCGAGGCGACATCGGATCCGGCGGCAACAGCTGAGCCCCAAGCAGAAGCGACGGTAGAGCCGGCGGCGACGGCAGCGGCTGCTGCGACCGCGCCGGCGGAAGCGACGGTTGAGCCCGCGGCAGGCGAGGCGACGGTTGAGCCCGCGGCAGCCGAAGCGACGGTTGAGCCCACGGCAGCCGAAGCGACCGCTGAAGCTGCGCTGGCTGCCGAACCCGAGCCAGCACCCCCGGCAGCGAAGACTCGCACGGCCAAGACGCCGGTCGGAGCGACGTTCACCGATCCTCCAAAGGCCGTCGCCGCTGACGCCATGAAGTCGACCTGGCCGCCCGCGGCGGAACGAGCCCCCGCGCCGCCCGAGGAGACCGACATCTGGCCGCCCGAACCGCCGACCGAACCGGCGATGCGGGCGTGGCCGCCGCCGTCCGAGCTCGAGGAACCGGCGACGCCCGCCCAGGCGATCCCGAGCTGGCCGGACTCCTTCGAGGCTCCGGGGGTCCCACCAGCGGCAGCCGCCGCGGCGGTGCCGCCAACGATCACGCCTGACACGAAATCCGGTGCCGCGCCGCCGTCTCCGGTACCAATGCCGGCGGCTCCGGCTGCGCAGAAATCGGCCGGTGCATCCCCCGCGGCGGCGACCAGACCCGCTCCGCCGCCGCCTGTCGCTGCTGCTCCACCTCCCGCCCCGCCGTCGGCGCCTCCGACAGCTGCCCCGGTGGAGCCCGCCCAGTCGGGCCCGCCTGTCCGCCCCACGTGGGCGCCGACGCCGCCGTCGAGCACATCAGGCCCCCCGACCCCCAAATCAGTCGGCCCTGCACCGGTCGCAGTTCCCGCCTGGGCGCCAAGGGTGCCGCTTGCGTCGGAGCCTGGGACGCCGACCTGGTTCTCGCCCAAGGAGGCGATCCCGCACGCGACCGCACAACCGGTCGCTCAACCAGGGCCTGAACCGCCGCCGCCTGCCCCGGCTCCGCCAGTCTCAGGCGGCCATCTGCCTGTCGCGCAGATCCCGCCTGCCCCTATCGCTCCCGCGCCCGGTGCACCCCAGCCTCAGTCGCCAAACGCCAAACCGACCTGGGAGGTCGTGGAACAGGCCCGCAAGTCGGCTCCGCATGCAAAGGTCGAAGGTCCGACTGCCGAAGACCGCTCCTACGCGGAGTGGTTTGCATGGGCGAAGAGGGGAGGGGCACCCGCGAGCGCGTGCCACGCTGCAGCGCAGGGCGCCTTCAGGGCGCTGTCTGGCGGCAAGGACGTCGCGACGGCGGTGCAGTGGGCGACCGCCGCGATGAGCCGCCCCCCGGAGAGCGTCTCCCAGGCGCGTCAAAGCTACTGCGCGTGGTTCGCCCTGGCCAACATCGACCTCAACCTCGACCAGCATCGGGCGCACCTGTTCGCCCACGGCGCGATCCTGGCCCTGGACGCGGGACAGGATGCGTCAGCCGCACACGCGGCGGGACTTGTCGCCGCGGGAATCAGGTAGCAGCTAGCGGAGCGACCGCACCGACCGGCTGGCCGCCGCTCCCAGGCCGCAAAGGACCATCAGACCACCGGCAATCACGAACAACGCCGTCGGGTTGACGTTCGCGATCGGGCCCGACACTGCGTAAGCCACCGGAGTCATCCCCATCGAGGCGAGCATCACAAGCGACATCACGCGGCCTTGCATTGCGGGGGCGGTGCGTCGCTGCAGCCAGCTGATGCCGTAGGTGTTGACGACGCCCGTACCCACGCCGGACAGACCCATCGCCAAGGCTGCCGGAACGAGCGATGGCACCAGGCCAACAGCGCCGATGCCGAGGCCGAGCCACAGGCAGAGGAACACGATCAGCCGCCCAAACCGTTTTGGCGGGGACACGAATCCTGCACCGAGCGCCCCAGCGGTGGCCCCGACCCCCCATGCTCCGAGGAGGACACCCAGACCCGCCGCACCGCCGGCGAATCGCCCGTGGGCCAGGGTCGGCAGCCCGACGCCCAGCGCGGCGTTGGCGCCGAAGTCGACGACCGCGATGACGATGAGCAACACGCGAATGCCGACGTCAGCCCATGCGTAGCGGAACCCCGCGACGATCTGGCCGCCCAGGCCGTCTCCGGAGCGCGGCTTCGCGCTCGCCGTTGCCTTGAACGCCGGCAACATCAGGATCAATACAAAGCCGATGGCGAAGAACGCGGCGTCGCCGGCGAATGCCCATCCTGTGCCGAAGGCGGCGACGACCAGACCACCGAGCACCGGACCGACGACGACTGTGGCTTGCGAAGTCACATTCAAGACGGAGTTGCCTGGCTCGAGCTCGTGGTCGGCGACGACCGCCGGCAGGATCGATTGGCGCGCCGGCATGAAGAACGCGTCGACTATGCCAAACATCGCCGCGAACCCGTAGACCTCCCAGATGTCAATCCTGCCCGTGAGAGCGAACACTGCAAGGGCGGCGACCAGGGCGGCGCGCAAGCCCATCGACCCAAGCATCGTCAGGCGCGATGAAAGGCGGTCCGCCAGCGCGCCCCCGACCAGCATGAGGACGGCTCTAGGCAGTGCCTGCACGAGAAGGACGGTTCCCAGGGCAAGGCTCGAGCCCGTCAGCTGCAAGACGAGCCACGCCATCGCGACGTAGTTGAAGAAGTCTCCGAAGAGGGAGAGGGCCGTCGCCAGCCACAGCTTGCGAAACGGACCTGACGCGAACACCGTCCACGGTCGCGGCCGCGGCGGAACAGCTACAGGCGCATCAACCAGCTCGTCGACAGGCGAAGCCATCTAGCGCACCCTCTTGCGGCCGTCGCCGGTGGGGTCGATGCGGTCGGCAATCCGGCGCAGGAAACGCGTCAGTATTCCGGTTCGCGAGTGAGCGTAGTAGGCGAGTTTGCGCGCTTCGTCCATGCGGGCGCGTCGTTCGGCCAGCTGGCGGGCGAAGTCTTCCGGACCGGGTTCCATGGGCACCATCTCGAAACCTCCCTAGCCGTTTTCGAGGCGCTTGAGCGCCTCGTCGATGTCGATCTCGCCCCGCGCCACCTGCTCCATCAGCTCGACACGATTCGATGACGGCGCGGCGGGTCCTCGCTCGATGCCGAGCTTTGTGAGCAGCACGTCGAAGCGCGCACGGGCCGTCGGATAGCTCACGGCAAGGTGCCTCTCGAGCTCCTTCATGTTTCCGCGCGAGGCGAGGAAGACGCGCAGCACCTCGCGGTCTTCGTCGGTGAGGACGCAGAACTCGCACGACGCGAAGGAGCCCGACAGCTCCGTATCACATGAGGGGCAAGTGAGCCTTGTGACCGCAAGCCGCGAGCTGCAGACGGGGCAATTGTTTGGCGGGCGGCGGGTCGGGTTGCGGGCCAAGCTATTCGACCTCCACGCGGACGCTGCCCATCGTGCATTCGATTTCGAGCGTGCCTGTCCCGGAGCCGACCTTCGCATCGTTCCCGTCTGCGCTGACGCCATCGCCGAAGGCGATCTCACCCATCGTGTTGCGTGCTTTGATCCGGACGCTGGAGGTGCGGCCAAGCGTCACCTTGACCTCGCCGACCCGGCAGTTGATCGAGCTCGCACCCGAGTCGAGCTTTCCGGAGGCTTCGACGTTGCCGGCCACGACCGAGAGGTTGATCGGCGCACGGAAGTCGTTCACCACGCAATTCCCCGCCTGGATCTCTCCGCTGATCCGGCCGTGGATTCCGTCGATCTTCACATTCCCCGCCTGCACCTTCGCAAACAGGGGGAGGGTCGGGTTCATCCGGATGGTCAGGTTCCGGCCGAAGGAGTCGAGTCCGTTTCGACCCATGCGACGGGTGAACTCGAAGGTGCCCTCCGAGAAGATCGACTGCTCGATAAGCATCGTGTCGCCGTCCTGCCGGACCCGGTGAGGGCCATCCGCCACGGCGAAGCTCACGGCCGGGTCTCCGATCACCTCGGTGTTGCCGAAGCGCGAGACGAGCTTGACCTGCCTAGGACCGCCCGGCGGTGTGGGAGCGGTGGCGGCTGGCGGGCCTGACTCGAGAGCTTCCAGGCGCGCCGCGCCCTCTTCGGCGGTAATCGTCCCCGACGCCACCTGGCTCAAAATTTCGCGCTGTAGGTCTTTCACGACTCAAATTAGAAACCAGACCTTGCCAAATTGTCAAGTCAGGCACCAAAATATCAGCCGGGAGCTCCGGATAAGCTAGCTGAGCAGTGAATCAGGTGGCGCCGGGGTGACGAGGCGCGTCGGCGTCGTGGCGGACACGCATTGCCCTGAGTTCCTGGAGCGCCTGCCTGATCGGCTCCCGATCGCATTCCGCGGCGTGGACCTGATCCTCCACGCCGGCGATATCAACCAGAGCTCGACCCTTGACTCGCTGGCGCTCATCGCCCCCGTGCAGGCGGTGCGTGGCGACCACGACGGCGCTCTCCAAACGTTGCCTCAGACCTACGAGCTGACTGTCGAGGGCAAGCGAATCGTGATCGTCCACGGCAACCGCTCCCGCTGGTTGGAAGAGTGGCAGACGCTGGTGTGGACGCTGAGCCTGGGCTACTTCCGGCCCCACAATGGGCTGCCACGCAGCCTGCGGCGAAGATTTCCTGACGCCGATGTCA
This sequence comes from Chloroflexota bacterium, assembly GCA_005880915.1. Classification (GTDB taxonomy): domain Bacteria; phylum Chloroflexota; class Dormibacteria; order Dormibacterales; family Dormibacteraceae; genus 40CM-4-65-16. The sequence goes on along the minus strand of VBIW01000036.1, from coordinate 152,662 downwards.
TCGTCTTCGGGCACACGCACCGATCGCACATGCGCAGGATCGACGGCGTGCTTCTGTTCAATCCCGGGGGCGTCCACCAGTGGAACCCCGTCACCGCGAAACGGCGACTGCAACAGAACCCAGGTTGGTTCGAATGGTGCTGGCTGCAGGTCGCGCGCCACTTGAGGCGGTGGGAACCGCCGACCGTCGGCGTGCTGGAGGTCGACGAGGACGGAATCATGCCCAGAGTGATCGAGCTTTAGAGTCTTTCCCTACCGGGTAACAAATAACGGTGCCAAAGACCAAGGACTATTACGAAGCCCTCGGCGTGCCGCGAACCGCCACGCAAAAGGAGATTTCCTCTGCCTTCCGCAAGCTCGCCCGTAAGTACCACCCTGACCTCAACTCGGGCGACAAACAGGCGGAAGCTCGCTTCAAGGAGCTCTCCGAGGCGCATGGCGTTCTCTCCGACGCCAAGAAGCGAAAGCTCTACGACGAGTTCGGCCCCAACTGGGCCGCGGCCGAGGCAGCCGGCGCGCAGCCAGGCGCGGGCCGTGGCGGCGGCTTCCGCCCCGACCCGGGGAGCCGCGTCGAGTACCGCACCGTCACCCCTGAGGACATGGAAGACCTCTTCGGCGAAGGGGGCGGCTTCGGCGACATCTTCGGCTCGATCTTCGGCAACGCGCGCGGCCGTGCACGACCACAGCCGATTGACGTGGAGGCGCCGATCACGGTGAGCCTCGCGGAGATCTATCGCGGCACCAGCCGCACCGTCGAGCTTCCGGGCGGCCGCCGCGTCGAGGTCAAGGTGCCGGCCGGGGTGAAGGAAGGTACGGTGCTCCGCGTGCCTGGACTGCGTGCGACGGTACAGGTGGCCCCCGACCCGATCTTCACGCGCGAGGGAAAGGACGTACGCGTCGCCGTGCCCGTGCCGCTGCACATCGCGCTTAGCGGTGGCGAGGTCTCAGCCCCGACCCTGAAGGGGGGACAGGTCAAGTTCAACATCCCGCCTGAGACGCAAAACGGCACCAAGATCCGTCTGAAGGGCCTCGGTCTTCCCGATCCCAAGGGCGGGCCGCCCGGCGATATGTACGCGGAGATTCGGGTGCAGCTGCCCGTCCCGATGGACGAGGCAACTCGGAAGTGGGCGGCAGAGCAACCGATCTGAGCACTGCCGTCGTGTCGCGACGCCTTCTGCTTCCGCTCGTCTTCATATCCGGTATGGCGTCGCTGGGCGTGGAGTTCGGCGCCTCGCGTCTGCTTGCGCCGTACTTTGGGACGAGCCTGTACGTCTGGGGTGTGCTGATCGGCCTGATCCTCATCTATCTCTCAGCCGGCTACGTCATCGGCGGCCGGCTGGCCGACCGATATCCGCGCGAAGAGGTGCTGTACCAGATCACCGCGTGGGCAGGTTTGTGGATCGGCATCATCCCGCTCGTGAGCTACCCGATCCTGCTCATCTCGCAACAGGGGTTCAAGGAAGTGAGCGTGGGCCTGGTCCTGGGCACGCTGCTTGCGGTTGTGCTGCTGTTCGCAGCGCCGGTGATCCTGCTTGGCTGCGTGAGCCCGTTCGCGATCCGGCTGCTGCTTCGCGACATCGAGACCGGCGGCAACACCGCGGGTCGCGTCTACGCGCTCTCGACTGCGGGCAGCATCCTCGGCACGTTCCTCCCGGTGTTCTGGTTCATCCCGACATTCGGCACGCGCCCGACGCTCGAGGGATTCGGGCTCGTCCTGGTTGCGGTCTCCGTCGCCGGTTTGTGGCCGTGGCCGCGCCGCAGGTTCTACGCGGCGTTCGCGGCCGCCGTCATCCTCGCGTGGATCTTTCTTCCGTCCGGCATCAAGCCGCCACAGGTCGGCACGCTCCTGTACGAGAAGGAGTCGGCGTATGGATACATTCAGGTCGTCCAGGACGGAACCAGGACTGAGCTGATCCTCAACGAAGGCGAGGCCATCCACTCCATCTATGACCCGAGCAGTCTTTCGACCGGCGGGCCGTGGGACTACATGCTCGTCGCCGACTCATTCCGGGCCGCCCAGGACGGCGAGGTGCGCCCGAAGGACGTTGCGATCCTCGGCCTTGCGGGCGGCACAGCGGCGAGGCAGTACACCGCGGCGTACGGCACGGATGTGCAGATCACCGGCGTCGAGATCGATCCCGAGATCCTTAACGTCGCCCATCGCTTCTTTCACCTCGACGAGCCCAACGTGCATCCTGTGGCCGCCGACGCCCGCTACTGGCTCGACACACAAGCCGGCAAGTACGACGTGATCGTCATGGACGCGTACCGGCAGCCGTACATCCCATTTCACCTGACGACGCGAGAGTTCTTCAGCGAGGTGCGCGGCCACCTGAGGCCGGGCGGAGTCGCCGTCGTCAATGCTGGCCGCACCGCGACCGACTACCGGCTCGTCGACGCGATCGCAAGCACCATGGCCGCGGTGTACCCAAGCGTCTTTCTCGTCGACGTCCCGCAGTTCAGCAACACGCTCGTGTACGGATCGACGGAGCCCACCACTGTCGCCGACGTCGAGCACAACCTGGGGCTGGTCAACGAGCCTCTGGCGCAGTCGGTGGCGCAGAGCGTCCTGAACGACGGCAATCTGCGCGTCTCGCCGTACCACGACCAGGTCTTCACCGACGATCTCGCGCCAGTCGAGCGATTGATCGACGAGATCATTTTCAGCTACGCGACCGGGCGCTAGCCGCCGGAGTGAAGAGCTCCCTTGACCTGTTCGCCCGCCAGGGACTGATCTGCTGCGAGGCAAAGTAGCCGCACGCGTCCTGTAGCCACCAGGCGGTCTTCTTCGTCGATGATGTTGGCCGCCCAGACCTGGGTCTGCCTGCCGCGCGTGACGGGCGTCGCAACCGCTCGCAGCCTGGTCCCCGCGCGCACAGCGCGCACGAAGCTCGTGTTGTTCTCGAGACCGACCACGTGCTGGCCGCGCTCGCGCGCGACGAGGTACGCGCCTATCGAGGCCAGCGTCTCGATGACTCCGCAGTGCACGCCGCCATGCACGATGCCGTAAGCCTGCAGGTGTTGGGGTCCGATGGTCATCTCGGCCCGGACCTCGTCTTTCGTGGCCGAGGTGATTGTCATTCCCATCGCCTCGGGCCAGCCCTCGCGTCTTGCGTTCATCTGGGTCGCGAAGTCGTCGGCCACGAAGCCAATCGTAGGGACAAGAAAAAGGTGAGGGTCTGGAGAGCCTACCGACCTGGCTAACTAAATGCTGAGGGCCCGGCTGAGCCGGGCCGACCTGACTAAATGCTGAGGGCCCGGCTGAGCCGGGCCGACCTAACTAAATGCTGAGGGCCCGGCTAAGCCGGGCCCTCATGCGTCTACGTTCGCAGTGCTACCGCCTCCGACTCCAGGAGCCGGATTCGGATCTAGGAAGCCCTAGAGGTTAGAAGCTGCCTTCCTCCCGAGCTCCCGGCTGGCAAACGAGGCGGCTGGCACCACGACTCGGTTTATCCAAGCTTCGCCTCACCTCCTTGCCCCACGGGCGTTGAACTTCGTCCGAAAGTGTACCGAATAAACTTCCCCAGATGCCCACCCGATATGTCGCCGTGTGCGGCGCGACCGAAGCCACGCCGTCTCAGCTCGACGCGGCGCGTCAGGTGGGAAAGCTCCTGGCGCGGTCGGGCGCGATCGTAATCAACGGGGGGTATGGCGGCGTTTCTGGCGCGGCTAGCGAAGGCGCGGCGAGTGAAGGCGGCACCGTGGTCGGTCTTCTCTCCGAAAGCGATCGGGACGGCGCGAACCCACACCTGACCGTCTCCCTGCCTACCGGACTGGGACAGGGCCGCAACCTTCTCATCGTCACGGCGGCCGAGAGCGTGATCGCGATCGGTCGGGGATGGGGGACCCTGAGCGAGATCGCGCACGCGCGCAGGCTCGGCCGCGCTGTGTTTGCGCTCGATTCGTGGGATGTCGAGGGGCTCGAGGTCGTGGATACGCCGGCTGAGGCGGTGAAACGTGCCATCGGAGGCTGAGCAAATGCCACCGTCCCCATCCGGTCCGGTCGCTTCGCGACGGGACCACCTTCCCCGGCAAGCGGGGAAGGGAAGACGGGACCACCTTCCTCCGGTAGCGGGGAAGGGAACGTTGACCAAGCGGGTCGTGGAGAAGGCCGATGGCCGCTACTTGATCTACTTCGACAAACCGCCGGCCGCGCGCAGGGCGACTTTTTAGGCATGTCGGAACTGCGCTGGCATCCGCTGCTCGAGGAGTGGGTCACAGTCGCGCCGTGGCGCCAGGACAGGACGTACCACCCAGCCGCCGAGCACTGTCCGTTGTGCCCGACCCGACCAGGCCAGCCGGAGACGGAGATCCCGGAACCCGATTACCATATCGCGGTTTTCGAAAATCGCTTTCCGTCCTACACGGGCGAGCAGGGACGCTGCGAGGTCGTGTGCTACACCCCCGACCACGACTCGTCTCTTGGCGAGCAAAGCGTCGACCACATCCGCGACCTCATCGAGGTGTGGCGTGACCGCACTAACGAGCTCGGCCGCCTGCCCAACGTGAAATATGTGTATGTATTCGAGAACCGCGGTGAGGAGATCGGCGTCACGCTGAGCCATCCGCACGGGCAGATCTACGCGTATCCGTTCTTGCCGCCGGTGTTGCAGCGCGAGCTCGCCGCGGAATCGCGACACATGCGCAAGACCGGACGGTGTCTGTACTGCGACGTCATCGATGGTGAGAAGGACGCCGCCCGTACGGTGCTGCGCGACGAGCGCTGGATCGCCTTCGTCCCGCCATTCGCACGGTGGCCTTACGAGGTGCACCTCGCGCCAACCAGGCATCGGGGTGCTTTGACCGACCTGGATGAGGAAGACGACGTTTCGTTCGCGTCGACCCTGAAAGGGCTGCTGCAAAAGTACGACCGGCTGTTCGAGAAACCTCTTCCTTATGTGATGGCGATGCATCAGAAGCCCCCCGGACGCGGCGGGCGCCACCACCACCTCCACATCGAGTTCTATCCACCCAACCGCACGCGCGAGAAGCTGAAGTACCTCGCGGGCTCAGAACTCGGAGCAGGCGCGTTCATCCTCGACGCACGGGCCGAGGACACGGCAGCGGAGCTGCGTGCGCTCTGAGTCGACATGGCACGGGAAGGCTCCCGGCCGGGTGAACCTCATCGGCGAGCATGTCGACTACCTCGGTGGCATCGTCTTGCCCGCAGCAGTGGATCGTTTCATCGAGGTCACGGGTCACGGTTCGGCGAACTGGTCTATCGCGAGCGACGTCGAGGGCGGGTTGGCGTACGTGCGCGCCGTGTGCGAGGAGCTTGAAGTCGGACCGCAGGCCGTGCAGGTCGCGTCGCAGGTGCCACCGAACGCCGGCCTCAGCTCTTCGGCGGCGCTGCTGGTCGCCGTCGCTGCCGGCCTGAGGCCGGGCATGGATGGAAGGAAGGCCGCGCTCGCGTGCCAGCGCGCGGAGCAGAAAGCGACTGGAGTCCAGGTCGGCGTGATGGACCAGTTCGCATCGGCGCTCGGACGCCGGGGCGACGCGCTGCTGCTCGACTGCGCGACCCTGGAGTACGAGTTGGTGCCTTTTCCAGACGAGGTTGCGATCGCGGTGATCGATTCCGGTGAGCACCGCGCCCTCGCCGCGACGCCCTACAACCAGCGGCGGCGTGAGGCGGAGGCAGGCGATCCCAAGCGCATGCGGCACGTCCACTCGGAGATTGCGCGCGTGCGGGCCTTCGTCGCCGCCCTACGCAAGCGGGACTTCAATCGCTTGGGCGAGCTTCTGAAGGAGTCGCACGCCAGCCTGCGCGACGACTTCGAGGTCTCGACGCCAAACGTCGACGCCCTCGTGGAGCAGGTGAGCTCCATCGGTGGCTGCTATGGCGCGCGCATCATGGGTGCGGGCTTCGGGGGCAGTGTCCTGGCGCTGCTCGACCGCACCAGGACGCAGAATCTCGTCGCGGTCGTCGGCAGGGCGGTGCAGATCTGCTCCACGGCCGACGGCGCTTTCGTGAGGGAGGCATGAGCGACTCGCTGTTCATGCCGCTCGCGCAGAGGGCCGCGGGACGGCGCGAGCTCAGCGGCTGGGAGGCGGTGTGGGTGCCGCTTGGCGAAGGCGAGGCCGAGGGCCTTACGGTCGGGCGCGGCACGGGCTGGAAGCCAATCGAGGTGCCGAGCCAGCTCGCCGCGCGTGAGGGGCGCCAGTCGGTGTGGTACCGGACGGAGTTTCCGCGGCCTGACCACTCGGGGCGGGTTGTGCTCCGCGTCGGCGGTGCGTTCCTCGCGACCAACGTCTGGCTGAACGGGCGCCTGCTTGGTTCGCATTACGGCTACTTCGCGCCGTTCGGCTTCGACCTGACGCCGTACCTCAAGCCGGAGAACCTGCTCGTGATCTGCTGCGAATCCGCGGTCGAGACGCAGCCAGAGAAAAAGCGCCACATCATGGGCCTGTTCAACGACGGCGACCTGAAACCCTATCCCGCGTCCGCGTACTCGAGTCTGCCCGAGCCCTACGGCGTCGAGGTGCCGCTCGGCCTATGGCAGCCGGTGCAGCTCGAATACGTCGGACCGATCGCGGTTGACTGGCTGCGCCTCAAGCCGAGCTTCGAAGCGGGTGACGGCCGGCTCGAGGTCGAGGCGCGGCTCCGCAACCTCGACGGCCGCCAGATGGAGGGCGAGGTCGAGCTCATCCTGCCGTCGCCAGGCAGGGATTCACTCCGGCTGCGCCGCGACGTGCGCCTCGCCGGCGGGACCGAAGAGACGGTGACGATGCGCCTCGCGTTCCCCGGGGTCAAGCGATGGGAACCGTGGCGGCTCGGCGAACAGCCGCTGTATCGGGCCGAGCTGGTCACGCGTACCGCGGACGGAGTCGAGTCTTCGCGCGTCGACGACGTCTTCGCCTTTCGCGAGTTGAGCTGGGACATCGGGCCGCGGCGGTGGAGCTTTTCCGTCAACGGCCGCCCGATGTTCTTGCGAGGGGCTTGCTACGCGCCTTCCTACAGGCTCGATGAGCTCACGGCCGACGTGTTTGCGGCAGACATCGCGGTCGCCAAGCAGGTGAACATCGACGCGCTGCGAGTCGTCGCCAACGTGCTGCCTGCGGATTTCTACCGGCAGGCGGATGAGGCCGGCATGCTCATCTTCCAGGACCTGCCGCTGATCGGCACGTACGTATATCACGGCCGCAATGACGAGGCCCGCTTCTTCGAGACCGCCGCGCGGGAGCAGCAGGCCGAGATGGTCGCGATGCTGCGCAACCATCCGTCGGTCGCGCTGTGGATCGGCCACGATGAGCCGCCCTGGCTCGCCACCAACTTCGATCTCGGCGACGTGCACGCCGTGCGCCAGAACCATTCTGTCGATCAAGATCTGAAAGCCGGATTCGACCGCCTCGATCCCAGCCGGCCATCGATTGCGGCGTCAGGCGACGTGGACCTTCATCTGATGCTCGGCTGGTCGGACGGTTCGTGGCGTGACATCGGTCACGTCGAGCCGTTGATGGTCACGGCATTCGGGGCGCAGTCTCTGCCAGACGTCGACTCGCCCGCGTGGCAGAAGATCGGCAAGCGATGGCCCGTCCCTGATGACGAGCCTGCCTGGCGACATGCCGGATTTCAGCCGGTCAACTGGGCCGAGCGAGGGGTCGGCCTGCCCTCGTCATATCAAAGCCTCGACGACTACATAGAGGCGTCGCAGGAGTATCAGGCCGGCCTGGTCCGTTACGCGGCGGAGCATTTGCGCACGCGAAAGTTCGAGTCCTGCTGGGGTGCTTTCGCCTACCACCTCGTGGATCCGTTTCCCGGCATCGGGTTCGGGCTGCTCGACGGTTCACGACGGCCCAAGCTCGCGCTCGAAGCCCTGGCAATCGCCTTCAAGTCAACGCGCGTGATCATCGAACCGTTGGTCTTTGAGGGGGCGCGACCATTCGGTGTTCTGCAGAACCCGCACGTTCCGTTCGCCGCGCGACTTGTGGTCGTCAACGACGACCCAAGCGTGATGGGGCGTGGTGTCATTCGGTGGTCGCTCGCGAGGGAGAAGGCGGCGGGCGCTCGTGGCCTCGACCGCATGCGCGACGCGGTGCAGAAAAAGTCGTACTCCGGCTCGGTCGAGGTAGAGGTGCCGACCGCGTTCGAGCCAGCGGTGAGCGCTACGACGCTCAGCCTTCCGCTCGCGGCGGAGGGCGAGTACCGGCTCGAGGCGACACTCATCGCGTCTGGGCGTGAGGTGGATCACGCTGAGCTCACCTTCATCGTGTCGTCGGCGCAGTCGGCGGATCGACCCCGCCCCGAGATTCCTCGTTACCTCGCGGAGCGGCTCGCCGACCTGAAAAGCCTGCGTCCCGAGACTCAGGGCTTGAGCTTTGCGCTCGAAAATCGCACCCGGCCCGCGGTGTTGGTAGGCCTCACGGGATTGCGCCTCGACGGTGTTCTCGTCACGGGGCATCAGCTGCATATGGAGACGAATGCCGGCCTTGCGCCTTTGCCCAAGCGTCTCGACATGCCGCTAGGCCGGCGCCTGGTGCTTCACGTCGTGACTGGTGAGCCTATCGGCCCGGGCGCCCATTCGCTCGAGGCGGACATCACCGTGCCCGGAGTGGCGTCGGGAAGGCTGGTGATCGAAAACGGTGCTATGTCGCGTGGCGGTGGCTGACCTCGGTGGCATACTTCTGCACTACGCATTTGTCGCTTAACACCAAGGATCCACTGCCGCAGTAGGCGAGAAGGGAGGCTCCCCACCGCATGCCCGTTGAATACGCAGACATCATCCTCGCGGTCGCAGCGCTGATCGCCGCCGCGCTGTACCTGAGGACCAGACGCCGTCGCAAGAAGAAATCCGCTCCGCCGGTTCGCCCTGCCGCCCCGACCAACCAGACGGCCGGCGTGGCCGCGACGTGGGCGCCGCCAACGCCCGCACGTCCCGCTGCGACCCCGGTGGCGCCCACGATCGTCACCGCACCCAACTCTGGATGGGCAGCTCCGGCTCCAGCCAGGCCGGCAACGGGCGGTTGGGGGTCGCCTGCCTCGCCTGCGGTCGCCTCTCCGCCGGCAGCGTCTACCTCGCCGTCGTGGGGCGCGCCGCCCGCGGCTGCCGCGCCCGCTGCGCCGGCAGCATCTCCGACCTGGGGTGCGCCGCCGCCGGCGCCACCTGCCGGCGGGGCTCCAACATGGGGCTCCTCGCCGTCTGCGCCACCGCCTGGCTCGGCTCCTGCACCTTCGTGGGGCGCGCCCGCCGGTCCGCCGCCTGCGTCCCCCCCCGCCGCTGAGCCGGCTCCGTCGTGGGGAGCACCCCCGGCTCCAGCCCCATCCTGGGGCACGCCGCCGGCTGCGGAGCCCGGTGGGCCAGCCGTCCCTTCGGCGCCGTCGTGGAATCCGCCCGCCGCGCCGGGCTGGAACGCCTCGCCGGCCGCTCCCCCTCAGCCTGCTTCTCCGGCGCAAGCGGCGCCAGCGCCGTCGGGCAGCGATTGGGGCGCTCCCGCCTCGGCCGCGTCCTGGGGCGCTCCGCCTGCTGCGGCTCCGGCGCCTCCTCCAACGGTCGCCCCCGCATGGGAGCCACCGGCGGGCGAATCCGCGCCGGCAGCTCCGTCCTGGGGCGCGCCTTCCGCCGCGCCGGTTTGGGAACCTCCGCGGACCGAAGAGCCCGCTGCACCTCCCGCTCCGTCGTGGGGAGCGCCAGCGGCCTCCGCCGCACCCGAGGCCCCGCCTGCCACTCCCGCGCCGCCACCCTGGAATTCGCCCGCGCCGGCCTGGTCGGCCGCTGCGGCGGCTGAGTCCGCAGCTCCGGCTTCCACCGACGCTGAGCTTGCCGCTGGCGCAGATGCGGCCCAGGCATCACCTGTCGAACCGGCATCCGCCGAACCGCCCGGCGCGCCCTGGCAGGCGCCGCGTGTCGCGGCGGATATGGATGTAGCTGAGACGATGGTCGCGCGTCCGCCGATCGACACTGGTGGTGCGGAGCGTGAACCGACCACGCTGATGCCGGCGTGGCAGCCACCCCCGCCGGCACCGCCGGCCCTGCCCGAGACGGTGGCGATGCCTGCCAGGAGCGCCCAGGCGGGCGCGGCTGCTGTGGGCGCAGGCCCCCAGGGCGAGCTGACGATCGAGACCGGACCCGACGCCGGCCACAAGCATCGCGCCGGCGACCACGCCCTGCGCTTGGGCCGCTCGCCCGACAACGACGTGATCCTCCGTGACCCGGCGACAAGCGGACACCACGCGCGGCTGGAACGTCGCGGCGATCAGTTCTGGCTCGTCGATCTCGGCAGCACGAACGGCACGTTCGTGAACGGCGAGTCCGTCCAGGAGAAGCAGCTGAACCACGGCGACCGGGTGACGGTCGGCCAGAACTCAGTCCATTTCTCGGTACTCGAGGCGTAGTGCCGTTCCGGCTCGTTAGTTAGCACGATGCGTCTACGTATCGCGTGGGCCACAGACCCAGGTCTCGAGAGAGAGGAAAACGAGGATTCCGTCGCGGTCTGGCGCAACAAAGCCGGCCTCGACACGCTCATCGTGGTCTGTGACGGGATGGGCGGCCACGCGGCCGGTCAGCACGCGAGCGAGATCGCTGTCAAGACAGTGACCAAGGTGCTGGCCGAGGACGGCCAGGAAGGGCCTGACGTCGAGCGCCTCAAGCGTGCGTGCAAAGAGGCGAACACAGCCGTGTTCGCCGCCGCGCGCGACAACCCGGAATGGGCCGGCATGGGAAGCACGATGACGATCGCGGCGATTCGCTCCGGCGAGATCGGCCTGCTCAACGTAGGCGACAGCCCGGCCTACCTGTTTCGCAACGGTCTGGCCAAGCTCATCTCGCAGGACCATTCGTGGCCTGCCGAGCAGGTCCGTCTCGGTTTGATCAAACCGGAGGAGGCGGCCAACCATCCACTCAAGCACCGCCTGACACGTGCGGTCGGCGTCTGGGAGCAGATCCAGGCATTCACCGACAAGATCAAGCTCGATGAAGGCGACGCGATCGTCCTCTGCAGCGACGGCGTCGAGACGGCCGGCGTGAGCGTGGAGGAGATGGGGCGGCTGCTCCTCGCCGACGGCAACCTCGACCGCGGCGCGGAGAGGGTCATCGAGCGATGCCGCGAGCTGGGCGCTCCCGACAACGTGACGCTTGCAGTAGCACGAGTCGAGGTGGACGTGACCAAGACCGCGGTGCTGCCGAAGCTAAAGATCTAGAAGGCGCGCATCAGGAACTCCGACACATGCTCGACCTTCATCGTCGAGCCTCTTTGGCGCAAGCCGGCGGCGAGCTGCATCTGGCAGCCCGGATTCGCCACCGTGACGACGTCGGCGCGCGTGGCGGTGAGGTCCTCGAGCTTCTCTTGCAGGATGCGATTCGACATCGCGGGCTCCAGCGTGCTGTAAAGACCGGCCGCGCCACAGCAGATGTCAGGGTGGCGCATCTCGATCCAATCGACGCCGGGTAAGGCCCGCATCAGATCACGTGGCTGCTTCTTGATCCTCTGCGCGTGCGCGAGGTGACAAGCGTCTTGATAGGTCACGCGCATCTGGACCTCACGTTTTGGTGCGGGCAGCCCGACCTCGCCAAGCCACTCGGTAAGGTCCTTCACCCGTCCGTTCAGACCTGGGTAGAAGTCCTTGAGGTGCGCGCCGCACCCTGCAGAGTCGACGATCAGCGCGTCGAACGTGCCGGCGTCGTAGGTCCGCATGTTCGCTTCGCGCAGCCGCTCAGCGCCCTCGAGGTCGCCGTTGTGCGCGAACAGCGCGCCACAGCATCGCTCGCCTGGAGGAAACCAGACCTCGCACCCCGCGAGCTGCAGCAATTTCACGGCCGCCTCATGCGATTGCGGATAGAGGATCGGCATCACGCATCCGACGAGAAACGCGACACGGTGCTTGCGCTCGCCGATGGCCGGCACGATGCCGGCGGCGGGCGCGCCGTATTGAGGCGATAGCGGCGGCAACATGCGGCCCGAGCGGGCGACCGAGGTGAGGCGCAGCTTCTGGGCCAGCCGCATGGCGGCGCCGGCGGCCTTCAAACGCCTCGGGTGGCCGACCAGCTGGCGCAGCGAGGCGCGGCTCATCGCGCGCTTGAACGATGGCCGGCGAATGTCTTCCACGTCCGCGCGCCCGGTCTCGATGATGCGGCCGTATGGAACGCCTGACGGACAAACTGCCTCGCACGTTCTGCAGCCGAGGCAGAGGTCGATGTGCTTCACCTGCTCCTCGTCGAAGGCAATGGTCCCGCGCTTCCACTGGGTCATGAGGTAGATTCGCCCGCGAGGCGACTCGGTCTCGAGCCCTGTAACTCGAAACGTTGGACAAGCGTCGAGACACAGCCCGCAGTGGACGCACGTGGCGAGGTCGTCGTCGGACAGGCGCGCGAAGGGAGCTGTCAAACGACGAACCTCCCGGGATTGAGGACGCCGTCCGGGTCGAAGGCCTTCTTGAGGCGCCGCATGATGTCCAGCGTCGCCGGCGCGGCGCCCCAGGCCCCGACCTCGCGGATGAAATCGTCGGGCGCCGCCAGAATGACGAGCGTTCCGCCGGCCTTCTCGGCCCTGGAGCGCAGGTCGCGGACGGATTGCGCGTCGGTGGAGATCGCCCAATGCGCGACGCCATTGCCCGGCGACGCCCACCACTCTGCGCCGTCAGGCAGTGCGTCGACAATCTTGTGCAGCTCAGAGCGCGGCGCTGCGATTCGCGCCCAGCGCTCTGGCGCGCGGCGCGCGTGGTCGTCCCACGCGGCGGGGTCGGCGCGCTGCCAGCCGAGCTCGTCCGTTACGCGCTTGACTGCGGCGGGGCTGCCCGCGTAACGGACGAGCACGCGGCCGTCCGAGAAGACCTCGAGCGCCGAGGGAGCGAGCGGCGTCGACAATGCGCGTTCGGCTGCGGCCCAGCCGCCTGACTCGGAAAGCGTCTCGTCTTGCAGCGGCTTCGGGAAAACTTTGAAAGATGCGGCGACGATCACACCGAGCGATCCCAGCGCGCCGTAGTGCAGCTTCATCATGTCGTAGCCGCTGACGTTCTTCACCACGCGCCCGCCGCCGGTGGCCAGCTTACCGTCAGGCAGCGCCACGCGAATGCCGATCAGGAAATCGCGCGGCGACCCGTAGCGCAGTCGCAGCGGACCGGTCCAACCGGTGGCGAGCAGCCCGCCGATGGTGTGGCCCGGCGAGTTGAAGGGATCCACCGGTAGGAACTGGCCTGCCTTGCCCAGTTCGGCCTGCAGAGCCTCAAGGGTGATGCCCGCCTCGACGCTCACCACCATGTCTGCCTGCGAGTGCTCGATCACGCGGTCGAGGCGCGTCGTCTGCAGCAGAACGTCGCATCGCTCCAGCGGGTCGCCCATGCCACGAGCGCGTCCGCCTCCGGCCGGTGCGACTGCCAGATTCGACACGGCTGCGTCGTGCAGGCGCTGGGCCAGCTCCTCGGCGCTGGCCGGTTTTTCAACTGCCGGCTCTGTCACCACCATTTCGCTTCAATGGCCAGCCCTGTGCGGCCGGCGAGGTGAACAGCCTTGCGTGAGGGGTCCGGGAAAATCTTGCCCGGGTTGAGAATGCCGTCGGCGTCGAAGACGTCCTTCACGCGGTGCATCGCATCGAGGTCGTCCTCGCTGTAGATCCACGGCATGAATGCGCTTTTTTCGAGCCCGATGCCGTGTTCGCCCGAAAGCGCCCCGCCGAGCTCGACCACCGCTCGAAGCATCTCCTCGCCGGCCGCTTCGACCTGGTGGATGACCTGGTTGTCGCGCATGTCGAAGAGGATGTTTGGATGCAGGTTTCCGTCGCCGGCGTGAAAGACGTTGGCGACGGGCAGCTTGTAGTGCTCGCCGATCTCGCCGACGGCCGAAAGGACCTGCGGCAGGCGTGAGCGCGGCACGACTCCGTCGTGCAGGTAGTAGTTGGGCTTGATCCGGCCCAGCGCGCCGATGGCGCCCTTGCGCCCGGCCCACAGCAGCTCCCGCTCGGCCGGGGTCTGCGCTTCACGCAGCGCATAGCCATGATTCGCAGTGAGGATCTCGCTGATGGCGGCCGCAAGCTCGCGCGTTGATTCCGGGACGCCATCGACCTCGACCAGCAGGACGGCGCCCGCGTCGGTCGGATAGCCCGCGCGGTAGTGCGCCTCGACCGCGCCGACTGTCACCTGGTCCATCATCTCGAGCGCCGCGGGCACGATGCCGTGTCCGATGACAGCCGAGACAGCCTGGCTTGCAGTCTCGATGCTTGGGAATGCTGCAAGCAGGGTGGCGACGCTCGGTGGTATGCGCAGAAGCCTGACCTTGATCTTCGTGATCGCACACAGGGTGCCTTCCGACCCGACCAGCACGCCGCACAGGTCGAGCCCCACACGGTCTGGAGAATCGCCGCTGACCCAGTGCACGCTTCCGTCGGCGAGCACGACCTCCATGCCGAGCACGTGGTTGGTCGTGACGCCGTAGTAGAGACAGTGCGGGCCGCCTGAGTTTTCTGCCGCGTTGCCACCGATCGTGCAGGCTTTCTGACTGGAGGGGTCGGGCGCATAGAAGAGCCCGTGTTGGGCCGCCACGAGGGAAAGCTCCTGGTTGACTACACCCGGTTCGACAAGCGCTGTCTGTGCAACCGTGTCGATCTCGAGGATATGGCGCATGCGGGTCACCTGAAGCGCGATGCCGCCGCGGATCGTCACGGCTCCGCCGGACAGGCCCGTGCCCGCGCCGCGAGGGACGACCGGGACACGGTGTCTGGCTGCGATCCTCATCACGGCCGCGACGTGTTCAGTAGTTGAGGCGAGCACGACTGCGTCCGGAAGGGCGCCTTCGATCGAACCGTCCCGCTCGAAGATGCGCAGGTCGTTCGGCGCATCGATCACGGACTCATGTCCGACGATGCGGCGCAGCTCTTCGGCGACGCCGGTTGGAAGCGGCATCAGGCGATCGGCGCCTCGCGTTCGGGGCTATGCTCGAACGCTTCGAACCGCCGCGTCATCGCGCCGGGAAGGCCAGGCGCCTCGCTGGCCTGCGCACCGACGATCAGCAGGTCGAGCCAGCGCCGGCACTCGTCGTCTGTCGGCATGCCGTCCCCGCGTTCAAAGATGGCCTCCTGGATGCGGCTGTGCGGAGAGACCTGGATCGTGTACCAGACGGAAAGGCCGTCCGGCGTGACGAGATGGTGCGTCTCATCGACGCGGCGGTTGATGGGAAGGCGCAGTGGCTTCGCCTCGGCCGCGGCTCGCAGCCGTGCCGCCTCGCGTTCCATGTCGATCACCGAGTCCAGCTTAAACTCGAATCAGTGACCGGAAGGGAACGCGTCGCGGCGGCGCTGACGATGGCCGTGGCGGACCATCCGCCCGTCGGAGCCTGGGGCCACACCTATCGTGAGGAGTGGTCGCCGGAGGCCCTGGCCGCGGTGACCGTGGAGCGGGCGCGCCAGTATGGCTGGGACTTCGTCAAGTTCCAGCCCCGCGCGAGCTGTTTCGCGGAAGCATTCGGTTCGGTCTACCACCCGTCGGGCCACCGCCTGCGCGGCCCGATCCTGATCAAGGCTGCGGTGCCGGACCTCGACGCGTGGACATCCGTCCAGTTGGTCGAGCCCAAGGCGCTCGACGACCAGGTCGCCTCGATCGGAATGGTTGCGCTTGAGCTGGGCCCAGAGGTGCCGGTGATCCAGACGGTGTTCAGTCCGATCACCGTCGGGGGGTACCTCGTGGGCAAATCGCAATCGCGTGTCGTGCGCGAGCTGCGCAAGCATCCCGAAATCGTGGGTCCAGCCCTGGAGAGGATCGCCGAGGCACTGCTCGACTTCAGCAAGCGCTCCGTCGAAGCAGGGGCGGCGGGGATCTTCTACGCCATATCGGGGTACGCCGGCCGCAGCGTAATGAAAGAGGACCTGTACCGCGACCTCGTTCTGCCTTATGACCTTGTCGTGCTTCAGGGGCTGCCACGCGATGCATGGTTCAACGTCCTGCATCTGTGCGGCTCGAATCTCAACTTCGGGCTGGCGGGCGACTTGCCCGCGCACGCGGTCAGCTGGTCGATCCACAACCAGGGCAACCCGTCTCTCGCTGAAGGGCGCGAGATCGCCGGCCGGGCGGTGATGGGCGGCCTGAGCCAGCGCGCGACACTGGTCTACGGCCCGCCGCCGAAGATCGAAGCTGAGGCGCGCCGCGCGATCGAAGAGACGGGCGGGCGCGGGCTATTGATCGCGCCGGGCTGTTCGGTGCCTCCGCGCGTGCGCGACACGAATCTCGCCGCGATGGTCACGGCGGTCGCGGCGTGAGCCGCGTGGAAGGCCTCGCCGAGATCGTGCTGTGGGTCGCCGACATGGAGGCGGCGCTGCAGTTCTATCGCGACCAGTTCGGGCTCGAGATCATGTCGCCGCCTGAAATGCCGAACAAGTTCTTGATGGTCGCGAAGCCCGGCGGCATCCCCGAGATGATCGTGCTCGTCCCGCATCCTCACCCGAATGACTATTTCCCGCGGCACAAAGAAAAGCGTGTGCTGCACCACCTCGCGTTCCGGGTCGACCACCGTTCCTATGACGAGCTGGAGAACCGCTTCATCGAGGCCGGGGTCGAGATCCGCCACGGCGTCCACCCCGTCCTGAAGGGCGTGCGCACGTTCTACATCGACGATCCGGACGGCAACGAGGTCGAGGTGATCGGCCCCGCCTGACCCCTCCGGGGTTGCCTTGGCGTTGTAAGTCATATGGGGCACGAATTCCGGCTCGAGCGGCGCAGGGTGCGCTGGTTCTTCGCCGGCCTGCTGGTGGTCAGCGGTGTGCTCGACATCGTGGGAGCACTGCTCGTCCAGCATCAAACCCGGAGCCAGGTCCTGGAAGCTCTCTTGCCCGCGAGCGTCACGCTGGGCGGGCGCACGGGCGCGGTTCTCTCGGGCCTGGCGCTGCTGCTGCTGGCGGGGGGCATCGGACGCGGCAAACGCGTCGCGTTCCGGCTCACGGTGTTGGTCCTCGGGGCGACGATTGCATTCGAGCTCGTCAAAGACCTCGATTTCGAAGCCGCGGCGCTCTTCGCCTGGATCCTGGCCGGCCTGTGGTGGTTCCGCCATCACTTCGACGCCGACTCCGACCCGTCGCGGATGCGCTGGGGACTGCTGGTGCTGGTCATGGGCCTGTTCACCGCAGTGGTTTACGCACTGGCCGGTGCGGCCATCCTGCAGAACCAGCTGCAGCCCGAGTTTGGGGTGATCAGGACTCTCGAGACGCTGCTCGCCGAGGTGGCGGGAAGCCCGAGCAGATATCACGCGATGACCGAGCGCGCCGGCTGGTTCCTCGAGACGCTCCCGGTGGTCAGCTACGCGCTGATCATCGTCGCCCTGACTCAGCTTTTGCGACCGGTGCTTGCGCCCCGCGCGGCGGCTTCTGAGCGCGAGCGGCTGCACCGTCTCCTGCAGGACCTCGGTCGCAACTACATCTCGCACCTCGCGGTGCATGGAGCGAGCAACTATCACTGGCTCGATGGCAACGGGTGCGTTGCGTTCATGCTCCGCGGTCGCACCGCGCTCGCGCTTGGCGACCCGATCGCGCCCCCCGCGCTGGTCGCGGACGCGGCGCGCGACTTCGTGTCCTACTGTGACCGGCAGGATTGGATCCCCGCCTTTTACCAGGTCGACGATCCCGTGCCATATCGGGAGCTCGGCCTGACCCTCGTGGCGATCGGTTCCGAAGCGATCCTCCTGCCATCGACCTTTGGGTTGTCAGGCAAGAAGCGCGCCGATCTGCGGTACGCGCTGCACCGTTGCGAGAAGGCAGGGATGCGGTTCGTGTTCGGACCCGGTCCGGCAGTCGCCGCTGAGCACGCCGAGCAGCTGCAGGGCGTGTCGAGCAGGTGGCTCCAGAGTCGCCACTCGCCGGAGCTGGGTTACAGCCTCGGCACGCTGGCGACGTTTTCGGATCCGGACATCGTTGTGGGTCTGGCATTCGATGCCGACGGGCGCCTTGAGGCATTCGTGAGCTGGCTGCCCGTCCCCGCACGCAAGGCATGGACGCTCGACCTGATGCGCCGCCGACCCGACAGCGCGTATGGCGTGGTCGAAGCCCTGATCGTCAGATCGATCGAAGAGGCACGCAGCCGGGGCGTCGTCGAGGTCAGCCTCGGCATGACACCGCGGATCATCACCTCATCGAACGGGGCGCACGGCCTCGAGGGCGCGTGGCGGGCGATGTACTGGGGACTCGACCGGTTCCAGCGCAGCCGGACGCTGCACCGCTTCAAGGACAAGTTCGGCCCGCGCTGGGAAGACCGGTACCTGGTCGTCCCGAGCACGTCGACGCTGCCCGAGGTCACGGTTGCCCTGGTCAGGGCACACATACCGCCGATGTCTGCGACGGCCGCCTGGGTCCGCTCGCTTCTGAGGCCGGAGCGATCGGAGGGCGGCCGTCGCGCCCTGGCCTAGGTGGTCTGGGGCTTGGTCTCCGTCGCTGCGACAGGTGTGCGCGTAACCAGCGCCACCCCGACTCCAACCAGGACCAGGATCGTGACCACGATCACCGAGATGGGCTCGGGGAGATGGATGCCGAGCGCTGAGTCGAGCGAGACCGACCCAGGCCCCGTCAGGGCGAGTGCCGCGACCGCCGCGATGATGGCCAGGTTGAACTCGTAGCCGCCCTTCGAGACGAAGAAACCCTTCGGCAGGTGGACCAGGGCGATGGCCACGAGCATCGACCCGGCGATGGCGGCGTTTGGAAGGGGGAAGAGGAGCCCGAGCGCGAGTCCGATCCCGCCCAGGAACTCGGCGAGGGCGGACATCCAGGCCCACGGCGTAGCCGGGCGAATGCGCATCCGGTTCATGGCGCCCGTCCAGCCGCTCATGCCCGGACCGCCAAACCAGCCAAACAGCTTCTGGGCGCCATGCGCGGCCAGGGTCAAACCGATCACGAGACGAAGAATCAACAATCCCAAAGCAAGCATTTACTGACTCACCTCCCAACGGAAAACATTTGCATATGCAAGGAAATTCCATGCGCCTGCATGGGCTAAACGTGCCGCGGTCGGAGGCCCTAACGGTCTAGATAGACTCAGCCCTCAGGGCCCGTAGCTCAGACGGTCAGAGCGGCCGACTCATAATCGGCTGGTCGGTGGATCGAGGCCACCCGGGCCCACCCTTTTACGCGCGCTTTACGCAAACCGCGCGTTACCTGGCGTTTTCAATGGTGCGTCTTGCGCAAGACGGACGTTATATCGTTCCGGGTCAGCGCGTGTTGATCGTGGGCAACATCAGCCCGACGAAGGGCAGAAAGAATGCCTGGGCCAGGGCGGCGCACGCCGCGATCGACAACCCGACGCTGACCACGGCGAGCAGCCGATCCGAGGCGGGGCTGCGCCTTAACATCGGCTGGTGATCCGCGCCGTTTTCGGCGACTCTCTCCTCGATCCCGCCACCGGTGAGGTAACGCGTCAGCCGGTCGTACTTATCGAAGACGGGCGCGTCACCAGGGCCGGACCGCGCAACGGTACGCAGGTCCCGCGCGACGCGGAAACGATTGATGCGGCGGAACTCACCCTCCTGCCCGGACTCATCGACTGCCACGTCCACCTCACATCACTGGGTGAGGGCCTCGACTTCACGCGCGAGCTAGTCACGCCTCCGACATTCGAGCTCATGCGCGCGGTGCGCGCCGCCAAGCGCACGCTCGAAGCGGGGTTCACATCGGTGCGCGATGCATCCGGTTCTCCCGCAGGCGTCCGCATGGCCATCGACGCCGGTTACTTCCCCGGTCCGCGCATGTTCGTCACGGTCAGCGCGCTCAGCCAGACCGGCGGCCACACCGACGCTCACTTCATGTGCGGCGCCGACCTAGACATCCCGCTGCCTGACCGGCCGCATCAGGTGGTCGATGGCGTCGAGGCGATGCGTCTTCGCGTCCGCGAGGTCATCCGCGCCGGCGCCGACTGGATCAAGCTCTGCACCTCCGGCGGCGTCCTCTCGCCGGGTGACCAGCCGCACCACTCCGCGCTGACCCTCGAAGAGATCAGGACCGCGGTGGAGGAGGCGCGCGCTCAGGGTCGGAAGGTGATGGCTCACGCGCAGGCGAACGCCGGGATCAAGAATGCGTTGAAGGCCGGCGTTGCCACAATCGAGCACGGGATCTGGCTCGATGGCGACGCGATCGAGATGATGCTCGATGGCCGTAATGCCCTCGTGCCGACCCTGGTCGCGCCTCACTGGGTGATCCGCCATGCGGAGGCGGGGAAGATGCCCGCCTATGCGATCGAGAAGGCGCGCGCGGTGATCGACGACCACAAGTCGAGCGTGCGCCTGGCGATCGAATCAGGCGTGAAGATCGCGTTCGGCACCGACACCGGCGTCGGGCCGCACGGTTCCAACGGTGAGGAGTTCTTGCTGATGCGCGAGCTTGGCATGGAGCCGATCGACTGCATCCGGGCCGCGACCACGGTGGCCGCCGAAACTATCGGCATGAAAGGGGTCGGGTCTTTGCAGCCAGGAGCATGGGGCGACCTCATCGGCGTGCCGGGCGACCCGGTCGCCGACCTGGAGCTGCTGGCAAAACCCGAAAGCGTTCACCTGGTTCTCAAAGGTGGCGAGGTCGTCAAGCAACGGGCGCGCTGAGCGACCGAATTCGACAGCGCCCGATAATGGCCACAAGATGAGACTCGACTGGGCGCTGCTCGCCAACGCCGCCGAAGCGCCGGCCAACGGTCTCGTCTATATCCTCGGCGCGGGTTTCGACACGCTCATCCGCGACCAGTTCCCGACTCCGTTCGGTGGGGTGATTGTGCTTCGGCTGCAGACCACAAGGCTCGAAACCGAGCGTCCGCACAAGGTCGAAGTGCACGGCTCAGATGAGGACGGGCGGCCGGTGCTGGCCAAGCCGATCGTTCTGAACCTGCCGGCGCGTCAGGTGCCGGCCGAATATCCACACGGCTGGGATCTAGCCGCGAGCATCGTCATCAACCTCGCCACAGTGCCCATCGACCGGCCGGGCTTCTACAACTTCGAGATCATGATCGACGACCAGCAGGTGCGCACCCTGCCGTTCAGGGCGGTGAAAGCAGCGGCGGTCCAGACGGTTTGACAGCCGCCGTCAGCAACTTCATCGCGAGCTACGGTCTTGTCGCGGTATTCGTCCTCATGGTCGGCGAGAGCTGCGGCTTTCCTTTCCCCAGCGAGGTGATCATGCCGACCAGCGGACTTCTGGCCGCGAGCGGCCACATGAACCTGGTGGCCGCGATCTTCGCCGGCGCGGCGGCGAACCTCGTCGGTTCTTTGATCGCCTACGGCGTCGCCGCGCGCTGGGGCGAGCCTTTGCTGCTCGGACCTGGTCGCTACATCGGCATCCGGCGCCATCACCTGGAGATCGCGGACGGGTGGTTTCGGCGCTGGGGCTTGCTCGCGGTGCTGCTCGGCCGCGTCCTGCCGGTGATCCGAACCTACATCTCGTTCCCTGCCGGCCTGGCGCGGATCGACCTTGCGAAGTTCTCCCTGCTCACCTTCGTCGGCGCCCTCCCCTGGTGTGCCGCCCTTGCGATTGTCGGCTTCGCGCTAGGCCGGAACTACGACCGGATCAGCGGTCCAGTCGAGAAGGGCGCGATCGTCATCGCGCTACTTGTTTTGGCTGTCGTGGTCGTCTGGTACATCCGGGGCCGCGAACCGCGCGCCCGAGAAACGTGAGATGTCGCGCCTGGTCTCGCCATCGACCACCAGGTCGGCGGCGATGTCGCCGATGACGGGCGCGAACTTGAACCCGTGACCTGAGCACGCGCTGATCACGATCACACGCCTGTCATCGGGCGCGAAGTCGATGACGAAATGGCCGTCCGGCGTATTCGTGTACATGCAGGTCAGCGTCCTGGTCACGTGACCGCTGACCCCTCGTAGGTAGGTCGACGCCAGCAAGCGGAGAGGGTCGATGTCGGAATCGTCGACGCGGCGGCGGATCGTTTGCGGGGTCGTCGTCTCACCGTCGTGATGGCGCCCGATCTTGAGCGTCTTGCCGTCCAGGCTGGGGATGCCGTACATGAAGCCGGAGTCCTGGGATTGCCGGACAAATGCCGGAAACCGGTCGGGGCCAAACCAGTCGGCATCGCGGGCGATGGAAAACCATCCGTGCACCTGACGCTCAACGGATAGTGGAATCCATTCGACCAGCTGTGGCGTCCACGGCCCGGCCGCGACGACCACAGCGTCGAAGCGCGAGCGCAGCTCCGCGATGGACTTCACCTCGGTGTCGCGAACGACCTGAGGTGCCTGCGCCAGCATCGCCGCCACTCCTGCATCGGGGTTGAGAACCCCGGCCTCGCGGTCTAGCACGGCGACGTCGCCGTCGTGCACGACGTGGCCGCGATAGCGGCGGCGAAACTGGGTGGAATCGAGGAACTCAGCATCCAGGCCGTGCTTCCTCGCGGAGGCCTGTGCGCCCATCACCACATCGGATGACGCGTCGCCGATCATCAGGGCGCCGGTCATGGTCAGGAGACTCCTGGCGCTCGTTGCCTCGAGCTCGCGCCACAACGCGAATGCCTCCCGGAGGAGGGGGACATACCAGTCGCCTTCGAAGTACGCAGTTCGGATGATGCGGGACTCACCGTGCGACGACCCGAATGCGTGTGGCGGCGAGTACCGGTCGTAGCAGACGACATCGACGCCGCGCTTGGCGAGCCGCCACGAAGTCGCGGCGCCCATCGCGCCGCCGCCGATCACCGCAACCCGCATGGGTCAGTCCGGAGCTATGCGAGCGATGGGCTGTCCGGGCACGACCAGGTCGCCTACGTCAAGCAGAAGAGCTTCGACCACGCCCGCGACGGGAGACGGGATCTCGGCGTTCACCTTGTCGGTGTGCGCCTCCATCAAAGTCTCGCCCTCAGCGACATGCTCGCCTCGCTGCTTGCTCCATGCGCCGACGGTGATCTCCTCCGCACCCTGCATCTCGGGCATCACGATTTCCTGGATCTCGACGCTCACGAAGCTATTGTCGGCCGCTCAGCCCAACCGGCGCATCTCGAAATTAAGTACCGGTGACGCCAACGGAGCGCAATTACTAGGTTCGAGAAGGCCCGCTGGATACAACGAGGCGAAATTGCTCCGTGGACTCTCAGGCCATCGACACCACGTCGAGCAGGTCTTCCTCCCAGTAGTCAAGACGTCCCTCGGGCATGAAGAGCACCCGGCCCGGGTGCAGCGCTTCGACGAACTCGGGGTCGTGGCTGACGATCACCATGGTCCCGGGCCACTCGGCGAGCGCCCGAGCGACGCCGGTGCGGGAAGGAGGGTCGAGGTTGTTGGTCGGCTCGTCGAGGAGCAGCAGGTTGTGCCTGCCCGCGACGAGCTGGGCCAGCGCCAGCTTGGTCTTCTCGCCGCCGGACAGCGTTCCCGCGTCCTGGCGCGCGATGTCGCCCGTGAGGTTGAACATGCCGAGCAGGGCTCGCAGAACGCGCTCTTCGGCGTCTGACTGCTCCCTCATGTGCTGAAGCACCGGAATACCGGGCCGGATGCCCTCGTGCTCCTGCGCGTAGTAGCCAAGCGAGACACCGTGGCCGAGGCGGAACAACCCGGAGTTCGGCTCGCTCTGGCCGGCGAGGATGCGGAGAAGGCTGGTTTTGCCCGCTCCGTTCAACCCCATCACGAGCAGACGCTCATGCCGCTCCACCTCGAAGGTGACGTCGCGAAACACGACCGGCCCGCCGTATCCCTTGGCTAGCCCGTTGGCGTGCAGCACGATGCGGCCGCTGTGGGGCGGTTCGGGAAAGGTGATCTTGACCTTTCGCTCGCGGCGCGGCGCAATCACGCGCTGCGCCTTCAGGCGGTCGACACGGGTGAAGATCGAGTGCGCTTGCTTGGCGCGCTTGGCGGTCTGGCGGCGCATCACCTCGGCGAGCAGGCTCAAGCGCTTGATCTCCGACTCCTGGCGCTGAGCGAGCGAGGTGAGGCGCTTCTCCTCGAGGCGACGCGCCGCCTGGTACTGGGAATAGGTGCCGCGATACTCGATCAGCCGGCCGGCGTCGATGTGCAAGACCCGCGTGATCGACGAGTCGAGCAGGCCAAGGTCGTGGCTGACCACGATCACCGAGCCCCTGTAGTCGCGCAGGAAGTCCATCAGCCACGACTTCGCGTCGCTGTCGAGGTGGTTGGTCGGCTCATCGAGCAGCAGCACTTCGGGGTCGGCGAACAGCACGCGCGCGAGCTCGACCCGCCGGCGCTCGCCGCCCGAGAGCACGCTAAGCGGCAGGTCGACGCGGTCCAGGCGCAAGCCGAGACCGCCGGCGATCCGGCGCGCGTCCGACTCGCTCGAATAGCCACCGTCCAGCCGGTAGCGCTCCTCGGCCTCGGAATAGCTCTCGATGGTGGCTGGGGAGTGGTCGTGCTCGAGCTGGCGATGCAGCTCGGCCAGGCGGGCCGCAGCCCGATCGAGCCCGCGACCCGAAAGGATGTGAGAGAGGGCCGTTTGGGCCGCCTCGGCACGCGGCCGCGGATTCTGGGGCACGTAGCCGAGCGTTCCGCGGCGAAGCACGACCCCGCCGGCCGCGTCGTTCTCACCGGCGAGGACCTTCAGCAAGCTCGTCTTGCCAACACCGTTGCGGCCTACAAGGCCGACCTTGTCGCCTGCGGCCACGGTGAAGCTCGCGTCGGACAGAACGCGGCGCGCAACGACGTCGATGGCGAGACCTCGGACCTGCAACACGTCGCCAGATGTTACGTCCGAGGCGACCGGTCGTTTGGTCAGTCAAATCTTTGCGCCCAGGAGGCCGTCTCAAATGAAGAAGGTTCTTGTCGTGGTTGCCATCCTCGTTGCCGCGGCCGCCTGCGGAGCAGGCACTGGGGGTGGTGCCGGGAGCACCACAAGCCAGTACGGCGGTCCCAACCCGCAAACCGGCGCCGGCCAGCCGTCGAAGAGCGTCGGTCAGCCCAACGGCACGACCGCCGGCGGCGGCACGACCCTGCCGAACGACACGGTTCCTGCGCTTTCTGGTCCGCCCGTGATCCGCCAGGCCCAGCTAAGCCTCACCGTCGGCTCAGGCGCGTTCGACTCCAAGCTGGCGCAGGTCCGCAACCTCGTCGAGAGCGAGGGCGGCTACATCGCAGGCACCGACGCGCAGGCCGGTCCGAGCACCAACCCGCAGGACAGCACCATCCGCACCGGCGTGATCAACTTCATGGTCCCGGCGGCGCACTTCGACGCGACCATCGACCAGCTGACTGGCGTCGGCAAGGTCCAGAGCGAGCACATCACCGGTACCGACGTCAGCGCCCAGTACGTCGACCTCAAAGCCCGCCTCGCCAATGCCGAGGCGCAGCACCAGGCCATGCTCGCGCTCCTCACCAGGGCGCAGAACATCAACGACATCATCGCGGTGCAGAACCAGATCGGCCAGATCACGGCCCAGATCGAACAGCTCAAGGGCCAGATCAAATACCTCGACGACAACACCTCTTACAGCTCGATCGCCGTCACCCTGACCGAGTCCGGCGCGCCTACGCAGACCGCACAGCGCTCAGACAGCTGGGGCTTTGCCACCGCGCTGAACGACGCGGCGCACAACTTCGTCACCACCATCGACTACGCGGTCACCGCCCTCGGGGCCGTCGGACCGTTCATAGTCCTGTTCCTGCTCGGCTTGCTGGTGTGGCGCCGGCGTCGCGCCCCACAGCCAAAGCACGCATAACGAAATCGAGCGGGCTGGGGCTGAATCCCCAGCCGCAGCAGTAACCTGCTGCGGTAATGCTCGAACACGGTGCTGAGCCGGATTGACGACCGCCAGAGCGTGGTTCGCGGTGATTGCCAGGTGCGCGGTTGCCAGCGCTGGATCTTATGACGACTGAAGAGCAGCCCGGCCAGCCGGCTGATGTGCTCGAGCTGCCCATCGTCTCGCGTGCGACCGACATCGCGCTCGACGAGCTGGAGCTGGTCTACGCCTTCATCTACGCCCGGGTCGGCAACCGGGCAGACGCCGAGGACCTGACGCAGCAGGTCGCCATGAAGGCGATCCCGCGTCTGCGCCAGACCGCGCCCGCCAGTGCAATTCGGGGCTACCTCTTCGCCACCGCGCGCTCCGTGCTCGGAGCGTTCTGGAGCACCCGCCTCGGCCTGTCCGAAGCTGAGCTGCGCGAAGACCTCGCACTCGTCATCCCCCGCGGCCCGTCGCCGGAGGCGGGCACCGAGACCGTGCAGCAAATCCTCACGCAGCTCTCCGACAACTACCGACGCGTGCTCGAGCTCCGTTTCCTGCACGGGTATTCCCTGAAGGAAGTGGCAGCAGAGATGCATTCGACAGTCGGTGCGATCAAGGTCATGCAGCTGCGCGCTCTGCGTGCGGCGGCCAAGGTGCGGGTTTCTGAATGAACCGGAAACCCGAGGACCGGCTCGACAAGATCGTCTCCGACCTGCTCCGCGGCAGGAGGCTGAAGTTGCGCGGGGGGGACGCGGAGGAAAAGGCCGCCATCACCGCCGCGGCACGGCTGGCGGGCGCGCGGCAGGCCCCGCAGCGAATGCACCCGGCGTTCCGCAATCGCCTGGCCGGCGCCCTGGGGCAGACGCCGTCCGGCGGGTGGATGACCCGCCGCGGTGCGTTGGTCGCTGGGCTCGGTCTGGCGGCGGGCGCGGCCGGCGGCGGCTTTCTGAGCAGGGAGATGGAACCGCACCCCCGACGGGCCGGCGGCGAGCCGATCGACCCTGTCAACGGGCGCTGGGTCGACGTGGCCGCACTGACCGAGCTGCCGGAGGGCCAGGGCCACCAGGTGGCGGCGGGCAGCGTCGGCGCCTTCCTCTTCCGGCGCGGCGATAGCGTGAGCGCGGTCTCATCGATCTGCTCCCACCTCCCTTGTGAGCTCTGGTGGAGCCGCAAGGAAGGACATCTGGCATGCCCCTGTCACCCGGCTGCCTTTGCCCCCGATGGCCGGCCCGCAGACGCCTACGCGCTGCCGGCGCTCAACACCGTCCGCGTGCGCGTCACAGATGCGGGCCGCGTCGAGGTGCTCGGCACGGAATGAGCGTCCGGGCGCACAGGACGAGGCAGCTCGCCCTCGACAGATGCCTTCAGCTGCTGGAGGAGGCTCAGGTCCGAGGCCAGAGCCGGATCGACGGCCCGCTGGGTGCCGCGCTGCGGCGCCATCTCGAACGCGCGGGCGTCCTCGCCGAGCATAGGCTCGAGGGGCGGCGGATCGACCGCGTGCTCGACGACATCTTTGCGCTGCAGGCACAGCTGCTTGGCCAGGAGCCCGAGGACTCGCGACACCACAACGGCTACTAGCTGAGCTGGACGGCTGCCTCCGCGATCACCATCTTCGTGCCGTCGGCTGCATCCTCGACCAGCAGCTTGAGGTCGACATTGCCCGACCGCGGCAGCTGGTCGACCTGCACCTCATACAGCCGGTATGACGGCACAGCCATCGCGGCGTTGCAGACTCCGGACGAATGCCCGATCCAGTGGACGTAGAAGAGCGCCGGGCCGTTCGCGGCCATCTTGTCCTCGGTGGGCCTCGTGCATTCGTAATGTGTGACGACCGCGACGTAAAGGACTCCTGATTTCTGGCCGGCGTCCGGCCAGGGCGTGACGGCCGAGGTGGTGCTCGTGGCGCTGATCGCCTGAGCGCGGATCGTCGACAGAGATGTGGCCGCCAGCACACCCTGCGTTCGAGACACGGGTCCTGCGGAGCTCACGAGCGCGTAGTGGATCCAGTGGGCGCCTGAGGGCAGGCTCGGGCCGGATCCCGGGCCATTGCACGCCATCGCGACCAACATCGCCAGCCCGAGAGCGGCACCTCTCATCACAGCGCTAACGATGCCAGCGCGGGGCGGGTAATAGGATCCCGGTCCCCATCTCGATATGATTTGCCGTCGTTGTGGCTACCTCATTCAGCACGTCCACCTCGTACCTCCTGACCTCGGAATCCGTCACGGAAGGGCACCCTGACAAGGTCTGCGACCAGGTTTCCGATGCGGTGCTCGACGGCATGCTCGGGCAGGACCCTCACGCTCGGGTCGCGTGCGAGACCGCGATCACGAAAGGACTGTGCGTCGTGATCGGTGAGGTGACCACGCACGCAGAGCTCGACATCCAGCGCACTATCCGCGACACGATCCGAGCGATCGGCTACAACGACGAGCAGATCGGATTCGACGCCGACCACGCGCTGATCCAGGTTTACCTCAAGGAACAGTCGCCCGACATCGCGGCTGGCGTCAGCAACTCGCTCGAGTCGCGCGAGGGCTCGGTGAATGACGATCCATTCGAGCTTCAGGGCGCGGGGGATCAGGGCATGATGATCGGCTTCGCCTGCCGCGAGACTCCCGAGCTGATGCCGCTCACCATCTCGCTTGCCAACAAGCTGGCGAAAAAGCTCGCAGAGATACGCAATAACGGTGCGCTGCCCTTCCTGCGGCCCGATGGCAAAACGCAGGTCACCGTCGAGTACGAGTACGGCAAGCCCAAGCGGATCGAGGCAATCGTGGTCTCGACGCACCACGCCGCCAGCGCGACCCAGAAAGAGATCGCAGAAGGGGTGCGTGAGCTGGTGATCAATCCTGTGCTCAAGGGACAGGTCATCGACGCCGCGACCAAGATCATGGTCAACCCCAGCGGCCACTTCGTGCTGGGCGGCCCCGCGGCGGACGCAGGACTCACCGGGCGCAAGATCATCGTCGACACGTACGGCGGCGTGGCGCGGCACGGCGGCGGCGCCTTCAGCGGCAAGGACCCCAGCAAGGTCGACCGGTCGGCCGCCTACGCAGCCAGGCACGTGGCCAAGAACCTGGTCGCGGCAGGGCTGGCGGATCGCTGCGAGGTGCAGGTCTCCTACGCAATCGGCCGCGCGCATCCGACCTCGATCGCCGTGGAGACGTTCGGCACCGGCACCAAGTCGGAAGCCGAATTGCTGCAGCTCGTTCAGCGGCACTTCGACCTGCGGCCGGGCGCGATCATCGCGAGCATGGATCTCCTGCGCCCGATCTACAAGCAGACGGCTGCGTACGGTCACTTCGGCCGCGACGACCTTGGCGTGCCCTGGGAGGCGACGAACCGAGTCGATGCGCTGCGCGCGGACGCAGCGGTCGCCGCCCGTCCGGGCTAGGACGAAAACACCGATTCGCTTTCGGGTTCGAGACACGCTCTCGGAGCGGAAGGTCTCGTTTTCTCCGCCGCCGCGAAAGGCGGTGACGCTCTATGTGTGCGGCGTAACGCCCTACGACTCGGGCCACATGGGTCACGCCTTTACGTTCTCGATCTTCGACGTGCTCGTGAGATTCATCGAGGCAGGCGGGGCGCGTGTGAAGTACGTACAGAACGTGACCGACGTCGACGATCCACTTTTCGAGCGCGCGCGGCGCGACGGCGTCGACTGGCGCGACCTGGCCGACCGCGAGACCCAAGTCCAGATCCGCGACATGACCGCGCTCGGTTGGCGACCGCCCGATGTGATGCCGCGGGTCTCGGACGAGATCGGCCACATCCTCGCGGCCTCGACGAAGCTGCACACGCTGGGGTATGCGTATCGCACTGATGCGCTGTACTTCGATGTGAACAAATACCGCGGCTACGGGCGTCTCTCCCACCTGTCGCACCTCTCGATGCTGCGCAAGCTGCGCCACGAAGACCTGCTCGGCACGGTCGGTCCCAACGCCAAGCGTGATCCGCTCGACTTTGCGCTGTGGCGCCCGTCCGCGCCCGACGAGCCCGCATGGCCGTCAAGATTCGGTGACGGTCGCCCCGGATGGCACATCGAATGCACTGCGATGTCGATGCACTTTCTCGGCAAGCAGATCGACATCCACGGCGGTGGCCGCGACTTGCAGTTCAGCCATCACGAGTCAGAACGAGCGCAGTCGGAGTCGCTCACGGGAAAGAAGCCGTTCGCGCGCGCCTGGATGCATACCGGCCTGGTGCGCTACGACGGCTACAAGATGAGCAAATCGCGGGGGAACCTCGTCAAGGTCAGCCAGACGCTGCAGCGCGCGCCGGCAGCCGCGGTGAGGCTCTACCTCGTCTCGCACCACTACCGGCGCGACTGGGAGTTCAACTGGGACGGCCTCGCCCGGGCGGCGAGGTTCATCGAGGGAATGCGGAAATTTCTCGCCGACGAAGACCGATCTGCGAGGCGAACCGCCCCGCCCGGGCGCGCCCTGATGGCGGAGTTCAACGCGGCGCTGGCCGACGACCTGGACACGGTGCGCGCTGTGCGCGCGCTGCGGGCTGCGGTGCGTCAGCGCGACGCGGCGGCGGTACGCGCGATGCAAGCGGTGCTGCTCGGCACCGCCTCGCTTACCTGACTTCCAGAGGCGAACCGCAGTTCGGGCACTCCATATCCGCGCCCAGCTGGACCATGGTTTCGCAGACTGGGCAGAGGACGTCGGCCGCCGCGTAGGCCACATCGTCCTCGCGTGCCTCGGCTTCGAGCTCGGCGGGAACCTCGCCTAGGTCGAGGGCGGGTGCGCCGCAGTTGAGGCAAACGTAGCCAGGCTGTGTGATGCGGTGATCAACGTATTCGCCGGACGCGTCGATCTCCACCTCGGCGAACAGCGCGCGAAACAGCTTGCTACCGCACCGGCTCGAGCAGACCAGAAACATTCCGGGTTCAGAGTACCGGCGTTCTCAGCCCAGCCTCCGGCGAAGGGTGGCGGTGCCGGCCACGATCAGCAGCACGCAGAATCCCAAGACCACCCCGGCGTCCAGCTCGAGCGACGCCCAGGTCAGGTCGGCGCCCTTGACCATGATGTCGCGCATCCCGTTGACGGCGTAGGTAAGCGGCAGCACGTTCGAAACCCACTGCAGCAGGGTCGGCTCGCTGGAGACGGGGAAGATGATGCCCGAGAGCAGGACCTGGGGCACGACCACCAGCGGTATGAACTGGACCGCCTGGAATTCAGAGCGGGCGAACATGCTGAGGAAGATGCCGAGGTTGACCGCGGCGATCGCCATCAGCGCCTCCATGCCGAAGATCAGCAGCACGCTGCCCTCGTTGTGGATCCTCAGGATCGCGAGAGCGAAGATCAGAACCTCTGCGGCCTGGACGAGGGCAAGCACCGTGAAACCAAGCATGTAACCGACCACGATCTCGCCTCGCCGCAACGGGCTCGCCATCAGGCGCTCGAGCGTGCCCTGCGAGCGCTCGTTGAGGAACGAGACGATCGTGATCACGAACACGAGGAAGAACACGACGAGGCCCACGAAGGCGGCGCCGAAATAGTCGAGCGTGTCGTAGTTTGACCCGCCGTAGAGATATGTGATGTGCGGTTGGAAGCTCACGCTACGGCCGGCCACGCCTGAGGCGAGCGAGATCATCGCCTGCTGGAGCGCCTGGATCACGGGAGTGTCCTCGCCCGGCTGTGATCCCTCGAGGTGCACCTCCGGCACCACGTTGCCGGCCTGTGCTTGCTGCGTGAAATCGGCCGGCAGAACGATGTAGGCGACAAGCGACCCGTCTTTGAGCTTTGCGTCGCCGTCCGATGCGTTGATGTCGGTGGTCTTGATGTGGCTCGAATGGCGCAGAGCGCTGGCGACCACAGTGCCGAGGGCGCCGGGATCCTGGTTCGCGATGCCGACCTGGGGGGCGCTCGAGGAGCCTCGCATGAGGTAGCCGAGGAGGCCGAGGATGACGATCGGCGCGACGAAGAGCAAGGCCAGGGTCCGCCGGTCGCGCCGAAATCCCTGGAGCAGCCGCCGCGTGATCGCCGCAATGCGATGGCCGCTCATGACTCTTTCCTTCCCGCGAGCGCGAGGAACGCCTCCTCGAGGTTTTGACTGCCGCCCTGCACTCGTATTTCTGCGGGCGTGCCTTCGGCGAGGAGCCTGCCGTACTGGATCAGGCCGAGGCGCTGGCAGCGATCGGCCTCGTCCATGACATGGCTGGAAACGACCATCGTCGTCCCGGCGGCCGCCATATTGCGGAAGTACTCCCAGAACTGGACCCGAAGCTGGGGATCGATGCCGACCGTCGGTTCATCGAGCAGCAACAGCTCAGGACGGTGTACGAGCGCGCACGCCAGCGAACACCGCTGCCGCATGCCGCCGCTCAGAGTCGCCACGACCGACCTTCTCCGGTCGAAGAGCTGCACCAGCTCGAGCGCCTCCTTCACGCCCGCCTCGGCCCCGTTGATGGCGGCGAAGAACCGTACGTTCTCTTCCACGGACAATGCCGGATAGAGCGCGGCCTGCTGCGTCATGTAGCCGATATGCCGCAGCACCCCGACATTGGGCATGCGCTGCCCCAGCACCGTCACGTTGCCGGCGTGCGCTTCGAGGAGCCCACAGATGAGGCGGATCAACGTCGTCTTGCCGGCGCCGTTCGGGCCGAGCAAGCCGTATATCTCGCCCTGGCGTACGCGCAGGGTCACACCGTTCAGCGCCTTGAACCCGCCAAACGATTTGGACACGTCCTCCACGCTTACCGCGTATTGCTCGCTCATCGCTTCTCCTCCGGCGACATGCCGCGCAGCCAAGCCTCGGCCAGCTCGGTCACTGCGTCTTCGCCGCCGATTTCGATGCCCAGCACTCGTTCGGCAGCGGGACGAGTGATGAGGTGAAAGAAGATGGGCCCGGCGAACGACTGCAGCGCCAGCAGCGGATGCATCTGTCGTAAGCGCCCTGCTGACATCTGGGTGGTGAGGTACCTCGCGAGCATTCCGACGAGATTGGTGATCACGTCGCGAGCCGCAGCCTCGGTGTCGGGGGAGAGGCTGCTGACCTCGAAGAAGATCGCGCGGAGAAGCCCGGTTCGGTTCTCGCCGTTGGCATAGACCGTGCGATAGACGGCGCGCGCGACCTCTGGCATGACGACCCCCGGTGGCTCGTCCCCCATCGCGGCGAGCACCTTGGTGACCGGCTCGAGGGGGGAGTAGGCGCGCACCAGGGCTGTGAAGAGGGCGCTCTTGCCGGGGAAGAGTCGGTAGACGGAAGCGCGCGACACGCCGGCCTTGCCCGCTAGCTCGTCCATCGAGAGCGAGCTGAGACCACGCTCGCCGACCATGCGGAACGTCGCGGCGAGAATTCGCTCCCGTGCATCGGGCTCAGGGACCCGGTTGAGGGCCTCGATCAGGGCATCGCGTGACTTGAACGCGCGGTAGAAGCTGGCCCGGGACACTCCGGCGGCTGTCGCAAAGTCCTCCACGGTCGGCCGGCCTCCCATGGCCAGCACGACCCTGGCCCGAGTCAGGATCCGCTCGCGTGCTCCCCCGGGTTCGATGCGACGAGACTAGACAAGACGTCGCGTCTTGTCAAGGATCAAAATTGACCGCCTGGGTTGCACGGGCTCACCTCGCAGACCAACCTGAGAGTCGAATGTTCGAGATGGCGACGACGGGACCCGCTGGGCGGGCTCGACGGTACTGCGGATAACGGCCGGCGAGGGCGTCCGTGGCGCGAGCGGCCTCGGCGCGGTCGTCGACAACCCGCGCAGTGCCATCCGCCCGCACCCACCACAGCCTTGTCCAGTCGTCTTCGTAGTGGTCGACCAGCACCGACACGGCGGGGTTGGCCGCGATGTTGCGCAGGCGCTTGAGGTCGCGCGTGCGCTTGGGCTTGGCGTCGACGGCAAAGTAGATCGTGTCGCCGTCCAGTGCGAAAGAGATCGGCACGATGTGCGGCCGGCCCTCGACGTCAGCTGTCGCGAGGCGCGCGACGGGCGCCTCAGCGAGGCGACGTTTCATGGCCGTGGCGTCCATCGAACGAAGTATCGTTGAGCGGTGCAGAGGCTCCGCACGTACACGGTTGAGGAGGCAAATCGCGAGCTGCCTCGCGTTCGCCCCATCGTGGCGCAGATCGCGGAGCTCTCAGCGCTGCGGCCCGACCTGGAAGAGCAGCTCCGGATGGCCGACTACGCGATGCAGCGACCTGGCGCCAACGGCTCAGACCGCGAGCGGCAGCAGCAAGCTCAAGACGCCGTGCACGGGGCCGAAGAGGAGCTGCTCAAGGCGGTACTCAGCCTCAACAGCATGGGCATCCAGCTCAAAGGACCGCTCGAAGGACTCATCGATTTTCCGTCGTATCGCGAAGGTGAGCTGGTTGAGCTGTGCTGGAAGCTCGGCGAGGAGCGCGTCGAGCACTGGCATCGGATCGGCGAAGGCTTTTCCGGGAGAAGGAAGCTCTAGGTCTTTTCGGGGACGCGGCCCCGGACGGCCTCGTAGACCGACTTCGCGATCCCAGCTGCGTCGAGGCCATGCTCGCGGAGGATGTCTGCCGCCTTGCCGTGGGGCAGGAACTCGTCGGGCAGCGCGAGGTTGCGAACGCGGCCAGCCAGGCCGTGCGGCGCGAGAGCCTCGAGGACGGCGCCTCCAAAGCCGCCGGTCCCCACGTTGTCCTCGACCGTGATGACCAGCGGATGCGTGCGCGCCCAGTCTGCGATGCGCGGGTCGACCGGCTTGACCCAACGCGCATTGACGACCGCGCACGAGACGCCCTGCATCTCGAGGCGCTCCGCGGCCTCGCCCGCGACCTCGACCATCCGGCCTACGGCGAAGATCACAGCATCGCCGCCCTTCCTCAGCTCCTCCCACCGGCCGACCGGCAGCGGCTCCACCGGCAGGTCCGGGGTTGATGGAACCGGTCCTTTCGGATATCGGATCGCGATTGGTCCATCCGTGGCCAGCGCCGTCTCGAGCAACGCGCACAGCTCAGTCGCGTCCTTTGGGGCGGCGATCTTGAGGTTTGGGATGAGGCGCAGGTAGGAGAGGTCGAAGATCCCGTGGTGCGACGCGCCGTCTGGGCCGGTGACACCCGCCCGATCGATAACGAAGACCACGGGAAGCTTGTGCAGCGCGACGTCCATGATCGTCTGGTCGAAAGCGCGGGCGAGGAACGTCGAGTAGATGCAGACCACCGGGTGCATGCCGGCCAGCGCGAGGCCGGCTGAGAAGGTGACGGCATGCTGCTCGCAGATGCCAACGTCGAAGAAACGGTCGGGAAACTCCTTCGCGAAGTTCAAGAGACCGGTCGACGACGCCATCGCGGCAGTGATCGCACAGACCTCGGGTCTTCGCGCTGCAGCGCTCATCAAAGCCTCGCCGAAGACGTCCGTGTACGTGACCTCGGTCGAACGCGGCCGCCCTGTTAGTGGGTCGAACGCGCTCACGCCGTGGAGCTTGTCCACCTCATCCTCGACCGCTGGGCCGTAGCCGTGTCCCTTTTCCGTCACCACGTGCACGACCACCGGCTCCCGCAATTTCTTCGCACGTGTGAGGACTTCTTCCAGGGCCGGCTCGTCATGCCCGTCCACCAACCCGGCGTACTTGATGCCGAGGCTTTCGAACATCGTCGACGGCTGGAGCAGCTGCTTCAAACCTTCCTTGACCCGGTACGCAGCCTGGTCAGCGGTCGCGCCGACCAGCGGAAGGTCTCGCAGCAAGCGCGAGATGTCGTCCTTGATCCGCTCGTATCGAGGGTCGACGCGCAGCTGCGACAGATGGCGGGCAAGGCCGCCCACGGTCGGAGCGTAGGAGCGGCCGTTGTCGTTGATCACGATGATCAGGTTCGGCGGCTGCAGGTGGGCGATCTGATTGAGCGCCTCATAAGCCATCCCGCCTGTGAGGGCGCCGTCGCCGATGACCGCCACCACGAACCCAGGGTGGCGCTTGCGCAGCCGCGCCTCGGCGATGCCGAGCGCGTAGCTCAAAGAGGTCGAGGCATGGCTGTTCTCCACTAGGTCATGGTCGGACTCCTGGCGCGACGGGTAGCCCGACAGCCCACCCGCCTGGCGCAGACCTCCGAACTGAGCCGCCCGGCCGGTGATCAGCTTGTGCACATAGGCCTGGTGACCCGTGTCCCACACGATCGCGTCGGTCGGGCTGTCGAAGACTCGGTGCAGGGCGAATGTGAGCTCGACCACGCCCAGATTCGGCGATAGGTGCCCGCCCGTTTTCGAGGTCTGCTCGACCAGGAAAGCCCGCACCTCGGAAGCTAGCTGGGTCAGCCTGGGCTGGTCGAGTGCTTTGAGATCGGCGGGCGAACGGATCGTCTCGAGGATGGCCACCTTTGTGTTAACGCTCAGCCACTGTTTTGAGTTCCGCGACACGGGCCGCCATGAGCTCCGCCAGCTCGATGCACAGCCGTGTGCCGGCCCCGCTCGGGCCCCGCAGCACTGTGGTCAGCTCGAGGTTCGTGTTCCAGGCCGAGGCGGCGATGTCGATGTGGGCCCATGGCTTGCCGCCGGCGAACTCGGCGATGAACATACCGCCCATGATGGTCCCGGCCTCTCCATACTCGGCGTTGCGCAGGTCGGCGATCTGGCTGCGCAGCAGGATGCGGTAGTCGGCATAGATCGGCAGGCGCCAGACGCGGTCGCCCGCCTCGCGCGAGGCCTGGTCGACAACAGACCAGAACTCGTCGTCGTTGCTCACAGCTGCGCTGGCTGCGTGGCCGATCGCTACCGTCGCGGCGCCCGTGAGCGTGGCCAGGTCGATGAGGTGGGTGGCGCCGTTGCGCAGCGCGTGCGTCAGTGCGTCGGCGAGGACCAGCCTGCCCTCGGCGTCGGTGTTGACGACCTCGACTGTCTTTCCATCGGCGCTGACCATCACGTCACCCGGCCGCTGGGCTGTCGGCCCCGGCATGTTCTCGGCCGCCGCGATGACCGCCATCACGTCGAGCGGGAGCTTGCGTGAGGCGATCACGTCAATCGCCGAAAGCACGGCGGCTGCACCCGACATGTCGTCCTTCATCTGGCTCATGTGGTCAGGGTCTTTGAGCGAGATGCCACCGGCGTCGAAGGTGATGCCCTTACCGATGATTGCGAGAGTCTTGCCGTTGGCAGTGCCTTCCTGGTGGTTGCCGTGGTGGCGGACCCGGATGAGCCGTGGAGGCTTGGCCGACCCGGCGCCGACTCCGAGCAGCAGGTTATAGCCTCCGCTCTTCAGCTCGGCCGGTCCGAGGATCTCGATCTCCATGTTGTGCCGCTGCGCGATACGCATCGCCTCTTGCGCCAGCGCGTCGGGGGTCAGCTCGTTCGGTGGGGCGTTCTGCCACTCACGGGCGCGGTTGGTGGCCTCCCCGTTCTCCTGCGCGGCCACGACTTCCCGCTCGCGCCCAGTGCCGAAGCCGGCGAGGACGATCTCGTCGATCTCGCGCCGCTCAGGCGCTGCGCCGGTCTGTCGCGAGCGACGCTCGAACGTACCCATGACCGAGCCTTCGACCACGGCCTTCAGGCTGTCCATGCCTAACGGGTCGGTCCTCAGGATCGCCATGCGCTTGTAGCCCCAGGTGCGCGAAGCCCGGACGAGCTCGTGGTGGGCGGAGCGAAGGCGCTGGCCGTCGAGGTCGTGGAGCGCGCCGAGACCGTAGAGGATCACGCGGCGGGGCTTGATCTTGCCCTGGGCCGGGATCGGAAGGACCTCGTGGATCCGGCCCCTGAACTCCGCGTTGACGACCATCTCGGAGAGCACGCCACCCATCACCCGGTCGAGCTCGAGTGCCGCACCGGCCAGGCGCTGACCGGTGACGACGGGTACCGCGAGGGCGTCGACGTTCAGCTCGGCGGGCCCCGCCGAGACCAGGGTGATCTTCACGGCAGCGTTAAGCGTAAAGCGCGGGGCTGTCAGGCCAGGTGTTCGGCGACCAGCTCCAGCACGTGGGCCACACGCAGCTTCATGTGACGCTTCCGGGCCGCGGCGTCGATGTGCATCAGGCAGCCCGGGTTGTCTGATGCGATCACCTCACAGCCCGTCTTCGCGATGGCATCGAGCTTCCACTCCGCCAGGCGGTCCGCGACTCGCGGCCACTCGAGGCTGAAGGTGCCGCCGAAGC
Source organism: Chloroflexota bacterium (assembly GCA_005880915.1). Lineage (GTDB taxonomy): Bacteria > Chloroflexota > Dormibacteria > Dormibacterales > Dormibacteraceae > 40CM-4-65-16. The sequence continues at coordinate 115,069 of VBIW01000036.1, read as the reverse complement.
CACAGCAGTTGGCGATGTCGGGCAGGTCGACGACCTCGTAGCCTGCGAGCTCGAGGACCCGCCGCGGCTCGCTCCTCAGACCGAGTTGCCGGAGGCTCTGGCAGGAATCGTGGTAAGCGATCTTCAGGCTCATGCGCTTCGCCTCGACCAGCTTCTCGTTCGACTCCAGGAGCTGGAGCACGAACCGGGTCGAGTCGCGCATCCGGTCGCGCACGCCTTGGTCGGACTTGGCGCCCCAGTCCGGCGCGTCTATCGTGAAGGCGCCGAAGCAGGAAGCCGAGGGCGTCACGATCAAACCCTTGGAATCTCGAAGGGAAGCCGCAAGGTCACCCGACAGGTCAGCGCCCGCCGCGAAGTCGCCCGCATTGGCGGCGATCAGGCCGCAACACCACTGCTCCTTGGGAAATCCAACCCGGAAGCCCGCCGCTGTCGCTATCCGCTCGAGCGCCACCGCCGACTCCGGCCACACCCGGTCGGCCAGGCAGGAGGCGAAGATCGTCAGCGGCTCCCCGTCCACCCGGCTGGAATGCACCCTGTCGCGATAAGGCGTCTGGGCGAGGCGCGGCGTGCCGGGCACAAGGCTCGTGAACGGGGCCGCCGTCCGCAGCAAACGATCCGCAACCTTGGGTTTCTTCCAGACGCCAACCAGCGCTTGCTTGCGGAGCGACTTGCGGCCTGCGCGGCGATGCTCGAGGATCTGCCGCGGCAGCGGGATATCGACAGGGCAGATCTCCTGGCACGCGTTGCATTGAACGCAGAGCGTGTTGGGCAGGTCAGCCGTGTTAAGCCCATGGTGGAAGGGAGTCAGGACAAGACCGATCGGCCCGTTATAGATATGGCCGAACTGATGGCCGCTGACCGCCATGAACGGTGGGCAGGCGTTGGAACATGCGCCGCACCGGATGCATGTGAGGGCGTCGCGAAAGATCGGGTCATCGAGCATCTTCTCGCGGCCGTTGTCGAGGATCACGCAGTGCAGCTCGCGCGGCCCGTGCACCCCGATGGTCAGGGACTGCTCGATGTCGGCCGAGCGCGACGGACCTGTGATCCAGTTGACGTAGCTGGAGATGATCTGGCCGGTGCCGCTGCGCGGCAACATGCGCAGCACTGCAACTGCGTCGTCCAGCGATGCCACCAACTTGTCGATGCCGAACAGCGCGATGTGGACGGGGGGTAGGGTCGTCGTGAGGTCTGCGTTGCCTTCGTTGGTGACCAGCACGATGGTGCCTGTCTCGGCGATGGCCATGTTAGCGCCGGAGATTCCCACCATCGCGTCGATGAACTTCTTGCGTAACGAATCGCGCGCGTGTTGCTGTATCGCTTCGACCGTCGGCTCAGTGCCGAACACCTCGGCCGCGTCTTCTTTGGTCAGGTGGATCGCCGGCGCGATGAGGTGCGACGGATGTGTGTGCGTGAGCTGCACCATCCGCTCGCCGAGGTCGGTCTCGACGACTTCGATGCCGAGTCCCTCGAGATACGGGTTCAGCTCGATCTCCTCGCTTGCCATCGACTTGACCTTCGTCACGACCATGCGAGCTCCGGCGGGCAAACTGCTCCCCGCGTTCCAGCACAGCTGGCCGATGATGTCGCGAGCCTCCGTCGCGTCCTTCGCGAGATGCACCGCGCCTCCGACAGCGGCAAGGCGCTCTGTGAACTGCTCGAGCAGCTCGGGGAGTCGATCGAGGTTGGCCTGACGCCGGCGCTTCAAGTCCGCACGACCCTTGGCGAAGTCGAAGCTCTCGAAAGCGGCGTTGCGGCGGCCGCGCAGACCGGTCATGGCGCCGACCAAAGCCTTCTGGAGGCTTGGGTCGTCTAGTGCCGAGTCGACCCGATGCGCGAAGTGACGACGACTCTCAGGCACGCGAGGTCGATGCTTGTTGGATCGCTTCCTTGACGGCGTCGGGTGTGGACACCGGCGCCAAGCATATTGTCCCCGCGCAGACGACTGCGCGTTGATCGCCCGCCGGGTCGAGGACGGCGTAGGGATGCGCGACCACTCCGGCGCGCGCGAGGTCAGAGTTTCTGGTGGTGATCTTGATCGCGTGGCCCATGCGGTCGAGCGCTCGCGCGAATACCGCGGCCATCAGCCCGTACTGGCGCGGCAGCGCGGCCACCGACTCAAGGGCGCGGCGCGCCCGGTCGCGGTACGGCGACGACGGGTCGCCCAACACGATGTCGAGCTCGATCAGGGCCATCGCCGCGACCGAGTTTTCCGCCAGCGGCTTGATCCGCTCGCCGAGGCGCCCGAGCTCTTCGTCACCGGCGTGGTCGAGGTAACCTCCCAGCTCCTGGTCTGCGTAAGTGGCTTCGATGTGGGTCGCCAGGTCCTCCGCGATCGCCATCCAGTCGCCGCCCAGGCCATGCTGGTGGGCGCGCAGCGCGGCCCACAGCGCCCACACCTGGTCGCCCAGCTGGCCACTGACCCCCTCGGCATGTGACATGCCCTCGCCGCGGCGGTACGCACGCCTGAAGAGCGAATCCAGAAGCTTGCCCGCGTTCTCGCGCAAAATCGGGCGGTCGAGGCGCAGCGCCGCGTCGAGGTAAGCGATCGCGAGCGCAGCGTTCCACGCGGTGTAGACGCGGCGGTCGATGTATGGCGCGGCGGCGGCGCGGCGCTCCTCCGCATCCATCGAGTAGTAGTGCTCGTCGGCGTCCTGGCTGCCAGCATAAAGCCCGGTCTTGGGGTCGCGCAGCACGCGGTCGAGATACGCGGTCGTCCTGTCCAGCGCGTCCGTTTTGCCGGCCGCGGCAAGCGCTTCGACCAAAGCCGCATGGTCTTCGAGCATCTTCTCGAAATGCGGGACGCTCCAGTCCTGCGTCGTCGAGTAGCGGAAGAAACCACCCGCGACCTGGTCGTACGTCCCGCCGCCTGTCATGCGCTCCAGCGTGTGCTCGGCCATGCGGCGCAGCTCGGGGTCCGACCGCAGAACGGACTGCTCGAGCAGCAGCAGGATCGCGTCGGTCTGGGGAAACTTCGGCGCGCCGCCGAAGCCTCCGTACTCCTGGTCGTAGGCCGACCTGACCGCGTCGAGGATGAGATCGACCAGGCCGGGTTCGAGCTGGCCCGCGCTTCGCGCGACTCCGGAGGCGGCTCGCTTCCGCGCCTCCAGCACGCGGCTCGCCACCTCGGCCTGGTTGGAACGGTAGTAATCCGCGATTCGCAGAAGTGCGCTTGCCATCTGGTCGGGCGGCATGTACGTGGCGCCGGTGAGGATGTCGCCCGACGGGGTCAGGAAGGCGGTGCTGGGCCAGCCGCCCATGTTGTAGCGCTGGTTGATGTCAGGGCGGACGTCGTTGTCGACGCGGACTGGCACGTACTCGCGGTTGATGAGATCGATCACGGCCGGATGCGAATACGTGGTTTCGTCCATCACGTGGCACCAGTGGCACCACACGGCGGAGATGGAGAGAAGGATGGGCCGGCTTGTCTCTCGCGCCTCGTCGAAGGCCCCTTGCGACCACGTATGCCAGTTGATCTCCGCGGCTCGGTTTGGCCGAGGCGAGAAGTGAAATTCCTCCGCTGCCTCGTTCATTGCTAGAAGGTTACGATGGCCTGGTGATCTCAACCAGCGCGGTGGACGCGTACATCGAGAAGCATTCGCGGCGCTTTGTCGATGAGCTCAAAGAGCTCTGTTCATTCCCCAGCATCTCCAACCACGGGCTCGACGCAGTGCAGCCGGCCCGAGACTGGCTGGCCGGCCGGCTGGCCAAATTCACCGACCGAGTCGAGACTCTGGACGGAGGCGGGATGCCGGCGCTCTACGCCGAGGTTCCCGGCGCCGGCCGCCGGAAGCTCCTCCTCTACGAGCACTACGACGTGCAGCCGGTCGATCCGCTCGACCTCTGGAAGTCGCCGCCATTCGAACCCGCGGAGCAAGACGGACGCATCGTCGCGCGCGGCGTCGCCGACGACAAGGCGGACGTCATGGCGCGAATCCACGCAGTTGAGACGCTGAAGGAGCTCGGCGAGGTGCCGGTGACGCTGCGGTTTCTCATCGAGGGGGAGGAGGAGATCGGGTCGAAGACCTTCCAGAAGATCGCGCACGACCATGCCGCCAAGCTGCGCGCTGACGGATGCTTGTGGGAGTCGGGGGCTTCGTTTGACGACGCCGGCCGGCCGACGCTGCAGTTCGGCTGCCGCGGCTTGCTCTACGTCAACCTCCGTGTCAAACAGCTCGATTTCGACCAGCATTCCGGCTTCGCGTCCATCTATCCATCCGCTGCGATGTACCTCGTCGGCGCGCTGGCGAGCCTGCGCGACCAGGACATGAACATCAAGATCGAAGGCTTTTACGACAAGGTCGTCCAGCCCACCGACGCGGACCGCCGGATGATGGCCGGCATCGACCCGGAGATCGAGAAGCGACGCAACCTCGTCGGGTTTGACAAGCTGGTGCGCGACCCGAAAGCGGACCAGGTGATCGAGCAGATGCTGTTCTTGCCCACCTGCAACATCGCCGGCATCACGACCGGCTACCAGGGGCCCGGCTCTAAGACGGTCCTCCCGGCGGAGGCGACGGCGAAGCTCGACTTCCGGCTGATCCCCGCCCAGGACCCGGACGACGTGCTCGACCTGCTGCGCAAGCACCTCGACCGGCACGGGTTCGGCCGGGTCGAGATCCTGGCAGGGGAAGGCGAAAAACCAGCGCGATCTGACCCGAGCTCGGCCATCGCCCGGTCGGCGATCGAGTCTGTCCGCGAGATGTACGGTGAGCCCGTGCTCTGGCCCTTCATGCCGGCGACGGGCCCCATGCACCCGGTGGTTGCGGACCTTGGCATCCCGACGGTCCTGCCGGTAGGCGTTGGACGGCCGGACAATCGAATCCACGCCCCGAACGAGAACATCCGGACCGCCGATTACGTCAACACGGTCCGCCTGATGTGCCGGATCTGGGAGAGGTTTGGAGCGGGTTGATGGAAAAGCTGACCGACAAGCTATTCACCGTCAAGTACAACGAGGACACCGGCAAGCCACACATCGAGATCGTCGACCAGAACGTCTGCCTCTCGAAGTGCACCGGCAAGTACTGCACCCACTTCTGTCCGGCCGGCGTCTACGAGTGGAACGAAGAGCAGAAGAAGACCCTGGTCAGCTTCGGGAACTGCATCGAGTGTGGGGCCTGCTCCATCGGCTGCCCCTTTGACAACATCTCCTGCCACGCCCCGCGCGGTGGTTTCGGAGTTCGCTACCAGCACGGCTAGAAAGCCCGGCGGCATCGAGTTAGGAATACCCACCCCCCCGGGAACAATTCTTGTTAAGGCAATGAGCGAGTACGACGTCATCATCGTGGGGGGCGGCCCGGCCGGGCTGGCTGCGGCCCTCTACACGGCGAGGATGAACCTGAAGACCGCCGTGCTCGACCGTGGGCCGCTCGGCGGCCAGCTGCTGAATACCGAGCTGGTCGAGGATTACCCCGGTTTCGACTCGATCCTGGGCTCCGAGCTCGCCATGAAGATGGGCGAGCACGCCCGGAAGTTCGGTGTCGAGGTCCGCGACTTCGAGCCGGTCCATGAGATCGATGTCGAGGGCAACACGAAGGTCGTCCGCCTCGAGTCCGGCGAAGAGCTGCGCGCCCCGGCCCTGATCATGGCCGCCGGCGGCCTCCCTCGCTACCTACAGGTTCCGGGCGAGAAGGAGTTGTCGGGCCGAGGGGTCAGCTACTGCGCCGTGTGCGACGGGGCCTTTTTCAAAGGCCAGGAGCTGGCCGTCATCGGTGGGGGAGACGCCGCAGTCGAGGAGGGCGACTTCCTGACCCGCTACGCCTCGAAGGTCTACATCCTGCATCGCCGAAGCGAGCTTCGTGCCCAGCCGATCCTCATCGAGCGGGCCCGGGAGAACAAGAAGATCGAGTTCATCTTTGACGCGCACGTCAAGGAGATCGAAGGGGACGCCAAGGTCCAGGCCGTGCGCTACGAGCAGCACGGAACGGTGAAGGAGCTGAAGGTCGGCGGAGTGTTCATCTTTGTCGGCTTCGTGCCCAACTCGGCGCTCTTGAAGGTGCACGTCGACCACGACCAGGCGGGCTATATCCTGACCGACCGCAACATGCAGACCTCGGTGGACGGTATCTGGGCGGTTGGCGACGTGCGCGCGCAGCTGACCAAGCAGATCGCCACAGCGGTAGGCGATGGGACGACCGCGGCCGTGGCCGCGTCGCAGTACATCACGTCGCTGAAGGACGCAGCCCGAGCCTAGGTCGGCTGCGGTCCGACGTCGACTCGCAGCTGGAACGAGTACCGCCCGTCGGCCGACGTCGCGTTCACGCGTGAGGCCCCGGCCTGGTGGGCGGTGAACGTGGCGATCGGCGGTCCGCTTGCCGCCGGCTTCGAATCCAGGGAGAGCACGCTTGGGTTGCTCGTCGTGACCTGCACTCCGGACCACTCCGACTGCGGCCAGCCCGATAGATCGACAGTCAGGTCCCCGTTCACAACGACGTAAGTCTCGCCGCCGTCGTCGGTGATGGTGGCCGCAACGTGCGTGTACTGGTTTGGGTTGGGATTGACCAGGCTCCTGTGCTCTGCCGCCGGAAGCACGCCGTCGAGCGTCACAGCTAGGACGATCATCGCCGCGATGTAGGCGCCCCATGACACATTGCGAGTGGTGGTTGATCCGCTCGAGAACCCGGGGACGCGAAAAGCCATGTTGCGGAAGTTGAGGAGAAGGCCCACACCCAGAACTATTCCCGCGAGCAGGAGTGCGTTGACGACGAGCTGCGCGACAACGAGCAGCTTGCCGGTGTTCGTCGGCTCGGTGCCTGCGCCGAGCAGGTTCGGCAGGATCATCAGGCTCAACAGACCTCCGATCCCGTAGCGCAGCGCAAAGTAGAAAAGAAAGAGGCCCAGCAGCCCACTCACGGCACGCGGCATGGAGACGGTGCGGAGCTGCATAACGCCTCTTTCCGCCAGGTCGAGCTCGCCCAGGGTCGGCGCCGGCTCGCCTCGCATGAGCGCGTTTGCCGCCTGCCTCACCTCGCCGGCCGACGGCGATCCGGGCGGCCTGCCGGTCGCCTGGACTTTGCCCACCGCCGCGTCGACCGTCCACACGGCCGCCGGCACCACCGCTCCGCTGACCTGTCCTGCGGGGGTTAGCTGGTTGCCGGGGGCGACGTGCACGACCACGACGCCCGGCCGGACCTTGCGCTGGATCGCGTTGGGCCGCCAGTTCTGCTCCGCCCACGAGGCCGCGGCCATTGCCGCGCCATGCGGATTCTGCCCCGGCCCCGAGAACAAAAGAAAGGAAGGTGTAGCGCCCTGCTGGCGGTACGCGATTCTCGTCGTGTTCGCCGCGAAAGACTGAAAGCGGGCGTCGGTCGGCGCGGCCAGCCGGTAACGGCTGCGCGGCAAGATGCGCACCAAAGCGGTCCGGGCCAGGTCCTCGGCGGTGAATGGCAAAGCGCGCCGATGATAAGGCGCTAGTTCCGAGCTTATGCCCACTTTGATGGGACCAAAGTCCTAATCCACTGGAGAACGGCCGTGGTTACAGTTCTCTCCCGAGAGAGGAGGGTGCCCTTGAAGCGCGTTTCACCACACGTCGCGGCCACATGCCTGCTGACGTCACTGCTGTTCTTGATCGTGTCGGCCATTCCGGTGTATGCGGACGCCAATCCGAACAACCACGGTCACCATTACGGCCAGCTCAAGCATCCCAAGAATCCGCCGGTGCCCATCCCGTCGCCGAACCCCGCCCCAACCCCCGCACCGCACAGCCAGCCGGCAAATGTTCCGGTCTCGCAAGGCGCAGATCCCGCGCCGGGCAGCTCCTTGCTGTCTCCTGCCGGCAGCCTTGTTCCCGTCATCAAGGCGCCGGCGGCCAAGACGCCGAGCGCATTTCGCGCAGCCGTCCCGGACCCTCTGTGGTGGCTGCTGATCACGATCCTGCCGCTGTTGGTCGCGGCCTGGCTCATCGCCATCAGGCGCGTGGTGCTCGGGGCTGCGCTTCGATTCAGGCCCGCGAGCCAGCTGCCAATCGCGGCGGCGAGGGCTTAGCCGCGACCCTCAACGGGATCGCGAGCCACAAACAGGAAAGCTACCGCGAGGGCCAGCGCGAGCACGGCAGGGCCGAAGTCCACGACTGGCCCGGACCTGAAGGCCAGGCGGATGACCACGGACCCAACAACGAACACGCCGCCTAGCACCAGTGCGATTCGCAGGCGACGCGCGGCCAGCAGAAGCTGCCTCCGAAATCCTCCGGGCCGGACCGCCAGGATGCTGACGACAAGCCCCATCAGGACTACGAGCCCTAGCAGAAACCCGCGCACCCGGTAACAGTGATGGTATCGGCGTCGCAGGGTCCACGTCGCGCTGCTTCCCTGAGCCGATAGTCCTAGGCCATCCGGGCGCGGATGCCGCCCCGGGACGAATGTCCCCTTGTTGCGATGGTTGGCCCTCTTTAAGGTGGGGTGGCACGGAACATTAAGGTTGGGGCCATACAGCCCGAACCGCGTGGAGGTGATTACACGCCGGCAAGCGCTGTCGCGTCCAGGGGGCAGCAAATGCCCTGCGGACTGTGCGTGGGCGAGATTCACCCATTCGCACGCCAGCAACGCTCGGCACGCATCATGCCGCGAGAGCAACTTATATCGGCGGCGGTTCTCAAGAAGGAAGTCGCGTACGCCGGCTTCTGGCGCCGGTTGCTCGCCCACCTGATCGACATGCTCATCATCGGAGCGGTCGGCGTGACGCTAGGCACGCTTGTGATCGCGGTCGCGCCGGCCAACCTCCCCGCTCTGGCAAATGTTGTCCCGGTGACCGCCGCAATCTGGTGGGCCTATTACGTCCTGTTTGAGAGCTCTCCCGCGCGGGGCACGCTGGGGAAGATCGCCCTGAACCTTTTTGTCGGAGACGTTCATGGCGACCCGATCTCGTATCGGCGAGCCGCGTTTCGCTACCTCTTCAAGGTCTTTTCCACCTTATTGCTCGGCCTGGGCTGGCTAATGCCGGCATTTACGCCGCGCAAGCAGGCGCTTCACGATGTGATGGCGGGCACGCTGGTCCTTCGGCGGGTGACCTACCTCGTCACTGGCCAGGAGCCGCCAACTGAGCCGGGCGACTACTGGGACGGGGGCCGCTGGGTAGCGTCGGTCCAGTCCGTCGAGAGGTCTTCCTAGTGGCCACCATCGGGCAGTCCAAACCAACGGCAACAGGAATTCGCACGCCGCTCTTCATCCTCGGGGTGGCTCTGGCCCTGCTGGCATTCCTGTTGATGTTGGTGTTCGGCGCGATTTTTGCGAGCCGGTCTCACCAGGCAGGCTCAGTGCGCGTTGTGATTGCGAGTCAAGACATTGCGCAGCGCGAGCCGATCACGGCCGACATGATCACTTACGGCACTGTCTCATCGGACTCCTTGCCTCCGAAGGCTTTCACTCACGTGGCCGACCTCACCGGCTTCGCCGCAATAGTTGAAATTCTCAAAGGCCAAGTCGTCACCTCAAACATCGTCTCCTCGAATCAGGACCTGCTCGCCGGCGCGACATCCAGCTTTTTGCCCATCCCGACCGGCTACATCGCGCTCACCTTGCCGACTGGCGAGCAGCAAGGGGTCGCCGGCTACATCGCTCAGGGCGACTACATCAACATCATCGCCACGGTCAATACGGGGTTGATCTCAGCCACCAGCCCTCGGGCGGTGACCCGGACTGTCTTCACAAGCGTCTACGTAGTGAGGGTCGGTCCCGAGTCGACCGTGCCCAGGCAAGGCGTGGCCCAGGGCCTTGCCAGCAGCTTGACGGTCCTGATGTCGGAGTGTGATGCGCAGTACGTGACCTGGCTAACCCTCAACGCCAGCCTCAAGTACGTGCTCCTTTCCTACCACGATTACCAGCAGACGCCGCCGCCGGCCGATTCAGCTTGCCCGCCGACGACGGCGCCTGGGATCATCGGCCCAACCCAGGTTGAGGCGCGGTGGGGATTCGCCCGGTAGCGGGAACTCGTATGAGGCCACGCACGCGCGAGATCGGCTGGGGCGCCGGACCATGGCGGCCCTTGCTCGCCACGGGCGAAAAGGAGTCTTCCGACCAGGCTGCCCAGAAGCGCCCCGACAACACGTGGCCCGCCTTCCACGATCTGGTCACGCGCCTGGCCGTGCTCGAGGGCGCGCCGGTGTTCTACACCATGCCGGAGTCGGTGCTCCGCGCCCTGGCCCGCCGCCTGCGCCGAATCCGGATTCCGAGCGGCGAGATGGTCGTTTTCCAGGGTGACCCTGGCGACACGATCTTTTTCATCGAGGAGGGCCGCTGTCGCGTGGTCGTGGAGAGGCCGCCTGGAACGGTCACGGTCGCGGTCCTCGCCGCCGGTGATTTTGTCGGCGAAGGAGCCTGCGTGCTGAACCGACGACAGCAAGCCTCCGTGTACGCACAGTCGGAATGCACTCTTCTTGGTCTCGACCGGCAGAGCCTCCTCGCAGTGCTTGGTGGTCGCTATCACGCGATCCTCGACGACCTGAGGCGGCTTGCCGAGCAGCGCTTTGCCCAGTACGCGGACACGAGCGTCCAGGCGACGTGGGGAATGCTGCTCCGGGAGGCCACCGTGGTGGGCGTCTACTCACCTAAGGGTGGATCTGGCGGAACATGCATCGCGCTCAACCTCGTCGGCGCGCTCGCGCAGCGATACCCGGGCGAGGTCCTTTTGCTCGATCTCGACTTTCCTTACTCGCACTCGGCGCTGCTTGCAGGGCTGGTCCCGACAAGCTGCCTGGCTCGGACCGGGTCGGTCCCCCAGGACGCCTTCGAGGAGGTCCTTCTCAGCGCTGTGCTCCATCACGTCCAGGGTCCGATGATCCTGCCCGGGGCCCTCCGTCCAGAAGAGGCGGACGACGTGACGCCGGAGCTGATAACACGAGCGATCGCGGTCCTGCGGAAGACCTTTCGCTACATCGTCGTCGACCTCGGGGTGACCATCACAGATTCCACCCTTGCCCTTTTCGACCTCACGCAGCACATCGTGCTGGTCGCAGCGCCTGAGCTTTCGGCGGTCAAAAGCGCGGCCGATGCCATCGAGATCCTCACCCAGCTCGGCACTCCGCACGACCGGCTCACGGTGGTTCTCAACAATCGATCTGTCAAGCCGGCAGTGACGCGACCGGCAGTCGAGCGAATGCTCAAGCGCGAGGTCAACGTCGAAGTCGGATTCGACGGCACGCGGCCTGAGCAGGCGGCGGTCGACGGGGTCATCTTGAGCGCCGCCGACGCGCGCAGCGAGATGACCAGGGGTTGTCTGAGGCTCGCCACCCTACTTGACGCGACGCATGGCCGCGTCGCACTGCAGGAGGAGGCGCTCATCGGCGCCCATAAGCCTGCATGAGCCCAGCCTCACCCGCGGTCGCCATCGACCTGGCCCGAAACCGTTTGCGGCGAGCCTCGCTGAAACGCAGTTTCGAGGCTGTTGCGAATGGCCCGAGAGAGAAGCTGTCCATCGACCTCTCGCAGAGAGACGTCGACGTGGCCGCGGTCCTCGAAGAGATCACAAGGCCGCTCGGATGCGACAGCACCGCGCTGCTGCGCCTGATGGCTGTGTTTCGCAATTCCGGCATCGCGGACTCTGCCATCGACCGTCTCTCGGCCAAGAGCGTCTCTGCGCGGCGCAGCAGTGCGCGGATCCTGGGTGCGCTGCGCATGCCACAGGCGGTCAGCTTCCTTGCCCCGATGCTGGCGTCGAAAGATCGGGTGATGGCCGACACAGCGGCGCGCGCGCTGGGCAGGATCGGGGGGTCCCAGAGCGCGCACGTGCTGCTGAGGGCGATTCAGCGAACCGGCCCGCGCCGAACGCTGATTGGCGCGCTGGCTCGGGCCGCCCCAGACCTCTTTCTCGAGGTGGCCTTGGGAGCGCCCCAGCGGCCGGGGGTAAAGCCTGCCGCGGCGCTCGCGGCCGGCCTGCGCCGCCGGCCTACGGCGGTTGGGCCGCTCGTCGCGCTCTTGCTGCACGGGACCCCGCGCGAGCGGGCCATCAGCTGTCGCGCCCTTGGCTGGATCGGTTCCAGCGCCGCGATCCCTGCGGTGCTGGCCGCGCTCACGGACCCAGAGTGGAAAGTCAGGGTCGCGGCAACTAAGGCCCTCCGCGTGCTCCACGACGGCGCGGCAATCCTGGACCTGGAGCGACTTAATGCGGACCGCAGCCCGCATGTGAAGCAGGCATCGGTCATTGCGCTTCGAAGGTTGACTCGCGAATTGGGATTCATCGAATCGTGGCTCTGAAAGACAGACTCGACGCACGCCGCCGTCCGGAGGTGACCGACGTCGCTCTCGGCACCGGATTCAGCGTGATCCCAGCATCTCGAAGCAAGTCGGACGACACGCTGGTGGCGGCCGCCCCGCCCGAGGAAAGCGTCCAGAAGACAGGCCGCGTCCCGGCCACCCTGTCGGCGGCCAAGGCGGCGATTCACACCTTGCTGGTCGAGCGCCACGCCGACGAGATCGACATCACCGACCGCGCGGGCGTGCGCGCACGCATCACAAGCCTCGCCGACGAGCACATGAAAGCCGCCGGCCTCGTTGTCAACCGGCTCGACTACGGCCACCTGGTCGATGCGCTTCTCGACGAGGTCCTCGGCCTGGGCCCCCTTCAACCACTTCTGGAGGACTCTGCGATCTCGGAGATCATGGTCAACCACCCGAGTCAGATTTACGTCGAGCGCCACGGCCGCGTGAGCCTGAGCCCGATGGTCTTCGAAAGTACCGCTCAACTCCGCCAGGTGATCGACCGCATCGTCAGCACAGTCGGGCGGCGGGTCGACGAGAGCTCGCCGATGTGCGATGCGCGCCTCCGCGACGGGTCCCGGGTGAACGTCGTGCTACCGCCGCTTGCGCTTGACGGTCCGTGCATGACGATCCGAAAGTTCTCGCGCGAAAAGCTTCGACCGCAGGACCTGCTGGCGATGGGAGCAGCGACTGCCGACATGCTCGAGTACCTTCGCGCCGCGGTTCGCAGCAGGCTCAGCATCCTTGTCTCGGGTGGAACCTCTTCCGGCAAGACCACCCTCCTCAACATCCTTTCCGGTTACATCCCACCGGACGAGCGCATCGTCACAGTCGAAGATTCCGCGGAGCTGCAGCTCCGTCAAGAGCACGTCATCCGGCTCGAGTCACGGCCGCCCAACGTCGAAGGGACCGGCGCGATCGGTATCCGCGATCTGGTGCGCAACGCGCTGCGCATGCGCCCGGACAGGATCATCGTCGGTGAGTGCCGCGGCGGCGAGGCTCTCGACATGCTGCAGGCCATGAACACCGGGCACGAGGGCTCGATGAGCACCGTCCACGCCAACTCCCCTTACGACGCATTTGGCCGTCTCGAAACGATGGTGCTGATGGGCGGGGCGGACCTACCCGCACGCGCAGTCCAGAAGCAGATCGCTTCCGCGATCGACCTTGTCGTTCAGGTCGAACGGGTTCGCGGTGGCCAGCGCAAGATCGTCAGCGTCGTCGAGATCACAGGTCTGACGAACGGCGAGATGGAGTACCAGGAGCTGTTCCAGTTCAGGCAGTCCGGCGTCGACCATGAGGGCAACGCAACGGGTGCTCACGTACCGACCGGCCACCTGTCGAAGCACATGGACCGTTTCGTCGAGCGCGGCGAATCCGTAGGGCCATCCATCTTCGAGCCGGCGGTGGTCCTGGCGTGAGCGCAACCGTGGTGCTGGCCGTGATTGCCGCTGCCGGCGTGCTTCTGGCGGGCTTTGCGATCGCACTCCCGGCCACAGAGACGTCTCGAACCGGCAGCCCGTTGTGGGCCGGCTGGCCAGCAGGCCGCCTCCAGCCCCCGACGATGCGAGACCGGATCAACAGGCCTTTTGAGGCTCTCGTGGATCGGTCCCGCCGCCACCGCCGGCTGAACAGCGGGCTGAGCCTCGCCGAGCATCTGGCGCGTGCCGACCTCAAGCTGCGGACTTCCGAGTTTGTCATGATCCAGCTCGGTTTCCTGACAGCGGGCGCCCTGCTTGCCTTGTGGCGCTTCGGCTTCGAGCCGCACTTTGTCGCCGCGGGCGTAATCGCTTACCTGCTGCCGATGAGATATGTGAAGTGGCGGCAGGGCCGGCGGCTGAAGACGTTCAACGCCCGGTTGCCGGACATGCTGAGTCTCCTCTCGAACGCGATGAAAGCAGGCCTCTCGCTGCCGCAAGCGATCGAAGCAGTGGCGCAGAACACCTCTGCACCGATCTCTGACGAGCTCTCGCGTTCAATCCGCGAGATGAAGATTGGCACCGCCACGCCGGCGGCGCTCGCGAACATGGTGCGGCGCGTCGGGAGTGAAGACCTCGACCTGATCGTCACCGCGATTTCTATTCAGTCGACGGCCGGCGGCAACCTGGCGCGGATCCTGGATGGCATCTCGCACACCATCCGCCAGCGAATCCAGATGAAATCTCAGATCTCCGCCCTGACCGCGCAGATGCGAGCGTCGGGCTGGATCATCACGCTCCTGCCCTTCATCGTGGCGGGGATCCTCGACGTCATCACGCCGAGCTACTTCCGGATCATGTTCACGGATCCTGGCGGACGTGCCTTGCTGGTCGTGGCCGCCATCTCGATCTACATCGGCAATTACTTCGTCCGCCGGATCACCAACTTCAAGGTCTGACGATGGCGGCCCTCTATGTCGCATCGCTCCTTGGGGTGGTCGCCGCCATCGGGGTCTTCGCCATGTTCTGGAGCCTCACGCCGAGAGCTCCAAGCAACGCCGACGTTGTGGAGGGCCGGCTGCGCGTCTACGAGACGGGGCTGCCTGTGACGATCGCCGAGATCGAGCTGCAGCAGCCGTTTGGCGACCGCGTCGTGAAGCCCTTGATCAGGCGCGTTGGTCGCCTCCTCGAGCAGACCGTGCCCGAGAAGGCCCGCCAGCAGATCCAGCTGACGCTGCAGCTCGCCGGCCGGCCTGGCGGCATGTCAGCGAGTGACTTCATCGCGGTCCGCTATGTGCTGACCGCTGCTCTTTGTGCCCTTGCGATCTTGATCGGCGTCCTTGTTGAAAACCGCATCGTGCTCGCCCTGGGCGCGGCGATTGGCGCGGTGGTCGGCCTGTACGGACCGACGTTCTGGCTCCGGCGGCTAGTCAAGTCCCGGCGCAACCAGATGCAGCTGGATCTGCCGGACGTCATCGACGTCCTCGTCGTGTGCGTCGAGGCAGGCTTGACCTTCGAAGCCGCCATCGAGCAGGTTGTCGAAAAGTATGACCACGCTCTCGCGGACGAGTTCGGGCGAGTCCTGCAGGAGGTTCGGCTCGGCAGACCCCGACTTGAGGCGCTCAACGACATGGGACAGCGCTCAGGTGTAGACGAGCTCAACAACTTCGTGCAGGCGGTGATTCAGTCCGAGCAGCTCGGCTCGGGCGTGAGCCGAATCCTGCGCATCCAATCCGACGAAATTCGACAGAAACGGATGCTGATGGCGCAAGAACGTGGCGCGCGTGCCTCGTTGAAGATGCTCCTTCCGATGCTCGGATGCATTTTTCCGACCCTCTGGATCATCCTCCTCGGTCCGGCGGCCCTGCTTGCAGTCCACTTTCTGAAGGGTGCTTAGTCGATGCCCGACCAGCGAGGCCAATCATCGGTCGAGTTCGGAGCGTCAGCCATCGTTCTCGTCCTCTTGCTGTTCGGTCTGATCGATCTGGGTCGCGTTTTTTACTTCGATGTCGGACTTATCGGCGCGACGCGAGAAGCGGCACGGCAGGCGAGCTGGTTCAACCCTCCAACTCCTGGCGGCGGACTGCCTGGAACGAACCCGAGCCTCTATGACACGGATGGCTGGTCACAGGACCCGTGCGCTTACGAGTCGAGCGGCAATCCAACCGGCGACCCAAATTCAAATCCAGGAATCAAACAGTCAGTTGACTGCAACCTGAACAAGTTCCATTTGCCGTCTTCGATCCTGCAGAACCCGACCACGACTTGCCCTGCAACCTCGGACGGAAACTCGCTGTATAACCCGCCTTACGCGGACTCGGCATATCCGACCAACGCAAACCAGCCTTGGCTCTACATCTGCTACGCGAACACGCCTGGGCTGGACCTCGCCGCGGCACCCGCTGACAACAGCTATGGGGGCAAGGACGTGAACGTGATCCTTCTGATGAACTTCGGATTCGCTTCGGGATTTCTACCGAGCGTGGTGGGCGCGTCTCTGCACATAGTCGCGAACACACACATGGTCATCGGTGGTTACTGACGTGCGATCTGCGCGTCTTGACCGCCAGCGTTCTCAAGCGATCGTCGAGTTCGCGATCGTGGCCCCCGTCTTGGTGCTTCTGCTCTTCGGCGTCGTGGACTTTGGGCGTCTCATTTACGTCTACGCCACTCTGAACCAAGCGGTGAATGAAGGCACGCGCACGGCGATTCGCGATTCGGCCCTTCTGCCGACCAACGGCGATGTCGAGAGTTCCGTGAAGCAGCATGCAGTCGATGTCTCACTGGCAAACCCGTGCCCCAACGGCCCGATCGACACGACGCTCATACCTGGCTCGAACCAAGGGTGGATCTACATCACAGAGCCCGATGCCCCGGCGTCGCTCGAAACCTTATCCCCGGCGCTCGAAAACGCGCCCGGAGGCCAGATATGGGCGAACTCCAACGGGTCATGTAGCGCCACGAACCCTGCTCACGACCACGCGCCGCTCCAGGTGACGATCCGATACAACTTTGTCCCGATCACGCCTCTAATCCAGCAGGTGACCGCCAACCATATTGTGCTCAGCGCATCTGCGACCTACAAGACGGAATACTGAGTTGAACCCGAATCAATTGCGGGCGCAGCGTGGCCAGGCGATCGTACTGATCGGCCTGATCATCGTGGTGTTGTTCGGATTTGCCGGACTGGCCATCGACGGTGGACGCGGATATCTCGACCGGCGATATCTTCAGAGCTCTGTCGACGCCGCAGCACTTGCGGCAGCGTACGACTACATGACAAGCAAGGACGTCGCCCATGCCGAGGCGGCTGCCAGCACCGAGTACGCAAACAATGAGCGCCTATACAGCATTCCACCCTGTACTCAGGCTGGAATGTCGCTGTCCTGCACCTTCGGCGATCCGACCAATCACGTCCTGACCGTCGCCGCAGTGAACCATTCGATCGCCGGGGTCACGTTTAGGGCGACCGCGAGCCATCAGGTCGGGATCGCGTTGATGCAGGTCTTGGGATACGGGGCGACGATGACCATCGGCGCCACTGCGACGGCTCTCGCGCGTGGGACCGGAACCAATGCGGCTGCGATCCAGACCCTGAGTCCCGGTAGCTGCAACGGAACAGGGCCGTCGCTTACCTTCCAGGGCAATTCGACGACGACGCTGACTGGCGACGTGTGGTCGAACGGCAGCATTTTTGACAACAGCGCCGCCGCCGGAGGGACCGTCAACGGCAACGTCGTCGATGTTTGCGGGACGCCTCCGGCGCTGAACACACCAAGTCCCTGGACTGTGACAGGCGCGCAGGTTAGCGGGTGGAACATGCCTGACCCGGGCTATTTGATGCCGCCCATCAACTCCAGCAACCGGACGTGGAACGCCACAAGCGGCAGCGTGGAGCAGCCAGGCACCTATGCCGTGGATCCAAGTCTTACTGGCGCCGGTTGCTACTTCCTGGCCGGTGGGGTCTACGACTTCAGCGCAGGTTTCACCCAGAACGGCGGCTTCGTCAGCAACGAGCTGAGGCCACCGGACGAGCCCAACATGGCCGCCGCGGGACAACCGAACATGACGACGCTCAACGGCAGCCTGAGCGGGACCAAGGTCCAATCAATTGCTGTCAACGCCCTCCCCGGGGCGATCCCGCCGGCGTCCAGCATCACGGTCGGCGGGCAGACCTTCACCACTGCCTCCAACGCAGTAGCGGGGGCCACGACGATCAGCATCAGCAAGCAGGATGTGGTCGGGACCATCCCCAGCGGATCGGTCCTCACGGTCCGCGCGCTGAAGCAGTTCTGGGACCTGAGTGGCACGTGCAGCGGCTCATTCACGGTGAGGCCGACGGGGACCACCGGCTTTGGCCTCGGGACGTATTCGGTTGAAGTGACTGCGGTGCGGTGGGAAACGAACGGCGTTCCGTCTTGCAGCGGGGTCTCCCCGACGTGCTACCTCCGCGAGAGCGCCCCCTCAATGTGCAAGACCGTGACGTTGGGAGCCAGCGGCAACGTCAAGGTGGACGTGAACGCAGACCCCGGAGCCACCGACTTCAACGTTTACCTCGCTCAAAACGGATCATGTACAGGCCTCACCTACTGCAATCACACGAATGGCAGCTCCAGCGTGACGATCAGCAGCTGCCCGACCGGACAGCCCTCTCCGCCGGATTGGGAGGCGCTGCCCCTTGCGGCCGGCCTGCCCAACGCGGATCCTCCCGCCGGCACACCACCCTACGGGGACCGCGCCAATGAGGGCCACTGCGTTGACCTGACGACTGGCAACAATGTCGCGTGCCCTGGCGCCTGGGTGCCCGGTGCTGTCACCTTCTACATTCCCAGCGGCGGGTGCCTGGACCTGCACGCAACCGGGGACGTTTACATCTATAGCGGGTATCAGTTCCAGCGCGTCGTGCTGTTCTTGCCGGGTCCGGAGCAGTCATCGCAACCCAATACATGCACGACCAACAAGGTCAATGGCGGTGCCTTCACAAGTCTCGTCGGCATCTTCTACATGCCGGCGGCAACCGTCACGATCAACGGCGGCAGCCAGTATCAGGCGACCATTGCCGGCGGCGTGATTGCGTGGGCGGCAACCATAACCGGCAACGGGAATCTGGCGATTCTCGCGGACCCGAGTCTGCGGGCCTGGCCATCTGCTGTGAGGTTGATCCAATGAGCACAACGCCGCTCGAGGTCCTGCCGGCTCCGGACTTCTCACGGCTTGGGCCGCTCGCCCAGCTGCTGGCCAACGTCCAGGTCACAGAGATCATGGTCATGGGCTCGCGGGACATCTACGCCGAAGTAGGCGGGAAGCTCATCCTGACTCCGCTCAGCTTCGCCAGCGATGAGGAGCTGATGGGGGTGATCCGCTACATCGTCGAGTCGGTGGGCCGGCGAATCGATGCAGCCAACCCCATATGTGACGCTCGCCTCGCCGATGGGTCTCGCGTGCATGTGGCGATCCCGCCGGTCGCCGTCGACGGCCCTCTGGTCAACATACGCAGATTCGTCCGTGGCCCGCTTGACATGGCTGACCTGATTCGGCTGGGCAGCTGCAGCGAGAGTGCTTTCGGATTCCTGAAGGCCTGCGTCATGGCAAGGGCGAACATCGTCGTCAGCGGCGGCACGGGTAGCGGGAAGACGACGCTCCTCAACGTGCTTTCGGGCTACATCCCGGCCGAGGAGCGAGTTGTCACCATCGAGGACGCTGCGGAACTGCAGCTGCGCCAGCACCACGTTGCACGCCTGGAGGCGAGGCCGGCCGGGCCTGATGGCAAAGAGATCACGATCCGAGATCTCGTCATCTCATCCCTACGCATGCGGCCCGACAGGTTGGTCGTCGGAGAGGTACGCGGTCCTGAGGCCCTGGACATGCTGCAAGCGATGAACACCGGGCACGATGGATCGATGACGACCCTGCACGCCAACAAGCCTCGTGACGCACTTTCCAGGATCGAGACGCTTGTCATGATGGCGGGTTACGACCTGCCACTGCGGGCAATCCGTGCGCAGATCACCAGTGCCATCAATGTCGTCGTGCACCTGGAAAGGCTGCGCGACGGAAGCCGCAAGGTCGTGCAGGTCAGCGAGGTGAGCGGCATGGAGGAAGAGGTGATCACCATGCAAGACGTTTTTCGATTCATACGCACTGGCGTCGACGGCGAAGGCCGAGTGATCGGACGCTTTGCGCCGACGGGAATCCGCCCACGGATCCTCGAACGCCTCGAGGAGCTCGGGCACCAGACGCCGGCTGAGATCGAGCAGTTGTTTCCGGATTTCGTCCACAACGTGCAGTGAAACATTGGAACGAGGGAGAGATGAAATGAGCCAGACGCTGGAAGAGAAGAGGTCGGCGTCACGACGCAGCGAGGTCGATCAGCGCCAAGCCGTGCGACGTTCGACCGACGATCGGCGCCAGACGGAGGTCGCGGTTTGGATCGACGTGGAGCGTAGAGAGGGCCAACGGCGGTTTGTCGAGCGCCGGGCAGAGGTTCGCCGCACGTTGAATGATCGCCGCCATCTGCTTGGGTGACGCGCGCACGGAGAACGAGGTAGGAGGTGGTGAATGATGCGTCGTCGCAGAAACGTCGGTGAGCGCGGTCAGGGCATGGTCGAATATGCCCTGATCCTCGTTCTGGTCTCGATCGTCGTCATCGTGATTCTTCTGACGATGGGTCAGCAGATCGCAAACGTGTTCTCCAACGTGGTCGCCGGCCTGGGTTCGTAATCGCCACCGATCCAGACGAGGGCCGGTCGCAAGACCGGCCTTATCCCCTCCTAGCGGACTACGTCGATCCAGACAAGCCCTTGAGGCAGCGTGACCTGCTGGCCATTGTCGAGAGTGAAGGTCAGAGGACCGTGGCTGTCGGTCGACGCCCACGTACCTTGAAACTGCTGGCCCTTGTAAAAGACATCGATCCGGCCGTTCGTGTCGAGGTCAAAGTCGTGGATGTGAGCGCCGTGGCCGTCACCGACGTCGAGCAGCCATTCGCGAGTGTGGACCACCACCAGCATCTCGATGTGCAGCGGCTGGTGAAGGCTCGCGTCGGAAAGCTGGTGACTCAGCTCGCTCTTCGTGTATGTGCCGGTGTTCGCGTCGTACGTGTAGGTCGAGTAGTGCTCGTCGACGTTGACCGAGTTCACCGGCGAACCGCCTGTCAGGTTCGGTCTCGTCTTGGGGATCGTGTAGGCGCCGATTCCATAGAGGCCCTCGGCGGCCCGCACGCGGTCGCCGTTGATCATCAGGTTGTCGGGCGCGTACCGCGCGTTCGTGCGGTACTGATAACCGATCGTGTCGAAGAACTGGGGAGTCGGATCCGACGCTGCGCGAGCGCGCGTGGCCTGCGATTCACCAGATTGAAACAGGAGGCCGCGATAGTGGCGCGCGATCTTCAAAGAGATGAAGCGGCTCGAACGCATCGGGCCTACCACGTCGGGCACGTTCTGATAGATCGCCGTGAGGCGGTCGATCCCGCCCTCAGCGAGGTACTCGTAAATGATGTCGGCGCCCTGCAAGCCGTTCTGGTCCCACGCAAGCTCGTCGTTGGGGATCTGAATCAACGCCGGATAGGGCAGCGGCGTCGTGTGCTCTCGGTCGTGCCAGTAGATGCCGGTCTTCAAGGCGAAAGCCGAGGCGACGATGTGGCCGGTCTGGTCGCGACCACCCGGAGCGATCTGGACCGAGAGGGGCCCCGACGCCAGTCCCGCGGTGGTGAAAGTCGCGCTCTTGTAGTCCGCCGCCCACTTGAGGTTGGCGATCTGGCTGCCGACTGTCACCTTGACAGTGACCGGTTCCATCGCGTCGTTGAAAGCCAGCTTCATGGTCGCACCCGGATCGATCTCCATCCCATCCTTCAGTGGGCTGCCGTCGCCGGCTGTGATCGCGGTGACCCGCGGGATGATGATCGTGGTGAACGTCCACTGACCCGCGCCCACGCGGTGGTGGCCGATGTCGTAGATCGGCTTCAGGCTCACCGTGTACTTGGTGAGCTCGGGGAGCGGCTTGGTCGGAGTCCACGCGTAATCGGTCTGCCCCGACACGGACGTGATCGTGCCGTCGGTCGCGGGAGTGACCGAGAATGCGGCCCTGATCGTGGCGATCGACACGCCACGCGAGAACTTGAGGACGAAGCTTCCATCGGTCGGCACGTCCTTCTGCCCGTCTTTCACGCTCGCGGCAACGGTCGTCGGCAGCGTGTTTTCGTAGGCGAGAAACGCTCCTACGCCAACGAGCACGACCAGCACGACCATTCCGGCGGCGAGCCAGCCACGGCGGCCGAATCGCTTACGGCGGCGTACCGGCCGCCTCAGGGGCGGGGCGGCTGGAGGCGCAGGCTCGAGTTCGGGCAGCGACGTAGATATCGACAACGGGCCGGCGGCATTATGCCATTAACCCCTGTCGACTGTCCCCAGTTGGCGCAGCATCGAGAACGTGTAGAGACCTGTCGCGTGACCGCTCTCGAATGCGATCTGCAGTGCGTACTGACCGACAAGAGTCACGTCTTTCAGGCGGAGCTCAGCGTCGCTGAGCGTTTTCACACGCGACAACCTTCCGGGTGATCCACCCTCACCGCGACATTCCGCACAGGGGCAGGCCCATCGCAGCTGCTCGGCGGAGTAAGTGGACTGAACTCCGTCTTCCCACGCTATCTCCATCACCTGGCGCGCGCGGTCGACGTCGACGTTGGTCGGAAACGGATCGGGGTCCTGCAGCCTAGTGGACGTTGATCACGGGCAGCTGGCGGAACGACTGGATCGAGGTACGTGCGGCGACCTGGGACGCGATCGCCACGAACGCCTTCGCGCCCGCGGACTCGGGGCGCGAAATGACTACCGGAGTCCCGCTGTCGGCATCCTCCCGGATGCCTTCTTCTAGCGGAATCGCGCCGAGAAATGGAACGCCGAGGCGCTTCGCCGCAGCCTCTGCTCCGCCGTGACTGAAGATCTCGTGCCGGTGCCCACATTCGGGGCACACGTACCAGCTCATGTTCTCGATGAGACCCAGAGGTGTGACGTTGAGCTTGCGGAACATCTGCAACGCTTTGATCGCGATGTCGGTCGCCACGTCCTGCGGCGTGCAGACGATGGCGACGCCCGTCAGCGGGACCGCCTGCGCCAGCGTGAGCGACGCGTCACCCGTGCCGGGCGGAAGGTCGATCACGAGGTAGTCGAGGATGCCCCAGTCGACCTGGACCATCATGGCCTCGATCGCCTTGCCGACCATCGGCCCGCGATAGATCGTCGGCTCGTCGCTGGGATTGATCTGACCGAACGACATGAGCTTCATGCCGTGGGCTTCGATGGGCAGGAGGCGGCCGTTGGCCTGCTGCGGAACCCTGCGCGAACCAGTCATCACTGGCACCGATGGGCCGTAGATGTCTGCATCGAGCAATCCCACCGCGGCTCCGCTCCTGCTCAACGCGGCGGCGAGGTTTACGGCGACCGTCGACTTGCCGACTCCGCCTTTGCCCGACGCCACGGCGATCGTCTGCTTGACCCCGGGCAGGATCTCGGAAGGCTTGGGACGGAGAAAAGCCGGCCGCACGTTGGCGGTCATGCGGACCTCTACGCCCGTCACGCCGGCGATCTCGCCGACCGCGTCCTCGGCCTGCGACTTGAACCGGTCACGCACCGGGCAGGCCGGCGTCGTGAGCTCGAAGGTGAAGCTGACTTTGCCCTGGGGGCTGACGTCGAGCTCCTTGATCATGCCAAGGCTCACCACGTCGCGGCCCAGGTCGGGGTCCTTGATGCGGCCGAGAGCCTCAAGCACCTGTTGTGACGAAGGCGTGGCCATCGGCACGGGATGTTACCGGGGCTGCTAAGTTCAGTGCGCAATGAAGCAGGTCACGGCCGTCAGCCCGGCGGCCGATCTCGTCGCGTATTACGGCGGAGCGGCTTCTGACGTCTACTTCCAGCGGGCGAAGAAGACTCTTGCCGGTGCGCGCGTCGACGCTGTCGTCGCGATGGACTTCTTCGCCAGCAAGCCTGGCGTTCTATGCGGAGTCGCGGAGGCTGTGCGGTTGCTCAGCGAAGTGCTCCGAGATGGCGATGAGGCCTGGGCGATCGCCGAGGGCTCCATCATGACCACCAAGGAAACAGTGCTCCGCGTGCGCGCGCCTTATTCACGATTCGGCGTATACGAGACTGCGCTGCTCGGCATGCTGTCCAGCTGCTCCGGGTGGGCGACAGCAGCCCATGAGATCGTGGACGCGGCAGGTGGCAAACGCGTGATCAGCTTCGGTGCGCGCCATGTGCATCCGCTGATCGGTCCCACGATGGAGTATTCGGCCGTGGTCGGCGGGTGCGCCGGCTGCGCCACGCCGCTGGGCGCCCAGCTTGCCGGGCTGGAGGGCGCGTCAGGCACGATGCCCCACGCGATGATCCTCCTCTTCGGCGACACGGTGAAAGCTGCACTTGCGTTTGACGAGCACATGGGCGATGACGTTCTACGCATCGTGCTGGTAGACACCTTCAAGGACGAGGCTGAGGAATCGCTTCGGGTCGCCGAGGCGCTTGGCGATCACCTGCGCGGCGTTCGCCTCGACACACCCGGCGAGCGGGGCGGAGTCACGGTCGATCTAGTCAAGGAGGTCCGGGCCCGGCTCGACCTGGCCGGGTACGGCCACGTCGGTATCTTCGTCTCGGGCGGGCTGGATGCGGAACGTATTCGCCAGTTCGAGGCGGCGAAGTGCCCGATCCATTCTTATGGCGTCGGGATGGCGATCAGCTCTGCGCCGCCGATCGCTTTCACGGCGGACATCAAAGAGATCGAGGGCAAGGCGATGACAAAAAGAGGTCGCATCCCGGGCGCCGCTCCGAACCCGCGCCTGGCGCGAGTCGTCTGATCTGAGTGGGCGCCCCGCGTGCGCCCGGCGCCCGAGCCCAGCTTCTCGATCACCAAGCCGCATGCCGGGCATGCCACGTATGCGCCGACCAGGGGATCATCGCTGAGGCCAACCCGACGTTCCAGGGCGATTGGGGCGCGCCGTTCTTTCTCGTCGGCCAGGCGCCCGGACCGGCCGAGCGGCAGACGCGACGGCCCTTCTCCGGGCGCGCGGGCAAAGAGCTCGACCGGTGGATGCTCCGCGCAGGGTTTCGCGACCCCCAGGAGTTCCGCCGCGTGACCTACATCGCGGCCGTGATGCGATGCTTCCCGGGGCGCAACAAAAACGACACCGGCGACCTGCGGCCACCGCCCGCCGGCATCGCGAACTGCGCCCACTGGCTCGACGCTGAGCTGCGCTTGCTCGAGCCCAAAGTCTTGATCCCGGTCGGCCAGATGGCGATCGCGCGCTTTCTTGGCCCGGGCCCGCTCGAGGACCGAATTGGCAGGAGCTTCGGCGAGCGCCCGGTCATCGTGCCGCTGCCGCATCCTTCAGGCCAGAACCGCTGGCTCAATGCACCAGCTAACAAAGAGAGATTGAATCGAGCGCTTGCATTGATCGCTGACTTGCGCTCGAATACCGCCAGGAGGGCGAAAGAATGAAATATCTGTTGGTGTATTACGGCGGGAGCATGCCGGACACGCCGGCGCAGCAGGCGCGGGTCATGAAGCAATGGACGACCTGGTTCACCAAGCTGGGACCGGCCGTGGTCGATCCAGGTAATCCGTTTTCGGGCGGGGTGAACAAGATCAAGGCTGACGGCACCGTCGCGACGGGCCCGGTCGGTCAGCGCGCCTCCGGCTACAGCATCATCGAGGCACCGTCGCTCGACAAGGCCACCAAGCTGGCCAAGACGTGCCCCGTGATCAAGGGCGGCGCGTCGGTTGCGGTCTACGAAACCTTCAACGTGATGTAGTTCGGCGTTGCCTGCGTTCTTCGCGAGGCGCGAACGCGGCCGGGCGGTGATCGAAGGCGGCGATGCCCGTCACCTCGCACGATCTCTCCGGGCGCGCGTCGGTGAGGAGATCGACGTCGTCGACCCGGCCGGCTTCTTGCTCACCGTGCGCCTGGATTCGGTCACGCCCGAGAGAGTCGAGGGCGTGGTCGTTGCCGAGCGAGCCCATGACCCCGAGCCGGCGGCGCGGATCACTATCGCGGTCGCCAACCTACCCGCGCCGGCGCTCGAGCTCGTGCTGTCCCGATGCACCGAGGCGGGCGCTTTCGCATTTGTCGTCTTTCCCGCCGACCGCAGCGTGGGCCGCGGCGAGAAGCTCGAGCGATGGGCGACCATCTGCCGCGAGGCGGCCATGCTGGCCGGCCGGCTCCGCGTGCCCGACGTCTCGGCCGCCTCGTCGGCGGACGCGGTGATCGGGGCGGAGGAAAACCCCGTCCTGCTCGTCCGCGATTCGCCGCAGCGGCTCGCGGAGCTCACCAGGCCGCGTGACCTGACGTTGTTCGTCGGGCCTGAGGGGGGTTGGAGCCAGCGCGAGCTGGAGCTGGCAATGACGACCGCATCTCTTGGTCCGCGCAACCTGCGCGCGGAAACGGCGGCCCTTGTCGGACTTGCGATCGCGCTCGCCGCCCGGGGGAGCTGAGGCAACCGAATTGCGCCTCGGTGTATCCAACGGTGCGAATCGAACGCTCGAATTGCGCCTCGGTGTATCCAGCGGCGCGAATCGCGCCTAGATCTTAGGCTTGCGCGCGGTTTCTACCTCGCCGGCGATTGCGATCACCGACGCGATTCCAAAGATGAGCGCGCCCAGGACGATCAGAGCCGCCGCGATCGGCACCAGGCTGCCGAGCAGGCCCACGCCGAGGCAGACGATGCCCACAGCCAGCACGAGTGTCGCGTAGATGCGGAAGCCTCGCTTGCTCGCCGCATAGCCCGGCGGCAGGTCGCCGAGATACCGGGAGGTGACACGCCCGATCACGTAGTCGCCGGCCCCGAAAAGGTTCAGCAGGAGCACGACGCCGGCCAGGCAGAGAAGCACGCCGATCGCAAGCACGAGCGCCACGTGGGTATTCTCGCTTGAGTGTCCCGCTCCCGACGTCTTCGCAGATTCGCGTCATCGGCGGCCGGAGGCAAGGAAAGGGTGGCGCGGCTAGGAGCGCAAACCACTGGGGCCCCCGCGCACGGCGCGGGAGGATGCGCTGCGCCGGGCCCCTTGACGCAGCCTTCAGCGCCGCAGGCGCCCGGCCGCCTAGGACGCGAAGATGCGGGGAACCTCGGGGGCGGGACACTCTAAATGGCGGTAACCACCAAGCAGGCGCTGGTCCGGAACTTCTGCATCATCGCCCACATCGACCATGGCAAATCGACGCTGGCCGATCGCTTGCTCGAGCACACAGGCTCGATAAGCCAGCGCGACATGCAGGACCAGGTCCTCGACACCATGGACCTGGAGCGCGAACGCGGGATCACGATCAAGCTGCAGGCGGTTCGGATGCGATACCCGGCGCACGACGGCGAGACATACGAGCTCAACCTCATCGACACGCCCGGCCACGTCGACTTCGCATACGAGGTATCGCGTTCTCTGGCCGCGTGCGAAGGCGCCATCCTGGTTGTCGACGCGGCGCAGGGCATCGAGGCGCAGACACTGGCAAACCTCTACCAGGCGGTAGAGGCGGGTCTGACCATCGTGCCCGTCGTGAACAAGATCGACCTCGATGCGGCCCAGCCTGAGATGGTCGCTGAAGAGATCGCCGACGTGACCGGCATCCCTCGTGACCAGGTCATCTTCGCCTCGGCCAAGCTGGGCGTCGGCACCGAGCAGATCCTGGAGGCCGTCGTGACGCGAGTTCCGCCGCCACGAGGCGACCCCTCAAAGCCGCTGCGTGCGCTCATTTTCGACTCGCATTACGACGTCTACCGCGGCGTCATCACGTACGTCCGCGTCGTGGACGGCGAAATCATTCCTCACACGAAGATCCGGATGATGAACACCGGCAAGGTCCACGACGTCGACGAGGTGGGTTGGTTCGCGCCGCGGCCACGGCCCGCGGAAAGGCTGACCGCGGGCGAGGTCGGCTATGTGACCGCGGCAATCAAGAACGTGGTCGATGCGCGGGTCGGGGACACCATCACCAGCTCGGAGAACGGCGCCACCACGGCGCTGCCGGGTTACCGGCAGGTGAAGCCGATGGTTTTCGCAGGGCTCTTTCCGACCGATTCGGACCAGTTCGCCGACCTGAAAGAGGCGCTGGAGAAGCTGCAGCTCAACGATGGCGCGCTTTCTTTCGAGCCGGAAAATTCGGCGGCCCTCGGGTTCGGATTTCGGTGCGGGTTCCTAGGCCTTCTCCACCTCGAGATCGTCCAGGAGCGCCTCGAGCGTGAGTTCGAGCTCGAGCTCATCACCACGGCGCCCACGGTCGAGTATCGAGTCAAGCTGAAACGCGGCGGGGTAATGGAGGTCGACAACCCGGCCCTGCTGCCGGACCCGACCATGATCGAAACCGTCTCCGAGCCGTTCGTGAAGCTTTCCATCATCGTGCCGTCGACGTACGTCGGCCCGATGATGGAGCTCTGCCAGGAGCGGCGCGGCGCCTTCAAGCACCTCGAGCACCGCCCCGGTGACCGGGTGGTGATCGAGTACGAGATCCCGCTCGGCGAGATCATCCACGACTTCTACGACCAGCTCAAGTCACGTTCCAAGGGCTACGCGTCGATGGACTACGAGATGATCGGATTCCGGGAGGCCGACCTGGTCAAGCTGGACGTCCTTGTCGCAGGCGAGCCGGTGGATGCCTTGTCTCTCATCGCTCATCGCAGCAAGGCGCAGGCCCAGGGCCGCCGGCTTGTCGAGAAGTTGAAGTCGATCATCCCGCGCCAGCTCTACGAAGTTCCGATCCAGGCCGCCATAGGCGGTAAGGTGGTCGCTCGCGAAACAGTCTCCGCCATGCGCAAGGACGTGCTGGCGAAGTGCTACGGCGGCGACGTGACCCGGAAACGCAAACTGTTGGAAAAGCAGAAGGAAGGCAAACGTCGCATGAAGCGTGTCGGTTCAGTCGAGATCCCTCAGGAGGCGTTCATGGCGGTGCTCAAGCTTGACTAGGACGCTTGTCGGCCTGGTCGCGGTCGCCACGTTAGTGTCGTCCTGCGCGACCATCGGGTCAGGCGGCTTCAACGGCAAGCCGGCCGACCTGTACGCCGCGGTCCCGAATCAAGCCGACGTCCGCAAGCTTTTTGGGGACGAGAACTGGTGGGTGGGCACGCCCACGTTCGGAGTGTCGCCTCTTGACTCGGCGTCCGTTCCCGCCACTGTCAAGTTCACGGTCAGCCAGTCATACGTCCACATGGGCACGGCGGAGCAGGTGCTCGCCCGCTACACCGTCTACGACAAAGCGTCCTCGGCGAGCTCTGCGATGACTGTGTTCCAGACCGCCTACGGGACATCCCCTTCAAGTCCGAAGGTCGGTGACCAGGTCCTCTACTACGGCCTGCAGGGGAGCGGTGGCGCGCCGTTCGCGACACGGACGTTCGTCCGGATCGGCCAGATCGTGCTCCAGGTCGTGTGGTCGCGCAAGGACGCGATGCCGACCGTGGACCAGCTTGCCAAGATCGCGACCAAGTTCATCGCTCTCGTGAAGGACACCAGCAAGCTTCACGCCAAGTCCGGTCCCGTCGATCCGAAGCTCCTTCCGCCGCCAGGCCTGGACATCACGTACCTGGGGTCGACGCAGCTGCCAGTGGAGTCGTTCGTGGTGATGATCCTCGCGGCCCTTCCGGATCCGATCCTCGTGTTGATGCGCCGGGCCGGAATCGAGACCTTCGCATACGGCGACTATGCGCTGAACAACGACACTCACATGGAGGTGCAGACGGGCTTACTGACCTTCCCGACCGCCGCCGATGCGGCTGATTGGGCCAGCACATTCAGCCCTGGCACGCCGGACTCGAATGGAATCGGGAATGCCTACCTTCCGATCGGAGGAACGCCGGCCGCGGGCGTCTACCACTACGTGTTTGCGTCCGGCATCTACGGGGCACTCATCGTGTGCAAGTCAAGCGTCGATGGCGAGGCGGCGTCGCGGGAGTGCGAGGAACCGATGAAGGCGACGGCGCTCGCGTGGAAGCTGTCCCTCGGAGGACTCCGCTAGGAGGACGAGACCCTAGGGCTCTTCGGCGACATAGCGAGGAACCATTCCCACTGCTTGGTGAGCCCATCGCGCAACGACACACGGGGTTCCCACCCCAGGCGCTCGCGCGCGAGGTTGATCGAGGCTCCGGTATGGCGCGGCTCGCCTGGCGCAGCGGGGAGGTGCCGTCGCCGCGGCTTTATCCCGCTGATCTCACCAAGAGTGTCCAGGATCCGGTTGACTGTCACCCGGCTGCCGCCGCCGAGGTTGATGATCTGGCCGACGACTTCGGCCGACGCCGCCTTGATGGTTCCGTCGACGGCGTCTGAGACGTACGTGAACTCACGGGTCTGCTCGCCGTCGCCGAAGATCTCAATCTCCTGGTTTTCGGCCATCGCCTCCATGAATCTGGAGAAGGCCATGTCCGGGCGCTGGCGCGGGCCGTAGACGGTGAAGTAGCGGAGCGACGTGGCGGGGACGCCGAAGGTGCGCATGTAGACGAAGGCAAGATGCTCCGCGGCAAGCTTGGTCATGCCGTAGGGTGACACCGGTCTTGGCAGCGCCGTCTCCTTGGTCGGAAACATCTCCGCGTCGCCGTAGACCGAAGAGCTGGACGCGAAAACGAGCCGATCGATGGGCACCTCGCGCAGCGCCTCGAGGAGTCGTTGGGTGGCCACGATGTTGTCCTGGACGTACCGATCGAAGTGGTCGCCCCAGCTGGGGCGCACGCCCGGCTGGCCGGCTAGGTGGAAGACGACCTTCGCACCCGCGAGGGCTTGCCTCAGATCTGCATCGACCAGATCCGCCTGCATGAGCGTGAACTTCGGATCCGCCAGCGCGGTGCGAAGACTCTGTTCCTTGACCCTGCGCTCGTAGTAATCGCTGAAGTTGTCGATCCCGACCACCTCATGCCCGCCGGCGAGAAGGCGGTCACACAGGTGCGAGCCGATGAAGCCGGCCGCGCCGGTGACCACAACCCGCGTCGGGGAGCTGAGCATCGGACAAGGGTGCCGCCCCCTGGGCGCGGATTGCAACCTATCTTTGACCTCGATGAATCGTTTCGAGTCCTGGCTCGCTGCCACGGAGGCCGGCGTGACCGTCAAGGCGTTTCCGCAAGGCACGCGCACTGCGGTCGACGCGGCACGCGCGGTGGGGTGCGACGTCGGCCAGATCGTGAAGTCGCTGGTTTTCGTCGCCGCGGGCAACCCTGTCGTGGCGCTGGTGAGCGGCGCGAACCGGCTCGACGAGCCGCGGCTTGCGGCCCTGGCGGGCGAACCGGTGGTCAAGGCCGACGCCGAAACCGCCCGGGCGGCGACCGGCTACGCCATCGGCGGCGTCCCGCCATTCGGGCACGCCACGAACGTGCCCGTCTACATGGACCGCGATCTTTTCGGTTATGGAGTCGTCTGGGCGGCGGCTGGGAGGCCTGACTCGGTGTTCGAGATTCAACCGGAGCGTATCCGGGAATTGAGCAATGCAGTGGTTGCCGATATCACGTCACCCTCAGACCGCCCGCTTCGCGGGGGACCGGCTGCCCCAGCAAGTGGGGAAGCGTGAGCACCCTTTTGATCTTCTGCCGCGAATGCGGTAAGCAGGTGTCGAGCTCGCAGACCAGGAACGGCCTGTGCGTGGATTGCCGGGTGAAGCATTCGGTTGCGGATTTGCGAGACGAGCACGCACGGTTGTGGCGCAAGCGCGAGCGGTACCGCAGCCAGAACGCCAACGTGGAGCAGATCGGCCATCAGATCGCGCGGGTAGAAGACCGCATGGCGCAGCGGATCAAGGAGCTTGTCTCTAACGAGCGCGAGGCGGTTGACCATCTGCGCCGAGAGCTCGAGGCGGCGCGAGGCCAGCGCTACACAATCAAAGGCGTATGAGCGCTTTGCATGCCTTCCGGCATCTCTATGTCCACATTCCTTTCTGTAAGCACAAGTGCGGGTACTGCGACTTCAATGCCTATGCGGGGATGGACCGGCTCATGCCCGACTACGTCGATGCGCTGGAGCGCGAGCTCGTCTTCGCCCGGGAGCGGTATCCGTTTCAGCAGCTGGAGACCGTCTACCTCGGCGGCGGCACGCCGAGTCTCTTGCCGGCGCCACTCATCGCGCGGCTGCTCGATTTCATACGCGGCAACTTCAACCTCGCGCCCGACGCCGAGGTGACTCTCGAGGCAAACCCCGCCAGCACCGACGAGGCAAGGCTCGCCGCCTGGCTCGAGGGCGGCGTCAATCGCTTGAGCCTCGGCGTGCAGGGGTTCGACCCTCGCGCACTGGCGGTGCTCGAACGTAAGACAGACGCGGCGCAGGCGACGAGCGCGTACGGCCTGGCGCGAGAGAAGGGAGTGCCGAACATCAGCATCGACCTCATTTACGCGGTGCCGTATCAGAACCGCGAAACGTGGCTGGACACGCTTCGCCGCGCGATCGCGATGGCACCGGACCACGTCTCGACTTACTGCCTTTCCTTCGAAGAGGGCACGCTCCTTTACCGGAGGCGAGCCGAAGGACGGGTGCCTGAGGTCGAGACCGACCTCCAGTGGGACCAGCTCGACGCCGCGTGTGTCGAGCTCGAGGCCGCGGGCTACCACCGATACGAGGTTTCGAACTGGGCCAGAGCCGGCGGTTTCGAGTCGCGCCACAACCAGTCCTACTGGCGATGCAGGCCGGTCTACGGCGCAGGCGCGGGGGCACATTCGTACGCCACCGATGGCACCTCGGCGTGGCGGTGGTGGAACATCGCCCAGCCGCGGGAGTACATCGCCGCGGTGCCGGCACCAAAGGCGGATGGGGAGGAGCTCGACGCGCGGAAGGCCGTGGCCGAGTCGCTGATGCTCGGGCTTCGCACCGCCGAAGGGGTGGCGGTCCCCGGGGGCTTCGACCGCGAGCTCAGCCACCTGCAGCGGGCGGGGCTTGTCCGGCGGATCGACGGCCGGGTCGTGCCGACCCGGCGCGGGCTTGACCTGCACAACCAGATCGCTCTCGCTGTACTCTGAATTGGCACTCTCGATAGGAGAGTGCTGAAAGGAATGGAGAACAGAAAACAGTCAATCCTGCGCGCGGTGGTGCACGAGTTCACGACCAGCGCTGTCCCGGTCGGATCGCAAGCGCTCCAGAGCCGCTACTTCGTCAACCTCTCCTCGGCCACCATTCGCAGCGAGCTGGCCGAGCTGTCCGACCTCGGCTACCTCGCCCAGCCACACACCTCGGCCGGCCGCGTGCCGACCGACTCCGGCTACCGCTACTTCGTCGACTTCCTCATGAACCTCGAGCCGATCCCAGACAAGATCAAGACCTACATCCAGGACGAGCTGCGCGCGGCGCCGGCGGATGTCGAGGGGATGGTGGAGCGAGTCGCGATGACGGTCGCCGCGGTCACCCAGAACGCGTCGGTCGCCAGCGCACCACAGGGATCGCTAGCCAGGATCAAGCACGTCGACCTGGTCTCGCTCGAACCCAAGGAGATCCTGCTCATCCTGCTCCTCGAGGGCAATCTGCTCCGCCAGCAGGTGGTGAGCACGACGGAAACCGCGACGCAGGCACAACTGACCAGGCTGGCGGAGAGCCTCAACACATCGCTCGGCGGTCGGGCAAGCGACGAGGCGCGTCACCGCTATGACGACGCACCGCTGGGCCTGGAGAAGGAGCTGTTGGGACGCGTCATCGCAGTGCTCGACCTTTACGAGAAGGGATCGGAGAGCCTCGTCGTGCACGACGGCGTGCGCAACCTGCTGCGGCATCCCGAGTTCGCCGAATCGTCTCGCTTGACCCAGGTGCTCGAGGTCCTGGAGGAGACGCGCTATCTCACTGTGCTGCTGCGGCAGCTCATCGGCGAGTCCGACCTCCAGATCGTCATCGGTTCGGAGAACTCCTCGAGCCAGCTCCAGGGCTGCACCGTAGTGCTGACAACCTACGGTCCTTCCGACCGGCTGAAAGGCGTGGTGGGAGTCATCGGCCCGACGCGCATGGCGTACAGCCAGACGGTGGCGCGCTTGCAAGCCGTTGCCCGCGGAGCTAGCGACCGCATGGCCGAGCTTGGCGTTTAGCACCAATGCGGCATGCGGTATCTAGACTTCGATGACCACCCGCAAGCATCCCAACGACCCTCGCGAGAGCGACGAGCCGGAGCCGGCCACGGCCTCGCTCGCGAGCAAGGTGGCCGAGCTCGATTCGGCTGTGGCCGAAACGAAGGACAAGTACCTTCGCCTCGCCGCGGATTTTGAGAACTACAAAAAGCGCATGCGCCAGGAGCAGCTGGAAACGATCCAGCACGCCTCGGCGGAGCTGATCGCGCGCCTCCTCCCGGTGCTTGATGACCTCGAAAAGGTCTTGGAGCACAGGCCTGCGGGCATCGACGAGTCGTGGGTCAAGGGCTTGCAGCTCAGCGTGCGCAAGCTCGAAGAGGTGCTCGGCACGCATGGCTTGCAGCCGATCGATTCGGTCGGTACGCGATTTGACCCCAAGCTGCACGAGGCGGTCGGTCACGAGGAGTCGACGGAACATCCGGAGGACACAGTTGTCTCAGAGCTCCGCCGCGGCTATCGGATCCGTGACCGCGTGGTGCGGCCTGCGCTCGTCAAGCTCGCGCGGCCCCCGGCGCGTTCAGAAGACGACTCCTAGCGATCGGTGGCAGTCAAGCGCGACTACTACGAGGTGCTTGGCGTCGGCCGGCAGGCTTCGCCTGACGAGCTGAAGCGGGCGTTTCGCAAGATCGCCATGGACTCCCACCCCGACCGCTACCCGGACGACATGGAGGCGCACGCGCGCTTCAAAGAAGCGAGCGAAGCCTACTCGGTGCTGTCCGATCCCGAGCGCCGGCGCAGCTACGACATGTTCGGTCACGCTGCCGCGGGCGCGGCTGGACCGGCCGTCGATTTCACGGACATGCCTTTCGCCGACATCTTCGACACCTTCTTCGGCGGCGGCATCGGCGCCCGCGGGCGTCGCGAGCGTTCGAACCGGGGTGACGACCTTCGCTACGACCTGACGATCACGTTCGAGGAGGCTTTCACAGGCGTCGAGAAGCAGATCGACGTGACCCGACCGTTCACATGCGACCGCTGCGCGGGCAGCGGGGCAGAACCCGGCTCCGGCCAGGAGACATGTCCGGGATGCGGTGGCTCGGGCCAGATCCGGCGCGCGGCGCAGTCGTTCTTCGGCCAGGTCGTGACGACGGCGATATGCCCGACCTGCGCCGGCGCCGGGCGGATCTTGAAGAATCCCTGCACTCAGTGCCGCGGCCAGGGAAGGGTCCAGAAGACGAAACGGCTCGCGGTCAAGATCCCAGCCGGCGTCGACAGCGGATCACAGATCCGGATCAGCGGGGAAGGGGAGGCGGGCGTGCGCGGCGGTTCCGCCGGCGACCTCTATGTCGTTCTGCGCGTCAAGGCCCACATGGAGCTTGCGCGCCACGACCAGGACGTCATCTTCGAGCTGCGGGTGAACATGGTCCAGGCAGCGCTGGGCGACCGGATCCAGATCCCGACCCTCGAGGGACCGGTCGAGATCGCGATCCCTGCCGGCACCCAGAACGGGCAGTCCTTCAGGCTTCAGGGTCGGGGTATGCCGGACGTGCGAGGCGGGAGGCGCGGCGACCAGTACGTCGTCGTCCAGGTCGTCATCCCGAAGGATCTGGATCCGGAGCAGAAGGCGCTGCTGCGCAAAGTCGGGGGCCTCACCGGCAAGCCGGAAAAGGTGCCGAAGAGCTTCTTCGACAAGCTGCGGAACGCAATCTCGTTGGACTGAGCAGCCTCCCCTTTTCGGGCCGCTGGGCCCAACGGAGCTGAATTCCCACATTCAAAGGGAGCCGTTGGATAAAGCGAGGCGTATTCCAGTCCTGGCTGTGTGGCTTTGCGGAGCGCGATTCAAATCGACGCGGAAGGCCTGCTTAGTTTCGTGTTGTTCTGTTTAGACTTCCCATCCGCGTTACGTGCGTGGTGAAGGCGTGAGAGGAATGTGGATGGCTGCGATGGCGGCCGCGCTCGTGCTTTTCTCCGCCTGCGCGGCGCCCACGAGTCTCACCCTTGCGTCGCCGACTCCGTCGCCGTCGCCCACCCCGACCGCGCCGCTGCAGCTCGTCGCCGGGCAGTTTCACGACGGCGAGGTCGGCGTCGCTTACGCGCCGGTGGCCCTGTCAGCCGCCGGAGGCGTGGTGCCGTAC
Source organism: Chloroflexota bacterium (assembly GCA_005880915.1). Lineage (GTDB taxonomy): Bacteria > Chloroflexota > Dormibacteria > Dormibacterales > Dormibacteraceae > 40CM-4-65-16. The sequence continues at coordinate 79,349 of VBIW01000036.1, read as the reverse complement.
ACCTGGAGGCTCTTCTCGGGGACGCTGCCCTCCGGCCTGGCGATCGGCGGCGACGGGGGCATCTCCGGCACGCCGACCGCCGCCGGCAGCTACGACTTCTGGGTCCAGGTCGCCGACTCCGGTGAGAGCACCGCGACAACGGAAGCCAGGTTCTCGATCTGGGCTCCGGTGTCCGCGAGCCTGATCCCTGCGTGCACGAAGTACTGCAACGTCGAGCTCGGATGCGTGGAGGCCTGCGGTGGCTTCGGGACGCTGAGCGGCGGTATGGGGCCATACGCGTTCTCGCTCGTTGGAGGGACGCTTCCCGCCGGGACCTCGCTCTCGGGTTCGGGTTTCAGCCTCAAGGGAACTTTCAAGGGGTTGAGCGGCTACCTGAAGTTCGCCGTGCGGGTCACCGACGCGATGGGCGCCACCGCCACGATTTCGCCGACGTTCTGGATGTACGACCACATATCGCTCGCGAGCGGCAACTGCACCGGCAACTACATCACCGGCTGCACCGTCCAGCTACCAATCGACGGCGGGGTTCCTGGATCCACGGTTACGGTGAGACTGCTCGGGGTAGCCCAGAATCCGAATCGGGGATGCTGGACGCCAGGCGCAACCACGCCCCCGGCCGGCTACGCCCTCGCCGTCAATGGCGGAAACATCATGGTCAGCATCCCGAACCGGATCATCAACGGTTACGCCGCTGTCTGGACCCTGTCGGTCACGGATCAGGGCCTTTGCGCTCCTTCGACGTACTGCAGCTCGCCCCAGGCGACCGTCGTAATCGGGGTCCAATGCGGATGAAAGGCATAACTTCGCGACTTGCGGGGTAGTTATTGGGTTCAGTAGCTTTGAAACGTATATAAGAGGATGACAGTGTCGAAAACGATCGATCTCGAACTGACAAGGGCTGAAGTTGAGGTCCTGGAGCTGGAGGCCCGGCTCCGGGTCGTCCCGATGAACGACACCCAGCTCTCCGAGGCTCTCAAGACCGCCCTGGCGGCCAAAAAGGAGCGCCTGGCGAAGCTGCGCACCCTCCACGCGAGCGCGGGTCGCGCCAACCGCGCCGGCAAGGACGGTGACGGCGACAAGGTGAACCCCCTCCATGCCGGCCGCAGACCGCCTCTCAAGCGAACCGTTCCCCAAAGGCCCCAGACCAAGGGCGGCAAGTAACCCACCTGACGGTCGGCCGGGGCTCGATTTGAACTCAAATCGGGGTCCCTACCGTTATCGTTCTGTGAGTTGGCCAAAGAGCTGAGCGTGTCCCCGGCGCCGGCTGCTGATCCTCTGTTCGGTGCGGCCTGGGCTGCAACCGGCCTGGCGCGGCCATCCCGGCCGTGGACCCTGCCCCTTGTCAACGGCGTGGCCGTCGCCGCCGTCATCGGCGCGGTCGCCTACCGCATCTGGGAAGCCAGGCCACCAGCCGACGTAGTCCGCCAGGAGGAGGTCCTCATCGGCATCGGCGTGGTTTTTGCCGTCTTCGCCGTGTGGATCAAGGCGTCGCCGATCGGCTCGAGCCTGCGGGCTCAGATCCCGATCATGGCGACCGCGACGGTCCTGACCGTGCTGGTGATGGGGACAGCCGGGCACTGGCTCGGTGACGACCTGCCTCCGCTGGCCGCGGTGAGCTTTGCGACAGTCTTCCTCCATTTCGAGGTCGGGATGCACTCGCGTCGCTTCGGCTACGTGTTCGGGATAGCCATCCTCGGCCTGGGCGCTCTGTGGGTATATGCCGTCACCCAGCTCATGACCTCGCTGAGCGCCGTCGTCATCTGGACCCTCCTGCTGATCGGCCTTGGCATCCTCGCGATGCTCACCAGCCGGTCAGTCGAGCGTGACCTTGGAGTCCAGGTCGAGCGCCAGAGCTCGCTGCTCGCCACCCTCAGCGAAATCGGTGAGGGCATCATGATCACGGAGAACGGACGCTTTGTCGCGGGCAACGACGCGTACGTCGAGCTCACCGGCTACACGCGCGAGGAGCTGGCGGCAATGGCCTCGATGATCGACCTTTCCGTGCCCGAGGACCAGGAGGTGTATCGCGCCAACCTGGCACGACGCATCGCCGGCGGAGATGCTCCCCGCCGCTACACGTCGACGATGGTCACCAAGTCGGGTCGGCGGGTAGCCCTCGACCTGGCCATCCACCGGTTGACTACAAGGCGCAACCAGGTCCTGACGCTTGTCACCGACATCAGCGAGAAACTGCGCGCTGAGTCGGCCGAGCGCGAGAGCGAGACTCGCTTCAGGACCCTTTTCGAGCAGGCGCAGGCCGGTATGGCGTTCACGGGTCTCGACGGACGAATCACCACGGTCAACCCGGCGTTCTGCGAGCTGGTCGGTTACAGCGACGTTGAGCTGCGCACGCTCGCGCTCCTCGACATCACGCACCCAGACGACGCCGCCGCGCTGCGCGACGCGATGCACGGCATGCTCGCCGGCGAGGAGGAGGGTCGCCGCATCGAGAAGCGCTATACGCGCAAAGACGGCGAGCATGTGTGGGTCGACCTGACGATGCGCCTCGTCCGCGACTTCGCCAACAAGCCGCAGTATTTCCAGACCGTCGCCGTGGACATCCGCGACAGGAAACGCGCCGAGGTGCTGCAGGCGGCGCGGTTTGCAGTCACCCAGGCGCTCGTCACGTCTCCTGGATGGGACAAGGCTGCCCCTGGAGTCCTCGAGGGTCTGTGCAGGGCGCTCGACTGGGAGCTCGCTGAGTACTGGGAAGTCGACAACGAACGCGAGTCGATGCATTTCGTGACTGCATGGAAGAGACCAGGCCGCGACACCACGGCGTATGAGGCCACCGCACCACAGGTCAACTACCGCCGGGGTGAGGGGCTTGCCGGACGCGTTTGGGAGTCGGGCGCGCCGGTCGCTATGCCTGACCTGTCGGGCGATCCCTCGGCACGCTCCGCAGCCGCGGTCGCCGCCGGCCTGCACGGCATCGTCGGCTTCCCGGTGCGCAGCGGCCGCCGCGTCGTCGGCATGATCTCTCTCCACACGTGGGCAGCGCGCGAGCTCGACGATGGGCTGGTCGCGGTGATGAACGACGTGGGCTCGCAGATCGGCGAGTTCGTGGAGCGCAAACGCGCCGAGGTCGCGCTGCAGGAAAGCGAAAAGCGGATGCGTTCGGTGCTCGACAACGTCTCGGACGGCCTGGCCACCATCGACCCGACCGGGATGATCGAGTCCGCCAATCCAGCCGTGACGAGGCTGTTCGGATATTCGGAGGAGGACCTGATTGGAGAGCAGGCCGCGATCCTCATCGCGACCACCCATCGCAGCGCATTCGACAACTATCTCCAGCGCCGGCTGAACGTGGATATGCCTGTAAGCGGCGCCCACGAGACGATGGGCAAGCGGAAGAACGGAAGCCTTTTCCCGCTCGAGTTTGTCGTGAGCTCGATGCAGATCGGGTCGCGTCACATGTTCATCGCGACGCTGCGGGACATCTCGGAGCGCAAGGCGCACACAGACGCCCTCGAATACCAGGCTCTGCACGACGCACTCACCGGCCTGCCCAACCGAAGCCTGTTCGGTGATCGCCTGCGTCAGGCTCTGCTGGCGGCGCGGCGCAATCAAAAGATGTTCGGCGTCTTGCTGCTCGACCTTGATCGCTTCAAGGACATCAACGACGCCCTCGGCCATGACCGCGGCGACAGCCTCCTGCAAGAGGTGACGGCGCGCCTGCGCGGCGTCCTGCGGGCGACCGACACCATCGCGCGGCTGGGCGGCGACGAATTTGCCGTGCTCACCACCGACGCCCGGCACCCGGAAGACGTGGTGGCCTCGGCCCGCAAGATCCTGGCCTCGCTCGAAGGTCCGTTTGCCATCGCTGACCAGATGGTCGAGACCGGCGCTTCGATCGGGATCGCGATGTACCCGGTGCACGGTGACGATCCGGGCACCCTGCTGCGCCGTGCCGACGTTGCAATGTACGTCGCCAAGCGATCCGGCGGCGGATACGCGATCTACCAACCCGAGCAAGAGGCGCAGACGCTGCGCCGCTCAGGCCTGGCCGGCGAGCTGCGCCGCGCCATCCCCCAGGGCGAGCTTGTGCTCCATTACCAGCCACAGGTGACGCTGGCGACTGGCGCGGTTCACACCGTCGAGGCGCTCGTCAGATGGAACCATCCGCGCGAGGGCCTGATGCCGCCGGACCGTTTCATCCCCATGGCAGAGGAGACGGGCATCATTCATCCGCTCACTGCATGGGTCATCGATTCCGCGCTCGCCCAGCTGTGCAAATGGCTCGAGCAGGGACTCGACGTCGGCGTTTCGCTCAACGTTTCGCCGCGGAACATCGAGGACCACTCGCTGGAAGAGATGGTCGCTCGCGCGCTTGGAAACTTCAAAGTCGACGCGAGCCGCCTCACGCTCGAGATCACCGAGGGCGTGGCGATGGCCGCCGCTGCAGCGAAGGCGCTGCAGCGACTGCATGAGATCGGCGTCCGCCTCGCCCTCGACGATTTCGGCACGGGCTACTCATCCTTGCTCTACCTGATGCGCCTGCCGGTTAACGAGATCAAGATCGACCGGTCCTTCGTCTCTGCGCTGGGCAGCGACGCGGACTCAGGCGCCATCGTTCGTTCCGCCGTCGGGCTTGGCCACAACCTGGGTCTGCGGGTAGTCGCGGAAGGCCTCCAGGACCGGATGGCGGAGGCCGTGCTGATCGAGGCCGGCTGTGACGCGGCGCAAGGTTTCCTGGTCGGCAGGCCCGCGCCAGAGTCCGAGATCACGGCGCTGCTTTCGGAGCAGATCGCGCCGCAGGCTGACAAAGCATCACTCTGAAAGCTCTCGTCTTCGGCGCCAACGGACAGCTTGGCCGCGAGCTCGTGAACCTCCTCGAGCCGGACAGCGGCGTTGGTCATGCCCAGGCTTCGATCACCGACGCGCCGGCGGTGGACCGGCTGATTGATGAGCGCGAACCGGAAGTTGTCTTCAACTGTGCCGCTTACAACGCGGTCGACCGCGCCGAGTCAGAGTCCGATGCGGCGCACGAAGTCAACGCAGAGGGCCCGCGGATCCTGGCCGCCGCCTGCCGCCGCCATGGCGTCGCGCTGGTCCATTTTTCGACCAACTTCGTCTTCGACGGCAAACATGACCAGCCCTACATCGAGGCCGACGAACCGTCGCCACTCTCCGTCTACGCGAGCTCCAAGCTGGCGGGCGAGCGCAACGTGCTCGAGGTAGGCGCTCACGTCCTGGTGGTGCGCACGGCGGCGGTGTTCGGTGGGCCGCAGAGTTTTCCCATGCGGATCCTGGAGCGAGCGCGCTCTGGCCAACCGCTGCGCGTCGTCTCTGACCAGAAGGTCAACCCGACCTACGCCAGAGATCTCGCCGCCGCTGCGCTCGAGCTCGCCGGGCAGGGCACGGCGGGCATCATCCATGCGGTGAACCAGGGCTGCATCGGTTTTGATGGTTTTGCCCGGGCCACGCTCGAGGCATTCGACCGGCCCGAGACCGTCGAGTCGGTGAGCAGCGAGGCTTATCCGACCCCGGCGCGGCGGCCGCTCAACGGCTGCCTCGCGACCACGAGGTTCCACCCCCTCCGTCCCTGGCGCGCAGCCCTGAATGAGTGGGCGGAAGGCCGCCGATAGGGTTCCGGCCCACCACCCGGCGGCCTCGACCGGCTACTGGGAAGGTGAAAGGCGCGAACCAGGCAGCCATAAAAAAGGCTCGGGCCGGGCGATTTCTCGACACCGGCTCCGAGCTTGGCTGCGGGGGGTGAGGTTCTAAGTGAGTATGAGTTTCCGCGATTCCTTTCTGAAGGCCCGCGCACACATCTGCGCAGCGAAAAGTCTGGCACGAAATCCCCGAATGGGCGGGTCGATCTTTGCATATTTTCAACGACGAAATGCCTGCGCCACTCTCGGAATCCCAAGCCCCTACGGTGCTGCGGGGGACTCCGTTCCGCATATGATGCGTTGCCCCAGCAAACGTCTTGCACAGATTGATCAGTTCGAAGGATGTAGCAGCCCGACTTGGCGTCAGCCAGGCGACTGTTTCGCGCGCCGTGGCCAAGGGCCTCCTCCACCCAGCGCTCATCACCCCAGGCGGGCATCGGCGGTTCAGCCTGGAAGATGTCGAGGCATTCGCGGTCGGCCTGCTCGACGAACCTGATGGCGCCCGTCTCTTAACCACCGGCGAAGCCGCTCGGCTGCTTGGCGTCAGCCAGCCAACCCTGAATCGCGCCGTCCGGCGCGGCCGCCTTCACGCCACGGTCACGACGCCGGGCGGACACCGGCGCTTCGACAGCGCCGAGCTCCGCGCCGCTCTCTATTTCGAAGGCCCGGCCTGATGGCGTCGGGAGAAGATCCGGGGCGACTCGTCGGGTCGCGGCCGAGCCGCGGCTCGGGACTTACCTCTCTTCTGTGGAGCTTCGCCCTCAATACCGTCCTCATCCTCGCCTTCGTCGTGGCCGTCATCCCGATCGTGGCCATCGTCCACGGCTTCTCAGACCTCGTCGTGCAGTCCAAGATCCGCAGCGGCGGGGACTGGGTCGCCTATGGGTTTGCTTTCACCGGCCTGTTCCTGGGAGCGATCTTTTTCGCTTACGCGGTCAAGTACTACCTGAGCACCGCGATGGTGCTGCTCACCACGCTCGTCGGCGCCGGACCCCGGGGTGGCGCCAGCAAGGCCAACGGGAACGGAATGGCCCGCATCAACGGCAACGGCAATGGCAATGGCAACGGGTATCACCTTGATCTCGGGTACCACCCGTTCGTTTCCGTCCACGTCGCCGCCTACAACGAAAAGCGCGTCATCGAGCGCCTCCTGAATGCCCTCGCGCAGCTCGAGTATCCGGAGTACGAGGTCGTGGTGGTCGACGACTCGACGGATGAGTCTGTCCAGATCCTGGAGCGCTGGCGCCACCAGCCCCGTTTCAAGGTCCTGCATCGGACGAGCCGCAGCGGCTACAAGGGCGGCGCCCTCAGCGAAGCGCTGAAGGTGATGGACCCCCGCACGGAATACGTCGTCGTCTTCGACGCTGACTCCGTCCCGTTTGCGGACTCGATCGAGCGCCTGCTGCCTTTTTTCTATCGCGTCAGCGATGGTGCGTCGAACCGGCGATTCGAGGCGGCCTTTGGTCGGAGCGAAGCACCGTCGGAGCCGGGGCAGGTCAAGCGCCGCGCCGAAGTCGCCGCGGTGCAGAGCTACCAGTGGCACGTCCTTAACAAGTCGGAGAGCTGGCTCACCGAAGCCGTGCGCGCCGAGTACGCGGGCAGCTACATGATCGAGCGTCCATTCCAGGACGCGATCGGCGCCCTGAAGATGATCGCCGGCACGGCATACATGATCCGGGCCGACGTGCTTCGCGATGTGGGTTGGGGAACCAGCATCACAGAGGATTGGGAGCTCACCCTCAAGCTGTACACGCGCGGCTACAAAGTCATCTATACGCCGTGGGCGGAGACCCCCGCCGAATGCGTCAGCACGTTCGCGCGGCTGGCGCGGCAGCGGATGCGTTGGGCAGAGGGGCATACGCACAACGTCCGCAAATGGTTCCTACCAATCATGGGATCACCGCTGGTCACGCCCATTGAGAAGCTCGAATTCGTCTACGACTCGACCTACTACTTGCAGGCCGCATTGTTCGTGGTCGGCTCGGTCAGCTGGCTCATCTCGGAGGTCGTGTTTCGGACCCACGTGCCGGGGTGGACGGCGCTTCTCGGATGGTCGCTGATCTTCTCCAACGTGTTCGCCCTTCCGCTCATGAACCTCGGTGGGTTGATCCTGGAAGAAGCGCCGCTGAGGGATGTGCAGGGAGTGTTCGGCGCCCTGGTCTTGTCTTTCGCTCTGGTCCCCTTCCAGGCCTGGGCTGCGCTGAAGGGACTGACCAGCAAGGACGAGGGGCCGTGGTTCCGCACGCCCAAGACCGGCCACGTCACCGACCAGGTACGTCACCTGCGCCGGCTGTACCTACTGCGTCGCTGGCTGACCAGCCGGCGAGGCCGCCCTCAGCGCTGGACCCCGCCGGCGGCGCGACTCCCGGCCACGCAGACAGTCCGGCCGATCGCGCGTCGCCGCTGGCTGGGATGGATCGTCGTCGGCCTGCTGGGTCTGATGTTTGGCGGCCTGGCTCTCGCTTCCACGCACGCTCCGGTGGTGAGCGCTGCCGGCAACCCGCTCTACTTTCATGGATCCGGGACGGCGCCGGGCTGCACCGCGACCGCCCTCGACCAGAACGTGGGCACGCTGACCCCGCCGTGTGAGATCCAGTCGCAAGCCGGCGGCGTCGCCACGACCTGGACGTTCAGCAACCTGCCGGCGCAGACCGTCGCCGCGGGAGTGTGGACATTCACCATGTACTGGAGCGGCGGCTCCGGCAACACCAGCGACACCGTGAGCATTTCCGCGGGTGTCTCATTGACTTCGAGCTGCGGCGGGTATGTGGCCACGATCCCGAACGCGGGGACGACGTGGTCAACCACGTATGGAGCGAGTGGCGCGAACCCGACCAGCCCCTTCACGGTGAGCACCAGCGCCGGCCAGCTGCCCATCGTGATCCCGCCCGGCGGCTCGCTGTGCGTCTCGGTCACCCTCACTCACAGCACCGGGGGCAAGCCGTCGATGCTTTACGGCGGCACCGCCGGCGTAGGGGACACGCGCGTCGTGCCGCCGACCATCATCGTGCCCGAGTCGCTGCTCGGTCTGGTCGGGCTCGTCGCGATCGCACCGCTGCTCGTGGCACGCGTGGTCAGAAGGCGGACATGAGACTGCGCGATCGAGACGACGTGAACCTCATGCTGATCGCGCTCACGTGCGCGCTCCTGATGGTGCTTCCGCTCGTGACCACGTTCGATGATCTGCTGACCGCATGGGCGATGCAGCTCGGCGCGAACAACCCTCTTCAGGCGATCGTACCGGCGGAATCGCGGATGGTCGTGAGTCTGCTCGGCCTCGCCGGCATTCGCGCCGCCACGTCTGGAAGCCATCTTGTGGTGTGGGACTCGGCAGGGTCGATGCATACGCTCTTCATCTCGTGGAACTGCATCGGCTGGCAGAGCCTCATCCTATTCGGGGTCAGCCTGGTCACCGGCTTGCGTGGCGGCCATACGCTCGAAGCTCGCGTTCAGGTCGTGTGCATCGGCCTCGCGGCGACGGTGCTGCTCAACCTGCTGCGGGTCTCCGCAGTGGCAGCGATCGCCGCGACGATCGGGGTTGCACCCGCCGTCTTCTTCCACGACTACGGCGGAACCATCGTGTTCGTAGGTTTCTTGTTCGCCTTCTGGACCTTTGCCCAGCGCTGGATTCTGGTGGTGCAGACGCCTGAGCTCGAGGTGACCGTGTGAACCGCTGGCTTCGTCTTGGGCTGCAGACGGCATTCGGGGTCGCCCTGCTCGTGCTCTGGCTCCGCACGGTCTCCCTGCCCGAGATCCTCTCCCACGCCCGTGTGCACAGCTGGTGGCCGGTCGCGGTGATGGTCGTGCTTTTCCTCGTCACCAGCCTGATCCGCGCCAGGCGGTGGTTGATCCTGCTCCGACCGCTCGCACCCGTCGGCCTGGTCCGCGCCTTTGCGATGAACGCCGGCGCGAGCCTGCTCAACTACGTGCTGCCCATCCGCACCGGAGACGCGGCGCGGTACTGGTGGTTGTGGCGGCGCCACCGCGTGCCATCGGGCTCTGCGTTGGCCACCATCGTCATCGACAAGGCGTGCGATCTCGCCGGGGTAGCGCTAGTCCTCGCCGTGCTCGCGTTGGTGGCCTCGACCGGCCTCGTCAGCGCGCCGCGCGGGCTGTTTGGCGCCGCCGCCCTCGCGATCGCACTGCTCTCGGCGGTGTTCGGCACAGCGCTGATTGGGCCTCGCATCGCGGCTTCGCCTCGGATCCGGCGCCGGCTGCCGCAATCGGTCGCGTCCGGCATCGCAGGCCAGGCCTTCGCATTTCGCGCCGTGGCCCGGGGCCTGTGGACACCGCCTGTTGTCGGACGCCTCGCGGCGCTGACGGCGGTCGCCCTCGTGATCGACGCTTTCAACTTCACCCTCCTCTTCTGGGCGCTCGGGATTTCGGTTCCGACGCTCAAGGCGATGGCGGCCTATCCCGCGTTGCTCCTGGCGTTTGCCGTGCCGGCCGGCCCTGGTTACGTCGGGAGCCTCGAGGTGGCCGGCTCTCTCATCCTCGGTGGCGGCCTGGGTTTGAGCGCTGCGGTGGCCGCCGGCGCGATCGTGCTGTACCACGCAATCACGGCGGGCTACTCACTTTTGCTCGGCCTCTTCGGCCTGGTCCTCGTGGGCGGCAAGCGGCGCGTGCGCGTGCCAGGGCCACGTCGCATCGCTGTCTTCCACTGCGGGTTCACCTATTCCGGCGGCGGCGAGAGGCTCGTCATCGAGGAGGTGTTGGGCCTGCGCAGGCGAGGCTACGAGGTCGAGTGTTTCGCGCCCACCGTCGACGCGGCCCGGTGCTACCCGGACTTGATCGGCGACGTGCGGGTGAAGACATTCCTGCCCCAGCTGCCGCGCTGGTTTCCGTTCCGCGAGGCGGTGCAGATGGCGGCGACCTCGCTGCTCATGCCCCTATACGCGTGGCGATTCCGCGGAGTCGACGCGATCGTCGGCTGCAACCAGCCCAGCGCGTGGATCGCATGGTGGGCGGCCCGCCTGATGGACGTGCCTTACGTGGTCTACCTCAACCAACCGAACCGGCTCGTCTATCCGCGCAACATCGACCGACAGACGGGGTGGGTCTCGAATGCCGACTATCGCCTCCTCGCCGCGATCGTCTTGCGAGCGACCCGGTTTGTCGCCTGGGCTGACAGGCGCTCCATCCAGGAGGCGGACCAGCTGCTGGTCAACGGCGGTTACATCGGCGACATCATCCGCAAGACGTATCGACGCGACGCAATCGACTGTCCTGCGGGATGCCACGTGGCAGGGTCGGGCTTTCCGCTCCCGGTCGAGTCGCGGTTCAGCGGCGGCGTGACTGTCAATGGCTATCCGATCCAGCGGCCGTATGTGCTGCTGACGAACCGCCACTATCCGCAGAAGAGGTTTGACCTCGCGATCCGCGCGATGCTCGAGGTGCGCAAGAGCCATCCTCGCGTCCAGCTCGTGATTCCGGGCCCGGCGACGTCACACACGGCGCTCTGGAAGGCGCTTGTCGGCGAGCTCGGGCTCCAGGAGGCGGTGCTGTTCCTGGGCCCCATCACTGAGGAGGAGCTGCAGTCGCTCTACGAAGGCGCGGCGGTATACGTCTATCCGGCGCCCGAGGAAGACTTCGGCATGGGGGTGCTCGAGTCGATGGCCAAGGGTGTGCCGGTCGTGGCGTGGAACCAGGCTGGCCCGACCGTCACTGTCGGGCCGCGCACGGGGCACCTGGCCGCGCCCCTCGACGTGAACGACTACGCGGCGGGCATCACACGGCTGCTCGACGACGCCCGCGAAAACCAGGCCGCCGGGGAGCGCGCGTTCGAGTGGGCCCGTCGCTTCGACTGGGAAAGGCACGTCGACACGATGGAGCGAGCCGTGCTGGATGTTGCCCGCGCGCACGAGCAGGTCGCGGCTGAGGCAGCGACTGCTTGAGGCTCTTGCCGCGGATCCTCGCCGACGAAGACGATGAGGAGCGCCGGACAGACGAGCTCGACCGGCACGCTACCGCCGCTGAAGCAACTCCAAGCCCGCTGCCCTTGGGGGCGCTGGCCACCGTGTGGTCGGTCGCGCTGCTGCCGCGCCTCTTCGCCCTCTTCTACCTGACCAACCCCGAGAACCCGGGCGACGGCTGGCATGGTGACGTGTTCCACCACTGGCAGATCGCTTACCTCACCAAGGAGATCGGTCTGTGGGATCCGAGCGGGCCCCGGTTGTGGGACCTGAAGGGTCTCGACTATTTCTGGGGCGTCATTCATCCGGCGCTCCTCGTCGGACTCTTCTACGTGACCGGTTCGGTCGACATCGTCATCGCGCGATTGGTGAGCGTCTTGTTCGGAACACTGACCGCGGTCCTCGTGTTCAGCCTGTGCCGGCGCTTCTGGGGACTCCAGGTCGCGATCGCGGCCGGCCTTTTCGCGGCGCTGCTCCCAACGAGCGTGTTCATCGACTCGACCGGCTTCCTGGAGCCGATGGGCATCGCGCTTGTGCTGCTCGGCATATGGTTGTGGCCAAAGCGCGGCGTGTGGACCGGCGTGGCGTGGGCCCTGGCGGCCATGGCGCGCGCTGAGGCGTGGATCTTCAGCCTCGGCATGCTCGTGGCGACGTATTTTCGGCGCGCGCACGAGCACCAGCGCCTCCTGGCGACCATCGCATGGATCGCGCTGATCCTCGCGTACATGAAGGTGCTGCTCGACCGCACCGGCAACCCGATCTATCCCGTGTACTGGAACCTGCTCGCCAACATCTTCGGCAAGTGGGAGTTCTCGACGGGTCTGACACCTGACCAGATGGCGGCACGTCCATTCCTGCTCGCGCTGATGCTCGCGGGCCTTGCCGGCCTTGGATTGACGTTGTGGAGGCGGCCGCCTTCATACATGTTCCTCACCTTCGGGTTCGGCTATCTGGCCTACACGGGTCTCTCCCTCGGGCTGACCTCGTACCTGCGCAGCTGGGAGTCCTGGTTCTGGCAGGAGAGATTTTTCTTGTTTCCTTATGAGTTCGCAGCGGTGCTCGGCGCGGTGACCCTTCTCTGGCTGCTGCCGCGCCGCGCGGGACGGCGCATCGTGCCTGCTGCGTGGGCCCTGATCGTGATCGGCCTCTTCGCCGCGCAGCTGGAGTGGGGACCCATCCTCCACCTCTACAGCGCGACGCGCGAAACGTGGACCCAGTCGCAAGGCGCCGCGGCGCAGCTCATGTCGGTGTATGACCAGCCTGCCTATCGCGGTCGCGTCCTGAACATCCCGCCGGACAAGCCCGCCATGCTCTACGCGATGGTCGAGTATCACGGCCTTCAGGGACGGAACGTCGTCGGACAGCTGTACGACCCGTTCTATTACGTCACCGATTTCTCGTACGCAAGGCGACCGGATGTCGGAGACACGCTCATGCAGTGCTGGTTGACGTCGACCCGCACGCGTTTGTGGGCCGTGGACCCGAGCAAGCAGCAGTATCAACTGCTCATCGCAGACCACCCCGAGTGGTTCACCCGGGTCGGCGCCGTCGACACGTACGGCTGGGCGTTGGAGGACGTGCACGTGCCGGTGCCCGCCGCCGCTGACTGCGCGTCCGCACAGAAGGCCGCAGCTGGCTAGGTCAGGACCGGCGGCGTTCGGAGCCCTGCGTCTTGTCGTCGCCACGGGTTTTTTCGCCCTCGTTGCCTATGTGCTCAGTTGGCAATTGCTCTGGGCAGGCATGGCCGGCTCGGAAGCGCCGTTCCACCTCCATCTCATCGAGTGGGTCGCGCCTGCCTTTCCCAACCTGCCCTGGTGGTACCCATGGGACGGGATGGGGGTCTCCTTCCGCGAGGGGTATCCCCTCAGCGCGCACTGGATCGCTGTTGCAGCTTCACGCCTGCTCGCGACGAGCGTCGAAGGCGGGGCCCAGATCGTCCAGTTCTCTCTGATGCCGGCGACCGCGACGGGTCTGTTCGCATTCTTCGACTGGCGGCTGCGCCGCCCATTCGCAGGACTTGCGGCCGGCTTCATGTTTCTGCTGAGCCCGATCGGGTGGGTTGAATGGACACATTTCGGGCTGTACGCGAGCTGGGTCGGGATGATTTTCTTCATGCCGTGCGTGATCGCCCTTGACGTCTTTTTCCATGCCTGGCTTGCGGGCGACCGAGGTTGGCGGTTTCGTTTGGGAGGTGCGTCGTTCGTCGCCTTGACCACCATCATGGGCACGGTCTCGCCGCACATCCTGGCCGCGCCCCTCATCCTCGTTCCCGCCTATGCCGTTGCCATACCACGCTTGTCACTCCGCCGCGCCTGGGGCTGGATCGTCGTGGCCGCCCCTGCAATTTATGCGGGTGTGGTCGTCCTCTCGGCTTTCTGGCTTGGGGCGGAGGTCCAGTACCTCGCCGTGGTTCGCTCGCACTGGGCTGGGCCCGGGGGCAATTTCGACCCTGGCCGGCTCAGCTCTTTCGAGCTGGCCAGCATCCTCTCGCTCCACCCGCTTCGCGATCGCAACGTCAGCGACCTTTACAGCGTCAGCCTCGCGGTGTTGCTCCCCGCGCTGCTCGCCGTACCGCTTGCCTGGAGAGAGGGTCGCGCTCGACTGTTCCTGCTGCTAGGGGTTGCCGGCGTCGCGTTCATGACCAACCTTGACCTGTACAGACCCTTCTTCGTCATCCCGGGGTTTGCGGAGTTCGGCGTCCAGGCGCACCGGCCGCTCCAGCTGCTCCTAGCCGTATCAGCGCCGGCCCTGGCCGCGCTCGGGCTCTTTGAAGCGCCGCGGGTCGCCGCGACTCTTCTGGCACGCAGATGGAAATGGCCGTCAGCTCTGCGCTCAGGCCTCGCGGCTGGGCTGCCCGTGCTCATGGTGGTCGTGCTTGCAGCGGACGTGATCGCCTTCGGCGCCCGAGTCGAGGGAGGCGCTCAGCTCGCGTACGGGCCGAGCATTCCGAAAGCCCCGAGCCTGGCTGACCTGTGGCAGCACAACGCCGCGGGCGCGCGCTCCACGCCTCTGCTCGAACAGCTGGTGGATCCTCGCCTGTGGCGTTCGCTGCAGATCTCCTGCGACCTCGACTGCCCGGCCAAACGCCAGGCCCTCGCGGCGCTAGGTGGGATCTTTCCGTCGCCTCCCGCGCGTGCGGAGCTGAACTCCAACATTGGACCGCTCGACATGGCCTTTCACGTGCTGGTGGGTGGGGGCATCACCCACTCTTACAACGACCAGGTCATCCCCTCGAGAGAGCTGTCGTCTTGGTTGGAGGACAGCATGCTGCAGAGCCCTGGGACGACCGTCAAGACCCAGCTCGCGCAAGCGCTGGGGATTGACGCAGTAGTGCTGTCTCCCGCGCAAGCCGGACGCGCGTCGGACTACGTGGCGATGGGGTGGACGCAGGTCAGCCAGGACCCAGTGGCATTTGTGAATCCTCGACCCTCAGGACTCGCGGCGCAGTGGCCCGGTGGAACTGGAGTCCTCGTCGTGGGCGCGACCCAGACCAGCATCCCCGAGCTGTACAACTCGGTCTTCAAGCAGGCAACGCAAGGTCTCCTGCCTTTCGTTTCCGAATGGCTGGTCCGCGGCGGGTCGCAGTTCATCGACGACTACACCGACCAGCAGCTGCGGCGGTACAAGGGCTTACTCCTGCTGGGCTACCGGTACCACGACCAGGCCGCTGCCTGGTCGCTGCTCGACCGCTACGTGCGCGGAGGGGGCAGGTTGTTCGTCGAGACGGGGTGGCAGTACGTCGACCCGGACTGGAACGCAGGACGGGCGCCAGGCGTCCTTCCTGTCACGTCGCTGCAGTGGAGTGCGCTCGACGCGTCGGCGCCGGTCCTCGTCGAGGGCGGCGTGGACCCTTCTTTCGGCAGCCTGGCTTATCAGGGAAGCGGTTGGGGCGCAAGCTCGTCGGCGGGGGTCCGCGCCGGGGCCACGGAGCTCGTTCGCGTCGGCGCCAGGGTGGTGGTCGCAAGCTCGACGCCGGGCCTGGGACGTGTGCTGTGGAGCGGCATGAACCTGATCGCGCACAACTCGTCCAACGGGTCGGCGGACGAGGCTCGGTTCCTGGCGGCGCAGCTTGGATGGCTGTTCGCCGTCGACCCCGGGGCGGCTTCTCAATTGCCGATCACACCCGCCTGGAGTGGCGATGACCAGGCAACGCTTGCGCTTCAACCGTCGTCTGGCCCGAGCCTGGTGCTTTTCAAGGAGTCGCTTTTCCCCGGCTGGTCCGCACGCCTGGTCACGCCGGCCGGTTCGCAGCCTGTCGACCTCGTGGGCGGCGAGATGGATTTCATGCTCGCGTCCCTGCCCTCGGTGCCGGCCGGGTCGTCGTTGGTGTTCAGATACGGACCGACCGTTTTCGAGGAGGCGTCCTGGTGGCTTTCGCTCGTCTTCCTGGCGGTACTTATCTCGTGGGTCCTGCGACCGGCCCTTCTGTCGCGCGGCGCTGACTTGGTCGCTGGGACGGGCCGCTCATTGTTGAGTCCCGTGGCTCGACGTGTCGAGCGGTGGGACGAAGACGCCTAGCTGACCGACTCCGCCCATTTGATCAGGTCGCGAAGACCGCTGTCGAAAGCGATCTGCGGCTCCCATCCGAGGTCGACCTGCGCTTTTGAGATGTCGCTCACGTAGTACTTCTGGTCGCCCTCGCGCCACTCGGCGAAGCTGTACTCGGGCTTGCGTTGGGTGAGCCCGCCGATGTGATCGATTACCTCGAGCAGGTTGCGCTGGTTCTTCGGTCCGCCGCCGACGTTGTAGATCTCCCCGCGCGTGATGCCGATCTTGTCGATCGCGAGTGCGTAGAGGCTACTCAGGTCGCGTGCGTCGAGGAGGTCGCGCACCTGCGTACCGTCGCCGTAGATGGTCAGCGGCCGGCCCTTAAGGATCGAGTGCACGAAGTGGGCGACCCAGCCCTGGTCTTCGGTGCCGTACTGATGCGACCCGTAGATGCAGCTCTGACGAAGCACGACTGTGTTCATCTGGAAACAGCGCGCGTAATCCCTGACGTATTGGTCCGCTGATCCCTTACTGCAGCCGTACGGGCTGTGAAAGTCGATCGGCTGACCTTCCTTGCACGGGCCGTTGTTGTGGTCGAGCTTGCCGTACACCTTATTGGTGGATGCAAACACCAGCGGCGCGTCGTGGTTGTGGAGGCGGACCGCCTCAAGCACATTGAGCGTGCCGCGGGCGTTGATGTCGAAGTCGGTGTTCGGGTCGGCCAGCGACGTAGTCACCGCGACCTGCCCGGCGAGATGGAGGATCGCGTCCTGGTTGCTCACATGTTCAGGCAGAGCGCTCGCGTTCCTCACGTCCTCTTTGATGAATGCGATTCGATTGGGGTAGCGCGTGAGCACCCACTTGAGGTTGCGTTCAGTGCCGGGCCGGCTCAAGTTGTCGAGCAGGGTCACGTACCAGCCATCCTTGACCAGATGAACGGCGGCGTTGACGCCCAGAAAGCCGGCTCCGCCAGTGATGAGGATCCGACGCTCGGGCTCCGCCGGGACAGGCGGCCGCGACCTGGTCTTGCTGACGCGTTCGGACGGATCCATCGGCCCGCCTACGTTACCCGGTGGCGATCCCCCTGAAGTAGGCGATGGCCAGGATCCACGACGCAGCGGCGAGGACGAGCGTCTCGCGGCGGTCGGTCCCGCCTCGCGAGTAGAGGTACGCGCCCGGCACGAAGATCACGGCGAACACTCCGTACACCATGTGCAGCAGGCCTTCCCGCGGGGTGCCGCCTGCGATGACGGCGGCGATACCGATCAGTCCCTGCAAAGGTGTCAGTCCTCCCATGATCAGGTACCCAGAGCGAAAGCCGCCGCTCAGCCGCTGGTTGCGGAAATAGTGATAGGTGCCCCAGACGCCCAGCACCAACGCGTAGACGAGGAGGACGCGGGCACCAAAGCCATGGAGGAAGGTGAGGGCGTCGTTCAAGTTGACGAGCGCAGCCGGGCGATCTGCCCGCGGAAGTAATCGACCGTGAGGCGGAGGCCCTCCTCGAGCTGGATGCGGGGCTCCCAGCCAAGCCGCTCTCTGGCGCGAGTGTTGTCGAGTGCGATCCTGTAGACGTCGCCCTTGCGGCCTGGCCCGAAACGCGGCTCGAGCTTGTACTCGGTGAGGATGGACAGCTTGCGGAACAGGTCATTGACCGTCACCGGGAAGCCGGAGCTGACGTGAAAGGTTCCTCCATCGCCCTTCTCCAGCGCGGCGAGGTTCGCCGCCGCGATGTCGCCGACGTGGAGCATGTCACGCGACTGGTTGCCGTCGCCGTCGATCGTCAGCGGCTTGCCCTCGATCATCCGGCCGGCGAAGATCGCGACCACCCGACCCTCTTCCGCGAAGAAGTCCTGGCGCGCGCCGTACACGTTGGCGTAGCGGAGCACCGTGTAGTTCAAATGGAAGGTTCGCTCGAATGTGCCGAGGTATTGCTCGAAGGCGAACTTGCTGGTTCCATATGGCGACAACGGGCGGATCGGGTGGTCCTCGTCGGCGGGGACCACGTCAGGCTCGCCGTAAAGCGCCCCGCCGGTGGAGCTGAAGATCACCTTGCGTACCGAGTTGTCGACGCACGCCCGCAGAACGTTCAGACCGCCAACGACGTTGACATGTGCGTCGTAGCCAGGGTCGGCCACCGACTTGGGGACCTCTGATTGGGCGGCGTGGTGATTCACGACGTCCGGCTTGAACGACGCGATCGCGTCGTTGACCTTGGCGAGATCCCTGATGTCGACGCGGTGCAGCGCCGCTTTCGGGTTGACGTTCTCCTCGCGGCCGGTGCTGAGGTTGTCGAGCACCGCGACCTCGTGCCCTGCGGCGATGTAAGCATCGGCCACGTGCGAGCCGATGAAACCGGCGCCTCCGGTGACGAGAATCTTCATCGACGGTGACTGTACTGGAAGCCGAAGTCGTCAAGGCGGTGCCGGCCGGCGTCCCACCTGCGTTCGTCCGCAAGGTGCTGGCCCGCGTCTCAGCCTTGCCGGAGGTCGCGGCTCGTATGCCCGAGGGCAGAGCCACGCTCGCGGTGCGGATCACGAGCGACGAGGAGATGCGCGTCCTCAACCGGATCTACGCCGCGGATGATCACGCGACCGACGTGCTTTCTTTCGCCGGGTCTGGCGAGCATGTCGGCGACATCGCGATCTCGTGGCCGGCGGTGATTCGCCAGGCTGGGCAGTTCGGACACGACGAACGGGCCGAGGTCGCGCTGCTGTCGGTGCATGGCCTGCTGCACCTGCTCGGCTGGGACCACGCCACCGCGAGCGAGCGGAAGGAGATGAGCCGGCTCACTGTTTCGGCCCTGGCCGCGTCCGGGATCAAGCTGGCCCCGCGCCGCCTTTAGACTCGATACACGGTCTGCGGCGCTCGCCGCGGGCCTTGCTGTGTCTGCATGGAAGAAACAAGGGAAGAGCGGCTGATCGTCGGGCTCGGCAACCCCGAGTCGGAGTTCGCCGACACGCGCCACAACCTCGGTTTCGCGTGCGTGCGCGAGCTCGCCCGCCGCCTTGGCGCGCCCATCGACAGGAAGCGCTGGCGCTCGCTCGCCGGCCGCGCGGAGTCACACGGTGTGTGGTTCGTGCTGCCCCAGACGTACATGAACCTCTCCGGGCAGGCGGTGGCGAAAGCACTGAAGGACACCGGCCTCACGCCCGCTCAGACGTGGGTCGTCTACGACGAGCTGGACCTTCCGCTGTGCAGGATGCGCATCCGGCTCGGGGGCTCGGGCGCGGGCCACAACGGTGTCCGCTCGATCATCGAATCCCTCGGCACCGACGACTTCGTCCGTTTTCGCGTCGGGATCGGCAAGCCCGCTCGGAAGGGCTCGCAGTCGGGCGTGCACTACGTGCTGGGACGATTCAGCAAAGCTGAGGCGGAGCGCATCCCCAACATCGTCAGCGGTGTGGCCGACGCCCTCGAGCTGGCCCTCGACGCGGGCATCGAGCGCGCGATGGACCGCTACAACCGGCCCGGCGCGCTGGGCTGCGAGGAATTGCCGTGAGCAAGCTGTGGGCGGGCGTCATCGCCGCAGCGCCGAGGCTCGAGGGGTGGATCGCGCGCGGCTCGTCGGAGATACACGTGGCCCGGCTGCCGCGTCCGGCCTGGCCGATCGTCGCCGGCGCCGTGGCCCGCGCATCCGTCGAGCACGGCAAGACGGTGCTCATCCTCGTGCCTGGGCCGGAGCGCTTTGCAGACGAGATGCGGCTGTGGCTCGCCGGGCAGCCCACGACTAACGTCTTCGCGGAGGTCGCTGTTTCCTTCCTCGACCGGCCGCCGGCTTTCGACGAGGCGATCAACCGGCGGCTCGAGGCGTTGACGGCTCTCGCTGAGACCCAGCCCAGTGTCGTCGTTTCGTCCCGGCGCGCGATCACGCGCCAGACGATCTCCCGCACAGACCTCGTCGACAGCACGGTGGTGTTAAGGCCCGGACAGGGCCCGGACCCGGTCGTGGTTGCCGCCCGCCTGGTCGAGCTCGGTTACACGCGCGAACCCCTCGTCGAGGAGCGAGGCCAGTTCTCGCTGCGCGGAGGGATCCTGGATGTCTTTCCGTCGGGCGCCGACGCGCCGGTGCGCGCCGAGTGGTCCGGCGACGCCGTCGAAACACTGCGCCTCTTCGACCCCGAGAACCAGCGCTCCGTGATGCCGGTGCGAGAGGTGACGATCCGCACCGGCCGCGAGCTGTTGCTCGGGCCCGAGCGCGGCCGAGCGGCTGTCGAAAGGCTGCGTCAATCCGTGACGCTGAGCCGCCTGCGCGGCGATGTGCGCTCCGAGTGGGAGGACGACCTGACGCGCCTGGGCACCGGGGCGGCTTTTGCCGGCGTCGAGTTCTATGCCGCTTACCTCGACCCTTCGCGGCCATCGCTGCTCGATCACCTGCCGTCGGGCGCTGTCGTCGTGGATTTCGAGCCTGGGCGCCAGCTGGCCGAGGCGCGCACGCTGCTCGACGAAGCCGCGATGCTGGCCGCGGCTGAGGCTGGAGGCGGCGAGCTGCCCCCAGAGTTCACCCTGCCGACCGTACACCGGCTCGACGAGCTTGGCTCGACGCCGCGACTCACCGTCACGTCGGGCGAAGGCGTGGAGGACGCGATTGACCTCGGCTGGTTTGGCGGCGAGCCGCTGGTCGGCCAGTCCCGAGCCCTGGCGGGCTTCGCCGCTCGGAGTGAGGGTGCCGCAATCGTCTTCGCCACCGAGCAGGACGAGCGGGTCCGCGCGCTCCTCGACGAGGCGGGCGTGAAGACCCCGCTGGCCGAGGTCGATCTCGACCTGGAGCTCGAGGTCAAGCCCGCGCTGCTTCACGCCGCGGTAGACATCACCGCCGGATGCTCTCAGCCGGAGATCGGCTTCCACCTCGCCACCGATGCCGAGCTGTTCGGGAGAGTCAGGCGTCCGTCACGGACGAGTCGTGGACGGACGAAGGCAGGGGACATGACCCGCGAGTTCACGCTCGACTTCGAACCGGACGAGCTCGTCGTGCATGTCGATCACGGGATTGCGCGCTTCAAGGGCATGCGCTTGATCGAGTCGGACGGCGCGCATCGCGAGTACCTCGAGCTCGAGTACGCGGAGGGCGATCGCCTATTCGTGCCAGTCGAAAACCTCGACCGTGTGCAGAAATATCTGGGTGGCGCGGAGGGGACCCCGGCGCTGCACCGACTGGGCACCTCGGACTGGACGCGTGCGCGCGGCCGCGCGCGCAAGGTCGTGCAGGACGTGGCAGAGGACCTGCTGAAGATCTACTCCATGCGCGAGGCCCGTCCCGGCATCGCGTTCGCGCCGGACACCGCGTGGCAGCAGGAGCTCGAGTCCTCCTTTCCTTATGAAGAGACGCCCGACCAGGTCGCGGCGCTGGGGGAGATCAAGGCGGACATGGAATCAGACAAGCCGATGGATCGGCTGTTGTGCGGCGACGTGGGCTTCGGCAAAACGGAGCTGGCGTTGCGGGCGGCGTTCAAGGCGGCGATGAGTGGCAAGCAGGTCGCGGTGCTCGCGCCGACCACCGTTCTCGCGCAGCAGCACTTCCACGTCTTCCGGGAGCGACTGAAGAATTTCCCGGTCGTGGTCGAGATGCTGTCTCGATTCGTCGACGACGAGACGCAGGCACGCACCGTGGAAGGTCTGAAGTCGGGACACGTCGACATCGTGGTAGGCACGCATCGCCTTCTGCAGCGCGACGTGCGTTTCAAGCGACTGGGGCTGCTCGTCATCGATGAGGAGCACCGCTTCGGCGTGATGCAAAAGGAGCGCTTGAAGAAGCTGCGAACGCAGCTGGACGTGCTTTCGCTTTCGGCGACGCCGATCCCGCGCACCCTGCACATGGCCGTCGGCGGCATCCGCGACATGAGCGTGATCCAGACCCCGCCCGAGGAGCGCCAGCCGATCAAGACGTACGTCACCGCGGAGGACGACGAGCTGATCGCAGAGGCGATCGGCCGCGAGCTGCAGCGCAAGGGCCAGGTCTATTTCGTACACAACCGCGTGCGCACAATTCAGAAGGCAGCAGAGCGTGTCCGCCGATTGCTTCCCGAGGCTCGCGTGGCAATCGGCCACGGCCAGATGTCGGAGGACGAGCTGGCGACCGTGATGGTCGACTTCGAATCGGGGAAGTACGACGTCCTCGTGTGCACGACGATCATCGAGTCGGGCCTCGACATCCCGAACGTGAACACGATCCTGGTCGAACGCTCGGACCGTTTTGGCCTGGCCCAGCTGTATCAGCTGCGCGGTCGAGTTGGCCGTTCGGGCCGCCGGGCTTACGCCTATTTCCTTTACGACCCGAGGCGTTCGCTGACCGAGCAGGCGGATAAACGGCTGGACGTGATCTCTGGTCTTCACGAGCTCGGCCAGGGATTCAAGATCGCGCTGCGCGACCTCGAGATCCGCGGCGCGGGCAACCTGCTGGGCACTGAGCAGCATGGCGCCATCACGTCGGTCGGTTTCGAGATGTACCTGCAGATGCTGCAGAGCGCGGTCGCGAAGCTGCGCGGCGGAGCTGACGAAACGGCCGTGTCCGACGTGCTGTCCACAGAGGAGATGAACCTCGACCTGCCCCTTGACCACTTCATACCTCGCTCCTACATCCGCGACGAGAAGCTGCGGCTTGGCGCGTACCGTCAGCTCGCGAACGCGGAGGACGAGGAGGAGCTTGATTCGATGCTGCGCTCGCTGAGGGACCGCTATGGCAATCCGCCCGACCAGCTCGACAACCTCGCGTACTCGCTGCGAGTGAAGCTGCGCGGGCAGCGCATGGGCTTGCGCGGCGTCATCGCCGAGGGCCACGACATAGTGATCCGTGTGGACCCGCAGAGGCTGCTCGACGTCGAAGAGCTTTCCCGGCGCATGCCGGGGCGCATCGCGGTTGGCCCGAACCGGATCAAGATGCGTCGCCAGGGCGAGGGCTGGCAGGCCGACCTTCTCGACCTGCTCGACGAGATGGCGCGCCTGTACGAATCGGCCCACCCGGCGGCGGTTCCGTCGCCTTCATAGAATCACTCGTCGTGGAGAAGCCTTACTCCGACGGGATCGCCGCCATCTTCGAGGTCGTGCACCGGCTTCGCGCGCCCGGCGGGTGCCCATGGGACCGCGAGCAGACGCACGAGTCGCTGCGACCGTACCTACTCGAGGAGACGTACGAGCTGCTCGAAGCGATCGACGCGGGTGACGGTGGGAAGATGATGGAGGAGCTTGGCGACCTGCTCCTCCAGGTGGCGATGCACGCCGAGATCGCGGCTGAGGAAGGGCGCTTCGATGCGGCGCAGGTCTCCGAGGCGGTGGCCGCGAAGATGGTCAAGCGCCATCCGCACGTTTTCGGAGACGTGTCCGTCGCGAACGCGGACGAGGTGCTGCGCAACTGGGAGCACCAGAAGATCCACGAGTCGCGCCAGGCCGGCAGCGACCAGTCGGTCGTCGACCGCGTGCCGGCTTCCTTGCCCGCGCTCGCGTGGGCGCTCGGGCTCCAGAAGCGCGCGGCGCGCGTGGGATTCGAGTTCAGCTCGCCGGCCGCGGCAGCCGAGTCGGTGGCGGAGGAGGCGAAGGAGCTGGCGGAGGTGACTGACCGCGAGCGGGCGTTCGATGAGCTTGGCGACATGCTGTTCGCCATCGTTTCGTTGGCCCGCACGATGAAGCTGAACCCGGAGGACGCGCTGCGCGTCGCCGGCCAGAGGTTCCGCCGCCGCTTTGCCGCCGCCGAGGCGTCGCTGCGAAGCGAGGGCAAGAGCTTTGCCGATATCGATACTGAAGAAATGAATCGACGGTGGGAGGAAGCCCGCTAAGGCTTTTCCACGAGCCCCTCCGTCGGTTTCGCCGACACCTACCCATGAATGGGGAGGACCAGGCCCGGTTTGTTATAGTCGGCTCCCCCGTTCGACTTTCCAGCAAACGTCGCAGCATGAGACAGAACAGAGCATTGAGCGTCGCGGGAAGTGTGCGCACCAGCTCCTTTGGAGTGCGCAGCCTTGTGGTGCTGGTCGCGATCGGCATCATCCTCGTATGGGCAGGGATCGCCTTCGCCCAGGAGGCTTACATCAGCCACAAGCTGAGCCAGCAGGTCTCGGACCTGCGCAGGCAGAACGCGCAGATCGCCGCCCAGAACGCGGGCTATCACAAAGACGTGCAGGCGCTGACCTCAGGCACAGCCGACGAAGAGGAGGCGCGGCTGAGCGGCTACGCGAAGCCGAACGAAAGGCTGTACCTGGTCACGACTCCGAGCCCGTCACCCTCTTCGGCGGCTTCACCCAAGACTTCTCCACGGCCCTCTCCCTGACCATCCTCCCGGAGGGGGAGGGAATCTGTCCGGCGGTATACTTTTCAGCGCGGAGTGGAGCAGCGGCAGCTCGTCGGGCTCATAACCCGAAGGTCCTTGGTTCGAATCCAAGCTCCGCAACCACCCTGATCCCAACCCCCCAGCCATTCGTGCCCGAGGCGATGAACAAGAGAAAGCGCGTAGCGATCGACAAGCACCGCAAGAAGAAGAAGAAGCTCAAGGCGCGCGCCCAAGCCTCTCGCTAGCATCTCTTACGCGGTGCCGTAGCTCAGGTGGTAGAGCGCGCGACTCATAATCGCGTTGTCGGTGGTTCGAGTCCACCCGGCACCACCATGGCTGAGCTTCCATCCGGACGAGTCCTCGTGGCCGTCTCTGGCGGCCCCGATTCGACCGCGCTCCTGATCGCTATGCACGAGGCAGGGCGCGACGTCCTGGCAGCTCATTACGACCACGCGCTGCGCGAGGGCTCAGATGCGGTGGCCGTGCAGGTAGAAGGTCTGTGCATCAGGCTGGGCATTCGGCTCATCACCGAGCGCCGCGCCGTGCCACTTCCGAAAGGGTCGCTGCAAGCGGCTGCGCGCACGCTGCGCTATGACTTTCTCGAGCGTGCTCGTGCCGACGCCGGCGCCGGCGCGGTTGCGCTCGCGCACACCGCCGACGACCTCGTCGAAGGGGTCGTCCTTCATCTGTTGCGCGGATGTGGGCTGGCAGGGTTTCGCGGCATGCCGGCCCGACGCGGCCATTACGTGCGTCCATTCCTCGACGTCTGGAAGAGCGAGGTGCGTGCCTTCCTCGAACAGCGCGGCGTGATCCCCTACGAAGACCCGGCCAACCTCGAAACACGTTTTGCGCGGGTGCGAGTCCGATCGCACATCCTCCCTGCCCTCGAACGAGACCGACCCGGGATCAGCCGGCGCTTCCACGCCGCGGCCGCCGCGGCGACGAGATGGCAAGACGCCGCAGCGCGCGAAGCGACCGGCCCCATGACCAGGGGTCGCCTGCTTGCCATGAGCGAGCCGGCGGCCGCGGAGGCCTTGAAGACTCTGTATGCGAGCGCGGGAGGGTCCGACCCTGGTCTCTCACGCACCCAGGTGGCGGCGATGCTGCGGCTTATCGGTCCGGGCCGCGGAGGTCGAGGCGTCGACCTTCCGGGTGCCCTGCGTTTCCGTATCGTGGGGGACCACATGGAAGTCGTCTCGTCGCGGCGCAGGGCCCCGCACCCGCCTCATCTCGAGGTCAGGAGCTGCGGCGGCTGTGCGGATACCAGAGCCGCACACCTTCGCCCCGGGCTTCAGCTCCATGTGGACTACCGGCGTCCTGGGCTTCGGATGCGTCCGCTCGGGGGCCGCGGCACCCGCAAGCTGCAGGACATCTTTGTGGACGCGCGCGTGCCGCGTGAAGAGCGCGACGGGTGGCCGCTCGTTTTTGCGGGCGACCGGCTGGCCTGGGTCCCCGGTCTTGCCGTCGACGCCGACCTCGCGGGCGACCTCGGGGTCGAGACGATGCACGTCGCGATGGCGCCTATGCCGGTTGCACCGGCCAGGAAAGTTGCTAGGCTAGAAACTCCAAAAGCCCCTCGAGGAGATCAGAGTTGAGTCGTTTCCCCCGCTCCAGCCTTTTTTACTTTGCATTGGTCGTGGTCCTCGCCGCGATTTTCTGGTTCACCTGGAGCTCGATCCAGAGCGGCCAGAATCAGAGCGACTGGACGTATTCCAACCTGATCAGCAAGGCCGATGCTGGGCAGGTAACGGACCTCGAGATCAACGGCACCGATGGCGTCGCCAGCGAGCTGGGCGGCAAGAAGCACAACGTGGTGCTTCCCGACTGCAGCAGCGGCTGTAACCAGCTCCTGACCCAGATGCAGACCGACCACGTGAACGTGAAATTCGACAAGAGCCAGTCGGGCAGCTACCTGCTGCAGGTGCTGCTTCCGAACATCATCCTCGTGATCCTGATCGCCGCCTTCATGTGGTGGGTGCTCCGCCAGACTCAGAGCGGCAACAACCAGGCCATCTCATTTGGCCGCTCGCGCGCGAGGATGATCGCCGGCGACAAGCCCGCGATCACATTCGCCGACGTGGCCGGGGTCGATGAAGCTAAGCAGGAGCTGACAGAGATCGTCGAGTTCCTCAAATATCCGGAGAAGTTCGTCGCCCTCGGCGCACGCATCCCGAAAGGCGTGCTGCTCGTCGGCCCTCCCGGTACAGGCAAGACGCTGCTGAGCAAGGCCGTCGCCGGTGAGGCGGGCGTGCCCTTCTTCTCCATCTCCGGCTCTGAATTCGTCGAGATGTTCGTCGGTGTCGGCGCGAGCCGCGTTCGCGACCTCTTCGACCAGGCCAAGAAGAACTCTCCTTGCATCGTCTTCGTCGACGAGATCGACGCCGTGGGCCGTCAGCGTGGCGCCGGCCTCGGCGGTGGCCACGACGAGCGCGAGCAGACTCTGAACCAGCTGCTCGTCGAGATGGACGGCTTCGACACCAACACGCACGTCATCGTCATCGCGGCGACCAACCGGCCCGACGTCCTGGACCCGGCGCTGCTCCGTCCCGGCCGTTTCGACCGCCACGTCACGCTCGACCGCCCGGACATCAAGGGACGCCGGTCGATCCTCGACGTGCACGCTCGCAACAAGCCGCTCGACTCGACCGTCGACCTCGACGTTCTGGCTCGCCAGACGCCCGGTTTCAGTGGCGCCGACCTCGCCAACCTGATCAATGAGGCGGCGATCCTCGCCGCCCGCGGCAACAAGAAGGTCATTGGCATGGACGAGCTCGAGGAGGCGATCGCACGCGTCATCGCCGGTCCCGAACGCAAGAGCCGCCGCATCTCGGACAAAGAGAAGGAGATCATCGCCTACCACGAGGTGGGTCACGCGCTGGTGATGAAGGCGCTGCCGCACACCGATCCCGTGCACAAGGTTTCGATCATCTCCCGCGGCATGGCGCTCGGCTGGACGCTGAGCCTTCCGGAAGAAGACAAGTATCTGGTCTCGCGAGACGAGCTCATGGACCAGATCGCGGGCATCATGGGCGGCCGCGTGGCGGAGGAGATCGTTTTCAACGACATCACGTCCGGCGCTGAGAACGACATCCAGAAAGCGACCCAGCTCGCGCGCCGAATGGTGACCCAGTGGGGCATGTCGGACAAGCTCGGTACAGTCACCATGGGCCACAAGGAAGAGCTTGTGTTCCTCGGCCGCGACCTTGGCGAGCAGCGGAACTACTCGGAGGAGATCGCTGCTGTGATCGATGAAGAGATCCGCTCGATCATCAACCACGGCTACCAGACC
Source organism: Chloroflexota bacterium (assembly GCA_005880915.1). Taxonomy (GTDB): domain Bacteria; phylum Chloroflexota; class Dormibacteria; order Dormibacterales; family Dormibacteraceae; genus 40CM-4-65-16. Next base: position 51,788 of record VBIW01000036.1, on the reverse strand, counting down.
GCCCGGACGATCCTCACCCAGCAGCGGGGCAAGATGGACGCGGTCGTGGAGCGCCTCAAGATCGTCGAGACGATCGATGGCAAGGAGCTGGACCAGATCCTCGCCAGCGAGGAGCCCTCGGCTCCCGCCGCCGCGGCCGGCTCGTCAGGCGCGGCTTCGTAGAACCGACACGCCCGATCGGCTGACCGTTGTAGGCCGGGGCAACTTCGGCCGAAGCCTGGCCCGCGCGTTGGATGCGCGCCTCGTGCCTGCGCGAACCGGTTTCGAAATGCCGCGCCAGGGCCTGATCTTCCTGGCGGTCCCCGATGGAGCTGTCAGCGAGATGGCCGCTCGCGTGGCTCGCATGAAACCGCCGGCAGAGCTCGGCGTTGTGCATGTGAGTGGTGCGCTGGGGCTCAACGTTCTCAGCGCGCTCGCGGACAATCCGCGCGGTTCGTTCCATCCCCTGCAGTCCTTTCCGATGCCGCGCGACCCGTCAGCCTTTCGCGGGATCACCATCGCGGTCGATGCAACCACTCCAACACTGATGCGGCAGCTTCGCGCGCTCGCGCGCTCCCTTGGCGCCAAACCGAAGCACGTCGGCGACGAGGAACGCGTTCTGTATCACGCCGCAGCCGTCTATGCGTCGAACTTCGTCGACGTGGTCGTGGCGGAGGCAGTGCGGCTTCTGGCCGAGGTCGGGTGGACGGAGCGAGAAGCGACGAAAGCGCTGATGCCCCTCGTGGAGGGGGCGGTCTCGAACATCAGCAGGCGCGGGGTTGTGGGGGCGCTCACCGGGCCGATTCGGCGGGGGGATGCCGATACCGTGAAGCGTCACCTCGAGGCTATACAGAGCTTGAACGCCCCCACCCGGCGGCCTTCGGTCGCCGACCTCCCCGGCAAGCGGGGAGGTGAAGAGGATCTCTATCGTATGCTCGGGCTGGTTGCGCTCGAGATCGCGCGGAAGGCGGGGCTCGATCCCGCGGCGGCAGAGCAGACCAGGAGGGCGCTGACCCGTGATGTGGCAGCGACCCGAAGGAGAGGCACATGACCACTGTCCTGGATGTCCAGCGATTCAAGGACGAAGGCCGGCGCTTTACGGTCCTTACCGCCTACGACTACCTCAGCGCGAAGATCCTCGACGACGCGGGGATCCCGGTGCTGCTGGTCGGCGACAGCCTCGGCATGGTCATGCTCGGCTATCCCACAACGCTGCCGGTGACCCTGGACGACATGCTCCATCACGCCGGGGCGGTGGCCCGAGGCTCGCGCCAGGCGCTCCTGGTCGGCGACATGCCGTTCATGTCCTACCATGCGTCGACTGAGCAGGCGATCACCAGCGCGGGCAGGTTCCTCCAGGAGGCGGGCATGCACGCGGTCAAGCTCGAAGGGGGTGGGCCTGTGATCGAGATCACACGCCGCCTGACCGAGCTCGGCATCCCTGTGATGGGCCACCTGGGGCTCACGCCGCAGTCCGTCCACGCAATGGGCGGTTTCAAAGTGCAGGGCAAGACCGACGCCCAGGCGGCTCGCATCCTGGCCGACGCCAGGGCGCTGGAGCAGGCAGGCGCGTTCAGCCTAGTGCTCGAAGGAGTGCCGAGCAAGCTCGCTGTGGATGTCACCAAGGCGCTGCGGATCCCCACCATCGGGATCGGCGCCGGTCCCGGGACCGACGCCCAGGTGCTTGTCCTGCATGACATGCTCGGGCTCACCACTGGCAAAGCTCCCAAGTTCGTCAAGCGGTATGCCAACCTGGCTGAGGAGATCACCCGCGCCGCGACGAGCTACGCCGAGGATGTGCGCAGGGGCACGTTCCCAGGCCCGGAGCACGAATACTCGGCCAACGGCGCGAGCCCGGCCAAGGACAGGGAAGAGGTCAGGTACGGCGGCTAGGACGCTGGAAGGGTTCTCCATTCCCGGCGCGATGCTCGAGGCTTCGCGCCAGTGGCGTGTAGCCGGACGGTCGATCGGGCTCGTGCCGACCATGGGCGCACTCCACGCCGGGCACATGCGTCTGGTGGAGATGGCGCGAGCGGAGAACGACGTCGTTGTCGTGAGCATCTTCGTCAACCCGATCCAGTTCGGCCCCAACGAGGACCTCGGGCGCTACCCGCGCGATTTGAAGCGAGACGACGAGCTGCTTGCCAAGGCGGGGGTCGACGCGATATTCGTACCGGAGGTTCGCGCGATGTACCCGCCGGAATCGAGCACGCGGGTCCACGTCGGCGGAGTGTCCGAGCCTCTCGAGGGGTCGGCCAGGCCCGGCCACTTCGAGGGCGTCGCCACGGTCGTCACCAAGCTGTTCGCCGCCGTCGAACCCGACAGGGCCTACTTCGGGCAGAAGGATGCGCAGCAGGTGGCCGTCGTGAGGCGCCTGGCCCTGGACCTCGACCTTGGGGTCGAGATCCGCGTGGTGCCAACCGTGCGCGAGGCGGACGGCCTCGCGCTGAGCTCGCGCAACGTCTATCTGGGCACGGCCGAGCGGGAGGCTGCGACGATCCTGAGCAAGGCCCTTCGCGAAGGGGCGGCGGCCTACGCGGCCGGTGAGCGCGATCCGGACCGCCTGCGGGTCTTGTTGCTGGCTCGGCTCGGGTCCGAGCCGTTGGTCGAGGTCGAGTACGCGGAGGTCGTCGACCCGGCTACTTTTCGGAAGCCCGGAAGCCTCGCCGTCATGGCCGTAAGGATCGGCAAGACGAGGCTGATCGACAACCACGACCTCGCACTTCCCTTTCTCGGGTAGATGCGCCGAACTGCGTTACAATTGACGTTCATTTTGGCGGAGGCCGTTTTGACGACCAACACCACACCAATATCTCTTAGGGGGTTCGTAATTTGTCTACTGAGTCCGGTGCCGTCCTGACCGAAAACGAGGAGGGGACCGACCAGGAGTCTTCGGCTGCGATGACGATGGAGGACTACCTCCACTTCGAGGAGGAGGCCTTCAAAACCCCCAACCACGGGGACATCGTGGATGGGATCGTAGTACGGGTCGACGCGGACGAGGTTCTCGTCGACATCGGCGCCAAGGCGGAGGGCGTCATCTCGAGCAAGGAGCTCGGCCTGCGAGGGGAGATGGACCCCGCCGGCCTCGAGCCTGGCGACCAGATCAAGGTCTACGTCCTTCAGCCCGAGAACGACGAGGGGAATGTTGTGCTCAGCCTGCGCCGGGCGCGGGCAGAGACGACATGGCTCGTTGCGGCGGAGAAGCAGACCGATGGCACGGTGATCGACGCCGACGTCCGCGAGCAGAACAAGGGCGGGCTGATCGTCAACATCCTGGGCCTGCGCGGCTTCCTTCCCTCGAGCCAGGTGGCGCGCGCATACGCGGGCAGCCTTGAGTCGCTGGTCGGCAAGCGAATCCCGGTCAAGATCCTCGAGGTCAACCGCAAGCGCAACCGGCTGATCGTCAGCCAGAAGGCGGCAGAGGACGAGGATCGAGCTCGCAAGCGTGAGGAGCTGTTCAGCCGCCTGCAGACCGGGGCCACGGTGAAAGGGACGGTTTCAGGGATCACGAGCTATGGCGCCTTCGTCGACATCGGCGGCGCTGACGGCCTGATTCACATCTCCGAGCTCTCGTGGGACCGCGTCTCCAAGGTCACAGACGTGCTTCAGCTCGGCGAGGAGGTCACCGTGAAGGTGATCAAGCTCGACCCGGAGCAGACGCGCATCTCACTCTCGCTGCGCCAGCTGCAGCAGGACCCATGGGAGCGCCTGGTCCAGTCGATGCCCGTTGGCTCGATAGTCGAGGGACAGGTCACCAAGACCAAGAAGTACGGCGCGTTCCTCCAGATCCTTCCGGGGATCGAGGGCCTGCTCCACATCTCGGAGCTGTCCTGGGACCACGTCGAGCGGACCGAAGACGTGCTGAAGGTAGGCGAGACGGTGCAGGTCAAGGTGATCGGCATCGACACGGCGAGGCGCCGGATCTCCCTCAGCCTGAAGCAGCTGTCGGCGCCGCCGGCGAGCCTGGCCGGGGCTCGCACCGACCACCGGCACGACGAGTACCCCGAAGAAGAGGAGTAGCCTCTCGGCCCCATAACGGGGCCAGGGAGCTTCAGGCGCCGAGCGTGCTGACGCGCTGGGACGCCGGGGTGTAGTAGGGGTCGATCTCGAGCGCCCGCTCGTAGTCGCGTCGCGCCTGCCCTCGATTGCCGAGCTGACGCTCGCGGTCGCCCAGCTCCACGTAGAAGGACGGCTCGGTCTGGCCCAGGTCGGCGGCGCGCCTCATCTCGGCCACCCCGGCCGCGAGGCTGCCCGCGGCGATCAAGCCTTCGCCGAGTGACCAGTGGTATTGCGCCTGAAAAGGGTCGACCTGGACTGACAGGTCGGAGCGGCCGCGGAGATACCAGACGTCGGCGAGGAGGGGGAAGACGGCGAACACGACGGCGAGAAGCACGAGCGCCGTGGACACGACCGCCCTGATCCCCCTCCCCCCACCAAGGTGGGGCCCCTCTCCCCGGGGGGAGAGGGGCTTTGCTGCCCCGATCACACTCCACAGTGTTCCGGCCAGGAGCCAGAATGCGCCCGTCGCGGGGGACCAGTCGAAGTTGAACACGACCCACACCGTGTAGCCCACCAGCGCGGCGCTCAGCGCTGCAACATCCCGGTCCAGCCGCTGCCGCCACGCTCTCACGGCGAGCACGACCAGCACCCAACCCAGCGCGGCCAGGCCGATGATGCCCTGGGTCGTCGCGATGTCCAGGGGCCCGGAATGCACCCGGTCGAAGGTCACGAGCGAGGCATAGTCCTGGCTCAGGAAGTGCCCGAAAGCGAGCCCGGTCGTGTCCTCGCCCCAGCCCGTCAGCGGTCGCGCGGCGATCATGTGCAGCGCGTCGCCCCAAAGGTGCAGTCGTAGCTCAGGCGGGTCGTTGTTCAGGGCCCGCAGCGGCGATCCCAGCATGACGAACAGTCCGATGCCTACGACCGATAGAGAGGCAAGAGCGGTCCCGATCACGAGCCGCCCTCGTGTGGCCAGCACTGCGAGGGTCAAGCACCCGGCGACAGCTCCGAACGCCCCACTGCGTGAGGTCGTGACGAACAAACCCGCCGCAAGGACGACGATAGCCGCCGCCCAGGCGAAAACAAAGATGCCGCCTCGCAGCCCCCGGTCCACGGCAAGCGGCACCGCCATCGCGACCAGCGCGGCGAGCAAGTTTGCATTGCCGAGGTTGCCGTCTGGGCGAAACGACACATGCCCGGCCCACTGCCAAACCCCGAGGAGCGAGACGACGCAAGTGCCGAAGACGAACATGGCGACCACGGCGCTCCGCTGACGAGCCGTGTGCAGGAGCCATACGGTCGACGCCAGCAGTCCGATGTAACTCAGCCTCATCGGAAGGGACTCGTATCGTGTGTAGGAACCCGCCAGGCTCAGCGGCCAAGAGACGGAGAACGCGAAGGCAAGCAGCGCAGCGGCGGCAGCGGCCAAAAGCGGCCACCGCAAGTCGCCAAGCCGGGGACCGTCAGGCAGTAAAAGTGCGATACCTGCGCCAATACATGCGCCTGCGATCACAATCGACGCACGCGGGAGGATGTAGGAATCGCTTGCGATGGGTATAAAGATGAGCGGCAGAACCAGAGCAACAGCGGCTGGGAGAACGCCACCGAGCCGGTGGAGAAGGTGCCTCACCGCGCCTCCTCGTAACTGAATTCGGGTGGCTGAGTTGGACGTTATATTAGGTGCAGGGGTACCGCCGGGTACCACAGTTTCGTTGAGGAGGTGCTGGCCCCACCTAGCAGTCGCAGAAAGGAGTCCAGGAGGATAGGGACCTTGTATCCGTTTGAAAGATTTACCGAGCGGGCCAAGAAAGTTCTGACGCTTGCTCAGGAAGAAGCAGAACGATCGCACCACAGTTATATCGGCACTGAGCACCTGCTGCTCGGACTTCTCCGCGAGGGTGAAGGCCTGGCCGCCAAGGTCCTCAACAACCTTGGTGTGGAGATTGGCAAAGTCCGCCAGACGATTGAGTCTGTGCTCGGCCGGAACGAGCGGATCATCATCCAGCAGATCATTCCGACGTCGCGCGTGAAGAAGGTCATCGAGATCTCCTTCGAAGAGGCGCGGCGCATGGGCCACAACTACGTCGGCACCGAGCACCTGCTGCTCGGTCTCCTCATCGAGGGCGAAGGAATCGCGGCGCATGTGCTCGAAGACCTCGGCGCGAACCTGGAGAAGGTGCGAGGTGAGATCGAGCGGCTGCTCCACGACTCGAGCGCCGAGACCGAGGCCGAGCCTGCGCCGAAGAAGCCTTCCAAGACTCCGCTGCTCGACCAGTTCGGCCGCGACCTCACGGAGCTCGCGCGCCGCAACCAGCTCGACCCCGTGATCGGGCGCGAGACGGAGATCGAACGCGTGATCCAGATCCTGAGCCGCCGCACGAAGAACAACCCGGCGCTGATCGGCGAGCCCGGTGTCGGCAAGACCGCGATCGCCGAAGGGCTTGCGCAGCAGATCAACCTCGGCAACGTGCCCGAGTCGCTGCAGCACAAGCGCGTGCTGACGCTCGACATGGGCGCGCTCGTCGCGGGCACCAAGTACCGCGGCGAATTCGAGGAAAGGCTGAAGAAGATCCTGGACGAGATCCGCTCGAGCCGCGAGGTCGTGCTGTTCATCGACGAGCTCCACACATTGGTCGGCGCAGGCGCTGCGGAAGGCGCAATCGACGCGGCCAACATCCTCAAGCCCGCGCTAGCGCGCGGTGAGATCCAGTGCATCGGCGCGACCACCCTGAACGAGTACCGCAAGTACATCGAGAAGGACGCCGCGCTCGAGCGCCGCTTCCAGCCTGTGTTTGTCGACCAGCCGTCGCTGGCCGAGACGACCGACATCCTCAATGGCGTCAAGTCGCTTTACGAGAAGCACCACCGGGTCACCATCACGGACGCGGCGGTTCACGCCGCAGTAGTGCTGAGCGACCGCTATGTCAGCGACCGCGCGCTTCCTGACAAGGCGATCGACCTGATCGACGAGGCGTCGGCGCGCGTGCGCATGAAGCTGACGACCACCCCCGATGAGCTGAAGGACCTGCAGAAGGAGATCCGCAAGCAACGCGCCGAGCAAGACGAGTCCGTCAACAAGCAGGACTTCGAAGCCGCGGCGAGCGTTCGCGACAAGGTGAAGAAGCTGCAGGACAAGCTCGCACTGAAAGAAGCCGCGTGGCGTGACAAGCTCGGCGAGACCGTGCCCGATGTGGGCGAAGAGGACATCGCGCAGATCGTGGCCGCGTGGACCGGCGTGCCGGTGTCGCGGCTGGTCGAGGAAGAGAGCGCCCGCTTGCTGCGCATGGAAGACGAGCTGCACAGGCGCCTGGTCGGACAGCACGAGGCGATCGTCACCGTATCGCAATCGGTGCGGCGCGCCCGCGCCGGTCTCAAGGACCCGCGACGCCCGATCGGATCGTTCATCTTCCTGGGCCCGACCGGTATCGGCAAGACCGAGCTGGCGCGCGCGCTGGCGGAATATCTATTCGACTCCGAGGACGCGTTGATCAAGCTCGACATGTCCGAGTTCATGGAGAGACACACCACCGCGCGGTTGGTCGGATCACCTCCCGGCTACGTGGGCTACGACGAAGGCGGACAGCTGACCGAGGCCGTTCGGCGCCGCCCTTACTCGGTGATCCTGTTCGACGAGATCGAGAAGGCGCACCCCGAGGTCTTCAACATGCTGCTTCAGATCCTCGAGGACGGCCGGCTCAGCGACGCGAAGGGCAAGATCGTCAACTTCGCCAACACCGTGATCATCATGACCTCGAACCTCGGCATCCGCGACGTCAACCAGGCGGGGACCGCGCTCGGTTTCCAGCCCGCAGTCGTGGACGAGTCGGAAGAGGTCGAGCGCCGGCACAAGAACACCAAGGAAAAGATCGACGAGGAGCTCAAGCGGATGTTCCGCCCCGAGTTCCTGAACCGCGTCGATGCCGTGGTCGTTTTCAAGAGCCTGACCACGACCCAGATTCGCGAGATCGTCGACCTGCAGCTGATCCGGCTGAGCAAGCACCTGGCCGAGCAGCAGATCACCATCGAGGTCACCGACGCGGCGAAAGACCTCCTCGCGAAGGAGGGCTACGACCGGATCTATGGAGCTCGGCCGCTCCGGCGCGTGATCACAAGCCGGATCGAGGACCAGCTCTCCGAGCACCTGCTGCGCGGCAAGATCGCGCGCGGCGACGTCGTCCAGATCGACGTCGAGGGTGAGGACGGGCTGAAGTTCACGCCGGTCAAGCACCGACACAAAGAGCCCGCCGGCGCGGCTCCCGCAAAGCCGTAGATCAAGTTCGCACCAACCCCTCTCCCTCTGTGACCCGAAGGGGCGCGGCCACCTAAATGGGGAGGAGAGTCAGTTGTGGAGGAGGTCCTTCAAACGCTGGGACAGCCTGGCCGGAGTGGTCTGGCTTTTGATCATGTGGTCGAGCGCGCCTAGCTTGACGCCGCGCTCGACCAGCTCTTTCTCGTTCCAGTTGGACAGGATCACGACCGGGATGGCTGCCGTCGCAGCGTCGGCGCGCAGGGCCTCGAGGACGGCAAGGCCGTCCATTTTCGGAAGCCTCACGTCCAGGAAAATGATGTCTGGGTGCATGGCCCTTGCTTTTTCCAGCGCGACGAGACCGTCGGCGGCGACATCTACGTTGTATCCGTCGAGCTCGAGCTTGAGCCGGTACATCTGCGCGACCGACGCGTCGTCTTCGACGAAGAGGACGTTTACGTCATCCGGCGCTGGCGCCGCTCGCTGATTCATTGCCCAATCCTTCGTTCCAGCAACGCGTAGCCGGTGGCTATACGACACTCTGGGAATTGAGTACTTGAGCGTACCTGCCCCGCTCCGCATGCGCCCGATGGAGATCGGCGACGTGCTCGACGAGACCTTTCGCATGTATCGCCGTCATTTCGTGTTGTTCGCGGGGATCTCGGTCATCCTCGCCATACCTTCGGCGGCGGTTTTCGGCGTGGCTTTCGCGTCTTTCCTTTCCATCCTGCAGCAATCGGGCGGCGGGATTACGGATCTGAGCTTCGTGACCCCGCTTCTTGCCACGCTCGGGGCGGGCCTGGTAGTCAACCTCCTGATCCTTCCTTTCACGATGGGCGCTGTCATGTACGCCGCGTGCGAATCCGCGCTAGGCCGTCCGGTGACGGCGGGCGGTGTTTTCATGGGTGTTCTGCGCCGCTACTTCGGGCTGCTGGGCTACTGGGTGCTCTTCGTCGCCACGGGTTACCTCGCGTTGGCGCTGTGCGTGGCTCCAATCGCCCTGTGGCTCTGGATCTTCGTGCTCTGGATCGTGGTGACGCCTGCGATGTTCGTCGAGAACATCGGGCTGGGTGCGGCGATGGGGCGCAGCCGGCGGCTGGTGGAGGGCCGCTGGTGGCGCACGTTTCTCATGCTTTTTTTGATGTTCATCATCTGGTACGTCGTCGGCATCGCTCTCGGCGCGTTCGTCCAGCTGGCCCAGTTCCTGCTCCAGCTCGTGATGTCGCCATCCATCGCGACGGGCATCTCCCTGGCGAGCAGCGAGCTGGTCAGCGCTCTGGTCAACCCGGTCTTGCAGATCGCGATCGTGCTGATCTACTTCGATCTTCGGGTCCGCAAAGAAGGGCTGGATCTCTTCCAGATGGCGTACCGGCTTTCCGCGCCTCAGGCAACGTCCTGAAGACGAGATTGTTCGGTCGCGCCCTGGCCGCTCTCCTCCTGGCGGTCGTTCTTGGTCCGATCACCGCCACGACAGCCGCAGCCGATCCGCTGCCACCGCTGAGCTACGCCGACGCGGTGCAGCAGGCGTTCGACGTGATCCAGGGCGCCTCACCTCAAGACCCGGCCCCGGCGACCGCCGCGGTGCATTTGCTGGCGGCAGGGACCGGTGACAGCCAGCCGGAGATCATCGCCGACCTGGTGGCGCGCCCTCCCCAGTACGACGATGCCAGCAAGCGACTGGCCGCGCTGCTGGCGGCCGCGACCGAGCCCGCGACCACGTCGGACCCCGCCCTGGCACAGCAGCGCCTGCACGACGTGATGTCGATGACCCGCTACGACGCCTTGCACCGTCCGCCGTCTTTGCTCGACCGTTTCTATCAATGGGCCTCGGACCTGATCAGCGCGCTGCTTCGGCTGCTGTTTGGAAGCGGGGCGGGCTCTCAAACGGCGGCGTTGTGGCTCGAGGTCGTCGGGGTTCTGGTCGTGCTCGGCGTCATCGTCGTCATCTTCCGCGCGTCGGGCGGACGCTTGGGCCAATCGGCCAGGGTTGCGCCCGGCGGACCGCGACCCGCGGCCGACTACTTCGCGGAGGCGGATCACCTTGCCGGGAGGGGTGACCGGGTGGGCGCGATACGGGCCTTGTGCGCCGGCGTCGCCGCGACGCTGGCAGGGGAGCGCTCGTGGGAGGGGAGCCCCCTCACCGTGCGGGAGATCTTTCAGCGCGCGCCTGATTTCGGGAGCCTGCGTCAGCTGTTGCTTCCATTTGAGGCTGCGGTCTACGGCCGGCGCGAGGTGGACATCGCTACGTATGAGAAGGCGGCGCAGGTGGCGGCTCGATATCGACAACCCGTGGAGGCGGCGGCGTGAAAGGGGCGAGAGGTTGGATCATCGCCGCGGCCATCGCGGTCGCGATCGCTGCCGTCGCGTACGCGTTCCAGCCCGCTCAGGACTCGCCTGAGCACAGCTCCAACAGCGACGCTGCCAACGGCGCATCAGCGGCGCTGCTTTACGCGCAGGCGATGGGCCATCCGACCGACCAGATCACGGGCAGCTTCGATCAGCCGAACCCTTTCTCCATCATGTTCGTCTTCACGCCCACCAGCCCTTACACGTCGGCGGAAGCCGACGCCACGCTGGCCTGGGTCCGGCGAGGCGGCGTGCTGATCTACGCCTCGGAGCGTGGTGACCCGGAGCTCAACAAGGCCCTCGGCGTCACGCGGTTGGGCGGCTTCGTTTCGGGTGGCCAGTACGCGGCCACACCGATCGTCAGCGGTGTGGGCAAGGTCGCGGGCGCCGGGGAGCTCGTACCGCTCGACCCTGCGCCGACGCAGGTGACCTTTCTTCGCACGCAGCAGGGCTATTCCGCCGGCTACGTCCAGCGGATCGGCATCGGCTCGGCCATCGTGCTGGCGGACCCGCTCGTGCTGTGCAACGGCTATCTCGAGAAGTCGGACAACGGGAGGCTGCTTGCCGACCTGCTCGGGATCGTGGATTCCAACGCGCGGGTCGCCTTCGACGAGTACCACCATGGCCTGACCGCGAGCGACCTCGCCCCGCAGGCGTGGGTCACCACGCCGTGGGGCGCCGCCCTGCTGTGGCTGCTGGTGGCGGTTTTCTTCGGCCTGGTTCTGCGTGGGAGGCGCTTCGGACCGCTGGTCGAGCGGCCAGCCGAGATCGCTCGCTCCGACGCCGAATGGTCTGTGGCAGTGGGTCAGATGCTGCGCCGTTCGAGCGCGCGGGCCGTCACCCTCGGTCTCCTGGCCAACGCCGCGGAGCGCGCCGTGGCGTCGCGGACCGGCCTTCCCGTGCAGCCGCGCGAGCGGTTCTGGAATGCTCTGTGGGTGCGCGCACCTGAGGTGGCGGGAGAGCTGGCCGAGGTCGAGACTTCGCTCTACGCCGCGGCGGCCAACGAGAGCGGGTTGTTGAAGGCCGCGCAGCGACTACATCGAATCGCCTATCCGGTGACAAATCAGCCCCATTCGGCGGCTGCGCCTCCGCCGGCTTCGCCGACACCTCCCCGTGGACGGGGAGGACGGAGGAGTTCCCCCTAGATGGGGAAGACCATGCTTGCTGCCACCGAGTTCTACTCGCGCTTTCGAGAGCAGCTTGCCAAGGCGATCGTCGGGCAGGACGATGCGATCCGCCTTTGCGCGATCGCGCTGGTCGCTCAGGGCCACGTGCTGCTCGAGGGCGTGCCCGGAACTGGGAAGACGCTCCTCGCCAAGTCCATTGCGCAAGCGCTGACGCTGGAGTACGGCCGCGTGCAGTTCACCCCCGACCTCATGCCGGCCGACATCCTGGGCACCTCGGTGTACGACCTGACCACGCGCACGTTCGCGCTCCGCAAGGGACCGATCTTCACCAACATCCTGCTCGCCGACGAGATCAACCGCGCTCCGGCCAAAGTCCAGTCCGCGCTGCTCGAGGCCATGGAGGAGCACGGCGTGACGCTGGAAGGCAAGCAGCTGGCGCTGCCCGCTCCGTTTTTCGTCCTGGCGACGCAAAACCCGATCGAGTACGAGGGGACGTACCCGCTGCCCGAGGCGCAGCAGGACCGCTTCCTCTTCAAGGTCCGTCTCGACTACCCGATTGCGGCGGACGAGATGGAGGTGCTGCGCCGCTGGGAGTCGGGTATCGAGCTTCGCGATCCGGTCAAAGCTGGAGTCGAGCCCGTGCTTGGAACGGCGGACATCGATGCGTGCAGAGCGCAGGTCGCCCAGGTCGTCCTGGATGAGAAGATCCGCCGCTATGTGGTGGACCTCGCGGCCGCCACACGCTCGGCGCCGGAGATCGCCCTCGGCGCCAGCACGCGGGCTGAGGTGCTCCTGATGCTTGCGGCTCGCGCCTACGCGGCCTTCGACGGCCATGAGTTCGTCACGCCCGACCATGTCAAGGCGCTGCTCGCGCCAGCATTTCGCCACCGCCTCATCCTTCGCCCCGAGGCTGAGGTGGCGGGCCAGACGCCAGACAGCGTCCTCGACGCCGTGGCGAGTCGAGTCGTTCCGCCGCGCTGACAGCGGCCGCACGGTGATTCGCCTCTTCGACTTTTTGCGTGGCCTCGCGCCGCAGCCGCGGCTCATCTGGGCCGTTGCCATCGGCGCGGGTTTGATCGCACTCGCTGTGGCGTCGCCGTTCCTCGGCTTGGTCGCCGTGGTCTATCACATCGGACTTGTGACCATTGCGTCGCGGGACCTGGCATTGCTGCCTGGTCGTTCCGGGTACTACGTACGGCGCAGCATGCCTGATCCTTTTTCGCTGGGCGAGCCGGAGGAGGTCACCGTTGTGATCCAGAACCGCGCCGCCGCCGGGCTGATGGCGAAGGTGTCGGACCATGCCCCGGCCGATCTCCGGCCCGAGCCGCGTGAGGTTTCTGGCCAGTTCGATCCCGCCGGCCAGCTCAAGGTGACGTATCGCACGTACTCTCCGCGGCGCGGCGCCTACAAGTTCGGTCCGGTCGACCTGCAGGTCTGGCGGAATGAGGGATGGTGGCGGCGCCAGGTCCGCCTGCCGGAGCCGCGCGAGGTTGCAGTCTTTCCGAACATCGTTGCGATCAAGCGCATCCAGCTGTCGCTGCGGCGCGGACTCCGCGCGATGGTCGGCATGCGACGAGCCAAACCTCCCGGCGCGTCGACTGCGTTCGCGGGTTTGCGCGACTACGTGCGCGGCGATGACGTGCGGCGCGTCAGCTGGACGGCAACCGCGCGGCGCGACCGTCCGGTTGTAATCGAGGTGGAGGCTGAGCGCGGCCAGCAGGTCATCATCGCTATCGACTGCGGGAGGCTGATGACAGCCCCGGCCGGCGACCTGGACAAGCTCGACCACGCCGTGAATGCCGCGCTGATGCTGGCCTGGGTCGCGCAGGCTTATGGCGACCGTGTCGGCCTGCTGACTTTCGATGACCGCGTGACCAGCTTCATCAAGCCGGAACGAGGGACCACGCAGCTGCGCCGGATCACGGAGGCCCTTTACGCGATCCAGCCCGAATATGTCGAACCCGACTTCGGGCACGCGATGACCCACCTCGCGCTCAGGGTCGGCCGGCGGTCGATGGTCGTGCTGCTCACGGACGTGCAGGACCCCGAGGCATCGCGCGAGCTCGTCGCGCACGCCCTCCGCCTCGCGGCGCGGCACCTTGTACTTGTGGTCGCGATGTCCGACCCAGCCGTCATGAGCGCCCGCGACGACCCGCTCGACACGACCGACCGGCCCTATGAGTGGGCGGCGGCTGAGGAGGTCGTCGCAAGCCGCCGGGAAAGCTTCGAACTGCTGCGGCGGGGAGGCGTGCTCGGGCTAGACGTTGTCGCGGGCCGGTTGTCGCCTTCTTTGGTCGAGAGATATCTGGAGCTGAAGGAGCGCGCTCTGCTTTAGCCGCTGCGGCCGTCCGGTGAAGATCAGGTAGGAGTAGAGCAGGGCGCCGGTCAGCAGGCCGATCGCGAGCTTGAGCAGAAATGGCGCTCCCGAAGGCGAGATGTTGCCCTCGATCGTGCCGGCGACGACAAGGAGTGGCGCGAGGCCAAGCAGCAGCGTGAACGCGCGTCGCGCCGCGAGCACGAGCGCGTCCGCGCGTGAGCGGTTGCCCGGCGACACCAGCGCCCAGCCCATCATGAGGCCGCCCGCTCCCTGCGCGACGACGATAGAGAGCTCGAGCACACCGTGGGCGATGACGAAATCCAGAAGCCCGCCCGAGATGCCATAGGCCGTCGTGAGGCCGAAAAGGCCGCCTAGCGAGATGCCGTTCGAGATCATCACCCACAACACGGGCAGGCCGAACGCCACTCCAACGGCGAACGCGACCATCGAAACGTAAATGTTGTTGACCATGATCAAGCCACCTGCCTGCACGCGCTCATCCGGTGGGATGTGGGTCCAAAGCTGGTGGTGGTGAACCTGGTCGATCAGTCGCGGGTCGGCGATCGCATAGGCCGCTTCGGGATGCGCGAGGACGACGAAGAAGCTGATGAAGGCGGGCACGAACATCAGCGCCCCTGCGGCGAGCAGGTAAGGCCAGGCCTTGCGGTAGGTGCGGGGCAGGGTCTCGACGTAAAACTCACGAACGCGCTTCAAGACGTTGCCGCCGCGGCGATAAACGATCCCGTGGCCGCGTGCCACCAGCCCGTTGAGGTAGCGATGCACGGGCTCGCCGGGCCAGTCGCGCTGGGCACGCGCAAGGTCGGCCGTGGCGCGACGGTAGAGTTGGGCCATCGTCAGCACCTGGGCGGGCGTGAGCGCGTCGAGGTGGGCCGCGCCGGCGTGCGCGAGGAGGTCCTCCAGCCTGTTCCAATCCGTGCGTCGCAGGGCGACGAAGTCTTCCGCTCTCATGCCACTGAGACGTAAGTTAGCAATAGATGGACCAGCCGCTCCCCGATTCAGACCTCGTCGTCGCCACCCCGGAGCGAGTTTCGTTCCAGTACCAGGTGGCGGGGCTCGGCACCCGCGCGATCGCGCAGATCCTGGACCTGCTGATCCTGGCCGGCGTGCTGATCGGGATCACGTTCGCCGCGATTGCGGTCGGCCAGGCAGTGAGCTCGACAATCGCGTTTCTAGTCGGGGTGCTCGGCGGATTCGTCGTCGTCTTCGGCTATTTCTGGACGTGCGAGGCCTTCTGGTCCGGACAGACGATCGGTAAGAAGGTGTTCCGGCTGCGCGCTGTCGGTGATCGCGGCGAGCCGATGACGTTCTTCCAGGCCGGCATCCGGAACGTGGTTCGGATCGTCGACTTCCTGCCTTACGGGTACGGGGTCGGCCTCGTGGTGCTGTTCGTCAACGGCAAGGGCAAGCGCCTCGGGGACCTGGCCGCGGGCACGATCGTGGTCAAGGACTCGGACTACGTCTGGCTGTGGCAGCTGCCTGGAGGGCGGCCTCCGCCGCCGCCCGCCCCACCCGCGCCTGGGGGCGAGCCGGCGGAGCCTGTGGCCGCGTCAGCTCCTGCGCTCCAGCCCGCGGCGTTCGCGCCGGCGACTCCGGCGGAGATGGTTCTCAGGCGGATCGACCCCGAGCTGCGGCGGTTCGTCACCTCCTACGCGCGGCGCCGGCCGGACCTGCCTGTGGACCTTCGCGCGCAGCTCGCGGGACAGGTGCAGGCGAACCTGCACGCGGCTGTGCCCGACGTGCTCAGCCAGCAGGGACCACTGGCCGCGCTGGACTACCTCGCCGACCTCGAGCGCCAGTAGGTCTTCCACCCAGCCACAGCGCGATCTGCTCCCCGGTGAGGTTGCCTCCGGTCAGGATCGCCGCCACCCGGCTGCCGCGGAGCTGCTGCGACCGCTGTGCGATTGCGGCGACCCCTACAGCGCCGGCCGGCTCGACGACAAGGCCTGCCTCGCTGAGCAGGTGGCGCATCGCCAGGATCATCTCGTCGTCAGAGACAAGCATGACCTCGTCGACGGTGCTCGCCATGGCGTCGACTGCTTCGGGCACCGGCACGCGGACCGCGATGCCGTCTGCGATGGTCGCGCTGGACGCTCTTGTTGGTGTTCGGGCCTGGAACGACAGGGCCATCGCGGGTGCGTTTTGCGCGCATACCGCGATGACCCTTGTTTCTAGCGAGTGATGTTTGATCCACGTGCCGATGCCGTTGACGAGGGCGCCATTGCCGAGGGGGACGAAGATCGCGTCCAGCGGCTCTTCGTTTTCTCCCAGCTCGAGTGCGATCGTGCCGGCGCCCTCGGTGATTGCCGCGATCCGACCGTCCTCGATGTAGACGTCACCTCTTGATTCGGCGTGGCGTTTGGCTGCATCCTTCGCCTGATCGAAATCGTCACCGGTCACCTCGACATGCGCGTCTAGAGCGCGCATGCGATCGATTTTCAGCGGGTTGGCTGTGTGCGCAGCGAAAACGGTGATGTGGCGGCCGCGCTTGCGGCAGGCGTAGGCCATGCCCTGGCCGAAGTTGCCGGCCGAGGCGCAGACGACCCTGCTCGAGTCGTCTCCGAGCGTATGCATGAGGTAATCGGCGCCGCGGCCTTTGAAGGAGCGGATGGGGTTGATCGATTCGACTTTGAGGACCGTGATCACGCCCAGGCGTTCGCTCAATGGCTCGCAGACGAACTGCGGCGAGTGGAGGAAGACCGGGTCGATCACATGCGCGGCTTCCTCGATGCGGTCGGGGGAGATGGATGCGCCCACGGGGGGAGGATAGGGATTCGGTGCGGCCGGCGCAGAACGCGCCCCTTTCCAGCAAAACGTCAGAAAAAGGGACGCCGCCCCGGGGGTAGTCAGGGCGGCGTCTTGACGCTCGCAGATGAAACGCCCTGTCTCGGTAAAAGGGTACATGCGGACTTGTAAAACGCCGCCCATCGCTTCACAGTCTCCCTATGGCCAAATCGACCATCACCTATGTCTGCACCGATTGCGGGGGGGAGACCCTCCGCTGGGCCGGCCAGTGCCCTCACTGCCAGGCCTGGAACACGCTTCAGGAGTTCCATGTCAGGAAGGCTTCCCGGGACAGCAAGGCCAGACCCCTTCAACCTGCCCGCGCCGTCCCTCTCAGTGAGATCTCGGCTGAAGACGCGCCCAGGACCCGCCTCGCCTGGGGCGAGCTCAACCGCGTCCTTGGCGGGGGCATCGTCCCCGGAAGCCTGGCCCTGATCGCCGGCGAGCCGGGGGTAGGCAAGTCGACCCTCCTGATGCACGCCGCGGCACAGGTTGCCGCCTCGGGCACGGTGCTGTACGTCTCCGGCGAGGAGTCCGGCCAGCAGGTCAGGATGCGGGCCCAAAGGTTGAGCGCCATCGCGCCGTCGATCCTGCTCCTCGCCGAGAACGACCTCGACGTGATCTGCGAAGCGATACGGGGCGAACTGCCTCGCCTGGCCATCATCGACTCCATCCAGACCGTCACCGACCCGGGGCTCGAGGGAAGCGCCGGGAGCGTGACCCAGGTTCGCGAGTCGGCCGCCCGGCTGATGCGCCTGGCCAAGGAGATCGGAGTACCGATATTCCTCGTGGGGCACGTGACCAAGGACGGTTCGATAGCCGGACCGAGGGTCCTGGAGCATATCGTTGACACGGTGCTTTACCTCGAAGGCGACCGGCGCCAGGAGCTGCGGATCCTGCGTGCCACCAAGAACCGGTTCGGCTCGGCCGAGGAGATCGGTGTTTTCGCCATGGGTGAGGCCGGCCTCGAGGAGGTGACCGATCCTTCCGCGGCGATCCTCGCGACCTCGGCGCAGGCGGCGCCCGGCACTGCCATAGTGGCTGTGCTCGAAGGCACCCGGCCGCTGCTGGTCGAGGTGCAGAGCCTGGTCAACAAGACACACAACACAGTGGTGCGGCGGATCGCGAATGGATTTGACGTCAACCGCTTGCACATGATCGTCGCCGTGCTTGAAAAACGTCTCGAGCGTTCTTATGGAACTTCCGACATCTTCGTCAGCGTGGCGGGCGGCATCCGGATCACGGAGCCGGCCGCGGACCTTGGTCTTGCCCTTTCGATCGTCAGCAACGAAAACAACAGGCCAATGCCGGACGGCCTGCTCGTGGTCGGGGAGCTGGGATTGTCGGGCGAGGTGCGTCGCGTCGGCCATCTCGAGCGCCGCCTACAGGAGGCGGCCAGGCACGGTCTGACGCGCGCTTTGATTCCGGCCGGCTCAAAAGCCGGGCGGCCTTCCGGCCTCGAAGTCGTCGAGGTCCGGACCGTGGCGGAGGCCGTCTCCGCCGCATTTCCTACACAGATTCGGTCCGGCGCATTTATCAAGGAGGCCGGGATCTCGGTCTCTTGAGGAGGTAACCCGTGAAGCGTTCCGAGTATCTGGCCCGATGGCTCGGGGTGGGGCTCGGAGTGGTCGGTGGTTTTCTGCTCGGTTATTTCATGGTCCGGGGCAACGCGCGACCGGGCTGGGCGATCATCGGGCTGACGACCCTGGAAGGTTTGATCTTTGCCTATCTAGGCACGCCATACCTGCTCGGCGGGTGGCGGAAGATCAACTTCCGGCTGACGAGCACTCCATTGCCGGATCTGCTCAGCGGACTGCTGGGCATCGTCGTTGGATTGGTGATCGCGGCTCTGATCGGCGTATTCGTGCGCGACCTTCCATATGGCGTCGCGCTTTCGTTCGTCCTGGCCTTGCTTCTCGCCGCCCAGGGCGCGTCTTTGGGTCTGACGCGGCGGGCCGAGCTGGCCGCGCTATTTTTCGGAGGCGGCAGGACCGAGGCCGACAGTCATCGCATGCCTGCGGTGCTCCTGGATACATCGGTCATCATCGACGGCCGCATTCTCGACATCGCGAAGACCGGCTTTCTGGACATGCCTCTCGTCATCCTCAGCTCTGTCTTGCGTGAGCTGCAGACGGTCGCCGACTCGGCCGATGTGACCCGTCGCCGTCGCGGCCGTCGCGGCCTCGACGTCCTGACCGAGATGCAGAAAGAACCCTCGATCAACCTCCAGGTCACTGAGGATGAAGGCGCCGCCGCGGGCGAGATCGATGCACACCTCGTGCGCACAGCCAAGCGCAGGGGCTGGGCGATCATGACCAACGACTTCAACCTCAACCGGATCGCGCGGCTGGAAGGCGTGGCGGTCCTCAACCTCAACGAGCTCGCCCAGGCGATGCGCCCTGTAGCCATTCCCGGCGAGGAGGTCGTCGTCACGGTGGCGAGGGAAGGCAAGGAGCCGGGCCAGGGAGTCGGCAGCCTCGATGACGGCACCATGGTGGTGATCCAGAACGGGCGGCGACTGCTCAACCAGACCATCACCGCGGTCGTTACGTCGGTCATCCAGACGTCGGCCGGCCGGATGATCTTCGCCGAGCCGGCGAGCGCGGACTCGCGCCGGCCGCCGAGCCGGGTCAAACCCCGAGAGGAGGTCCGCGCTACGCCTCACGAGGAATCCTGCTGATGCCGACCGTGGGCGCGATCGTCGCCGCTGCGGGCAGCGGCTCGCGTCTCGGCCGCGGGAGCAAGGCGCTGGTCCGCCTGAACGGACGGACCACCCTGGCGCGCGTGCTGGAGCTCTTTCTGGCTCTCGACGAGGTGGACCGGATCGTCGTGGTCGGACCCCCAGGCCGGCTCGAGACGGCCACGCACGAGGTGGAGGCGCTGCATCCCCGCAAGCCGGTCGTCGTCAAGGCCGGTGGCGAGAGCCGCCAGGCGTCGGTCCGCGCGGGGCTGGCCGCGCTGGGGGACTGCGATTTCGTGCTGGTGCACGATGCGGCCCGGCCGCTGGCGACGGCGGCGCTGGTCAGACGCGTGCTCGCGGCCGCGATTGAGTCGGGGGCGGCCTTTCCGGCGATTTCGCCGCGGGATGCGGTGAAGCGAGTCGAGGGTAATCGCCTGGTCGAGAGCCTTGACCGTTCGCGCGTCGTGCTGGCCCAGACGCCGCAGGGTTTCTCTTACGAGCTTCTTTCCCGCGCGCATCGCGAGGCGGCGGACGCCGGCCTTGTCGGCGACGACGACGCCCAGCTCGTGGCCGCGACCGGCCACCTGGTCACCGTCGTTCCGGGCGAGCCGGCGAACATCAAGCTCACAACGCCCGAAGACCTCGAGGTCGTCGAGGCGCTCATCAGGGAACACGAGACAGCCGCCCATTGAGGGTCGGCATCGGATACGACGTCCACCCGCTTGTCGCGGGCCGTCAGCTTGTGTTGGGCGGGGTTCTGATCGAGCATCCCACTGGTCTTGACGGCCACTCTGACGCTGACGTCCTGACACACGCGGTAATCGACGCGCTCCTGGGCGCGGCGGGATTAGGTGACAGCGGCCGGCTTTTTCCAGCTGAGGACGACCGCTTCAAAGACGCATCCAGCCTCGAGATGCTCGCAACAGCAGTCGAGGCGGTACGCGGCGCAGGCTATCGAGTCGTGAATGTCGACTGCACCGTCATCGCGCAGGGCCCGCGCCTACAGCCGCACCTGGAAAAGATGAAGGCGAGGTTGTCGGAGGCCCTGGGCACGAAAGAGATCAACGTGAAGGGCAAGTCACCCGAGGGTCTGGGGGCCTTGGGACAGAAGGCCGGGATCGCGGCGCAAGCAGTGGCAGTCATTGATTCGATTGGCTGATTCGGTCGAGCCCCTTCGTCGGCTTCGCCGGCACCTCCCCACAGATGGGGAGGACACTGAGCGGCGATGACGCTTCGACTTCACAACACGCTCACTGGAGCGAAGGAGCCGTTCGAGCCGCTCGAAGAGGGCCAGGTCCGCATGTATACATGCGGGCCCACCGTGTGGAACTTCGCGCATGTCGGCAACCTGCGCGCGTTCCTCTTCTACGACATCGTGCGGCGGCACCTGCGAGTGTCGGGCTACCGCGTCACGCATGTGATGAACCTCACTGACATCGACGACCGAATCCTCGACCAGGCGATGCACGCGGGCACGACGATCGGCGAGTACACGAAGCCTTACGCCGCGGCTTTCTTCGAGGATATGGCCGCGCTTCGTGCGGAGCGCGCCGAGCAGTACCCCCGCGCGACCGCCCACATTCCCGAGATGGTCGACATGATCGCTACGTTGATCGCCAACGGGAACGCATATGTCGCCGACGCCGACGTCTACTTCCGGATCGCGAGCTTTCCCGCTTACGGCGCCCTCTCGCACCTGGACCGTGCCGGCCTCAAGGCCGGGGCCAGGGTGGCGAGCGACAAGTACGACAAGGAGCACGTCAGCGACTTCGCGCTCTGGAAGAAGGCGCAGCCCGGCGACGAGAAGATCGGCGCCGCGTGGGAAGCGCCGTTCGGGCGGGGTCGCCCTGGCTGGCACATCGAGTGCTCCGCGATGAGCAAGCGCTACCTCGGCGACACACTCGACATCCACGCCGGGGGCGTCGACCTGATGTTTCCGCACCACGAAAACGAGATCGCACAATCGGAGGCCGCCAACCACAAGACTTTCGCCCGTGTCTGGCTGCACTCGGAGCATCTCGCCGATGCGACGGGCGAGAAGATGTCGAAGAGCGCCGGCGGGTTCACCACGCTTCGCGATCTGACGGATGCCGGCCACGATCCGCTCGCCATCCGTTTCTTCCTCATCGCCAACGCGCACTACCGGTCGCGAGTGCGGCTGAGCCCAGAGGCGCTGCACGCAGCCGCGGAGCAGGTGCGCCGCCTACGTGAGTTCACCGAACGCGTCAATCGCGCGACTCCGGCCGGCTCCGAAGATACGGAGCTCGCCGAGAGGATCGAGAAGGCGCGCGCCGGTTACCGCGAGGCGCTGGACGATGACCTGAATCTTCCGCAAGGCGTCGGCCTCGTGTTCGACCTCATTCGCGAGGCCAACGCGGCGCTCGACGGGGATCGCGTCGGTCCGAACAACAAAGCGTCCCTGCTCGAACTGATCGACGAGGTCGACGCACACCTCGACGTGATGCGCGCGGAGGAGCCCGGCCTTGCTGATGAGGTAGAGCGGCTGATTGCCGAGCGCGAGGCGGCGCGCAGGGCGCGCGACTTCGCGCGTTCGGACCAGATCCGGGACGAACTACGCACGCGAGGGATCGTGCTCGAAGACTCGAAGGACGGCGTGCGTTGGAGGCGCGCGGCGCCTATTGAGGGAGGGCGGTCCTGACCTCACCCGTCTCGGGGTTGTAGTAGTTGCGTGGGATCGTCATGGTGTTCTTGCCAAAGAGAACCAGCTCGAGCGCGGGTCCGCCTATGCCCTGCTGGCTGTGGATGTCGTGCGGCGGATCGAGCCACGTCACAAAGGAGCCCGGCCTGAGCTCCTTCTCATAGAGGATCTTCAACCGGCCCTCGTCATCGTGGTGCCAGTGGCGGTAGCGGTCGACGCCCTGGACGACGCATGCGATCCCCCACGAGTTGTGGTTGTGCACCGGGGTTTCTTCTTTGGCCGAAAAGCTTCCGAGCATGAGGGTCAGTCCGTCAGGATCTGTCTGCAGCACGGCTGAAGTGGCGTCCCCGCCGTGCAGGCTCCTCATCTCGGTCTGGGGGATGAAATCGGGTTCAGTCGACACCTCGGCGAGCAGCCGGCCGACCGCGTTCAAGCTCTTGTCGTCGATCCCCTCGGCAAGCAGCAGCCGAGCCCGGGCCATGAACTCTGAGACCATGCGAGTAGTTTGAAACAGCTGATCTTCGGGCGGAACGCGGTCCTCGAGGCCGCGCGGGCGGGTCGAGTCGTCAAGGTGTACCGGGCGGCGGGCCTCGGCCACGACCCGCGCCTCGATGAGCTGGCCCGGCTCGCGCCCGTCGATGAGGTGTCGAAGGATCGCCTCGATGCGATGGCGCCGGGCGTGAACCAGGGCGTTGCCGCGGAGCTGAAACCACGTCGCGAGTGGACGCTCGACCAGCTCCTCAAGACAAACCCGTCGCTCCTCGTCGCTCTCGATTCGATCCTCGACCCGCAAAACCTCGGCGCCATCCTGCGCAGCGCCGAGGTGGCCGGATGCGACGGCGCAGTTCTGCCCGAGCACCGCAGTGCGCCGCTCTCGCCGGCCGCCGTCAAGGCGAGCTCGGGCGCAAGCGAGCTTCTGCCGATCGCGAAGGTCTCCGGGCTCCCGTCAGCGATCGTGGAGGTGAAGCGGGCCGGGATCTGGTGCGTGGCCCTCGACCCGCGTGGCGAGATCCCGGCGTGGGAGTTCGACTTCACCCAGCGGGTGTGCGTCGTGGTCGGCGGCGAGGGGACCGGCGTGCACCGGCTGGTGAAAGAGAGATGCGACGCCCGCGTGCGTCTACCTGTCGCTGGGCATGTGGCCAGCTTCAACGCTTCCGCGGCAGCGGCCGCCCTCCTCTACGAGGTGATGAGGCAGCGGGTTCCTAAACTGGATCACCCTGATGCCTGACGCAGCCACGGAGCTCGAGCGCGCCTCGGCCGATATCGCGCTGACCCGCGACGCCCGCGAGATTCTCGATCGCGCCGCCGAGATCGCTTCCGCGCGCGGATCCTTGAATGTCGCACCGGCGGACGTGCTCAATGCGATGGTCCAGATCCCGCGCAGCCTGGCCGACCGCGAGATCCTGGCGCTGGGCTTCGACCCCAAGGCCATCGGCGCGCAGGTGCCGCCTGACGGAGCCACCCCGTCGCTGCCGCTGCGGCAGCTGCTCGTCAACGCCAACCGCGAAGCGCAGGTGCTCGGCCACTTCCAGGTCGATTCGATCCACCTGCTGCTGGTGATGCTGTACTCGGACTCCCCGACGACCTCGGGTCCTTTGATGAAAGCCGGGCTGACGCTCTACGACCTCCGCCGCCATTTACAGACCGCGAGCCAGAGTGCGCCCCCTGCCGCGGCGCCGGCTCCGCGCGACCAGGTGCGGCGCGACAAGGCTCTGCGCCGCAGGCCGTGGCCACCCCTGCGCGGGGTGCTCGGCATCAGCCCGTTTTTCCTGGCGACTGTCGGCGTGACCGCAGTCTCGGGCGCCATGCTCTGGACCAACATCGTGCCTCGGTCGGTCCCGGTGTTGACCCTTGTCTTCGTGGTAGGTGGATGGATCACATCGTTGTGCATCCACGAGTTTGCGCATGCATTAATCGCGTACCTGGGAGGTGACCGGTCGGTGGTCGGCGCCGGATACCTGTCACTCAACCCGCTGCGCTACCAGAACCTGCTGATGAGCTTGATCCTGCCGATCGTCTTCCTTGTGCTGGGCGGCATCGCTCTGCCAGGCGGCGCCGTGTACATCAACCACTCCGCGCTGCGCACTCGAGCATGGAGCTCGGCGGTCTCCATCGCCGGCCCGATCGGAACCCTGCTCTGCGGATTGTTGATCGCCGGAGTGTTCTCTTTCGCGGGTCCCGCCGGTTGGATCACGAACGCGAACGGTTATTTCTTCGCGGCCCTGGCGGTGCTCGGCTTCTTCATGGCCCTGGCGGTCGTGCTGAACCTGCTTCCGGTCCCGGGCCTCGACGGGTTCGGAATCATTCGGCCGTGGCTGCCCGACTCGATTCAGTACACGGCGATGCGCTACAGCACCATCGCAATCTATGGGGTCTTCATCCTGCTGTGGTTCGTGGCCCCGGTGCGGAGCGCGTTCTTTCAGCTCGTGTTTCAGCTCGCATCGCTGGCCAACATCGACCCAGCCCTGATCATCATCGGCCAGCTCAACATGCGGGTTTTCTAGTCGCGGTGGAGAGGTTGATCGTCGACGGCTACAACGTTGTCCACGCGTGGCCTTCGCTGAAACGGCTCCTGGCCGAGGCATCGCTGGAGGCCGCCCGCGAGAAGCTGGTCGAGCGGCTCGCGGTGCTTGGCATCGTCACCGGCCAGTCGGTCACGGTCGTGTTTGATGCGCACCATTCCGCGTCCATGGCGAACTCTGAGGAGACGGTCGACGGCGTGCGCGTTCTATTCACTCGCAAGGGACACTCCGCCGACCACGCAATCGAGCGCATCGCGTATGACGCGAACGGGTCTGGCGATGTCATCACGGTTGCGACGTCGGACCGATTTCAGCGCGACCTCGTGCGAGGCATGGGCGGGGCGGTGATCAGCGCGCTCGAGCTCGAGCGCCAGGTGGTCGAAGCCGAGCGAGAGATGACGCGCCGCGTGCAGCGATACCAATGAGCGTGGTACGCCGCACGCGCATCGTCTGCACCATCGGGCCGTCGAGCTCGTCGCCCAACGTGCTGCGCGCGATGGTTCAGGCGGGGATGGACGTGGCGCGTTTGAACTTCTCGCACGGCGACGCCGAGACGCACCGCCAGGCGGCGGCCGCCGTCAGGGAGGCCGCGGAGGCGGCGGGCCGTCCCGTGGCGCTGCTGGGCGACCTGCAGGGTCCCAAGATCCGGACGGGGGGGCTTGACAGCGCTGCTTTCAAGCGGCTGGTGAAGGGCCGGACGGTGGCGATCGTCGCAGCAAATGCGAGCGTCCCCATCCGACCGGGCCGCGTCGCGGCCGGGTCACCTTCCCCGGCGAGCGGGGAAGGGAAGCCGACCTCCACGGCGAGCGGCGATCAAATCGAGGTCAGTCACCCGGAGCTTGTTCAGGCGCTGCGGCCTGGGGATCGGGTGCTGCTCGACGACGGGCGGATCGAGCTGGCCGTGCGCTCAGTATCCGACGGTCGCGCCGAAGCGTCTGTCATGCGCGGTGGGCTGCTCGGCGAGCGCAAAGGGGTCAGCGTGCCCGGCCGGCCTCTTCCGCTGCCGGCGCTGACTGAGAAGGACCTCCAGGACCTGCGGCTGGCAATGGAGCTGGATGTCGACTACCTCGCCCTCTCGTTTGTGCGGCGGGCGGAAGACGTCTTGATCTGCCAGCAGCACATCACCGGTCACAACAAGACCGTCCCCGTGATCGCCAAGCTCGAGAAGCTCGAGGCGATCAGGAATCTCGATGCGATCCTCGAGGTCGCCGATGCGGTGATGGTCGCGCGCGGCGACCTTGGCGTCGAGCTGAAGCTGGGCGACCTGCCCGCCGTGCAGAAGGATGTGATCGACCGCGCCAACCGGGCCGGCGTGCCAGTGATCACCGCGACCGAGATGCTCGAGTCGATGGTCACCTCCAACCGCCCGACCCGCGCGGAAGCCTCCGACGTCGCGAACGCGATCTGGGACGGCACTGACGCGGTGATGCTGTCCCAGGAGACCTCGGTCGGAGCCCACCCGGTCGAGGCCGTCCGCGCGATGGCCAGGATCTGCCTGGCCGCGCAGAA
Source organism: Chloroflexota bacterium (assembly GCA_005880915.1). Taxonomy (GTDB): domain Bacteria; phylum Chloroflexota; class Dormibacteria; order Dormibacterales; family Dormibacteraceae; genus 40CM-4-65-16. The sequence continues at coordinate 25,602 of VBIW01000036.1, read as the reverse complement.
GCACCCCACCTATGAGCGGGCCCGCCAGATCTGGCGCGAGCCGGGCCAGATCGGAAGCGCCATCGCCCACGCGGCGGCCTCAACTGCGGCCGAGCTGCACGCCAAGGTGATCATCGCGTTCACCGAGTCGGGAACAACCGCGCTGCGCTGCAGCAAGGCGCGGCCCCCGATGCCCATCATCGCGGCCAGCCCGCACCCCGAGGTGCTGCGCCGGACCGCCCTGTATTCGGGCGTCGTCCCACTTCAGGTCAGCCCCGGACGGGACACGGACCAGATGATCTCGAACGCCACCGAAGCCGCCGTCGAGAGCGGGATGGTTCGGTCCGGCGATCGGGTGGTGGTCGTGGCGGGGGTGCCGGTGGGCCGGCCAGGCCAGACGAACCTGCTTAAAGTGGAGACTGTTTGAACCCCGGGGGCTGAAAATTAGCCCCGTGGCGCCCGCCTCCCACGGATTGCTCGGCCGCATCCAGCAGGCCAACGACAACGCCGCCCACCGGTTCGGGCCGCATACGGCCGAGGTGGAAGCCTTCATCGCCTCGGCCTCCCAGCTCACTCCCTGGCAATGGCGTCAGGTCCTGGCCGGCCGGCGCCTGGTGGCATCGGTCACCAAAGAGGGAGCCGGCTCGCCCGACTCAGCCACCTCAATCCAGGCGGCGATCAGCACCAGCGACACAAAGATCTCGGAACCGATCGCTCGGGCCGGGGAGGTGCTGTTCGACACGCTGGCCAAAAGGAGCGAGGAGAAGCAGGTCGCGGCGTGGCAGGCGATGACCGCGCTCGTGATGCGCTCGCAGCTGCCCGCCCTGAAGTTCGCGGTCCACTACGCGCCGTTTGCCGCAATGATCCCGCTGGCCGGGTCCGACGTGCTGGATCCGAAGACGGTTCGCTTCATCGGCCGCCTCCAGGACCTGAGCAAGGAGCAGCTTGAGCTCCTCGCCAAGCGCTGGCGCATCCAGCCCGTTGCATCTCGCGCTCTGCTCCAGGCCGTGGCGAAGAACAGGCAGGCCAAGAGCGAGGAAGCCGTGGCGCTCGCCGCGCTGGGGACGATCCCCAACCACCTCACCGGAGACGAAGGATGGTCGGCGGTGCGCACGGTGGTGCACGGCGGCCGAGTGCTCGGTGCGCTGGGCGACCTGACCGCCCAGGAGATCACCGAGCTCTGGGTGCCGCTCGAAGCGGTGGTCACGTTGGCGTCGTTGAGCGAGGTCGAGTCGGTGCCGGCGGTCGAGCGCGTCCGCGCGGCGGTGGACGGCGCGATCAAGCAGATTACCCGCCCTCCGCGCAGCAAGACCGTACCGACCAAGCCCCTGGAGCCCGCGATCTATGGGATGAACCACGCCGAGGTCGCCGGGTTCATCAAAGGCATCGGTGAGCTGTCTCCAATCCAGTGGCTGCGGGTGCTCGACCGCCGGAAGCTGGTGGCGAGCGTGACGCGCGAGGGGAGCCTCGAGCCGGCGGGGGTTGTCAGGTCGATCCTGGCGGCTATCGAAAGGACGCGCCAGCTCGACATGTTCACTCGATGCCGGGTGTTCGCCGCTGTCGAGCGCGCTGGATTCGCGATCGAGTCGCACTCCCACCTCAACCTCGGAGAGGTTCGCAAGATGCTCGCGCCTTTCGAGCCCTCGATCAACTTCGAGGAATTGAACGGCGGTGGCTTTGCTCACAAGGTCGCCGGGCTGGGGAGCTCTGAGTGGCAGCGCATCGCCGCGGCCGCGCCGGATGCCAACGAGGAGGCGGTCGCTCCGCTGGTCAACGCGGGCACGGCGCTGGTCGACTTCTTCGGCGGCCGGTCGGATGACGAAGCCGTGGCCGCCTGGCATGCGGTCGCCGCCCTTGTCCAGCGACAGCACCTGACGCCGATCAAGTTCGCCGCCTCGTATGCACCCTTCGCGACCGCCATCCCGGTGACGAATCCGCGGTCCCTCGGCGCGATGGTGTCGAGGTATGTCACCGCCATCGGACGCCTCGGCGCGACCCAGTGCGCGGCGCTCGCGCGCCAGTGGCAGATCGAAGATGAGCTGTCGAATGTGCTGGCCAAGGTCGCCGGAGACGGAACCGCGCGGCCGGCGGAGGAGGCCGCTGCCCTTGCCGCGGTCGTGACGGTTCCGATGCGGCTCGCGGGGAGCGGGGGATGGGCTGCGGTCAAGACGGCGGCGTTCGGCGGGCGCGTGATCGCGGTCCGCACCCGTCTGACCGCGGAGCAGCTGGTAGCGCTGTGGGCGCCGATCCAGCCGGCGGTGCCTCTGATTTCGCTGAGCGCTCCCGCAAAACCGCGCCGCTAGCCCCAACCGTTCTATCGTCTCTAGTCGTGGCGAGCTCGCGCAGCAACGGCAAACTGCCCAAGTTCCAGAAGGTTCTCGTGGTGTCCGCGCACCCGGACGACCCGGATTTCGGTGCGGGCGGCTCCATCGCCCGGCTGGTCGACAGCGGCGCGGAGGTCGTCTACGTGATCGTGACCGACGGTTCGCAGGGCGGCGAGGACCCGACCCAGAAAGACGCGGAGCTGGTCGCGATCCGTGAGAAGGAGCAGAGGGCCGCGGCCAGGGTCCTGGGCGTCAAGAAGGTCGAGTTCCTCGGTTATAAGGACGGCCACCTGGCGCCGGACCTGAAGCTGCGGCGCGACATCGTGCGGATGATCCGCAAGCACAAGCCGGAGCTCGTCATCACTCACATCCCGGGACGCGTGCTCGACGCGCCGATGGGCGGCTCACACCCGGACCACCTCGCTGTGGGCGAGGCGACGATGGCGGCCGTTTATCCCGATTCTCGTAACCCACGCGCGTTCCGCTCGCTGCTCAAGCAGGGATTCGAGCCGCACGAGGTCAAAGAGGTTTGGATCCCGTTCTGGACCTCGGGTGATTACCTGGTCGATATCACGCCGACGCTCGAGAAGAAGATCGAGGCCCTCCGCAAACACAAGAGCCAGATCGCGAAACCTGGCCGCGAGTGGGACTTCGAGAAGTTCATGCGCAAGCGTCACCGCGATGTGGGGAAGCGGGGCGGCTACCAGTACGCGGAGTCGTTCAAGCGCATTACCGTCTAACTCGTGTCGCCGACCGCCTGGCTGACGGTTGCCCTTGGAGTGTTCACCGTCCTTCTTGGGCTGGCCAGAATCCTGGATGTACGCTTCATGAAGAGCAAGCGATGGCCAGGTCCATTCGCCTCCGGCACTCCGCGTCAGAGGGCGCAGGTGCTGGCGTCGATGGCTCTTGGCGGCGGAATCGCGTTGTTGGGAGCCGGACAGGCCCTTGGCCCTGCGCACAGGACGCCGGCGCTGATCGTCTATACCCTCGCGATCGTGGTGTTCGGGGTGGCGATTTTCGCTTTCTTAAGAGCGAGCCGCGCTCCAGGATCCTCCAACCGCTGACCAGATGGCGTCTGCCCACGACGCATATTGCGTGTCGCCTGGGTGCAGGCCGTCCGAAGCGATCCAGTCGGTGGTTCCGACAGCTGAGCTGCTCGCCTCGCTGATGTCCACCCACGTGAAGTTGCGCGAGGTTGCCTCGAGCTCCGCGATCGCGTTGAAAACGGCTGTCTGCCTTTCGACATGTTCTTTGCCGCCGAAGTCGGCGGCGGCCGGGACGTAAGACCAGGTCGGGATCGAGATCGCAGCGATCCGAGGTCGTGGATCCACCGCCGCTGCCTCGTCATAGATTCGCGAGAGCGATTGCCGGTACTCGTCGGGGTTCCGGCCCTGGACCAGGTCGTTGACGCCGATCAGGATCGAGACCAGGTCAGGTCTGACCCGCTCGAGGTAAGGCAGCTCGTAGCGGATGAGGTCCAGCGTCGTGTAGCCATTGACCGCCGGGTTCGTCAGCTCCGCGTTCAGGCGCGACGCGATGATCGACGGCCAGCTGTGGGATTGGTCGGAGGCGCCGGTGCCGATGGTGTACGAGTCGCCCAGCGCCAGGTACCGCAATACATTTCTCACGCCCCTCTCCCCAACCCTCTCCCCTGGGGGGAGAGGGGTTAACTACCGCTCTATGTCGGCCAGGGCGCTCCAGACGTCTACTTTGGTTTTGACGCGCCGGACGACCTCTGCCGTGAAGTCGGTGGTCGGTGCCTGGCCGCCCAGGTCCGCGGTTCGAATCCCGTCCGAAACGGTTTCCAGCGCGGCTTCGTAGATCGCGCGCGAGGCCCGATGGGCCGCATCGCCTTTCATGTAGCCGAGCAGCGAAGCCACGGCCATGATCATCGCCATAGGGTTGGCGACGTTCTTGCCCTGTAGGGCGGGCGCCGTGCCGTGCGGTGCTTCAGTCATCGCGACCGCCACAGCTCCTGCGTCGTCGAAGGCGAGCAGGGTCGACTCGGCCCCGGCGATGGTGCCGAACATCTGCATCACCAGGTCGGACAGCGTGTCGCCGTCGCGGTTTAGGGCGGGGATCACCAGCGCCTCGCCAGTTGTGGCCAGGAGCAGTGCGTACGTGGCGTCGATCAGCTGCGGCTCATACCGGACTGCCGGATGCCGGGCCGCCGCAGCGTCGAGCTCTTCTTTGAACATCCCCTCGTACACCGGGCTGACTGTGAATTTGGGACCGCCGAACACCTTGGCCTCGATCCGCTCGGCGTGGCGGAAGGCGAAGTCGGCCACGATCCGGCAGGTACGGCGACTGATCTTCTCGGTCCGGAAGGCCCACTCGTCGAGGTCGTGGCCTTCGCGCCACTCCCTCGCGCCATAGGCGTCGTCGACGGCCATCCGGATCACTGAGATTGGCGAGTGGACGCCGGCCAGCGGACGAACTCCAGGGATGCGCCGCCCGGTGCGGACGATGATCCGGCCGTCAATCTGCTTGCGCAAGATTGCGTTGGGGCTGCCGACGTCGCCGGAGCCCTCGGGTGTGATGGTGGCAGCTTTGATCCCGTACCCGAGCCCGCGCAGCGCCTCCGCGGCGTCGAGCACGACCTGGTTGCGCGACCGGCGTCGCTCTTCGAGGGAGAGGTCGAAGTCGCGAGTCTCGACCTTGAAGCCCAGGACCGAAGAGTCCAGGAGTCGGAGCGCCTCGAGGAGCAGCTCTTCGCCGGTCTGGTCGCCATGGAGCACGGCGATGGTAGATGTCGGCATCGATCGAATGATATGGCCCGGTCCATGAAGGACCGGGCCGTCAGGTCAGACGGTCGCGGGTGCCGGTCGACCGGGAAGCGCTACCAGCCCAAGGGCCGCGAGCATCCCCAGCTGGTCGGGCACGCCCCAATGCTCGACCATCAGCCCGTCCTCGAACCGCACCACGTCGAAGACCTCGATGTACGCGGTTTTCCCGGTCGGCGGGTGCCCGAAGAAGGATCCAAGGTTGGTCCCGCCGCCGCGCTGGCGGGCCCACACCTTGTCTCCGTCGACAACCAGATCCTGGATGGTGAGGGAGAAGTCAGGGAAGGCGGAGCGAAGGATCGCGGCGGTCCGCTTTGGCCCGTCTATGCCGTCGCCCATTCCTCCTCGCTGGTGCTCGACCGCATGTGGCGCGACCAGCTCATCCGCCGCCTCCATCCGTCCCTGGTTGAATACCTCGTCGATGAGCCGTCGATAGAGCTGCTCGTTGTCGTGCTTTGCCATCGCTGTGTGAATCTCCTCAATTAAGCCGAGGTGACCTAGGATCAATACCGGGAGTCTAGACTGAATACGTGCCACCAGTCAAGGCAAAGCGCCAATACACCTCGACGTTGCGACAGCAGCAAGCGAGCCAGACGCGGACGCGCATCCTCGATACGGCCCAGCGCCTGTTCACGCAACGGGGCTATGGCGCCACAACGATGGAGAACATCGCATCCGAGGCGGGCGTGGCGACCGACACGGTCTACGCGACTTTCGGGACCAAGGCAGGGCTGCTCCACAAGCTCCTCGATGTCCGGGTCGGCGGCGATGATGCGCCGGTAGCCCTGCTGGATCGGGCAGGGCCGCAGAAGGTCCGTGCCGAGCCCAACCAGAAGAAACAGATCGCCAGCTTTGCCGCCGACGTCGCCGAGATCCAGGAGCGCGCTGTTCCGGTCGACGACATCATCCGCAGCGCGGCCGCGGTCGACCCCGAAATCGCCGCCTTCCGGGCTCGCATGCACGGCTTGCGCTACGACAACATGCGGCGGTTCGTTTCGTGGCTGGCGGCGAAGGGACCGTTCCGACCAGGCATCGGCGAGGAGGAGGCGGCCGCGATCGTGTGGACGTTGGCGGGGCCCGAGGTCAACCGGCTGCTGAGGACGGAGCGCGGCTGGACCCGGGAGCGCTACGTCGCGTGGTTGGCTGACACCCTGGTAAGAACCTTGCTCCCGTAAGGGACGCCCGGGAGGGAGACGCACCAAAACGTTGCCCAGGCTGAGGGCAGGCGAATCCCTCTGCTACTATTGACAGCGCCTAGGAAACCTAGGCTTTTTTCTTTCTCCCCAACCCAAAGAGACAACCATGGAAGAGATCATCACCCTCGCATGCACCGTCTGCAAAAGGCGGAACTACACCACCGTGAAGAACAAGAAGAACGATCCTGACCGGATCGAGCTCAGCAAATACTGCAGGTGGGACCACAAACACACACTCCACAGGGAGACTAAGTAACCGAGATATGGCAGTCACAGCACGCAAGCGCGAAGAGCCGAGAGCCCAGCAGCCGGGCATCGTCCAGTTCCTGCGCGACGTTTACGACGAGCTGCGCAAGGTCGTCTGGCCGACCGGCGGCGAGCTGTACCGCTACACCCTGGTGGTGATCTTCACCGTGATCATCCTCGGTATCTTCATCGGCGGCACCGACTACCTGCTCGGCGAGATCGCCAAGCGCACCCTGTACAACAACGGGGTCCACTGATGGCTGTAGAGCGGACTCAGCCCACGCCGGAGGACGAAGCCCAGTGGTACGTCGTCCATGCCTACTCGGGACATGAGGAGAAGGTCAAGAAGAACCTCGAGAAGAGGATCGAGTCCATGGACATGCAGGACAAGATCCTCCAGGTGCTCGTCCCCATGGAGGACGAGATCGAGATCAAAGACGGCAAGCGCCGCCACGTGCAGAAGCGGATCTTCCCCGGCTACATCCTGGTCCGGATGAAGATGTCGAACGAGTCGTGGTTCGTCGTCCGGAACACGCCGGGTGTGACCAGCTTCGTGGGCTCGGCGAACAGCCCGGTGCCTCTCCAGGAAAAAGAGGTGCGGGCGATCCAGAAGCAGATGAAGCAGGAAGCCCCGAAGATCCGGGTCGAGTTCCAGGTCGGCGAATCCGTGCGAGTCGTGGACGGGCCGTTCACCGACTTCCACGGCAAGGTGGACGAGATCAACCCGGAGAAGGGCAAGCTGAAAGTGCTCGTCAACATGTTCGGCCGCGAGACGCCGGTCGAGCTCGACCTCCTGCAGGTCGAGAAGGTTCACTAACCAGGCACATATAGAGGGTATGGGTAAGAAGAAGATTCGCGCCGTGCTCAAGCTCGAGCTGCAGGCCGGCCGGGCGACCCCTGCGCCGCCTGTCGGTACGGCGCTTGGCCCGCACGGCATCAACATCATGGAATTCACCAAGGCCTACAACGAACGCACCGCTCAGCAGGCCGGTGACGTCGTGCCCGCCCTGATCACGATCTTCGAGGACCGCAGTTTCTCGTTTGTGCTCAAAACGCCGCCGGCGGTCCAGCTGCTCAAGCGGGCGGCCGGGGTCGAGAAGGGCTCCGCGAAGCCCAACCGCGAGAAGGTCGGGCGCGTGACTCGCCAGCAGGTGCGGCAGATCGTCGACGCGAAGGGGAAGGACCTCAACGCGTACGAGACCGAGGCCGCGATGAAGATGATCGAAGGCACCGCGCGCTCGATGGGCCTCGAGGTGATCGAGTAATGCCGAAGAAACGGGGCAAGAAATACATCGAGGCAGCCAAGAAGGTCGAGGCCGCGTTGTCCAGTAACGGCGACGGAGGCCTGGACCCCGAGACGGCCTGCCAGATGGTCCGCGAGACGTCGATCTCGAAGTTCGATGCGACGGTCGAGGCGCACATCCGGCTCGGCGTCGACCCGCGTCACGCTGAGCAGATGGTGCGCGGATCAGTCGTTCTGCCGAACGGCACCGGGAAGAAGGTGCGTGTTGCCGTCTTCGCGGTCGGCGAGAAAGCCCGAGAGGCGAATGAGGCCGGCGCCGACATAGTCGGCGGCGATGATCTCGTCAAGAAGGTATCCGAAGGCTGGACCGATTTCGACGCCGCCATCGCGACGCCGGACATCATGTCGAAGGTCGGACCGCTCGGCAAGGTACTTGGCCCGCGAGGTCTGATGCCGAACCCGAAGTCGGGCACGGTGACCAATGACGTCGCGCGCGCCGTGACCGAGGCCAAGGGCGGAAAGGTCGAGTTCCGCACCGACAAGTTCGGGATCATCCATGTGCCCATCGGCAAGGTCTCGTTCGACGAGAAGAAGCTGCACCAGAACTTGACGACGCTCGTCGACGCCTTGATTCGCAACAAGCCGGCGACTTCCAAGGGTCAGTACCTGCGCAGCTTCTACCTGGTCTCGACGCAGGGGCCGTCAGTGCCGGTCGACGTGAGGGAAGCCGCCAAGCTGTCTGTCTCGAGCTAGTCTTTTCCGGCCATGTACGGGCCGGTCATCGAGGGCAAGCTCGTCAGGTTGCGTTCGCCAAAGCCTGAGGACGCGGCTGTGATGATCACCTGGTTCGAGGACCTCGAGGTGACCCACTTCTTGTTTCTCAGCCATCCGCTGACGCTGGAAGCCGAGAAAGAGTGGGTGGAGAAAGTCGGCCGCGACCCCGACGTGGTGACCTGGGTCATCGAGGTCGAGGGCCGTCCGGTCGGGACGACCGGAATCCAGATGATCGACTGGAAGAACGGCTTTGGCACGACGGGGACCGTCATTGGAGACAGGTCGATGTGGGGCAAGGGTCTCGCGGGGGAAGTGATGCAGCTTCGCGCCGACTACGCCTTCCGCAAGCTGCCGCTTCGGAAGTTGAAGTCGGGCTACATCGAGGGCAACGAGGCAAGCGCTCGGGCGCAGGCTTCGACCGGTTACGTCCAGGTCGGGCGCTGGCGCAAGGATCGCTTCGTCGACGGCGAGTGGCGCGACCTCATCCTCACGGAGCTGATGCGCGAAGAGTGGGCGAACAAGCGTCGGGTATAATCTGACGCCTGCCCTAGACCGTAGGTGCTTGCGATGGCGAGCTTAATTTCCTGCCGAGGCAACTTGTAAGTGAAGGACATCGATCCTTCCTGCCTTGGAATCTTGATGGGGGCAGGGAGGATTTTTCTTTGCCGAGAGCGCGTAAGGAGCAGAAGGCCGAACAGGTCGAGCTGCTGACCGAGAAGCTGAAGAGAGCCAAGGTCGCGGTCCTGACCGATTATCGCGGCCTGACTGTGAGCCAGATTCAGGACCTGCGCGCCAAGCTTCGCACTGGCGACGTCGAGTATCGCGTCATCAAGAACACGCTGGCCCGGCGCGCGGCGGAAGCCGCCGGCGTGCCAGGGCTGCAGAAGGAGCTCGAAGGGCCCGTCGCGATCGCCTTCGGCTACGACGATCTTGCGACTCCGGCCAAGCTCATCAATGAATGGGTCCGCACGAGCCGCTTGAAGCTCGATGTCAAAGGCGGGCTCGTAGAGGGTCGCGTCTTCTCGCCGGACCAGGTCAAGCAGCTGGCCGACCTGCCGTCTCGCGAAGTCCTGCTCGCCCAGCTCCTGGGCACCCTGCAGTCACCTGTCGGTCAGCTGGTCGCGATCATGCAAACACCGCATCAGCAGCTCCTCGGAGTGCTGAACGCGTACAAGACAAAACTGGAGGCGGCGTAAATGGCGGCTACGAAGATCACCCCGAAAGAGTTCGTTGAGGCGCTGAAGGACTGGAGCATCCTCGACGTCGTCGAGGCCGTGAAGGCCATCGAGGACGAGTTCGGCATCAAGGCGGCGGCCCCGGTGGCTGTGGCCGCGGTGGCCGGGACTGCGGCGGGCGGCGAGGCCGCGGCGCCGGAGGAGGAGCAGACGGAGTTCACCGTCACGCTCACCGCTGTCGGCGACAGCAAGATCAACGTGATCAAGGCGGTCCGCGAGCTGACCCAGCTCGGCCTGAAGGAGGCGAAGGACCTTGTCGACGCGGCGCCTAAGCCGGTGCTCGAGAACGTTGCGAAGGCCGACGCCGAGAAGGCGGTCGCCCGGCTGAAGGAAGCCGGCGCGACGGCGGAGCTGAAGTAGACCGGAGCTGACGCGGGGCGTGCTCCCGCGCCTTTGGCGCGGGGGCCCCAGCGGTAGACGATTTACTGCGGCGCGCCGGCTCACGGCCCGAGGGCTGCTTGGGTTCGGGCGGTGGGGTGACGCGGGGGACCGGCCTCGTCACCGCGCGGCCAGCACCGACTCTGACCGGCTCGCCGTGGTGATCGAAGCGCAGCGGCCGGCCCCGCACGAGCGTGTAGGTGACACGCCGGTGGTCGACGCTCACCTTGAGCAGCCGGCCGAGGAAGGTGACCCTGAATGTCAGCTTGCGAATCGCGGCCGGCAATCGCGGGCTGAAGCCAAGCAAGTCGCCATGGTGCCTCATGCCTCCCAGACCCTGGACCGCGGCGATCCACGCGCCCGCCGCGGAGCCGATGTGAATCCCGTCGCGCACGTTGCGTTCGAGGTCATCGAGGTCCATCAACGCGGCCTCGGCCAGGTAGTCGTGCGCCAGGCGCACGTGGCCGACCTCCGCCGCAATGACGGCCTGTGTGCACGACGACAACGATGAGTCGCGGACGGTGAGCGCTTCGTAGTAGCCGAAGTTGCGTGCCTTCTCTTCCGCTGTAAACGCATCGCCGCGCAAGTGCATCGCCAGGACCAGGTCCGCCTGCTTGACCACCTGCTTGCGGTACAGGTCGAAATAGGGAAAGTGGAGGAACAGCGGGTACTGGTCCGCCGCGGTGTGGGCGAAGTCCCAGATCTCATGGTCCGTGAACTGGCTTGCCTGCTTGTGGATGCGAAGGTCCGGCTCGTACGGGATGTAGACCTTGGCCGCGGCCTTCCGCCAGGCCTTGACCTCCGCCGCTGTGACCTTCAGGCGTCTCGCGACAGCCGGGTTGCGGCCGGCGGCGTCCGCGGCGGCGTTGAGGTTTCGCTGCGCCATGAGGTTCGTGTAGAGGTTGTTGTCGGCCAGCGCGCTGTACTCGTCGGGCCCCGTCACCCCGTCGATGCGAAACTCCCCGCCGCGGTCGTGGTGGCCGACAGACGCCCACAACCGAGCCGTTTCGATGAGCAGCTCGGCGCCGCAGCCTTGCTCGAAGCGCATGTCACGGGTCGCGCTTACGTAGCGCAAGACCGCGTCGGCAATGTCCGCGTTGACATGAAAAGCGGCGGTCGATGCGGGCCAGTAGCCGGAGCATTCCTCGCCGCGGATCGTCCGCCATGGGAAGGCGGCGCCTTTCAGGCCGAGGTCGTGGGCGCGGGCGCGCGCGAGGTCGAGGATCGAGTGCCGCCAGCGCAGGGCGTCCGCGACGCACTCGGGAGCCGTGTAGGTGAGGACTGGAAGGACGAAAGTCTCCATGTCCCAGAAGGTGTGGCCGTCGTAGCCCGGGCCGGTCAGGCCCTTCGCGGGAATCGCGCGCTGCTCGGCGCGCGCGGCCGATTGCAGGACGTGGAACATCGCAAAGCGGATACCCTGCTGGACCTCGTCGTCACCCTCGAGCTCAACGTCGGAGCGCGCCCAAAATGCATCGAGGTACCGGCGCTGGGCGGCAGCCAGCCCGTTCCATCCGTGCTCGACCGCTTCGGCGAGCGCGCCTTCGACCTGCGAGCGCAGAGCCGGCACCGACCGCAAGCTCGACCAGCCGTACGCGACGAACTTCACCAGCCTGAGCCGCTGGCCAGGCTTGACGGTGGACGTAACCGTGAAGCGGGCGTGGTCGGCCTCGCTCTCGCTCTTGACCTCGGTTCCGCGCGGCCCTCGCACGACGTGATCCATCGCGGTCGCGACCCGGAGCCGGCTGCGCTTGGTCGAGTGGATCAGCACCGCCCCGCGCTCGCTCGTTGCCGACAGCTCAGCTGTGAGCGGGCTTTCGATTACCTCCGACGCGCGTGGGTCTTCGCGGGCCGTGGCGGGGACAGGCTCGTTGGCAACCAGCTCCGATTGGATCACCAGCTCGACCTCCCCATCGATCGGCTCGACCTCGTAGAGCACGGCCGCCAGCGCGCGGTGTCTCAGGGACACCAGGCGAGTCGAGCGCACTCGGACGGTGCGGTGCGCGGGCGACTCCCATTCGGCGGTGCGAGTGAGGAGGCCCGACTTGAGGTCGAGCACTCGCTCGTGGGAGATGAGCTTGCCGTAGCGGACGTCGAACGGCTCATCTTCGACAAGCAGCCGGATGATCTTGCCGTCAGTTACGTTGACCAGCGTCTGTCCCGCCTCGGGATAGCCGTACGCGGCCTCAGCGTAGGGGAGGGGCACCTCTTCGAAGACTGCGTTCAGATATGTGCCTGGGGTGGCGTGAGGCTCGCCTTCGTCGAGGTTGGCGCGCCATCCGATGTGTCCGTTGGAAAGGGCGAAGATCGACTCGGACTGGCCGAGCCGGTTGAGGTCCAGCCGTGTCTCGCGGACGTTCCATGGCTCGCATGTGAAGTGGTCTTGCTCGATCACATCATTCAGTCAGCAACTCGGCGAGGTCTTTGACCACGACGTCCGCGCCATGAGCGTACAGAGCGTCGGCCTGGCCGGCGCGGTCGATGCCCACCACGAAGCCGAAGCCGCCGGCGCGGCCGGCCTGGACACCGGCGAGCGCGTCCTCGTAGACAGCGGCTTGTTTGGGTTCTACGTTCAGGAGGCGCGCGGCCATGAGGTAGGTGTCGGGTGCGGGCTTGCCCGCCAGGTGCTCGCGCTCGGCGACGATGCCGTCGACCTGGGCGTCGAATGTCCTGTCGAGCCTGCCGGCGGTCAGCACCTCGGTCGTATGACGGCTGGACGACACGACGGCGAGCTTCAGGCCGGCTGCCTGGGCGGCGTGGAGGTAGCGGATCGAGCCGTCGTAGGTCTGAACCCCGTCGTGATGGATGAGGTCGAGGAAGAGGCTGTCTTTTCGGGAGGCGATCTCTTCGATGGTTTCGTCCGGGACCGTGATCTGACGGGAGGCCAGGAAGTCGCGGACCCCGTCCTCTCTTGGCTTGCCGTCGACGTACTGGTCGTAGTCGTGGATGGGGTCGAAGAGCGGCTGGCCTTTGGTCGTCAGAAATTCGTCGAAGACCTCCTTCCAAGCCAGGGCGTGGATCTCGGCCGTCCGGGTGATCACGCCGTCCAGGTCGAAGAGCCCGGCCTGGATCTCGGACGGGAGCCCCAGGCTCATGCAGTTACGCGCTTCTTGCGCAGAAAGCTCCCTTTCGCGCGAATTGAAAGGTGCGCTTGGAGAGAGAACCGCGGAATTACTACTTTGATCGGGACCTGGAACCGATGCGGTGGAGGACCAGGTCCATCCCGATGTCCAGCTCCTGGTCTGTGACGCACCAATGAGGTGACAGCCGGATCCTGCCCGGGCGGGAGTCGACGATCACGCCCTCCTCGTGCAGCTTCGCCTCCACCTCTTCCGGATGGTCGGACTCGAGGGTCACGATGCCGCACCGGCGTTCGCGTTCGCGGGGAGTGAAGGTCTTCACGCCCGCATCGTCACAGCGCTCGAGGATCCGGTCGGTCAGGTCGCGCAGCCTCTCCTGGATGTTCGCAACCCCGACCTCGAGGATCAGCTCCAGGCCGGCAAGCCCCGCGTAGTGGCAGGCCATCGCCCACGTCCCCGTCTCCAGACGCCGGGCGTCGTCAGCGAAGACGAGCTCCTGCAGAGTGAAAGAGAAGGGGTCGCGGGTCGCGAACCATCCCGTGCCTTGCGGTCGGACGCGAGGGATCAGGTCCGGCCTCACATATAAGAAGGCGTTGCCCGGGCCGCCGCTCAGCCACTTCAGGCACCCCCCGACGAACGCGTCGCAGGGCATCGCCTCGACGTCGAGCGGCACGCAGCCGCACGTCTGGTAGCCGTCGATGAGGCACATGGCGCCGGCGGCATGGGCGGCGTCGGCGATCGCCCGCACGTCCTGCAGATAGCCCGTCGTGTAGAAGAGGTGGGTCGTCGCCACCAGGGCGGTCTGGGAGTCGATGCGCTCCGCGAACGCCTCGGGCGGAATGGTCGTGCCGTCGCGACTGGGGACGAACTCGACCTGGAATTCAGGGCGAGAAAGCCACTGGTGGCCGATGGTCGGGAAGTCCAGCTCTCCGATCAGGATTTTGCGCCGTCCTTCCGGCAGGGGCAGGCCAGTGGCCAGGGTGGTCAGGGCCACCGATACAGAGGGGGCGATCGCAGTTGAGCCGGCTGGGGCCCGCAGCAGCTCGCCGACCTTCTCCCGAAAGCGGGCGAGCAGTGGGAGCCAGGTCGAGTACCAGACCGGTGTGCCCTGCTGGTCCCAGTCCTGGCCGTACCTGGCCAGCGCCTCTTTGCCGCGCCGGGGAAGCGGCCCGAGCGAGCAGGCGTTGAAGTAGATGTAGCGCTCGAGGAGGGGAAACTCGGCCCTGAGGGCGGTCCAATCAGGCATCTCAACAAGGCTATCCGGCCTGGCCCGGGGGGTGGTATAGTGCCGGAAACCTCGGCCAGGTGCCCGCTAAGCCTGGTCCTAATGAAACGTTCCCACGCGGGGCGTTTTTCTCGTATACTGGCCGTTCGTGCACGTCCCGGCCGCTCACTCAACCCTTTAGCTGAGCGCGCCCTTTTTCCTGGAAGGAGTACCGAATTGATCTCAGAGATGAGAGCCCCCTCACGTCTCAGCTATGGCCGTATCCCGAACCTCGTCGAGCTGAAGGACCTGATCGCCACCCAGCTCGAGTCGTTCAAGTGGTTCAAGACCGAGGGCTTGCGTGAGCTGTTCGACGAAATCAACCCGATCACTGACTACACCGGCAAGAACTTCGAGCTGAAGTTCCTCGACTACGAGTTCGGCCAGCCGAAGTTCTCGGTCGAGGAGTGCCGCAACCGCGACATGACGTACGCGGCGCCGCTCCGGATCCGGACCCGCCTCACTATTAAGGAGACGGGGGAGATCAAGGAGTCCGAGGTCTACATGGGCGACTTCGCCATGATGACCGACGAGGGCACGTTCATCGTCAACGGCACCGAGCGCGTCGTCGTGTCCCAGCTCGTCCGCTCGCCTGGCGTGTATTTCACCGCCGCCGAGGACCCGAACACCGGCCGGAAGCTCTTTGGCGCCAAGCTCATCCCGAACCGCGGCGCGTGGCTCGAGATCGAGACCTCGGCCAAGGACCTGCTGACGGTCAAGATCGACCGCAAGCGCAAGGTCCCCGTCACGGTCCTGCTCAAGGCACTGGAGCTGCCGCAGCTCAAGGGCACGGAGAACGACCGCGAGGCCCAGAAGCGCGCGCTCCTGGAGATGTTCGGGGACGTGGACAACAACCCAGAGCACCGCTACATGGAGTCGACCCTCGACAAAGACACAACGAACAAAACCGAAGACGCACTGCTCGAGCTGTACCGGCGCGTCCGGCCGGGCGACCCCCCGTCCGTGGACAACGCGCGCAACCTGCTGCAGTCGCTGTTCTTCAACCCGCGCCGATTCGACCTCGGCCGCGTCGGCCGCTACAAAGTCGACAAGCGTCTCGGCCGCGACGAGGAGGACATCCTCGAGCGCGTCCGCCAGCGCGAGCTGCGCATCCTGGAGAAGGGCGACTTCATCGCGTTCCTTCGCAAGCTGATCGAGCTCAACAACTCGCCGCGCGAGAAGCAGATCCCCGACGACATCGACCACCTGGGCAACCGCCGGGTGCGCGCAGTCGGCGAGCTGCTGCAGAACCAGTTCCGCATGGGACTGATCCGCATGGAGCGAATCATCAAGGAGCGCATGACCATCAGTGACCCGCACACGGTCACGTCGGCCTCGCTGATCAACGCGCGCCCGGTGGTGGCGGCGATCAAGGAGTTCTTCGGCTCCAGCCAGCTGTCGCAGTTCATGGACCAGCACAACCCGCTGTCCGAGCTGACGCACAAGCGCCGCCTGTCGGCGCTCGGTCCTGGTGGTCTGTCCCGCGAGCGGGCAGGTTTCGACGTCCGCGACGTGCACCACAGCCACTACGGCCGCATCTGCCCGATCGAGACCCCGGAAGGTCCGAACATCGGGCTTATCGGCAACCTGGCCACGTACGCCAAGGTGAACGAGTTCGGGTTCATCGAGACGCCGTTCCGCCGGGTCTACAACCGCGTGTCCCTCAACGAAGAGATCGCGCCCAAGCTCGAGGGCCGCACCCTGCGCCGCGCCGCGGTCGACGCGAAGGGCAACGAGGTGATGGCCGCGCACGAGGCGCTCGACGCCAAGGCCGTGCAGAAGCTGCTCAAGGCCCACGTCGGCTCGATCGACATCGTGCCCTGGGTCTCCACCGAGGTCGAGTTCCTCTCGGCCGACGAGGAGGACATGTTCGGCATCGCGCAGGCGAACGCCGCCCTGACCCCGGACAGCACGTTTGTCGAGCAGCGCGTGCCCGCGCGGGCGCGCGGTGACTTCAAGATCGAAGAGATCCAGAACATCCAGTACATGGACGTGTCGCCGAAGCAGATCGTGTCGGTCGCCACAGCCATGATTCCGTTCCTCGAGCACGACGACGCCGGCCGCGCCCTGATGGGCGCCAACATGCAGCGCCAGGCGGTCCCCCTGCTCGTCACCGACGCGCCGCTCGTCGGCACGGGTGTGGAGTACTACGCCGCGAAGGACTCGGGCGAGATGATCGTCGCGGACGTCGCCGGGACGGTCCTCGACATCGCCAACCCGAAGGAGCTGAAGTCGGTCCACGCGACCCCGGTGTTCGAGATCATCGTCAAGCCGGACGGCGGCGGCGCCGACCACCACTACCCGCTGCAGAAGTTCGCGCGGTCCAACCAGGGCACCTGCCTGAACCACCGCTCGGTCGTCAAGCCCGGACAGCACGTCGAGCAGGGGGACATCCTGGCCGACGGTCCGGCGATCGACAACGGCGAGATGGCGCTCGGGCGGAACGTGCTGGTCGCCTTCATGCCCTGGGAGGGCTACAACTTCGAGGACGCGATCCTGCTCTCGGAACGTGTGGTCAAGGAAGACCTCTACACCTCGATCCACATCGAGGAGTACGAGTCTGAGGCGCGCGAGACGAAGCTGGGTCCGGAAGAGATCACCCGCGACATCCCCAACGTCGCGGACGACGCGCTGCGCAACCTCGACGAGCGCGGCATCGTCTACATCGGCGCAGAGGTTCAGCAGGGCGACATCCTGGTGGGCAAGATCACGCCGAAGGGCGAGACAGAGCTCTCGGCGGAGGAGCGCCTGCTGCGCGCGATCTTTGGCGAGAAGGCGCGCGAGGTGCGCGACTCGAGCCTGCGCGTACCGCACGGCGAGCGCGGAATCGTGGTCGACGTCAAGGTGTTTTCGCGCGAGAACAAGGACGAGCTTGGCCCGGGGATCAACGAGATGGTTCGGGTTTACATCGCCCAGAAGAGAAAGATCTCGGCCGGCGACAAGATGGCAGGCCGCCACGGTAACAAGGGCGTGGTCGCCCGGATCATGCCGTCGGAGGACATGCCCTACCTGCCGGACGGAACCCCGGTCGACATCGTGCTCAACCCGCTCGGCGTGCCGAGCCGCATGAACCTCGGCCAGGTCCTGGAGACCCACCTCGGTTGGGTTGCCTCGACGCTTGGCATCAAGATCGCGACCCCGGTCTTCGACGGCGCGCCGCTGCCGACGATCGTCGACGAGCTGAGGAAGGCGGGCCTTCCCGTCGATGGGAAGGTCCGGCTGCGCGACGGACGGACCGGCGAGGAGTTCGACGAGCCGGTGACCGTGGGCATGATCTACATGCTGAAGCTGGCTCACCTGGTCGAGGACAAGATCCACGCACGCTCCACCGGCCCGTACAGCCTGGTCACCCAGCAGCCGCTGGGCGGCAAGGCGCAGTTCGGCGGCCAGCGCTTCGGCGAGATGGAGGTGTGGGCGCTCGAGGCGTACGGCGCCGCGCACGTCCTGCAGGAGATCCTGACCGTCAAGTCGGACGACATCGTCGGCCGGGTCAAGGCCTACGAAGCAATCGTCAAGGGCGACAACACGCTCGAAGCCGGCATCCCGGAGTCGTTCCGGGTCCTGGTCAAGGAGCTGGAGGGGCTCGCGCTCGGGGTCGAGATCCTGAGCGAGGACGAGCGCCAGATTGTTTTGTCTGAGGAAGACATCCCTGAGATCCCGCTGGACCTCGGAATTAGCCTCGAGCGCGAAGAGCTCGGGGAAGACAGCGCGGAATAGGAGAGAAGAGGAAGACTTGCTGAAGCTAGAAAACTTCGACGCACTGAAGCTTTCGTTGGCATCGCCCGACACGATCATGTCGTGGTCGCACGGTGAGGTCACCAAGCCGGAGACGATCAACTACCGCACGCTCCGCCCGGAGCGCGACGGTCTTTTCTGCGAGCGCATCTTCGGTCCGACCAGGGACTGGGAATGTCACTGCGGAAAGTACAAGCGCTACCGCTACAAGGGCATCATCTGCGACAAGTGCGGAGTCGAGGTGACGCGGTCCAAGGTGCGCCGTGAGCGCATGGGCCACATCAAGCTCGCCTCGCCCGTGAGCCACGTCTGGTACTTCAAGGGCATCCCGAGCCGCATGGGCTTGCTGCTCGACATGTCCCCGCGCAACCTCGAGAAGATCCTTTACTTCGCCAACTACATCGTCACCGACGTCCACGAGGAAGTCCGCCAGGACATGCTCTCGGTCCTCAACATGGATAAGGACGAGCGGGCAATCCGGCTGCGCGCCGACATCGACGCCAAGGCTCGTGAGCTGCGCCAGGAGCACGAGGCCAAGACCAAGAAGCTGAAGGGCGAGGTCGAGGCGGAGGTCGCACGCCTGGAGGAAGAGCTGCAGGAGTCGGTCGACGAGCTGACGACGCAGGGCAAGAAGGCGACCGAGCACATCAAGGCGGGAATCGGCACCAAGTCCCGGCGCCAGATGACTGTCGGTCTCGACGGCGACGAAGAGACAGTGATCGAGAAGGGCGACCTCATGTCGCGCGAGATGTCGCGCAGCGTTCTGGCCAAGGTCCAGGAGAAGGTAGAGAAGCTCGAGGCCAACACCAAGGCCGCGCAGAAGCGCGCCAAGGAGAGGGTCGACGGGGACAAGAAGTCGCTGGAGGCGTCGATCGACGCCGCGACCAAGACCGAGCGCGAGGCGATCCAGGGCCAGCTCGAGGCGCTGCAGCAGGAGATCGAGGCGACCCGTACGGACCTCGAGGCGCTACACGCCAAGCAGATTCTCACCGACACCCAGTTCCGCGACTTCCAGGAGCGCTTCGGCCGCGCGTTCCGCGCCGGCATCGGCGCCGAAGCTGTGCGCGAGCTGCTGTCGCGCATCGACCTGCAGTCCGAGATGTACCGGCTCCGCGAGGAGTCGAAGTCGTCGAGCGGACAGCGCAAGCAGAAGGCGATCAAGCGCCTGAAGGTTGTGGAGGACTTTCGCAAGTCGAACGCCAGCCCGACGTGGATGGTGCTCGAGGTGCTGCCGGTCATCCCGCCCGAGCTGCGCCCGATGGTCCAGCTGGACGGCGGCCGGTTCGCCACGTCTGACCTGAACGACCTCTACCGCCGCGTGATCAACCGCAACAACCGCCTGAAGAGGCTGCTCGAGCTCGGCGCGCCCGAGATCATCGTGCGCAACGAGAAGCGGATGCTCCAGGAGGCGGTGGACGCGCTGATCGACAACGGCCGCCGCGGCCGTGCCATCACCGGCACCGGGAACCGCAAGCTGAAGTCGCTCTCCGACATGCTCAAGGGCAAGCAGGGCCGGTTCCGCCAGAACCTGCTCGGCAAGCGCGTGGACTACTCGGGCCGCTCCGTCATCGTGGTCGGCCCAGAGCTGAAGCTCCACGAATGCGGCCTGCCCAAGAAGATGGCCCTCGAGCTCTTCAAGCCGTTCGTCATGCGCGAGCTGGTGAACAAGGGCTACACGACCAACATCAAGTCCGCCAAGCGCATGGTCGAGCGCAGCCGTCCCGAGGTCTGGGATGTCCTCGACGAGGTCATCCACGAACACCCGGTGCTGCTCAACCGCGCCCCGACCCTGCACCGCCTGGGCATCCAGGCGTTCATGCCGGTCCTGGTCGAAGGCTCAGCGATCCAGATCCACCCTCTGGTCTGCGCCGCCTTCAACGCCGACTTCGACGGCGACCAGATGGCCGTGCACGTGCCTCTCTTCAGCGGCGCAATCGCCGAGGCGAAGAACCTCATGATGTCGTCGCAGAACATCCTGTCCGCGGCGGACGGCCACCCTGTGGTCGCGCCGACGCAGGACGTCGTCCTGGGCTGCTACTGGCTCACCGCGACCCGCGGCGAGATGCCCAGCGGCGATCTCTCCAAGCTGCGCAACTTCAGCTCCGAGAACGAGGTCATCCTCGCGCTCGAGGCCAAGGTCGTGAAGCTGCAGGAGTGGGTCCGCGTCCGCATCGGAACGGAATCGATCGTCACGACTCCGGGCCGGGTCGTCTTCAACCAGCCGCTTCCCGTGGGCAAGGCGCCCATGGAGCCGACGATGGATCCCTTGCCTTTCCAGAACGCCCACTACGACCGCAAGCTGCTGCGCGTGCTGGTGGCCGAGCTGTACCGCCTGTACGGCAGCGACGTGACGGCGATCGTGGTCAACGACATCAAGCGGCTCGGGTTCCGCTACGCGACCCAGGCGGGAATCACCGTTTCCGCCATGGACATCCCGCACCCCGACACGAAGTGGCAGGTCATCCACGCCACCGAGAAGGAAGTGGCGGACGTCGAGCGCATGTACCGCCGCGGTGTCATGACCGAAGACGAGCGCTATCGCAAGGTGATCGAGCTCTGGCAGCGGGCCTACGAGGAAGTGGGCAACGCGACCGAGCAAGCCTTCGACAAGTTCAGCCCGATCTGGATGATGATGGGCTCGGGCGCCCGCGGCAACATCCAGCAGATCCGCCAGCTCGCGGGCATGCGAGGCCTCATGGCCGACCCGACGGGCCGCATCATCGACCTACCCATCCAGGCCAACTTCACTGAAGGCCTCACCGTGCTCGAGTACTTCATCTCGACCCACGGCACCCGCAAGGGTCTAGCCGACACCGCACTCCGCACTGCGGACTCCGGGTACCTCACCCGGCGCCTGGTCGATGTCGCCCAGGACGTGATCGTGCGCGAGGAAGACTGCGGCACCAGCAACGGGATCTGGATTCGGGACATCACACCTGAGCGGGCCAAGAACGACCCGATCTTCGAGAAGGTTGCGGGCCGAGTTGCAGCCGAGGACATCTCGGTGAAGGGCAAGGTGCTCGTGCCGGCGGGCCAGTCGATCACCGACGAGGCTGCGAGGCAGATCATCGAGGCGGGTGTCAACGTGAAGATTCGATCAGTCCTCGTGTGCGAGGCACGCGAGGGCGTCTGCCGCACGTGCTACGGCCGCAATCTGGCGACCGGCAAGATCGTCGAGATCGGCGAGGCGGTGGGTGTCATCGCCGCGCAGTCGATCGGTGAGCCGGGCACACAGTTGACGATGCGCACCTTCCACACCGGCGGTGTCGCCGGGGTGGACATCACACAGGGTCTGCCTCGCGTGGAGGAGCTGTTCGAGGCTCGCATCCCCAAGGGCAAGGCCATCATCGCCGAGATCGACGGGGAGCTCGAGATCATCCGCCAGGAAGGCGCGCGCAAGGTGCGGGTGACCTCCAGGGAGGAGTTCGAGGTCTCCTACCCCCTCCAGGCCAAGATGGAGGCGCTGGTCAAGTCCGGCGACGATGTCATGGAGGGCCAGGAGCTGGCGCGGGACTCCAAGGGCAATGGCGTGCGGACGCGACACGCGGGCAAGGTCACGGTTTCGGCCAAGGAGACCACGGTCCGGACGGTGGACGAGGAGGTTCGCGAGTACGCGATCCCGCACCAGGTCCGCATCCGGCCGGAGCTTGACCGGCGCGACGGCCAGAAGGTCGTGATCAGGGCCGGCCAGCAGATCACCGAGGGCTCCATCTCACCGCAGGAGCTGCTCCACATCCTGGGCAAGGAGGCCGTGCAGACGTTCCTCGTGGACGAGGTGCAGAAGGTCTACCGATCACAGGGTGTCGACATCAACGACAAACACATCGAGGTGATCGTCCGGCAGATGATGCGGAAGGTCCGCGTCGACTCGGCCGGCGACACTGGACTCCTGCCCGGCGAGATCGTCTCGCAGTGGGAGTACGAGGAGGGCAACGCGAAGGCGCTGGCAGAGGGCGGCGAGCCCGCTACCGCGCAGACCGTGCTGCTCGGCCTTATCAAGGCGGCTTTGAACACCACATCGTGGCTGTCGGCAGCCTCGTTCCAGGAGACCACTCGCGTCTTGACCGAGGCCGCGATCTCGGGCAAGGTCGACCGTTTGCGGGGCCTCAAGGAGAACGTGATCATCGGCAAGCTGATCCCGGCCGGAACCGGCCTCGACTACTACAAGAAGCAGCGGGAGCAGGCGGCGCGGATCCTCGAGGAGGAGCCGATCGACCTGGAGACCCTATCGGTCTAGGAAAGCTGAGTTACGGGGCCGCGCAGTGCGGCCCCGTTCGTTAACCGCTTTCCACCGGACCAGGTTTGGGCTAAAGTCACCTGTACGTGCACAAGGGGGCGCCCGCCAGGGTTGCCTCCTTTCTTTTATGTAAGGTGAGGTCGTGAAACTAAGCCGAAGGCTCGTTGGGGCCTTGGTCGTTTCGCTTGTTGTTCTGGGGGCCTGCCAGTCGGGTGTCACCGTCGGACCCAGGCTGGCCAAGGACCAGGTGCTGAGGCTGATGCTCGAGGATCAGCCGTCGTCGCTCGACCCGGGCCAGACGCAGCAGTATCCGTACGAGACGGCGGTCCAGCGCGCGATCTCCGAGCCGCTGCTGAAGGCTAGCCCGGACCTGAGCGGCGTCGTCCCGGCGGCGGCGCAGAGCTACGAGGTCAACGGATCCGGCACGGCCTACGTGTTTCACCTGCGCACGAACGCGAAGTACTGGGACGGCACGGCGGTGAAAGCGCAGGATTTCGTCTACGCGTGGCAGAGGTTGATCGACCCGCGCCTGGCCGCGCCGAACGAGACGTTGTTCGCTGACGCGGTACAGAACGGGCAACGCGTGGCTCTGATGGACCCGCAGCGCGATGCCTCGACGCTAGACGCCGCGCTTGCCACACTTGGCCTGAAGGCGGTCGACGACTTCACCTTTCAGGTGCAGCTCGCCCAGCCGGACCCCGCGTTCATCTGGCTCGCGGCGATGCCTGCCGGGGCGCCTGTCCGCAAGGACGTCGTAGCGAAGAGCGCCGACAAGTGGGCGGCCAGCCCGGCCACGCTGGTCACCAACGGACCCTTCAAGGTCACAGAGATCGTGAGCAACGACCACATCAGCGTCGAGCGCAACCCGAGTTACTGGGGTGGCAAACCGACGCTGACTCGGATCGATTACATGATCGTCAACGATGGCGCGGTCGCCTTGACCAGATACAAGAACGGCGAGCTGGACGAGATTTCCGTTCAGTCTGCGCAGGCGGGTGCGGTAGCCGCCGACGCGACGCTGAGCCGGCAGCTGGTGAAGACGCCGAACCTCACGGTGTTCTGGATCGTGTTCCGGGTCAATTCGCCGCCGCTCGACAACCTGAAGCTACGTCAAGCTCTGGCCCAGGCGATCGACCGCGATGCATTCGTGGCGCAGGTTCTCGCCGGCGAGGGACTGCCGGCTACCACGTTGATCCCGAAGACGATGCATGGCTACAGCCCCAGCCTGACTACTCAGAAGTTCGATCTGGCGCAGGCCCGCGCATCACTGGCTGCATCGGGTTTGACCGCGAAGCAGGTTTCCGTGACCTTCTCGTACGACCAGTCGTCGGACTTTCGCAAGGCGACAGCGAAGTTCGTCCATGACCAGCTGGTGAACAACCTCGGTATCAACGTCGTGTTGCAGGGGCTCGACCCCAACACGCTGGGCTCGAACCGGGAGAGCGGGCAGTTTCAGATCACCGGGCCGGACGGATGGAGCGCCGACTATGCCGACCAGGCCGACTGGTACGACACGTTTCTGACGACCAGCTCTTACAACGTCTCCTTCTGGCAGAAGCAGGAATACGACAACTTCGTGCGGGTGGCGCGCACCGACACCCATCCGGGCGCGCGCGACCAGGAGTATCTACAGGCCCAATCGATGCTGGTGAGCGACGTCCCGGTGGTGTTTCTGGCCCAGACCGTGAGCTGGTATCTGGTCCAGCCGTACGTGCGAGGGGTGATCACGTCGCCTGTCGATGAATGGCCGGGCGCCCTGGCCCCGGGGCAGCTGTCGATCGCACCTCACTGATTTCGCCTGTTGAGGGCCTTCGTCGAACGGGCGTTCGTGCGCCTAATCTTCTACGCAACTTGACACTTGTGAGCCAACCACAAGAGAATGCAAATGGCCGCAGAGGCTGTGAGTAAGACCTGCCGCCGGCGCACTCTCGCCCCGGGTCACGGGAAGAAGGCTGCAGGATTGAGTCTGAGAGGTAAGACGCGTATGCATCTTCGGGTAAGCATCCGGGCGTTAGCGCTCGCCGCTGCGGGGTTTTTCGTGGTGAGTGCTTGTGGCCCAAACAACAGCACTCCGAGCGCGAACCTCGCGCCGGCAGACAAACAGGTCCTCAACGTCAACGACGGCACAGAGCCGAACAGCTACGACCCGACCCAGCAGACGTACACGTACGAGGCGGGCGTGGGCCGCGAAACGTTCGAGGCTCTGCTCAGGCCCAACCCCGCAGGCACCGACGTGTCGCCGGCGGCGGCGGAGAAGTTCGACGTCTCGTCAGACGGCCTGACCTACACGTTCCACCTGCGCTCAGGCGCGAAGTGGAGCGACGGCAAACCAGTGACGGCCAGCGACTGGGTCTACGGCTACCAGCACTTCCTCAACCCCGCGCTGGCGGCCGGCTACGTCGACCCGTTCTTCGACACGACGATCAAGGGCGCCGACGGCTACTCGAACGTCGACGTTTCCAGCGCGAGCGCGATCGACACCTTCATCCAGGGGCTCGGTCTTTCAGCGCCTGACGCGAACACGTTCGTGATCAAGCTGCAGCACCCGGCCGCGTTCTTCAAGTGGGTCGTGACCCTGTGGGTCGCGGTGCCCATCCGCAAGGACATCGTCGATCAGGCAGCGGGCGGCACGTTCACGTCCAACGACACGACCAAGCCGCTGAAGTGGGCGCAGAGCGCGAACACGATCATCGGCAACGGTCCATACAAGATCTCGGAGATTGTTTCCAAGGACCACGTGACTTTGGTCCCGAACACAAGCTACTGGGCGGGCGCACCGCACATCCAGAAGATCGTCGAGAACTTCATCGAGGACGCCAACACGGCGTTCGCGAAGTATCAGACAGGCGACCTCGACATGATGACCGTACCGCTGGCTGACGTGGACGTCGTGCGCAACGACCCCAAGCTCAGCAAGGAGGCGAAGGTCTACCCCAAGCTCACTACCTTCTGGATGACGTTCAACGCCCAGAAGACGCCGTTCGACAACCCAGACGTCCGCATGGCGTTCGCCAAGTCGATCGACAGGGACAAGCTGAACAAGCAGGTCCAGCACGACATTCAGCAGTCGATCATGAGCTTCATCCCGAAGGGCATGGCCGGCTACGACACGTCGGACAAGGCGCAGAGCT
>VBIW01000118.1 GCA_005880915.1 Chloroflexota bacterium | reverse complement strand
TCTGATACGCCGCCGCCCGGCCAGAGCGGCCGGGCGTCACTTGCGAACTACAACCGCGAACACTGATCCGATAATGATCTCTCCGCATAACAGTGATTATGCGGAGTCTGATTTGGTGTAATTCGGACATTGGGAGGCGAGCGGCGCGAACGCGGTCACGGGCAGCGAGGCCAGGCCCGCGCGGGCGGTCAGGTGGGAACGCATGGGCGTGTCCTTCGGGTCGGTGCGGACGGGGCAGGTAAGTCAGCGATGCTGACATTCTGAGCATCCCAGCACCCCGAGGTAACGTCAACTAATCTGACTTACGATGGGCTGTGCGCCACGGCTCGGACCTGCGATCATGTGCACCGTGGAGGATGTGATGACCGAACTCGCCGAGGCAACCGCCCAAATCGCGGCCGGTATCGCCAATCAGCGTGCCGCGATCATCAAGGCATACAGGGCGAAGAAGAGCCTCCGCGACATCGCCGAGGCCACCGACCTCAGCCACGAGGGCGTGCGGACAATCTTGACCAACGCCGGCGTGGAGCTCCGCGACCGCGGTCGCCCGCCGAAGACCGACTCCTGACACCTGACATGCCAACGCCCGGCCGCATCGCACACGGCCGGGCGCCTGCGCGCGCTACTTCTCGTAGCCGCTGCCGTCGCACTTGGGGCAGTCTTTCGTCCCTCCGACGATGGGCACGGTGCCGGTGCCTCCGCAGCGTGAGCACGGGTCGCCGGTGGCGGTAAGGGTGTCCGGTCGCGTCATTGGTTCTCCTGTGTCTGGCCGGCCTGCTGTACGGGCTCGGCGCTGAACTGTCCGGACGTGGCCTGCCAGGTGATCGTGCCGTCGTCGTAGACGGTGACGGCCCGACTGGCGGCGAGGACGGCTCGCAGGTTGTTGCGGCCGATGCGGATGCCGGCTTCGGGGTGTCCGTTGCAGCGTCGCAGCCACTTCTCGGCGGTGGCGGTGAGCTGGTCAAGCCGTGCGGGGTCGAGGTGGGTCATCGCGGCTCCCAGACGGGCGTGATGCTGGAGTAGATCACGGCGTTGCGGTGGTCCGGGTCGGGTGCGCGCACGACGAGTCCGGCGGTGGATGTGGGGTTGCCTCGGACGCTGACTTCAGGCCGCGCAGTGAGCTTCTCGACGGCCTCGGCAGACAGCTGCTCCGTAGTGATCTCGCCTTGCCGCTGCCTTAGCCAGTAGTCGGGTGCGCGGGTCATGGCTGTTGCCCGGGGTCGTGGATGAGCTGTAGGAACTTGCGGGGTACGGACCATTCGATGCCGCCGCCGACCGGGCGCAGGCTCACATCCCGCTTGGCCTCATCGGGGTCGCGTAGGTGGTCGGGGTAGGGCGACGGCATGATCTCGCCCTCGCGGCCACTGCGGGTGTCGAGTGCGAGTTGGCGGCGTGGGGGTCCGCTCATGGATATCCTCCGTGGCGTTGCGACGGGGGCCGGGGTATCGGCTAACCTCCCGGGGTGGGGGCTACCCTGGATGCCGGAACTGTATTACACAGGTAGTACGGTTCTGTTGATACTCCTGAACTGAGATCCACGCAAGCCCCCACGCGCACGCCTGGGTGAAAACGCCAGGCCCGGGAAGGGAACCACCGTGAGCGCCATTACATACGCGGCCATCGCCGACCACTACAAGAAGTTGATCGCCGACCGCGTCATCCAGCACGGCCAGCCGCTCCCGTCGGTCCGCAAGCTCGCCGCGGAGTGGAACACCACCCCGACCACGGCCGCCCGCGCGCTCAACGCGCTGTGCGCCGAGGGCTGGGCCCGCGCGATCGCAGGCTCCGGACACGAGGCGGCATACCGCGTCCACGAGGAGACGACCCTGCGCGTCGCGATAAAAGGCCGGCGACCGCGCGGCGAGCAACTCTCCCCGGACGACGAGCAGGAGATCCTCTCCGCCGGATGGGAGGAGCGCACCGGCGGCCTGATCGCCGACATCTTCGGCATCGAGGCCGGCACCCGGACGCTGGTACGGCGCGGGCGCGTGACCCGGGGCGGGAAGCTGATCCGCGCCTCGGTGAGCATCTACGCCCCCGAGTTCGCCGAGGTCGTGCCCGAGGCGCTCATCGCGGAGCCGTGCGGCACCGTCGCGCTGTTCGAGCAGCGATCCGGGCGCCGCACCGAGATCACGGCGGATCACTGGAGCGTGGACGTGGCGACCGCGTTCGACGCGGAGATGTTCGGTTTGCGGCCGGGTGATCCGCTGCTCGTGCGGACTACGGTCCGGCACGACGGCCTCGGCGTCATCGAGTACGGGCGCACGATGTGGCCTCGCGGCGTGGTCGTCGCGTACGAGTACACGGACGTGGACCCGCAGTAGGTCCTCATGGGCGGAGCGTAGTGCGGGCGGCGTCGCACACCGTCCATTACAGACTGTGGCCAAGGTAATTTAGCTAGATAAGGCGAAGCGCGCTACAGGTCGAATGACCTGTAGCGCAAGGCTTAGCCGTGAGAATGACAAGCTTTACTCGGCTACCTAGGTGATCCATCAGTCTAGATTCTTGCAGGTCATAGCGTTGAACTGATGCCGAACCTTGCGCACCCGTCTTAGCGTAACGTGTGAATCCGAGTAAAGCACATGATCGTTTTGTTAGAGTCCTTCCATGCCGACCATCGACGAGTTCAACCAGCTCCGTGAGTCGTGGTTCCTAAAGCTCAGAGCCGAGAACAAATCCAAGGGCTCGATCGCCACCTACGGCAAGGGCCTCACCGCCTACTCGAAGTGGTGCCAGCGCCGCGGCGACGACCCGCACCTGACGGGCGATCACGTCAAGGCGTTCCTCGCGGAGTTCCTCGGTGAGGAACGCGGCGGCAAGCCGACGACCGCCGCGAACTACCTCACCGCCATACGGCTGTTCGTCGCCTGGTGCGTCGCGGAGGAGGAGCTGCCGAAGGACGAGATCGCAGGCCTGGCCTACCCAAAGGTCGGCAAGCACTACCGTCCGCCGCTTTCCGTCGAGGAGCTGGCCGCGATGACGGCTACGTGCGACAACTCGTTCATGGGACGCAGGGACACTGCGCTGCTGCGGTTCATGGTGGACACCGGCGGCCGGTCCAACGAGATCACCGGGCTGCTGCTGTCGAACCTGTGGGTGCCGAAGGGGCGCGTCCTGTTCAAGGGCAAGGGCGACAAGGAACGCCTGGCCGCGTTCACGCCCGAAACGGCGCTGGCGCTCGATCGGTATCTGAGGATGCGCCGGCGGCATGCGCTCGCAGCCACAACCGACCGCGTGTGGCTGCCAGCACAC
>VBIW01000117.1 GCA_005880915.1 Chloroflexota bacterium | reverse complement strand
GATGTAGAGGACGCGGCACCGCTCGGCTTCTGCGGGCACCGGCTCGTTCGCCAACTGGTCGATGCACCAGAAGAACGCCGCCAGCGTCTTGCCACTGCCGGTTGGAGCGGACATGAGCGTATGCTGGCCGCCGGCGACCGAGCGCCAACCGCCCTCCTGGACCTCGGTCGGAGCCGGGAAGGCGCCCGAAAACCAGGCTCGCGCCGCCGGCGAAAACAGGTCCAAAACGGTAGGCATGGACTTCAGTTTATCCCCGCGATCTGCCTATCGAATCCCTCCGTGGATCTCAAATTTCCCTGTCCCGGGCCAGCTTAAGATTCGAGGCATGAGGCCAGGAAGGATGCGGATGGAGCAGCCGCAGCAGTGGGTGCAGGTCATCCGCCAAGATGAGTTTTTGACGGCGATGCTCCTGAGACTCGCCGGCCCCGAAACCCTCTGCTCCCTCGAAGGACACCTCGGCCACTACGCGCTTCCGAATTTAGTAAGTCGTGACGAGGTGGGGGCATTGCGGCGACATACTTTATGGCCCAGGCGGGATTTTGCCATCCTTCGCCTTGACCCCGAGACCGCCAAGCACTTAGTGCAGCAGCTCGCCGCAGATCCGGACCGCGCGGTCGACGTTGAACATATTCAGATTGAGCGGCGTGGGCTCTTAGCGATGGGAGGGTACGACGGTCTTGATGCAACCTGGGTCGGGGCGAGCCTTCCGAGAATGGA
This sequence comes from Chloroflexota bacterium, assembly GCA_005880915.1. Taxonomy (GTDB): domain Bacteria; phylum Chloroflexota; class Dormibacteria; order Dormibacterales; family Dormibacteraceae; genus 40CM-4-65-16. Next base: position 2,551 of record VBIW01000117.1, on the reverse strand, counting down.
GCTAAACAACCTGGTGGAGGCAGGGATCATCAAGCTGAAGAACATTGACTGGACCAGTGAAAAGGACCAATAAGGCAAAAGATGGGCCCGTTTAGCGTTCAAAACGTGAACTTCTCGAGCAACGCCTCCGGCGTCAGATGGTCATGTGTTGCAAAGACCTGGCGCCCCGCTTCTAGTAGGCCTCTGTTGTATGGGGTAGGCCGTCCGATTCGCTCGCCGAGTTCCACGATCTCGCCGTTGAGGTAATCGAGCTCGCTGGTCGAACCACGCCGAAGACTCTGCAGGGTCGACGGGCCGTACGTACTGTCCGGCGGAAAGTTGCCGGCGAGCCGGCCGCTGAAGACCCGATAACTCAGGGGCATCGGCAGCGTCGACATCAGACGAAAGGTCCGCGCCCGGCGACTCTGATCGAGACCGAACCCACCAAGCTGGGCCGTCCTGACGCCTTCGCGAATCGTCGCGATCGAGAGCCGGGCCAGTCCCGGATGGCGCAGGGCCTTGCCGATCGGCAACCCCGTGATCGCCATGATCGCGTTGTTGAGGTTGGCCATCAGTTTGGTCCAGCGGGCGCGGGCGATATCGGGCACGAGCTCCGTCCGCAGCACCGGGCTCAGCAACGCCAGGACGGCGTCGACGCGCGGCGCCGACTCAGGAAGTGGCGCCCCGATCTGGAATAACTCGCGAGTATTCTGCTCGACCACGCCCGGCTCGAGGTAGGTGGCGCTGATATTGAGAACGCATCCGACGATGCGGTCGCGTCCCAGGATGTCCGCTGCCTCGCGGTCCGACCGAACACCGTTTTGCATGGTGACGACCGTCGCCGCTGAAGGCAGACGGGCGATATCGCGGCAGGCGTTCTGAACATCCTGCGATTTGACCGTCAAGAGAACGATGTTGGGCGACCCGTTCAGGCTAGTCGCGGCAGGCAGGTGGACGGTGCGCGAGTCTTCGAGCCCTTTGACAAGGAGTCCGTTCGCCCGGATCGCGTCCACCTGCGCCTGCCGTCCGATCAACTCGACGCTGACGCGGGCTTCGTGAAGTCGGGCCCCTATCAAACTCCCGATCGCGCCGGCGCCGTAGACCACAATCTCCACCCTGGCCATTCTCCCCGAGCCTTATACAAAATGGAGTGGCGGGCAGCCCCCCGCGAATGAAGCGCCTACGCTGCTACATAATGTGCTATCATGTATGTAGCGTTTGAGCCACGCTTCGTACCCATCTGCGGGCTCAAAGGAGAACCATCATGCCTGACTCATACGATCGGGAGGTCGTCCGACAGGAGACGACGTCGGGCGAGCCGGTGCGGCCTGTCGCACCTGTTACGCCGGTAACGACCTCGCGCACGGCCGTCTACCGCGAGGGCAGCACTAACTACCGCGCGATCCAGGCTGTCTGGTGGATCGTCGGTTTCCTCGACGTGCTGATTGCGATTCGCTTCTTGCTCAAGCTGTTCGGCGCGAATCCGGCTCCATTCGTTCGCTTCATGTACGACGTGACCTGGCCGCTGGTGGCGCCCTTCCATGGCATCTTCAACACCGCCCAGGAAGGCCGGTCGATCCTCGAGCCGGAGTCTCTGGTCGCGATGGCGATCTATGCCTTGATCGGATGGGGCATCGTTTCGCTCATCCGGCTCATGTCGCGCCCGCGTTCGACCACGACCGTCGTCGACTGACGACCTTTATCTTCCTGTCTGAAGCCGCCCCCAACGGGGCGGCTTTTAGCTGACCTCGCGAACCGCCTCGGCCAGCACGTCGATCCCCTCGTCCAGCTGGGTATCCTCGATCAGGATCGAGGGCAGGAACCGGATCACGGTGCCCCCAGCTGGAAGGACCAGCACACCGCGCTCCTGCATCGCCTTGATGACCGGCGTTGCCGATTTCTTCAGCTCCACGGCCAGCAGCAGGCCGCGCCCGCGTACCTCGCGGATCTGACTGAGGCCGAGTTCCCGGATGCGCTCCTTGAAGCGCTCACCCTTCTCAGCCGCCCGGAGGTGCAGGCGTTCATCGGCGAGGATCTCAAGCGTTGCCGCGCCGGCCGCGCAGACCAGGGGATTGCCGGAGAAGGTGCCGCCGTGGCTTCCTTTGGGGACCGGTTCGCTAACAGCTTCAGTCACGACCGTCACGCCGATCGGTAGGCCATTGGCGATGGATTTGGAGAGGCACAGGATGTCGGGCACGATGCCTTCTCGGGTGAACGCGAGCGGTGCTCCCGTTCGAAAGCCGGTCTGAATCTCATCGCAGATCAGCAGGGCTCCGTGCGCTGTACACAGCTCGCGCAGTCCCTTGAGATAACCGTCGGCGGGCACTCGGATCCCGCCTTCGCCCTGGATCGGCTCGATGATGACGGCGGCGACCGAGTCGTTCATCACCTCCGCCATCGCCGGAAGATTGTCGAAGGGGACGTGCTGGGCGCCCCCCAGCATCGGCATAAAGGGGTCACGATATTTCGCATCCGACGTCGCCGACAGCGCTCCAAACGTCCGCCCGTGGTAGGCGCGATGGGTCGCAATGATGCCGGTTCGGCCGGTCGCGACTCGGGTGTACTTCATCGC
>VBIW01000116.1 GCA_005880915.1 Chloroflexota bacterium | reverse complement strand
CCGCGAGTAGACCCAGCCGTCGGGATAGTGGACGATGGGTACGCCAAAGCCCATGCCCTCGCCGGAAATATCCGTTCCGGCGACTTCGAGGACCACACCTTTGGCGAGGGGAGTGGTTTTGCCTTCCCCCAGAGTGCCGTCGATGCACGCGCTCACTCCGGGATAGATCGACTGAGTGAACAGCTCCGCTCCGAGCCGGTACGCAAATACGGGCTTCCCTCCGCCTAGCTGATACTGCGGCTCTTCGCCCAACGGCACGAAGGGCTGGCTAACGTGTCCGCTGGCGAGGTCCGGAAAGATCTGCGTCGCGCCGTAGTAGCTGATGTCCTCGACGACCAGCTCGCTGACATGGTGCGCGCCCATCCATTGAATCGCCTTGCCGCGAGAGGGCGGTAGCACCTGCGAGCCGGTGATGTCGGAGAGCGGCTTGCGGCTGTAGAAGGCGACGATCGGTGAATCCGTGATGAGCACCCCGGGACTTCCAGAAGTCGCCCTTCCAGCGGCGATCAATCCCGTGTTTGCGGCGGCGAAGTTTGCGAAGACCGGGAGAAAGGCTACGGTCACCAGGCCCGCGGCGGCGAGGGCCACGACTCTGGCCACGGTGGTGTGGCGATCCAACGCCGACGCGGCGAGCAGCGCAATGGCGGGAAGCGCCGGGTACAGGTATCGGTGGCTTCCCGTGTACGCCCCGGCGCCGACCAGCGCGAACACCGCCGCGAGGTAGGCGATCGCCGGCCCGTAAACGAACCAGAGCAGCCGTGTGGCCTTTTGCCTCACGGCCGTCCAGAGGCCGAACAAGGCAAGGGCGACGAGCGGGAGGGCGGCGAGCCCGAAGGTGATGGTCAGCTCGGCAACCCGTCCGAACGCGCCAACCGGAATGCTCCCGCGAGCGGTCGCCGACATAACCTCGATCGATCCACGCGTGACCGAGTGGCTGGCCGGCGCAAAGCCGAGCTGCAGGAAGACCAGCAGGGCGACCGCCGGTACCGCGTAGGCGACCGCGGGCCAGGCGCGTTGCCGATCTAAGCCCGTCACCCTGGCCCTCCTCCCCATGGGGGGAGGGAAGAGGCCGCGCAACATCTCGACGGCACCGAACGCCGCCACGGCCGCGACCCAGATCCAGGCCTTCGTGGAAGAGACGCAGGCAAGGACGGCGAGCAACGCGGCGACCTTTGCCTTTCCGCGAACCGCAGCGAGCGCGGCGCCAGTGACCAGGGCCGTAAGCAGCGGCTCGACGACCGCCGAGCCGGACGTGAACAGGAACACCGGGTTGAGGACCAGCAGCGCCACCGCAAGCCTGCCCTGCCGCGCGTTGGGGGACAGCGCGTAGACGCAGGCTAGCGTGACCAGACCGAGCAGCGCGCTCAGTGCCTTCAGCGCGCCGATCTGCCACAGGCCGAAAACCTTGAGCACGGCTGCCGCGAGCACGTGGTAGCCGGGCAGCCACGTGTCCTCCATGCCGAAAAGCGGGTCGTGAAGGTGTCCGGTGGAAGCAAGGTTCGCGGCGACGAGCCAGTGCCCGTAGCCGTCCTCGAAAGGTTCGGCCATCTGCGCGGCCAGCAGGAGAAGCAGGCCGCTTACGACAAGCAGCCCGAGCGCGGGCGTGGCCGCCTGGAAGCGGGCCAGCGCTCGGCGCCCGAGGCTTCGCAAGGTCAGCACCTCGAGGAGGTCCACGGCGCTCAGGCCGGCGACGGTGAGGAAGCCCACGCCGAACATGGCCGAGTAGATCGCGACCAGCCATTGGCTGTTGAGAATTGCGATCGGCGTGAAGGAGAGCGCGGCGAGCCCGAGCACGGTTTCGACCAGGGCGCGAGGGTCGCCCACGCTGACGTATGCCTGGTCGCGCCACTCCTGTCCTCGCTCCACGATTCGGTGTTTGGGTGTGCGTACGAACTCGCCGCCACGTCGTGTGGCGCGGATCAGTGCGATCGTCGTGTTGAGCGACATTCCCGCGCCGACGAGCTGGCAGAGCACCGAGGGCGCACCTGACCACCACGGGCGGCCGCGCCTGGTCTGGGCAACCATGAATCCGATCCACGGAGAGATACCGATCGGCACGAGGAGCAGCGCGGCGTCCGCGTACTGCATCGGGAACGCGTGGCGCGCGCTCTCGAGCAGCAGCAGCGGGTAACACGCCAGCTGCAGGAGCATCACGGGGCCGACGCCGTAGGCGAGAAGGTGGGCCGCGGCCTGGAACTTGACGGCCATGCGGTGCCGGCTGCGTAGGACGGGAACCATCAACCTGAAGGCGGACTGGAAGCTGCCGGTCGCCCATCGCGACTGCTGGCGGCGATAGGCGTCGATCGACACCGGCAGCTCCTCGGGGACGACCAGGTCTTCGTAGTAAACGGCGCGCCAGCCCCCAAGCTGTGCCCGATAGCTGAGGTCGAGATCCTCCGTCAGGGTTGCGGCACTCCAGCCGCCGGACTCCTCGATGGCGCGGCGCCGCCATACGCCGGCCGTTCCCGTGAAGTTGGTGAAGTAGCCATGCGACGAGCGCACCGCCTGCTCGACCAAAAAGTGAAAGTCGATCGCAAGCGCCTGAAGCCGCGTGAACCACGAGTAGCCCTCGTCGAGGTGTCCCCACCTGGCCTGCGCGAAGCCGACTGCGGGGTCGTTGAACGCGATCAACATGCGGCGAAGAAAATCTCGCGGTGGCACGAAGTCCGCATCGAAGATCGCGATGAATGGGGCGTTGGTCAGGGTCAGGCCATGCGCGAGCGCGCCTGCTTTGAAACCTGTGCGCCGGTGTCGCCGGACGTGGTGGACGCGTAGGCCTTTGCGGCGCCAATGCACAACCCGCCGCAGCACGATCGACACGGTCTCGTCATCCGAGTCGTCGAGCACCTGAACCTCGAGTCGCTCGGCAGGCCAGTCGAGCGCGCAGACCGCATCGAGGACGCGCTCGGCGACGTACCGCTCGTTGTAGATGGGGATCTGCACGCATACGTCCGGCTCTTCGCCACGAGCCAGCTGCTCGGCGGGCCGCGATTTAAGCCGCGTTGCCTGCCACGTCAGGTAGAGCAGGTTGACGCCAAACACGAACAGGGCGGCGCTGGTCATCGCCAGCGTGACGACGGTGATCAGCGCGACCGCCGGGTTCACTCGCTTTCCGATCCCGTGTCGAACAGCGTGTACGGGCGCATGGTCGCGCGCACGAAGGCCACCCGGGCGAGGGCATCCGGCCGGTTCCGGCGCGTCCACTGCATATACCGCCATGCCGATTCGCCG
>VBIW01000115.1 GCA_005880915.1 Chloroflexota bacterium | reverse complement strand
CCGCCGCACCTGCGCCCACTCCGTTGTCGATGTTGACGGTGACGAGTCCTGTCGAACACGACTGGAGCATCGTGCCGAGTGCGGCTTCGCCGGCGCCGCCGTGGCCGTAACCGGTCGATACGGGAAGCCCGATCACCGGTAGGTCGATGAGGCCCGCCACCAGACCTGGCAGCACGCCGTCCATCCCGGCGGCGACGATGAGGACGTCGGCCCCCCACTCGAGAATCGTTGCAAGCGGACCGACGAAGCGATGCAGGCCCGCGACGCCGAGGTCCGCTGCCAGCTGCGCATTGAGACCGCACGCCTCGACCACCATACGCGCCTCGTCCGCGACGGCAACGTCTGAGGTGCCTGCGGTGAGCAGGCCGACCTTGCCGTCGAGGACCTCCGGCGAGAAACCCGCTCGGAGCACGCGCGCGGACGCGGCGTACATGACGACCTGCATGCCGGCGGCCGACGCCTCGTCGACGAGCGCGGATTGGTGAGCGCCTGACATGCGGCTGATCAGACCCTGCCCCTGTTGCCTGGCCAGGGCGATGGCAAGCTGCGCTGCATCCGAGGGCGCTTTGCCCGGCGCGAGAATGACCTCGGGTATGCCGCGCCGCATGAAGCGTCCAAGGTCGAGACGCGCACGGCCACCAAGCTCCTGCAGCTGTACGCTCCTCAGCTCGGCGAGGGCTTCGGCCTCGGACAGCTCGCCATCGACCAGCCTGCGCAGCACGTCCCTCAAAGTCCGGCCAGGACCTCGCGCATCCGCTGCCAGTGGGTACCGGCCCAGTAGATGCGTCCGCATCCCGGGCACTCCGAATAACGCGACTGCGTTTGGCGCACGTACGGAGGCACGCGCTCGGCTACCGTCGATGCAAGGCGCGCCTCGAGCTCCGAGTTGCACTCGATGCAGCGCGTCAATGCTTCCCTGAGCTCGAGGCCAAGCTCCTTGAAAACCTGGCGCAGCTGCGCTGTCACCTCGTCATCGCGGATGAGGATCGCGCGGACGACGCCGGTCTGGATGACACGCCGCTTGGTCAGATCCCGGTCGCGCGTGAGCAGTACACGACTCTCCGCGGCGGCCTCGCGCACCAGCTCGGCGTCACCGATTCGCGCGTGGTACGAGGCGTCGTAGCCGAGGGCGCGAAGCCAGCGCGCGAGCCGGCCGACGTTGCAGTCGGCCAGGAACCGGGGCTTCATGGATGCAATCTTAGAATCGGTTCGATGGCCACCTCCGGGGACCTGATGGAGAAGCTGCGGTCAGAGGCGACCGGATGCTATTCGTGGTCGAATGGTCCGGGCGATCGCTACCCGGCGCACAGCCATGGCTACGAAAAGGTCCTGTACTGCGCCGGCGGCTCGATCACTTTCGTGCTCGAAGCAGACGGTCGCCGGTTGCTGCTGAGGAACGGTGACCGGATGGTGCTGCCCGCCGGCACCGTGCACTCGGCGGTCGTTGGGCCGCACGGCTGCACGTGCATCGAGGGGCGGCGCTGACGCCGAGGTCGGGGCGTAATATGGGGTCGCGATGAGCATCATCGAGTTCATCCGCGACAGGGCCCGGTTCTACAACTGCCCGGTATGCGGGCGCAGCCTGAAGGGATGCGATGTGCACGTTCTCAGCCACGAGGACGAGCGCTTCCACCTGCAGGTCACTTGTGCGCAGTGCCAGGTGACTTTCATCGTGGTCCTGGCGATCGCGGGAGGCGCTGTGGAGGAGATCGAGAACGCGACGCCCGAGCCGGTGGCCGAGACTGTCGCGCCGGCCGAGCCGATCAGCGTCGACGAGATCCTCGACCTGCACCTGTACCTGAAGAGCTTCCAGGGCACGCTGAAAGAGCTGATCCAGCAGCCGGACCACAGCCGCGGCTGACCGCGCGGAGCGAATCCGTGCGAGGCCTTAACAGGCTGGGTTGTGGACGGAAAAATCGAACGGTAACCTGCGCCGAGGCGAGCCGGTGGGGGTGGGACCGGCCGGGAGGAGGGTGGGCCCCGCGAATTTCCCGAGCTGGTCTGCAACGGCCGCCGCGAAGCAGGCTGCGGTGAGTCGAATCTATCTCGACGACGCCAGCTCGGCGCCTGTTTTCGATGAGGTCCGGCAGGCGCTCCGGCAACTTCCCGAGAGCAACCCCTCGAGCCCATACGGTGAAGGGCGCGCCGCTCGCGCCGCACTGGACGCGGCCCGCGACATGGCAGCCCGGGCGCTGAGCGCCGGCCGCACCGAGGTCACCTTCACCTCATCCGGCACGGAAGCGGTCAACCTCGCCCTCTTCGGAGCGGCGCGACGCCCGGGTGCGCGGGGAATCATCGCGACCTGGGCATCGGAGCACCACTCAGTCCTCGGCGCAGTACGCCGGCTGCAGTCGGAAGGTCACACCATTGCGATCCAGAGCGTCGATCGAGCCGCGCGCGCCGACCCCGACGACATTCCGAACGGGGCCATCCTCGTGTCGATCGGACTCGCCAACAACGAGGTCGGGACGATTCAACCTGTGGCCGAGATCATTCATCGTGCGCACGAAATCGACGCTCTGGTTCACGTCGACGCTTGCGCCGGCCCGCCCTGGATTCCGATTCCAGCCGGAGCCGACCTGGTCTCGCTCAGCGGCCACAAGCTTGGCGCCGGCCGCGGCGGCATCCTGCTCGTCAGAGACGGCGTGCGCATCGATCCACTGTTCTATGGAGGTCCTCAGGAATGGGGGCGGCGCGCCGGTCATGAGGATGTGAATGCGGCGACAGCGATTGCGACCGCCCTCGTTATCTGCGCGCGAGATCGCGAAACGCAAAAGACGAAGGCCGCGGGCCAGGCCGAATCGCTGCGTGGGCTGCTCGAGGAGATCGGCGGTGTGCTGACGTGCGCAGAGCCTCACCTCCCGAATTACGCATCGTGCGCGTTCTCCGACCGCCGTGGCGAGGACCTTCTGCTATCCCTCGACCTCGCCGGCATCGCGGCCTCGAGCGGATCCGCGTGTGCTTCAGGGTCACTGGACCCATCGCACGTCCTGCTCGCGATGGGCCTCGACCTCAAGGCCGCTCTCGGCA
>VBIW01000114.1 GCA_005880915.1 Chloroflexota bacterium | reverse complement strand
GCCCGCAACTGGCTGGCCGGTGATCATCTTCAACCACGGCTACATTCCTCCAACCGTCTATCGAACCACCGAGCGGTACGTCGCCTACGTCGATGCCTTCGCGAGCGACGGGTACATCGTGTTCAAACCCGACTACCGCGGCTTTGGCAGCTCAGAAGGCACGCCCATAAGCGCCTATTACTCACCCAACGACACGGTTGACGTCCTGAATGCCGTAACGAGCCTCCAGCGGTACGCGGCGGCCGACCCCAACCGCATCGGGATGTGGGGACACTCGATGGGGGGCAACATCACATTGCGAGCCCTGGTTATCGATCCGCGGATCAAGGTGGCTGTCATCTGGGCTGGGGTGACCGCCACCTACAAGGATTTGCTCGAGAACTGGCATCCGCCGGCTGCTGACAGGCCGCCGCCATCCTTCGGCGGTGGCGCGCGCCAGAAGTTTCTGAGCCAGTTTGGGACCCCGGAGCAGAACCCGAGGTTCTGGGACAGCATTTCCCCGATGGCCTACCTGGCCGATATCACGGCGCCGATTCAACTGCATCACGGGACAGGCGATGTCGAGGTCCCGCTGCAGTTTTCACAAACATTGGCGAAGGATCTCCAGGCCGCCGCGAAACCCGTGGAGCTCTACACCTACGCTGGTGCCGACCACAACATCGCGCAGGGCTTCACGCTGGCGATGGCGCGGTCAGTCGCCTTCTTCGACCGCCTGCTCAAGGGCTAGGCCCCCGCAAGTAAGCTGATCGATGATGCGTGCCGCCGTTATCGAGCGCTATGGCGAGCCACCGGTGCTACGCGAGGTGCCGGAACCGAAGGCTGACGGCGCCACCCTGGTAGAGGTGATCGCGGCGCCGCTGAATCCCGTCGACCTATCGATTGCCAGCGGAAGGTTTTACGCAGGATCGCCGCCGACGCCTTATGTCCCTGGTGGGGAGGGCGTCGGACGTCCTCTGCAAAACGGTACGCCGGGCCCGAGGGTGTATTTCCGCGCGGTCCTTCCCAACGGCTCGTTTGCCGAGCGCGCGGTCAGCCGGGACCAGACGGTTCCAATTCCGGACACGGTTTCGGATGGGGTGGCGTCGGCGTTGGGCACGCCGGGAATCGCAGCCTATCTTGCCCTGACCAAGCGGGCCCAGCTGAAAGCCGGCGAGACCGTCCTTGTCCTGGGTGCCAGCGGCGTCCTCGGTGCCATCGCGGTGCAGGTGGCTCGGTTGCTGGGGGCCGGTCGGATCATTGCGGGCGCGCGCGACGAGCAGGCACTGACGCGGTCGCGAGAGCTCGGAGCGGATGCGATCGTCGACCTCAAACAGACGGATGGATTAACCGACCGAATCCGCGAGGCTAGCGGCGGGCAGCTCCACGTCGTGATCGACCCTATCTGGGGCGTTCCGGGTGTTGCGGCGTTGGAGGCGGTGAGTCCCTTCGGTCGATTCGTGCAGCTCGGGCAGTCGGCCGGTCCCGAGGCAGTCGTCAAATCCGGCGTCGTGCGCGGCCGCTACCTGTCGATCCTCGGATATGGGAGCTTTCTCGTTCCATGGGAAGAGCAGGCCGCGGCCTACCGCACGCTGGTCGGCTACGCTGCGGCTGGAGAGCTGACGGTGGAGTCGGAAATCCTGCCGCTCGAGGCCGCACCGGATGCCTGGAAACGGCAGGCCAGCTCGCCGCATCACAAGCTCGCGCTCTCTCCGCAGGTACAGCGCTAGCGGGCCGACACGGGTGAGCCCCTCGCGTGTCGGGCTCGCGTCGTGGCAATAACCTCGCCGACCAGGTAGAGCGATCCGCAGACCAGGACGATGCCGTTGGATGACGCGCGCCGACGAGCGCGATCGAGAGCTTCACCGGATGACTGGGCGGTTTCAGCCGGCGCGCCAAACTGTGCGGCCAGGTCCGCCGGCGCCGCCGCTCGATGCCAACCGATGGCACTGAAAATGACGGGAGCGCCCACCGCGCGCAGCTGGGCCAGCATGCCGGACAGGTCTTTGTCCTTCATCGCCCCGAAGACGATGACAAGCGGGCGGTCCTTGGCGAGTTTCCGCACCGTCGCCAGCGACCGCTGCAGGCCGGCCGGGTTGTGGGCGCCGTCGACCAGCACGATCGGGTTGCGGTCGAGGAACTCCAGGCGGCCCGGCCAGCGCGTGCGGGCCAATCCGTCGCGGAGCGCGGCGTCGGAGATCTCCCACCCGCGCGAGCGCAACGCGTCGATGGCGGCGACCGCGAGTGCCGCATTGTCCGCCTGATGCAGGCCGAGCAGCGGAATCCGCAGGTCGCGGTAGGTCCCGGCCGGCGTCCTGACCGTGGCCTGGACGCCGGCCCACTCCTTATCCGTTGCGGCGAGCTCGATTTCCTGGCCGAGGCGAAGCAACGGGATGTGCTGCGTTTCAGCGGCTGCCTCGATGACCGCGAGCGCGGGAGGCTGGGGGCCGGTAATGGCGATGCTGTCGGGTTTCAGGATGCCGGCCTTTTCGGCCGCGATCGCCTCGAGCGTCGAGCCGAGGTATTGCGTGTGGTCGAGCGCAATGTTGGTGATGACGCTGACTCCCAGATCGAGCACGTTGGTCGAGTCGAGGCGTCCACCGAGGCCCACCTCGCAGACCAGCAGGTCGATGCCGGCGCGGGCGAAGTAGTAGAGCGCCGCGCTGGTGAGGATCTCGAACTCCGTCGGTGGGCCGAGCTCGGCCGCAACCTTATTAATGGCGGGCTGCAGCTCCGTGAGCAGCGCAGCAAAGTCATCCTCCGCAATCGGTCGCTGGTCGACCTGGATGCGCTCGGTGTAGGAGACCAGGTGGGGCTTTGGCATCAAGCCGACCCGATAGCCGGATGCCTGCAGGACGCTAGCCACCATGGCGCAGACGGAACCCTTGCCGTTGGTGCCAGCCACGTGGACGCCCTGGAAGAGATCCTGTGGATCGCCGAGTTTATGGAGCAGCGCCTCCGTCCGCTCCAGCCCAAGCTTGATGCCGAATCGGCCAAGCGAGGTTAGGTAGTCAAGCGATTCCTTGTAGGTCATCCCTCGCCGAGGTGCTGACGATAGGCGCGGTAGGTGTTGACCAGCAACATCGCGACCGTCATCGGGCCCACCCCGCCCGGGACGGGGGTCAGCGCGCCCGCCACCGGTTCGACGCTACCCCGATCGACATCGCCGGTCAACTTGCCGGTCTCGGGGTCGCGGGTGATGCCGACGTCGATGACGACGGCGCCGGGCTTGATGTGATCGCCAGTGATCAGGCCGCGCTTGCCCGTAGCGGCGACCAGGATGTCGGCCGTTCGGGTGATTGCTGGGAGGTCGATGGTGTGCGAGTGCGCGATGGTGACGGTC
>VBIW01000113.1 GCA_005880915.1 Chloroflexota bacterium | reverse complement strand
TGGGCGCCAGGATTGAATCGCGGGACGGCCGCGCCCCGCTGACGGTGACCGGTGCTCGGCTGCAAGGACGCCGTCATGTGCTGGCGGTCGCCAGTGCCCAGGTCAAGAGCGCGCTCCTGTTGGCGGGGCTTTCCGCCAGCGGTCCGACCACCGTCGTCGAACCGATGCCGACGCGCGACCACACCGAGCGCCTGCTGCGCGCGATGGGAACGGATGTCGCAGCGACCGCGGACGGCGTCGTGATCAGGCCCTCGCATCAACCGCTGCGCCCGATCGATCTGTTGGTCCCCGGGGACTTCTCCTCGGCGGCCTTCTGGATGGCGGCTGCGGCGCTGCGGCCGGGTTGGTCCGTCACCATTCGCGGCGTTGGTCTGAATCCAAGCCGAACCGCATTCCTCCGCCTACTGCAGTCGATGGGCACCGAGATTCGCGTGGATGCCGACGAGTCGGGCATTGAGCCAGCCGGGTCCGTGACCGTGACCGGTCGTCCGTTGCGCGCGATCACCATCGGCGCCGCCGACGTCGCGGCAGCCATCGACGAAATCCCCGCGCTGCTTTCGGTGGCGACCCAGGCGGCAGGGACGACCGTCATTGAAGGCGCGGCCGAGCTTCGCGTCAAGGAGAGCGACCGGCTGGCGACCATGGCGGAAGGCCTTCACCGGATGGGTGCCGTCATCGACGAGCGTGCGGATGGCGTGAGCATTCAGGGTGGGGCGAGCCTGCATAGTGCGACCGTCGAGTCGCAGGGCGACCATCGGATCGCCATGGCGCTCGCCGTCGCGGGACTGGTCGCCTCGGGTCCGACGACGATCGAGGATGCCGATTGCGTCGCCGTCTCATATCCGGACTTCTTCGCGGACTTGCAGGAGCTAACCCATGAATGAGATTTCCCTCCCCCGTTTACGGGGGAGGGCAGGGTGGGGGCTGTGAACTACATCCTCCTATTCGGCAATCCCGTATCCCGCAGCCTCTCGCCGGTGATGCAGAATGCGGCGTTTGCCGCATCAGGCATCGATTGCCGCTACGAGCTTCGAGAGGTGGACGCGGGAGGCCTCCCCGGCGCCATCGCCGAGCTGCGCGGCGACGAACGGATTGTTGGGGCGAACGTCACGATTCCGCACAAGGAAGCCGTCATCGCGTTCCTGGATGACCTGGATCCGCAGGCCGCTCGCATCGGCGCGGTGAACACCATCAGTCGGCAAGGCGCACGGCTGACGGGCTGGAATACCGACGTCGTGGGGTTCCTGCGGGCCCTCGCTGAAGTGGACACCTCGAATTCACCCTCCCCCTCTGGGGGACGGCAGGGTGGGGGCTATCGCGTTGCGATTATCGGAGCCGGCGGCGCCGCACGTGCGGTTGCGGCGGCCCTGCAACCAGCGGCCGGTGAGATCTGGATAATCGCGCGGAATCTCGAGCAGGCACGACGGCTATGCACGGATCTCGGCATAGACCGAGGCGGTCCGGTCGACCTGACCAGGTTGCGGGAAACCATGGCCAGGGTAGACCTGGTCGTCAACGCCACGCCTGCGGACCTTCCGCCCGCTGCCTGGCTGAAACCCGACCAGCGCACCTTCGACCTGCGGAGCCGTCGGTCGGTCGAGGGTCGGGCGATGCTGTTGCACCAGGGTGCGGCATCGTTTGAGATATGGACCGGCCGGCCCGCGCCCATTGATGTGATGCGGGCCGCGCTGGATCGCGCGCCGGTGCCGGCATGACGCTCCGCTTGCTGACCGCCGGGGAATCACATGGCGAAAGGCTCACAGTGATCCTCGACGGTGTTCCCGCCGGTCTAACCCTGCGCGAAGAAGACCTCGCCCGCGACCTGACCCGGCGACAGGGTGGGCACGGCCGAGGTGGACGGATGGCCATCGAGCACGATGCCGCTCACATCGTGGCCGGCGTTCGCGGCGGCTTGACGTTGGGATCGCCGATCACGTTGGAGATCGCGAACCGCGACTGGGAGAACTGGCGCCAGGTGATGGCGATCGACGCGGCCGAGGTGAAGCGCAAACCGATCACGCGGGTGCGACCGGGCCATGCCGACCTCGCCGGCATGCTCAAGTACGGCGCCGACGATGCCCGCGACGTCCTCGAGCGCGCCAGCGCCCGCGAAACGGCGGCCCGCGTGGCGGCGGGCGGCGTGGCGAAGTTGCTGCTCCGGGAATTCGGTGTCCAGGTGCGCAGCTATACCCGCTCCGTTGGGACGATCGAAGCCACCGTCCCGGCGGACATCCCATGGGACGCGGTTGAAGTATCGCCGGTCCGCACTCCGGATGACGCCGCGGGGAAGGCCATGGTGGCGGCCATCGACGCCGCCCGTGAACGCGGCGACACCCTGGGCGGGATTTTCACCGTGATCGCGGACGGTGTGCCGCCCGGGCTTGGCAGCTACCGCCAGTGGGACACCCGGCTCGATGGGCTGCTCGCCCAGGCGATCGTCAGCATCCCGGCCTGCAAGGCGGTCGCCATCGGCGATGGGGTCGAGGGGGCAGGCTTGCCCGGCTCGCAGGTCCACGATGTGCCCGTCTACGACAACGAGCGGCTCCGGCACGAAACGAATCGCGCCGGCGGACTCACCGGTGGTGTCAGTAACGGCGAGCCGCTGGTCGTGCACGGGTACATGAAACCGATCTCGACACTCCTCAAGCCGCTCGCCACCGTGGACCTGAAGACGAAGGAACCGGCGCGCGCCCATTACGAGCGCAGCGATATCTGCGTGGTGCCGGCCGCGGGCGTTGTTGGCGAAGCGATGGTCGCCCTGGTCCTGGCCAGCGTGCTGCTCGAGAAATTCGGCAGCGACTCGATGGCGGAGCTGCGACGGAACGTCGAAAGCTACCTGCAGGAGACCCGCCGTTGAAGAACGTCGTGCTGATCGGCTTCATGGGAAGTGGCAAGTCGAGCGTGGGGCCGCACCTGGCGCGACGGATGAACCGTCCGTTCATCGATCTCGACGCTGTGATCGAGGCCGATGCCGGGCGATCCGTGGCCGAGATCTTTTCGAGCGAAGGCGAAGCCGGCTTTCGCGAGCGGGAAGCGCGAAACCTCCAGCGCGCACTCGAAGGAACCGGCTCTGTCATTGCGGTCGGCGGCGGCGCGCCGATGCGCGACGACAACTGGCAGCGGATCCGCGACGGCAACTGCGTCATCGCCTTGACGGCGGAGCCTGAGGAGCTGGCACGTCGGCTGAATGGATCCCGTGATCGTCCGCTGTTGCAGGCGGGAGGGCCATCGGTGATCGCCTCACTGCTACCGCAACGGCTGTCTCGCTACCTCGAGGCGGACGTGGTGATGAAGACCGATGGCATTGGCCCGGCGGAAGTCGCGCAGCGGCGTGACTTCCCATCCCCCCTTGGGGGCCTGCCGGCTGCCCTCATCGTGACCGATAGCGTGGTCGGCGAACGACACGGTGGCCCGCTCCGGGAGGCGCTGACGGGGGCCGGGTTCACGTCCCAACTTCACCTCGTGCCCGCGGGCGAGGCGGCGAAGGAGTTGGCCGTGTTGGCCGGCATCTACGAGGCGCTGGCGGCTGCAGGCGTCGATCGGCACGGCACGTTGATCGCGCTCGGTGGGGGCAGCATTGGCGACGTGACCGGCTTCGCGGCCGCCACCTGGATGCGCGGCATCCGGTATTTCCAGCTCCCCACCACGCTGCTGGCCATGGTCGATAGCAGCATTGGCGGCAAGACGGCGATCAACCTGCCGGCAGGCAAGAACCTGGCGGGCGCGGTGCACCAGCCATCCGCGATCTTCTGCGACCTCGATTACCTTGCCACCCTTCCGCGCGACGAGTATCGTGCTGCGCTAGCCGAGGTGATCAAGGCCGCGTTGATCGCTGACCGTTCGTTCGTCGAGTGGCTCTCCGCAGCGTTGCCTGCCCTGCTGAGCCGTGAGGCGCGCTCGGTTCGCGAGGCGGCGACCCGGTCGATCGGCATCAAGGCCACGGTCGTCGCGCGCGACCCAAGCGAGACCGGTGAGCGGGCGCTCCTCAATTACGGCCACACCGTAGGTCATGCCCTGGAACGGGTGCTTGGCTTCGGCCAGATCCGACATGGGGAGGCGGTGGCATGGGGCATGGAGGTGGCGGCACGGATCAGCCTGCTGACCGGTGCCTGCCCCGCGCAGAGCCTCGCTGTGCAACACCACCTGCTTGATGAAGCTGGGCTTCTGGTCGACCGACCGGCCGTCCCACATGCCAAGCTGATCGATGCCATGCGTCACGACAAGAAGTCTCAATCGGGCGAGCCACGCTGGGTCTTGTTGCGTGAGGTCGGGCGGGCCGAATACGGACGGCGGGTCGAGCCGTCGATCGTCCGCACCGCGCTCGCGGAGGTGCTTCCCGAATGAAGATCCTCGTGCTCAACGGCCCCAACCTCGGCACGCTCGGCCGTCGCGAGCCCGAGATTTACGGAACCAAAACCCTCGCCGACCTCGAGCAGTTACTCACCGGCCGTGCCAAGGCGCTTGGTGTGGAGCTTCGATTCCGGCAGTCGAACCACGAGGGACAGTTGATCGACTGGATCGAAACCGAGCCGAGCGAGGCCATCATCATCAATCCGGGCGCGCTCTCGCACTACAGCCTGGCCCTCGCCGACGCACTCCGGGGTTCCGGCAAACCGGTCGTTGAAGTCCATATCTCTAATGTCTTCAGCCGCGAGCCGGACCGGCACCGGATGGTGACCGCCGCCGCGGCCAAAGGCGTGATCTCCGGCCTGGGTTTCGAGGGGTATCTGGCGGCCCTGGATTATCTCGCAAAATTGGGCGGGTGAGCGTTCAGCTCGAGGCACTGGCCGACGAGGTCTTCGGGGCGGCGGGGGCCCAGGGCCGAGCCGGGGGAGAGAGTGTTCGGAAGTCGTTCGGCGATATCGTCTGGAATCCGACCTACCCCGACCTCTTCTTCCTGAACGGCATCGAGAACCTGGTGGCGCCAGGCTGGGACGTTGCCGATCTCGAGCAGGCCGCGCGTGAGGCGATCCCCCAGGCGACAACCTTCC
>VBIW01000112.1 GCA_005880915.1 Chloroflexota bacterium | reverse complement strand
ACGCGATGGCAGCCCGTCCGAACGCGGCGGGGTCGATCAGCCTGGCTAGAACAACCGTCGATGCGAACGAGAGCGGGATCGAGATCGCGCGGAAGCCTCCGAGCCAGCGCACGCCCGTCAGCGTCTTTTCGCGGAGCTCCTCCCGCGACACGACCTCGCCCGCAGCGCGCTCGGCCTCACGCCGTTCACGCACGGCAGCCTCCGCGAGCGCGAGTCGCTCGAGCGAGGCTGCACGCAGTTCGGGAGCGATGAGTACGAGCTCCGGCGAATAGACCTCCTGTTCGTCGACCTGACTGGGCTCGCGATCGGTCATCTCATCCGCGCGTCGCGCTGCCGACAGAGAAGAGGTAGCGCCGCAAATGCTCGACGAGTGAATCGGAGCGCTCACCGTGGTGGTTTCCCTTCGCGTCCGCCGTCCGCACGAAGGCCCCCAGCTCCGTCGGATCGTCGACGACGGTGACCAGGTCGGCCTCGGCGAGCTTCGTCGCCAGCTCGAGCTGGTGGTTGTCCACTGCCTCCCCGTACTGCGCGAGCCTCGGGACGACGAGCGGGCGCTTGTCGTTCATCAGGACGACCAGGATCGAGCCCACGCCGCCGTGCGTGACGACGACGCGAGCGTCTTGAACGAGCCGGACGAGTTCCGTGAAGGCGACGAAGTCGACACAACGGGCGTTCGCGGGCCGGAGACGAGACGGCCCGTGCTGGACCACGATCGATTCGCCTGCCCCGAGCGTCTCGACGGCGCCGAGCAGCCTGTCGAACGCTTCGCCGCTCGTTCCGGTGGTGACGAGGATCATCGACGGCCTGAAACGTTGCCGACGTACAAAGACCCGGGGACGCTTGCGGAGAGCTCGGGCCACTGGACGTACAAGCGGTTCGCCACGGGTTTGATCATCCGGCAGCTCAGGGACGGGGCGGTGATCCGAGTGAGGCTCTCGATGTAGACCACCTTCGCGCCGAGAAGACGGCAGACCCAGGCAAACGGCACTGCGACAGCGGCACCCGTCGTCACGACTACTTTCGGCCTCAGCCGCCAGCCGACGCTGCAGGCGAGTCTGAGGTTCTTGAGCAGATTCGTCACGCTTCGGGTTGTCGGCCCGTAGGCGTAGTAGACGGTCTCGTCGGCCAGTAGCGTCCGAGCGTCTTCCTGATCGAGTGTCACCCATGCGTGCGACATCCCGGCCCAGGCACCTGCCAGCAACCAGAGCTGGAGGAGATGCCCGCCTGCCGAACAGACGAGGAGCACGTCGACGTCCCCTCGCGCAGGGCTGGTCCCGTTCCTCTCCGCGCTTCGCAGGAACACTCATCGACCTTAGGCCGCGACCAAGGGCAGAGCCACGGTCGAAGGGTGAGAAGCGACTAGCCCATCGGCTAGTTGGCCGCGCGAGATGCTGACCCATCGTCGCGTGTTCGCACCTGGAAGACGCCGCTAGCATCCGACCAACGTGGCAGCGCCGTCGGCCAACAATTCTGCGCTTCAGCCTGAGCTCGGGACGTTCGACGTGCTCTCCCAGCGGGAGCTCCAGGTCTTGCGGCTCGCCTCGAGCGGCGCCAAGAACGCCGAAATCGCCGAGCAGCTCTCTCTCTCGGTACACGCGGTCAAGTTCCACCTGGCATCTGTCTACAGAAAGCTCAGAGTGGGCAACCGGACCGAGGCCGCCGTCGCCTTTCTGCATCTCGTAGAGGGCATTCACCCACAAACCGGGAAGGGCGCACCCTAGTCATGGATCTCCGCACGCACGGCCGTGTCATCTGGCGCTTCCGCTTTCTCGTCGCCGGAGGGTTGGTCCTTGCGACGATCCTGACCTTCTTCTCGTACTACCGGGTGTCCTTCAACAAGGGCGTGCACGTCGGCTACCGGCAGAGCCAGACCTGGCAGAGCGCCGAGACGATCCTGCTCACCCAGCCCGGCTTCCCCTGGGGATATTCGAACACGCCGAGCAGTCAGACGAACGCGGTCACGGATCCGAATTGGCTCACCACACTGTCGTCGTTCTACTCGCAGGTCTCGAACAGCGACCTGATCCGGAACCGGGTCCGGGCGAAACTCCACAACCTCAACGGGACGTACAACGTCTCTCCTGTCCTAGACGCCTCGCAGTCGGCAGTCCCGTTCATGGAGTTCGACGGTCTTGCCACCTCGGCCGGAGCCGCGGTGAGTCAGGCTCGGACGGCCACGGGTGCCTTCCTGTCCTACCTGACCAGCAACCAGAACGCCAGCTCGATCCCGCCGAAGAGGCGCGTCGTCGCGCAGATCGTCACGACCGCCGACCTCGCTCAAGCCAAGGTCATCTCCGGTCGCCGGCTGACGATCCCGATCGTTCTGTTCCTCACCGTCCTCATCGCCACGCTCGGGCTTGCATACATTCTCGAGAACCTGCGCTCGCGGCCTCCCGCGGCGGTGGAACTGGCGGACGAGACGATGGTCGCCCCCGCCGGCGAAGGTCTGACCCGCGTCGTTCCGGCCGACGAGCAGAACGTCGAGCAGCTCCCTGCAGCCGACGGGCAGCGGTCGCGGGCCGGCTCCGCCACGCGCGAAGTCAGCGGCACGCGGGCGTGAGGGCGGCGGCCGCCGCACTCGGCCGGCGACCGCCCTTCGCCTTCTACGTGATCATCGGCTCGCTGCTTGTTCTGTCCACGCTCACCGTGGCCGGACACGGAGTCAAGGCGACGCCCGTGCTCGCTCTCGCCATGGTGATCGCCATCGGATACGAGCGACTGCTGTCGTGGCGGACGCTCCTGGGGCTGACGGTTCTCACGATCCTGTTCGTGCCGATCAAGCGTTACACCCTTCCCGCCAGCCTGCCGTTCAACCTGGAGCTCTACAGGGTGGTCGTCGCAATTGTCTTCGTCGCGTGGCTGACGTCCCTGTTGATCGATCGACGAGTCCGCGTCCGCGCAAGCGGCCTGGAGGCCCCGCTGCTCGCGTATATCGCGGTCATCGTCTTTTCGCTCGTTGTCAACACGGGCCGCGCGAACGCCGTCGGACGAGATCTCGAGAAGGTCCTCACGTTCTTCGTCAGCTACGTGGTCGTCTTCTACCTCGTCGTCAGCCTGCTGCGCCGGGCGCGAGACATCGACTTCCTTGCCGGCCTGCTTGCAGCCGGTGGGGCGGTCCTCGGGTTCTTCGGCGTCTTCGAGTCGGTGACGCACTACAACGTCTTCAATCACCTGAAGATGATCCTGCCGATCATGACCTACGACGCAGGCCAGGCGCCGACGTTGTTCCGCGGTGCCATCCGGGCGTACGGGTCGGGCCAGCACCCGATCGCGTTCGGCGCCGCCCTGGTGCTTCTGTTGCCGTTCGCGGTCTACCGCGCCTGGGCCTTCGGGCAACGTCGCTGGTGGGGCGCGGCTGCTTTGATTCTCCTCGGCCTGCTTGCCACCAGGTCGCGTACGGGCGTCCTGATGCTGCTGATCGTGGTCATCGTCTTCCTCGTGCTACGTCCCATGTACGTCAAGCGCCTTTGGCCCGCAATC
>VBIW01000108.1 GCA_005880915.1 Chloroflexota bacterium | reverse complement strand
AGACGGTATGCGGCGGCGGCGAGCACCGCGGCGACGCAGGCCAGGGTGATCGCCAGCAGCCAGAGCGAGAAGGCGTCGGTCCCGGTGCCCAGGCCGTGGAGCACCGCCACCGGCCACGCCGCGTAGGCCAGCCAGTGGGTCATCCGCCAGGCGCGGGCGCCGATCACCTGGCGGAGCAGGCTGGTCACCACCACCGCGAGCATGAGCTCGACGGAGAGTGTGCCCAGGCCCAGCCAGAAGGGGCGGTAGTAGGAGCCGAAGGGGACGGTGGCGGCGACCAGGCCGAGGTGGGTGAAGGGATCGACCACCGCGGTGACGATGTGCAGGGCGAGGAAGAGCAGCGACACCAGGGCCAGGTCGCGGTGCAGCGCCGCGGTGAGGAAGCGCGGCCAGCCGCGCGCCTCGGCCCGGGCCCGGGCCAGCAGGCTGAGGGCGACCACGCCGCTGAGCAGCACCAGGCTGACCGCCCCGGCGGCGCGGGTCGTGTACCAGAGAACGGTGTCGGTCATCGCCGGGGTCTCCCTGAGCGTCGCATCGCGTCGCGCCGGCGGGCGCGTCGCCTGACCCCGCTCACGGTGTCACCCGTGTCTCCGAGGATCCTGGGTCGACTCTGAGAGGTTGCTGTGAGGGTCTACCTCGGCCACGGTGCCCGGGGCGCCGGGGTCGGCCAGGGGCAGGGCGACCCGGAAGGTGGCCCCGCCGCCGGGGGTCTCGGCGACGCTGACCGTGCCCCCGTGGGCGGCGACGATCGCCGCGGTGATGCTCAGGCCGAGCCCGCTGCCCCCCTGGTCGCGGCTGCGCCCGGGGTCGGCGCGGTGGAAGCGCTCGAAGACACGCTGGGCGTGGCCGGCGGGGATGCCCGGTCCGTGATCGACGATGCTGACCACCGCCTGCCCGTCGTCGGCGGTCAGCTCCACCTCCACGGGAGTTCCTGCCGGGGTGTGCACGATCGCGTTGCGCAGCAGGTTGCCGAACGCCTGGCGGAGTCGAACCTCGTCGCCGACCACCGCCAGCGGCGCGGTGATGTTTGCGGTGATGGGGCGGGCCGGGTCGGCGGCGCGCGCGTCGGAGCAGGCGTCGCCGACCAGCGCCTCGAGGTCGACCAGGCTTCGCTCCAGCGGCCGGCCCTGGTCGAGGCGGGCGAGCAGCAGCAGGTCGTCGACGAGGATGCCCATCCGCCGGGTCTCGTCCTCGATGCGGCGGACCGCGAGGAGCACGTCCTCGCGGTCCATGTGCGGCTTGCGCCGGAGCAGCTCCGCGTAGCCGCGCATCGAGGTCAGCGGGGTGCGCAGCTCGTGGGACGCGTCGGAGACGAAGTGACGCAGGCGCTGCTCGCTGGCGGCGCGCTCGGCGAAGGCGTCCTCGAGCTCGCCGAGCATGCTGTTGAGGGCGAGCCCGAGCCGCCCCACCTCGGTGCGCTCGGTCGCCGGGGCGATCCGCTGGCCGAGGTCGGTGGCGACGATCGACCGCGCCGTCCGGCCCATCCGCTCCAGCGGCCGCAGACCGCGGCGGACGATGAACCAGGTCGCGACGAGCACGACGATGGTCACCCCGCCGGTGACCCCGACCTCGAGCAGGAGCAGCCGGTTGAGCGTGGAGTCGACGTCGTCGAGAGGGATGGCGACGACCAGGATGTCGCCGTTGCGCGCCGCCTCGACGTAGACGCGGTAGCGGCCGACGCTGCCGGTCCCGGGCACGGTGAGGTGCTCCGGCGACGCGGGGGCGCCGCCACCGGTGACGCTGCCGGGCAGCACCGGGTGAGTGGACTGGTCGGGCGCCGAGTTGAATGGGGTGACCACCCTTGGCGAGCTCACCAGGCTGCCGCTTGGGGTGAGCAGCTCGGCGTAGGTGCCGACCGGCAGCGTCGATGGACCGCCGCCGCCGTCCCCCTCCTGCGGGCCGCCGTTGCGGAAGCCGTTCTCGCTGAGCAGCTGGTTCTCGACGTCGACGTGACCCGCGGTGACCTGGTCGTCGACGCGCGACACCAGGAACGACTGCAGCGAGAGGTAGGTGCCCACGTCGGCGGCGACCAGGCCGAGGATGAACAGCGGGGCCAGGGTGATCAGCAGCCGGAGGCGCAGCGACATCGGCGCGACCGTCAGGTCTCGCGGGGCACGCGCATCACGTAGCCCACACCGCGCACGGTATGGATCAGCTGCGGCTCGGCGCGGTCGACCTTGCGGCGCAGGTAGCTGATGTAGGTCTCCAGCACGCTGGCGTCGCCACCGAAGTCGTAGTCCCAGACGTGGTCGAGGATCTGCGCCCGGGTCAGCACCCGGCCGGCATTCATCAGCAGGTAGCGGAGCAGCCGGAACTCGGTCCTGGTCAGCTCCACGGGACGGCCTGCCCGGACCACCTCGTGGGTGTCCTCGTTGAGCTCGAGGTCGGCGAGGACCAGGCTGACGCCGTCCTGGGCGGTGTTCGGCTGGTGACGGCGCAGCACCACCCGGATGCGCGCCACCAGCTCCTCGATGCTGAACGGCTTGGTCACGTAGTCGTCGCCGCCGACGGTGAGGCCGCGCACCTTCTCCTCGGTGGCGTCGCGCGCGGTGAGGAAGATGACCGGCACCTTGAGCCCGTCGCCGAGCAGGCGCTGGACGAAGCTGAAGCCGTCCTCGTCGGGAAGGCCCACGTCGAGCACGATCAGCGCCGGCCGGTAGTCCATCACCGCCTGCCGCGCCTCCCGCGCGGTGGCGGCGGTCCGGGGGGCGAAGCCCTCGTACTTCAGGGCCATGCCCACCAGGTCGGTGATCGATCGCTCGTCGTCGACGACCAGGATCCGCGTCGGTGCTGTGGTCACGGCGGTCATGATGCTGGCCGATCCTGGGAGTCTGCTGGGAGCCTGATCCGAGGTCCCTGGGGAGATGGGTGCGGCGGCCGCCCGGACATGGCGGCCGCCGCGATCGTGGGCGCGCCGGGTCAGGGAACGGTGGGCACCTGCCCCGCGTTCTCCTGCGCCTCACGCTGGGCGCTCTCCCCGGCCTCGTGCGCCGGATCCTCGTTGGGGTGGAGGGTGCCGCCGCTGGACGCAGCGCCCGGCGTGGCCGGCGTGGTGCCGGTGCTGCCGCCGGCGCCGCTGGT
>VBIW01000107.1 GCA_005880915.1 Chloroflexota bacterium | reverse complement strand
CCCGCCTACACCGCGGTCAACGCCGACGACCTCGACATCCCCGCGTTCCTGCGCGATCGGCGCTGAGAGAACGCTCCAAAATCCTGATGATTTTGGAGCGGGCAATCGGATGCGCCTGCGGCGAGATGAACTCGCCTACGCCGCGGGGTCTTGATCCGCCGTGAAGTGTCCCTTCTGCGCGCACCTCGACTCCAAGGTCGTCGACTCCCGCGACTCCGAGACCGGCGAGGCGATCCGGCGGCGGCGTGAGTGCCTGAACTGCGGTAAGCGGTTCAGCACGTACGAGCGGGTCGAGGCGGTGCCGCTGTTCGTGGTCAAGAAGGACGGCCGGCGCGAGGAGTTCGACCGTCGCAAGCTGCTCCACGGCCTGCTGGTGTCGACCACCAAGCGGGAGATCGGGCCGGCCCAGCTCGAGGCGCTGGTCGACGACCTCGAGAACCAGCTGCGCGGCCGCGGCGGCACCGAGATCCCCAGCCGCGAGATCGGTGAGATGGTCATGGAGAAGCTGCGCCTCATCGACGAGATCGCCTACATCCGGTTCGCCTCGGTGTACCGCTCCTTCAAGGACGCCAGCGAGATGCGCACCGTCATCGAGCAGGTGCTCAGCCAGCCGCCGGGGACGCGGCGCCAGGCGCCCGAGCCGAGCCGGCGGGGACGCCGCCCCCGCGAGGACAGCGAGCTGCCCCTCGACCTGGGCAAGTGATCAGCCTGGCCAGCGATCAGCCGCCAGGCTGCCGGGTCGCGGTGACGAAGCCGCTCTGCGAGGCGCTGCGCGCCGGTCGTCCGTAGCCGGCGGCCAGCGCTGCCAGGCTGTGGGTCGTCGTCTCCCAGCCGCGGGCGCGCAGCCAGTCGGCCGGGTCGTCACCCAGGCCGCCCTGCCACAGGGAGGCGAGGTGGCCGGCGCCCGGGGTGGTCTCGGCCTGGGCGCGCAGCCAGGCATGGCCCCCGCCACTCTCCAGGGCGACGCGGCTGCCCGGCGCCGACCGTGCCTCGACCGCGGCCAGCACCGCGGCGGCGTCGGCGGCGCCGAGGTAGATGAGCAGGCCCTCGCTGAGCCAGGCGGTGGCCCGGCCGGGGTCGAAGCCGGCGGCGGCGAGGGCGGCGGCCCAGTCCTCGCGCAGGTCGGCGGCGACGGCGTGGCGCTCGCAGCGCGGCCGCACCCGATGCTCGGCGAGCACCGCGTCCTTGAAGGCCAGCACCTCGGGCAGGTCGACCTCGAAGAGCCGGACGCCGTCGGGCCAGTCGAGGCGGAAGGCCCGGCTGTCCAGGCCGGCGGCGACCAGGACGACCTGGCGGCAGCCGGCGGCGCAGGCGTCGAGCAGGTGGTCGTCGAAGAACCGGGTGCGGACCACGATCTGGAAGGCCAGTGCCGCACCCAGCGGGTTGCCGGCACCGGCCGCGGCGCCCTCCTCGCTGCCCGGCTCGCCTGCTGCCGCGGCGACGAACAGCCCCGCCAGCGGATCCTCGAAGAGGCGGTCGTCGCGCGCGCTCTCGCGGGCCCGCACCCGGGCGACGCCGAGGGCGGTGCGGCTCACCCCGGGCAGCGCATCCGCGGATGTCATCGCGTCCCTTCCCTGCGGTGTCGCGCCGGGCTCAGCTCGGCAGGCTGGTGGCCACCTTGCGCTCCCACGCCTTGTGCTTGCGCTTGGCGTCCTGGACGAACGGGGTCAGGCTGACCACCTTGATCACGAAGCGGTTGATCCACGACCCGGGGAACCGGCATGGGCGCATCACGTCGATGAAGAGCACCACCCGGGTGTGCTCGGTGTCGTTCCACGCCGAGTGCTCGTAGGCGTCGTCGAAGACCAGGCTCTCGCCCTCGCGCCAGTGGACGGTCTCGCCACCCACCTTGATGCCACAGCGCTCCGGGTCGGGGATGAGCAGGCCGAGGTGGTAGCGGAGCACGCCCTTCCACGGCCCGCGGTGGGGCGGGATCCGTTTCCCGGGTGCGAGGATGGAGAAGAACGCCGTGGTCATCCCCGGCACCTCGGCGAGCAGACGGGCCGTGGTCGGGCAGCGGGCGCAGTTGGCGTCGGAGCGGAAGCCGTAGCCGTAGAAGGCGAAGATCTTCCACTTCTCGTCGGAGATGTCGGATACGTCCGCGGAGATCTCGTGGAAGGCAGGCAGGGCGTCGCGGTAGCGGAGCACCGAATCCAGCTCGGCACGGATCTCGGTCCAGTGATCCTCCAACTTCCGCGCCCAGGGAAACTCCTCCATGGGCAGGAAGGCGGTGTTGCCGACCAGCGAGGACCGCAAGATTGCATGCTCCATCGGCTTGAGCGCCAGCATGGCCGCGTCGTACGCGTAATCGCGAAACGGCTTGCCCATCGCTCTTCTAGGATACGAGGGCCCGGGCGAGATGGGTACCTACGTCGCCAAAGCCTACTTCGGCAATGGGTGATAGTAGGAGTGGCCCGAGCCCACCCACTCGGTGATCATCTCCCGGAACACCGGGCCCATGGGGTCGATGCCGCGCAGCGGCATGGAGCCGCGGCGGATGGTGAAGTCGTGGGGAGCCAGCTCGCCGGCTCGCCGGAAGTGGCGCTCTGCGGCCTCGGTGCGGCCCTGGTCGCGCAGCCAGCGGGCGAGGACGAACTCGGCCCGGGCCATCTGATCTGTTTCAGACGGAAGCGACTGTAACTCGCGCTCCTCGCCCTCGATGCCGGTGGTGCCCTGGCGGACCCAGGCGCGCACGGCGTCGAGGCGCGGCGCGGGGTCGAGGCCGTGGATGCGCACGAAGGCGTCGCTGGCGAACATCACGTCGTTGGGCCGCACCACCCTGCCCTGCTCGTCGATCCAGAGCACGGTGGGGACGTTGACGATGTTGTACAGCTCGGCGAGCCGGTACTCGGTGTCGATCAGGCTGGGATGGGTCGGCGACGCCGCCTCGATCCAGGGCCTGGCGTCCTCAGGGTCCTTGTCGAGGGCGACGCTGATCACGGTGAAGCCGAGGGGAGCCAGCTCCTGGTGCACCTCCTGCCAGACCGGCAGGTCCATCCTGCAGCCTCACCAGGAGGCGTAGACGACCAGCAGGACCTTCTTGCCGCGGTGCTCCGAGAGCGAGTGGGTGCGCCCGTCGAGGTCGGGCAGGGTGATGTCGGGCGCCTCCAGCGAGGCGAGCAGGTTGCCGCGGTCGACCGCCGACGTGCCCAGCGCCGCGGCGCCCTCGCCGGTGTCGACGGCGATGGGGCGGTGCAGTGTCTGGGCCATCACCTCGAGGTCGATGCGGCCGTCGCGGTCGAGTCCCGCGTTGCGGACGGGGACGCAGACCTCGTCGCGGCACAGGCCTTCGGGTTTGCGCACCCAGCCGGTGGCGCGCTCGACGCCGCCGGGGTCGACGAGCACGCGACCGTCGTCCATCTTCG
>VBIW01000134.1 GCA_005880915.1 Chloroflexota bacterium | reverse complement strand
GGCCCGGGGGTCGGTCTCGAACGTCTTGCTCGAGCCGCAGGCACTCAGGGTGGTGACGGCGGCGGACAGCGTCGCCACGCCGGCCAGTGCGCCGACTGCGCGCAGGATCGTGTCCTCCGATGGTCGAGACAGGCGCCGGACGGCGCGGGGCCGGGCGGGCGCTGCCCGGGGCGGCCCCGGGGCGAGATCCCCGTCAGATCCGGAGTATAGAGACAGCGCCGGTATACTTCGGCCAGCCGTGGCCGACGATCCCCTGCGCCTGTCAACGCCCGACGCGGCGCCGGCCCTGGCGGTGGGCGGGGTGATGATCGCCCTCGGCGACAGCATCTCTGCCGGCATCGGTGCATCCCATGCCTCGCAGGGCTGCCTGGCGCTGGTGGCCCGCCGCCTCGGTGACGGCGCCCGCGGGCCCCGCTTCGTCAATCTCAGCCTGCCCGGTGAGTCGAGCCACTCCATGCTCGCCCCCCGCGGCCAGCTCGACCGCGCCGAGGCGCTCATCGCGCAGTCCGTCGCCGCCGGCATGACGGTGGCGCCGATCTCGGTGTGCATCGGCGGCAACGACGCCATGGAGGCGCAGCTGCTCGGCGACGACCGGGCCATCGCCGAGCTCGGCCGCAACCTGACGATCGTCCTGGGCCGGCTGGCGGAGGTACTGCCGGCGGGCCATCCCCGGCTCGGCGAGGTGGCCTGTGTGCAGACCTTCTACAACCCCTTCGAGACCGAGAACGGGGCCAACGGCCACGGTCCCGGCGCCGACCTGATGGCCCCTCGCCGGGCCCGCCGGGCCGGCTTCAACACCGCCATCCGAACCGCCGCCGCGGAGGCGGGGGTCCGCGTCGCCGACGTCTCCCGTCTCTTCCGCGGCCGCGCCACCGAGCTGACCTGGGTGCGCAGCGGCGACATCCACCCCAACGACGACGGCCACCACGCCATCGCCGACCTCTACCTCGAGGTGTGCGGCTGGGCCTAGGGGCCGGCTCAGACCGGGGTGGTGGCCACCTCGGCGGCGACCGCGGGCTCCAGCCCGGCCAGCTCGCGGAGCAGGTTGACCTGCTCCAGGTCGGGGCCCTGGCCGGCGCCGGGGACCTCGAGGATCCAGGGCAGGTCGCGCAACCGGGAGTCGGTGAGCATGCGGCCGAAGGCCTCGCGGCCGATGTGCCCGTCGCCGATGTTGGCGTGGCGGTCGACGTTGGCCCCCAGGGCAACCCGGGAGTCGTTGGCGTGGACCGCGACCAGCCGGTCCAGGCCGATCTGCTCATCGAACGTTCGCAGCGCGCCGTCGATGCCCTCGGCAGTGCTCAGCTCGTAGCCGTTGGCATAGGCGTGGGCGGTGTCCAGGCAGACCCCGACCCGCTCCTCGCCCGCGGCGTCGAGGATGGCGCCGACCTCGTCGAAGCTGCAGCCGACACAGCCGCCCTGGCCGGCGCTGTTCTCGACGATCAGCTGCGCTGTGGTGTCGCCGGCCCGCTCCAGCACCTGGAGGATCGCCGACCCCATCTGGGGCAGCATCGGCTCGAAGCCGGCGCCCTTGTGCGAGCCCGGGTGGAAGATCACCCCGTCGACGCCGAGGCGCCCGGCCAGCCGCAGGTATGACGCCAGCGAGCCGATCGACCGCTTCAACAGGGTCTCGTCGCGGGTGGCCAGGTTGACCAGGTAGACGGCGTGGAAGAAGTGACGGCGCAGCCCGGTGGCCTCGACCCGGGCGCGGAAGTTGTCGACGGCGGCGTCGTCGAGCACAAGGCTGCGCCACTGCTGCGGCGGCGAGGGGTGGGTCTGGATCACCTCGGCGCCGATGGCCAGGCCGAAGTCGAGCGCCTTGTCGAGGCCGCCCTTGGTGGGGACGTGCCCGCCGATCTCCACGCCGGGATTGTCGCCGACGGGCGGTTACCTACCGCCGCCAGGGGGAACGCTGTGATTCGTGCCGCCTGGCCGGCACGAAGTCATGGCGTGGGGGAGGCCCCCCACCGGGCGCGTCAGCGCCCAGAGAGGAACGGGATGCCGTAGGTCTCGAGCTGGGAGCCCACCGAGGCCGGCCACACCTCGGCGATCTGGTCGGCGGTCCAGCCGCCGTCGCGGTAGGCGACGCTGACCTCCTTGGGGTGCGACCACAGCGCCAGCTTGTCGCCGCCCAGCCCGATTGCCTGCCCGGTGACGTCCTTGGCGGCGTCGCTGGCCAGGAAGACGAGCAGCGGGGCCACGTCCTCGGGGCTGCCCAGTCCCATGCCCTTGCGGATCATCTCGGGGATCGGCTCGCCCTTCTCGGCGGCCTCGACGATCGGCCCCATCCCCGGGATGCTGGCCACCATCCGGGTCAGCGCGTTGGGGACGATGGCGTTGGCGGTGATCTCGAACCGGGCCAGCTCCATCGCCCAGGTCCGGGCCAGGGCGGCGATCCCTGCCTTGGCGGCGGCGTAGTTGGTCTGCCCGAAGTTGCCCCGCTGGCCGGCGATCGAGGAGACGACCACGATCCGGCCGCCCTTGCGTCCGCCCTCGCCGGCCTCGTCGTTCTGCTTGCGCAGCTGCTTGACCGCTGCCCGGGCGCAGGTGAAGGTGCCCCGCAGGTGGGTCTCGATGACCGCGTCGAAGTCGTCGTCGGTCATGTTCCAGAGCACGCGGTCGCGGAGGATGCCGGCGTTGGTGCACATCACGTCGAGGCGCCCGAAGGCTTCCACGGCGCGGCCGACCAGCCGGTCGGCGGCCTCGCCGCTGCCCACCCCGACGACCTCGGCGACTGCCCGGCCGCCGGCCTCGGTGATCGCTGCCACGGTCTCGCCGGCGACGTCGGCGTCGATGTCGTTGATGACCACCGCGCAGCCGGCCTGGGCCAGCGCGGAGGCGTAGGCGCGGCCGATGCCGCGGCCGCTGCCGGTGACGACGGCGACCTTTCCGTCGAGGTTCATCTGGGCTCGGTTCTCCATGGGGCGAGATGGCGATTCGGGATTCGGAAGTGTGCCGCACCGCCACCGTCACCCGCTCGTCACCACAACCTCTGATCCGCTGGGATCATTCGGCGCATGGCGACGACCCTGCCGCTGACCAACACCGCGGTGGTCGAGGTGATCGGCCGCGGCTTCACCGTGCACGGCACGCTGCAGGAGGCCCACACCCGGGTCTCCGACCACTTCAACGAGCAGCGCCACATGATCTTCGTCGGCGATGCCCGCATCACCGGTGTCGGCGGCTTCCTGCGCAAGGCGGGGACGGTCGGCATCAACCGCGACGAGATCGTGCTGGTCATCCCCGTCGAGGAGGTGTTCGAGAGCACCCAGCTGCGCATCGAGAAGACCCGTCTCCCGGTGCGCATGGTGGTCGACCGCTGGCAGCTGCGCGGCCAGGTGACCGTGGTCCACGGCGTCTCCCTGGAGCGCTTCGTCAACATCGGGCCGGAGTCCTTCATCCCCGTGCTCGACGCCCGGCTCACTGGCGCCGGTGCGGACCGCAACGAGCGCCTGGTGCTGGTCCGCCGCGAGGCGATCCGGCTGCTGGTGCCCTCAGAAGGCTGACGGCTAGCCGGTCAGCGCGGTCACCGCGACGTAGACCGCCCAGGGCAGTGCGGCGGCGACCAGGAGCAGGCCGCGGCCGCGGCCGTTGCGGAGCACCACCAGCGCCCAGGCGGCGGCGACCACGCTGATCGCCATGCTCGCCAGCCCGGCACGTCCCGGGCTCCAGGTGGTGAAGGCGACGCCGACCGCCCCGGGGATGCACGCCTGGAAGGCGGTTGCCCCGGCGACGTTGCCGATGGCCAGGCCGTCGTCGCGGCTGCGCACCCAGAGCACGCTGTTGAACGTCTCGGGGAGCTCGGTGGCCACCGGCACCAGTACCAGGGAGAGGACCAGGGCGCTGAGGTGGACGGTGTCGGCGGCGCGCTCCAGGGCGTGGACGAAGAGCTCGGCGCCGACGATGAGCAGCGCGGTCGCGCCGACCAGCTGGAGGGCGACCGCCCAGCCCGGGGGCCGCTGGTGACGACGCAGCAGGTGGAGCGGCTCGGGCGCCTCCTCGGCCGGCGAGCCGCCGCGCAGGGTGGCGCCGACGTAACCGGCGTAGAGCCCGAGCACCGCCACCGCGATCACCGCTCGGACGGCGCGGGGCAGGGGCACGGCGAGCAGGAGCAGCGCCTGGGCGATCAGGAAGGTGCCCAGGTCGCGGTGGACCTGGCGGGGGTCGGCGATCAGCAGGGGAGCGCTGCGGCGCGCCATCACGGCGAGCCCGGTGACGGCGACGCCGAGGGTCAGCAGCAGGAAGGGCGCGCCCACCACCGCGCCGATGGCGATGCTGTCCGACTGGGGGCCGCGGCCGATCAGGGCGACGATCGGCACCGTGGTCTCGGGCAGGGCCGTGCCCAGGGCGGCAAGCAGGCTTCCGGTGGCGCCGCCGGCGAGGTGGAGGCGGAAGCCGGCCCACTCCACGGCGTTGGTGAAGAGCTCGGCGCCGGGGCCGCGTCGAGCTGTTCCAGCAGGGGCACGACCACCCGTCGGGTGGCCCCCAGGGCGTCTCGGAGCTGGGCCACGGTGGCCGGGCCATGGGCGGCGAGGTGGGCCTCGACCCGCTCCCGTGCGGCGGCGTGGACCGAGGCGGCGAGGAGCAGGTCGGGGCCGAGCCGGACCACCCGGTGGGATTCGACGAGATGACGCTGCAGCTGGGGGGTGAGCCCGGCGGCGCGCAGCTCCGCGGCCGCCGGCGGGTCCAGCCGCCGCGCCTCGAGCAGGGCGACCACCCCGTCGGCGGCGGCCTGG
The DNA here is from genome assembly GCA_005880915.1 of Chloroflexota bacterium. Taxonomy (GTDB): domain Bacteria; phylum Chloroflexota; class Dormibacteria; order Dormibacterales; family Dormibacteraceae; genus 40CM-4-65-16. Next base: position 459 of record VBIW01000134.1, on the reverse strand, counting down.
GCGGACGCCGAGACGCTCCGGCCCCGGCCAGGCAGGCCGAGCTCCCCGTCGACCTCGACCAGGTCGCCGGTGGCGACCAGCCGGTGGACGGCGTCGGCGCCCAGGGGCCCGGGGAGGCGGAGCCGGCTGCGCCACTCCTCGCGCGGCATCCCGGCCCGGAGCGGCTCCGCCGCATGGAAGGCCGCCAGGGTCGCCCGCGAGCGCTCTCGCAGCTCCTCCCAGCGGCTCGCCGCAAGGCGGCGGGGACCGAGGCCCACGACCGCGTCGCCGAGGCCGTGCAGGGCGGCGTCGACCTCCGACCGGCCGGCTCCGACGGCGCGGGCGATGGCGGCGGGCTCGGCGCCGAGGCGGAGTGTCGCCAGCGCCTCGGCAACGGTGGCGCCGAGGTCGTCGCCGGCCCGCCGCTGCAGTGCCGCCGCCACCGCGGCGTCCCGGCGCCGGTGCCGCCGGGGGGCCACG
>VBIW01000133.1 GCA_005880915.1 Chloroflexota bacterium | reverse complement strand
TGTCGAACAGCGCTTTCAGTTCGGGGATCTGCACCCTGCCCGGTTCGATGAGCGTCATGGGACCAGTGTAGTCCCGCGCGAGCAACGCTTATGGCGTGCGAGACACGCCGCGGACTCGCCAACGCCGGCGCGAGTTTTCGCTGCCCGTACACAGGTCGACCAGGTGATCCAACCTCGAGCAGTCTTTCGGACACGTGCGTCGATGATCCACCGTCAACGGACGCCCATCGTCACCAAGCGGGATGGGTCCGTACGAGAGCCGCCAGCGCACGCGGTGAACGCGCTGCCACTCGTGCGTCTTGAGCTTGCCCGTCTTCGGATCGAGCCGCGGTTCTTCGAGTGGCCACCACACCAGTCCGTAGCAGCCGTCGGCATGCTCCTTGTCCTCGCACTCCTTCGTGCAAGCCACCTTGTGGCCCGCCCGGTCATGCTTGCCCGACCAGCGCTCGCACTCGCCGTCGCGGTACACCCGCTCCAGCAAGTCCAGCATGTCAGCACCCGGCGCCGGCAAGCCCGGCCGCTGCATCCGTTCGAGCTCGATGATCTCTACCCGCGAGTGTCCGTTTTCGGGTGTCCGCACGTTCGCAGCAACGGCGTCCGCCACGGACACCCGACGCCGAGGGCTGGCGGAGCTCGCCTTACGAACATGCACCAGCGTTGTCGGCACGCCTGGCGCTCGCACGTAGCACCATCCCTTGCCCAGATCGGGGAACGCCTCGCGCTCGAGCTGCTCGGGCTTGAGCCGCATCTTGTGACCCGCGAAGCGCAGCTCGGCCTCGTCCTCCTGGGCGAAGCTCACCCACACGCTCGCGTTGTTGCGTACCTCGAGCGGCAGCAGGCTCAGGTTCTGGCTGATGATGACCAGAGGCGTACCCCGATCGCGGCCAGCCTGCGCCAGCGCCGAGATCTGCGCCTGGTACTGCCCCAGTTGGCCAGCCTCTTCGACGACGATGACGAACGGCACGCCGGCCTCTTCGGCTGCACGCCGCGTGTGAACCAGCAGCATGCCGCCGAGCATCGGCGCGTCCTCCGGGCTCAGGAAGCGATTGAGCCGCAACAGCACCTTCTTGCGCTGGCGCATGGCGGCGACCAGGTCGAGATCGCTCCCAAGCGCCGGGCCCAGCGTCTTCGCCAGCGTGGTCAACTGGCCCGCCCAGTCCCGACACGCGCGATCGATCTCGACCTCACCCGAGCGTTGCCCGAGCGCCAGCACCAGGTCGGGCAGGTTGCGTTCGATGCCCCAGGCGTCAAGCTGCTCGATCGCGCTCCACAGCCGCATCCGCGCGAAGCGGCGGTACTTGCCCGTGTCCTGGCTCGTGCGCGCCGTGTAGCCCGCGACGAGGCCTTCGCTGACCAGCCGCGGCGGGCCCTGCAGGATGTCCAGACCCACACCCCACGCTGGATCGTTCGTCCACTCCACGCCGTCAGGTAGCGAGCGCACCTTTCCCGTGATGGGCCCCGTGTTGTCGAGCGCGCACACCAGAATGCCGATCGGCAGGTCGAACAGCGACAGCACCGACGCCGACTTGCCCAGGCCCGTCGTGCCGCCGATCCCCACGTGCAGCGTGTCACGTATGCCGGGCTGCAGGTCGATGACGACCGGGCCGAGCTCGAGCGGGATGAACACCGCGCCGTCCGGTCTGTACCCCTCAGTGCGTACCGGCTGCCGCGGCTTACCGACTTTTCCCGGTGGATCGCCCCGCGTGCCGAGATGCACCCACAGCCAGGTCAGAGCGAGCAGGCCGAGGCCAACAAGCGTGCTGATCGTGGGGTTGGCGAGAATCCAGTCGGTCAGCGCGTCCGACTGATCCATACCACCAGCGCGAGCAGGATCGGGTAGACGCTACAGCCCACGCCGACGAACGGGCGCACCCGCACCCGCCGGGAGTCGTTAGCCATGGAACGCCACCACCAGGCCGACCACGAGATGGGCGAGCGCCGCGCCCCGGCAGAATCCGGGGCGCGAGAACAGAGAATCACCCGGACTAGACGGTAACAGCGAGCTCAGCGCCCACAGCACCGCCACCACATCGCAAAAGATCGCGAACGCGGTCATTCGTCATCGTCCTCTTCTTCGCGTCGGCGCTCTTCTTCCTCGTCCTCTTCGTCGTCCCAGGGATCGTTCATGCCACTGCGCTCCTTATGGGGAGGATGCTCTCGGGCGGGTCGGTGTGAAACGCCTCGTACTCGTCTGGCGAGGCGTGCTCGAACAGGTCGGCCCACACGCGGCGGCCGAACGCCACCAGCAGCCCCTGGCCGATGCCGGCGGCTTCGATGCGGTCGCGCTCGTCTTGGCTCAGGCCGAGCTTGCTTGCCACGTCCGCAAGCTCGGTCGCCTCCATCTGGCCGTACCACTTGGCGCCCAGCGACCCCTGCACCTTGCGGCCAGTGTGGGTGCCCATCCAATCGCTGACGCGCTGGGTGACCACGTGACACTCGATGCCGAACTTGCGCCAGTGGGTCACTGCGTTGGTCAGTGCCGCGGCGCCCCGCGGGTCGGGGTGCTCGGCTATGTCGGTCGCCTCGTCGACCACGAACGCTGCCGGGCCCTTCCACGCCAGGCAGTGCTCTTCGACCTTCTGCTTGACCAGCATGAACGCTTCAGCGAGAACCTCGTCGGGGAGTTGGGTGACGTCGAACGCGACCACCTGCCACAGCGGGTCAATCTCGAACTCGCGCACCTGCTCTAGCGTGGCGAAGTGTTCGGCATGGCCGCCCAGGAACTCACAGAAGCGGCCCGAGTATTCGTGGTGGCTGGCGTCGTTGTCCCATAAGAACAGACGCAGGCGTTCGGAAAAGTGGCGCCGCGCCAGCAGCATGCGCAGCCCGAACCCCTTGCCCGCGTTCGGCACGCCGTACCAGCCCATGTGGACCACACGTCGAGGCCTGCGCAGCGTAAACAGGATGGGCGACGAACCGGCGAACCCGAACGGCACACCCCCGCGGATCTGCATGGTGGACGCGGCCAGCGGGGTCGTGCGCGCGATCGTGCCCGTCTCGGTCGGGATTGGCCGATACGGCAGAGTCCCCAGCGCCAGCGGCTGGGCTTTACAAAAACCTTCGAGCTGCTCCCAGCGCAGCAACCGCACCTGGGCGCCCAGGTCCTTGATGTGCTGCGTGAAGCGGCGAGCGCGTGTCTCCATGGTGACTCGATCGTGGCCCCGCACCACGAACAGGACCTCCGCGTTCCAAGGGCGGGTACGCCCTTCCAGGCTGAGCCTGAGCTTGCGCGCCTGCTCGAGCGCGATCGACCGTCCTGGCGTCATGGCGCTGGTGCTCAGGTCGTTGATACGCATGTCGAGACGGGTCTTGGCCCACCACAGCGGCTGCTGGGCGAGGTTCATCGTCGCGTCGACCGCGAGATCGCCGTCCAGGATGCGCGCCCACCAGTTCGTCGTGATGTTTGGAGGCGTTCGGCCGAGCGCGTACACCTGCGCCCATTCGCCGTCGATCTGCAGGCTGGTCGCGCCACGCTTTATCAGCTCGGCGCCCAGACGGATCGGGTGCGGCCTCCACGTCCACCAGTCGTTGAGCAGATCGC
>VBIW01000132.1 GCA_005880915.1 Chloroflexota bacterium | reverse complement strand
GGCGCGACGAAACCTACAACGGGATCAGCATCGCCGCGGGCACACCGAGCTCGACATCGGAGAAGCCGGTCGCCTATAGCCTGGTCGACCATGTGGTCGTGGTCGCGAGCTCGGCGGCCATGATCCACGAGATCATCGATACCGATCAGGGCCGCAGCGCCCGGCTGGTCGACACGGCCGACTTCAAGGCCACCATGAAACTGCTGCCCGCGGACCGGGTCGGCATGGGCTACGTGGCAGGCAAGTCGCTGGTCGCCGGCGTCAACAAGCAAATGGCCAAGCCGTCGACCCTGGGCATGCCGGCGCTCAAGACGCTCGACGACCTCAATGCCCTGCAGGGAATCGGTGGCGCCGTCTCCGCAACCGGCAGCGGTGTCGCCTTCGATTTCGCCATCAAGCTGGACGCCAACAAGCTGTCAGCGGCCACGCGTCAGGCGTTCACGGCGACGGGCCATCCGGATGCGGTCCTCCACTGGATTCCGAAATCGAGCGATGGCTTCCTCGCCATCGCCAATGTGGACAAGAGCATCAAGACCTTGCTCGACCAGTACGGCAGCGACCCGAGCGTGAAGGCGAGTGCCAACGCGGTTGGCCTCACCGGCCCGCAGGGCATCCTGCCGCACCTGACCGGCGACCTGGGCCTCGAGGTGGAGCTGGGCAACAACACAATTCCCAGCGGCGCGCTCCTCATCGGCACCAACGATGCGGCCGCCACCAATGCCTTCTTCGGCAAGCTGCTGGTGCTCGGCTCCGCCGCCACCCAGCAGAAACCCGGCACGGGCATCACCCGGATCACCTACCGGGGCACCGTGATCACCTCGTGGACCAGTTCGTCGTTGGGCGTGCCCGGTGTGGCGCCGTCGTATGCGGCATTGGACGGAATGGGCATCGTCGCCTCGAGCGTGGCGGAGGTCAAGGCGGTCATCGATGCCCATGCCGGCGGCTCGAACATCACCGCCGACCCGACCTACCAGGCAGCCAGCGCCGCCTCGCTCTCCCGGCCGTCCGGGATCATGTACGTCAACATCGAGCGGGTCGTCAGCCTCCTGGAGAAGCTACCGACGAGCTCGAGCGTCGATACGAAGGCGGCGGCCTACCTGGCTCCCCTGAAGGCCTTCATGCTGACGGCCACCAGCCAGACGGATGCGGCTGTCGAACGAATCTTCGTCTCGATCAAGTAGCAGCTCGGGCGAAGCTGATTGGGAGCCTTGCCCGTCATTCGGGCACTCTGCTAGGCTGATGACTGACGTGTCAGTCAGTAGCAGACCGGCAAGCCAAGCGCCCCTGACCGAACGGCAATGGGTCCGCCGTGGCGAGTTGCTGGAGGCCGCCCGCGGGGTCTTCGAACGTGACGGCTACCACGGCACGACCGTGAGTGCGATCGTGCAGGCCGCCGGTCTCTCCCAGGGTGCCTTCTATCTGTATTTCCCGGACAAGAAGGCGGTCTTTGCCGCGCTCCAGGACGAGATGGCGACACTGCTGCGCCGCCGGATCTACTGGGCGACGCGGGACGAGGGCGATCCCCGCCGGCGGCTGGAGGCGGGGCTACGGGCCTATTTCGAGTACTACGAGGAGTACGCGGCCTGGAACCGGCGGCTGACGATCGAGGGGCTCGCCATCGACGAGAGCTTCGAGCGCCGCCAGACCGAGCTGGCGCAGACACTGGCGAGCGCGTTCCGGCCGACGCTTGAGCAACTCGGCGTGGGGGAGACCGAGCTGGCGGGCTTTGCCCTGCTCGGGATCGCCGTCGAGATCGCCTACTGGCAGCACTTTCAACGCAAGGACCAACCATCGATGAGCGCCGTCGCGCTCGCCCAGGCTTGCGCCAGCCTGTTTCTCAATGGCGCGCCGTCCATCCCAGCGCATTCACCGCAAGGAGGCACCCATGCCTGAAGCCAAGGAAGTATTCACCGAGATCCAGAACCGCATCAAGTCGCATCCCGAGAAGTCCGCCGGCCTCAACGCGACCTACCAGTTCGATCTGAGCGGCGAATCGTGGACGCTCAAGATCGCCAACGGCGCCCCCGAGCTGATCCAGGGTCCGGCGCAAAGCCCGAACACGACGCTGATTGCGACCACCGACGACTGGATGAACATCGCGACCGGCAAGCTGAATCCGGTGACGGCTTTCATGCAGCAGAAGTTGAAGGTCAAGGGCGACATGGGGCTGGCGATGAAGCTGCAGGGGTTGTTGCAGTAGTGACGGATTCGCGCTGGGTCGGCCGGAGCTACGAAACGGCGCCCTTCGAGGTCACCGAACAATCGATCCGCGACTATATGGCCGCGGTCGGCGACCTGCGCGAAGACGGTGACCTGGTCGCGCCACCGACCTATGCCATGGTCTATGGCTTCGACGCCTACTGGCAGCTCTGGACCGACCAGGAGGTCGCGCTCGACGTCGCGCACCTCGTTCACGGCGAGCAGCGCTTCAGTTTTCAGCGTCCAGTACGAGCGGGCGACCGCATCCGGACCACAGGGCGGCTGACCGCCATCAACACGCGCGGCGACATGGAACTGGTCAGCTTCGAGCTCAAGGCCATCGACGAGCGGGACCAGCCGGTGTCGGACGGCACGGCGCTGTTCATCATCCGAAAGCCATGAAGACCATGAGCACGCTGGATTTCGAGCAGGTGATCCCGGGACAGCCGCTGCCGCCGCTCACCAAGCAGGTGACCGTCGAGCAGATCCAGCGCTACGCGGAGGCGTCTGGCGATCGCAACCCGATCCACCTGGACGAGACCTTCGCGCGCTCCGCCGGCCTACCGGGCGTGATCGCCCACGGGATGCTCACCATGGCCTTTGCCAACCAGATGGTGACCGACTGGCTGGGCGACCGCTCCTTGCTCAAGCGGCTGCAGGGTCGCTTTGCCGGCATGGTCCTGCCCGGCGACGAGGTGACCTGCACCGGCAGCGTGGCCTTAAAAGACGAGGACGGGCGACGCGTGGTGATCAACCTGGTCGTAACCAATCAGCGCGGAGAAAGAGTCTTCAACAAAGGTGTGGCGGAGGCCGAGTTCCCGCCCCAAAAGGAGTAGGACAGATGCCGCTTGACTTCACGTTGACCCCCGAGCAGGAGGACATCAAGGGGCTCGCCCACGAATTCGCCGAGAAGGAGATTCGGCCGGTGGCGGCCCACTACGACGAGACCGAGGACTTTCCCTGGCCGGTCCTGAAAAAGGCGCACGAGGTCGGGCTGACGCCAGTGGCGTCCATGCCCGAGGCCTATGGCGGCGGCGGCCTGGACATGATCGCCAACATGCTGATCGCCGAGGAGCTGCACTGGGGCTGCGCCGGCATCGCCGTGGCGATCACCGGCACCGGGCTGGCGGCGGCAGCCATCCTGGCGATGGGCAACGAGGCGCAGAAGCAGCGCTGGATCGGTGAGTTCTGCAATGCGAAGAGCCCCGTGGTCGGCGCCATGGG
>VBIW01000131.1 GCA_005880915.1 Chloroflexota bacterium | reverse complement strand
GCTGCGCCGCGACCAGTCCTACGCCTTCGGTGTCGGATCCACCCCGCAGCGGGACATTGCCATCGCCGGCACCTGGGGCTACTGGAACCACCTGGACCCGGCCGGGGCGCTGGCCGCCGCGATCTCCTCGCCGACGGCGACGGCCGCGACCGTCACCGATTCCTCGCTGGTCGGCGTCGGGCAGATCCTCGTGGTCGACTCCGAGCGGATGCTGGTATCGAACCGGTCGATGGCCGACACCGGCCAGACCAACCTGACCGGCGCCACCACCGCCAGCGTCGCCGACGTCGCGATCGGCGTCACCGACGGCACACAGATCCACATCGACGAGATCGTGCAGATCGACTCCGAGCGGATGCTGGTCGTCGACGTCACCGGCAACACCGCCACGGTCAAACGGGCCTGGGACGGTACCGCCCTGGCCGCGCACGGCACCGGAAGCCACATCTACGCGCTGCGGAACCTGACGCTGCTGCGCGGCCAGCTCGGCACCGCCGCCACCACCCACGTCAACGCCGCGGCCGCCGCAGTGTGGCGCATCCCGTCGCTGCTGCGGGACCTCGCGATCGCCGAGGCCGGGAACAGGGTCACGCAGGAGGTCGGCGGCTACTCCGAACCCCAGGGCGACGGGGAGTCGGCGGCGAAGAACCTCGGTGCCGCACTGCCGGACCTGTGGGCCGAGGCCGAGACCGTGTTCGCCCGCAAGGCAAGGCAGAGGTCGATCTGATGGCCTTCGACTTCCAGGGGCTCGTCGACGCGGTCGCCTCCTATGCCGGGCAGACCGGCGAGTTCGAGCGCGTCGCCACCCACGAGCCCAAATCCAAGCCCGGCAACGGCATGACCTGCTCGATCTGGTACGACGAGATCGCGCCGGTCGCGGGCGCGTCCGGGCTGTCGTCGGTCAGCGGCCTGATCACGCTGATGATGCGCCCGCAGATGCCGTTCCTGACGCAGCCCGCCGACCAGACCGACCCGCTGATCATGCGGGCGGTCGCGGCGCTGATGACGCTGTTCGCGGGCGGTTTCACCATGGGCGGCATCGTCCGCAATGTCGACCTGCTCGGCGAGCACTCCCAAGGTTTGCGCGCCAAGGCCGGCTACCTCAACCAGGACGGCACGATCTACCGCGTCCTGGACGTGATGCTGCCCCTGATCGTCAACGACTTGTTCCCGGAGGCACCCTGATGGCACAGGTCATCCACGTCAGCACGCGCGGGCCGCTGTTTACCGGCGTTGCCGAGGCCGAGCTGGCCGCCACCGTCACCGCGGTACAGCGGGAGATCGCCGAGTACGCCGAGTACCAGTGGCAGATGAACATGACCGCCAGTTTCCAGCACCCGTCCGACCCGCCCCGGTACCAGTCGCACGTCAACGTGCACCCGCGCGGGTCGGACCTGGTTGTGGACGACGGCTACCCCGGCTCCGGGCTGCTGTACGGGCCGTGGCTGGAAGGTGTCGGCTCCCGTAACGCCACCTCCCGGTTCAAGGGCTACTTCGCGTTGCGCAGGGCCGCGAGCTCGGTGGCTCAGAAGACCGCGGCGATCGCCGCGCCGATCATCAGCGCGTTCACGCGCAAGGCGAACGGAGGGTGAGCGCGGTGACTGCGCTACCGAAGGAGATAGCCGACATCGGCTTCGAAGAGGCCCGGGTGGTGCGGCTTCAGCCCGGCGACGTCATTGTCCTGTCGACGTCCAAGCGGCTGACGATGGAGGCCGTCGACGTCCTGCGCGAGCGCCTCGGGGAGTTGTTCGGGGACCACCGCGTCGCCATCCTCGAAGACGGTCTGTCGCTGGAAGTCCTGCGCAAGGAGCGGTTCGATGGCGGTGAGCCCCGGTGAGCAAGACCTCGGGTCTCGGCGACCAGTTCCTCATCGGCGGATACGACCTGTCCGGCGAGGTCAACGCCCTCGGGAAGATCTCCGGATCGCTGGCGACGCTGGACATGACCCCGATCAACAAGTCCGCCCACGTCCGCCTGGACGGCATCAAGGACGGCGGAATCGACTTCACCGTCCTGTTCGACCCGGCCGCCGGCCACTCCCACCCAGTGCTGGCGACACTGCCCCGCACCGACGTAATCGCGTTCTACCTGCGCGGCGGCGCCGTCGGCAACCCCGCCGCCTGCGAAGTCGCCAAACAGGTCGACTACAACCCGTCCCGCGCCAACGACGGCATGCTGTCCTCGTCAGTGGCCACCGTATCCAACGGCTTCAGCATCGAATGGGGCAACCAGCTCACCGCCGGTTTGTTTACCGTTGTGAACTCGCTGACCGGGCAGAACACCGGCTTCGAGGGCGGCCTGGGCAACTGGGTCGCGGCCACGAACAACACCTCGACCGACACCTCCGCGCAGGCGCACACCGGCTCCAACTCCATGTCGATGTCGTCCACCGCGGGCGGCGACATGACGTCGGCGTCCTGCGCGGCCGGGTCAATCGCCGCGCAGGGCTTCGCGGTGACGCCCGGCGCGCAGGTGAACGTGCAGGCGTGGGTGCGGGCGGCCGTGTCGGCCCGGACGTGCTCGGTCGGCGTCGACTGGTACACCGCGGGCGGGGCGTTCGTTTCCACGTCCTACGGCACCGGCGCGGCTGATTCGGCGGCGGCGTGGACGCTGGTGTCCGGGACCGTGGTGGCGCCGGCGACGGCGGCGTTCGCCCGGGTGAACGTGAAGGTCGCCGCGACCGGCGGCGCCTCGGAAGTCCACTACGTCGACGACGTGGTGTTCCTGCTACTGCCGGGCAGCTACGACACCGGCGCGGCGGCCTCGTTCGGCGCGCAGGCGTATCTCCAGGTGGTGGCGTTCACCGGCACCGACGTCACCGTCAAAGTCCAGGACTCGGCCGACAACGTGTCGTTCGCCGACGTCTCCGGTCTGGCGTTCGCCCAGACCACCGCCGCGCACACCGCGCAGCGGATCGCGATCGCCAACACCGCCACCGTGCGCCGGTACGTGGCGGCGACGTTGACCACCGCCGGCGGGTTCAGCGCGCTGTCGTTCGCCGCGGTGATCGTGAAAAACAGCTACGCGGGAGTGACCTTCTGATGAACACGCAGCCGTTCCGCGTGCCCCCGGCCGGGGCAGCCTCGGACTACCTCACCTACGCCGTCCGCGCCGGCCGCGACACCAGCGTGGTCGCCGCGTGCAAGGACGTCGGCTGCCAGGCGTGGGCGCACGGCTGGGAGACCACCGTGGACGAGGCCACCGACCTCGGACGCGCCCAGGGCGCCTACATCCGCCAGCAGTCCGGGCGCACCTTCACCGAGCAGCGCACCGCCGCCGGGCTGACGGTGTTCCGGTTCGAGGCGTTCCAGCGCTGCTTCAGCGAACACCGCACCAGGGCGGACAGCTTCTGGCGCCGTGACGGCGACTGGCGCGGCAACCCCACCGGCCAGATCCGGCGGCACACCCGCGCCGCCGACTGGATCGAGGACTTCCAGGAGCACGAGGGCTCGCTGGCCGAACAACGAGAGAAGGGATAGGCCATGGCCAACGACGTCACCAACTTCGCGTTCTCCACCCCGCGCGGCGTGCAGGACACCACCGGCGTGGACAAGAGTGCGCACGAGCGGCTGCTGCTGCTGTCGGACTACTCCGCGACGATCAACGGGGTGTTCAACGCCACCGGGGCGCACCTGGTGTTCAAGACGGTCTCGGCGTCGCCGGCGGTCGCGCGGAACCTGAAGATCCAGCCGATCGTGGGGTCCACGCCGTATCTGTCGTGCCTGGTGCTGCTTACCGACTACACGGTGACCCGCACCAACACCGGCGAGCTCACCTACGCCGTGCCCGCTGTTCTGAGCGACGGCACCGTCCCCACCTGGAACTGAGAACCCTGCCATGGGCTACAAGGCCAAGAAGAAGCTGTACAAGCTGACATTCGCCGAGGACACGGACATGGACGGGCTGGAGGTCACGATGACCTCCATCTCCACCGGCCAGATGCTGCGGTTGCAGCAGCTGTCCGGCATGGGCGCCGCAGCGACGAAGGACCCGAAGATCTTCGGCGAGATGATCGGGATCTTCGCCGGGGCCATCAAGTCCTGGAACCTCGAAGACGACGACGACACCCCGGTCCCGGCGACCGTCGACGGCGCCATGGCACAGGACCCCGACTTCATCATGGTGATCATCTCCTCCTGGTGCCTCGCGATCGTCGGAGTGTCCGGCCCTTTGGACGGGCCATCGACCTCTGGCGCGAATGCCCTGGAGGCGTCGATGCCGATGGACGCGCTGTCGTCGAGCCCGCCGAGCTGAAGCAGGCCCGGCTGATCCTGAACACCCTGGAGCGGTTCGGCGGCTACACACTGCAAACCCTGCTCCAGGAGGACGTCGAGTTGTTCCGGCTGATGGCGATCGAGGAGAGAGGAAGACCCAGGGATGACCCGGACGAGTTCTGAGCCGCGCACGGCGCCGCTCCGGGCCGTCCTGCCCGCGGCCGCAGGGCGGCGCCGATGCCGAACCTGATCGAGATCGTCATCTCGGGCAAGAACGAGGCCAAGAAGGCGATCGCCGAAGCCAAAGCCGACTCCGAGGG
>VBIW01000130.1 GCA_005880915.1 Chloroflexota bacterium | reverse complement strand
TTCACGGTTCCCGCCTGGGCAGAGATCGTCAGCGCAGCCGCGAGTCCGGCCGCCGCCAGCACGAACCATACGCCGAGCGTTCTTCTGGTCATTCTCTTGAACATAGGAAGCTCCTCTGAGAGTTGATGGTCGAACTCGCCAAACAACGCTGGCTCGTCGGGATGCACCTGGTCTGTGGTGCCTCTGTGGCGGAGCGCCGCTCCTCGTTTTTGCGCCACCCTGGTTACTGAGTGGGGGAGGTGCTCCCGCCTCCCCCACTCGGGCTGGTTCGTCTTCTAGTGAAGCTCGTGGAAGTTGGTGCGGTTCGCGTTCACGCCGGCCACTGCCGGGTCGCGTTCCCAATAGTCCACGTACCCCTTCGATGCCGTGATTCCCTCGAACATGTCATTCGGAGATCCGACCGGAAGATCGCAGCTGACGACGAGGGTCCCATTACTCCCATCGTCGTAGGCGACCTTGAACACCGCCAGGCCTGAGCGGACGTCCGCCTTGATGCCACTGTTGTCCGTGACCGACGGCGGTAGGGAGCCTGGCGCGACGTGGAAGTCGACGAATCCGGTCACCTGGTAGTTGCCGCTCCCGGTCGGGGTGCCGCTCCCGTCGAACGTCTGCCACATCCCCCCTCCCGTGACGTCTTGCGGGTTACCAGAGTTCGACCGAAAGGTGCCGTGACCGGTGACGGTGATCTTCCCCGTGTGCGTGCTACCACCTGAGCCAGTGGCGAACGCCGACGCGTGCCCGCCCTGGGTGATCGTCGAGGTCGCGAAGTCGAAGTTGATGATGTCCCACTGGTACTTGGTGTTGCCCGACCCTCCAGAAGCGCCACTGGCGAGCAGCGACAAAAGCAACAACACGAGCGCCGCCACTGGCAATGTCAAGCCGAGCAATCTGAGTCTCTTCATCTCTCTCCCCTTTCCGTTTCCTGTCCTTCTGCAGCCACAAGTAGCTGCTGACTCGGATCTGGTTGAGGTCGAGTTGGCCGCCCAAGCTGGCCGAGCTGTCGCCGATCGTGTCGGCGCCAGTCGAAGTCCGCTCGACGTTCATCGGGGCGTTTCATCAGGCACTTGAAATCGCCCCTGCCGGCCGTGATCGCGACGGCAAACGGGGCCATCTCCTCCGTCACGCCTCCGCCCTTGATCGAGGGGCGGGCGCCTGTGATGCCGACGCAGGAAACGCGAATCCAGCCGCGACGAACAGCATCACGACGACCGCGCGCGAAACGCACTCCCTCCTTTCGGTTGTGCCGGTCACCAGAACGTGCTGCTCGCACTCGAAACGCGAGGACACGCACAGCACAAAGCCGCGGCGCCGGAGCCAACAGCACCATGAACGGGTTCCCCCCAAAGACCGCCGCCAAACGTTCGTCCCACCTACGGACGGAACCGGATCCGCCTACCTGTTAGGACGGCGACGCCCGTAAGGATGAGTACGGCGCCGATCGCGAGCACGAGCCACGGCACAGCTCGGGTCAGCCAGTGCAGCCCCAGTGTGACAGCCGTGCCGAGCGAGCCGAACACGACCAGGAACCCCGCCGTCGTCAGGGCGCCGATCAAGAGTGCGCGGGCGAGCGCCTGCAAGCGGTCTCGACGCCTCGGCGTCTGGCGCGAGCTGGCCCGCCGCGTACGCGGGGAGGAACGCGTACCCGCACGGGTTCGCGCTCGCGACGGTGCCGGCGATGAACGCGAATGTGAACTGCCCGATCACGCGGCCGCCTGCGCGATCGCCTGCTGGAGAGCGTTCTCCTTTCCCAGCCACAGGCCTTGCCAGCGGACGCGGCCGTCCCGGTCGAAAGCGCGACGATCGCGAACGACGCACACCGCCGCGAGCACTCTTGCCGCGAAGACCCAGCCGGGCAAGGCGACCGCCGATTCCTCTCCGCCTCATCGTCCCTTGCCGGTCCCGGATTGGCCGATCAGCGCCTGCCGCACCCAACGCTCATCCGGCTGCCCGACGATCCCCGCCACGGTCCGAAAGACCCGGCACGAGAGCGCATAGTCATCGCGCTCCTCCGTGTACGGGTCGACGTCTCGGCCGCCGACACGGATCGTCGGCGAACCAAGAAAGCGCAGCCTCTGCGCCGCCCCCTGGTCAGGCACGTTCACGAGCCGGATCTGCGGCTCGATCCCCAGCTCCCGGCCGACCCGATCAACCAGATCGAGCGCAGGCTTGTGGTTCGGGCAACCGTCGAAGTAGAGGATCTCGACGAGTGGCCGCTTGCCGCTCATGCCCTCTCTCCAGATCGATCCCCTAAGGCACGGCAAGCTCGCCGCCGGCGGCCACGGAGAAAGAGCACGGTCACCGCTGCGAGAGCCGCGACGCCAGCTACGAGTCCGCCTGCCCAGGCAGCAGCCGCAACGCCCAGTCCAGCCACCGCCCCGACCAGACCGAAGCACAACGCACAGGGAATGCCGGCAGACAGTCCCACTCCCCCAACCGCCGCCGTGACGCTCTTTGTCCTCGTCACGACTTCTCCTCGATCCGGCAGCAGGCGGCGACGTGCTCGGCGTTGTCCTCGAGCAGCGCGTGCGCGAGATCGAGCATCTCGACCACGCGCTCGTCCGCGATCCGGTTATAGACGGTGCGATGCTCGCGCCGCGCGCTGACGAAGCCGCACCAGCGCAGACACGCTAGATGGTTCGAGACCTTCGGCTGCGGCTCCCCGAGATGCTCAACAAGCTCGCCAACCGACAGCTCACCCTGGTTGCGCAGCAACTCGAGGATGCGCAGCCGCGTCACATCGCCGAAGCCACGGAAGTACTTCGCGACGAGATCACTCCTCGCCGGGGCTTCAGGCAGCAAGAACGGTGCTTCGAGCTGGGCCATCCGGTCATTCCGGTCGTATGTACGGAGAAAAATATCAGACTGGATTGATGCGACGGTCTGACCCCAGGACCTGAAACAGGGACCGAGCATAGGACGGGCTGGGCGGGGCGCGAGCGTTGGAGCCGCTTCAGGCGGCCCGTGCAGCCTTCAGCGCACGCTCACGCTTGCGGTAGTCCTGCATGTGCTCGATCCGCCCATCGTCCATTGACACGAGCTGAAAGACGAAAGACTCACTCCGTCGCCCGCTTTCGTCGATCCAGTAGACACCGACGCACCGGGGACCTCAGTACGGTGTTTCTCCTTTCGGTCGTGAGATTGCCTCGGTGACGCGGTCGCAGGGAAGCTGGGCCCGCCGGGCTGCTTCGCGGACGGCGTCAGGGGAGGCGGCTTCGTAGAGGTAGAAGCAGGTCTCTTCCTCGGGGACGAAGATCGATTGCAGGTAACGGACGAGTGTGCCCTCGCTAGTGACTTGTTGAGCGGCGAGCCGGGCTTGTTCTTCGCGGCGCTGGGCAGTGGCTTCGTCTGCGCGGGGAAGGTAGAGCTCGACGAGGTATTCGGCCATGGCGCGAACCTAGGCGAACGCTGCCGGCGGCGAAATACCGGAAACCTGGAATCTTTGTCCGGGTCAGCCTGACTGGCTGAGGTGGCGGCGCAGCTGGCCGCGGGAGCTGACCCGAAGTTTGCGATAGGTGCGGCTCAAGTGTTTTTCGACCGTGTAGACG
>VBIW01000129.1 GCA_005880915.1 Chloroflexota bacterium | reverse complement strand
TGCGGATCCCTTGCTGGCGGGCGTAGCCACGCCCAGACCTTGCGGTGGCCCTCTCTGACGAACGACGACCCCTCGCGATCGCGGCGGATCGCCGCCAAGGCCCTGCGTCGGGCACCGTCCCGAGCGGGAAGGGTCGGCGACGAGCAGGAACCTCCGTAGCCGAGGCGCGCCAGTGGCGGCGCTGCTCTTGCGCTGCCGACCGGGACACGCCCCC
The DNA here is from genome assembly GCA_005880915.1 of Chloroflexota bacterium. Taxonomy (GTDB): domain Bacteria; phylum Chloroflexota; class Dormibacteria; order Dormibacterales; family Dormibacteraceae; genus 40CM-4-65-16. The sequence continues at coordinate 4,858 of VBIW01000129.1, read as the reverse complement.
CAACCCGGAAGACCGGTGGCCGTGCGCCGGGCAATCCAGCTCCGGGTCTTCCAGCGCAAGTTTTAGTTGTGAGCGGATCAAGACAGGCCGGGGGGATCGTGTGAGCGAACGGTCGCGCCCCTAGGGCAACTGAGAGAGAATCGTTCCGTGGCGACCAACTGGAACTACTTAATCTGGCTCGGACTCTTCGTTTGGGCGCCGACGGCGCTTCTCTGGTTGGCGTTCTACAGGGTGTTGGCACAGTTCCCGCGGACCTTCGGACTGGTCATCCTCGGCGCGTGCGCTGTCAGCGTTCCATGGGATGTTGTCGCCGTAAGAACGCGGATTTGGAGGTTTCCGAGTGGCTGCTGTGTCGGTCCCCGTGTGTTCGAACTGCCGATCGAGGAGTACCTCTTCATCATTTTCGTCTCGGTCTATGTGGCGACCCTGACGCTTGTGATTCGACATCTGACTCGAGCGCGGCTCGCGCCTTCATGAAGCAGTACTCCTACCTCTTTACGATTCTTGCCTTCGGGGGCGGTTCGCTGGTGCTCATCTGGCTCCGAGGTCATCTGCGTCGGTATGCGAGGTTCGTGCTCTTTTTCGTAGTGGTGACGGTCCCGTTTGCCTACTTCGAGTCGTTTGGCCTGCGCTGGCGTGCCTGGGCCTACAACCCGGCGAGAACCATCCACCGGCACTTTCTCGGGGCGGAGGTTGAGTCATACCTCTTCATGGCCTTCGTGTCGGCGGCGGTTGCCTCCGCCACTCTCGTGTACGCGACGCGGGAAGAGGCGAGACGGCGCAAGGATCAGACTCGGGCAAGAACTGCTGAAGAGGCGGCCGACGGAGTTGAAGCCGTGAAGTCTGGGATGGCCCCGGGCGACTGCATGCAGACGGGCCAATGTTGAAACGGGTATTTGCAGCTTGTCGGCCGAAACGCACGGGGCGCAGCTCGACATGGATCAGTCCATGGATCGAGAAGTTTCAGCCACAGTTCGTCAAGGGTCAGTGGAGGCTTGTACTTGGTGCCGCACGGCTTGCCCTTGTCCCGTTCCTCGTCGGGCTTTTGGCGGCGGGCCTCGGCGGCTACTTTCACCTATACCTTCGCACTCCCGCCATCTACATCGGGCTTGCTGGGATCGGATGGGTCGCAGGATGGGGAGCATGGGCTGATTCAGAACTTCAGAAGATCCAGCTCACTATCGGCCGGGCGTTTCGCGCACCGACCCAGGCTGAAGACGCCTTCCGAGCGATGATGGGGAGACTTCGCGACCCGCTGACGACATTCATGTGGGCAGCGCCCTTTATCGCCCTCGCGTGGGCCTACGTCGCCTTCAGTACCTTCCACCGGCACAAGCTGCAACTCTTTCCTGGATGGGCGAACAACAGTTTGTGGGGCAAGAACGTGACGTTGGACGTCTACGGGCTCGTGATCACCCTCCTTCTTGTGACGATGGTTGAAGGCGTCCTGCGGTTCCTACGACTTGTACACACGCTCGCCAAGATCTCACTTAGGCTCCCACTCGCTTCCAGCAGGGTTCTCCTGCGTCCGCTCACCCGCTGGGGCCTCCGTACTGGGTTTGCGTGGTCGCTAGCCCTCGGCACCATCGTTGCCTTCTTTGCGCCTCTTCAGAGCGAAGGCTCGGGGGGGCAGCATCCGTCTTTCGCAGCCGTTCTCGTTCCCCTCGTGGCCGTTCTTGCGATCGCTGCGGTCTGGCCCGCGGCTTTGCTGCTCGGCCCTCAGTTCATGTTTCACGGGGCGTTGTGCCGCGACCGAGACGAGTTTGTGGAAAGCACAGTGGAACAACTCGACCGTGCACTAGCTCTTGGGCCGAAGAACCAGAGTTCGTCGGCGGCGTACGCCAAGCGCCTCGCCACAGCCCCCGTGGTCGCACGCTACGCCGAACTGGTCGAAGATGGGGCCGCCCAATCAACTTGGGTACATGTAGGTCCCGGGGAGCTCCTTCTCTTCGCAACCCAAGCCTTGCTGCCGGTCGCCACCCTGCTCGTCGGTTTCGCCGTGCGCTACAAGTAAGCGAAGCGCGGGGCACCCGCGGCACGCTAGCCTCGGAACGTGACTGCTGCGGAGACTCATGATGTAGTCGTTGCGGGCGGCGGCCCAGCCGGACTGGCCACGGCCACAGAAGCCGCGCACGCCGGACTAGACGTCCTCCTTGTGGAGCGCGAAGCAGAAATCGGCTCGCCCGTACACACAAGCGGCGCGACTGCTCCGGCCACCGTCGAGCGATACGGCGTTCCGCAGGAGCTCTATCACCCCATCACAAGCCTTCGCTTCGCCGGTCCTGAGCGAGAGGCAGTCTTCAAGTACGACAAGCCTGTCCTGGTGATCATCGATGTGCGCGGGACCTACAAGTTCCTTGGGGCGCGCGCCGCAGAGGCAGGAGTCGACATCCGTACCGGAGCAACTGCGCGCCAGCCCGTGCTCGACGACGCCGGCGCGGTGACGGGGCTGGCAATCGAGGCAGGCGATGAGGAGAGTCAGCTCGCAGCCAAAGTGGTGGTAGATGCAAGCGGCTACAGAGCCGCCATCTCCAAGCTCGCAGGACTCCACACTGGCTTCGAGCGCTTCGGCGTGGGAGCCGAAGTAGAGCTGATCGCACCCAGTTGCCGCCAAGACGAAGCCTTGCTGATCGTCGGAAGCCGATACGCCCCTGCGGGGTATGCGTGGGTTTTCCCATGGGGCCAACAGCGGGTCCGCGTAGGAGTGGGCGTCCACCACGGCGACGTCCGCTCCGATCCGCGAGACCATCTTGAGCTCCTACTGACCGAGGCGGACCGAGTTGGCGTCGATCTCACCGACGCCCAGAGAACTGAGGATCACTTCGGGCTTATTCCGGCAGACGGGCTCGCGCCCCGATTCGCCGGCAACGGCATCCTTGCCGTGGGTGACGCAGCGTGCCAAGCCACCCTCGTTGTTGGCGAAGGCATCCGCGTGAGTCTCGACGCTGGTGGAGAAGCCGGACGGGTCATCGCTGCCGCAATCCAGAACGGGACCCAAGCCAGCGGAGGGCTAGCGCCCTATGAAGCCACCTTCCGTCGCGCCAACGAACGCAGTCTCAACATCGGTCGTTACATCAATCGCCGCCTAGCGACTTTCGACGATGAGGAGTGGAACGAGAAGCTCGAGCTCCTTCAAGCGGTGCCGCGCGGGACTCTACCGCGGCTCCTGCAGTCCGACTTCTCCATCGGAACGGCTCTGACGATGCTTACCGGCCACCCACGGCTGTGGGGACGCGTCGCCCGCTACGCCGATGAGCTTGAGCTGTTGCGACTGCCATTGAACGAGGGTCGCTAGCCTGACGGCAGACGCCATTTAGCTTGCGACTGTCTCGGGTTGCACTTCGGCGAGTGGTCGAGCGTCTTCGCGCGACCAGGCTTCCTCAAAGGCTGAGCGTGGCATTGATGAGGGCCGGATCGAGTCCACGGTTCCTTGGAGCAGGGAGTTGAGCGGCGGGAGTTCCCAGATCGACTCCTCGTCGAAGAGGACGCGCGCGTGGAACTGTCGTGCAAAGTCCGTAGGTAGGACGCGCCACTCGGCGTTGACTCCGTCGTGCTGCAGCTCGGCGGTGAAGCGCTCAAAGCTCTTCTTCACACGGTCGGTGACGTGTGCTGGGCCGGAGAGCAGCCGGAGCTCGTTGACGTTCTCGCGATCGATCTCCTCGCTGAGGATCTCGAGTGTCTTGATGCCCATGTGCTGCTCGTACCAGAGGACGCTTCCGCGCAACTCGCGGATGACGCGTCGCAGTGCGAGCACGTTGGTGAAGGGTCGCTTCGGGTCGAGGTAGGTCTCGCTGGCGCCTTCGTCCGGGATGACGGCGCCCGTGACGCTGGCGATCGCACCGAGCAAGAGACGCTCGCGCGCCGAGAGGAACAGCTCGAGGTCGTCGTCCCCTAGGGCGCCGGCGCCTTCGTAGGGAATCAAATGGCTTGCAAGTACTTCCTGAAGCTTCCCGTCCTTGAGCGCCGCCTCGATCTCAGCGAGATAGGCAGACGGAGCCTTGTCGGAGATCCGTTTGTTTGTCTGGTAGTCGATCAGCGCCCGGTTGAGGATCGAGTTCTCGGCCGGCGATGGTGGCTCGAGCTTCTTTAGCCAACCGGTGGGGAAAAGGTGATGGTCTTCGATCCGGCGGGCGGGATCCTTGAGGCTGTCGGCGGTGAGCCGGTTGCCGGTATGGAAATCGCGGGCGCCGTTCACGATCGTCAGGCAGATGACGGAGCGGTAGACGGCGTTGCGCTGCTGCGCCGCCCGGCGCAGATCGACCGCGTCGAGCGAGAAGTCGGTCACCGCCTCCGGTTCCTTTGCGTCGTCGTCGAGCCACTGGCTGACCTGGCGAAGATCGGCCGCGTTGAGCGTGTTCGGTGGGCCGTCGTAGCGCTGGTTGAAGCAGCAGCACCAGAACCAACGGCGGAGCTTCTCCCATCCGGCGCCCTCCGCCGGACCCGGAAGATCAAGGACCTTCGTCGCAAGGGCGAAGAGCGACGGGAAGAGCGCGCCGTATGGCAGCCAATTGCGGCCCAGAATGCCGCACTCACCCTTCAGCATTGTCAATGCCGCCGATGCGCCGCGGCAGACATTCCACCAGTCCTCCTCGAAGCCAACTGGGCTGAGGATGAGCAGGTCGCCGCGCTTGCAGACCCCATTTCGCAGCAGCGAAACCGCCTGCATCAGGAAGGTCGCGTCGACGTTGAACTCGTCCTCGCCGAGAAGCGGGTATTCGTCTCGCGCGCTCTCGAGGAGTTCGCGAAGCTTGATGCCCTGCGGCCAGAACTTCGCCGTCAGCAGGTCGAAGACGGTCAGCTTCATCCCGGTCTTGTTGAGCGTCTCGAAGATCTGGCAGACGGCATCCAGGCTCGTGTT
>VBIW01000058.1 GCA_005880915.1 Chloroflexota bacterium | reverse complement strand
AACGGATCTCCGCCACAGACACGTGGTACTTGGAAGCAATCGCCGAAAGGTTCTCGCCCGCCGCCACGGAGTACATGAACGCCTGGTGGCTCTGCGGGGCCGACGTGGGGATCGCTACCGGCTTGATGATGGTGCTGTAGCGACCCATCGACACGTCGCCGACGTCACCGCCTACTCCGACAAAGACGGCCTCGGCGTTCACCGGGCCCAACCGAGCGGTCAGCGTAGTCGGAAAGTGCCGATCCATCGCCGCGTAGCTCGACATCGCAACCGCAATTCCGAGCACGACGGCATGGGTCAGGTAACGATTAATTCGCAAGGCCTACCCCTAAGTTTTGTGAACCCTCCCTGGCGGAGGAAAGGTCCCCAGAAGACCCAGCCACCCTAACAGACCTTTGTCGGGCCGGTCAACCCCGAGCGGCTACTAATCGGAAGCCGGGCGGGCACCATCTGGCCGTCGAGCCCGAACTCGATTCGAATTCGAGGGCCTTGCCGCACAAGCAACCGTCTCCGAACAACAGTTCGCCTGCCGAGCCGCTGCCTGACTTGTCCGAGTAACCGGTTCATCAACAACGCTAAACGCAGGTCGGCGCCGGTCCTTGCATATATAAGGACGGAGCGGAACGGGTTCCTAGGGTCCGCCCCGGACATAGATCGTCTGGCCGGAGACAAAGCTCGAGTCCTCGCTGCACAGGAACGAGATCACGCTCGCGATGTCCTCCGGCTGCCCGACCCGGCGCAGCGGGATCTGGGACGCCGCGCCGACCTTGAACGCCTCGAAGTCGACGCCCATCCGCTCCGCGGTGGCGCGGGTCATCCGCGTCTCGACAAAACCGGGCGCGACCGTGTTGACGTTGATGTTGAACGGCCCCAGCTCGATCGCCAGGGTGCGGGCCATCCCTTGCAGACCCGCCTTCGCCGTCGAGTAGTTGGTCTGGCCCCTGTTGCCGAGCGCCGAGGTCGAGGAGAGAAAGACCATCTTGCCGAACTTCTGCTCGACCATCGGCTTCTGCGCCGCGCGCGCGCAAAAGAACGTCCCCTTCAGGTGCGTGTCGATCACGGAATCCCAGTCGTCGTCGCTCATCTTGTACAGCATGTTGTCGCGGATGATGCCGGCGCAGCAGACAAGCACGTCGAGCCTTCCCAGCTCGCTCACGGCGCGTCCGACCATCGCCTCCACTTGCTCGCGACTGGTCACGTCACATGCCACCGCCAGACCGTTGATGGGCCCTGCGACCTCCTCGGCCGGCGCCAGGTCCATGTCCGAAACAACCACCCGCGCGCCTTCCTGAGCGAAGCGCGAGGCCGTCGCGGCCCCGATACCGCGCGCGCCGCCGGTCACCAGCACAACCCGATCCTTGAACTTCATCTCGTCTCCGTATCGAAAGCCGCCCCGCCATCCTTACGCGGATCAGAGGCCCCGGACAGGAAGCCGTCGGGCTGGGCGACGATCAGCTGCGGCCGTGCGAAGTAGGAGTCGTAGCTCAACGTGCGCCTGTTGACCGCATAACCCGCCTGCTCCAATCCCTCGCAGACGACGCGCGGGATGCGCGCCTCCGCCTGGACGACATCGCCCTGAAAGTCAACTCGCGCCGCGCTCACCGCCTCAACGGGCGACATCTCGTGGTCGATGACGTTCACCAGTACCTGGAGGACCCCGGTCACGATCTTGGTCCCACCCGGCGCGCCCACGCACACGCGCAGCCGATGCCCGTCGAAAACCATCGTCGGCGTCATCATCGTCACCCGGGTCTTGCCGGGACGCAGCGAGTTCGGGCGCCCGGGCCGCGGGTCGAAACAGTTCATGTAGTCGTTGTAGCCAAAACCGAGGCCCGGCGTGACGACTCCGCTGGCAGAGCCCAACGTGTGTGTCAGCGAAACCGCGTTGCCCCCGTCGTCGACCACGCACACATGCGTGGTCTCGGGGCGGTCGTGCGCCCGGCCACCAGCAGTTACCACCTCGCGCGCCGCGGCAGCGTACTGCTTGTCGACCAGCGCACCCGTCGGAACGTCGATGAAGCGCGGGTCGGCGACGTGGAGCTCGCGGTCGGCCACCGCCCATGCCATGGCCTCGACCAACAGGCGTGCCGACTCGGTGCTCGGCCACCCATGCGCGCGGAGGTCGTAGCCCTCGAGGAAGTTGAGCATCTGAAGCAGGGTCAGGCCGCCGGCTGGCGGTCCGGCCGCCGCCACCTGCAAACCCCTGTAGCTCCCACGAATCGGCTCGGTCACGTTGACCCGGTACTCGGCGAGGTCCTCTTTGGTGATGAACCCTCCGTTGACTGCGAAGTCCGCGGCGATCGCGTCAGCGATCTCGCCGCGATAGAACACGTCAGGCCCCTCGCCGGCAAGCCGCTCGAGAGTCCGCGCGAGGTCAACCTGCACCATGACCTCGCCGATCTCGTACAAGCGGCCGTCGTGCGTGTAGATCGACTTCGCCTCTGGCGTGGCCTGGATCCGCTCGGCGTTGGGCACGACGTCCGGTCCGTAATCGGTCGTCCAGTACCCGTGCATGTAGCCGGTGACGGGGAAGCCGTGGCGGGCGAGGGGGATGGCGGGCTCGATGGCCTGTTCCCAGGAGATTGTGCCGAACCGCGTCAGCGCCTCATGCAGACCCGCGACTGTGCCGGGCACCGCGACGGATTTGTACCCGACGTCGTTGACCCACCCGTCGAGCACGTAACCGTAGCGGTCTGCGGCCTCGCGGATGAAGATGCGCTCCCACTGGTCTTCCCGCACGCGTGACCCTGCGGTGCCGTAGAACTCGAACAGAGCGTCGCCCGCTTGCGGGCTATGGACAAGCATCACCCCGCAGCCACCGATCCCGCACATCTGGGGATCGATGACACCCTGCACGAACGCGCACGTCACCGCAGCATCCACGGCATTCCCGCCCCGCCGCATCACATCGAGCCCGATTTCGGCCGCCCGGGGCTGGGGGCAGACGATGATCGCCACATTCGTAAGTGTGATGAAATTCGCGAGCCTACCGATCTTAAGGATTCAGGTCAGAAATCCTTAAGCGAGATGCCTCGCTGCAAGAGGTGTCAATTCATGCCGTTTTAAGAACCAAGTGGAAGATAGTGCAGCGATGAAATCGGTGGCTGCCTCCAGGCACGCTCGTTCGCGCGGGCAATCGCTCGTGGAAGCGGCGATCACGCTGCCGATCGTGCTCCTGCTCTCTCTCGGCGTCTCTGATCTCGGCCGGGCCTTCTTCTACCGGGAGGCCGTAACGAACTCAGTGCGTCAGGCGCTCCGCATCGCAGTCTCTTCGTACCAGCACGGTGCTGCCGATAGCGTCTGTGGAGGCACAAGCGGCGGCCCGCTCGCCGTCACCGTGACCTCCGCCATCCCGCCTTCCGGCGGCCAGATTGTGACCATCGCCAACCAGGCTTCGCTCGAGAGCTCGAAGGACGGCGCGCCGTCCGGCTCTGTGCTTGCCGGATCGACGCTGAGCGTCACTTTTCACTGCCTGAACGGCGCTGCGGTCACCAACGCGACAAGCAGCGGTGGCGCTCCAAGCAGCGCCGGCTCTGATTCGATCACGGCCAGCATCACCAAACCCATGTCGGTCATCACTCCGTTTTTGTGGCCGATAGTGGGCTCGTCGTACCCGATCAAGGTCACGTCCTCGATGAGGACCGAATACTGATGCGAACAAACAAGGGCACCCTCTCCCCCCAGGGGAGAGGGATCTGGGGAGAGGGGCGAGCAAAGCACAGGAGCCGAGGAGAGGGGCGAGCAAAGCGTAAGAGCCATGCACAGGCGCTCGTCGAGTTCGCGCTCGTCTTCCCGCTCCTGTTTTTCATCCTCGCGCTCTCGATCGACGTGTTCCGCGTCGACTGGGTCACGTCGACTGTGGCCGAGGCGGCTCGCCAGGCTGCGCGCCAGGCCGTGCCCAATCAGGTGCCCCCCGACAACCCCTTCGGCTCTGCGACGGGAACCTGCTCGGGCACAACCCTCACGCCCGGCGCCAACGGAGCCGGCTGCATGACGAACAATCGGATCGACGAAACCGTTGACGTCGTGATGGGCAGCTTCAGCCGCACGTCCGCGATGACAGAGGCCTCACCCGCCAGCTGCCCGACCCCCACTGCAGGCGCGACGCAGGTTTGCATCTGGCCGTCCGAGCAGGGCGCGGCGGGAACGTATGCCAGCTGCGCGGCCGCGCGCAGCGCGTTGGGCCGCGACCCGTTGCCAGGCGACCTGGGCGCGCGGGCCCCTGAATATACGAACCCGCAATACAAGGGCTGCTTCGAAGTTGTCGTGACTGTGATCTACCGCTACGACAGCCTCGTTCCGTTTCTCGGGAGCGCGGCGCCAAACCTGCTGCGCATCGCCTCATCCACCACCATGCTCGCGGAGTACTGAGTGATGCGAGCTCGCGGCCGGCGTTCACAGAGTGGCCAGGCCGTCGTGATCGTGGTCGCGATCATCGTCGCGCTGACTGTCCTTGGTGTCATGGTCTTCGACGCAGGGCTCGCAATGTCCGACCGCAGAAACCTGCAGGTGTACGCCGACTCCGCCGCGCTTGCGGGCGCGAGGTCGTACGGTCCGGGTGGCAACAACGCGCACTGGGTCGCCATGCAGTACCTGGGCTCATCGTTGAATTTCAGCGTCCCGACCGGCTCCTGCTCCGGCGCGGGCAACTGCCCCGCCGGCACCTACTCGGTGAGCGGCTACACCGTCACGCTAAGCGACACATGGCGGTACAACGGGATCTTCAACTATCCAAGCGTGCTCGACGTGGTGATCTCGCACCAGCAGCCGAGCATCTTCGCCCGCATGCTCGGCTTCTCCACCCTGACATCTGCTGCATCGGCACGCGCGACCACCCCCGGGCCGCAGTTCAACGGCGCCAATTACGCGGTCGCTGCAGTCAACGGTGACGCGCTTATCAACGGTGGAGGCGCCGCGTTCCAGACGGTGACCGGGCCCGTTTACGCCTACGGCTCGTTTGGCGCCAACAACGGACCCCACTCGACCGGCGTGCCCGGGGTGCAGACCAACTACGACGGGACCACGTGCCCCGGCAACCCAACGAACTTCCTCAATAACGGGGGCACCAGCAACAGCCTGAACTACCACACGACAGACAGCAGCACGCTGCCGCAGACTCCGAACATTGCGCCGCCGAACAACTACGACAACGTTTCGTGGCCGGCGCTGCCGGCCGTCGTGTACACATCTGCCGCGGCGGCGAAGGATAGCTCCGGCAACTGGAAGCCGGGTACCTATAACGGGTTTGCACCCAGCGGCGGCTTCATGAACGGCGGCGTCTACAAGATCATCAACACGCCGAGCGTGGCTCTCGGCAACGTCACTAACACCATCCAGACGCCTTCGGGCACCTCCGATCCGACGGGCGCGGTGGCGATCTTGCTCGATGGGTCGGACGGCGGTCTCGACATCAGCCAGGCCGTCCTCAACGGGCTGGATGACTTGAACGTGCCCGGCTACACGGGCACGCGCGACCCGATGGGCACGCACAACTTCGTGATCTGGAGCGGGAGTGCAAGTCCGTACACCGCCGGCATCACGATCGGCCCGCACGCCGGGACCGACATGAGCGGGATCATCTACCTGCCCAAGAGCCCGTACGTCAGCGACGGCAACTCGAGCCCTTCCTTCGCCGGCTCGCTGATCGTGGACAGCATGACCGTGCACGGCGGCGGCAACGGCGCTCAGGTGTTCAAGTGGGTGTGCGGCCTGAACGCAGTGGCAGGCCAGCCATACGACGGGGGCCTGATCCGCTAGCTACCCCGGCAGTTCGATGGTGAACGTGCTGCCCGTCCCCGGCTCGGTCTTGACCCGGATGGTCCCGCCGTGACGCTCCACCACCCGCCTTGCGATGGCGAGCCCCAACCCGCTGCCCGAGTCGCTTCGCTGGAATCGCTCGAACAGTCGCGGCAGCCTGTCCGATTCGATCCCCGGACCATCGTCGGCCACCGCGATCACCGGCCCACCCAGCCCGCGGTCGACTCTCAAACGAACCTGCGCACCAGGAGGGCTCACGCGCACGGCGTTTTCGACCAGGTTCGCCACCGCCTCACGAAGCAGGTCCTTGTCGGCGTTGACGCGCGGGCGGGAGCCAACCTCGGCCACCAGACCGACGCCTGAGGTTGCTGCCTGCGCGGTGTAGGCGCGCACCACGTCCGCCGTGAGCTCGGCCAGGTCGACCAGCTCGCGGCGGAGAGGCACGTCCTCATCGGCGTGCGCGAGCGAGCGGAGACGGCCGAGCATCCGCTTCATCCGTTCCGCCTCGGCGACGCTGTCCGCCACCGCGGCCCCCGTCGGCCGACCCCTGCTGGCCCGGCTCAGGATCGAGAGGTTGGTCATGATCGTGGCCAGCGGCGTCGCCACCTGGTGCGAAACATCGGTGAGGAACCTGCGCTGTGCGGCCAGCACTCCGGCGAGCTGTTCGTTGGCTTTGCCCTGGGCCTCGATGGCGCGGTTCATGCGGTAGATCATCGGCAGCACGATCAGCGGCAAAGGAGCAGCGACAGGGGCCTCCACGGCGAGGACAGCGATGCTGACACCGCAGGCGCCCAGAGTCAGCAGAGCCGGCCAGGTGGCAGACGCAGCGTGGCGAAGGAGCGCCAGGTAGGGCCGCCCCGAGTGTAGTGCCGGCGGCAGCACGGCCAGGCTCAGATTGATCGCGATGTAGACCAGCGATGCTGCCGTGGCTCGCAGCGCCTGCGCCGCATCAATGTCCAGCTGGATATTGCCGATGCTGCCGACCATCGCGGCTACAGCGCCGGCGGCCAGCGTGTTTCCGGAGTTGATCACGCTCTCCGGCCACGTCCTTCCCACGAGCCGGTTCCCCGCGAACACGCTGAGTGCAGCCGTGGCCGGCCCTACACCGGGCGGCAGCAAGAGCACCGCTACCAGACACGGCAGCGCGCCGAGGTTGACCTTTTGCTCAGGGCCGATTTTGACGGGGTACTTCTCCGCCAGGACGACGCCCACGAGGCAAGCGGGTAAGACAAGCCATCGCCACGGCTGGGCGGCGTTGAATCCGCCGGCGGCCGCCGCGATGGCGGCCAGGACAATGCCGGCCGCGGGAACGCCCACGACGACCGCCTTCAGCGGCCGCGGAAAAGTCCTGAAGGTCAGGGCCATCGACCTCAGCTGATGGGGACGTCCAGGTACAGCGTGATCAGCGTGTATCCGTCCTTCTGGGACGAAACCTGGTAGCGGTACTCAGAAGACACGACGTGCGCGTTGGCAGGCACGTGGACATTAACTGTGATGAGGGTTCCGCCCTTTGCGTCAGGCGCCGCGCTTGCGTCGTCAGTGATCCTGTTCTTCAGGTGCAGCGCGTACGGCGGCAGGTACACCAGGTTGTTCACGGTCAGGTTGTGACCGCCGGGCGTGACGACCTGGATCGGCGGGTCCGAGACACACCAGGCCATGTTCGCCGACGCCGTCCCCCCGCCCGCCACAAGCAGCGCGCCCCCCAGCAGCACCGCCACCACAACGCTCCTCGCCTTCATCTCCCTGCGCTCCTCCTATTCCGGGCTGAACCTGTAACCGAGACCGCGGACCGTGTGAATCAACCTCGACGCCCCCTCTAGCTCGAGCTTCTGCCGAATCCGCGAGATGTGGACCTCCAGCGAGTTGGACTCCGGGCCGGTGGTGACTGCCCAGACGGCTTCCGCAAGCTGGGCATACGTGACCAGCTGTCCGCTGTTTCGCATCAGAGCAGCAAGGATCCGGAACTCGATCCCGGTCAGTCCGAGCTGCCGGCCGCCCCTGCTGGCACGCCCTTCGCTCAGGTCGACCAGGACGTCACCCGAGGCGAGCTTCGAGCCGCCCTTGCCTCGATGCCGGCGGATCACCGCCTCGACGCGGGCCATCAGCTCTTCCAGCGCGAACGGTTTGGTGACGTAATCGTCCGCGCCCAGCTTCAACCCCGCGATCCGGTCGCTGACCGAGGAGCGGGCGCTGATGCCGACAAGCGCGGCGTCGGTCTCCGCGCGGAAGGCCTCGAACAGCTCGGGCCCTTCGTTGTCGGGCAGCATCAGGTCGAGAAGGACGACGTCTGGATTCCACTGCCGGACGAGCTCGAGCCCGCGTCCCGCGGACTCAACCGCCCGGACTGTGTAACCTTCCTCTCCCAGCCCGGTGGCCACCGCACGCGCTAGGCGACGGTCATCCTCCACCAGGGCGACTTTCCACTTAATGGTCATGCGGACGGAATTCTCCCATGGAACTTGCGCCGTTCATGCCGCTTCGGCGTAACGGGTAAATCTAGAGCCCGTTCCTAAACACAATGTGTAAAGCGGGATGAGCTGGCCGGCGGCTTTTGCAAGCCGGCTCGCTATCACAATCGCCGTACTCGCCGCCCTGGGTGGGCCCGGCGCTGCGACGCTGTGGATCTTGACTCCCGATGGAACCGACGTCCAGCAGCGCGTCCGCGCGGTGACCGATGCGCATGGGGTTCCGATCCTCAACCCGGACGAGGTGCCCCAAACCCTCGCGAACGCTGTCGTGGCCACAGAAGACGAACGCTTTTACTCCCACCATGGGGTCGATTCGATCGGAGTCGCAAGGGCTTTGCTGTACGACGTGACCAACGTGTGCTTGTGCCAGGGGGGATCGACGGTCACCCAGCAGCTGGTCAAGGATGTCTACCTGGGCGGTTCTGACCGCGGCTACAACAAGCTCGAAGATCTGGCGCTGGCCGTGAAGGTGGAACGGGTCCTTACGAAGCGCCAGATCATGGCCGATTATCTGAGCGAGATTCCGACGGGCTTAGGGCGATATGGGGTAACCGCAGCCGCCTGCGCGTACTTTCGAGCGCCTCTGAGCGGCCTCACGCTGGGCCAGTACGCCCTCCTCGCCGGCGTCGCGCAGGCGCCGTCCATCTACGACCCGACCATCAACCCCGACGCAGCGCTCGCCCGCCGTTCAGATGTGCTTGCGGCGATGCTGGCGGACCACTACATCAGCGCCGCCCAGGCACAAACAGCGCTCGCCGAACCGGTCCTGGACCGCGGCCCAAACCGCCCAGGCTGCTAGCCGACCCCACCCCCGGATTGTCCGGACGATCCGACGATCGACCAGGAGCTGTTCTAGCCAAGCCAGGCCATCGGCGACGTCGCGTCGAACCCGTTGTTAGTCGTCAGCTGGATCGGTTTGACCGGTGGGATCGGCGGTGGCGGCGGCGGGGTCGGCAGCGGGCCGTTATGCGGACCGCCCGGAGTTGGCGTCGGGGGCGGGCTGGGTGGCGGTGCGGTGTAGGCCGCCTTGGGCAGCCACCACAGCTGGAACGGACCATCCGGAACGGCGGGCGCAAGGTACGCGATCCCTGATCCGTCTGGCGCCCATGTCGGCTGCGCGACCAGCTGATTCGTCAGTATGGTCTTGCGCGGTCCGAGCGCGGACCCGTTCCAGGACGCGATGGTCAGGTAAGAAATCTGTTTTCCATAGGTGCAGATCATCGCGAGCTCATTGCCGGCCGGGGAGAGCGACGGCGTCCGGCAGTCCTCGCCCGGGCTCGTCAGCTCTTTGCCATACGCTCCGGGCCTGTTCGTCCACCACATCATGCCGGCGAGCTTGTTTTCAGCGTTCGCGTCGTACTTGGATCCATAGTCGTACTTCGTGTAGATGACGCCGCCCAAGACCGGGATCGGCTGCTGGTCGCCGCCCGAGTAATAGCCGCCATCAGTCCAGGCGCGGGCCTGGCGGATGGTGCCGCGGAGCGGCATCGAATACACCGCCGGGCTGACGTCGTAGCACGAATCGCATTTCAACCCGTCATATGTCATCCACACCTGTTCATCCGCGCTCATGCGCGGGTAAAAGGACCAGTGGTTCAGGCTCGGATTGCTCATGCCAGTACGCGACTGGTTGGACGTGACCTGTCGCAAGGGGCTGCCGAACAGGCTGAGCACGTAGACATCAGACCAGTACGAACCGAACTTGACCGCGAGAAGCGAATTCCCGTCGGGATTGATCGAAGGCTCGCCCCACCCGGCCTCGGGCGTCATCTGCATGAAGCGGCCAGCGCTCAGCCGGTAGATGGCTCCCGACTGCGTGAGGTAAAGCGCGCCGGGCAGCGTGGTGGCCTGCGCCCGAGGCGTGGCCGCCGTCGGTTTTTGTGGCGGTGCGGCGATCTTGGACTGCTTTGAGCCGAGGTACATGTAGGTCGAAGTGCCGCCGAAGATCACGACCACGGCGAGGCCGACCGCGAGGATGAAGCGCGAGATCATCATGGGAAGTACTGATGCACCAGAGGCAGGATCGCGTCCCAGTTTGGATACAGGCTGCCGCCAGGCGCGCCACCATGGGTGTACGGGCTGGCAAGGATGATCTGGCGGATGGCGTCGGGATTGTCGAAGCTCGCCGCCAGCGGCAGCATCTGCGCCACCTTCGAGATGCCGATGCTCGTCTTCAGCTCACCGCCGATCGCGGCCGACATCGGTGGCAGGTCTTCGGGTGCGAGCTGCTTGGACTTCTGACGGATCGCGATGAGGACCTGCTGCTGGCGCTGCGACCGACCGAGGTCGCTCTGCAGGTCGCCGTGCCGCGACCGGACGTACTGCATCGCGTGCAGGCCGTCGAGATGTTGCGGGCCGGCGAGGACCGCGATGCGCTCGTATCCGTATGGCCAGTTGCCGTACACGTCGGCGGGATAGTAGTCATCCAGCACGGGGTTGCTGGTCACCACGTCGATGCCGCCGATCGCGTCGATCAACCTGATCAGGCCCAATAGCCCCACCCATATGTAGTCGTCGACGTGGACGCCGAAGTCCTGCTCCACCGTCGCGATGGCCGCACCCGGTCCACCGTACGAATACGCGCCATCGATCTTGCCGAAGCCCCCTGTCGACAGGTGGACGTACATGTCGCGCGGGATCGAGAGCATGGTGACCTGCTTGGTCGACGGCACCACGCGGACCAGGATCATCGACTGCGTCAGGACGTGGTCGCTGTAGAACTTGGAGTCGTCGTCCGAGCCAAGCAGGAGAATCGTGAACGCGCCGGTGATCGCCGCGGCCGGTGTCGCAGAAGGCGAGGCGGAAGGCGACGCCGTCAAGAGGTCAGTCGGTGACGGCGTCACCCTCACGATCGCGCCTGTCGTGTCCCAGGCCGTCTTCGCAGCCGGAAGGAAATAAGCGAAAGCACCCGCCATCGTGGACATCCCGATAGCAAGAAGGACGAGGATGCTGGTGCGAAAAGGGCTTAGCCGCCGGCGTGATGCTCTGACGCGGTGCCCCGGTCTTGAGCCGAGAGGCACGGGCCAGCATTGTACCCCGTTGGCCGGTATTCCTTTGTAAGCGAGCTGTTAATGGTCCTGAAGGAACGCCGCTCTATCTCTGTGTGGCGAGTTCGACCGCTTTGACGACCAGCATGATGATCGACAGCACCAGGTAACCGCTCAAGGCGTAAATCGCGAGTCTGCGACCGATCGACCACACGGGCCGATCCAGAAATGCGAGGGCCGGCATGCGCCAGTTCTCGCGCTCCTCCCTCGAGACCTCGGGCACCTGGGCGCGGCCGCGCGATGTGAGCCAATTCCATGTGCCGCCTGCGATAAGAACCAGAGCGGCCACCGCACTGAGTACGACAAGGAGCGATGTCACGTCGATGGACGGGATCACCGTCGAGATCACCAGAATCAGCGAGAGAACGAGCATCGCGCTGACGATGACGCCCGCGATCGCGTTCAGCCACGACCGGTTGACCCACGGCCCAAGGACCGCGCGGTCGTTGCAGAGAAGCAAGGCAAATACGGTCGCGCTCGGCAGCATGATCCCAGCCAGCGCCTGCACGGCCGTGGTGATGAGGCCGAGCGGCGCACGCGGGATGAGAACGATTGCAGCGGCGAGTACAACCATTCCGGTGTAGGAGGCGTAGAACAGCTTTGCCTCGCGCACTCCGCGGTGCAGCGAGTGCCTCAGGCCGAACATGTCGCCAAACGCATACGAGGTGGCGAGGGTGACAGCGGATGCTCCCACAATCGAGGCATCGAACAGCAGCAGCGCAAATATCGCTCCTGCCGCAGGTGAGATGAACTTCGTCAGCCCTTGGGCCACGTGGAGGCCGTCCAGGTAATGGCCGAACTCATGTGTCCCGCTGAATGCCGAGGCGGTGGCCATCATGATCGCAGCGGCACCGATTACGACCACGAACGCTCCAATGACGGTGTCTGCCTTCTCGTACTCGAGCCACCGCGGCGTGATGCGTTTATCAATCACGTTCGATTGCTGGAAAAAGAGCTGCCACGGGGCGACGGTCGTACCAACGACAGCGACGATCAGGAGCGCCGAGTTGGAAGTCAGGCCGCCCTGCACGCCTGGGACAAAGAATCCATGCACAACCGCGCCCGGATCGGGATGACTCAGCAGGGCGAGCGGGAGAACCAAGAGGCTGGCGAAAAGGAACACGAACATGGCGCGCTCCCAGCGCCGGAAGTTGCCGCTGATCGTAATGCCGATCAGGATCACCGCCGCGAGCGGAACGGCGACCACTGACCGGAGTCCGAAATACTCACCGGCCAGGCTTATGCCCATGAACTCGGTGCTGATCGTCAAGAAGTTGAGGAGAAAGATGCCGGCGACCGAATACCAGCCCCAGAAACGTCCGAAGCGCTCACTGATCAGCTTCGCGTAGCCCACACCGGTGACAGCCCCGAGACGAACGACCATCTCCTGGTTGACGATGAGGACTGGGATTAGCAGAACGAGCGTCCACAGGAGCGAGTAGCCGAAGTCCTGACCGGCTTGCGCATAAGTCGAGACTCCGCCTGCGTCGTTGTCGCCGACCATCACGATGATCCCCGGACCGACGATGGCTGCGAGAGTAAGCAGGCGCTGGCGCCAGGTCCGGCGCGGAGCCACGTCGCTTTGACGTATCGTGCCGAAGGCGCCGTGGATGTCACCGTGGTGCATCTCATCGAGCACCGCCGACGTTGGCTTCAAGCGCGAGTCCTTTTGTTGTGGCTCGCGCTCGGACATTAGCGGTCTATACCCCGGTGCTCGCTTCGACTCTGGCGCGCCAGTCTTCTGGCACGAGCGCCTCGATCACGTCGTCCGACGAGATGGCGCCAATCAAGTTCCCGGCCGCGTCCACCACCGCGAGGGAGGTGAGGTTGTAGTCAGCCATCAGGAGCGTCACATCGGCGAAATCAGCATTGCCATGCGCGGAGCAGTCGGTCAGCTCGAGCTCGTCGACTTTGCGGGCGTGGTCGGTGCGGAGCAGGTCGACCACTCCGACGCTTCCGACGTACCGACCGTCGTGCTCGGTGACGAAGACCGTGCTCAGCAGCTGGTGAGGCGTCTTGTCGTCGCTGCGAACCGCCTCGAGCGCCATGTCGACGGTGGCGCCGCGTTCAACCCAGACGTAATCCGGGCTCATCATTCCGCCGGCCGTGCTCGGGTGATACTGCAGCAGCTTGCGCATCTTGTGCTGCTGGTTGGGCGACATCATGTCGAACACCGGCTTGCGCCGTTCCTGGTCGAGCTCTCCCAGCAGGTCGGCGGCGTCGTCCGGGGCCATGCGCTCGAGGATGTGGGCCGCGTCCTCATTTGACTTCGACTTCAGGAACTCGACCTGGTGCTCAGTGTCGAGCTCTTCGAATATGTCGGCCGTGAGCCCGGGGTCGCTCTCGAGGGCCTCGATGATCTCCTGACCCTCAGCGTGCGAGGCGCCCTCGACGATGTCCGCGATCTGCGCCGGGTGGAGGCGGCGGAGGCGCTTCAGCGGCATGAGCAATCTGGCGGTCGGCACATGGCCGACGAACGGCTGAACGTCCTTCCAGTCCAGGATCGCGTGGCGTCTGAGGTCAGGTCGGCCCCGCCTGGGAACCAGGCGCCGGAGCATCGCCTGCGGGCTGCGGTCGATGCCTGCGAGATGCCAGCCATCGTCGCCGGGGGCGAGCACGAGGTCGTGGGCCTGAACGATTCGTCCTTTGACCATGTCGACCAGGTGCCGTCCGAGTACGTCCGCCGCCAGGAGAACCTCGCCAGGTCGCCGCTGGAACGCCTCGGTGCGGATCGTATGCGTGTTGAGCCGGACGCCGCCCGGCTCGAGACGCTCGATCAGTCCCTTGCCGATGAACACGTCCTGCGCCCCGACCCGAACCTTCATCCCCGCCACTGGCGGATACGTCCCTTCCGCGAGCTTGACGATGAAGTCCTCGACGCGGCCGACCTCCGTCCCGGCCGGGTTGAGGACCGGGCTGTGCAGGAGCTGCGTGATCATCAGCCGGCGCTTGTCCGCGTGGCGCTCCGTGTGGTCCATGCTGCCGTCTTCTCGCCTTTCACTCATCGGTTTTCTCTGTTGCCCCCAAGACTTGACATTCAGTCGCGCCAATTATGCGACCGAGCGTCGAGCGCCTCACGCGCCTCTGGGACCAACCAAACCAGCAGCGCAAGCGCTGCCACGTACTGGACCCACCACCAGCTGGTCAACATGCTGACGCCAAGCCCGGCCAGGGTCACCCCGGCCAGGTAAGCACAGCTGATCGTCTCGGCGATGTCCGCGTGCAGAGAGGCGCTGTCGATGACGCGGTTGACCGCTCGCTTCCCGCGCGCCAGCAGGGGCATTGTGACAATGGCCGCCGCGCTTACGGCGATGCCCGCGAACGAGGGGGACGGAATGACGCGAAGACCCAGCCCCGCGATCGAAGACAGGACGACGTATGCGCACAGCAGCACGAGCAGAACAGCCGAGATGCGGCCGGTCCTGGCCTCCAGGACGTCGACCTCGCCGGTCGGCATGCCGTTCGACTCGGCCGCGAGCCGCCGATACAGCACGATCCCGCTGAGCAGCTCGATCACCGAGTCCACACCAAAGGCGGTGAGCAGGACGCTGCGGGCCGCAAAGCCGGCTCCCAGCGCCACCGCCGCCTCGATGAGCATCCACGCGATCGTCGCCACCTCCAGCCTGACTCCCCGCTTGATCGCAGCTGTGCGTGAAATGGCCACTTCCGGATTCTCCGTTAGCTAGGATCGCTGCGGCATGGGTACTCGCACCGAGGAATATCGGGCGGCGCTTCGCCGGCTCAAGGACTGGGAGCCCTATCTGAAGAAGCACTCGGGCCTCCCGGGGCCGAGGGCCAACCTCGAGCTGCTCGCTGCGGTCGTCGAAGAGGCGGACGCAGACCGCCTGTGGCGGCTGTCAGCCTCAGCTGACGAATACCTGGCTACGGTCGGCACCGCGGGCCTCGGGCGGATCGCCTTGATGGAGCCAGAGACAGTCATGACGTGGCTTCGCGAGCTGTCTTCCGACCCTCGCTGGCGAGTCCGCGAGGGCGTGGCAATGGCTCTGCAGCGACTGGGTAAAGAGAGCATGCCCACGCTGCTGGTCGAGATGCGGGTGTGGGCGCAGGACGACGCGTTCGTCCAGCGTGCTGTTGTCGCGGGCTTATGTGAGCCGGCGCTCCTGAAGAGCAACGAGGACGCCGTCGAGGTCCTCGACATCCTCGACCACATCACGCGGTCGCTCGCGGCGGCCAGTGACCGGCGGCGTGAAGGATTCCGAGTCCTGCGCCAGGCGCTGGGCTATGGCTGGAGCATCGCCGCCGCAGCGGCGCCGCAAAACGCAAAGCCATATCTCGAAAAATGGCTGACCTCCACAGATAAAGATGTCGCGTGGGTGATGCAGAGCAACCTCGGCAAGTCGCGCATGTCGGACATGACCAGGGATCTCGCCACCGCGGCCCCCGTCACCGCCAAACCCAAAGCCAAGGCGAAACCAAAACCGAAGCCGAAGCCGAAGCCGAAGGCTAAGCCGGCCACCAGGAAGAAACCCGCCAAGTCTGCTCGAGGACGACGGTAGGAATCTCACGCGACTGAAACCGGATTCCGCTCCGGTGGATCCAACGAGGCTTGATCGCCTTCGAATTACGCACCGCTGGATCCAACGGTGCGTATCAGAGTTGCCCATTCCTCGACATGTCTTAACCGTAAACCGACATCGCGAGTAAGGTCGCGCCCCGTCCCGTTCCCTCATAAGGAGGTGTCGAAAGCATGAACCAGGCTATTGTCCTCACACTTTTCATCGCAGTCGCGATCGTTTTGATCGCGATCACCGTTGTACTCGCGCGTACAGTCGGCAAATCGCGCTTGCGCGGATTGCCCGAAGAATCGCGAAATCGTTACGCGAGCTCGTGGCACTCAGTCGAGACGCGATTCATCGATGATCCTTCAGCGGCAGTTCAGGAAGCCGACAAGGTCGTGGTCATGATCTTGAGTGAACGCGGGGCCAACCTGACCGATGAGAAGCGGATGCCCAAAGACCTGCGGGAAGCGCGCACCGCCGCCTCGATGGATCACGGGCAGCGTGACACCGAGGCAATGCGCAGAGCGATGGTGCACTACAAGAAGATGGTGGACGACGCCGTCGGCACGGCGAGCACGAGGCGCGAAGGCTACCGACGGGAGATGGCTTGATGAGCGAGGCCGAACGGATGAATCCCGAGGTGATGGGCCGGACCGAGCCTCGGCCGGTCGAGCAGCCGCAGCGAATCGATGCGCCGCCTGCGCCAGGTCGGATGGAGCTGTGGCCCGAGATGACCGAGTACCGCCGACGCTTCGACGCGCTCCAATCGGAGTTCATCGATGAGCCGCGCGCTGCGGTCAAGAAGGCCGAGCGTCTGATGGAAGAAGCGGTGGATCGGATGGCGAAGGCCATGCACGAGCGAATGCAGCGAATCCACCGCGACGTGGATGGAAACGCAGACACGGAACTGCTCCGCCAGGCGATGCGGAGCTACCGCGAGATGATCGACTCGATCGGCGGCCGTAGAGCGGCCTGAGCGGGAAACTTGGGCGGGGCCGGCATTCGGCTCCGCCCTCATCTCTTCGAATCAACTCTGCAAGATGGCATTGGCGTCGCGATCGATCTGGCCTGTGATCCTTTGCAGCTGCGGCACGGCAGCATTGAACCCAGCCTGATCATTCGCGGCTAGAGCCCGGTTCATCGTGAGCAGGACCGCGTCAGCTTGCGCGAGGTCATCCTGGAGTCGAGCGTCCTTTGTGGCAAGAGCGGCCGGCGCCGCCTTGCGAATTATTGCTGCGTCGAATTCAACATACGCGAGCGCCGTCTGACCGAACAGGATCTCGCACGGGATGCCCTTGCTGGTCACGCAGTCGTTTCCCTTTCCACTGAGAACAAGGATGCAGCTCGAGCACGTGTCAAGGCTCTTCTTGTATGACTGGACCGACTTTTGATATGCGGCCGCGTCCACTTGCTGCGATGACGTGATGCTTGGAATGACCGCGTTCGTCCAGTCCGTGGCGTAGACAGCGACGACGAAGGCGCGATCGATGGCTGGGCCGTCTCCGGCCTGGGCCGCGGCAACTAGATCGTGGAGCGCTGTGAGGTTTTCAGTCAGGTGCAGGCGCATCTCTGCGTCCACCACCTTGAATCTCGCGGGAGTCGCCGCATGCGTCAGGTCGTCAATCCACTTCTGCACCGCGGGAATCCCGCGGGTGGCATCAGCCAGGCAGGCAGAGTGCGTCGTTGTATCACACGGACCGGCAAAGGCGGCCAGGGCGGCGGCGTCGTCATCCGCCACCATTTTCTGATATGCAGAGATGGACATTCCCCTGCCGGCCGGAACGTAGTTGTTTGAAGTTGAGTGAACGGCGAAGATCGCGGCCAGGATCGCCAGCGCGAGGGCGACAAGCGCCAGTCCAGCGGCCATTCGGAACGACATGTTTGACCACCTCATCGGGAACGCCGGCCGCATCGATGGCTTGACCGGCCTTTGGTTGAGTGCGACGCGGAGGCGCTCGTAGGCGCCGGCGGGCGGCTGGACTTCCAGCGCCGCGTGAATTCGTTCGAACAACATCTCTTCTTCCATCAGACAGCAGCCCCCTGGATCTGCACGATCGGCCGCAGGCGGTGCACCGCCCGTTCGACGCGATTGCGTGCTGCTTTGGGCGAGATGCCGAGAGTGGTCGCGATCTCCTCAAACGGCATGTCGAGGTAGTAGCGAAGGACGACGATCAGCCTTTCGTCGTAGCTGAGCCGCAGCAGGGCACGCCGGAGGTCGACCCCGGCGGCGACGTCGACCGCTGCTGCCTCGCTCTCCGGTGGTTCGGTCTTGAGCACTGTCCACCACTTGCTCCTGCCGACGTTGCGGCACTGGTTGGCGACGATGGCGAGAAACCAGGGCCTGAGGCTCGAACCCTCTCGGAGGTTGCCGAGCCTGCGCCAGGCTTTGAACGCTGCCTCCTGGACTGCGTCTTCGGCTTCGTCGGAGTCGTGAAGCAGGCCGTACGCAACCCGGAATGCTGATTGGTACTGCGGCCGCAGCAGCTCCGCGAAGGCCGAACCGTCACCTTGCCTGGCGGCCTTGATGAGCTCTGCCTCGGTGTGGGAGAAGAGCGATCCGTGCATCACGACTCGCCCTATATAGGGCTTGCAGGCCCGTTGTGCCCCAGGATTCTTCAGGTCGTGGCCAGAACCGGCTCGATGACCTCCCTGGCCAGCCACGCGACAGGCGATTCGCGGTAAGGCGGAATGGGCGCGAGCACCACATTGGTGACGCCGGCCCCGATGAAGCCGGTCACCTGGGCTCTCGCGGAGTCTGGGTCGTCGCTGCGGACAAGGATCTGGACCTGGCGCACGATCTCATCGGGATCCCGCCCAATCGCCGCGCAGTGATCGATCAGAGTCTGGTTCATGGCACGGAAGTCGTCGGGAGTCCGGGCCGGACAGTTCCAGAGGCCTGCATGCTGCGCGACGACCCGAAGACCGAGCTTCGCCCCGGCCGAACCGATCAGGATCGGAGGACCAGGGCGCTGGATGGGCTTCGGCTCGCAAACTGTGCCCGAAAGCTGGTAGTAGCGGCCGTCGAAATCGAACGGTTCGGTTTCCGTCCACATCCGGCGGATGATGGTGCAGGCCTCGTCAAGGGCGACGATCGCTTCGGCGGTTGACACGACGTCGATGCCGTAGGCATTGAACTCGCGGAGCACGAGCTCAAGGCCGGCTTGATCCGTGACGCGGCTGCCTCCGGCGCCGATGCCGAGGATGAGGCGCCCGCCGGAGATCTGGTCCACGGTCGCCGCCATCTTGGCCAGGAGCGCGGGAGGCCGAAGGCGGTTGCTCGTGACGATGACGCCGATCCGCATCCTCTTCGTCTGTGCGGCGAGGGCTCCGAGCAGCGTCCAGGCCTCGAGGGTCGCCTGCCTGACATCGCCGCGGAGCGGAAGCATGTGGTCCCAGAGCCAGGCGTGCTCGAAGAGCGGGTTCTCGTCAGCCTCGTGCCACAGCTCGACGATGCGGCCATATTCGGCGCCCTGCTGGCTCGTCTTGAGCCCAAAGCTCAACTGCGTTCGCACATCCGTCGACATGCCTTAAACGTAGTGGGAAACGCGCGGCCGCAAGAAAAAAGGGCCCGTCGCCAGCGGGCCCTTTTGAGTCTCCGTCGATACCGCGATTAGGTGGAGTGTATTTCGACGTTGCCCTGGATCGGGTGGCTCCCTGAGTTGTAGTTGTCCAGGACGATCCAGTACGTGTCGGCACCCCCGCTGCTGTCGGGATCGGTCACCTCAATCCGGAACAGGTGGCTCCCAGTTCCGTTTTCGGTCGCGATCCCATAAATGTCAGCCTTTTCCGCGCTGCAGGTGATGGCGAGAATGCCGGTGGAATGGACCTGGAGGTTTGCCCCCATATCGATGAAGGTCTCTTCTCCGCTGGGTGGATTGGCCTCGTCCGAATGCGCGACTCCACCGAAGTTGACCCGGTCTCCGTTATCGGCGGTCATGTGCCCGCCGTACGTGATGTCGCCGTTACAGGCAGAGACCGGCAGGACCCACGCCTTCGTAGCAGCTCCACACGGTGGTGCGCCGCTTGGTCCGGCGCAACCTGAAATCGCATCTGTGGCCGGTAGGATCGGCCCTGTGTAGGTAAAGGTGCACGTGCCGGCAGCACCTGTCGTGCACATACCTGTAATCACGTTGCCGGTTGTCTCAGTCACGGTGAAGTGGACCGTCGCCCCGCTTACGGGAGCGCTGCAGAGGTCGTTGACTGTCGCCGTCACGGTGTGCTGGGTGCCAACCGGATTGGTTCCAGTGAGCGGGCTGAGCATGACGGTGGCGGGCACTCCACTGCTGCAGGGCGCAAAGCTCGATGTGGGACCCTCGAGTGAAAAGTAGGCTGATCCTCCATTCGGGATGGTCGGGTTGAGGAAGTTGACCGTGCCGCTGTTCTTGTCGGCAGAGATATTCGTGTAGGTCTCAGCCGGGAACGTGGTCGCGGCTCCTGAACCCACTGGAGTGTTAGTGGCGCGTCCGGCATAGTTCTGGGACGCACCATCCCCGTACGGACAACCCGCGGGCCCAGGGACGTACCCGGCGCACAGCCCATCGTTATCGAGATCAAAGATGGCCGGACTCGCTCCAGATGCACCCGACAGGTTGATGCTGGTTACGGTTCCGCCTGAATTGTTCTGGACTCCGACGAGCGTGTCCTCGACCCCATCGAAGGGCGGTTGTGTAGGATCGACCGCGGTCGTCATGCTCCCGCCCGGGCCGAGCGTGATGAGAACTGCACAGCCGGTGTCGAGTCCCACCGGCGGACATTGGGTGAAAAGTGGGGCCGCCGATGCCGTTCTCGGATGTGTCGATGCGGCGCCCACGGCCACGGCGACCGCCACGAAGACGCCGATGACCATAGTTGTTAACCCGCGAAAGAGTTTCCTACGATCCATAGACTTGCACCTCTCTTCTATCCCCCAACGGATCGGAATTCCCGGACGCAATCAATTCCAAAATCGCGATGGCACCTCCTGCTCCCCCAAAATCCGCAGCCACACCCACGAGGCGAGCATCAACCACGGCTGGGGTCACCGAAGTCTCAAGAATGTGTCAGTGATGTCTCGCCGGTCTCAGAGGTAGCCTGATGCGAGATGGCGCTGGGAGACAGGTTGCTTGGTTGGTCTCAGCCTTTCGCTGCTGGTCCGTTAGGGGCCCTTACCACCTGGTCGGCCAAGACCCTGACTCCTTGTTTACATAGGCGGTAGAACGTTGCCCTCGAGACCGACAGGGTGTGCATCGCCTGCTTATGACCTACGCTCCTCTTGACATACGCGAGCTCCAGGGCGCGAAGTGCTTTGTCCATCGAGGCTGGACAGTCGGTGCGAGCTCGCGCAAACGCTTCTCTTATTGTTTGCCGGGTCAGCTCGGCCCGATCGCTTATTGATGCGCCTGGTGACATGAGCCGGCAGTTCATCGCAAGCCACGCAGGATCGTCCCAGTGAATCAGCGCCGCAAAGATCTCGGATTGCAGATCGCCGCTGCTCGGCGGCGCCTGAACCTGCCGTCCATCGATGACAGCCTGGATCCAGCCTTCGAACCCGACGCGCGTCAGGTCGAGCGCCCATCCCCTGGCGACCATGCCGGAATGGTGAGACTCGGTCACCATCTCGAAGGCGCATTCCGTCAGCAGACGATCCATCAGTGGTTCGCGGCTGGTGCACAGGTAGGTTCCGCTCAGGCCGAAAATGCCGGCCAGGTCGCGAAAGAGCGCGCAGCGAACAGCGCCTTTCGCCGCATTTGCGGCCACGACGGGAAGGATGTAGTGCGCGGTCGCCTCTTGCACGCCGACCGCGATGCCATCGCGCTTTGCAGGGACGAAATATGCCTTGACGAGGATCCCGTGAAGCGGATGGCGTTCGAGAAACGCGATCGATTCCTGACACACCGGAAGAACCATGCTGAATCCGACCGGCGTTCCCTCATCATCCCGGGCCACACGCACGCGTGTGCCAGAAAACTGCAGGACGTCGGAAATGAGCTCCGCGTCCGCGGTGAATTGGGAGACGTGCTGCGGACCCTGCGCGTACAGCTCTATGACATCGTCCGGATCAACATTGGCCACCGGCTCCACTGTTACGTTGCCCAGGGTTTCGGGGCCGAAGAACATGTCGCGGATGATCGGGTTGTCCCAAAGGAAAAAGCACTCCGCGATCAACCACCCGCGCTCCGACTCGGAGCAGTTGCGAAGCCGGTCTTTGAAATGCTCGAGCGCGCGCTGCTGCAGCTCCTGGTAGTGACGCGGCTTTCGCCATCGGAGATCTCTCGCGATGATCGCCCGGACGTGATCGTCGAGCATCAAGCCGTGCGCCGCAGGTTTGATGATCGAGAGCCTGCATAGACGGTCGAAGACGCGGCTCACATCTTCCTGGCCCGTTATCGCGGAGAGGGTCGCTTCGTCAAAGACGCGAATCGCAGAGCAAGCTTCAACTGCACTCATCAAATTTGGATCGTCTGCCGCCTCCGACAGCAGCCGGCGAACGAGCGAGCGCGAGGCCAGATGCCACCGTGGATCGGTCGCAAGGTCACGGACGCCCAGCTGTGCGATCAGGTCTGCCGCCAGAGATAGGGCCAGGGGATTGCCCGCAGTGGCGGTCACCACCTGATTGATCAGCTCACGCCGGTCTATCCCTCGGCGCGCAAGGTAGGCGCGACTCTCGTTCGCTGTGAACCCCGGCACCGACAGGAGACGGACGATTTTCGGCCACGCGTCAGCCCGACCCCATGCCAGAACGAGCGGCCGGCGCCCGGCGATCACGACTTTGACCCCGGTTTCGAGACGCGGCAAGAGGTCCTGCTGCAAGAACGAGGTGAGGTGCTCGAACTGCTCGAACGTGTCGATCAATACCAGCGATCGATTCCGGTTCAAGCGCGCCACAAGTTCCCTCAAATCTGCCGAGCGACCGTCGTTCAGAGCCCTGATCAGGTCGCGTTCACCGATGCCGACGCTGTGTCCGTCAGCGCTCGCAACATTTCGACCTTGCAGCCTCGCCTCATGTGCGAATGCCCGCATCAGTGTTGTCTTGCCGGCACCTGGCGCACCGCTGACATTGAGGAGCTCAGCAGTCGATTGATCAATGCAGAGCCAGCTTCGAAAAGCATCGAGCTCGCGCTTACGCGCTACCAGGAGCCGCTGCTCCAGAGTGGCCACAGCTTCGCCAACTGTCGACATCCGACTCCCGCAGACACACCGGGTCAAATGAATGGTTGGGGCTATGTCATCAAAGTCGCAAAGGCCAGGAGTGTCGCCGTACAAATGTAGTAATTCGAAGCGGGCCTTCGGGAGCGTCGCTTTGCATTTCTCAACACATTTCCAGCTCTTAACTATCGCTGCGCATTTATTGGCTCAGACTCCCGTAAAGCGCCCAAATAGCGCGCGTCCCGGCGCGGAAGATCCGGAATTTTCCCGCAGCCTTCCTCAGCGCATTTCGACGGGCCGACTAGGATCGTCTGTCTGAATCAGCTCCTTTCGAATGCAGCCGCCCTCGGATCCGCAGCCACGCTGGGAGTCGCCGACTTCACGGGAGGTTTCGCGGGCAGGCGCACGCCCCCCGTCGCCGTCGCGATCGGCGTCGAGCTGGTCGGCCTGGTCACGCTGCCGCTCGCATTTCTGCTTTTGCCGTTGAAACTCGATCCGGTCGCGGCGCTCCTGGCATTCGCGGGTGGCGCCATTGGCGGGCTTGGCCTGATCGCGTTCTACCGGGCCATGTCGATGAATCTCATCGGTGTGGTCGCGCCCATCACCGCTGTTGTCGCGGCAGCGGCGCCGATCGCTATCGGTGTGGCAGGGGGCGAGAAGCTCCACATCGGGCAGGTCGCCGGCATTGGGGTTGGCCTGGTCGCGATCTTGTTGATCAACGGTGGTGGCCGGACCGCGGCGCGAGGTGCCCGCGCCGCTGTCCTGCTCGCGATCGCGGCCGGAATTGGTTTCGGCCTGTTCTTTATCCTGTTCCACGCGAGCAGCCCGGCCGGTATCACCGCATTCGTCGGCGGACGTGCAGGGTCGGCGGTGGCGTCTCTGTGCTTCGCGCTGGTGAGCCGCGTTTCGCCGGTTCCGGCCCGCAGCGCGTGGCGTCTCATCGCTCTGGGCGGTACGCTGGACGGCGCGGGAGTCGTCCTCTATCTATATGCGACCTTCCACGGCCTTCTCTCGCTGAGCGCGCTGCTGACATCCTTCTATCCCGCGTTCACCGTCCTGTGCGCGCGCCTCTTCCTCAACGAGCGACTTTCACCGACGCAGCTGGCGGGCGCGCTCCTGGCGATCGCTGCAATCGCCCTCATCGCGGCAACCTGACCGACCCGGTTTTCGTGGTGCCCCGCTGAGGATTCGAACCTCAGACCCTCTGTTTAGAAGACAGATGCTCTATCCACTGAGCTAGCGGGGCGACAAGCAGGCGGCAAGCCCATTCGGGAGAATACCCGCAGGGGTGGGCACCACGAACGATCATCTGCAAGAGCTGAAGGGCATCCTGGCCGAGGTCACCGACCTCAGCCGGGCCGCGGCCCTCCTCGAGTGGGACCAGGAGACGAACATGCCGCCCGGCGGGCTTCAGTCCCGCGCCGAGCAGCTTTCGACCCTGCTGCGCCTCTCCCACGTCCGATTCACCTCGGATGTGGTCGGCAGGCTCATCGAAACGCTCGAGGATGAGCTCGTCAACCGGCCTTTCGATTCAGACGAAGCCAGCCTCGTCCGGGTCACCCGGCGCGACTACGACGAAGCGCGCAAGCTCCCGGCCGACCTGGTCGCCGAGGTCGCGCGCGCGGGCACCGTCGCGCGGCCCGCGTGGGAGAAGGCGCGACGCGACGAAAAGTTCAGCCTGTTCGAGCCGTACCTGGAGAAAAACGTCGAGCTCAACCGCCGCATCGCCGATGCAATCGGCTATGAGGACCGCCCTTACGACGCTTTGCTCAACCGCAGCGAGCCGGGCTTGAAGACAGCCGAGCTCGAAGCGATCTTCGCCCAGCTGAAACGTGCGATCGTGCCGCTCGTCGCCGACATCGCGCGCCACGCGGATGCGGTCGACGATCGCGTCCTGTATCGCGGCTTTGACCCCGACCTGCAGGTCTCCTACGCGCTCGAGACGGTCAAGGGCCTGGGCTACGACCTCGAGCGCGGCCGCCAGGACATCTCGACACACCCCTTCTCGACTGCGTTTGGTCCTGGTGACGTGCGCATCACCACGCGTGTCTCGCGCGACTTCTTCAACGAGTGCCTCTTCGGATCGATCCACGAGTCGGGACATGCCATGTACAACCAGGGCATGGGCCAGAACATCGACCGCACTCCTCTGTGGGGTGGCGCGTCGCCAGGTGTCCACGAGTCGCAGTCCCGGTTGTGGGAAAACCTGGTCGGGCGAAGCTTCCCGTTCTGGCGCCACTTCTACCCGAGCCTCCGTTCGGTCTTTCAGGAACCGCTCCGTGGCGTCGACGAAGAGGGCTTTTACCGCGCGGTCAACCGCTCCTATCCGTCGTTCATCAGGGTCGAGGCGGACGAGGTCACGTACAACATGCACGTCCTGCTGCGCTTCGAGCTCGAGAACGAGATGCTCGAGGGCACGCTCAAGGTGAAAGATCTTCCAGAAGCCTGGAACGCGCGATTCAAGTCCTACCTCGGGCTCAACGTGCCCAACGACCGCGAAGGCGCGCTGCAGGACATCCACTGGTCTTACGTGAGCTTCGGCATCTTCCCGGGCTACACGATCGGCAACCTGATCGGCGCGCAGCTGATGGAAAAGATTCGTCTCGAGCTTCCCGACCTCGACGCGCAGATCGAGCGGGGCGAGTTCGCGGCGCTGCTGAGCTGGCTACGCAAGAACGTGCACAGGCACGGCCGCAAGTTCACGCCGAACGAGCTCATGGAGCGCGCCACCGGCAAACCGCTCACAGCGGCGCCGTGGATCGCGTACGTGCAGAAGAAGTTCGGCGCGCTTTACGGGCTCCACGAAGCCCGCAAAGCAGCGCCTTAGCTCGCTCGACTAGTCGTTTTCCCCGTGGGGCAGGGCGATCCTCACCACGGATCCGGTCGCGCCGAAGCACGGGGGTCCTGCCACTCCGGTCGATCCGCATATGGCGCCGGTGCTCACATAAAGGTTCCCATCAGGCCCGACAGCGGCCATGTTCGGGAAGTTCAGGTGGGAAGCCAGCACTGAGGCCTTACCGGTCTCGGTGTTGTACTGCACGACGTTGCCGAAGAAGAAGTTGGACGTCGGCGGCGGCGTGAACGGCGCGCCGGAACCGAACATGTTGACGAAGTAGACGTTGCCTCTTCCGTCGCTCGTGCATCCGGTGACGTGAGTTAGCAGCGAGTTGCCCGCAGCATCTTTCACCACGACCGGGGAGAAGGATGTGCCGTTGACCCGAAGCAGCCGCCCGGAAAGTTCGCCGACCAGCAGCCCCCCCTCACCGCGCACCACGCATGTCGGGACTGCATCCGACGGAAAGTTGTTCGGGTCTGGGTCGCGCCACAGGTCGTGGATCAGGATCTTGATCTTGCCGTCCCCGTTGATGCGGTCCAGCGTGTTCGCGCCGGCGTCCGCAACATATGCGCCCTCTTCGGTCGCCAGGACGCCGTATGGGTTGGAGTCGTGCTCCTGTGTATTCGGGCTGAACACGCCGGGAGTCGGCTCGGTGAACTGCGTCGTGTAGTCGAAGTCGACCGTCCCGACTTCGGCGACGGACGTCCAGGTTCCGTCAGGACGCACCGAGATCAAGCGCCCTGCCTCTTGCTGCGCGATGGTGATTGTGGGCGGGGCCTCACGCGGCGTGGCGCCGATTTGGGCAAGAATCCTGCCGTCGCCCACTGACAGACCACTGACCCCGAGCGTTCCCTCAGGCCCAAGCGAGACCGAGAACAGGCCCGACACCAACGGCGTGTGCGAGCCGTTCGTGGTGTTGACCCAGGAGATCTGGGAGCTGTTCCCGATGCAGATCGGGAACGGAACGCCTGGAGCATTGAAGCAGTTGCTCCCGCCGTGGCCCGCCTCGCCGACCAGCAGCTTGCCGTTGAAGAAAGCAACCCCGCGCGGGCTGTCGAGCCCGGTTGCAATTGTGGTCACCGATGATGTCGCCGCTGCAGGAATCGGCAGCAAAGCCGCCACGACTCCAGCCGCGAGCAATGCAAACAAATGTCGCTTCCGCAAATCACACTCCTCCATGGATCTGACCCGGTCCGTATCGCCGGGGCCTCCGGAATGTTGGCGCGGGCCGGGAGGGGTGTCAATGGGACAGATGGTTCACGGGCTGCGGCCAGCTAGTTGAAGTCGATCGGCGCCAGAGCCTCCCGGTTGACCTCGAGCTTGAAGATATCCGGGCGCCCGTAGTGCCCGGCCACGTCGAGGGTCCGTTTCGCCGCAGACGCAAGCGCTGGGTCGCAGTCGGCGTAGAGGATGCCGTGCTTCTCGTGCAGCGGTCCCGCCACGATGCTTCCGGTCGGGTTCACGACCACCGAGTCGCCCGGGTTGTACCACTCCTCGAGATTCGGGAAGAGCTTTGACCGCTGCGGAAAATCCTTCGGGATGTCCTTGCCGCGCATCGCAGAGCCTGTACCGATGACCCAGCACCGGCCCTCCGCAGCAATGTGGCGCATCGTTGCCAGCCACACGTCCCCGGAAGCCCACGTCGGCGCGACGTAGGTCTCGCAACCCTGGGCGAACACGGCGAACCGCGCCAGGGGCATGTAGTTCTCCCAGCAGATCAGGCTGCCGATCCGTCCCACGGCCGTTTCCGTCACGCGCAGTCCGGCGGCATCTCCCGTCGCCCACACCATGCGCTCGGGATTCGTCGGGACCAGCTTGCGGTGGCGGTTGAGGACCGATCCGTCAGGTCCGATCAGGACGACGGTGTTGTACAGCGTTCCGCGGCTGTACTCCCCATCGCGCTCGTGGATCCCAACCGACACCGTGACCTTGTGTCGACGGGCAGCCGTCTGCATCGGCTTGAGGTCCCCCGTCTTGAGGT
Source organism: Chloroflexota bacterium (assembly GCA_005880915.1). Lineage (GTDB taxonomy): Bacteria > Chloroflexota > Dormibacteria > Dormibacterales > Dormibacteraceae > 40CM-4-65-16. Next base: position 8,451 of record VBIW01000058.1, on the reverse strand, counting down.
TGATCGAGTTCTCGATCAACCGGCTGTGGATCTCGGACGTCAGCTCGAAGTCGTCACCCGGACGCAGCCGCCACAGCCACTCGGGGTATCCCGGCAGCCACGTCTCGGGGAAAGAGATGAGCGCCGCGCCTCCGGCCGCCGCCTCCTCGATCAGCTCGACGCCGCGCTGGAGTGTCTTCTGGCGGTGGAGGGTGACCGGCGGCTGCTGGACGACGGCCACCCGGTGCGGGGTGGGGCGCTTAGGCATGGCGCACAGGGTAGTCCCCGGCCCGAGCGAGCATCCCCGGCAGCTCTTTGCCCAGCTGAGCCCCCAACCAGCGCGAAGTCTCGATCAGCGCGTCGAGGTCGATCCCCGTCTCAACACCCAGGCCGCGGAGCAGGTACACGAGGTCTTCTGTCGCGATGTTGCCGGTGGCTTTGGGAGCAAAGGGGCACCCGCCGGCGCCCCCCACGGACGCGTCCAGCGAAACCACGCCCGCTTCGAGCGCGGCCACGGCATTCGCGTAACCGGTGTTCCGTGTGTTGTGGAAGTGAGCGCCCACGGTCGCACCGAGCTCGCGCGCGCCGCGCACCAGCTCGCGAACCTGCGGCGGCACGCCGACGCCAATCGTGTCCGCCAGGCAGATCTCATCCGGAGGCACTGCCATCAACCGTTCCACGATCCTCAACACGTGGTCGGCAGGCACCGGGCCGTCGAAGGGGCTGCCGAACGCGACACTGATCGTCACGGTGATCGGCATCCGGTCGCTGCGCGCGCGAGCCACAAGGGCGATCGCGGTCTTCAAGCCTTCCTCGGTAGTCGCGTTCTGGTTCCGTTTGCCGAACTCGTCACCGGCCGAGAACGCGTAGTGGACCTCGTCGACGCCCGCCGCCAACGCGCGCTCGTAACCCGTTTCGTTCAGAACCAGGCCCGCGTACGTGGTCGCCGGGTTGCGATGCAAGGCCACCATGACCGCCTCCGCGCCGGCCATCTGGGGTACGAGCTTGGGGTTGACGAAGCTCGCGGCTTCCATGCGCTTGACTCCCGCCGCCGCGAGGTAGTCGCACAGCTGCGCCCGCACCGCCGGGTCAAGCATCTTGGCCTCGTTCTGCAAACCGTCCCTTGGCCCGACATCGCAGACGATCAACGTCACATAGATAAGGTAGTGAGAGTTACTTGATCAGATCGCTCATCGCCGTGGCGCCGGCCGCCTGGCCGAGCCTCGCAACCCCGAGCAGGTCCTCGATCGTCGCCAGCAGCGAGTAGTGGGTGTAGCGCGTCTGGCTCGTCCGGTGACCGAGGCCTGGTGCGATGACAAGCGTGAGCACGCGGTTGTCCGGGCTGCCGTCGTCCTCGTCCCACGTGATGAAGAGAATTCCATCCTTCTGCCATGCGGCCGAAGCGGTGATCTGGCGCACCTCCTGCCGAAGCCAGTCATCGCCCACTGAGACGCGGCAGTCGTGCGTGTCATGACACCGATCCGGGGTGATCCACGTGAAGCGCTGCGTCGATGAAGTCAGGTCACCCGCCAGCGCGGTCAGCGGCACGACGTTGGATGGGCACTGGCCGCCGTAGTACGCGAATGGATTGTGACCCGCGTCGTACGGAACTGGGCTGTCGAGACAGCCGCCGCTGCCCAACCCCTCCATGTAGGCGCGCCAGCTCACGCCGGCGTTGGTCAGCTGGGTGCCGAGGTCCAACTTGGGCAGCACGTAGTAGCCGTCGTCCTGCGCGCCCCACGTCTGGCCGGACGTGAGCGCGAGATAGTTCGGCACGCTGGGGTGGGAGATCGCGTGGTAGTTGTCGGCCACGCCATATCTGGCCGCGAGGGACGCGGTGAACGCTCCGCTGAGCGCCTGGCCGGCCGAGTGATTCTCCATCACGATGAGAAACACGTGGCGCTGCGGAGCCGCCGACGCGGGCGGTGGGCTGGAGCAAGCGGAGATCAGCAAGACAAAGAATGCGAGAAGGCCCCCCAGCCTCATCTATCTGGAGATTACCGGAGCGGCGCTGCTCAGGTCTCTTCCCCATTCATGGAGAAGTCCCCGGCGAAGCCGGGGGATGGGGCTACTCGGTGACCGGCTCCAGCCGTATCACCGGGATCTCGCGGTCGGTCTTCGTCAAATAGCTGCCGTACCGCGGGGCGACAGCCACCACCTTTGCGTAGGCGGTCTCTCGCTCTGCGCCTTTCAACACGGTCGGGCTGACCTTGACCTTTCGACTCCCAATCTCGAGCCAAACCCGGTCCGGGTTCTTGCAAAGGTTGATGAACCAGTGCGGGTGCGTCGCCGACCCACCCTTGGACGCGACGACCAGCCATCGATCGCCGCCTTCCGCAAAGCCACCGAGAACGTGCGTGTGCTCGTTACCGGTGCGGGCGCCGACGGTGGTCAGTAAAACGGTGGGAAAGCCCATCATCACCGGCGGCGTCGGCCCTTTGCTCTTGCGGTAACGCGACACCATCATCCCGGCCAGCGGCTTGATCAGCCGCTGCAGCAACGCGCCGCCCGGTGGGTCAGTGCCCCGGGTGCCCCGCGGCGGAATCTCGAGCTCAGGCATCGCCAACCCTAATCGGGTCTCCATGCCACCCTATTCCGCCGTCAGTACAAGCTCGAGCTACACGCCGCGGCCCGGATTGTCGGCCGTGGCCGTGACAACGGCCGCGTTGGTGGCCTGGGCCGCGATTGTGCACGAAACCGTCGTCGTCGCGTTGTAGCCGACGTCAGGCTGGACCCTGGCCTGGCAGGAGCCCAGGGCCTGCCCGTTGGCGGCGTCATTCATCGCAAAGGTGATGGTCGACGGCGCCAGGGCACCGGTCATCCCGCCAAGGTTCTTCAGCTTCGCCGAGACGAGGCATGGTGACCCGCACCCCGACGTATCGACAGATACGACCGTGTAGATCGGAGGCAGGGTCGAGAGGTTGCCGAAGTCGATCACTTCGGTTGGGGCGGAGATCTTGAAATCGTGGTCGACGTTGCTGTACATCAGGTCGGCGTTGGAAATCCCGTCGATCACCACGCTTTTATTCAGATGGACGCGAAGCAGCTCGTAGGGAGGTGCGGAAGCTATGAACACATCGGCCCTCGCCCCCGACAGCTCCACCGCGTCCAGCCCGCTGACCGGCTGGTGGTCCGTCCGCTGAGTCGCGGCCGAGCCAAGGAAGGTCGCCCGGAAGGCGACGCCGTCGGTGAGCTCCGGCAGGCTGGGCGCGAGGCCGGCTGCGTCCTTCCACCACGACTTACCAGCGGCCCTGGCCAGGCTCGGGCCGAGCGGGTTGCCCGCCAGGTGCTTGGCAAGGAACTGCTGACCGCGGAAGTAAGCGTCCGGGCCGATGATCACCGCCTCAACGGTGTCGCCCTGTGAGGTCGCGACCAGGTGCTTGACGTTCGGCCGGACGATCTGGAGATCGATGTTCCAGGAAACACCTGACTCGACGTAGGACCCGGCGACCTCGAAGCTCTTGGCCGAGCCGAGCATGCCGGCCGCCCCGTTCTCCAGTGCACGCGTGGCGGGCAGGCCCAGGACATCGCACGCCGAAAGGGCGAGCAGCAAGCCGAATCCGGTCAGGACGGAAATTCGCGTTGCCACGGCGACTAGCTGGAGTAACGGCAGGGTCAGCGCTACCGTTACCCGACCATGGCGACCACCGACACGCCGGGCCCCGAAGGTTTGACCGTGCCGGCACCGCTCCGCCGCCCGGCCCGCAAGACTCGAAGCGTCCGGCTCTGGGGCCGTGATTACGCGGTCCTCCTCCCCAGCATCCGCGACCCGCGCCTGCACGTGGCGGCCGTCCTGCTCACTCTCCAGGTGCTCGGCCAGACGGTGCTGGATTTCCGGCTGTCGGTCGCCCAGATCATCATCTGCCTTGCCACCGGGGCGCTGATCGAGTTCGTCGTGGGTTTCTTCAAGGACAAGGTCATCATGTGGCCGGCCAGCGGCCTCCTCACGGGCAACAGCACCGCCTTCATCCTGCGCGTCCCGGGCACGTTTCACGGCCAGTGGTGGAGCACTCACGGCGTGTGGATCTTCGTCGGCGTGGTCACGTTTGCGATGGCTTCCAAGTACGTGATTCGCTGGAAGGGCCGGCATATTTTCAACCCGTCCAACCTCGCTCTTGTGCTCGCGTTCGTCGCACTCGGTCCTCAGTACACCGAGCCTCAAGACCTCTGGTGGATTCCGATGGGCCCGTGGATGATCGTGACGTACGCAATCCTGATCGGCGGTGGGCTGCTGATCGCGTGGGAGCTCAAGCTCCTCGCGCTCGAGCTCGGCTATATGGCGGCGTTTGCCGCCTTTCTCGCGGTCGCACTGCTACCGGTGCCGGACCACTGCATGATCGCGAGCTGGTACTCGACCCCCATCTGCGGACAGCAGCTGTGGCAGATTCTGGTCACCTCGCCCGAGGTTCTGATCTTCGCGTTCTTCATGATTCCCGATCCACGCACCGTGCCCGACGGCCAGGTCGGAAGGTTTGTCTTCGGCGTCCTGGTCGCATTGCTCTCCGTCGTCTTGATCGGTCCGACCACCCTCGAGTTCTGGACCAAGACGGCGATCCTGGGGAGCCTCGTGTTTGCCTGCGCGGGAAGATTCGCGCTGGCCCAGCTGCTGGCGCCGCTCGAGGAGGCCGGCGGACCTCTGCGAGCGATCCGGCGAATGGGATGGGCCGCTCCCGCAACCCTCGGCCTGGCGCTCCTCCTGATGACGGCACTTCCGGTGTCTGCCGAGCTTTCGCTGCACAGCGTCGAACCGGCGCCTGAGCTGCCTGACGGGTCGACGCCGAAGTTGACCCTGACGCTTGGTTCGGGTCCCGGCCTAGGTTCGTGGGCTGTCAACGTCGCGGGATCCGCGCTGCCCTCGTCCGGCAATGCAACGCCGGTCTCGGCCTCCGCGCGAGTGTGGATCTTGCCTCCCATTCCGCCGGTCCTGGTGCCGTCGAACGTCGTGGCCTTCGACCCCTCCATGACTCAGGCGAGAGCCAACCTGATGGCGCAGGACCTGGTGCTCGACCTCATGATCGAATCCGAGGCGCGCCGAGCGCACGACCTGAAGCTCGCGGAGGAAGGCGCATCGGGCGACGGGCTCACGGAGTTCACCGACGTGATCAACCAGGACATCGGGTCGGGCAAGGTGATCCAGAAGACGTACAGCTTCGACCGTGTCCAGCTGAGCCTCTATCTACCGAAGTTCAGCACCCAGGCGAGGAGATTGATCGGGGTGACGCTTCACGGCACGACCTTGTTGACGACGAGAGACGCATCGGGACACGTGGTCTCGCAGCAGACCCAGTCTTACGCCAAAAGCTGGGGCCTGGGCGGGGCCAAGGGCGGCAACCTGAACCACGACGTGATCATCAACGACTTCACGGACCTGACCCCGGCCTAGATATCAGTCCACCCCTTTCACGGGGAGGTGCCGGTCCTCCCCATTCGTGGGGAAGTACTGTCCTCCCCATTCATGGGGAGGTGCCGGCGTCAGCCGGCGGAGGGGCTCGCGGCCTTTGGAATACCGCCCGGCTCGTACTTCGGGGGCGGCTCGATCCCAAACGTGTCGGCGAGGCGCACGAAGAGGTTGAACAGCGCCGCGACGTATGCCGCCTCCGCAATCTGCGCGTCGCTCCACCCCACCTCGCGCAGCGCCTGGACCTGCTCGTCCGTCACGCGATAGGCGTGTCGAGTGATCGTTGCGGCGAAGTCGAGAAGCAGGCGATGCCGTCCATCGAGTCCGGCCGCATCGACGTTGCCGTCGCGCAAAGCCTGGGCCACGCTCCCGTACGCCTCGCCCTGCAACTGCAGGAACCAGCTATGCGAGCTGAGTCAATACCGGCAGCGGTTGAGGGCCGATACATATGAGGCGATCATCTCGTGCTGAGCCCGGCTCAGCGCCCCGTCTGAGAAATGCATGCGCGACGCCGCGTCGATCGCGGCCAGGAAGTCCGGCCGCAAGCTCATCGTGCGAAGGATGTCCGGAACGACACCAGCCAGGCTGCGCGCCTTGCTAGCGGCGTAGAGCTCTGCCAGCGGGCCCTCAGCGTCAGCCTCCTCAACCATCTTGATCCGGGCCATCGGCCGGGTAACGCCCGAGTGGCGGCGACGGTTACGGCGCCGTCTGCAGGCCGTCCCAGGACCAGCGAGGCATCGGCAGGTCCTGCTCGATCCGGGTGCCGGCGGGAGCGACGGCATTGACCTCGCCGGTCGCCCACTCGATGTAGGCACGCATGGCATGCCGGAACTCAGGCTCGTCGGGCAGCTTCGCGTCGTCCATCGCCTGGATGAAGCACGCCGCAAATCGCGTGCCCATGTCCTCTGGCGCCCCCTCGCCGGCGTGGATGGTCAGCATCCCCGAGTGGCCGCCGAGTCCGTGCGAGTAGCGGTTTGGGCCGCCAAGCACCTCGGCCCAGTACGCGGCGAGGTTCTCGGTGTGCCGCGGGCTCACATGGTGCGAGAACGGGTGATTCAGCTCGGGATCCTGGAGGCAACGCTCGTGCGTGGCGGCGGCCAGAGCGAGAAACGCCTCCTCGCCGCCCGCGAACTGGTACAGGGACGGTCGCTTCATAGCCCGGATGTTACTGGCGGCTCATCGCTGCCGGCTTCGGCCGGCCAGACGACCCGAGGGTGTCAACTTTGCCGTCCCAGAAGAGCTCGAGCTCCTCCCACCACCATTTCGAGGCCGGCAGGAGGTACTGCACGAAATCATCAGACCGATCGCTGGTCTGGAAGCCCTCGAGGAAACCATGGATGGCCAGCTCGCGTACGTAGTCATCGCCTTCGAGGAGCATGTCCTCGATCAGCTGGAACCCAGCCGGAAGGTCCTTGCGGCGACCTCTTGCGCTCAAGACGATCATGTGCCTGACGAAGATGTCCGCGAGGACGTAGAGGTGGGGTTGCCTGGAGTGACTCCATTCTTGCGACCAATCGAGACGGTCCTTGTTTACGGCAAACGACCGGCTCGTCTTGAGAATCAAGCCGTCGACGTCCCTTCGCCCGATCATGGTCGAGCCCAATGTTGCCCTAATCGGTGAGATCGAGCGGGGGATAGAACGGACCGCTTGCTGGGTCTTTAAGCGCCTCCTGGAAGTTCGTCCCATAGTCGCGCTCGATGTCGCCGAAGCTCCAGGCCTGCCGCTTGTACGTCCAGTTCTCAGGCCGGAGCGCGTGGGCTCGCTTGAAATAGACCAGCGCGTCTGCCGCCTCACCGCGCTGCGCCAGGTACGTGCCGAGGTGAAAGTTGGCCGCTGCCGTGACGTCGTCGAAATCCAGGTCGGGCAATCGTGAGTCGATCCGCGAGGCGTCCATCACGAACCTGCTGTTCTTGCCTCTGGCGACCCAATCGCGCACTGCGTCGAGGTAATCCGTGTTGATCGTGACTTCGCCTGTCTCACGATTGCGCCGCTGCGCATAAATGGGGTCGGCCGCGCGGACCATGCGGCCGTTCTCGTCGATCCAGAATGCGGCCGGCACGTTGCGTGTGTCGTAGAGCTCCGCGACAAGAAGCTTCTGGTCGATGACGCTCGGATGCTGCTGGTGCGCGGCGGCTATGAACGGTTCGACCGCCGTACTCCCCCTGGCATCGCATGCGACGGTGAGCACCTCGAGGTTCCTGTCCTTCAGCTCCTCTCGCAGCTCCTGCCAGACCGGCAGGTCAAACCGGCAGCTTCACCATGAGGCCCAGAAAAGCAGGAAGACCTTCTTGCCCAGGAGGTCGGAGAGACTGTGCGGCCGGCCGGCGACGTCGAGCAGCGTGAAGTCCGGAGCGTGTCGCGAGGTCAGCCGACTCTTCCACTCCCAACCCGCAGGGCCGAAATACCAGACCGAGTGGTTCTCGTCGTGAACGACCGGCTGCTGGATCAAGTCCGCGAACTCGGTCAGGTTGAACAGGTCGTCATTGATCAACGCCGGTCGGCGGGCGGCGGGCACCGGGACGCAGACCCCGCCCTTGCAAACGCCCTCGGGCTCGAGGTCCCAACCGGTGGCGGCTTCCAGTCCTGAGAGGGTCAGCCAGAGCTGGTCGCCGTCGACTCGCGCGGGCTCGACCTTTGTCTCGCTGTCCTGGTAGAGGACCGTGACTTGGGGCACGTACTCACTAACCCGGTGTCTGGCGGAAATCGTCCATAGGAGGGTTGTGAAGGGGGTGTGGTGGCTGCGTCTGGGTGACCGGGTCAGGCGCCTTGGAGAAGTTGGCTACAGGCTGTGAGGAGGTGTGGTGGGTGCGTCTGGGCGGCCGTTGGTGGAGCTTGGTGAGGTTTGGGTGAACGTTTTGGCATGTTAATTTACTTGACACCGTACGTATGTTTGATACAATATTGGCATGGTCGAGCTGGTCCCTCAGGAGGTCGACGTCGCCTACGAGATGGTCGGCATCCGGCAGGCCATCGACTTGCTCGAGCTCCAGTTCTCCCGCCTCGCCGCCACCTTCGACAAAGGTGCCTACTGGGAGCAGGAGGGCTCCAACAGCCCGATCGACTGGATCCGCTT
>VBIW01000106.1 GCA_005880915.1 Chloroflexota bacterium | reverse complement strand
ACCGGCGGGCGGGGTGGTCGGTTAGCGCGAGCATCTGCATGCAGGCAGTGATCTCACACGCCAGCGCCACGATCGCGCACCAGATCCGGTTCTGGTCCAGGTCATGTAGCGGCAGGTTGGTCTGGCCGGTGTCTTTCGCGCACCGGATGCGGTCCTCGGCGCGGGCCCGGCCGACCCAGGGCCTTCCCACGCCCACCTCGTGCGGGGTCTTGACGCCCGCCGCTCCGTTAGGCAAGACTAACCGTTAGTGGATCCTGACCGAGCAAGTGACGGCTGGAGCGTCCTGGCGGACGCCACCCGGCGCGCCATCGTCGCCCGCCTGGCAGAGGGGCCGCAGGCGGTGGGACAACTGGCCGCGGAGCTGCCGGTCAGCCGGTCGGCGGTCTCCCAGCACCTGAAGATCCTCAAGGACGCCGGCCTGGTCAGCGAGCACGCGGTCGGCACCCGGCGGATCTACCGCCTCAATCCGACGGCGGTGGCCGCGTTGCGCGATCAACTCGACACCTTCTGGCAGAGGGCCATGGCCCTCTACGCGAGCTGACGCTCGGGGGTTCGCCACTGTCGCCAGTCCCTCCGCCCCAATCAGGTGTGCGGTGCGCCCGGTTCGGGCTCGGACGTCGAAGGCGGCATCGCCGCGGGGCCGAGCAGCTCGCGCATGCGCTCGCGCAACGGCGGCGTGGGCCGACCGTCCGCACGTCTGCGTCGCCACGCGAAGTACTCGCGCATGCCGATCGACAGTCCGCCGAAGACGACGAAGAGCGCGATAGTCGTGGCCAGCGGTGCCGAGCCTCGGTGGGCGTCCCGGGGTCGCAGCATGACCTGGACGAGCAGGAAGAAGGCGACGACGAACACGCCCGCCCATGCGTCGGCGCGCCACACCTTGAGCGTCCACCCGGGAAGGAAGCGCAGGGGCAGCATGCCGATCACCGTGCCCACCAGTCCGATCACGAACACCGTGCCGAGCAGGTCGTCGACCAGCGTGATGCCCCAGCCGGCACCTGGCTTGGTGGCGGAGTCGTTGGCCAGGGACCACAGGAGCCAGGCGATGATCGACACGATCACGGTCGCCAGCGACGTGAGCGCGACGACGTGGCCCTTCTGGTTGCGCGGCAGCTCACGGGCAAAGACGACACCGATGACGACGCCGTACAGGTATCCCGGCTGGAAACCGGACAGTCGCGAGATGATCACGCACGCTGCGGCCATGGCGAGGCCCGCAGGCAGCGCATGCAGCGACAGCGGCGCACTGCCATGGCGCCGCCGGTGGTAGGCGGCGGTGACCGCGGCGGTGATCGCCACCCCGACGCTGAGCGCCAGCACCGTGGCGGCGTACGTGATCAGCGACGAGCGATGCAGGCCGAACCCTGGATCGTTGAAGTCGCCGAGCAGCGCGCCGACGAGCATGACGCCGGCGAAGACGAGACCGGACGATGGGCGTGAGCGTGGTGCAGCGCGCGCCTTCGGCTGGCGTGCGTGGCTGCGACGGCGGCGCAGAGGCGCCACCAGGCGCAGCAACCAGGCACGGATCTCCGCGTAATTCTCCTGGAGCGTCAGGTTGAAGAGGTTCGACGGGAATGTGATGAACAGTGCCGCACCGGCAGCGATGGCCGCGCCCACCACGACAGCGCCAACCGATGCGAAGGCCTCGCGCGGTGTGCTGAGCGACGTGGCGATCGTCGACACGTCGTTCGTGGATGTCGTGGCCAGCGATCCGGTCAGCGCGACCGCGGTCTGACCCGACCCGCCGCTGAGCAGCGCGGTGAAGCGGACTCCGTCGGGGACTGGGATCGGCGCGAACGAGGCCAGCTGGGTCGCGACGTTCGGGTCGGCGGTGCCGCCGATCCATCGCGCCGTCCCCTGCCCGTCCAGCGCCATGCAGTACGTCGCCGCACACCCCAGCGATGCGACGGTTAGGCCGGGCGGCGCGACGGCGAGGCGCGGTGCTGCGGCGTTGTCGCCGACGTACGAGATGGGTGTACCGTCGCCCAGCGAACCGCCGAGGTCGAATCCCCAGCCCCACAGCCGGCCGCTGTGGTCGAGCGCGAAGGTGGCACCGCTGGCCGCAAGGACGGAGGCGAAGCTCCCGACCCCGGGGGGCGTGGGGACGGCGAACGGCGTTTGGACGGCATTCCCGGCGGTACCGGTGCCAATCTCGCCGGCGCTGTTGTCGCCCCAGTCCCACACATGACCGTTCTGGTCGAGAGCGGCAACGCGTGCGCCGCCGTAGGGGCCGCCGATTCCGCCCGCGCTGATCGCGGTGAACGTCGTGTTCGGCGGCATGCGCACGGCGACCGGAGCGCCAGTGGCCTGCTCAATGCCGCCGTCGCCGAGCTCGCCCTGGCTGTTGTCACCCCATGTCCACGCGCGACCGCTGGAGTCGAGTGCAGCGACGACGCTGTACGGGCCGGCGGACACGGTGGTGAAGGTCAGGTCGGCGGGCATACTCACGCGGACGGGGACACCGCTGTTCGGGCCGTTTGGCCCGTTGAGCACCAGGCCGGTGGTATCACTGCCCCACTCCCAGACGTGGCCGCTGGTGTCGAGGCCCACCGCGTCACCGTCGCCCGCCGACACCTGCGTGAAGGTCACGCCGGCGGGCATGCTCACCCGCACCGGGACTTCGCTGGTGGTCCCGAACGTGCCATTGCCCAGCGTGTTTCCCCACGCCCACGCCTGACCGGTGTCGTCGAGCGCGACAACGAAGCTGTTCCCGACCGATCCGGAGACCAGGCGCACAGCGTCGGGCAGGTGGACCTGGACGGGGGTCGGGCGTTCGCTGGTCGTGCCGTCTCCAACCTCGCCATTGGCATTGAGGCCCCAGGCCCATGCGTTGCCGCCGAAGGTGGCCGCATCGGTGCGCAGGGCGGTGGTCACGAGCAGCGCCGCGGCGGGCACCGCGAGAAGGGCGACGACCGCTACGGCGGCGCCGATGTTCGTCCGCGTATGCCGCCGCTCTGCCCGACGGACCGCGAATCCCCTCACGGCGCTTTCGACTCCAGGGTGCGGCTGGCGACCGCCATCCGTTCGAGGAACGCGGTCGCTGCGGCGTAGCCGTCGTCGAAGAGTCGCTGACGGACATCGCGATCGAGGGCGAAGTCGGTGGCACTGACGTAGCGCGTGTCGATGCACACCGTACGAGTGGCGACGTCGGGGTCCTGGCGCTCGGTGTTGGCGCGTCCATGCAGCGCGGTGTGGACGAGCGCGCGCACCACGTCGAGGTGGCTCTGCAGTTCGGGCGCCGGGCGTCGTGGCTCGAGCGCAGAGGTGAGCGCGACGCGGAAGGTGGGCCAGCGCCCTGGGCGGCCGTCGGTACGGTCGAAGATCTGCACGGGGAAGCTGCTCACCAGGGCGCCGTCCACCATGTACGACGTCTGCCCGGTTAGTACGGAGTGGCGCGTGATGTCGCTGGTCACCGCGACCAGCGTGTAGCGCGCATCCTGCGGGACGGCGGCATCGAGGCCGGGGTCGTGGAAACTCCGGCGGCCACCAGCGCGGCAACCAGCGCCCCCGCCGATGTACCCGCGAGGCGATGGAAGCGATACCCCGCCTCCTCGAAACCAGCGACCGCGCCCACCAGCGCGCTGCCCTTGACGCCACCGCCCTCGAGGAC
>VBIW01000105.1 GCA_005880915.1 Chloroflexota bacterium | reverse complement strand
GCCCCCTGGTGGCCAGCGTGTGCCGGAACGCCGCGTAGAGCACCAGGTCGTACACGATCTTGATGGCGCCGCCGACCGCGAATGGGGCGCCGATCGCAACCCGCTGCATCAGCGCTCCGGCCACCGCCGGTCCCGCGGGACGCCCGAGATAGCGCGCGGTGTTCGTGTATGCGGCCGCCGCGGTCCGCTCGGATGGCGCCACCATCTCCGCGACGAATGCCTGACGGGCTGGCACGTCCATCTGCGAGAGGGCGAACCTGGCGAGGAGCAATGCGATCGCCCAGCCGAGCGTCGGCATCACTGACACTGCAAGCAGCAGGACGTTGGAGGGGATGTGAGTGAACACCATCGTATTCAACGCCCCGAGACGGGGGACGAGCCAGCCCGCCGCCAGCGACGATCCCGCCTGGAGGATCCCTGCCGCGAAGAGCACGACGCTCATCAGCTCGATCGAGGCTCCGAAGCGGCGGGCGAACCAGAAGACCAGGAAGCTCTGCACCACCAGTCCTCCGCCGAAGGCGTCGACGGCGAAGAGGCCGGCGAGCCGGTGCACGCTGCGCCGTGACCGCGTCAGCGGGCTGGCGGTGGCCGCGCCGGCGCCCACCGGATGACGGGTGGCAACCGGAAGCCGACCGGCGATCGCCACGCAGGCCGCCGCCACCACCGGGAATGCCAGCAGCCATCGCTGCTCGGACGGCAAGGCGGGCAGCAGATGCCGGAACGCAGCCGGTCCGCCGGCGAGCAGGGCGCCGAAGGACCCGGCGAGGTATGCCACCGCGTTGTAGCGGCCGAAGACACCGGGTCGCACCGCCGCCGGTGCGTCGGCGAGCATCGCCTGCTCCAGCGACGTGATCGGTCCGGACTCGTTGGCGTCTGTCGACATCGTCCCGGTCCCGGCGGCAAGCAGCAGGAGGGGAAGCCATGAGGTCAGCGCGAACACCGCGCCGCTGATGCCCATGATCGCGAGCAGCAGCCGGTACACCCGCCGCGTGCCGAGGCGATCACCCCAGCGCCCGACCGCCAGCGAGCCGAAGGCCATCCCCACCAGCATGCCGCTGAAGACGACTCCGACCGCCACGTCGGAGAGTCCCTCCGAGGCCAGCGTCGAGCCGAGCACGACCGCCCCGAACCCATAGACGAGCGCGCGCAGGCCCTGGACGGCGATGACGATCCGCACGGTCGTCGCCGGAGCGGGTGGAGCGACCCAGGTCACCGGACCACTCCTCGGCGATCCGTCCTCAGCGGGGGACGACGCGCGACAGCATGAACGCGGCGAAGACCGCGTTGGCGGCGATCACCATGACGTGGAAGATCTCGTGGTAGCCGAAGACCGTCGGCCACAGGCGGGGACGGCGGAACGTGTAGACGAGCGCTCCACCGGTGTAGAGGGCACCGGCGACGAGGATCATCGCCAGCCCGGCGCCACCTGCCGCCGAGGTGATCACCGGCAGGGCGACGATGGCCACCCATCCCTGGAGCAGGTAGCAGAGCGCAGTCACCCAGCGGGGGATGCGCCGCGACGGAACCACCACGGCGATGCCGATCAGCGCGAGCCCCCACACCGTGCCCAGGATCGACGCCATCCAGGCGACACCGAGCAGGGCGACGCAGATCGGCGTGTAGGTGGCGGCGACGAGCACGAAGATGTTGGCGTGGTCGATGCGGCGCAGCCGTGCCTTGAGTCGCGGTGACCACGGGAAGGCGTGGTAGATACCGCTGACGGCGAAGAGCTGCACCGAGGCCAGCCCGTACAGCGCGAGCGCGAGCTTCACCCAGACGCCGCCGCGGGCGAGGACCACGAGCAGCACGGTGAGCACGATGGTCGGCACCACGGCGGCGAGGTGCGACCAGCCGCGCAGCCGCGGCCGCGGCGCCGGCTCGGGACCGGCTCCAGCGGCCTGCTCGGCAGCCCTCGCGCTCACCCCCGCTCCACCACGGTGCCCGCCTCGTCGGTGACCACCCCCGCCGACTCGGCGAGCTGGCCGCCCATGGCGGTGGCCCGGGACTCGGCGCGGACGTGGACGGTGTCGCCGGCGCGGACCTCGGCGAGGACCCACAGCTGGGAGCCGATGGCGCCGATCAGCCGACCGGTCACCCGCACCTCGGTGCCCACCGGGACCGGGGCGAGGTAGCTGATCCGGGTCTCGGCGGTGAGCGCGAAGCGACGCGCCATGGCGATCGCCGTCCAGGCGACGGCCTCGTCGCACAGCGCCGCGAGCAGGCCGCCGTGCACCAGCGTCGGTGCCCCCGAGTGTCCCTCGCCGAAGGTCACCGTGGCCACCACCATGCCGCGCTCGGAGTCGAGGAAGAAGGGGATGCGCAGCCCCTCGGGGTTGCCCGGCTCGCAGATGTAGCAGTTGGAGGCGAAGCCGAAGTTGTTGACCAGGGGACGCAGCGTGGACGCGGTCATGCCGCCCCGGTCACCGCCGGCGCGCCCAGCGGAGGCAGCAGGGCGACGGTGGCCTCGACCGGGCCGACGCCCTCGCCCTCGGCATCCCAGTAGCGGCTGAAGCAGCCGTCGAAGCTCCAGATCAGGCCGTCGTGCATCGGCGTGGGGTGCTCCTCGTGGTGCGGGGTGTGGCCGTGGATCACGCGCGTCGCGCCGTAGCGGGCGAGGTGTCGCTCCAGCCGTGCGCGGTCGTGGAAGGCGCGCCGGCCCACGGTGTGCCAGAAGACGCTCCACGCCCCCTGCGGCCGCGCCAGGCGCTCGCGCGCCGCGGCGTTGACGGTGTCGACGTCGTCGCCGAGCCGCGAGTAGGCGTCGTCGTCGCAGTGCTGCACCAGGGTGCCGTCGTCGAGGCTGAGCATCAACGGCAGGCCGCGCAGCCACTCCTCCAGCCCGGGATCGTCGGCGACGGCGCGCAGGTCGGCCCAGTCCCCACGGCGCCACAGCCAGATGTCGGCGATGCTCCGCTGCCCCCACTGCCGCACCTTCTCCGGGGTCACCCCGGTGCGCACCTCGTCGAGAACGCAGAGCAGCAGCAGGTCGTGGTTGCCGAGGATGCTGTGGCTGTTGCCGCGCTTCCGGGCCAGCCGGGCGGCCTGGGCGCCACCGGCGTCGCCGGGGGGGCCGCCCTGGAAGAAGTCGCCGAGGAAGATGGTGTCGACCTCGGTCTCGTCATACGGCGCCAGCGCCTGGCGGAGTCGCTCCACGTCCCCCTGGATGTCGCCGACGATCAGCACGGGACGCCGCATCGACCCAGGATAGCCGAGGCCGCCGGGTCAGCCGGGGGCGCGAGACCGGCGCCGGGCGACCGGCGGCTGGGCGGCGCCCGCCATCGAGGCGGCAAGGCGGCGGGTGGCGGCCACCCGCGACCGGGCCCGGGCCAGCTGCCGGGCCACCGAGCGCGGACCGGGGCCGCCGGGCAGCTC
>VBIW01000104.1 GCA_005880915.1 Chloroflexota bacterium | reverse complement strand
GATGGCTGCAGCGAGATGCCGGGCAGATCCGTGCCGGATGGGTCGCGCAGGTGAAAGCCGGTAATGGTGACCCGGGCATTGCGGTCAAAGGTGGCGGACACTGGATAGCCGATCGGGTAGCTGGCGCTGGGCGCGGGATCCGGGATTTCGTTGCCATTGAAGGCTGTCGGCACGCCCGCCTGGTTGTCCGCCGGATAGAGAATGATGCGTCCGGTGCTGGTCTCGCGATACGACATGTCCATCACCTGGACCGTCATTGGCCCCAGGTAGGCATCCCCATAGCCGAGCTCGAGCAGGTCGGCGCGAAGGATGGGGAAGCGATGGTACACGGAGTCGATCCAGTCGCTGACGGCGGCCGCCGGATCGCTGCGGTGGGTGATGACCTCTGCCATCGAGCGCTGTGGATAGCCGAAATGCTGCGCTCGCGTCAGCACGTTGTCCCCGACGTAGCCCTGGCCGCTCGCCTCTTCTTTATGGATACCGAGGTCCCGGATGCTGGCGAGTGCGCCATTGAAGAAGGTATAGAAGGCGTGCGCCTTCGCCGATTGGTGGATCACGCCCGAGCTGGTCACCGGAGCCAACCCCGCGAGGCGTCGATAACGATTTACGGTCGCCAGCGCGAGCGCCTGCCGGTCAGCCGCCGCCTTGTCGAGGTCGACGAAGGTCGCCGCCGTGGCCGCGCCGACGCCAGTCGGGGCCACCGTCGCCTTGGCCGCCGTTGCCGCGGCGGTCTCGTCCTTGTTCAGGTAGCGCAGCACCGCCACGAGATAGGCGCCCGCCTCCGCGTCCGTCGGCTGGGCGGCGACGGCGGCACGCTCGTCCCGGATGGCGGTGGTCGGATCCTTGTCCTTGGCGACCGCGATATCGCCCAGTAGCTTGAGGTCGAGCGCACTCCGCGGCTGCAGCTGCAGCGCCGCCTGGTAGGCACTCTTGGCGACGTCGTAGTCCTGGGCAAAGAGCGCGACCTCGCCCAGTTGCTCCCGCAGGCCGGCGTCATCCGGTGAGAGGGTCGCGGCTCGCTGCAGGAACTGGGTCGCGCCGCTGAGGTCCTGGCGGGCAATCGAGAAGCGAGCGAGTTCGAGCAGCCGCTCCACCCATTTCGGCTGGGCGCCCGCCGCGAGTTTCAGATGCGCCAGCGCCTGCGGATAGTCCTTCTTGTCGCGGTAGTAGTTGGCCCAGTTGCGTTCGACCTCCGCCTTGTCGTAGTCGGTGCCTTTCTTGGCGAGCTGGGCGCCTTTGGTCAGCTGTGTTTGCGCGTCGGCGTACTTTCCCACGTCGGCGAGGGCTTCCGCGTAGAACACGTGGGCAAGCGTCGAGTCGGGCGCGGCCTTGACCGCGGCGGCCCCGTCGCGTGCCGCCGACTGGATGTCGTCGTTCCAGTCCTCGACCCGCGTCACGATGGTCAAGACGAAGCCGTCGTGGGGCGCGATGCTCACGGCTTTCTTGGCTTCGTCGAGGGCCGCCGTCTGCTTGGTTTCGTAATTGAGGACGAGGGCGTAGGTCGCGTGGTCTTTGGCGTCGTGGGGATGCGCCTTGATCAGGTCCTGCAGCTGGGTGGCGGCCGCCGCATACTTGTTCTGGAACATGAGGGCCAGCGCCGATTCGGCGCTCGGCCCGCTGGCCTTGGGTGCAACCGGATCGCAGGCGGCCAGCAGGACAGCAAGAAGAAGAAGGAACCCGCCACGCCGCCGCCTCACGGCGTCAGTTTATCGGGAGCTTCTTAAGAACTCGTAAGTCTGGAGCGGCATCGCCGGCTCAGGCGGGCGGCGTCGCGCCCTGGTGAAGCCGCTCCGCTGGAAAGGCGGTGGCCACACGTCTCACTCGCATGACGGAACGCGCCCGCAAGCTGGACGCGAGCCGTCTCAAAGTGATCTCCGGCGGCAGTCCGACGCCGGCGCCGTCCTACCGGCTGCTGACCCAGGTCAGCGCCGCGCTCAGCAGCTCGCTCGACCTGGATCGCACGCTCACGGACGTGCTGGAGCGCATGAACGCGCTCGTCGCTTTCGATGCGGCGACCATCTTCCTGCTCGATGATTCGCGCACCGAGCTCCACGTCAAGGCGGCGCTGGGGGTGCCGGTGGCGCTCAAAGAGGTCAAGAGCTTCAAGGTGGGTGAGGGGGTGGTCGGCTGGGTGGTGCGCCACGGCGCCACGGCCTTGATCCAGGACTCGTCCAAGGACGCCCGCTACAAGGTGACCGGGGCGGAGCGCCGCGCCAAAACCGTGCTGGCCGCCCCGCTACGCGCCCAGGAGAACCTGCTCGGGGCGCTGGTCCTGGTGCGCGCCGCCCGCGAGCCCTTCGGCCCGGAGCACCAGAAGCTGGTCGAGGCGATCGCCACCCAGGCGGCGGTGGCCATCGATCATGCCCGGCTGTACGAGACCGAGCGCGCCTCCCGCCGGCGGGCGGAAGCCCTGCTGGCAACAGCGCAGGCCGGCAGCGAGGCCGTCACCACGCCGGAATTGCTGCAGCGGGCCGTTAAACAGGTGGCCTTCGCCATGCGTGCAACTGCCGCCGCCGTCATCCTGCCCGATGAGGAAGGCGAGATCATCGAGGCGGCCTTCGATGCCTCCGATCCGCCGGCCTTCGGTCTCGAGTCGCTTCGCAGCCAGCCCGTCGGTGCGCTGCCATTGATGGCCGGACTTAGCGACTCGGTGCGGCCGCTCGTGCTGCTTCGCACGGCCCGCCCGTCGTTGCTCGACGACACCTTCTGGTCGCATAGCGAGGCGCAGGCGGTGGCCGCGGTCCCGGTGCGCTGGCAAGGACGCATGACGGCGGCCTTGCTGGTTGGTTTTCCCGATGCCGATCGGCTCACGCCTTCCGAGCTCGAGCTGCTCGATGAGATCGGCCGCCAGGTCGCGCTGGGCATGGAACGCCTCCGCCTGCAGGCTCGCGTCCAGGACCAGCAGAACGAGATGGCGGTAGTTTCGGAGCGCAACCGCATCGCGCGTGACATGCACGACGGGCTGGTCCAGTACGTCTACGCACTCGGCCTGCAGCTCGAGCACGCACGGGACCTGGCCGTCAGCCAGCCGGATGCGGTGCCCCCGGTGCTGAGTGGCTCGATCCAGCAGTTGAACCACGTCCTCTCCGAGATGCGGACCTTCATCTACCAGTTGCGCCCCATCATCATGAAAGAAAAGGAGATCGGCCAGTGGGTGGCCGACCTCTGCACCCACTTCCAGGAAGCGACCGGGATCCCGGTTCGGGTCGAGGTGGGTGCCTCGCCGAGCGAGGAGCTCTCGCCGGAAATTTCGATCGCGCTCGAGGCGGCGACCCTGACGATCGAGGACGACGGCAAGGGCTTCGACGTCGATGCGCGGCCGGCGCCTGGCATCGAACGCGGGCGGGGGCTGCCCAATATCGAGGAGCGCGTCCACGAGCTGGGCGCCAGGCTGACGCTGGAGAGCGCGCCGGGTGCCGGTACCCGGCTGGAGGCGGTATTCCCGTACCGTCGATGAGCAGCACCGCCACCGTTCGCCTGCTGATTGCCGACGATCACGAGATGATCCGGCTCGGGCTGCGCACCATCCTCGAATCCGATCCTCGAATCCGCGTGGTGGGCGAAGCAGCCTCGCCCCAGGACGCGGTCTACCAGGCGGCGCTGCTGCGTCCCGACGTGGTGTTGCTCGACGTCCGCATGCCGGGGGGCAGCGGGATCGACGCCTGCCGCGAGATCCTCGGCCGCAACCTGGGCAGCAAAGTCATCATGCTGACCTCCTTCGCCGACGAGGATGCCGTCTACGAGTCGATCATGGCCGGCGCCTCCGGCTATCTCCTCAAAGAGATCAACAAGGGCGCGCTGATCAACGCCGTCATCTCGGTGGCAGAGGGTCGGTCGCTGCTCGATCCGGAGGTCACCCGCAAGGTGCTCGAGCGGATCCGCAAGATGGCTGCCAGCTCGGATGAAGTGGTTCGGGCGGCGCTCTCCGACCAGGAAAAGCGCGTGCTACGCCTGGCCGCGCAGGGAAAAACGAACAAACAGATCGCCGCCGACCTCTTTCTCTCGGACAAGACGGTCAAACACCACATCTCGAACATTCTCAGCAAGCTGAATCTGAGCTCGCGCGCCCAGGCCGCCGTCTGGGCGACCCAGCACGGCCTCCTCGACGACGGTTTCCCGGAACGCAAGGCGAGTTAAGCGCCTTGCGGTTCCCTCCCCCGCCTGTGGGGGAGGGCAGGGTGGGTTGTGCCGGAATCGCCGCGAACTCACGTTTCCCTTACGGAGCCGCTTGCGTCGGGTATCCGCCATTTGGCCGGAAGCTGGGCTGACTGGCGGATAAGCCGGGGGGCCGGCGCAGGCTACGCTCCCCGATACGTGGCTATCGCTGTGCGGATGAATCCAGGAGGACTGCATGCTGCTCGTTGACAAGCTCAACAAAGGCAAGCTTCCCGAGAAGCCCCAGGGCGGGGATCCGGTCGTCCCGCCGAGCCTGTCCAGCCTGACGGTCAAGCCGCAGAACATCGCGGCTCGGATTCCGAATATCGATCGCATCAAAAAGGCGGTTCACGAGCGGCTGATCACGGCGCTCGGCGGCAACTCGGACACCGCCAGCACCGACATGGTGCAGCGCCGCATCGGCGAGCTGGTCGACGAGTACTGTCAGGAGACCAACCTCAGGCTCACCAAGTTCGACCGCGAAGAGCTGGCCGAGCTGATCATCCACGACACCCTCGGGCTGGGCCCGCTGGAGTCCCTGCTGGAAGACCCGGAGGTCAGCGAGATCATGGTCAACGGACCGAAGACGATCTTTGCCGAGCGCCGCGGTCGCCTGGGACAGTC
>VBIW01000043.1 GCA_005880915.1 Chloroflexota bacterium | reverse complement strand
GTGCTCACAGCCGACATGAGTGCCCGTCAGGCCGAGGTCGTGGCGGAGATGGTCGGAGAGCAGCCGGCGCGGATCTTGGGGCGGCGGATGCGCGACTCCGTTGACCCTCATGCCGCGAAAGCCCTTTCGGTCAAGACTTTCACGAGGTGGAGGCGGAACTCAGGCGACGCCTCGATGTCGCCGCTGGGCTCCAGGCCGCGGGTGGGATCGTGTGGATCGGCCAGGACCGGAGTCGATGCCACGCCGAACAACGCCAGCTCCTTGTCGGCGCGCACGACGCCGGCGAGCGCGAAATCCCCGTGCCGTCGCGATTCCTCGAAGATCGCGTGCTTCCCGGCAAATGCCGGGAACCACGCCTCAGCCAGAAGCTCTTGTGGCTCCAGGGACGTCTCGAACATCCCCGCGAAAAGTTCACCGGCTGGAATCACTCGTTGGCTGCGCGCGGAATGCGCGACCACGCTCCCGCCAAGTGCCAGCAGGACTGCAGGCAGCTCCGACGCCGGGTCGGCGTGGGCGATGCTGCCGCAGACCGTGCCCCGGTTGCGGATGACGCGATGCGCGACCAGGCGCACAGCGTCGCTCAGCAGCGGGCACACGCGAGCCACGAGCTCCGAATCCTCGATGACCGACTGGCGCACGAGCGCCTGCACGGCGATCCCGCCATCTCGCTCGTAGATGCGGTCGAGACCCTCGACCCGATTGATGTCGACCAGGTGGCGCGGACGCGCGAGCCGGAAGTTGAGCAGCGGGATGAGCGACTGCCCGCCGGCCAGGATCTTAGGATCGTCGAGCGAGCCGAGCAGCGCGCATACCTCGTTGACCGAGGTCGGCGCGTGATATTCGAACGGCGGCGGTTTCAATCGACCATGGCGACGGCCCGACAGAGCGCGGCCTCGCCGCCCTGGAAGCGCCAGGGGAAGCAGCCAAACTGAATCTTCCGGTCGAGCACCTCGTCGAGCTGTCCGCCGAGGTTCTCGATGTGGATGACGTCGTGTGGAAAGAGCAGCGTGTGCATGATCTGGTAGTCCGCCTTGGGGAAGATCTCATCCAGGCTGCGGCCGAGCTTTCTCTCCGCCTCCTCGGCCTCGTCGGCGCGGATGCGACGAATGACCGTGTTCATGGGATGGTCGGCGCTGCCCACGTCGACCGCGATCCAGCGCACGCCGCGCTTCAGCACCCACTCCGCAAACTCGCGCGTCGGTCCAGGGTGACGGATGAAGTACTTCGTCTCGTCGACGCGCGAGCGGTCCGTCCAGTTCTCCGGGTAGTAGCGGTGATAGCCCGTGCGAATGATGAGGATGTCGCCGTGCTCGATCTTCAGCCTGGTGTCCTTCTCCCAACGTTCGAAGTGCTCAGGCCCGTAGACGTCATAGTCGCCGATGCCGTATCGCTGCAGGTCGACAACGCACGCGGGGCCGACCAGAAAATCGAGCGGCAGGTCGCCGATGAACTTGCCACCGGTCATGAAGTGCGCCGGCGCGTCGAGATGCGTGCTGACATGGAGCGTCATCGTGATCTCCTGGCCGCCCGCCCGGTCGAACGCAAGGTGCTTGATCCAGCGGATCGCGGGGCCGGGATAGCCGGCGAAGGCCGGCGTGTGCAGCGAGAAGTCCTGGGTGAGGTCGAGGTATCTCATTTCACGAGCAGCGAGCGCTGAACCTTGCCCATCGCGTTGCGTGGCAGCGCTTCCACGATGACGACTCGCTTTGGGCACTTGTAGGCGGCCAGGTGCTCGTGGGCGAATTCGATCAGCTCGCTCTCCACAAGAGGGGCAGCGGTGGACGGCACGACGAACGCGGTGACCTCTTCGCCCCATTTGTCGCTGGGCATTCCCGCAACCGCGACCTCCTGCACCGCCGGGTGGACCTCGAGCACCAGCTCGACCTCGCGTGGATAAACGTTGAAGCCACCGGTGATGATCAGCTCTTTCAGCCTGCCGCGGATGGCGAGCGTGCCGTCCTCCGCGATCTCGCCCACGTCCCCCGTGCGAAAGAAGCCATCCGGCGTGAATGCCTCCACGGTTGCCTGCGGATTGCGCCAGTAGCCCTGGAAAACCTGCCCGCCCTTGAGCAGCACCTCGTCGAGATCGCCGAGCCTGACCTCGACTCCGGGAAAGGCGTAGCCCACACGGCCAGCCTGGCGAGGACCGTCGTAGGGATTGGTCACGACGATGCCGCCTTCGGTGATGCCGTATCTCTCGACGGGCGGCTGGCCGAGCAAGTGCTCGCAGCGCGCAAACAGCGCCGGTGGCAGCGGGGCAGAACCGCACACGAAGAGGCGGACGTGAGACAGATCAGACGGGTTCGCTTCGAGCCAGTCGCAGAGGCGCTGATACATCGACGGCACGCCGAAGAACATGGTGCCGCGATCGGAATCATCGCGCGTCAGCTCCGACACGACCGCCGCGGGCGTGAAAGGGACGAGCGTCGCGCTGCCGCCGCTGAGCAGCGTCCCATGCAGACCCATGCCCAGTCCGTGCAGATGAAAAAGCGGTAGGGCGTGGACGAGCACGTCCTTCGAGGTCCAGCGCCACACATCGAGAGCGCCGCGACCCTGGGCCAGGAAGTTGCCCTGGTCCAGCACTGCGCCTTTCGGGCGGCCGGTCGTGCCCGACGTATACAGGATCGCGGCCGGGCTTTCCGGAGTGAGCGGGGGCAGCGGCGGTTTCGCGCTCCTGGGTAGCTCCTCGAGCCCAATTGGGCGAACGCCGAGCTTCTCGACGATAGCGGCGCGCGTGCGGTCGGCGATCACGATGGCCGGCTCGGAGTCCTGAAGGATGTGCTCGGCCTCGGCGGCGTGGTAGTCGGGGTTCATCATCACGGCGACGGCGCCGGCCCGCTGGATGCCGAGGTATGCGGTCACCCAGTCGAGGGAGTTCGCGGCATACAGCGCGACTCGATCCCCGACCCTGAGCCCGAGACCGTGGAGGCCGCCGGCTACCTGCTCGGCGTTGCTTCGCAGCTCGTCGCGGTCGAGCTTGCGATCTCCCGACCGCAGCACGACCTCACGGCCAGGCTTGAGCAGCTCCTCTGCGAGTGTCCCGGCGCGCAGTGTCGCGCGCAGCGAATCGATCACGAAGGCCGGCCGATGACGAGCACAGGGACCTGGGCGCCAATCCTCGGGACGCGCTTTTGCGACAGGACTTGCAATCCAGCCGCGGCCAGCATCGGGTCGAGCATGCTTCGCTCGGGGAATCGTCTGATCTTGAACAGGCGGCGACTGTAGCGCATCAGGCCCTTGACGCCCAGCGGTTGATCGCTCGACGTTCGTGCTCTGACATCAGTCGAGGCGGCGGGGGTCAGCGGCCTTGGCCATCGGTTGGTCGAGTCGCAGGCGGACCGGGCTGAGGTGAATCTTGAACGGCACCCCAGGCGCGCGGAAACCGATCGCCAGGTGCTGGTTGTCGCAGAACGGCTTGTGCCTGGACTCGCCGCAGCGGCACAGCGTCGCCCGCGGCAGGGTCTCGACCGTCCCGTCCTCGTGCTGGACCTTGATCGTGCCGCTGACGAGAAGTGGCCCGTCGCGCATCGGCGTCACCTTCGTCGTGGCGCCGGTCTCCTCCTGCGGAGCTCCGTCCAGCCGGCGGTAGAGCAGCGCGCCGCTCGGGCACAGCTCGACCACCTTCGCCACCACGTCCGCCTCGCCGGCGTCTGGAAGAGCCCATGGCCGCCGATCGAGCTTGAATGCCTTCGGGTCGCCGCGCAGGCACTCCCCGATATGAATGCAGATGTCGAGGTCGAAGCTCACCTCGATGTCCTTGCCGCGATAGACCTTGCGCATGTCGCCAACACTAGACTCTCATTGAATGCCTGACGCATTGGCGTCGACGCCCAGGCCGGCTCATCGTTCCCGCGGGTCGAGCCGGGCGCCGGGCCGGGCGATGATCTCGTCGGAGCGCATCTCCAGGCGCGTGCGCCAGCTCGGCCGTGACATCTCAGAGGTGTACGCGAACATCGACACGCCGCTCGTCATCGTCGCGATCCTCAAGGGCGCGACTGTCTTTGCCGCCGACCTGCTGCGCAGCCTATCGATCCCAGCCGAGCTCGAGTTCGTGCGCGCCGCGAGCTATGGGGGCGGGACCAATTCCAGCGGCCGGGTGAAGATCGCCCACATGGTGGAGGGCGCGTTAGAGGGCCGCCACGTGCTCCTGGTGGAAGACATCGTGGACTCGGGCCGGACGATAGACACGATCCTGAAGCGGTTTCGCCGGATGAAGCCTGCCTCGCTGCGGGTGGCGGCTCTCCTCGACCGGCCGGCGCGGCGCGAGATCACGGTCCAGATCGACTTCACCGGATTCGTCATCCCGGACCGGTTCGTGATCGGCTACGGCCTGGATTACGCCGGGCTGTACAGGGAGCTGCCCGGAATCTACGCTCTGAGCTAGTTCCGGCGGCCCCATCCCCGCCTTCGGCGGTACTTCCCCGCAAGCGGGGAAGACCTGAGCTAGAAGGGATCTCGCCTCGTTGTATCCAACGGGGCGTGTCGATGATGGTTTTTGCGCCTCGCTGGCGTCAGCGGTGTGTAATCAGAGTGGCGGCAGTGGCTTGGGGGCCGGGCGGAGGAAGTCGACCAGCTCCTCGTGGTCGTCCCACATCACCGTCGTCCGCTCGGGTTCGGTGCGCGCCACGATCTTGCCCCCCCGCAGCACGAGCTTGCGCGGCGCAATCAGACGGATGGCGTCCATCTCGCTGGGTGCGGCGAATGCGCAGAGGTCGGCGCGGCAGCCGGGCAGCAACCCGTACTTCTCCAGGCCGAGCGCGCTCGCCGGGTTCCACGTGATCATGTCCATGAGGGTCCGGAGCTGGCCGTGGCCTGACATCTGGCCGTAATGAGCAAATACGAAGGCGGACTGCAGCGGGTCGCCGTAACCCAGCGGGTACCACGGGTCCATCACCGAGTCATGGCCGATGCACACGTTGATGCCCGCCGCCAGCAGCTCCTTGACCCGCGTGTGGCCACGCCGAATCGGGTAGGAGTCGAAGCGGCCCTGCAAGGTTGAGTTGTCGAGCGGGTTGGTGACCATGTGCATCTGGGCGCGCTTGAGGTTGTTGATCAGCTTGTAGGCGTAGGCGTTGTTGTACGAGTGCATCGCGGTGGTGTGGCTGGCGGTGACCCGTCCGCCCATGCCGAGCCGGATCGTCTCCGCGGCCATCACCTCGACGAAGCGAGATTGGTCGTCATCGGTCTCGTCGCAGTGGATGTCGACCCGCAGCCCCTTGTTGGCGGCGAGGTCGAAGGCAAATTTGATCGAAAGCTCCCCGTACTCCCGGGTCAGCTCGAAATGCGGGATGGCGCCGACAACGTCTACCCCCAGGTCGACCGCACGCCGCATCAGGTCCTGGCCGCCGTCGAAGGAGAGGATGCCCTGCTGGGGGAAGGCGACCAGCTGGAGGGTGATCTGGTCGCCGATCTCCTGGCGGAGCTCGACCATGGCGCGGACCGCTCGCAGCTCGGGGTCGCAAACGTCCACGTGGCTGCGCACGAACTGAACGCCGTTGGCCAGCTGCCAGCGGAGCACTGTGCGGGCGCGCTGCTTCACGTCCTCCACGGTCAAGGTCTTCAAGCGCTCCGCCCAGATCGCGATGCCCTCGAAAAGGGAGCCTGTGTCGTTGTGGCGGGGCTCGCCTTCGGTCAGCACGGCGTCCAGGTGGATATGCGGCTCAACCAGGGCCGGGGTGACCAGCGCGCCGGCCAGATCGATCGCGTGGTGCGCCTCGGGCTCGAGCTCGCTGATGAGGCCGCCTTTGATGCCGATGTCGCGCGTCTCGAGCTCACCTGGCAGGCGGGCGCCTTTGAGGAGCAAATCCAGCATCGACGGAAACCTAACACGGCCTTAAACTTCCGACGTAATTCGACTGGCGGTTTTAGTAGGGGAGGAAGCCTATGCAGTCGGCGCATGACGTCGAGCAGCACGTTCCCATTCGTGAGGGCGACTACGGGGAAAGGGTCGCCACCATCGAGCCGGGCGGCGTCGAGTACATCTCTCTCAAAGAGCGGCACGGCAACCCCATCCAGCTCTTCTGGACGTGGCTGTCACCCAACCTCGAGTTCGCGACCGTCTACGTGGGCGTGCTGGGGATCGCAGTTTTCGGACTCAGCTTCTGGGAGACGGCGGTCGCCATCGTCGTCGGCACCGCGCTCGGTTCGCTGACCCACGCCGTCCTGTCGTCATGGGGACCGAAGTTCGGGGTCCCGATGATGGTCGAAAGCCGGGGCGCATTCGGCTTCCTCGGCAACATCCTGCCGGCCGGCCTGAACGCGTTCACAGGCTCAATCGGCTGGTTCATCGTGAACAGCGTCAGCGGCGCCTTTGCCCTCCAGGCGCTCGGCGGCCTGGCCAACCTGACACTCCCGTTCTGGCTGACCTTCCTGATCATCGTCGTGGCTCAGGTCGCCATCGCAACCCTGGGGCACAACTTCATCCACTTTTTCGAGCGCTGGTCGCTGCCGCTTCTCGGCATCGTGTTCGCCCTTGCGGTCATCGCCATCTTCAGCAAGGCGAACTTCGGAGTCGCCGCCAACCCGGGTGCGATCGGCCACTTCGGCGCCTTCACGCTCTTGTTCACGGCGACATTCGGCTACGCGGCCGGATGGAACCCATACGCGGCGGATTACACGCGTTACCACCCACCGACGACCAATCGAACGATGGTCGGTTTCTGGGCGGGAATGGGAGTCTTCGTTTCCTGCGTGGTCCTCGAGCTCGCCGGGGCGGCCCTTGCAACCGTGTCCGGCACCAAGTGGGGCCCGACCGACATTCCCACGGTCCAGCTCAAGCAAGCCATGCCGGACTTCCTCTACTACCTGACGCTGCTCTGCATCGCGGTCGGAGCAGTCGCAGCGAACGCGATCAACATCTACAGCGGCACGATGTCGCTGGTCGCGGTCGGCATTCGTGAGATGGGCATGACCCTCCGCCAGAGGCGCGCGGTGCTGGCCGTCGGGGCGGGCGTCCTCGGGTACCTCATCGGCACCTTCGGCCAGGCCAACGTCGGGCCGGGCAGCAAGTACGAGTATTTCCTGCTGCTCATCAGCTACTGGATCGCCCCATGGCTTGCCGTGGTCTTTGTCGACTACTGGATGCGCAAGGGCGATTACGGCGACGAGTCGATGTTCTACGACGCCAAATATCGGCGCTGGCAGGGCGTCGCCGCGATGGCGATCGGCCTCGTCGTGTCGGTCGGCCTCTTCGCAAACGTGTACTCCGTGTACACGGGACCCCTCGCAAACAACAATCCGCAGATCGGCGACATCACCTTCATCGTCGGCTTCATCGTCACGGGCGCCCTGTATTACGCGTTCAACATGATGACCCGAAGCCAGCCGGCGCCGAAAGCTGCTATGGGTACGCGAGCATAGACATCGAGATACTGGTCTCGGGGCTGCGCTTTCGGGCGCGCCTCGAGACCCAACGCGCGCCGCAGTCTTGCCAGAAATTCCGGTTGATGCTGCCGCTCAAGACCCAGCTGATCCAGGCCCGGTGGAGCGGCGAGGCGGCGTGGATTCCCCTCGGCGACCTGGACCTCGGCCTGGGTTACGAGAACCACACCAGCCACCCGGCGCCGGGCGAGCTCCTGCTCTATCCAGGCGGGATCTCGGAGACCGAGATCCTGTTTCCCTACGGCGCCACACTTTTCGCCAGCAGGATGGGCCAGCTTGCCGGCAACCACTTCGCGACGATCTACGAGGGCAATGAGCAGCTGAAGGAGCTTGGCGAGCTCGTGCTTCGGAAAGGCGCGCAGGAGATCACATTCACCGAGCCGGCGTGACACTGCCGCGAATCGTCATCGAGCGCTGCCACTACCTCGCCGAGTGCACCGAAGAGCCCGGCGCCATCACCCGGCCATTCGCCTCCGACGCGATGAGGCGCGCTCAGGCGCTGGTCACCGACTGGATGGCCGAAGCCGGCATGACGGTGATGCGGGATAACATCGGCAACCTCCGCGGCCGCTACGCCGGCGCCGGCGAGGCCACGCTGCTCCTTGGCTCGCATCTCGATTCGGTGCGCGACGCCGGTAAGTACGACGGGCCGCTCGGCGTGATCGTCGCCATCGCCGCCGTGCAGCGGCTGCGCGACGCCCACCGCCGGCTTCCGTTTGCGATCGAGGTGCTGGCCTTCGCCGACGAAGAAGGCCTGCGCTACGGCTCGACCTATCTGGGCAGCCGTGCCGTGGCGGGGCCTTTCGAATGGCGCGACCTCGAACGAGTGGATTCGGCAGGCATCACGATGTCGGATGCGATCCGAACGTTCGGCGGAGACCCCGATCGAATCCGGGAGGATCGATGGCAGGGCGGTGACCTGCTCGGCTACTGCGAGGTGCATATCGAGCAGGGCCCGGTGCTCGAGGCTCGAGGCCTTCCGGTCGGAGTCGTCTCGGCGATCGCGGGTCAGGGCCGCTTCGAGGTCGAGTTCACGGGGGTGGCCGGGCACGCCGGCACCGTGCCAATGGATCGTCGCCGCGACGCGCTCATAGGGGCGGCGGAGTTCGTGCTGGCGGTCGAGGCCGCGGCGACGACCCAGGAAGGTCTTGTCGCGACCGTGGGCAAGCTCGAAACGCATCCGGGGGTTTCTAATGTCATCCCCGCGCGCGCGATGATGAGCCTGGACAT
The DNA here is from genome assembly GCA_005880915.1 of Chloroflexota bacterium. GTDB lineage: Bacteria > Chloroflexota > Dormibacteria > Dormibacterales > Dormibacteraceae > 40CM-4-65-16. The sequence goes on along the minus strand of VBIW01000043.1, from coordinate 122,266 downwards.
CCGCCACGCCGACGATAGGATTCGGACCGAGGTCTCGGTTCGGTTGGCGTCTCGCGCGCAGGACATCGCCCGGCGGCGAAAGCTGTCGATCGAGATCCGGACCGTGGCGCAAAACCCCGCGATCGTGTGCGCGCCGCGGCTGGTGTCTCTCCTCACTCAGGCGGTGGAGGAGTGTCAGGTCCAGCCGATCCAGCTGACCAGCGGCGCGGGGCATGACGCGGTCGTGATGTCGTCGCTCAGCGATGTGGGGATGCTGTTCGTCCGGTGCAAGGGCGGCGTGAGCCACAACCCGGCGGAGTCGGTGACCACCGAGGACGTGGCCGTCGCCCTGGACGTGCTCAGCCGCTTCCTGGAGCTCCTCGCGGAACAGTGATCGTTCGCGGCGGCACGATCGTGACTCCTCGGGGGGTCGACAAAGCCGACATCGCGATAGCCGCCGACGTGATCACGGCAATCGGACTGAACCTCGACGAAGACGGCGAAGAGGTCGATGCGACCGGTCTGCACATCTTTCCGGGCGGGATCGACTCGCACGTCCACTTCAATGAACCCGGCCGGACTGAGTGGGAAGACATCGCCCATGGTTCGGCAGCCCTGGCCGCGGGAGGTTACACAGCGTTCATCGACATGCCCCTCAACAACCTGCCGGTGACCACGACCGTCGATGCGTTCGACCTGAAGCTGGTAGCGGCACGCCGCTCGTCAAAGGTCGACTTCGGTTTCTGGGGCGGCCTGGTGCCGGGCAACCTGGATCAGCTCGAGGGGCTCGTCGAGCGCGGCGTGATGGGATTCAAGGCCTTCATGTGTCCGAGCGGCATCGACGAATTTCCGGCCTGCGACGAACGAACTCTGCGCGAAGGCATGAAGCACATTGCCGAGCTCGATTCAATCCTCCTGGTGCACGCCGAAGATCCCGGCATGCTCCTGGAACCGAAGGGCCCGACCGCGCGCGATTTCCTCGCATCGCGACCGTGGCAGGCGGAGCTGTCGGCGATCCATGACGCGATCGGGTGGGCGCAGGAGGCCGGCTGCAGGCTCCACATCGTTCACGTCAGCATTCTCGCGAGCGCGGCGTTCATCCACGCGCACCGAGAGAGTGGGGCTGACGTCACCGGCGAGACGTGCCCGCATTACCTGCTGTACGGGGCGGACGACCTGGAGCGATTGGGCGGCCTCGGCAAATGTGCTCCGCCGTTTCGCGACAAAGCTGCCCTTATGCCGACCCTATATGGCGGCCTGCAGATGGTGGTGTCGGATCACTCGCCCAGCACGCTCGACCTGAAGCGGGGCGATGACTTCCGGAAGATCTGGGGCGGCATCTCTGGCTGTCAGTCGACGCGGCAGCTGCTGCTGGCGGATCGTCGCCTCGAGCTGCCCCTGGTCGCGGCTCTGACCGCGACCAACGTAGCGAAGCGCTTCGGGCTCGAGCGCAAAGGCGACATCGCGCCGGGGTCCGACGCCGATCTGTGGATCGTCGACCTCAACCATGAGGATGTGGTCCGGCGCGAGGACCTGCTGTACCGCAACCCGTTCAGCGTCCACGAGGGCCAGAAGATTCGCGGCCGCACGATCAGGACGCTGGTCCGGGGCCACAAACCAGGTCAAGGTCAGTTCGTCCGACCAGAGAAATAGGCTCCTCCCCATTCATGGGGAGGTGTCGGCGGAGCCGACGGAGGAGCTCCTCCCCATTCATGGGGAGGTGTCGGCGGAGCCGACGGAGGGGCTCCTCCCCATTCATCGGGAGGTGTCGGCGGAGCCGACGGAGGGGCTCCTCCCCATTCATGGGGAGGTGTCGGCGGAGCCGACGGAGGGGCTCGCTGCAGCCCCATCCCCCGGCTTCGCCGGGTACTTCCCCGCTAGCGGGAAAGAGAAGTGAGAAATAGGCTCCTCCCCATTCATGGGGAGGTGTCGGCGGAGCCGACGGAGGGGCTCGCTGCAGCCCCATCCCCCGGCTTCGCTGGGTACATCCCCGCAAGCGGGGAAGACAAGTGAGAAATAGGCTCCTCCCCATTCATGGGGAGGTGTCGGCGGAGCCGACGGAGGGGCTCGCTGCAGCCCCATCCCCCGGCTTCGCCGGGTACTTCCCCGCTAGCGGGAAAGACAAGTGAGAAATAGGCTCCTCCCCATTCATGGGGAGGTGTCGGCGGAGCCGACGGAGGGGCTCGCTGCAGCCCCATCCCCCGGCTTCGCCGGGTACTCCCCCGCTAGCGGGAAAGAGAAGTGAGAAATAGGCTCCTCCCCATTCATGGGGAGGTGTCGGCGGAGCCGACGGAGGGGCTCGCTGCAGCCCCATCCCCCGGCTTCGCCGGGTACTTCCCCACACAGTGGGGAAGACAATTCCGTCATCCGGCCAGGCGTTCGCTCGTGGCTGCTATCTCGCGGGCGATCTGATCTTCGTCGCCGGTCAGCAAGCGTCCCCCACGCACGACCACCCTCCCGTTCACGATCACGGTCTGGGCTCGCGACGGCGGCGCGAGAACCACGGCGGCGACCAGGTCCTTGATTCCCGCGTGGGCCAGGTCGTCGACTCGGAAGCACGCGACGTCCGCGCATTTGCCTGGCTCGAGCGCACCGCAATCGTCCCGTCCTAGACACTCCGCGCCGCCGCGCGTCGCAAGCCGCAACGCGCCACGAGCGTCGAGCGCCTTGGGCGACATGGCATGGACGCGAGCCAGCAAGAGGGCCTGGTGGGCCTCCATCGCGATGTTCGCATCCTCGTTGCTGGCCGAGCCATCGACGCCCAGCCCAACCCGGGCCCCCGCGCGGACAAGGTCCTCCACCCTGCACATGCCGGCGCCCAGCCGCATGTTGCTCGACGGACAGTGCGCGATCCCCGTCTTGACCGAGGCGATGCGTTCGACCTCCGCATCGTTGAGGTGGATGCCGTGCGCGAACCACACGTCATCCCCCGTCCAGCCGAGGTCTTCCATCAGCTCGAAAGGCCGGCGGCTGAATTTCTCGAGACAGAACCGCTCTTCATCCAGCGTCTCGGCCATGTGCGTGTGCAGGCGAACGCCGTGCTTGCGGGCGAGCGCCGCAGAGTCGCGCATGAGCTCCGGCGTAACCGAGAAAGGCGAGCATGGCGCTACGACGACCTGGGTCATCGCGCCTGGTTTGGGGTCGTGGTACCGGTTGATCATCGCCTCGGTGTGGACGAGGATCGCCTCCTCCTTCTCGACCACAGAGTCGGGCGGCAGGCCGCCTTGCGACTCGCCGAGCGACATGGATCCTCGGCACGGATGGACGCGCAGACCCAGCTCCTGCGCGACCTCGACGAGCGCCTGGAAGATTCCCGGCCGGTTGTGCGGAAAGACATAGTGATGGTCGGTCGAGAGCGTGCATCCGGACAGCAGCAGGCGCGCCATCGCTGCGCGGGCCGCGACCCGCACCGTGTCGGCGTCGATGCGCGCCCAGACCGGGTAGAGGGCGCGCAGCCACTCGAACAAGGTTCCGTCCGGCACGTAGCCGCGCGTCGCCCACTGATACATGTGGTCGTGCGCGTTGACGAGGCCGGGCATGGCGACGCAATTGCGCTCGTCGATTACCTCGTCGGCGGCCGGCGGCGGGCCAGCGCCGACCTCGGCGATCATGCCGTCGCGCGCCAGGATCCAGCCGTTCTCGATCTCGTCGCCGGCGCCGGTGTAGACGAGCCCAGCCCGGACCAGCAGGGTCGTCAAAGCGTCAGGTCGTGCGGACGGACCGGCACCCGCGTGATCTCGCGGCCGGTGGCCGCGCGGATCGCGGCCACGATGGCCGGGCCGGAGGAGATCGTCGGGGGCTCCCCCACCCCCTTCAGGCCGTAAGGCGAGCCGGGGTCGCCTAGCTCCAGGATGTCCATCCGCACCGGAGGCATGTCGAGGATGGTCGGCAGCAGGTAGTCGGTGAACGAGGCGTTGCGGATGACACCGTCCTTGACCTGGATCTCCTCCATCACGGCCAGGCCGAGGCCCTGGGCCGCTCCGCCTTCGAGCTGACCCTGCACCGCGAGCGGGTTGATCGCTTTGCCGACGTCCTGGGCCGTCGCGAGCTCGACGACCTTGACCAGGCCGAGCTCGGTGTCCACGTCGACGACGGCGCGGTGCGCAGCGAACGCGTACTGCATGTGCGCGTTGGCCTGGCCTGTCTCGGGATCGAGGTGGTGCGTGCGCCGCGGCCGGAACTCCCGCGTCTCCTCGATCACCGCGTCGCCCAGCAGCGTGGCCAGAGCCACGACCTGGTTGCCGCCCGCGTCGACCACGGCGTCGTTTTCGATTCGCAAGCCGCTCGCCAGGTGCAGCTCAGACTGCGCGAGCTCGAGCACACGCTCGCGCACCGCTTCGGAGGCGGCCTTGACCGCCCCACCCGTGATGTACGTCTGGCGTGACGCGGAGGAAGAGCCCGCGGACCCCACCCGCGTGTCCGCCTCGAGCACCACCACGTCGCTGACGCCCAGCTCGGTTGCCGCGATCTGGGCCTGGACGGTGACCAGGCCCTGGCCCACCTCGGCCGCCGCGCTGTGGACCTCGACGCGGGGCCGGCCGTCCACGACCGAAAGCCTCACCCGCGCCGTCGAGTAGTCGTCGAAGCCTTCCGAGTAGCCGATGTTCTTGAAGCCGACGGCGTAGCCGATGCCGCGCTTCACGCCTTCGCCGTGAGTGGTGTTCGACACTCCGCCGGGCATTGCGGTCAGGTCCTGTTCACGCCCCTCTCCATCACCCTCTCCCCTGAGGGGAGAGGGGCTGGGCATCGCCTTGACTCGCCGAAGCAGTTCGGCCACTGGGACGGGGCCGTCGATTACCTGGCCTGTGATCATTTCGTCGCCTGTTTCCAGGGCGTTGCGCATGCGCAGCTCCACCGGGTCCAACCCCAGCGCCTCGGCCAGCTTGTCCATCTGCGCTTCGTGCGCATAGCAGTTCTGGACCGAGCCGAAGCCGCGCATCGCGCCGCACGGCGGGTTGTTCGTGTAGACGACGATGCCGTCGATGTTCGCGTTCGGGCACCGGTACGGACCGGCTGCGAAGCAAGAGGCGTTGGCGATCACGGCAGTCGAGCTCGACGCATACGCCCCGCCGTCGAGGAGGATTCGGGCCTTCACGTAGACGATGCGTCCGTCGCGATTTGCGCCGTGCTCGTAGATGAGGCGACCCGGATGGCGATGAACGTGGCCGACAAACGACTCGGTCCGGGAATAGGAGATCTTGACCGGGCGGCCTGTCCTGAGGGCCAGCATGCATGCGTGGGCCTGCATCGAAAGGTCTTCGCGCGCACCGAAGGCGCCTCCGATGCCCGACATAGTGAGGTGAACCTTCTCGGGAGGCAGCCCGAGCACGCCGGCAAGCTGCTTCTGGTCGATATGCAGCCACTGCGTCGCGATGTGGAGGTCGACTCCGCCCTCCCCGTCGGGAATCGCCAGGCCAGACTCGGGGCCCAGCGGGGCCTGGTCCTGCATCCCGATCTCGTACTCGCCCCTCACAACGACGTCGGCTCGCGGGTCTGCTCGACCGCGGCGGATCTTTACCCTCCGCGTGATGTTGCCGTTGGGATGAAGTCGAGGTGCGTCAGCAGTGAGCGCGTAGTCCGGGTCGGTGACCGGTTGGAGAACCTCATACTCGATCCGCACCTTCGCGGCGGCTCGGCGCGCCTGCTCCGGGTGCTCGGCCGCCACAAGCGCGACGGCCTCGCCCCAGTAGCGCACGACCTCCGAGGCGAGCACCGGCTGGTCCTCGATCTCGAGGCCGTAGAGGTTGCGGCCGGGCACGTCCTCGTGAGTCAGCACGGCCTCGACACCGGGCATCGCCCGAGCCTCCGCCGCGTCGATGGACAGAATCCGCGCGTACGGGTGCGGGCTGCGCACTGTCGAACCCCAGAGCATTCCCTCGACCCTCAGGTCGGACGAATAGACGAATTCACCGCGCGCCTTGGCGGGGCCATCCGGTCTGAGGACGCTCTCGCCGATCCTCATGCCGATCCCGCGGCCAACCTGACCGCGTCGATGATCTTGGCGTAGCCGGTGCAGCGGCAGATATTGCCGGCAAGGGCTTCGCGGATCTGAGCGTCGGTGGGGTTGGGGATCCGTTTCAGCAGGTCATGCGCCGCGACCACGAGTCCTGGAGTGCAAAAGCCGCACTGCACCGCACCCGCCTCGACGAACGCCTGCTGCACCTTCGCGCCATCTAGGCCCTCGATCGTCACGATCTCTCGCCCGTTCGCCTGGCCGCCGGGCACAAGGCAGGCGCAGACGAGCGTTCCGTCGAGGTAGACAGAGCACGAACCGCACTCGCCTTGCTCGCAGGCGTTCTTCGAGCCGAACAGGCTGAAGCGCTCGCGCAGAAGGTAAAGAAGGCTCTCGCCCTCCCAAACGTCGTCGGCCACATGGGGTGTGCCATTCACGGTGGTGCTGACCCTCATGCGGCCAATCGGTAGTCGTTCCAGGCCCACGTCATGCAGCGGCGCGCCAGGACGGCGAGGGCGTGCCGGCGATAGGCGGCGGTGCCACGCACGTCGTCGATGGGCTTCGCGGCCCGGGCGACGAGGTCGCCGAAGCGCTTCAGCGCCGACGCACTGACCTCGGCCTTGCGATTCCAGAGGTCCTCGTCGAGCAGCACATCCTCGATGAAGTGCTCAGCTCGCGGGGCTCGCAGCGGGGTCGGTCCAGCGGAGCCGATCCCGGTGCCGACGCTTCGATGGGTCGGGTCCAGGGAAACCGCGAACGAGCACACCGCGATCACCATCGCATTGCGTGTGCCGACTTTGGAAAACTGCTGCGGCCCAGTCGCCGGATGGACCAGAAACGCGGCTATCAGCTCGTCCTTCCGCATCGCGTTTCGCTTCGGCCCGGTGAAGAACTCGTGTATTGCGACGTGCCGCGTCCCGGACGTGGAGGCCAGCTCCACGATCGCGTCGGTGGCGAGGAGAGGCGGGTGCGCATCGCCAGCAGGTGATGCGGTGCCGAGATTGCCACCGACGGTGCCGCGATTGCGAATCTGCGGCGAACCCACGGTGCGCGAGGCCATGGCCAGACCTGGCAAGCGGTCGCCCAGCTCATCGATCAGGCGCGTATACGTGACGCCGGCGCCGATCCGCAGCATCCCGTCGAAACGCTCCCACTCCGCCAGCCCCTTGATGCGAGTGAGGTCCATGATCGCGGCTGGCCGCCGGCGGTCCAGGTTGATTTCCACCATGACGTCGGTGCCCCCGGCGATCGGAACGGCCTCGGGGTGAGCCGCCTTCATCTGGAGCGCCTCGGTCCAGGTCGTCGGTTGGAGGAAGTCCATCACCAGGCGAGGCCGGGTTCCGGCGCGTCGTCCCGTGTCACGGTTCCCTCGATGAGGCCGTATGGGCGATCGGCGGCGTGGAAGACCTCGTTCTCGTTGGCCATGCCGAACGGCGACAGGTCGACCACGAAGTGGTGCTTGTTGGGCATCGACATCCGGATCTCGGCCACCTCCGGCCGCGTCGTGAGCACCGCTTCACCCATTGCGTACAGCGTCTGCTGCAAGGACAGGCTGTGCTTGAGGGCGAACGTCTCGAGCAGCTGGCGGCGCACCTCGGCGAACGAGTGACGCCAGTCGACGTCCGTGCCGATGTATCGCCAGCGCGCGACGACTGAGGTGGCGAGGATTCGCTCCTCCGTCTCGGGCAGGGTGGTGAACCGATCCCTGACGAAACCGCGGAACTCGGAGCCGGTGGACTTGAGCACGACCATGTCGCCGACGCCGCTGACAACCCAGGTCCCATCGTCCGTGCACGTGACCGTGGCCAGGCGCTTCTCCGATCCGCCCTGCACGAACGCGTGGTCGTGGGGCTTACCGCCCACGTTGATCCGCGCCCAGGCCGCCTCCTCGATGTGCACGCGGGCCCTGTAGACCGAAGCGAACTCACTCACGAAATGTCGCGCCAGCCGGATGCCGAAGTCTTCTATCTCGCCGATCGGATCCCGGGCAAATGCGAAGACCGTGTTCTTTTGCGTATCGGTGGGGACGACCTTGCTGTTGTCGCCGGTCTGATGCGTGTCCGCGAAGTCGCCGGCCAGGGCGACGCTGACGTTGAGGTCCTTGATGTCGTGCTTGGCGCCGGATCTCGTGACACGAACGACGTGCGTCTCGGCCTTGCCGTACTGGTTGTCGCCGAGGACGATCGTCATGTCCCTTTATAGGTGGTGTAGCCGAATGCGCTGAGGAGCACCGGCACGTGCAGTCGGCCGCCCACGAAGTTCACCGTCACAGCCACCGACGGATAGAAAGGATCGAGTCCCGATCGCTCGAAATATGGCCGCGTGTCGAACTCGATTCGATACTCCCCCGCTTCGAGCTCTTCCTCCGAAAGTTCGCGCACACGGCCGTCGGCGTCAGTCTCTGCCTGTCCGACCTCCTTCCAGTCGCCGTCAGGCTCGCGCCGGTGCAGCGCGACCGCCAGGCCGGCCGCGGGCAATCCGCGCATCGTGTCCAGGACGTGGGTCGAGATGCTCATGCGTTCAGCAGCTTCTCCAATCGAAGCCGCGTGATCTTACGCTGCTCAGCGGCCGCGACTCGGAGCTCGTTAGCAGGGTCGTTGGCCATGCGCTCGCGGAGGGCGGCCAGGATCTCGCCCGCGCCGCGGCCGGCGGCGGCAATGAGAAAAATATGACCGAAACGCGCCTCATACTCGCGATTCTCGGTCGCCAGGGTGGCCAGCGTGTCGCCGTCGCCTTCCATGACCTTGCTTTGTTCGCGTTCTGAGGTCGCCGGAGCATGGCCGCCTGCCTCGCCGATCCGCGGGTGCGCGGTGAAGGCTTCGAGCCAGGCCGCGTCGTCCAGGTCGCGCCAGGCCAGCTCGGCGGCCGCCAGGAGCTGCGCATAGGTCTTGTAAGGACGGCCGCCCGCCACGCGCGACGCCCACGTTCGGTTAGCGAAACATGCGAGGAGCCGCTCCTCCGCGTCCGCGCGTGGCAAAGCGTTGAACGAGGCGATGCCGTCGATGAGGTAAGACCTTAACGTTGCATGACGATGGCTGACGCCGGCCCTCTCGGCAAGCGGCTGAGGCGACTCGAGGACGGTCGCCTGGTGCGCGGTGAGGGTCAGTTCGCCGATGACCTGCAGCCCGACGGCTGCCTGCACGTGGCATTGCTGCGAAGCTCGGTGGCGAGCGGCCGGATCAAAGCTCTGGACACCTCATCCGCCAGGGCTGCAGCCGGCGTCCGCGCCGTGTTCACGGCGGCCGACCTCGAAGGCTCGTGCCAACCGCTTGCCGTCCACCTGACCACACCCGGCGCCGTGTCACGGGAGCGGCCGATCCTGGCCGGCGACCGCGTTCGTTTCGCAGGCGAGATGATCGCCGCGGTCATCGCAGGCAGCCGTTATCAGGCTGCTGACGGAGTCGAGCTTCTCCAGCCGGAGATCGATTCCCTTCCGGCTGTCGTCACGCTTGAAGACGCGCTCGCGGAGGGCGCGCCGGTCGTCCACGAAGCGGTACCCGAGAACCTCTTCTACCTGGCCCACCGCACGTACGGCGACGTAGACGGGGCGTTCGAACAAGCCGGCCTCATCGTCGAGGGTGAGGTGACGCATCCCCGAGTCTCGGCCGCGCCGATCGAGTGCCGCGGCGTCGTGGCCGTACCCGATGACGAAGGAGGTGTCGTGGTCTGGACCTCGACCCAGGTTCCCCACCTTGTCGCAGCCGCCGTAGCCGAATGCCTGGGAATCGACGAGACGCAGGTGCGCGTCGTCGCCACCGACGTCGGCGGAGGGTTTGGCATCAAGGCACAGGTGTACCCCGAGGAGATCCTTCTGGCGTGGATCGCGATTCACACCAGGGTCGCGGTGAAATGGATCGAAACGCGCTCGGAGCACATGATGTCCGCGAGCCACGCGCGAGACCAGACCGTGAAGTTCAGCGCCGCGGTGGGCGATGACGGACACGTCCTGGCATTGCGAGCCACGCTCTTCTCGAACATCGGTGCCTACGGGATCCGGCCGTTCGGTCCCCTGCTCGACCCACTTGGCACCGCCGGACTGATTCCGGGGCCGTACGAGATTCGCAACTACGAGTTCGACTCCTACGCTGTCGCGTCCAACAAATGCCCCGAAGGCCCCTATCGCGGCGTCGGCATGGTGACCGCCGTGCTCGTGCACGAGCGCCTCATGGACCTGGTCGCCGCGCGGCTCGGGCTGGATCCGGCGCAGGTGCGACGGGTCAACTTTGTGCCGGCGGCGCGGATGCCGTACGTCAGCGTGACAAACCATCCCTACGAGTCGGGCGACTACGCCGCCGCCCTCGACACGGCCCTACGGGAATTCGACTACGCCGGCGCGCGCAAGGAGCAGGAGGAAGCGCGACGCGAGGGCCGCCTCGTCGGGATCGGCATCGGCTCGTACGTCGAATACACCGGCGCGGGCTCGGCGACCTTCGAAGCCCGCGGCATGGCTGACATCCCCGGCACCGACACAGCGAGGTTGTGGCTCGAGAGCGACGGCCGTGTCCATCTGCAGACCACCTGCCCCGCGATCGGCCAGGGCGTGCAGACGACCCTGGCCCAGGTCGCGGCGGCGAAGCTCGGCGTCGATGTCGGGAGCGTGGTCGTCGAGCAGACCGACACGAAGGCGGTCGGGCACGGAACGGGGTCTTTCATGAGCCGGAGCTCGGTGACCGCGGCGACGAGCACCCATCGCGCGGCGGGCCTCCTGCGCGAGGAAATCCTCAACGCGGCGTCGTGGCGGCTCGACCAGCCCGCGGAGCGGCTATCGATCCGCGGTTCGCAGATCATTCTCGACGGCGCGAACGTAATCACCACCCTGCCCGAGCTGGCCGCGACCAAGGAATCGGAAAACGGCGGTCACAAGCTCGACGTATCGGTGACGTACGACGCAGTGCAGGCCTCACACCCTCATGCCACGCACGCCTGCCTGGTCGAGGTCGATCGGGAAACCGGCGCGGTGCAGATACTTCGCTACGTGGTCGCCGAGGACTGCGGAGTGATCATCAACCCGGCCATCGTCGAGGGACAGGTCGTAGGCGGAGTGGCACAGGGTTTCGGCGCCGCCGTGATGGAGGAGGTCGCCTACGGCGCCGACGGGGAGCTGCGAAGCGGGACGTTCCTCGACTACATGATTCCGAGCATCGGCGAGTCGCCCGGGGTGAAGATCGAACACCTGGTGACACCGTCGACGGTGCACGAGCTGGGCACGAAAGGCGCCGGCGAGGGAGGCACGATCGGCGCCACCGCCGCGATCGCAAATGCGATCGCCGACGCTCTCTCGCTCGGCGACCTGGTCCTGCCGCTCACGCCAGACCGCATCGCTGAGGTCACTCGGTGACCCGGCCATACGACCCGGTCAGCTTTCTGGAGGCAAACGCCGAGCGGCGTGGCGGGGGCGTCGCCATCTGGGACCAAGGGGTCGAGATCACGTTCGTCGAGCTCCTGGGTCACGTCCGCCGGCTCCAGGCGCTGCTCAGCGCGCGCGGCGTGAAGCCGGGCGACGTGGTCGGCGTTCGGCTGCCGAACGTGTGGATGTACGTCGCGCTCGAGCTCGCGGTCCCCGACTTCGGCGGTGTCTTGCTCCCGCTGCCGCTCGGTCTCGGCGAGCACGAGATGCGATGGATCACCGGGAAGGCGCGCCCGGTCCTGCTGATCGACTCCGTGATGGCGGATCAGCTGGCGACGGCCTCGGCGGACGGCTTGCCAGCGCCGGCCACGGCGGCCGCGGACCCAAGCCGGATCGTGGAGATAGCGCTGACCTCGGGCACGACCGGGATGCCCAAGCTCGCGTCGCTTTCGGCGCGGCTGAAGCAGGCGACCTTCGAGGGCTTCACCACGCGGCTCGAGGTCAGCGAGAACGATCGGGTCCTTCCGATGACGCCGCTGACTCAGGGCATCGGTGGGATGTGCCTGTACTGCCTTCGCGCCGGCGCTGCCCTGGTCATGCTCCACGAGCCGCAATGGACGGCCGAGCACTGCCTCGAAGTCGCCCGTGACTCACGCTCGACCCTGTTGGTCGGTGTCCCGACCAACGTGATCCGCCTACTCGCTCACCCCATCTCACTGCCCGCCGCACGTGCGGTCGCAGTAGCAGGGGCACCCCTTCCGCCAGAGATCGCCGAGAGGTGGGAGATCTCGACCGGCATCCCGATCTCGAGCTTCTACGGCTCGATGGACGCCGGCCAGCTGGCGGTCGCGCGGCCGTCCGATCCTCAGTCGGCGCGGTGGACCACCGTCGGCCGGCCGCATGACCGTGCCGACTGGAAGATCGTCGACGGCGAGATCTGCATGCGCGGCGACCTCGTCCAGGAACGGTACTGGGGAGAGACGTTCGGGCCGCACTCGGACGACGGCTGGGTGCACATGGGCGACCTGGGCTTCGTCGATGAAGCCGGCTACCTGCACGTCGCCGGCCGGGTGAAAGACATCATCATCAGGGGCGGCACGAACATCAATCCCTACGAGGTGGAGTCGATCCTGCGCACGCACCCCGGCGTGGTCGACGCATGCGTGGTCGGCCGTCCGCACGCGGAGCTTGGTGAGGTCGCGGTTGCATTCGTCGTCGGCCGGGCGGACAAGCACGAGCTAGACGGCTTTTTGAACGAGCGAGGGCTGGCCCACTACAAGTGGCCCGAAGCGGTGTACAACGTCGAGGAGCTTCCGCTGTCCGGCCCGGGCAAAGTCAATCGGAAATCGCTCCGCGAGCTCGCAGCCCAACGATGAGCGTCCGCCTCGACGACATGGAGGTTGCCTATTCCGAAGTCGGGCGCGGCGACCCGCTTGTCCTCATCCACGGTCTCGGGGACGACCACCGGGCATGGCGACGGACCATTCCGGATTTGATGCTCCGGCGGCGCGTGATTCTGTATGACCTTCGGGGCCACGGCCAGACGACCCTCGGCACGCCGCACGGCACGCTGCGTCAGCTGAGCAATGATTTGCTCGAGTTCCTGGATGCCGTCCACCTGGAGCAGGTGGATATCGCCGGCTTCTCGCTTGGCGGAACCATTGCGATGCGTTTCGCCATCGATTTCCCGCTCGAGGTCCGCGGACTCGTTCTCGTGGCGACGTCCAGTCGCGTCGGGCGCACCCCGGCTGACTGGTACCGCCGGCGCGTGGACATGGTCGAGCGGAGCGATCCGCAGCTTCGAGAGACGCTCGACCGCGATACTGCCGATGTGCACGCCGAGTCACCCCAAGAGCTGGAAGAGGCGCTGCTGATCCGGCGGCAGTCGACGGCCGACCCACGCGGCTACGCCAACGCGTGCGCGGCCATGGCGGCGCTCAACGAAGCGCCCCTGGACCCAGACCTCGGGCGGATCACCGTGCCGACGCTGATAGTCGCCTCGGACAAGGACCGGCACTGCCCGCCCAAGGCGGCGGAGATCATCGCCGCGGGGATCAAGGGCAGCCGGCTCGAGATCTTCCCCGACGCGGGCCATCCAATTCCGGTCGAGAAGCCTCGCGAGCTGGCGGGCTCCATCAATTCTTTCCTGGCCGAACTTGCCTGAGACACTGAGGCGCGAGTGGGGACCGCACGAGATTCTCACTCTCACGATCGACCGGCCGGAGCGTAAGAACGCGCTCGACCCCGAGCTCCTGACCGAGCTTGCCGACGCCCTTCGGATCGACGGCACTCGAGCGTCGACCGTCATCCTGCGCGGCGCAGGCAGCGAGGCGTTTTCCTCCGGTTATGACCTGTCGCGGCTCACCGGGACGGTCGACGACCTCGAGGCAGACCGTCACATCGGCGAAGCGGCGGCAGCGCTGCGTGCGTGTCCCGCGCCTGTGATCGCCAGGCTTCAGGGCCACTGCCATGGCGGCGCGGTCGAGATCGCCCTGAACTGTGATCTTCGGATCGCCGCCCCAGATCTGCGGATGTCAGTTCCGGCCGTGAGCCTCGGCGTCGTCTATCGCTTCCAGTTCCTGGCCCGGCTGGTGCAGATCTGTGGCATCGCCCGAGCGTCGGACCTTCTCCTGGCCATGCCGGAGCTCGACGCCGAGCGCGCGAGCGCCTGGGGACTCGTCACCGAGGTGGTCCCAGCCTCGATGCTCGACGCACGCATTCATGCGCTGGCTGAGATGCTCGCTATGTCTCCACGGCCGGCGGTCCACGGAACCAAGGCAAGCCTCGATCTGCTGGCGCGGCGCGGTGTCTCCGGTGAGGATCTGCTTCTGGCGCAGCAGCTGCGCGCGGACGCGGCGGCGAGCCCGGAACGGCGCGAGGCAGTGACTCGCCGCAAGCAATCCATGTCGAAGCGGACAAACCGCAAGTCGACGTGAGCCAGTTCGACGTCAGCGTGGGGATCAGCCCCCGCCAGTCCTTCGAGAGCTGGGCGAAATTCATGGCCGAGCTCGAAGCCGAAGGCGTCGGACGGGTATGGGTCATCGATTCGCAGCTCGCGATGAAGGACGTATATGCAGGCTTGATCGTGGCCGCTCTCAACACGAAATGGCTCGACCTGGGCACGGGCGTCACTAACGCCGTGACCCGCCACCCGACGATCACCGCCAACGCGATCGCCGCGCTGGCCGAGATCTCGCATGGCCGGGCGGCGTTGGGTCTGGGTGCGGGGGACTCGGCTCTTTACGGTCTCGGCCTGAAGCCGCAGAAGGTCGCCGAGGTGGAGGAGGCGATCGATTTCTTCCAGGCCCTGTTCAGAGGCGAGGAAGGCGAGCTTGGCGGCAAGAAGTACCACCTCCCCCACGCCGCCGCCAGGGTCCCGGTCTATCTCGCCGTCAGCCAGCAGCGCATGTGCGAGCTCGCGGGCCGCAAGGCCGACGGCGCGATCGTGATGGGTCCCGCGCAGCCGGATATGGTGCGGCAGCAAGTCACATGGATTGAGGCCGGCCTGGACGCCGCAGGCCGCTCGCGCGACGACTTCGATATCTCGTTCGTCACCACGATGTCGCCAGACGTCGACGACGTGCGGTCGTGGGCCTCGACGCAGGCGCGGCTTCTCACGCATTACAAAGAGCTTCCGCCAAGCCTTTCGCCCTTTCGAAGCGAGATCCAGCAGAGCCCCGACTCGTACGACTACGCGGAGCACCTGTCGACCAGGGCCGGGCACAGAGCCGCGGTCTCCGATGAGCTCACGCGTGCGCTTGCCGTCGTTGGAACGCCCGACGAATGCGTGGCCCGGCTGCGTCAGCTGTGGTCGACTGGCGTCGATACCCTGATGTTTCCTCTGACCGGCAGAAATCGAGTCGAGCGCTGGCGAAAGATCCGCGACGAGATCCTCGCTCAGATCATCGTGTAGCCGCCGCTCACCGAAAGCGTCTGGCCGGTGATGTATGACGCTCGGTCCGAGGCCAGCAGGAGGACGGCCGGGACGACGTCTTCGGGCGTCCCAAGGCGGCGCAGCGGGTAGCCCTTTGCAGCCTTCTCTCGCACCTCCGAGGTGAACATCTGCGATTGCTCGGCCGACCACATCGAGCTCTCACCTGACGTTTCAGGCGAGCCCGGAATCAGCCCTGGACAGACCACGTTGAGGGTGATGCCATGCTTGCCGACCTCTCTTGCGATTGCTTTCGACATTGCGATCACGCTCGCCTTGGTTCCGCTGTAGACCGCCTCGCGCCACTCGCCGATGCGGCCGGCGTCCGAGCCGATCGAGACGATTCGGCCATACCCGCGCTCGATCATCGGGTCGAGCACAGCGCGCACGCTGTTGATGAAGCCCCACGTGTCGATCGCGATCTCGCGTTCCCATTCGGCCCGCGGCTTTTCCGTGAACAGCCGGTCGATCGTCCAACCGGCGCAGTTGACGAGCACATCGACGGCTCCCATCGAACTCTTCACGAACTCGACGCTGGAAGACACCGACTCCCAGTCGGTGACATCGGTGTGACGGGCGACGATGGTTCCTGGCGCCGCCTCGGACGCGACTTTTCTCGACTGCTCGTCATCGACGTCGGCGATCACCACGCGAGCGCCCTCGGCAGCGAACCCGAGCGTGATCGCACGGCCGAGGTTAGAGGCCCCGCCGGTGACGATGACGACCTTGCCATTCAGTCCCAGATCCATCGCCGGCAGCTTAATCGTGGAAGACCAGGGGGCGCCGGCCCCCTGGTCCGCCGACTGTTTACTTCGGGGCCTTGGCCTCGCCGTTTCCGTTCAGGCTGCGCATGAACGTGGCGGCCAGACCTTCCAGCGCGCCACCGCCGCCCGTCACGAGCACCTCGGGCACGACATCGAGCTTGCCTTCCGACAGCGCGTTGGCGATCGCCACCGCGGCAGTCGGCGTGGAGCCCAGGCTCGCGACCTGTGCCTCGTAGCCCTTTGCCTTGGCCAGGCCGAGTGCCTCCATGGCCGCTGCGTCGCCCAGGCCAATCGCCCGGCGCCGCGAGCCCTCCGCCTCGCCGGTGACCCTGACGTAGGCCGCTTCGCCGTCCGCCTCCGCCTTGCGGGCGTTGGCCCGGGCACGGTTGATGTCGACCGACACCTGGGCCTTGGCCAGCTCCGCCTGCATGTCGGCGGTGCCGCGCGCCTTCTCCAGGTCCACGCGCACCGTCTGCGCGTCCTTCTGCTGCTCGAAAGTGGCCTTTTCCTGGTTGGCGATCTCGCGGCGGGTCAGCACGTTGACGAGCTCCTGGGGGAACGTCACGTCCTGGATGTAGACGCCGCGCGTCTCGACCTCGTAGGCCGCGAGGTAGCGGGAGATGGCCTCCAGCGCCGCCGCCTGGACCTGGTCGCGCGTCTCGATGAAGCGGACCGCCTCGAGCGCCTGCAGGGTGTTCCGGAAATGGTTGCCGACGGCCGCCTGCAGCACCTCGTTGACGAGGTTCTGCATCGAGCCGACCATCGAGATCACCTTCGGCGCCTTGGTGTCAGGCACGTGAATCTGGACCTGGAGGTCGATCTTGAAGATGAAACCCTCGCGGCTTTTGCCCTCGATCGGGCTCAGCTGGGCGTCCAGGTTGTGCGCGACTGAGTTCGCCTGCGCCCAGTTCAGCGTGAGGATGAACGTCGGCACCGACTCGGCCGCGTAGATGCGCGGGTTCAGCGGGTACTTCCCCGTACGCAGCGCCTCGCGCCAGATGCCGCGGTGGCCGGGCTGGACGATCGAGCCGAACTTGAACTCAGGGCCCGACGTGTCCAGTGTGGGCAGTCCGACGTAGCCCTTGATCACGGCGACCTCACCCTGGTTGACCACGAGCATCGGAGCCAGCTCGACGCGGACGAGGAACGGGTTCAGCAGGTAGGCGCCGTACAGCAGCGGGTCGTGCTGCAGGCCGATGCGCCCGCCCTTGTCCAGGAATGCCTGGAAGTCCTGGTAGTTGTTGTGCAGCTCGTTTTTCTTGCCAAGGAGAGCTTCGATCAGCTCGGAGTCGGTGATTCCTGGCTGCCCTTCCATGCTCGCGATGTCGTTGAATCCACCGATCCGACCGGCGAGGTCGGCTGGGCCGAGGGGGTCGCCTTCCAGCGCGGTGACGACGCCCACGACGTCCATTGCGCCATCCGGCGCGATGACGGTGACACGGAGCTGGTCCGCGTCCAGCCCAAACGAGGCGGGCGAAAGCGGGCCCCGGGCCAGGATCTGCGTGTCGACCGGCCGGCCGTACGCCTTGCTGGCTGTGATGACCAGGAACGCGATCGGATGAATTGGCGCGAGCGTGCCCGGCGGCAGCACCGGCCGCTGCACCCCCTTCTGGCCCCTGCCCTCGATGAAGGCGCGCAGGTTCGTGAAGTTGCCGAACTCAGGCCGAAAGACCGCCGACTTGGCACCGGTCGGCAGCGGGTCGCCGATCTGGGAGATCACGACGCCGATCTCACCTGCAGGGACCTGCACCCACGGGTACCTTGTCACGGCGTACGTCGGCCACAGCTTGAAGCGGACGCCAGGCATCAACAGCTCTGCCTGGTAGCCGGCTTCGCCGGCGAACGCGATCGGGGTGTCGGTGGTGTTGTGCCGCCTGGAGACCCGCTTGGTCACGAGCCCGATCTCGGCCGGGCCGATCACGACGATCGATCTGCCGACGACGTACAGCGCGAGGGCGCCAAGCGTCGACAGCAGGAGGAGGAACTCAAGCAGAACACTCATGGTGCACTGCCTCCGAGGGCGCAATCCTGGCCCTTTAACGAGGTTCGCCCTAACCGCGGGCGATTAAAGAACTACTTACCCAGTTGGAGCGAAAACCGCGCAAGTTTTTTTGCAAGTTGCGAGGCGAGGATTTCGCGCCGGTGGCGCCAACGGAGCTTAATTTCCCTCCTCGAAAAGCGCCGGTGGATACAACGAGGCGGAATCGGCGGGTTAGCTCGGCGCCAGGCCCAGGTAAGCCTCCTGGATCGTCGGGTCGGCCAGCAGATGGGGCGACGGGCCGGACTTCGTAACCCGGCCGGTTTCGAGCACGTACGCGAATTGCGACACGCTCAGGGCGGTGTCGATGTCCTGCTCCACGAGCAGCACTGCCGTGCCGGCGGCCGCGATCTCAGGCAGCCGCGCGACGATCTCGTCCACCGTCTTCGGCGCAAGGCCGAGCGACAGCTCGTCGATCAGCAAGAGCTCCGGCCGGCCCATCAGGCCGCGCCCGATGGCGCACATCTGCTGCTCTCCGCCGGACAGCGTGGAGGCGGTCTGGTTCATGCGCTCGGCCAGTGCCGGGAACAGCTCGACGACCCGGCTCAGGTCTTTGTTGTTGCGCCGCCAGCCTCCGAGAAGCAGGTTCTCGCGCACTGTGAGTCCAGTGAACAAGCGTCTCCCCTCCGGCACGTGTGCGATGCCGAGATCGACGATCCCCTCGATCGACGAGCCGGTGATCTCGTGGCCCTTGAACTTCATGCTCCCCGACCGGGTCGAGACCATGCCTGAGATGGCTCGCAGCAGCGTCGTCTTGCCGGCGCCGTTCGCGCCGACAAGGGCCACGATCTGCCCTGCCTCCACCATGATGCTCACGTCCCACAGCACCTGTACGCGGCCATAGCCGGCATTGAGGTCACGCACCTCCAGCAGGTTCACGTCGACCTTCGCTTCACGTAACGGTTGCCGAGATAGGCCTCGATCACTCGCTCATCCGACAACACGTCGCGAGGCGCTCCCCTGGCGATGATCGACCCGTGATGGAGGACCAGGATCTGGTCGCTTACCGAAACGATCGCCTTCATCACGTGCTCGATGGCCACGATCGTGATCCCGCTGTCCCGCAGGCGATGGATCAGCTGCACAGCGGCCTCGATCTCGGCGTAACGCAAGCCTGCCATCACCTCGTCGATCAGCAAGAGCCGCGGACGGGTCGCGAGCGCCTTCGCCAGCTCGAGCCGGCGGGCGTCGGCCACGCTCAGCTGGCCGGGTGCGTCGTTGGCGTGCTTTGCGATGCCGACCATCTCGAGCAGCTCATCTGCAGTGGCGAGGGAATCGCGCACGCTGAGATCGCGCTCGTTGCCGTGCATCGCGCCGATGGCCACGTTCTCGCGGACCGTCAGGCCGCGAAACGGCTTGACGATCTGAAACGTGCGGGCCACCCGGTCGTGGGCGATCACCCAGGGTCTCGAGCCGGTCACGTCCTTGCCGTCGATCAACACCTGGCCGCTCGTAGGTCGCGAGAGGCCGGTGATCAGGTTCACCAGCGTGCTCTTGCCGGCGCCGTTCGGCCCGATGACCCCGAGGATCTGCCCCTCCGCCACCGAAAAGCTGACGTCGCGCAGCGCCCACAGCCCGCCGAATCGCTTCGAGATGTTGCGGACCTCGAGGATTGCCGTCGGGGCAGCGGCTTGCGGCGCGATCACAGCCTGTAGCGCCTTACGTTGCCGAGGACCGAGAACTCACGCGACCGGAGCGCTTCGCGAAAGTAGTTGACGACGCCCTGGGGGAAGAAGACGACGACTACAACGATGATCGCGCCGAAGATGAGTTGGTTGTAGGCGCCCAGGTTCACGCGTAGGAACTGCGAGAGGAGCTCGAGCCCGACCGCGCCGGCCAGGGGACCGGCGATCGTCCCGCTGCCTCCGATCATCACCATGATCACCATCAACACGGTGAAGCTCGCGTCGAACACGTCGGTCGGATAGAACTCGATCTGCTGGAACGCGTAGAGCGCGCCGGCGCAGGCGACGATCGCGGCCGAGACCGCGAACGCAACGACTTTGACCAGGGTCGTGTTGATGCCTACCGCTCCAGCCGCCTCCTGGTCTTCGTTGACGGCGACCATCGCGTAGCCGAACCTGCTGCGCGCCAGCAGCGCGCAGACGGCAACCGAAGCCGCAGCCAGAACCAGGAACGCAAGGTAAAAGCCTGGCTTGCCGAAATATGGCGTCGGGACCTGGTCGCCGAACGTCGGGATGGTGATCCCGAGACCGCCGCCGGTGATCGGGGTCAGGTTGTTGACGACCTCGCGCAGGCCCTCGGCTGCGCCAAGCGTCGCGATGGCGAAGTAGTGGCCTCGCAGGCGGAGCAGCGGCACGCCGATCAGCACCGCAAATAGCACGCCGGCCAGGATCGCAACAGGCATCGCCAGCCAGAAGGAGACGTGGTAGTTGTTCATCAGCACGGCCACGGTGTAGGCGCCCAGGCCGAAGAACGCGACCTGGCCGAAGCTTGCGTAGCCGGTGTAGCCGCCGATCAGGTTCCAGGCCTGGGCCAGGGCGACGAACATGAAGACCGCGGTGAGCAGTCGCTGCGTCCCCGGCTCGATGAGCTGCTGCAGGACGAGCATCGCGGCGAACCCGGCCAGTCCGAGCAGCGCCGGCCACGAGTTGGCCGGTCTCCGCGACCGAACCCAATCGACGAACACCTGCACGCGGGTTCGGTGGGGGCGCTGCAGAACCGCGGCCGGGGACCCAGGGTCAGACCCGGCGCTCACACCTCCACTCGCCCGCTGTACTGGGCTTTGCCAATGAGGCCCGAGGGTCTGATGATCAGGACCGCGATCAGCACCGCCATCGCGATCGCGTTCACCCAGGTGCCGGTCAGAAGAAGACCGCCGATCGACTCGGCGATACCAAGCACGAGACCCCCGACCAGCGCGCCGTACATGTTGCCGAGCCCGCCAAGCACAGAGATCACGAATGCGTCCAGCGTCAGCTGTCCCGGGGTGGTCGTCGGGTTGAACGACCCGACGGTGGCGATCATCGTCCCAGCGATCCCGGCCAGCGCCGCGGCGATGCCGAACGTCACGGCATAGATATGACGCGCGCGAATGCCCATCAACCGCGCGGCCCCTCGATCCATCCCGGTCGCTCCGATCGCGTGGCCGAGCCGGGTCCGTGTCATGACGAGCGCGAGCGCAACCGTGATCACGATCGCCAGAAAGCAGGCGGCGAGCCGTCCATAGGGGACGTTCACCACCCCGAGCGCGAAGCTTTGCGATGCGTACGAGGTGTCGATGGTGCGGTCGTCCGACGTGAAGAGCAGCTGCAGCCCGTTCAGGATCACCAGGTTCAGGCCGAAGGTGAGCAACAGCGTGAGAAAGATGGGCGCGTTGATGATCAGGTTGATCAGACCTCGCTGGATGACATAGCCGAAGCCGAAGAGCGCGATGGCGACGATCGGAATCGCCAGGAACGGGTCGAGGCCAAATCGCTGGCTCATGAGCCAGGCGACGTAGGCGCCGGTCACGGCGAACGCGCCGTGGCTGAAGTTGATCACGTTCATGACTCCCCACACCAGCGAGAAGCCGACTGCGACCAGGGCGAGAAGGCCGCCCTGGACGATGCCATAGGCGGCCGCCTGCAGAAACTGCCCCATCAGATTGCCCTTACGAGACGGCGGGCCAGATCGCTTGCTTGGTCGCGAGGTTGCTCGGGTAGATGGTCGTGAAGCCTGACTGCTGAACCTGGACCACGTACATCGGCTTGGTCGTGTTCATGCCGGTCGAGTCGAACTCGATGTGGCCGTAGAACGTATCGGCCTTGAGGCCGGCGAGCGCTGTGCGCACCGCCGACGGGTCCGCCGAGCCGGCTTTCTCGATCGCCAGCGCCATGGCCTCGCACCCGGCGGCCGCATCCGCCGCCTGGTAGGGATACTGGGTGGTCGACCAGCCGAAGGTGTTTGTGAAGTTCGTCAGAAACTGGTGGGCGTTGCCGAAGATGCTGTCTGATGCGGAGATCTCGGGCACCCACTGCGTGCTGCCGATCACGCCTTCGGAGGACTTGCCCAACGCTGAGATGAAGGCCGGCGTAGGCGGTGCGACGGTAGCGGCGAAACCGAGTTTTGGCTTGGCCCCGAGCTCGGACGCCTGCTTGACCGCGGCGACCGCCTCGTTGAGGTGAGCCGAGATGATGATCACGTCCGGGCTCGTCGGCTTGATGGCGATCAGCGCGCTCGACACGTCGGTCACGTTTGCCGCGACCTTGGTCGAAGTCGTGTAGGCCGTCGCGGATGGAACCACCGTCATGCCCTTGGCCTGAGCCTCGCTCACGCCGGTCTGGGCGGAGTGCTGGCTGAAGCCGTCGTTCGCGGCGATGATGGCGACGGTTTTTGGCGCCGGGTTCAACGCGGCCAGGGCGTCGATGATGCTGGTGACGTAGGAGCTGCTCGGCGAGAGCACGGCGAAGGTGTTTTTGTAGCCGTGCGAGAAGATCGCGGTGTCGGCTCCGTTGGCGTCCACCATGACCTGGCCGTTGCGCTCGACAACCGGCGCATCCGCGGTGGTTGCCGCCGACCCGTACGGGCTGAGGATCAGCTTGCGGCCCTGGTCGTTGAACTGGTCGACGATCTGGGCGGAGGTCGCGGCGACGCTCTGGTCGTCCTGGGTCACGAGGCTGACCTGGTGCGACTGGCCGCCGAAGGTGATGCCGCCCTTCGCATTCAAGGTATTGACGCAGAACTTATAGCCCTGGAGGGTGTAGAGGCCCTCGGCCTGGCCGAACGCGCCGGTCTGCGAGACGGGAGCGGCGAAGGTGATCGTCGAGCCTGAGCTCGGCGTGTTGCTCCCCCCACACCCCGCGGCCACGATGGCCAGGACCGCCACTGCAGGCGCAGCAAACCGATGCTTCATCGTGAATCCTCCCCCAATCCGGCCGAGCCGAAGATGCTGCTTGTATACAGCATTCCGAAGCGGCCTGCTGTCAGGCGAGCTCGAATCGCCTCACGCGCGGCATGGTAGATCAGGGTCGGACGTCGAACGCCTTGGCGAGATCGGCCGGCAGCGTCAGGGCTGGGTCCAGCTCGCCCAGCAACCCGCCTCGCTGCAGGGCCTTCACGACAAGGCTGGAGCAGATCTCGTGGTTGCGCCGGACCCAGCGCAGTGGCCAGCCGAACAAGAGGTGCAGGGTCGCGCCGACCATGTCGAGGTAGCCGAACCCACTCCCGACCTGGCTTTCGCCGTACTCCACAGTTCGCGCGCGCCGATCAGGAGTGAATTCGCCGCCGAGCCGTACCAGGTGGTACTCATCGTCGTGATACTTCGCAATCGCGCTGCGGACAACGCCCATCGTCTCGGCCTCAACGAGCGCGCCGTCCCGCCCGACGACCACCGCCGCGTGGCTCCAGTGGGCAAAGGGTGCATCGGCTCCTTTGAATCGCCGCCTCTGCGCCCGGCTGATGAGCGTGGCAAACAGACGGTGGCGATGGGTCAGGATGAAATCGCCGGGCACGAAGTCCGCGGCATCGGCGCCCGCACCATATCGCTCAACTGTTGCCATCCGCTCATCTGGATACGGCGTGAAATCCGACCCGCGGGAAGACTTCTTCGGCAAAGCGCGTGATCACGCCTCCCTCGAACGCATTGGGCAGGTTGACGATGAAGTACTGAATCCCCACCTCGGCGTAGCTCTGGATGATCTCGGCGATACGGTCGGCGTCCCCGTGCAGTGGGTGCCAGGAGCGCATGAATGACTCGTCCTGGCCGGAACGGCGGGCTGCATCCGCCACAACACGGTCAATCTCGCGGCTGTCGCCCAACATTGTGTAGAACTCGAGCGTCTTCAGCACTGAGTCGTAATCGCGGCCGACGGTCTCGCAATGCTCGCGAAGCACCTCCAGCTTGTGCCGCACGGTCTCCACATCAGCGTTGAAGTTGCACGCGTCCCCATATTGAGCGACGAGCTTCAAGGTCACCTTCTCGCCTCCACCGCCGATCCAGATCGGAGGGTGCGGCTTCTGCACCGGCTTCGGTTCGTTGATCGCGCCGCGCACGTGGTAGTAGCGGCCATCGAAGGTGGCCTGCTCCTCTGTCCACATCGCCTTGATCACCTGGAGAGACTCGCGCAGCATTCGAAGGCGCTCGGGCGTGTCGGGGTATTCGTAGCCGTACGCCTCGTACTCGTGCTGGTACCAGCCGGCGCCGATGCCGAGGATCAACCGGCCACGACTCATCACGTCGATGCAGCTGGCCATCTTCGCGAGCAGGGACGGCGGCCTGTAGCTGTTGCAGGTCACCATCTGGCCCAGGCGGATCGTCTTCGTATCGCGCGCCAGCCCGGCCATCGACGTCCAGCATTCGAACACCGATTCCATTTGCGGCGTGGGCACCGTGTGGAAGTGGTCGTACAGCCAGACGGCATCGAACCCTGCCTGCTCCGCCTCTCTCGCGCAGCGGCTCATCGTCTCGTACTTCTCGATCGGGTCGGGCACGTCGGCCAGGTCCATGCGCCAGCCCTGGGGCACGAAGACGCCGAGCTTCAGGTCGCCTGCGGCCACGCCCTAATTGTCGGCGGTCAGGAGGTCGTCGAGGGCGGCGGCGCGCCTGGCGGTGGTCCGGGCCACGCCGCCGGCGGTACGAGTGGCACCGGCTCGGGTGCAACCGGCGCCGTGGCGACCTGCACAGCCGGCTGGAGGACCGGCCTCCGCAGCGTCCGCCACGTCAGGAGCATCCCGAGCAGGAATCCCACCGCAATGGCTATGAATCCGACGGCGATCACAAGGCGTGAGTCCTGAAGCGGCGAAACGCTGGCCACCAACCCGGCGTCGGATCCCGTCGTGGCCGTGAACGTTTCCGCCTTCGTCCATGACAGCTTCCAGATCGCTGTTTTTCGGTCGAGCGTGAACACGGCGCCTGGGGCGGACGTGATCACGTGCGGGACCGTGAGCGCGAACGTGATGACGAAGACGGACGCGATCTCGTCAGGGCTGATGATCTGCTGTTGGCCGGGCGACGGCGAAGCCATCGGCGCCGGCGCGGTCTTGAACGTGTAGGTGTCGTTCTGGCCGGAAGTCGTATGCGTCGCTGCGTTGAACAGGCCACCCGTGTTGGAAAGGTTTATGCCGACCCCCGAGCCAGAAGTTGCCCCAGACGGACTCAGCTGGGATGGCGAGGTGAGGAACGTGAACGCGTCCTTCTCGGTCTTGAACGGGATCGTCATCAAAGCGCCCTTCTCGTCGCCCTCGGTGACCACGCTGATTTTCGACCCCGGGTATTTCGCCTGCAGCTTGGTGTTTGCTGCGGCGATGTCAGACGGGCTCATGCCTGTGACAGTGGTGCCATTGGCGCCGTCCATCAGCGACTTGGGAAACAGGAATTTCAAGCCCACCGTCACCGAGCCGTCGGCGTTGAAGGTCGCGCTGGTGTCGAAGCCGCACGCTGCGGCGCTAAAGGCCACCGCCGCAACCAAGATCGTCCTGGCGATCGTCTTGCGCATAGGAGCGCCATGTTGAGCCACCG
The DNA here is from genome assembly GCA_005880915.1 of Chloroflexota bacterium. Lineage (GTDB taxonomy): Bacteria > Chloroflexota > Dormibacteria > Dormibacterales > Dormibacteraceae > 40CM-4-65-16. The sequence continues at coordinate 96,795 of VBIW01000043.1, read as the reverse complement.
CACGCGGTTTCGAACCGGCTTAGGCGAGTTCAACTAGCCTTTCAGCGATGTTAGAGCCGAAAGAGCCCGCCTTCGTTGACGTGCTTGACGCGGCCAGGCAGATCCGGCCCTACCTCGAGCCGACACCGCTGCGGCGCTATCCGGCCCTGGACCGCCTGGTCGGCGCGGAGATTTACGTCAAGCACGAGAACCACAACCCCACCGGGGCGTTCAAGGTGAGGGGCGGCGTCAACCTGGTGAGCCGCCTCGATGAAGACGAGCACGCGCGAGGGGTGATCGCCGCTTCGACAGGGAACCACGGCCAGTCGGTCGCCTACGCGGCGCGCCTGTTCGGGGTGAGCGCGATCATCTGTGCGCCGGCGGCCGCCAATCCGGTGAAGGTCGAGTCGATGCAGGACCTCGGCGCTGAGGTGGTCCTCCAGGGCGAGCGCTACGACGACGCGCGGCGGCACGCCGAGAAGCTCGCCCGGGAGCACGGCTATCGGTACATCCACTCGGGCGACGAACCGCTCCTCATCGCGGGCGTGGGGACGCACACGCTCGAATTGCTGCAGGAACAGCCCGACGTCGACACGGTGATCGTGCCGGTCGGCGGCGGGTCCGGAGCGGCCGGCGCGTGCATCGCGGCCAAGGCGATCAATCCGGGGATCCGGGTGATCGGCGTCCAGTCTGAGGAGGCGAAGTCGGCCTACCTGTCCTGGAAGAGCGGCGAGCTTACGGAGTCGCCGAACCGGACGCGCGCGGAGGGCCTGGCCACCGCTGCGCCGTTCGAGCTTCCGCAGCGGATCTTGCGCCGGCTGCTGGACGACTTCGTCCTCGTCGCCGACGACGAGATCGACGCCGCGACGGCGGTGATGATCGAGAAGACACGGACGATGGTCGAGGCGGCGGGCGCGGCCGCTCTCGCCGCAGCCTTGAAGCTGAAAGCCTCGCTACGCGATCATCGCGTGGCGCTGATCTGCAGCGGCGGAAACATCAGTCCGGTCCAGCTGAAGGCATTGTTTTCCGCCAAGGTGATCGGCTAGTCTCTCTGGGCCCAACCGGGGCTCACGAGGAGGCTACGAATGATCTCGATTCGCAAGTTCGTCGGTTACACCGGTGCCGCTGCAGGCATCAGCGCTGCGATCGCTCTCGCGTCAGCTCAAATCGGACTCGCATATGCACCTTCGAGTCAATCGAGTGATCGCTCGATCGCCGCGCAGGCGACCTTGAGCGCGGAATGCACCGCGGCGATCGAGAACATCAAGTCGGCCGCGACTGCCGATGCCTCGGAGGACGCATCCGAGCGCGCGGTCGCCAAGACCAACCCCGACGTGACTGCGGATCAAGGCGAAGACAGCACCGAGCGCGCGAATTTTGTATCGCTCTTCGGAGCAGCGCGCACCGCATGCGCGCCAACCGCGACGTCTGCCCCTGTCACCAAAACGTTCGCCCCCACCGCGCAATGCACGGCGGCAGTCCAGGCGCTGAAGGCCGCATGGGCCGCGGGTCGACCGACGACGAAGGCGCAGTGGATGAATCTGCAAACGCTGGCTCAAGCCGTGCGCGCGGCGTGCGGATGGACTGAGGGTCGCTAGGAGCTCAAGTCGTGGAGGCCGGTAGGTCCGGCCTCCACATCCCGATCCGGTGACGGACGGCGAGGCGCTGGTGCCGGCTCTATAAGCGCCGCTGGATACAGCGAGGCGCTATTGCGGCCTCGATAAGCGCCGCTGGATACAGCGAGGCGCGATAAGTCGACTCCTGTTGTCGGCTTCGAGCTGGAACATCTACTTTCGACCTGCGGCCGCCAGGAGTTTGATCTCCTCGAGGTGCGCCCAGCCATGCGCGAAACACGTGAGGCTGACCAGAAGCCACACCGGCTGGCCCACGAGAGGCGCGATTGCTTCTTCGACCTCAGGCCGGTAGTAGGCCTTTGTCTTGGCGGTGTGCTCCTTCAGCATGTTGGGCGCGTCGAGCTCCTCGTCCGTGACCGTCTTGAGCCACTGGCTTACATGTGACCTGACCGCGTCCGCGTACTCGACAACCTCAGCCGGAACCACGTCGGCGGCGAGTTGGTCAGCCTCCTCGACTGTGTAGCCGGTTCCGCCTTCCGGCCGCGCCCAACGCCTCGCGGCCCAGGGCTCTGACTCGATCAATTCCGGCACGCCCCGGATTCCCATGTTGACGGTGGAATCGATCGTCCGCGGGACATGCCAGAAGGTGAACGCAGGCAGGTTTGTACCGGGGACGCTGCGGCGGAGCCAGTCGTCCGGCTGCATCGAGGCGGCCACCTCGTGAAGGTGGAAGTTGAGCGCGTTCAGCTGGGTCGACAGAAGCCGGTTCGCCCGCATCGGCATAGTGTGCTCCGGGGCGAACTCCCGGACGAAACAGCTCTGGCGCACAATGATTGGCGGTGTGAGGGCACGGATAGAGCAGATACCCGCCGATGAAGAGGCCACCTGGGGCGCCGTGTTTGCCGCGCTGTCCCTGAATCATCGAACCGATTGGCATTTCCACTGGACCGGCTATCGCAAGGGCCACGCTGACGAGTACTCGTTCATCGAGATCGAGGCCGAGGGTGAGGACGTCGAGGGGATGCGGGCGGAGATCGTGGAAGTGGTGGACCATATCAACGCGGTCGTCAAGCGCGACCCGCTCGACAAGATGGTCGCCATCGACGCGGGGCGGGTCGAGGTGCTCGTCTCCTAGCTCGACAGATGGCCGGCTCAGGCAGGGTCTTTCTCCTCCCACCAGGTCTTGGCCGACATCTCAGGCAGCCTCCAGATAAGGTCCGACGACATCAACATGTCGGCGGTGGCGATGTTCGTGGCCAGCGGAATGTTGCGCACGTTGCAGATTCGCAAGAGGAGGGTGTTCTTTTGAATGACACGACGGAAGGTTCCTTCGAATCGGGCGGTTTAGCTGGTACATGAGCGAAGCGGCGCGAGCTGGCGTGGCGGCCGCGGCCGACCGGGCACGGCTGAAAGACGGAGCTCACATCGAATACAGCCCGCGACGCGTGCGAGCTTTCTTCGACGGCAGGTTGATCGCCGACAGTCAGAGTGTGCTGTTGGTGTTCGAGACCAGGCGCCCGCCTACGTACTGGTTCCCAGTGGCGGACGTGCGGATGGACTTGCTGGCCGCGAAAGAGGCGGCGCCGGACACCGGCTCCGGCACCGTCCGCTGGCGCTCGAACACGGGTGGACGTGTCGAGGACAACCTCGCTTACAGCTACGCAAATCCCACCGGTGACCTCACGCCGCTGGAAGGTCACATCGCCTTCTACTGGAAGGCCGTCGACTCGTGGTTCGAAGAAGACGAAGAAGTCTTCGTCCATCCGCGCGATCCCTACACGAGGGTGGACACCGTCCACAGCTCTCGTCACGTGCGCGTAGAGGTGGACGGCCAGGTGGTCGCCGAGACAAGACGGCCGGTGCTGCTTTTCGAAACCGGCCTGCCGACGCGGTACTACATTCCTAAGCTCGATGTGCGCATGGACCTGCTCGAGTCAACAAGCAGAGTCACGCATTGCCCCTACAAAGGCGACGCCAGCTACTGGTCGCTGCACATCGGCGGCAAGACGTACAAGGATTTCGTGTGGAGCTATCCGCGGCCGATCCCGGAGATCCCCAAGATCGAGAACCTCCTCTGCTTCTACAACGAAAAGGTCGACCTCTACATCGACGGCGTGCTGCAGCCGCGCCCGGTCTCGCCTTTTTCGGGATCTGCGCGCCCAGCCGAATCGATCAGCTAGCGGAGGCTTATCAACCCCCGCCGAGGAGAGTGTCGAGCGTCTTGGCGAACTCAGTCACCTGGACGACGCGCCGCCCGGCGTTGCGCACCATTGCGACCAGGTTGGCGCGGGCAAACAGGATCGCCGTCTCCCCGGGCCCGCTGAAGGCGAGCTCGCCGGCCCGTGGGTCGGCGACGCGCTTTATCTCAGGCGACTGGAATTCTCCTAGGAGCTCCAGAACCAGCTCCCGGGCAGCTGTCCCCGACGAAGCCTCGAGCAGGTCGACTCTCAACAGCGCATCGGCTGCCGCATCCTCCTGCCACATCGACTGAGAGGCGGCGCGCGTCCCTGGAACTTTCAGCGGCTGCATCTTGCGCACCGTCCATCTGCCGAGTTCGCTGCCCACCTCAATCAAGCCGCCAATCGACAGCTCGGCGACCGCACGCGGCGCCGTCTTCCAGGTGTCGAAGTCGAACCTATGGCGCAATTCGCTGCGCAACTTCTCATCCATTCAGTTCACCTGCCGCCGCTGTCTGGTCGCGGGCTGGTCGTTGCAGTTGGGACGCCCCAGAGGGGTCGCCAGCCGATCGCGGTAAAGCCCGTCGCCCGGAAGCCCGAATCTCAGATCCACCGGAAGCAGCGGTGTATGTGGTGGAGTGGTCGGGTCGGCGTCCCCGTCGACCTGAAGACAGGCGTCGAACACGTCTTCGTTCGATGTGCAGGCGCCCTCCCACGCCACCTCGTGGTAGCTGAAGCTGCCCCATCCACACGCCGTCTGCCAGACGTTGGATCCAATCGCCAGGATCTCGTTCAGCGCGAAACTCCAGCCGCCAAACATTCTCGACTGCCATAAGTCGCAGCCGATGGCGTTGGCGAAGGTCGACGTGATCGTCGCGCAGTCTGTGCAGTTGAGGTAGTAGCCGTTTCCGATGCCTCCGCGCAGGCGGTCGATGAACGCGGTGCAATTGAAGTCCGGCCAGGCGTACTGGGTCGAGCCACCGCCGGGACAGTCGTAGGTGAGAACGGCCGGCCCCAGGTTGTAGACGTGGCGGGTGATCTTGCCCGCCGCCTTGTCGGGCGTCTTGGCGCCGAAAGCCCACCAGCACGCGTAATCGAGTACGTCGGTCCACAGGATGTCTGCGTTGGTGGAGTTGAAAGGCGTCTGCTGCCAAGGCGCAGTGGGGGTCGTTAGAACCGAGTAGATGCGGTGGCGGGTGCTGGCGAAGTGCTCCCACTCGTCGTCCGCGTCATCTCTGACCTGCCAGTGCCACGTCGTCTCCCTCACCCCTACTCCCCAATCGTGCAGCTTGACCTTGTGGAGGGTCATCTCTTGCATGCCACTCTGTCCGCCCGCGAACGCGATCTTCTTCGCCTCCACCTGGCCGAGGACGTTGCGGCATTCGGTGGGTATGTCCGGATCGTCGAGGTCGTCGACAGCGCGAATCTCAAGCTTGTGGGGATTCGGGTTCGAGCTTCGAAAGCTGGCCTTGATGGTGATCTTATGGCCATGGATGTCGGCGATCGAGTACGCCGCAGGCGAATCCTCGGGCCGGACGCAAATCCCTTCCTGCCACTCCGGCAAGCGGACCTCTTCGCTCGCGTTGCGACGGAGATTCAGGGCGTCGTGAGTAGCGGTGCTCTGATCATGGTTGAAGGCGATGGCCTCGATCCAGACGGACATAAAGTCGACCTCCCCTACGCCTCAAGCCGTAGCCACATCGTAACGCTCCCTACCGGTGCGGCCAGGAGCGCTTGTGGCTGTCAAGGCCTACGTGAGGACTGAGTCAGTTGAGCGCAACCTTGTGGTCAACACCGCTGCGAGCAAAGAGATCGCCGCTCCTGCCCACAGGACTGTGTTGAGACCGTTGCGCACAAGAATCGCGCCCACGATTCCTCCCGCGATGGACGAGAAGTAGATAGGTAGCAAAACCAGGTTGAGCGTCGTGGCACGACGGGCCTCAGGGACGGCCGTGGCCAGGAGCGCAAACACCATCGAGATCGCCGTCGCCGTGGCGGCGCCGAGGAAGACCGCGCCCACCGTGAGCAAGACGAGATTCGGCGCCAGCGCCAGCTCGGCCAGGCTCGCCGCGGCGAGCACGCACGCCCCTGCGAGAAGCGGCCGGAAACCATAACGATCGCCGGCAGCCCCCGCCAGCGGCGAGAGCAGTGCGCCGAGCAAAGCCGAGGCGCCAAAGACGATCCCGATCTGGCCGGCGGCGCCAGACGTGCCGCCGACGAGCCTAACCACCAGAAGCGGCAGGAACGGGTTGGCGATCTGCAGCGCAAAGTAGGCGAGACCGAAGACGCCGAAGACGATCAGGGTCACACGTCCCGTGAGGGCCAGGCGCAGGGCGCCGAGCGCGAGCTGCGTCGCCGACCCGGAAGGCCGGAGCGGGCGCGGCCCCTCCCGGGCGAATGCCACAACGATGATGCCGGCCGCCAGAGAGAGCGCGGCATCAAGCGCGAACAGGGTGTGCAGGTTCAAGACGCCGTGGTCGACGAGCCAGCCGCCCGCGGCGGGACCGATCGCGAAACCAAGAGAAGGCGTGATGCCATAGATCGAGATCGCGAACCCGACCCGCCGTTGCGGGGTGACCGCGCGCAGAGCGGTGAGCATGACGCCGGTGTTGCCGAGCTGGAAGCCGACGAGGAGCATGGCGAACGCGGCCTGCCACCTGTTCTGTGCGACCCAGAGCCCGGCGAAAACGACCATCTCGACGAATGCGCTGCGGGCGATGATCGGGATGCGCCCGTAACGCTCTGCCCAAACTCCCCAGAACGGGACGAGGGGCAAGCCAAAAAGGAAGAACGCGGCGTTCAGGTATCCGGTCCAGGCTGGAATCTCCGACGCCGGCACGTGGACCGTCGCGAGGTACAGCGGCATGAAGCGGAACACATGAGAGACCGTGAAGGCCTCGACCGTCGACGCGATCCCGAAGAGAATCAGGAGCGTTACCCAATCCGAAACCTTCTGAGTCGTGATCGGTTCGGCAGTGCCGGCAGACACGTCAGCCGACTATAGAAGGGCGGTCGAGATGCTGGACTAGGCGGCCGCCGGCGCCGGCATCTCATACGTCACGCGCGTCAACTTCTCGGAGATCTGCCAGAGCCGACTGGCGTCCTCGACGTCTTTCGCCTTGTCGCTTGGCTGGACCACGGTCGGATAACCTCGCATCTCGGCTGGGCCGTCGGGGCCTATATACGAGCCGCCGGGCAGGTCCGGGTAGGTCGCCGCATAAAGAAGGGGAAGAGCGCCAATCTCGGCCGACTGGGCCATCAGCGCGTTTGCCATGCGGGCCAGGAATCGCAGCTGCCGCGGAACTGCGTTGTTCTGCAGGTTCGTGGCCGAGTAGCCAGGGTGGGCGGCCACGCTGATCATCGGCAGCCCGGCGGCTTTGAGCCTTCGATCCAGCTCGAGAGTGAACAGCAGGTTGGAAAGCTTCGACTGCGCATACGCGCCCCAGCGCGAATACTGCTGCTCTCCCTGAAGGTCGTCTAAGCGCATCTGCCCAGCCTTGTGGTTGTTGCTGCTGACCGTTATGACGCGGGTTCCAGGCTGCTGGTTGAACGCGGGCACGAGCAGTCCGGTCAGGGCGAAGTGGCCCAGGTGGTTGGTTGCGAACTGGAGCTCGAATCCATCCGGGCTCAGCCGGCGCGGGACCGCCATGACTCCAGCGTTGTTGACGAGCAGGTCGAGACTGCTGCCGGCGTCGAGGAACGACTGCGCGAATGCTCTGACCGAGGCGAGATTGGCCAGGTCGAGCTGCGCGAGCTCGACCTTTGCCGCCGGGTGCGCCGCCTTGATCTCGCCGACGGCGTTCGCGCCACGTCCGGCGTCGCGTGTCGCCACGATCACACGGGCACCGGCTCGGGCAAGCTCCCGCGCGACGATGAACCCCAGCCCGCTGTTGGCCCCTGTGACGATCGCAGTGCGACCTTGCTGTCCCGGAATTTGTTCAGCCGTCCATTTCGTGTTCATGGACCGTGAAACCACTTCATGCCCGTGAACATTCACAGCCGGCCGTCAAGCAAGGCGGTGAGCGGCGTGCTATCGCTCCCAGGGAACTTCCGCCGCCTCGATGGGTTCTTTGATCCCCTTCAAGACGAATTTCTGGAAACCGATTACTTGGCGGCCGCTCGCTTCAAGAGCTTCGCGTGAAGCGATGATCCCGTCCGCCTCAGCTGCCGCGCAAAGGCGCGCCGCGCGGTTCACCGCGGCACCTCTGAGCGTTGAGTCGGAGCCCTGGACCTCCCCCACATGGATCCCGATGCGTACCTGGGGCGCGTACCCATGCAGACGGCGGTGGTTCGACAACCGGCGCTGAATCGCGCCCGCGCAATCGATCGCATCGGCGGCAGCGTCGAACACAACGAAAAATCCATCGCCCGCATGGTCGACCTCGCGACCCTTGAATTCGTCGAAGCACCGCCGCATCTCGCCATCCATCCACGCACTCAGGTCGTGCCACGCCTTGTCACCAATCGCCTCGACCAGGCTCGTCGAACCAGCGAGGTCCGTGAACATCAGCGCCTTTCTCGAGCCAGCCGGCCGTGATTGGGCCAGTATCAATTTCCGCAGGTCTTCCCGCGTCCGGACCTCGAGCTTGTCGTAGACATGACGCAGGTGGTACTCCACAGTCTTCGGGCTGAGGTAAAGCCTGGCCGCCGCCTCACGCGTAGTGGCCCCTTCGGCCAGGGTCATCGCCACCTGGAGCTCCTGCGGCGTGAGCTGCTGGCGGGAGGTGTCATCGCGCACGCGGGCTGTCTCTCCGCTTGCGTGCAGCTCCTGCATGGCACGCTCGGCCCACGGTGCCGCACCCAGCTGGTCGAACGCGTTCAGAGCTTCGCGAAGATGCCGCCGCGCGTCGATGCGGCGGCGAGAACGCCGAAGGCGCTCGCCATAGTAGAGCTCAGTTCGCGCCTGTTCAAACACATCGGGAGTGTCGCGATGGTGCCGCAGGGCGGTCTCGTACTCCTCGATGTACCTGTCGTCATCGGCGACAAGCGCCCTAGCGCGTGCAGCGCGCGCGAGCGCGAACGGCTAGGCTTTGGCCTCGGCGGACGGTTGATACCTGGCGGCGGCCTCGCGCGCTTCAGGGTGCCGTGAGAGCCGCACGAGGGTATCGACAATGTCGGGCAGAGGCGAGATGTCAGGGTCATTGATGGAGACGCCCGAAAGCACGGACTCACACGAAACAAAGTATTGGAGCGCTTCCTCTTGATGCCCCAGGCTCTGCTCGAGCTGACCGAGGGCTGTCAGCGACCATGCTTTGTAGAGGCCCATCCCGTATTCGTCGCACAGCTGGATCGCTTCAGCTGCGTGGGTGCGGCACTCATCCACCCGGCCCTCCAGGGCATCGAGCCAGGCCAGTCCTGCGAGTCCGCCCGATAGCCTCGTGAACTGGGTCGTTTCGCGCGCAACACGGTCGCCTTCTTCATAGTTCGCGCGCGCCAGCGCCCAGCGATCGGTCGCGGCGGCGTCGCGACCCAACATGAACAGCAGCGTCGGCAGGGCCGCCGTGGGCGCGTGCTCACGCGCCAGGATGACAGCTCGCTCCAGCAGATCGCGACCGGCTTCGGCCTCGCGCAGGAACAGACCGACAAAGCACGCGCAGATGAGCACCAGCGGGTCGGCATTCTCGGCCGGCACCTTCTTGAACAGCTCCACGCTCTGGCGGAAGTGCGTCGGCCCGTCCGAGCCGTGCCCTGCGAGGACGACCAGGGCGCCGTATGCGACATGAGCGAAGATGGCGACCTCCGGCGGATCGTCCGGACGCAGCAGCCCGATCGCCTTCTGGGCATCAGCCAGCATGTCGGATGGCCGTCCGGCGCCGAATGTCGACAGCACCGCGTCGGCGAGAATGCGAATCGCCTTCAGGCGGTCGACGCGCTCCACAGCCCCGGCCGCCGCGACCAGAAGCCGATAACCCTCCACGACCGAGCCGCGGCGCATGGCGATGTGGCCGCTGAGAGTGTCGATGTCGATCCGCAGATCGCGTGTCTCGGCATGGTTTCGGGCTTCGGCGAGCAAGCCGACCGCGTCCTCCACCCGACCGGCGAGCCAGGCGTTGTCGGCCGCGTTGAAAATCCTCGCGGCCTTCAGCTCGGGCATCTCGGTGAGCCGCGCCGACTCTGCCCAGGCGCTTGCGGCTGCGGCGTAGCCCGAGCTTTCTCGGGCTCGTCGGGCCGCGCCCTCCAGCGCTGTCGCGGCGTCGGCGTCCCATCCGGTTGATGCCGAGGCCAGGTGCCACGCCTGGCGGTCGGCGTCGTCGGGCTCAGTCATGACTCTCGCCAAAGCCCTGTGAGCGGCGCGGCGATCCGCCGGCGTCGCGGCGTGGTAGATGGCTGCTCGCGCAAGCGGATGCACGAACTCAACCCGATCCGCGCGCTGCATGACCAGCCCAGCAGCAGCCTCGGCTTGCTCGACGTCGACAGGACTCAGCTCGAAAGCCCGAGCCGCGCGCTGAACCAGGCCGAGCTCTGCGGTTCCCGACGCGGCCATCAAGAGGAGCACACGGCGCGCCCCTTCCGAAAGCCCATCCGCTCGCCGCAAGTAGGCACGCTCAACGCTGGTCGCGATCGGCAAGGTGTCGTGTGGAGACGCGGACATGCGGGGTGCTTCGTGTCCGAGCTCGATCAGTGCGAGTGGGTTTCCGCCGGTTGCCTCCAGCATCCAGCGCGCGACGTCGGGCGAGACGCGTTCAGAGGCGGCCTGCTCCAGGAGCGCGGTGGCGGACGCCGAGTCAAGCCCCTGCAACCGGAGCTCGGGAAGGCCTGCCGCCGCGAGCGGCGAATCCTCTCCTCCGCGAAGCGCGATCACGATCGCCACCGGGTCAGCGAAGAGCCTGCGAGCCGCGAAGGCGACCGCCTCGGCGGAGGCACGATCGAGCCACTGCGCGTCGTCGAGGGTGATGAGGAGAGGAGCCTCCTCCGCGTAAGCCGAGATCAGGCCAAGCGCAGCCGCGCCGATGATCAGCCGGTCGGCCTCGATCCGCGCTCCCAATCCCAGCGACGATCGCAGAGCGGCAGCGTGGATCGGGGGCAGCCGATCCAGCAAGGCCAGCGTCGGATGGAAGAGCTGATGCAGCCCCGCAAATGGAACGTCTGCCTCGAACTCCACGCCCCGCGCGGCCAGGACGCGCATCGAACCGGCCCGCGCCACGGCGTATTCGAGAAGTGCGGTCTTGCCGATTCCCGGCTCACCGCGAATGAGGACACGCGAGCTCTTGCCGAGCCTCGCCGAGGCGAGGGCCTGGTCGATCGCCGACAGCTCAGCGTCGCGGCCCAGGAGCACCGCAATAGTCTCCCGCGTCCGGCAACAACTAGGTGGGGTCCCTGATGCGACCCCCTCCCACCCACTCCTACGGTCTGAGCATCTCAACTTTCGGAGGAGGACAAATGGCAGTACAGACACCGGCGATTGACATGGACAAGCTCAACGCCTTTATGGGGCAGGTGGTCGGCGAGCTTGGCGCAACCGTAAACGCGGGCCTCATCGTGATCGGCGACAGGCTCGGCCTCTACAAGGCGATGGCGGCTAGCGGCCCGATCACCTCCGGCGAGCTCGCCGAAAAGACAGGGACCGCCGAGCGCTACGTTCGCGAATGGCTCAACGCGCAGGCGGCGGGCGGATTCGTCGAGTACGACCCCCAGACGCAGCACTACCTGTTGCCGGCGGAGCAGGCGATGGCGCTGGCCAACGAGGACAGCCCCGCTTTTGTGTGTGGCGCTTTCGAGCTGGCGACGGCCACGCTCAAGTCCGAATCGGAGATCGAGTCGGCGTTCCGGACCGGGACCGGCTTTGGTTGGCACCAGCACGACATCGGCGTTTCCACCGGGTGCGAGCGGTTCTTCAGGCCGGGCTACAACGCAAACCTGGTCTCGTCCTGGATCCCGGCGCTCGACGGGGTCGAGGCCAAGCTCGGCGTGGGCGCGAAGGTGGCCGACATCGGCTGCGGGCTGGGCGCATCGACCCGGCTCATGGCGGGAGCCTACCCCCGGTCGAAATTCACGGGCTTCGACTACCACCCGGAGTCGATCGAGCTTGCCCGGCGCAAGGCCAGGGAGGCCGGCATCGAGGATCGCGCTCGGTTCGAGGTCGCACCCGCCTCCTCGTTTCCAGGGACCGGATATGACCTGGTCGCCATGTTCGATTGCCTCCACGACATGGGGGACCCGGTCGGCGCTGCGCGGCACGTGCGCCAGGCGCTGGCCTCGGACGGAACATGGCTGATCGTCGAGCCGATCGCCGGCGATCGGGTCGAGCAGAACCTGAACCCCGTCGGCCGCGCCTACTACGCCTTCTCCACGTTTCTATGCACGCCGAACTCGCTATCCCAGGATGTTGGGCTGGCACTTGGCGCCCAGGCCGGCGAGTCCCGTATTCGCGACGTCGCGACCGCCGGCGGCTTCAAGCACTTCCGCCGCGTCGCGGAGACGCCGTTCAACCTCGTTTACGAAGCCCGTCCGTAATCAATTCCCACGTTTAGAGAGGTAAAGAAGATGCAACCCGTCTATGCCGTCAAAGCGAATCCCGACGAGCGCAAGACCTGGATGGATCGGTTCGTCGCACTCGAGCCGAAAGGCGGCGCCCGCCATGTCGTCGAGCGAATCCAGAACCGCCCGGCGTCCGACAACCGCGGCGGAGTCCCCGACGTCTACTCGATGCTCGTCGTGGATGGCGTCGCCCACTCGGTCACGGTTTCTGTCTGAGCTTTGCAATGGGCGGAGGCGGGCGCGATGCGCGCCCGCCTTTCGGCCCGTGCGGGCGGAGAATGAGCGCGAGGAAGGAAAGGAATGAGAGCGAGAAACCCTGACCGCCACGGTTACACGGTTCGAGAAGGGGTTCGGCTCCACTGGGAGCTGTACGGCGAAGGCGACCGGACGGTGTTCTTGCTGCCGGCGTGGTCGATCATCCACTCCCGGCACTGGAAGCATCAGATCTCCTACCTGGCGCGTCACTGTCGCGTGCTCGTGATGGACGGGCGTGGCAACGGGCTGTCCGACCGTCCGCCAGACCCGGAGGCGTATACGGACTGGGTGTTGGCGGCTGACGCGCTCGCGGTGATGGATGACACCGAAACCGCATCGGCCGGCTTGGTGTCGCTGTCGGCGGGTGCGCGGTGGGCGTTGGTGCTGGCCGCAGAGCATCCGGAGCGAGTGACATCAGCCGTTTTCATAGGGCCATCGGTTCCGCTCGCACCCGGGAACCCGAAACGAATCGCAGCGAGGAACCTGTTCGAAGAGAAGCTCGAGAAAAACGACGGCTGGGCGAAATTCAACGCTGATTACTGGCTCCGCGACCACCAAGGATTCCTCGAATTCTTCTTCACTCGCGTGTTTCCCGAACCGCACTCCACCAAGGGGGTCGAAGACGCGGTGAGCTGGGGGCTCGACACGACTCCCGAGGTGCTCGTGGCGACGGCTCGCGCCAAAGGACTGGATCAGGAGCACGCTCGGGCGCTAGCGCAACGCGTTTCTTGTCCGGTTCTGGTCATCCACGGCGACCGGGACGAGATCGTTCCTCACAAGATCGGTGCTGCCCTGGCTGAGCTGACCAAAGGCCAGCTCATGACCATGGAAGGGTCAGGCCACTGTCCGCACGATCGGGATCCCGTCGCGGTCAACCTCGCTCTGCGCGACTTCCTCCTGCCCACGACGCCGCCAACGGTGAAGCGCCGGGCGCTGGTCCGGCCACGCCGTGCGCTGTATGTTTCGTCGCCGATCGGCCTTGGCCACGCACGCCGTGACGTCGCAATTGCCGGCGAGCTCAGAAAGCTCGTGCCCGGCATCGAGATCGAGTGGCTCGCGCAGGACCCCGTGACTCGAGTGCTGGAGGCTCACGGCGAGCGGATTCACCCCGCGAGCAAAGACCTGGCCAGCGAATCGGAGCACATCGAGGCAGAGTCCAGCCCACACCGCCTGCATGTCTTCGAGGCGTTCCGCAGGATGGACGAGATCCTCCTCTCCAACTTCATGGTGTTCCTGGAAACGGTGCGCGAACGCGACTATGACGTCTGGATCGGCGATGAGGCATGGGAGGTCGACCATTTCCTGCACGAAAACCCGGAGCTGAAGCAGGCGCCTTACGTCTGGTTGACCGACTTCGTCGGGTGGCTGCCGATGCCGGCCATGGGCGAACGCGAAGCGTTCCTGACCGCCGACTACAACGCGGAGATGATCGAGCACGTCGAGCGCTTCCCTCGGGTGCGCGATCGAGCCATCTTCATCGGACGTCCCGAAGACATCGTCCCAGGCACGTTCGGGGCCGGCCTACCCGAGATGCGCGAATGGACGGAGCGCCACTACCAGTTCACCGACGGATACATCCTCGGCCTGGACGGCGAAACGGCCCGTGATCGCGACGAGCTGCGTCGCAAACTCGGTTATCACGACGGCGAAGTCGTCTGCATCGCAACCGTCGGCGGCTCGGGGGTGGGTTCGGCGCTTCTCGCCCAGTTGATGAAGGCATTCCCGGAAGCCCGGAGGCGGATACCGGGGCTGCGGCTGGTTGCGGTCGCAGGTCCGCGCATCGATGTGACCGCCCTTCCGAAGGTCGAAGGCGTCGAGGTTCATTCCTTTGTGCCCGAGCTTGACCTCCACCTGGCCGCATGCGACGTCGCCCTGACCCAAGGCGGCCTCAGCACGACCATGGAGCTGACCGCCGCCCGGCGTCCTTTCCTCTATTTCCCGTTGCGGGACCACTTCGAGCAGAACTTCCACGTCAAGCACCGACTTGACCGCTATCGCGCGGGCAGATGCATGGACTTCGACCAGGCGACACCCGCCAACATCGCCGCCTCGATCGAATCCCTCGTATCCAAGCCGGTCGACTACGTCGAGGTCGAGACCGGAACGGCTGCTCGCGCCGCGAAACTCATCGCGGAGCTCTTGTAGGCGCGAGTCGCTAACCGCCCAGCTGGGCGGCCAGGTCCAGAAAGTCGGTGGCCTGCACGTCCGCTTCCGGGTCGGGCAGGCGGTCCGCCGCTCCGCCTGGTCCCTTCTCGAGCGGCCGCTCGACGAAAGCCGCGCGTAAGCCGGCGGCTTGCGCGGCCCGCAGGTCGCCCTTGTGGGCGGCCACCATCATCACCTCGTCTGGTTTCAGGCCCAGCGCAGATGCCGCGCCAAGGTAAACCTCACGATCAGGCTTGTAGTGGCGGAAGTCCTCCGCGGACAGCAAACGCTGGAACGGCAGATCGGCGAAGTGGATCAGGGCGGCTTGCTGGGATCGGTTGCCGTTCGAAAGCGTCGACACCGTGAAGCGACGGGCAAGGCGCGCCAGACCTGGCCCTGCGTCGGGCCACGGAGGGAGGCGCTCCCAGGCACGCGTCAGCTCTTCGCGAGCATCGGGATCGAATCCTTCCAGGCCGACGTTATGAAGTACCTCGTCCAACGAAAGGCGGTGAAGCCGGTCGAAGTTGGTCCATGGCAGCTCACCGCTGCGCACCCGATCCATCGACGGGATGTACAGCGCGCGCCATGCATCGGCCAGGCGCTCCCAGTCACCATGAACGCCGTTGAGCTTGCCGATCCGCTCCGCTTCAGCGGCCACACCCGCGCGCCAATCCACCGTGGTGCCGAATACATCAAACGTCAAAGCTCGCACTGCGCCCAGATCGGACGAAGTCAATCCGGCAACACGATACTCGCGCATGGAGTTGGTTAATTCGGCATGAGGCGCATTCACTACGCCTGGGTCATCGCCGCCGTCACCTTCATAGCGCTGATGGGCGCCGCCGGGTTCCGGTCAACCCCCGCGGTGCTGATCGTTCCGCTCGAGCATGAGTTCGGCTGGAATCGTGCTGTCATCTCGGTGGCGGTCTCGATCAACCTCATCCTGTTCGGGCTGACCGGTCCCTTTGCAGCCGCGCTGATGGACCGCTTTGGGCTGCGAGCCGTGACTGTCGGAGCGCTGATCACCGTCGCGAGCGGCGCGCTGCTCACGACGCTCATGACCTCCCCGTGGGAGCTTTACCTGCTCTGGGGAGTCGTGGTCGGTCTCGGCACTGGCTGCATGGCGTCGGTGCTCGCGGCCACCGTGGCCGGCCGCTGGTTCGTCCACCGGAGGGGCCTCGTCCTCGGCGCGCTGACGGCGGCCGGGGCGACGGGCCAGCTGATCTTCCTGCCCGGGCTGGGCTGGCTGGCGCAGAACGTCGGCTGGCGTTACTCGGCGATCACAGTCGGCGTCGCTGCACTGGCGGTGGTGCCGCTGGTCGCGATCTTCATTCGCAACCGCCCCAGCGACCTCGGGCTTCGCGCCTACGGCGCCACCGAAGCCGACAACGTGCCACTGGGCACTGGGAGCCCGATCGCGAACGCGTTTCGCGGCTTGCGCCTGGGCGTTCGCTCACGCGACTTCTGGCTCCTCGCGGGCAGCTTTTTCATCTGCGGCGCGTCGACCAACGGCCTGATCGGAACACACCTGATCCCGGCGTCCATCGATCACGGCATGGCCGAGGTGACCGCCGCGAGCCTGCTCGCGGTCATCGGCGTTTTCGACGTCATCGGGACCCTCGCGTCCGGCTACCTCACCGATCGGTTCGACAGCCGCGTCCTTCTGTTCATCTACTACGCACTCCGCGGCGGGTCGCTACTTCTGCTGCCCTACGTGTTCGGCAGCCCGCAGTTCGGGCTGATCCTCTTCATCGTCTTCTACGGCCTGGACTGGGTCGCGACGGTGCCGCCGACCGTCCAGCTGGCCCGCAAAGTTTTCGGGCAGCAGAACTTCGCCATCGTATATGGATGGATTTTCGCGGCTCATCAGCTCGGCGCGGCCACGATCGCGTTCGCCGCGGGCGCAGTGAGGACCTACTTCGGCGACTACCAGATCGCCTTCATGAGCTCTGGATTGCTGTGCCTCGTCGCCGCGGGCCTCGTCTTGCGGATCAGCCACCAGCGCCCGGCACGGGTCGCGGAAACGGGCATCGGAGCCGAGGCACCCGCCTACTCCTGAACCCGGCGCGGCTCTCGCTCACGGGCCTCGCCGTCGCCGCGGCGCTCCTCCCGCAAGCCGCCCTGGCCCACGCCCAGCTCGTCCAGTCCGACCCTGCGCCGAGGGCCACGCTCCAGTCGGTGCCGGCCACCATCACGCTGCTTTTCACGGAGCCGGTGACACCGGCCGGTCCTGGAATCCGAGTGTTCGGCCCGAGCGGTCGTGAAGTTGCCGGCCCGACGGGCCTTAGGGGGGCTGCACTCACCGCGCCGTTGGAGTCGAACGAAACGGGAACGTTCGTCGTCACCTGGCAGGTCTTCGCCTCCGACACCCATCCTTCGCGGGGGAGCTTCAGCTTCGATGTGGTGAGGGCGAGCCCGAATCCGTACTCGGCGTTGCTCGACGCGAGTCAGATCGGTACCTCGACACCGTTGGGGCTGGTGATGCAGGCGCTGGCGCGCTGGGCTCACTTCGTGGGGTTCGCGCTTGCTTTTGGCGTGGTTGCCTATCGAGCTCTGATCCGGCGCGACGAAAGTTTCAACGCAGCGGTCGGCGTGGGCGTCTTTCTCTTGATCGCGGCCGAACCCTTGACGCTGGTCGCCCAGCTCGCCAGCCTCTCCTTCGATGGCGACACCGCCATCGCGGTGCTGGGCTCGAACTTTGGCCGTCTGCTGGCGCTGAGGCTCGGCGCCGCGCTGCTCCTGTGGACCCTTATCGCGACCCGTCGGTCATGGCCCCTGCTCATGGTTGGGGCGGTTGTCGCTCTCCTGGATGGCCTGAGTGCGCATGCCATCCCCGGATTGCCCGGGTTGGGCCAGGTGTTGGTGGCCCTCCACGTGTCGGCGATGGGATTGTGGATCGGGGGCCTCGCCGCCTTCGTCAGGGCGCCCGACCAACGCTTTGGCCGCTACGCCGCGGTCACATTCGCGACGGCGGTCGGTACCGGCGTGCTCCTCGCTTTCGCCCACACTGCCTCGTTCGACGCGTTGATGTCGACCGAATACGGTTGGGCTCTGCTCCTGAAGGTGGCGATCGTAGCTGCAGCGCTCGTGACGGTCGTGCTACGCCGCCGCCGCCTGGAGCTCGGCGCGGCAGTCGCGGTTGTCGCCGCTGCCGCATTGCTGGCAGCGCTTCCACCGTCGCGCTAGTTGCCTGCTCTACGATCCAGCGAGATGCCAAAAGCGTGGGTTGTCCGCGAGCTGGGGACGCCCGACAAGCTCAGCTTCGAGACTCTGCAAGCCGCCCCATCGCCGGCAGAGCTCGTCCGGATACGTGTCCGTGCGGCGGCAGTGAACTTTTTCGACCTGCTCCAGATTGGCGGCAGGTATCAGGTCAAGCCTGAGCTGCCGTTCGTGCCTGGCGCCGAAGTGGCAGGCGAAGTCGAAGCGGCGCCGGCGGGCAGCGGGTTCGAGCCGGGAGACCGCGTCCTCGCCGCTGTCTCGCAAGACGGCATGCAGCGCGGTGGCTATACCGAGGTCACGCATGCCGAGCCCGACGCAGTTTTGAAAATCCCGCAAGAGATGTCATTCGCAGAGGCCGCGGCGTTTTTCATCAACTACCAGACCGGCTGGTTTGGGCTCCACCGCCGCGCGCGCCTGCAGGCCGGAGAGGTCGTGCTTGTCCACGGCGGCGCCGGTGGTGTCGGAACAGCTGCGATTCAACTTGCCAGGGCCGCCGGCGCGCGCGTGATCGCGACCGCGGGTTCGGCAGCCAAGCTCGCAGTATGCCGAGAGATGGGCGCCGACCTGGCGATCAACTACAACGAGGAGGACTTCGTCGCCGCAGTCAAGCAGGCGACTGAGGGCAGGGGCGCGGATGTCATCTACGACCCGGTGGGCGGCGACGTGTTCGATCGATCGACCAAGTGCGTGGCGTTTGAGGGTCGGATCGTCGTGGTCGGATTCACCTCGGGACGCATGCCGACGGTGGCCACCAATTACGTCCTGGTGAAGAACTATTCGGTGGTCGGTTTGCACTGGGGCCTGTACCGCCAGCGAGCGCCGCAGCTCATTCCGGAATGCACCGAAGCGCTATTGAAGCTCTACGCCGCGGGCAAGATCCGCCCGCACGTCGGGCGCCAGGCCCCGCTGTCGGACGCGGTGACACTCCTCCACGAGATCGCGACGCGGCAGACCACTGGCAAAGCTGTCCTGATCGCGTGAACTATCGAGTGGAGGTAGCCACGGTCGTGGCAACACCCACCGCTGTAGTTGCGGAAACAACCACCTGGGAGCGGTTCCCCAACCAGTGGAAAGGGATGCTCGACCAGGTCTGGGCATTTCTCCGCGACACCGACCTCCGCACGGACGGGCACAACGTGATGCTCTATAAGGACGACGTGCCGAACGTCGAGGTCGGGGTCCAGGTGACCCGTCCGTTCGCACCAGCGGGCCGCGTCATCCCCTCCACTCTGCCGGCAGGCCGGGTCGCACGCACCATCCACCGCGGGCCTTACGACAGGCTCGCCGAGCCGCACCGCGCCGTCCGCGAGTGGTGCAGGGCACAGGGATTCGCGATAGCCGGACCACGCTGGGAGATCTACGGCGACTGGCGGGAGAATCCCGCCGAGCTCGAGACCGAGATCTGCTATCTCTTGACGTAGTTGCTCCCGTCAGGCTGCACACAACACGAGCTGCAGCCACTCTGTTCTGTGTGGGTAAGATGCGCCGATGCCGGCCGGTCGCGCGAACGAGGTCGGTTTGGGCGCTCGATGCAAAGCCTGATCCTGGAGCCGCGCTGAAATGTTCAGCTCTCGGCGAGGCCGCCTGGCGTGAAGAGGCGCTCGTCCAGCTCTTCGTTCAGCCCCATCTCGCTGACCTCGACAACGCGAAATGGTTTGCCGCCAAGCTCAGCCTGGCTTCTCAACAACACCCCGACCTCGGCGTCGACGTAGAGCTGATACAAATCCGCACCGGGGCCGAGCGCATGCAGCACCGCGGGTGGACCATGCCGTTCCGGAGTCGCAGGTTCCACTGCAACGAGGTAGGCAGATCGGGCAAGAAATGTGGTCCGGCTCACGCCTCGCACTTTTAGAAAGCTAAGGAGCTGCGGGGTATCGACCAGTACCTCGGCCGGCCCCAGACCATGGCTTGACGATGGATCCCCGCCGTTTGTCATGAAGCCCGCGGTCGGCGACAAGCTCCACCATTGGGGTCCGACAAACACCGCGGTCACCGTCTCCATGCCGACTTGAAACTGGGTCCGGATCTTGTCCGGCCTGGCTCTCCACAGTCGCCATTTCTCGACCGTCTCTTCGGGTTCCTGGAAGCCGGTCTTCGCCCTGACGGCGCTGATGGTGACCGAGCCGCCAACCGAACCTCGGTTCATCGCAGCTGTCCATCGCTCCCACGCCTCATGGAAGCGGGCGCGATGCCTCCACTCCACGCCTTCGAGGCGGAGAGATCTCCATCGGTCTGGGCTCGTGTGGAGCAGCTCCAGAACGTCGCCAAGGTCGCGCACGCCGAGGAGCCTAGCTCGATTTCTTTTCGCCGGGCCGCCTCTGCTGCTCGTACATCTCCCGGATCTCGCGGACGCTCGTAGCGTCCTCGGGCTTCTTGTCCTCGGTTCGCAATGAGACGATTCGCGGGAAACGCAACGCGAATCCCGGGCGGTCGGCGGTCATGCCTGCGGTGTGGCGCGGGCTGGGCGTGATCTCGTCGGCCAGGACCTCGACCACGATCGCCGGCTGAAGCCAGGCGTCGGGGACGAAGGTCGAGTTGACTCGGGGCGGCTTCTCGGCAACTTCCAGGCTGGCCAGGCGTTGATGGATCTCGCGCCAGCCCTGGTCGGAAAGGCCGGTCCCGAGCTTGCTGATCGTCACGAACTCGTCCCTGTCGCTGTCGTAGACGCCGGCGAGCAGGGCGCCTGCGCCGAACTCTGCCCGCTTGCCTTTGCCCCGGTAGTAGCCCAGTAGCACGACGTCGATGGTGTCGTTCAGGTGCCCGCTCGTGTTCCGCTTCAACTTGACCCAGTTGAAGTTGCGAGCTCCGGCCTGGTAAGGCGAGTCGAGGCGCTTCGCCACAACGCCTTCCAGCCCCTGGCTGATGTTGTCGAGCAAGTCCCGAGTCAGGACCTCAGCGGAATCGGTCTTGGTCAGGGGCGCTGTCAACAGCGTGTCGGATTCGCGGAGCAGCTCCTCGACGATCGCGAAACGCTGCTCGTAAGGCAGCGGCGTCAGGTCGGATCCGTCGCGGAACATCACGTCGAAGACGAAGGCTCGCATCGGCACACGCGCGGCCATCTCCTGAATCCCCTCCTTGCGCCGGCGCGCAGTCGTCTCCTGGAAGGGAACGAACTCCTCTGACTCGGCGTCGTAGGCGATCGCCTCGCCGTCGAGGATGACGCTGTCGACGTCGAGCTCAGTGGCGGCCGCGACCAGCTCGGGAAACATCTCCGTCATCGACTCGAGGTTTCTCGAGAAGATGCTCACCTCGTCCGCGGCTTTGTGAATCTGGACGCGCAAGCCGTCGTATTTCGGCTGCACGCCCACCATGCCGAGCTTTTTGATCACTGCCTCCGGATTCGGGAGGCGTTCCGCAAGCTGGGGTCGCAGCGGATGGCCCGCCCTGACCTTCAGCGCTTCGAGTCCAGCCTCGCCGGAATCCCATAGCGTCCACGCAATCTGTCCAAGGTCGGAGGTCCTGTTGTAGGCACCCTCCAGGACAGGTCGCAGTGATCGGTCTCCCCTTTTTGCCATTGACAGCGCATCGAGCACGGTCGGATCGCCTATCCCCAACCGCATCTTTCCGAGCGTGATTCGCACGAGGTGCTTGGCGGATATCGCATCGAGGTCACGCAGCAGGGCGATGAAGCCATCGAGCTTCTGCTGCACGCTGCCGGCACCGGACGCCGCGGCGATCTGGCTGAGGCGCTCGTGCACCTCGACCACCGATGGCGAGTCCCTCGGCGAGGCCTTCGCCAGGGCCTGCGCGGTGAGGCCCAGGTCGCCTGTCTGGCGATTGAGCTTGGTCACCTCCTCCTTCGGCACCCCGTAAGCGGCCGCGATCGCGGTGATGAGAGACCTTTCACCCAGTCCGATCTCAACCGGCACGAAGAAGGGCGCGAGCCTGCCCTGGATCAGGTAGGTGACCGGCTGGAGCTCACCGGTCGAGCAGTTGCTGTATATATCGCCCAGGATGCGGACCAGCTCATTGCGGCTGCTCGTGGCTTCCATCTGGTCGAGGTTCGCGGCCAGGTCGACAAACTTCACGGCTGCTCACCTTAGCCAGTTGGGATGAGGTCCATTCGCGTGCTCTCAGTCGCCACTCTGTTGCTCATCGGACTGTATTTCGTCTTCCGGGCCATCGCCGCGCAATGCAATGGTGCTGCCTGTGACATTTACATCCCCGTATCGCTGCTGATCCCCATCGCCATACTCGTGATGGTCGCGATC
Source organism: Chloroflexota bacterium (assembly GCA_005880915.1). Lineage (GTDB taxonomy): Bacteria > Chloroflexota > Dormibacteria > Dormibacterales > Dormibacteraceae > 40CM-4-65-16. The sequence goes on along the minus strand of VBIW01000043.1, from coordinate 74,760 downwards.
ACCGGAGGCTTCGCCGCGACTGCGGCTCGCGGGCATGGCGCCTGGTTTGCCGTTCTGCTTGCGTCGTCCGTCATCGGCGTCACGGGACCGATCGTCGCCTTGCTCGTCCTGCGCGACAGGCCGGATGCCCTCGTGGCGACTGCAACCGTGCTCGAGCTGATCGTCCCGGTCGCCGCGCTCGGCTTCAGCTCGCAGCTCCATCGCCGCATCCAGACTTGACGGAATCACGAATCAAGGCCGGCCGTTTCTAAAGCTGTGGCTCAAGCGCTGGATCTAGAGCTGCCCGACCAGGAAGGCAAGAGCTGGAAGCTCGCCGAACATCTGGCCCGCGCGCCGGTCATCCTCGTCTTCTATCGCGGCGACTGGTGACCCTACTGCAACGGGCAGTTGGCCTCGTATGCAAGGAGCTGGGACCGATTCGTCCAGGAGGGCGTGAGCCTGGTCGGAATATCAGTCGATTCAGTGGACCAAAACCACGCAATGGTCGATAAGCTCCTCCTTCCTTTTCCCCTGCTGAGTGACCCAGAAGGCCGCGTCATCAAGGAATGGGGCGTCTGGACCGACACCGAAGGCGGAATTGCCAGGCCGTCGATCTTTGCAATCAGGAGCGATGGATCCATCGCATGGAAATATGTCGGGCGCGACTTTGCCGACCGACCCACCGACGACGAGTTGTTCAATTCACTGCGCGGAGGTGCTTGAGATGGCGCGCGGAGACCGACCTCTCCCGTTTGAGCAGCTGGAGCCCTACATGAGAGGCGCCAGGTTCGCGGCAGTAGCGTTGGGCCGCAGGCACAGGGACCATGACCCGGACCTGGCCGATGACACAGCCCGCTACGTCGACATGGCCGAGCGCTACCGCCAGGCGGCCATCGCGACCTTCCGGGCCAGGCGCGAGGGCGCCAAGTCGTAGAGCGCAGCTAGCCGCTACAGCGCGACGGCTTGCAGGATGTGGGCGGCGACCGCGCCGACCACTTCGCCCACGATCAGTGTGGCCGGCGCCTCGATGACCGCCTGGTCAGCGAGCTGGGCGATGTCGGCGATCGAGCCTTCGACGCTGCGCTGATCCCGCCACGTGGCCTTGCTGACCACGGCCGCAGGCCGCGATCCGCCTACTGCCGTCGCCACGTGCGCGGCCACCTCGGCCAGGTTCGCGCGGCACATCAGGACGACCAGGGTGTCGCTGGCTCGCGCCAGGTCGCGGATTCGCCCTGGCCAGTCCGAGCCTGTTGCGGTCGTGATCGCGACCGAGGAGGCGACGCCTCTCAGCGTGACCGGCACGCCGATCGATGACGCCGCCGCGACGGCTGACGAAACGCCGGGCACGACCACCACGTCGATCCCGGCATCGATCAGGTCCCTGAGCTCTTCCCCACCACGGCCGAAAACGAAGGGATCGCCGCCTTTGAGGCGGACGACGAAGTGACCTGAGCGGGCCAGCTCGATCATCCGATCGGTGATCTCGTCCTGGCCTGTGCTGTCACCTCCGCCACGCTTCCCCACCGGCTCGAGGATCGCTCCCGGACCGCAGAGCGCCAGCGTCTCGGGCGAGATGAGCGCGTCGTGCAGAACGAAGTCCGCGTCCGCCAGCAGATCCCGCGCCTTCACCGTGATGAGGTCCGAATCCCCAGGGCCCGCTCCGACCAGCGCCACCCTGCCCCCATGATCGCCGGGTCGGGCGAGGCTCGCCGCAAGGACCTCCGCCTCCTGGCCCCGGCCGCTCCGAAGAAGCTCGCGCAGCTCTGACCTGACCAGCCTGCGATAGACCTTCGTCTGTTCCGCTATTGGCACGCCGCGCTCGCGGAGCCCACGCCGGATCCGGCCCACCAGCTCGGTGAACGGCCCCCACTCCCTGCCCAACCAGCGTTCGAGGCGGGCGCGCAGGGCAGAGGCGAGGAAGGGACTTTCGCCAGAGGTTGAGATTGCGATCAATACCGGGTCCCGGCGAACGATTGCGGGGGCGATGAACCGGCATTGGGCGGTCCTGTCGACCACGTTGATCAGGATGCCGGCCGCCTCCGCTTCCTCCCAGCTCTGGCGGTTGATCGCCGGGTCGTCACTCGCATCGAACACCAGCCTGGCGCCGGCGAGGTCGCCCTGTTTGTAGTTGCGGGCCGGGATGACGCGCACCTCCGCGCCCGCCTCGCGCAGTGCAGCGGCTTTTTCCATCGCCAGCTTGCCGTCGCCCAGGACGACGCACGGTTGGTGGGCGAGGTCGAGAAACACCGGGTAATACCTCACGCCGTCGCCTCTTCCTTCGACGCATCGAGCAACACGCGCGCCACTTCGGGCCGCGTGAATTCCGGCGGCAGGTCAGCGCCCTCTTCCAGCAGCTTGCGCACAGCCGTGCCGCTCAAAGTCCGGTGCAGCTCTTTGGGGTGAGGGCACGTCCGCGTGGAAGCCATGCCGCCGCAGGCGGAGCAGTAGAAGGTGTGCTCGAAACGGAGGATCTCGATTCCGAGGTCACCCGGCGCGTACTGATCGAAGATCCGGTGCGCGGCGTACGTGTCGTAGTAATTGCCGACGCCGGCATGGTCGCGCCCGACGATGAAATGGGTGCAGCCATAGTTGCGCCTGACGATGGCGTGGAAAACGGCTTCCTTCGGTCCGGCGTAGCGCATCCACGCCGGGTTGGTGGCCAGGAGGACGCGGTCCGCGGGGTAGTAGCCCGCGAGCAGCTCTTCGTAGCAGCGCATGCGGACCGCAGCCGGGATGTCATCGCTCTTGGTTTCGCCGACGAGCGGGTGGAGCAGCAGCCCGTCGACGATCTCGAGCGCCACCTTCTGCAGGTATTCGTGCGCCCGATGGACCGGGTTGCGGGTCTGGAAGCCGACCATCGTCTTCCAGGCGCGCTGGGCTTTGACCTCTCGGACCTGCGCCGGCGTTAGATCGAACTCCGGAAATCCAGAGCTCGGCCTGGCGAGCGCCACCACGTTTCCGCCCACTGCCCAGCGCCCCGATTCCTTCAAAACACGCACGCCGGGATGCGCGTCGTCCTCCGTCCCGTAGACACCCAGCGCTTCACGCCGTGTGTCTGCTTCATAAGCGCCGGTGATGTCGAGGATGCCGATCGGCTTGTCGCCGGCGAAAAGTGCCACCCGGTCCGCAGTGGGAACTTCACCTGTACGAAGGACGATCGGGATCGTGAAAGGCGCCCCACCTGCCAGGCGGCCCTGCTCGATGACCGACTCGTAGTCATCGCGGTCCATGTACCCATCCAGTGGAGAGAGCGCGCCCGCGCTGAGCATGAAAACATCCGACAGCTCGCGCTGCCCGACCTGGAGCCGGGGAAGAGCTCTCGCCTCGGCCCGATGCTCCTGCAGCTCGTCACCGGACAGCAGCCTTTCGAACACCTGGCGCGGCAGATGGCCGAGGCGCTCCAGCCTGTCGAGCACCTTTGCCAGCGACTCGGCGAGGTTTTCCTTTGACGTGTCGCACGTGACCTCGGCGTGGAGCGGCTCCTCATACGGATCGCTGACCCCGGTGAAGTTGGCGATCTCACCCGCGATCGCCTTGCGATAAAGGCCTTTCACATCGCGCTCGACCAGCGTGTCGAGCGGGCAGCGGACGAAGACCTCGACGAAGTTGGGGGTCTGGCTGCGCACCTCGTCGCGGACCTCGCGGTAGGGCGAGATCGCGGCCGTGATGGCTACGCCGCCGCTCCGCGCGATCAAGCGAGCCACGTAGCCGATGCGCCGGATGTTGGTGTCGCGGTCTTCTTTCGAGAAACCGAGTCCCTTCGACAGGTGCGTGCGCACCTCATCGCCATCGAGCAGCTCGGAGCTGCGTCCCCGGCGAGCGAGCTCGGCCTGGAGCGCGGTCGCGATCGTGGACTTGCCCGCGCCGGACAGGCCCGTGAACCAGACGACGAATCCTTTGCTCATGGCTTGCTCCAGTGAAGACCGCATTCCTTGACCTCGCCCTGCTCCCACCACCAGCGCCCCGCGCGCGCATCCTCACCAGGCTGTGTCGCCCGCGTGCAGGGGGCGCATCCGATGGAGGTGAAACCCGAGTCGTACAGCGAGTGATAGGGGACGTTGCGATCGTGGACGTATTCCCAAACCTGCTCCGCGGACCAGGAGGCCAGCGGCGCGATCTTCGTGATTCCGCCGTGCTCCAGATCGGTCGCAACGACGGGGGTTTGAGCCCGAGTGGCGATCTGGGAGCGGCGCAGTCCCGTTACCCATGCGTCGTAGCCGGCGAGCGCGCGCTCGAGCGGCCGCGACTTGCGCACGCTGCAGCACAGGCGGCGCAGGTCGGGTGATCCGTAGAAGAGATTGGTGCCGTTGAGGGCGACCATGTCTTGAACCTCATTCGGATCTGGCGTAACGACCTGGACCTCGATCGCGTACCGGTCGCGGACGCGGTCGATCATGTCGTGCGTCTCCTGCGGCAGCCGCCCGGTGTCGAGGGTCAGGACAGCAATGTCGGACCGGATCCTCGATGCCATGTCGATCAGGACAGAGGACTCGGCCTGGAAGCTCGCCACGATGACCACGCGGGGAAAGGATTCGTACGCCCACCTCAGCACCGCTTCGGGATCGGCCTCAGAGCTGGCTGCCACCTGGAAAGAGGCGACGGTGCTCATGCCGTCTGCTCGCTGAGGGCGAATCGCCCGCGAAGTGCGTCGAATCCGCTGCGGTCGACCCAGTCGCCAAAACCCTCATCCGACTCGCGCTCGGATCCGAACGCCTCGAACAGGGGCCGGAGTAGCGAGGGGATTTCCGGCATGGGGACGTTGGCCGCGTAGAGGCGATTGAGGCGCGTGCCGTCGAAGTCGCCGCCGAGCATGACATCGTATTTGCCGAGCGTCGTGCCGACGAAGCCGACGTCGCCCAGGTACGGACGCGAGCACCCGTTGGGGCAGCCGCTCATCCGAAAGCTGATCCGCTCCTCGGCAAGACCCAGCTCCTCCAACAGCTTCGCGATCTGCCGGACGAGCCCGGGCATCGACCTCTCGGCCTCCGCGACGGCAAGGCCACAGGTCGGAAGCGCCGGGCAGGCCATGGAGTGGCGGATGGCGCGCGGGATCGACTCCACCGGGGCGATGCCGTGGCTCGCCAGCAGCTCGTTCACCCGGTGACGGTCCGCCGGCTTGATGCCGGCCAGGATCACGTTTTGCTGAGCGGTGAGCCGCACTTCCGGCCGCAGCTCCTGGATGATCTGGCGCAGGCCGCTGGCTGAACGCACATCGGCCGTATCGGCGATGCGCCCGTTCTCGATATAGATGCCGAGGTAGTACAGGCCTTCGCCCTGCTCGTGCCAGCCGAGGTGGTCGTCCACCGGCTGCCATGACAGCGGCTCCGGAGGCTGAAGCTGGAATGGCAGGCGGCTCTGTACCTCGGCCCGAAACCAATCGAGGCCGCGGTCGGCGATGGTGTATTTGAGGCGGGCGTGGCGGCGGTTGGCGCGGTTGCCGTAATCGCGCTGCACCGCGACCACCTCGCGAGCCAGCTCTACGATCTCGTCCGGCTGAACGAAGGCGAGCGGAAGTGCGATCGCCACGAATGTCTCCGGCTTGTTGTGAGTGCGGCCGAGCCCTCCCCCAACGAGCACGTTGAATCCGCGCAGCGTGTCGTCGACTCCACGCATGGCGACGATGGCGAGATCGTGGGCGTAGACGTCGACGCAGTTGTCGCCTTCGAGCGCCACCGTGGTCTTGAACTTGCGCGGCAGGTACTGCTCGCCATAGAGGGGCTCGCTCTCCGGCTCCGACGTCTCCACGACCTCGCCGTCGAGCCAGATCTCGTGGTAGGCGCCGGTGCGTGGCGTCAGCTCGGCCACCATGCCCGCGATCGAGCGCTGCACCTCGAGGTGAAATCGGTCAGCCAGCGGCTCGGGGCAGCACATGATGTTGCGCTCGACGTCGCCGCAGCCTCCCAGCGAGGTGAGCAACGCGGCGTTGATGGCGCGAATCGATTGCTTCAGGTCGCCCTTCAACACTCCGTGCAGCTGGAAGTCCTGGCGGGTCGTGACGCGCAGCGTGCCGTTGGCCCACCGCCGGCTGATTTCATCGTGGGCGAGGTACGCGTCGGCGGACAGGATCCCGCCCGGGATGCGAGTCCGGATCATCAGCTGGTGGTGCTTGTCCAGGCCCCTGGCGCGAGCCTCCTTCCGGCGGTCCCGATCGTCCTGCTGGTAAATGCCGTGAAACTTCAGCAGCTGCTCCGACTCGTCGCCGAACTCAGGTGTGTCGGCGGCGAGCTCCTCCTCGATCGTGCCCCTGAGGTGATCGGAGCTCGCTTTGATTTTCTCGTTCTTGGAGAAACCGTCCAGCGACGGTGTGCAGCCGCAGACCTTGCACATCGGGTCAGGCCACCTTGAGGGCAAGGGTCCAGACAGCCAAGGTCACGGTCAGACGGGTCACCCGTTCGGGCACCCGGACGGCGAGCTTGCTGCCAATCACGACCCCGGGCAGCGACCCGAGGATGAGCAAGAACGCGAGGTGGAAATCGAACGCCGTCTGAAGCAGGACAAGGGGCGCCGCCACCGCTGCGAGGATCACGGCGTGGACCATGTCAGTGCCGACCACACGAGCGACCGGCAGCGAGGTCAGACCGATCAGCCCAGCAACGGCGACTGAACCGCTGCCCACGCTCGACAGGGCGACCATCGTGCCGACCAGGACGCCGAGCAGAGTCAGCTTGATGGGGTTGTTGTCGCCGTGTCCAGGCCGTGCAGGCACAAAAAGTCGATAGGTGAGCACGCCCGCCGCGATCACGAGACAGGCCTGGATCAAGCGCGCCCGAATGTGGTCGGAGCCGCCTCCGCCGCCGGCGAGACGTCCGAGCACGAACGAGGCCGCGATGGCTGCGGGAACGCTGCCAACGGCGAGCTGGCGAACCACTTTGAGGTCGACGGTCTGCTGACGCAGGTGCTGCACCGATCCGACAGCTCGCGTGACCAGGGTGAACACGAGCGACGTGGCGACAGCGACGGCGGGATGGACACGAAGGACGAGGATGAGGAACGGCGTCAGGAAGGACCCGCCACCCACCCCGGTTAGCCCGACGGAAACTCCCACGCCCAAACCAAAAAGAACAACGAGCAGATCCGACAAGGAAAATGCGCCTCCGTTAGCTGAAATTGCCGACTCGCGAGACCGCGCCCCGGGGCGCGGACAGTTGGGGTTACCCCCGTCTGAGAGGTCGGCTAGCTACAGAAGCAGCTGGCGCAGCGCACGTAGTCGATCGCCCGGCGTCGGGTCAGGTCCAGGCCGCGGGCAGCCGTACTACGCACAGTCCGCCTACTTTAGCCGAATCGGGATCGGACCCAACTGGCGGCGCGTCACCAAGTTCGGCCGTCGCCATTTGTCGGCCGGCCACAGGAGGTCGCCTGGCGCACGTCCTCCATATCGGTGGAATGGATGGTTGTAGCTAACAGCCCCCGTTGAGGGAGAGTTGACGCCGGGCCGTCACGGGCGCCGATTAACTAAGTGTGAAGAATCCCCCGATGGGTCAAGGCGCGGAAGACCACCAGCAGGATGGCAGCACCGACGAAGGCAACTACGATTTCAATCAAGAGATTGCTGACTGCGATGCCGACAAGTCCCGCGAGCCACCCGCCAAGGAAGCCACCCAGGATGCCGACGACGATATCCCAGATCAGGCCCATGCCCTTGCCCGTCAGCACCTTGCTGGCCAGGAACCCGGCGATTCCGCCGACGATGATCCAGACGATAAATCCACTCATCGGCTAAGTAACCTCCGCGGCCGCCTTACGGCGGTGATTTGAACGATATGATTTTGGTTTCACAAGCTCGACGCCGCCAAACTCATCCGGCACTTCATCCCTCACCGATAGGGTGCGAACGGCGAAACGCTTGATGTGTGAACGCTGCCTTGCCGCGTACGACCCGATCGCCCCCGCGACGAGCCCGAGCGCGAACATGCCTACAAGTCGCCACCGGCTGGAGCTTTTAGGTTCCCGCAAGGCAGCGAGCTGCCTCAGGGATGCGCCATTCCACCGCCTCGCCCAGGACGGCAGGTCGCTCACGACGTGGCCGGTTTGGTGCCGCGCGGCGCTGTGACGATTCTGATGAGCATCACGAGTCCCCAGCCGATCACCGAGTACACCACGATCGCCACCAGATCAGCGGTTTCGAAGCTGTTCGCCTTCGATCCGCCGTTGCCGAAGATGCCCTGGAATGGCGCAACGAGCGGCCCGCTGACCGCGTAAAGGAAGTTGACGAAGGCTGATTGCGCGGACGCACCGAGTAGCTTGCCCAGGAAGCGCGCGGCGACGAAGATATCGACGACGCCGACGATGAATCCGACCACGGCCGCGGCGCGAAAGTTGTAGCGGCCCTCTTCATTCATCGAGACCGATGGTTGTGCGGACGCCGGAGCGGACACGGGAGACGATTGCTGAACTGCCATTTATGTAGTCACCTCTTTGCGGTAACGATCGCTCGAGGCCCATAACAAAGGCAGTAACCGCGCCTGGGGCCGGCTGAGATGTTAGGCAAGCCCGGCGTAGGTTGCTTCGACGGCGAGGCGGTCGGCGTATGTCTTGTAGTGATCGTCGAACGGCCCGGAGCAGGTGATCAGGGTGAGCCGCGCCGGCCCATACGGTTCCCCCATTCCGGGAGGGCCCGAGCCTGCGGGCCAGATGGCCTGGGAATCGACGAGGAAAAGGCGCCGGCTGCCGTCGGCGAGCACGACCACAATCTTGTCCCCCGCGCTGAGCTGGTGGAGCTTGCCGAACAGCAGAGGTGCATTGGGGTAACCGACGTGGCCCTCGATCACCGCGTCCCCTGGAGCTCCGGGTACTGGCCCGCCTTTGTACCAACCCGCGTTCCAGAGATTCTGCGTAACGACCATCGCCCCCGAGCGGTCAAGCCCCACCGCCTCGACGGGACGGTGGACGTTTAAAGAGGGGATGATGATCATCGCCGGCGCGGCGGTTGGTACGGGTGCTTCTGGAAGCGGCGCCGGAGGAAGGACGGCGGTTCTCAGGTGCGCCGGGTCCGCATAACTCGCAACTGCAGCTGTGACCACTGGTGCCGGCGGCAGCAAATCGACGCCGGCGTCCACCGGCGTGCCATCGCTCCACGTGATCACCAAAGCCGCCAAAAGAACCCCGGCCCCCGCGACCTCGCCTACCAGCAAGTGCGCTCGGCGGCTCAGCGCGGGGCCGATAATCGTCATCGGTCAGCCGCTACGCGTTGCGGCGGCGGCGCCTCCGGCTGCTGACGCCCAACGCAACAACCGCGATTCCGCTGCCGCTCGCGATCACCAGCAACCACGGCACCTCCGCCATAAGCTCAGAGGGTACCCCCAGCGTGGCCGGCAGCACGTTGCCGGAGGGCGGGGCGACGTATGTAGGCACGCCGTAACCGCATCCGCTCGGCTGGATTATGCGGTTGGTGTCCAGAGTCACCGCTGCGGTCCTGGCTAGAGCCCTGCCGTTCAGGGTTGCCCCGGTCTGCATCGCGATTGCGATGTTGGCCATGATCGTCCCGACGAACGTCGTCGAAGTCGCGATGGTGGCAGAGCTTGTCACCCGCCAGAAGACCTGGCACGGCTGTGCTCCCCCGATGAGGATGACTCTCGAACTAGAGGCCGTGACAAGAGTCGTCGGAGTTGCGGTGGTCCCAATCAAAAAGATGTAGATGCCCGAGCCGTTCAAGGTGAGCGTCCCGGTCAAGGTCGGCGCCGTCGTCTGGCAATAGACTCCGGGCCCCAGTGTCAAGCCACCGAGGTTCACGCCGGAGTAGTCGGCGGTGCACGGCTGCACAGCAGCCCCATACGCTGCTGTGAGATCGGTCTGAGCCGTCGTGGCTACCGAGTCGCCGGCATGCTGCGGACCCGACGTTCCGGGTGGGAATCCGACGATCGCAGTGCCCGGGGCGACCCCGACTTCGCCGGTGATCCAGCTGGGCCCGGTGTTGGTTACCGTCGTTCCCGCCAGCACCGCGAAGTTTCCGGCTGAGGCCAAGCCAGGGTCGGTGGCGGCCAGAGCGGTCAGGGGCCAGATCGCACCTACGAGAGCGGCGAGGAACACCGAGATCAGCAAGCGACGACTTCGAATCAAAGCACCATCCTCCCCGGAATTAGACAGTAAATAAGACAAACGCCGGACAATGGTAGCCATTGGCATGCCAGTTGTCTCGATTCACCATCCAGCGGTTACGCATAGCCAATACGTAGCGTGATCGGTATGGCTCCGGAGAACTCCCGAGGACTCGAGGGTCAGGACCTGGGAACGACCCATTGGGAGGATGCCAGGCACTGGCTCGGTGTTTACGCCGATCTGATTCGATTCAAGGTCGGCCTCCTCGACAGGGTGCGCCGCGAGCTGCCCAAGCTGCAGCCGGTCGCCCAAGAGGCAGCCGCCACGGACCTCGCCATCATCGAAGGCCAGATGCGTGGCTATCAAAGTCGGCTCGATCTCTGGTACCAGCGCCTGTGGGAGCTTCAAGGCCTGCAGCTGGATCCAGAGGGCCAGCTGATCCGCCACCGCGGACGGGAGGGCCACCTGACGAAGCGGGAATTCCAGCTGCTTCAGTTTCTGATCGACCACCCTCACCGCTTCTTCACGGTGAACCAGCTGCTGGGTAGAGCGTGGGCCGATCCTGCCCTGTTTCCGGAAGAGGTACGCAACTACGTGCGCCGTGTCCGCAAGATCCTGGCTGACCTGGAAATCCCCGCCGAACTCGTGAACCGCCCGGCCCGAGGCTATTCCCTGGTCTTCCGCCCAGACGAGTGACCAACGAAAAGTTACTGACCTTCTTATGGCAGCTGGCGCGAGACTATGCCATGAAGCTTTCCAGCAACGATCGTTTGCGGCCCGATATGGTGGCCGCCGCGCGGGGTGGCGATGCAAGTCAGGCCATGGATGGAGAGGCTGATCCGAAGAGCGCATCGATGGAGCAAGCGCTCTATTGGAGGAAGATCTATCGGGAGATCCTCACCATGGAAGAGAAGGTCATGGAGCGAATCCAGGACCTGATGACCACACAATCCGCACAGGCGAGGCGCGAAGTCGAGCTGACCAACGTCCCGGTGGTCGCCGCTCAAGCAGAGAGGTTTCGCCAGCGCCTGGGATTCTGGACGGCGAGGGTGAGAGAGCTTGAATAGGCCCGTTGTCATTGTGGCAACGCTCGAGCAGCGGCTGCGGGCCAGGCGAAGCCAACGCGCGGCCTGGCGACTTTCGCGTGCGACCACCGCCGCGGTTTGGATCGCAGGTTTGTCGGCAGTTGCGATCATCGTGGCCGGCGGCCTATTGGACCTCCACTAACTGTGGACAGCACACCCCCGGCTGACGCCGCCCCTGAATCGGAGGCATTGCCCGGTGAAAGCCGCACGCGACTCAGCGGTGCGTGGACGGCGGTTGTCGTCGGCCTCGTGCTGCTGGTCGTGATCCTCGTCTTCATCTTGCAGAACCAGCAAAGCGTCGAGGTGTCCTTCTTGTTCTTGTCGGGCCACCTCCCCCTCGCCGTGGCTCTGTTGTTCGCCATGATCCTTGGCGCCCTCATCGTTTTTACGTTTGGGGCTGCCCGCCTTCTCCAGCTGCGGATGGTTGCCGGGCGCGCGCGCCGCGATGCTGCCGCCCGCAGCTGAGCGGACCACCCTACCTACAAAACCAGAGTCTCAGAGCGGCGACGTCAGCTCCAGTTGAATGTTGTCGGGATCACGGAACGGCAGCACGCAGATCCCGAATGACGTCAGCTCGCGGACCTCTCCCCTCTGCACGCCGCTCTCGTCCAGGAATCGGATCGCCTCATTGAGCGCGGCTCGGCTCTCCACGCTGAAGCTCAGGTGATCCAGGCCCACTCGATCCTCGTCGAAGCGGTCGCCCTTGTTCGCCACCGGACGAAGGCCCAGAAGGTATGTGCCCCTCGTCATCACGCACCCGCCCCACAGCACCGGATAGCTCGGATCGGACTTCGGATCGTCCGACGCCGGCGCCTCGGCAGCGACGTTGAATCCCAATAGGCCGGTGTAGAAGGCTCGACTCCTCTCGATATCGGTCACCGTCAACCGCACGTGGTGGATGCTGCCCAGCTCAAGTTGCCCAGCCATCGCTTCCTCCTAGACGCCGATCAATTCACTGGCGCTCGAGCATGTCGCGACGCAGGCGCTCGGCCATCGCAGCCATCACCTGTGAAAGGAGCTGGTCGTTGGCCCTGATCGCATCGCGAAACTGCGCGTGGCTCATGACCATCAGCTTGGACGGGGCGCTTGTGACGACGGTTGCCGTCGCCGGCCCGCGGTCGAGCATGCTGATCTCGCCGAAAAAGCTTCCAGGCTCCAGAGCGGGGCGGTCGTGATCGTCGACCCGTACGGTGGCTCCCCCGGTGAGCAAGAGATAGAACGAATCCGCGGTCCTGCCCTGGGTGATGAGCGTGCGGCCCGCCGGAACATCCACCTCGTCTGTGCGCGTGACCAGGAACTCCAGGTCTTTCCGGCTGCACGGGGCGAAGAGAGGAACCTTGCTCAGCGCCTCGATCTTGGCGTCGCTCATTACACGGCAGGATAGCTGTCGCCGGGAAAGACGCAAGCGCCCGTTTTAGCTCGTTGCTGCCTCCGCCGGCGCCGCGGGGGTTCTTGGAGGAGGGAAGTCGGAGACCAGATCAGGCGCCTCGGCCTGGAAAAGCGCCTCAGGCTCTGGGAGGCCCTGGAGCTGGTGCAAGCCGAGACTTCTGAACCGGATGCCGGCCGGCACCGACCCGCCAATTGCGTCCTGTGTCGACTGCGTAAGCAGGATCTGCCCGCCGTGGGCGGCAAAGCACACACGAGCCGCGGTGTGCACAGCGATGCCGACGTATCCGGTATCGGTCAGCGTGGGACGCCCGGTGTGGAGTCCGATTCTGATCTTTACGGGCAGGTCGCCCGGCCATTCCGTCGCGGCAACCTGGCGCTGAATGGCAAGCGCGGCACCCAGCGCTGCCGTGGCCTCTTTGTAGACCGCGAACAGCTCGTCGGCTCGGCTGTCGACCTCCCGGCCGCTGGACTTCCGGATGGCGCCGCCAAGCAGACTTCGGACGTCGGCCAGCACAGCGGGGTACCGATCGCCCAGGTGTCTGACGAGACCGGTCGAGTCCTCGATGTCGGCGAGCAGGAACGTGACAGAGCCCGTGGGCAGAGTTCGAACTTCGCTCACACGAGCCTCGGCCTCACCGCGAATGCGCACATTCCGCAGCTGGCCGGTCATGAACCCGACCGGCACGATGCCGTACTTCTTCGCGGCCTTCAGGAGCCTGGTGCGCGCCCGATCTCGGGCCGCCTCGTCTTCGAAGGTGGTCTGGTTGAAGCGCGCCAGCGCGTTGCGGACGTGGGCGCCGTCGTTGATCGGCAGGCGCCGGCGGCCGCTGGAGTCGATGTAAGCGAAGGCGCTGTCAGGAAGCCTTCCGCGCGCCTTCGCATCGAGCTGGGTCATGGTCTGCCATTTTCACAAACTGCAGCCGAAAATGGACCTAGGCGCCGGTCCAGGTCGGTCTTGCCTTAGCTCGTGCCGGGCTCGTCGCCGCTGACGATCCACCGTCCACCGGCACCGGTCGCCACCAGGTCGTCGGCTGCATGCGGTCCCCACGAACCTCTCGGATATGACTCGGGGTGGCCCTCGCTTTCCCAGGCACGAACAAGCGGATCGACGATCTCCCACGCGAGCTCGATCTCCTCGGCACCGGGGAACGCCGTGTTTCCGCCGGCCAGCACCTCGGACAGCACGTTCTCGTATGCGTCAGGCAGGGCCGCCTTCGTCAGGTGGGCGTAGTCAAGCCGCATCCCCGCCGGCACCATCTCGAAGCGAGTGCCCGGGCGCTTGGCACCGATGCGAATCGTTATGCCCTCATCCGGTTGAATTCGGATCACGATGAGCGTCGCAATGCCGCGCTGGCGCCGGCCGGCGATACGAAGCATCGGCGCGTCGCGCAGCTTGATCACGACCTCGGTGACCCGGCGCCGGAGCGCCTTGCCGGTGCGCACGAAGATCGGCACTCCATCCCAGCGCCAGTTGTCGATGGAGACTCGCATCGCGGCGAATGTCTCGCGGCGAGAGTCAGGCGCAACGCCGTCTTCATCCAGGTATCCCTCGTACTGTCCTCGCACGGCCATTCCCGGATCGAGCGGCAGCATCGCGCGGAGTGCAGCTCGTTTCGCGCGCCGAACGTAATCGGCATCGAACGTCGTCGGCGGCTCCATCGTGATCAACGCGAGGAGCTGCAGGACGTGGTTCTGGATGATGTCGCGCACTGCACCCGTTTGGTCGTAGTACCCGGCGCGCTTGCCGATCCCCTCGTCCTCCGCGACAGTGATAAGGATCGTCTCGATCAGGGTGCGGTTCCAGACCGGCTCGAACAGCGAGTTGGAGAACCGCAGCGCCATTACGTTCTGCACGGTGTCCTTGGCAAGGTAGTGATCGATGCGAAAGATCTGCTCCTCGTCAAACGCCTCCGCGAGCTGAGCGTTGATCCTGTGCGCAGAGGGCAGGTTGTGGCCAAGTGGCTTCTCGACCACGATGCGTCTTGTGGCGTCGGCCTTTGTCGCGAGCCCGGAAAGGGTGAGGCCGGCCAGAATGTCGCCGAACGTCTCGGGCGGCGTCGCCAGGTAGAAGATCACGGTTCGAGCACCGGTCACGTCGTCCTTCAACCTGGTGAAAGTCGCAGGGTCGGAGTAGTCGAGCTGCACCCATTCAGCCGACGCGCTCAGTCGCTCACTCTGGCTCGTCTCTTTGACCATCGCGCGGAAATCAGCTGTCGACTGGTGAGTGCGCCCAGCGCCGATGACGCGCACAGGCTGTCCTTCGCGTGAGACGACCCGGCCCAGCGAGGGAAGGATCTTCCGTCGTGTCAGGTCGCCGGAGGCGCCAAAAACGACGAGATCGACTGCTTCGGCCACAGGCGGAATCCTACGGTGGGTTCAGATTCGATCGTATTCGCGGCCCTGGGCGCCGCGCGTCACACCTTCACGCGTTCCCCTGACGCGGCGGCCATCTCGATGGCCGCGATGACCTCGTGGCGCCGGACGGCGTCGGCGAAGTCCGGCACAGTGTGAGTCACGTGGTCGAGGTCCGTCGCGAACGCGGCGTAGGCACGAGCGACATTGAAGGCAGGCGTACCTCCCAGCCTGGTGAGCGCGGGCCACTTGCTTGTTAGCGCCTGCGGAATCGCAAGCTCCGAGAATTCGTCCCGCCCGCGTGCTCCCGCGACGGTCAGCGGATAGATTTCGGGCAGCGCCGCGTCAGCCGTGATCCTGAGCGTTCCGTCTGTTCCGTTGATCTCCCAGAGGAACCCGGTGCCGCCGGCCACTGCCTCGCGGATGTGGATGCTGGCCGTCGCTCCGGTGGTGAGCGTGCCGATCACCGCGATCTGGTCGGGGGCCGTTTTCACGATCTGCTCCCCGGTCTCTTTGATGGTGATCAGCGGCCTGCGAACATCCCACACGGCTGACAGTTCGGCGAACTCGCCAAGGACGTAGCTGAGAATGTCCAGGCTGTGGCCGAAGGGGACCGTGATCAGGTTGGCTCCGTTTGTCTTGTCGAGCATGTAGGCGTTGGGCTGGACCAGCGCGTCGCCCGCGATGGACACTCCGACCACGGTCGTTGACAGGACCTCGCCGACGTATCCATCTCGGAGCAGCTGTTGAACGAGCCCGATCGCCGGAGCCTGGCGTGCCTGCAGACCGACAATCGTGCGCATCCGCTTCTCGGTGGCAAGCGCGGCCATCGCTCGAGCATCATCGAGGTCGCGGCCGAGTGGCCACTCGCAGTACACGGCCTTGCCGGCGGCAAGTGCAGCGGAGACGAGCTCTCGATGGTGCGGGACCTTGACCGTAACAGCGACCACGTCGATGTCCGGTTGGATCACCAGCTGCTGATGGTCTGAGAACACCCTGCTGACCCCGAACATCTCGCCCACTGCGCGCGCGGATTCCGCGCTGCGCGCGGCGAGAGCCCGGATCTCGTAGTTGGGCAGTGCGCGAAGCGCCGGGATGTGGGCGGTCGCAGCCCAGCCCCAGACCGGGCTGACTCCGATGATCCCGACACCGAGGGTCGATTCAGGGATGGGCTTCATGTCTCATCGATACAGCGGCGCTGACACACCAATTCCGCCGCCGGACGGTGCGGGATCACAAAATGCCCGGAGGCAGGCGCCTCTAGCCCGCAATACCCTCCGCCGCGCACTCCGCGGCTCGCCTCTCCAGGAGCTCGCGCTCGCGCAGGTTCTCCGTCAGTGATGCAGCGCGGACGAACTCGGCGCGAGCCTCCTCCGGCCGGCCGAGCCTCCTCAGGAGGTCGCCGCGGACGGCCGGAAGCAAGTGGTACGACTTCAGAGCGGAATCGTTGACGAGATCGTCGACGAGCTCGAGGCCGGCAGCCGGACCGAACGCCATTCCCACGGCGACCGCCCGGTTCAGCTCGAGCACCGGCGACGGCGCCAGCTGCACGGCCGCGTCGTACAGCGCAACCATGCGTGGCCAGTCCGTCTCCGCGCCGGTTGGCGCTCGAGCGTGGCATGCAGCGATCGCCGCCTGCAGCGCGTAAGGACCAAGGGCGCCCCCCAGGCTCCCTGCGCGCTCGAGCGCCGCCAGGCCGCGGCGAATGAGCAGACGATCCCAGCGCGCTCGGTCCTGATCGAGCAGGAGGACCGGCTCGCCGGACGGTCCAATTCGGGCGCCGAGACGAGAAGCCTGAATCTCCATCAGTGCTACCAACCCGTGGACTTCAGGCTCGGACGGCGTGAGCTCGGCCAGGATGCGGCCCAGACGGAGAGCCTCCTCGCACAGCGCCGGTCGGACCCAGTCCTTGCCTGCGGTCGCGGAATAGCCTTCGTTGAAGATGAGATAGATCACCTCGAGGACGGCGCTGAGGCGCGCAACGCGCTCGGCGCCGCTGGGGACCTCGAACCTGACGTGCGCCTCGACAAGGGTTCGCTTCGCGCGGACGATCCGCTGGGCGATCGTCGAGACTGGGACAAGGAAGGCCCGGGCGATCTCCTCGGTCGTCAGCCCGCCGAGGACGCGAAGAGTGAGCGCTACCCGCGCCTCCTTCGAGAGGACCGGATGACAGGCCATGAAGATCAAACCGAGCAGATCGTCCCCGACCTCCTCGTCGGTCGCAGTGTTGAGGTCCATTCCTTCCTGCATCAGCTCGAGGTCGCGGCCGATCTCTTCATGTTTGCGCTCGAGCGTCTCGCGGCGCCGGATCATGTCGATCGCGCGGTGTTTGGCGGTCCCCATGAGCCACGCGCCTGGCCGGTCCGGCACGCCTTCGGAGGGCCACTGCTCGAGGGCGGCGACAAGGGCGTCCTGGGCAAGCTCCTCGGCAGTCCCGATGTCGCCGACGACGCGCGCCAGCCCGGCGATGAGCCGGGCCGACTCGATCCGCCAGATCGCTTCGATCGCGCGATGTGCTTCGGTGGCCGCAGTCCCGCGGCGGCCTGGGCCTGCGGACGCATCTCCGTTTCGTGGACTTATCGCGAGAGCTCCTTCACATGCCCTCGTACTCGACGACCTCGCGGATCTCGAAAGTCCCACCGTCGTAGGGTGCCCGCTTCAGCCATTCGAGAGCCTCGTCGATCGACCGCACCTGCCAGAGCCAGTAACCGGCAACAAGCTCCTTGGTCTCCGCGAACGGTCCGTCGATGACGGTGCGATTCTTGCCGTCGAACCGAACTCTCTTGCCCTGCGAGCTCGGATGGAGGCGGCCAGCCTCGAGCACCACCCCGGCCTTGACCAGCTCTTCGTCGAACTTCTGATACGCCGCCATTGCCTCCGGCGTTGGGGGAGTCGCCGCCTCGCTCTGGTTGCCTTCCTTTGCCATTATCAGAACACGCATCTCTGTCTCCTCTGAATACAACTGCGACCTCGTCATGGACTCAGGCCTCGAGGCCCTCAACCACTCATCGAATGACAGGCGACCATTTCGACATGGACGGGCGCCGCCGTCACAGCTTGTGCGGAGGGCTCCATACGTGGTCCAGAACGGCAATTAGAGCGGTCAACCCTGTGTCGCCGCGACGATGCGTCGCATCAGGGCAAGCTCGGTCTGATAGATGTGGGCCGACTTGACCGTCATCGTGAGCGTGCCGACTCCGACGTCGAGATCGCCGGCTACGCGAGCCTGTAGCGCTGCGAGCTCGACGAGGTTCGCGTAGCCCTTCGTGCCGAAGTCGATGGCGTGAGCGTAGACGGCGAGCTGTAGCTCACCCTTGACCAGCCAGAAGTCGAGCAGGCTCACGCATGGGATGTAGCTCGTATCGGTCAGCGGCTCGAACGTCGTGATCGTCGCGTCCCGCGCCGATGGATTGGCGGCCAGCCGGTCGATCACCCAGCGGATCTGGTCGTGGCCTGCATGGGCATAGTCGTACAGGCGCGTCGCGTAGCTGTCGGAGTCACCGAGCTCTGCCACACGAGAGGTGTCGGCAAAGTTCGCGTGCATCCAGGCCAGACGTTCGGGATCGCCATGCCTGGTAATGATCGGGTCGTCCACCCTTGGTGCGTGCACGTCGAGAGTCGCGCGGAACACCTCGACGATTGGCAGTCCCTCCCAGCTCCCGACAACACCGGCGTTCAAGATCGCCGCTGCTATTTCCATCCACGCCTCGCCCAGCGTCAGCGCGTCGATCCGCACCGGTATGAAGACCTCAGTCACGGTCTAGTTCGCAAGCTCACTGATAGGTGCGGCCTCCGTCGATGAGCAGAATTTGGCCTGTGATGTACGCAGCCCAGTCAGAGGCTAGAAAAGCCACGGCATCCGCGATGTCTTCAGGTTGTCCGATCCTGCGCAGGGGGATCTGGTTGAGGATCTTTTCCTGCTCCAGCGGAGCATGCGCATAGCGAGCCTGGAAGAGCTCGGTGTCGATAGTGCGGGGCTGCACGGAATTCACCCTGACACCGGGCGCCAGCTCGCGCGCCAGGTGCCTGGTCAGCCCGTCAATCCCGGCTTTCGACGCCGCATAGTGCCCGCCTCCGCCTCCGCCGACCAGGGCTGAGCTCGACGAGATGTTGACGATGGCCGCTCCGGGCTTCTTCTTCAAGTGAGGAATCGCGGCCCGGCAGCAGTAGAACGTCCCACTCAAGTTGATACGCAACGTTCTGTCCCAGACATCCAGGGGCATGGTCTCGGTCTGCTGGACGCTCGTCGTGCCGGCGTTGTTGACCAGCACATCGAGACCGTTTTTTGACGCGGCCTCTTCCATGACGCTCGCCACGCGATCCGGCTCGGTGATGTCGACCTGCTCCCACTCGAGTCGATTGGGGCGGCCATGCGAGGCCAACAGCTCGCGCAGCTCGCCCGCCGTTTGCTCGGCGACCTCGGCATCGAGGTCCCAGATCACCGTTCTCGCACCCAATCCAGCGAGGCGATAGGCCACAGCGCGACCGATACCCCGAGCCGCGCCGGTCACAACAGCCGATTTCCCTTCAAAAGACAGCTCACGCCAGCCGTTATTCGCCATCAGCGCTGCCCGTACTTGTGATGGATGAAGTCGTTCATCCGGGCGACTTCGGCGTCAGAGACCAGCTGCGGCTCCCCGAGCTGCAGGGCGATATAGGCGACGTGCGCGCTCTCCTCCACCGCCATCGCGGCGCCGAAGGCCTTCTTCAAGCTCTCGCCCACCGCGACCACACCGTGATTCGGCAGAAGAATCGCTCGATCCCCACCGAGTCCGCTGGCGACTTCGTCGCCGGTGTCTTCCTTTGCCGGTGGGACGTAGTGCATCACGCGCACCGCGCCGCCAACATAGCCTGCCGATTCGGTGATGAGAGGCGGAATCTCGCGCCGCAACGTCGAGAACGCCGCCGCGTACGGCGAGTGCGTGTGAATGACCGCTCCAACATCTGGGCGGGCGCGGTAGATGGCCACGTGGATCGGCGTATCCACCGACGGCTTGAAACCCGGATGGACAGGGCGACCTTCGAGATCCACGAGCACGACCGCGTCCGGCGCCATCGTGTCGTAGTCAACTCCAGAAGGAGTGACGAGCGCCTGTGCAGCCCCTGGCTCTCGCGTGCTGATGTTTCCCGACGTGCCTCGGACCAGTCCCGTGGTCATCATCTGGCGCGCAAATCGGACCAGCTGCTCGCGGAGCTCGCCCTCCGTCGTCATGCCCAACTCCTTTGTGCCATGTGGCCAACGACATCCCACTCTTGTGTTGATCTGGGTTCGTACGTCTCGAGCGCCACGGATCGCCTGACCACCTCACGTGCCTGTTCCAGGGTCGAGACCAGGCCCAGAGCCATCGCCTGGACCAGGATGTTTCCGATCGCGGTTGCCTCGGCCGGTCCAGCGACCACCGGTCGACCACATGCGTCGGCTGTCATCTGACAGAGGAGCCGGTTGCTCGAACCACCGCCGACCACGTGGACGGTGTTGATCTGCATCCCGCTGACATGTTCGAGCTGTTCGACGGTCCTGCGGTATTTGAGCGCAAGGCTCTCGAAGATGCAGCGTGCGATCTCTCCTGGCTCGGGTCCCAGCTGCTGTCCGCTCTGGGCCGCGAGCTCGACGATCCGAGCAGGCATGTCGCCTGGTCGCAGCAGGCGCTCATCGTCTGGATCGATGATCGCCGCGAATCGCGGTGCTGCCTCCGCCAGCCGGAGCAACGCGTCGTACGGCATTTCCGTACCCGCGGCGGCCCACGCACGACGGCATTCCTGGAGCAACCACAAACCCATCACGTTTTTGAGCAGCCGGAAGGTCCCGCCAACCCCACCCTCGTTGGTGAGGTTTGCCTCCAGTGCCTCACTGTTGATGAGCGGCTGACGCATCTCGACTCCAACGAGCGACCAGGTACCCGAGCTGATGTAGGCAGCATGCTGATTGCGCTCAAACGGCACTGCTGCGACCGCCGACGCCGTGTCATGAGTCCCTGGAGCGATCACCAGCGAGGCTGGTAGTCCAAGCTCCGCTCGAGGCGCGCCGAGAACGGTCCCCGGCTTAACCACGTCGCCGAAGATCCGAGTCGGGATGCCCAGCTTCTCCAACATGCTCACGGCCCATCCGCCTGCGCGAGGGTCGTAACACTGGGTAGTCGTGGCGTCGGTGAATTCGTCAGCCAGCGTGCCGGTGAGCCAGAAACCCAACAGGGCCGGCATCGTCAGAAGGCGATCGGCCGCAGCGAGCTGTGGATCGTTCGATGTGACAAGCGCCATCAGCTGGTAAAGCGTGTTGATCGGAATGAACTGGATGCCGGTCCGCTCATAGATCTCTTCTCGCCCAACGCGACGGAGGACCGCTTCGAGCATGCCCTCAGTCCGGTGGTCTCGGTAGTGCACGGGATTGCCCAGCAGCTTGCGGGCCCGATCGAGCAAGCCGAAGTCGACGCCCCAGGTATCAACTCCCATCGAGTCGACCGGGCCGGCGGCGCGGACTCCGTCGAGCACATCGGCGTACAGCCGCCGCAGATCCCAATGCAGGGTGCCCGCCACCTCGACGGGCTTGTTCGGAAACCGCCTCACCTCTTCGATGGTCAGCCGCTCGCCACCGAGCGTGCCGAGGACCGTCCGGCCGCTTTCGGCACCGAGGTCGACCGCCAGGATTCGCTTGAGTTCCCCCACTCCCTACGCTCCTGGATACCCGCTGCCCGCGGCCGCGGTGCCCCGCTGACGAGCCAGACCCTCGACGTAACCGCTGCGCTGCAAGGCACCGACTGGATCGGGATCGATGCCGACCTGCTTCCTTGCCTCGGCGAGAACCGGCCGGACGTCCGTCTCATACGCCTCGACCAGGACACGGTTCGCTCCCAGCACATCACCGGCGGCCTGGGCCGTTGCCAGGCGCGCCCTGTCGACGAGCAGTGCCTTGGCGTGGGCGGTCTGAATGTTCATGACGGATTGGACCATCGCCTCCAGCTTCGGTTCGACGTTGTGCGACTGGTCGATCATGTAGGCGACATTCCGCGCGGTCGTGGCGACCTTCTCGTCTGAATCCTCCTCGGCCGCGACCAGCTCGTTGAAGATCAAGAAGAGCTCGTACGGGTTCGAGGACCCGACTATCAGATCGTCGTCGGCATATTTGCGCGCGTTGAAATGAAAGCCGCCCAGCCGCCCGCGCCCGAGGAGGTGCGCCACGATCTGCTCGATGTTCACACCCTGGGCGTGGTGCCCGGTGTCGACGAGCACTTCCGCTTGCGGGCCAAGCTCGAGGCACATCGCATACGCCGTGCCCCAGTCCGGCAGGTCGGTGCTGTAAAAGCCGGGCTCGAAAAACTTGTACTCGACCAGCAGTCGAATTCCCGCAGGCAATCCGGCGTAGATGTGCTTCAAGCCTTCACCCAGGCGCCTGGATCGAGAGCGCAGGTCGTCCTGGCCCGGATAGTTGGTGCCGTCAGCAAGCCACAGGCTGACGATCGATGACCCCGCCTTCTCGGCGATCTGAACGCATTCGAGGACGTGGTCTATCGCCCGGCGCCGCACCGCGGCGGAAGGATTGGCCAGGCTCCCGAGCATGTATTCGTCGTCCTGAAACAGGTTCGGATTGATCGCACCGATCTTCACCCCATGGTTCGCCGCAACCTTGTTCAGCGCACCCCAGTCGTCGACGCGGTCCCACGGGATGTGGATCGCGACCGTCGGGCAAATCCCCGTCAGGCGGTTCACCATTCCCGCGTCCGCGAGCTTCTCCTCGATCGTGCGGGCCGCGCCCGGCTGCGCGAAAACCTTGAACCTCGTCCCCGAGTTGCCATAGCCCCAGGAGGGGGTTTCGATGCGAAGCCGGTTGATGCGCTCGATCACGCGAGCATCAGTCAAGGTGAAAGACCTCCGGCAGCACCTCGTGGAAGCCGGTTTCCGGTTGGATCGCCTGCTCCATGATCGGGGCCATCTGAGCCTCCCAACGCTGCGAGTCACGGTTCGCCGACATGTGACGCTTGAACCGTTCGAAGTCCTCGACCTCCATGTAGGCGAACAGGTCTCTTCCTTTCATGTGTATGGAGTAGTTGGAGCACCCGGCGTCCTTCAAGGCGCGAAGCATCTCCGGCCAGACCGCCTCATGCCGCCGCCGGTACTCCGCCTCCTGGCCCGGCCTCACCTTCATCACGAACGCCACTCGCTCCATGGTTTGCCTCAATGGATGCGGGGAGGCACCATGCCTCCCCGCCCGAAATCACCCTAGAAGTTCAGCTGGTCGATGTTGTCAGCCTTGAAGACAAACGGAGGGCCGAGCAATACGACTCCGTTGGGGTCGATCGTGTAATCACCCAGCCGACCGGCGGTGAACTTTTCACCTGGGTTGCCCTTGATCGTGCCTTTCACCAGCAACGCCGCCGTGTAGTAGGCAAGGTAGCCGAGGTCCTTGACATTCCACAGCGCGAATTCTTTGCAGGTGCCGTCCTTGACGTACTTCCGCATCAGGTTCGGCGTGCCGAGGCCTGTGAGCGCGACCTTGCCGGCCTTGCCGGTTTGCTCCAGCACCTGGGCGGCCGCCGAGATACCAACGGTCGTCGGCGAGATGATGCCCTTCAGGTTCGGGTACGACGTCAGGAGCGCCTGAGTCTCAGTCGTGCTTACCTGTGGGTCGTCATTCCCGTACGCGACCTTGACCAGCTTCAGTCCGCTGTATTTGGAGTTGCTGGCCAGCTCGTCCTTCATCGCCTGGATCCACGCGTTCTGGTTCGTGGCCGTGCTGGTCGCGGAGAGAACCGCGATTTCTCCCGCGCAGCCCGAGATCTCGTCGCACACCATCGCGACCTGGGATACACCGATCGCCTTCGTGTCAGCCTGGTTGATGAAAACGTTGCGCGCGTCCTTGGCCGGAGAAGAGTCGTAACCGACCACCTTGATGCCCTTTTGCATCGCCTGTTTCAGCGCGGGAGCGATCGCGTCGGGATCGTCCGCCGAGACCACGATCGCGCTGACGTTCTGCGACGTCAGCGTCTGGATGAAAGGAATCTGAGCCGCGCCCGTCGCCTCTGAAGGACCCACCTGCTTGAACGTCCCGCTCAACGCAGTGGCCGCCTCCTGGCCTCCAGATGCGGCCACGTCGAAGTACGGGTTGTTGACCGCCTTAGGCAGGAACGCGATGTTGAGCGTGGCCGGGCTGGCGCCGCCTCCACCCGCGCTCCCGCCGCACGCTGCCAGGACAAGGATTGCCATCCCGGCCGTAGCGAACTGTGATCCACGCCTCCACCTCATTGCATCCAACCTCCTAATGAATTGCTGACTGAACTCGTCAGCTGACGTCGCGGCCAAGCCGCGCTGATCCGGCGCACTAGGGTGGGGCCGGCGACCGAGAGAATCAGAAGCGCCCCCACCGCGACGCTCTGTGTGTCTGGGCTCACGTCGGCCAGCGTGAGACCATTGCGCAAGACACCGATCACGAAGATCGCCAGCACAACGCCGACGATCGTGCCCTCGCCGCCGAAGATGTTCACGCCACCCAGGAGCACAGAGGTGACTACGTCGAGCACGAAGCCCTGACCGTTGTCGGCGCGGGCGCTCGAGAATCGCGCCGTCAGAATGACTCCGGCGAGCGCGGAAAGCACGCCCGAGAGGATGAAGAGATAGGTCTTCAGCTTCGCCACATCAATCCCGGAGTACCGCGCGGCTTCTTTGTTCTTGCCCATGGCGTAGACCTGGCGGCCAATCCAGGTTCGATGCAGCACGAAGAGAAAGGCCAATGCAAGCAGGGCGAAGACCAACAGTGGCCACGGGATGAGAGTTCCCGGAATGTCGGCGAATCCGAAGTTCGTGAACCACTCGGGCCAGCCGCTCACCGAGCGCGGGCCGAGCACCACTGACGCGAGCCCGCGATACAGGGCAAGCGTGCCCAGGGTCACGACCAGCGACGGCAAGCCCGCCCGCGTGACGAGGAGTCCGTTGAGGAGTCCGCCAATCGCGCCCACGACCAGAACCAGCGGAATGTCGAACCACAACGGCCAGCCGAGCGCGTAGGTAAAACCGAGCAGTGCACTCGCAAGGCCCAGCATGGACTCGACCGAGAGGTCGATCTCGCCCGCAATGATGATCAGCGCGAGCGGCAGAGCCATGATCGCTTTCTCCATCAGGTTGCTGGTCAGGTTGGAGAAGTTCGAAGCGTTCAAGAAATAGGGCGAGATCGTGGAGCCCAGCACGACAAAGGCGATGAGGAGCACGACAAGCAGCGTTTCCCAGCGCCGGATCAGCCCGAGGGCGCGCACGGTCATCGGCGCCCTGTTCTCGTCAAGATCCGCTGGAAGTAGCCGCGGATCGCGGCGTCGGTGGAGACCGCCAGCAGGATGATTGCGCCGTCGATCGCCAGCAGCCAGAACTCAGAGAGGTGGAGAATGCGCAGCGCATTCTCGATCGTGGCGAGCAGGATGGCCCCGAGGACGGCGCCGATCACGGTTCCCGAACCGCCGAAGATGTTGACCCCGCCAACGACCACTGCGGCTATCACCTGGAGCTCGAGTCCGCTTGCCGCCAACGCGTTGACGCTCCCGAACCGCGAGCCCCACAGCACGCCTGCGATTCCCGCGCAAAGGCCGCAGACGACGAACGCACCGAATACAAGCCTCTGGGTCGGGATTCCGACGACCTCAGCAGCTGCCGGATTGCTGCCAATCGCATAGAGCTCTCGGCCGGCACCCGAATTACGGAGCAAGTAAGCGGCGACCAGGGAGATCAGCGCCGCGGCCACGATGAGAGTCGGGATTCCAAGGACGGACGACGTCGCGATTCCGAGGTAATCGCGTGGCAAATCGATGGCACTGACCTGCTTACCCCCCGCAACGAGGAAGTCAAGGCCGCGGTAGACGTAGAGGGTGCCGAGCGTGGCGACGATCGCGGGGACTTTTGCAACCGCAACCAAGAGCCCATTGAACGCGCCGAGTCCCAGGCCGAGAAGACACCCGACGGCGATCGCGGCCGGAACGCCGAGCGCATGTTCCTTGAGCAAGTCCCCTGTCGCGAACGCGACCAGGCCGACGACCGACCCGACTGACAGATCGACATTGCGGGTGAGAACAACAGTCGTCTGGCCAACCGCGACGATGGCGATGAGCGAGACGTTGAGCAGGATCTGCTCGAAGTTGGAGACGGAAAAGAAGAGAGGCGCCTGGATCGTGACGATGGCGACCACCGCAAGGAGGACGAGGAGGATCCCGACCTCGCGCAGCCGAGCGACCAGGGTAAGCGTTCGCTCCAGGCCGAAACGGCGGGCGAGAGCCGAGTCGGCCGGCGCATCGATGGCCCGCACGCTCATGCTTCGACCTGGCCGGTCGCGGCGGCCATGATTCGCTCTTGGGACGCCTGATCGCGACCGAATTCGGCTGCGACTCGCCCTTCATGCAGCACGACAATCCGATCCGCCATGCCCAACACCTCGAGCAGCTCGCTCGAGATGAGGACGATCGCCATGCCCTGCGCTGCAAGCTGCGAGATGATCCTGTGGACCTCGGCCTTGGCGCCGATGTCCACCCCTTGGGTCGGCTCGTCGAGCAGAAGAACGGTCGGCTTCGTGGCCAGCCACTTCGCGATGACCACCTTCTGCTGGTTGCCGCCGGACAGACCGGATGCCGCCTGGTTGACGCCCGTCGAGCGCACCTGGAGCTGCTTTGAGTAGTCGGCGGCGAGCCGGCCTTCCTGGGCCCGATCGATCATGAGGAGGCGCCTGAGCCTCTGAATAATCGGCAAAGACACATTCGCCGAAATCGAGAAGTCGAGGACCAGACCCTGCTCGTGCCGATCCTCCGGGACGTACACGACGCCCAGCCGCATCGCGTCCGTGGGGCTCTTGATATCCACGTGCTTGCCGGCAACCAGGACCTCGCCGGCATCCGCATGATCGATGCCAAACAAGACGCGCGCAATCTCGGTGCGCCCGGCCCCTACCAGACCCGCCAGCCCGACGATTTCGCCGCGACGGACCTGGAACGAGACATCGGCGAAAACGCCGCTGCGAGCCAGGCCGCGGACCTCGAGAGCGACCTCCCCGATCGGCGCTCGCTCTTTGGGAAAAAGGGTCTCGAGGCGGCGGCCGACCATGTGTCTGATGGCATCGGCAGGCGTGAGGCTGGAGATCGGAGCGGTGATCACGTGACGGCCGTCGCGGAGAACGCTCACTCGGTCAGCGATCTCGAAGACCTCTTCCATGCGGTGGTCGACGAACAAGATGGCGACGCCGCGGCCTCGCAGCTGTCTGATGATCGTGAATAGCCTTTCCACCTCGCGACTCGAGAGGGCTGCCGTCGGCTCGTCCATGACCAGCACTCGCGCATCGAGCGACAGCGCCTTGGCGATCTCGACCAACTGTTGATCGGCGACCGAGAGCCCTCGCACAGGAACGCTGACCCTCTGCTTGACACCGAGGTTTGCAAAGAGCCGTTCGGCCCTTCTGTTCAGCTCGCCCCAGTCGACCCCCCGAATCGGATTGCGCGGCAGACGGCCGGCGAAAACGTTCTCAGCCACAGTTAGATCGGGGAACAGGTTCGGATGCTGGTGGATCACTGCGATCCCGAGCTGACGCGCCGCCGCTGGACCGGAAAGGACCAGCTCGTTGCCCTCGAGCTTCAGGTGGCCGGCGTCGGGTCGGTGGATGCCGGCGAGGATCTTCACAAGGGTGCTCTTGCCCGCTCCGTTCTCGCCGACGAGCGCATGGACCTCATTGGCGAAGAGGTCGAGGTCGACTTCGCTGAGGGCCTGGACGGCGCCAAACCGCTTGGAGATCCCGGTCAGCTGGAGAACCGGCGCGGTTTCGGTCATCTGCTGCCCACCAGACGCACGTCGATGCCCAGATTTCTGGCCGCCTTCACGGAGTCAGCCGGCGCGCGGTCATCGCTGATGATGAGGCGAAGCCGATCGGTCGGGCAGAACGTGGCCATCGCGACTCGATTCCATTTCGTGTGGTCGAAGACGCCGATCACATCCTTGGCGGTGACGACCATCGCTCTCTTGAGCTCCGCCTCTTCGGCGTTGACGTCGGTCAGGCCCTCCTCGAGCGTGAAACCGACCGCGCCCACGAATGCCTTCTGGATGTTCAGCTGGCGGAGCATCGTCGCTCCCCATTTGCCGACGAGCGAGAACGCCTCCCAGCGGACGGCGCCGCCCGGCATAAGGACGGTGATGCCCGGCCGCCCCGCCAGCTCCGTCGCAACGCGTATTCCGTTAGTCACGACGGTCAGCTCTCGGCGCGCCTTGAGATGACGTGCGATCTGAAGCGCGGTTGAGCTGGCGTCCAGCACGATGCTGTCGCCGTCATCCACGAGGCGCGCTGCCTCTGCTCCGATCAGCGCTTTCTCTGCCTTGTGGAGCCGAGCCCGATCTTCGAAAGCCAGCTCCGCTCGGCTCCGGCCGACGCTTATGGCCCCGCCGTGCGTGCGGAGGAGGCTTCCATCCTCCTCGAGAAGCGCGAGGTCCTTTCGAATCGTGACTTCCGAAACCGACAGCCGCTTGCTCAGCTCGATGACAGACGCGCGCGTCTTTTCCTCGATCAGCCGAGCGATGGTCTGGCGCCGTTCCGCGGCATACCTACCACTTTCGATTGCTTTCGTTTGAGTTCGAATAGGCGGACTTTAGCGCTAAACGAAAAATGCGTCAATGCCCCCGTCTGGGCCGGCTCAACCCCGGGTTAGGGGAGCCTGGTGGTCGGCCCCCCGGAAGATGAAGCCGGAGGCCGACGGCCTTAGGCCGGTTGGTCGTCGAGGAAGGCGAGCGTCACTGCGGCGAACAGTGGCGAGCTGAAGATGTTGTAGTGGGTCAGGCCCGGCAAGATCGCGAGCGCGTGCCCGCCCTCGGGCCGGCCCTCGCCCATCCAACCACCGTCGCGGACTCCGCCGCCGAGCAGCTTGAACACCTCGACGTAGTGGCTCGGCGGAGCCATGTCGGCGTCGGCGGCGACGATCAGCGTCGGCACCTGGAGGCCGCGGACTTCCTCGGAGAAGTCGTAGTCCTTCGCCATCGATTGGCCGATCTTGTCCAGCAGCCGCGGGAAGTCCTCGGGACGCGGTGCGACCCTCTGGTAGAGCTGGTACATCGGCGTGTCTTTCATGAACTCGACGGCGGCGGCGCTCACCTGGCCTTGTTGCGCCCGCATCTCGGCATAGATCGCGTCGGGTCTGATGTTGGCGGAGACTGCCACCAGCCGGCGAATCTTGGCCGGGTGCCTCACCGCCGTGTGCAGCGCCACGCCACCGCCGAGCGAGTAACCGACCACGTCCGGCTTCTCCAGCCCAAGGTGGTCGATCAGGGCGGCGATGTCGTCGGCCATCAGCCGGGCGTCGATTGGTCGATCGATGTCAGCGGTTCGGCCGTGTCCCTGAAGGTCCACGGCAACGACCTGGTGGCCCTTCGTGAGCTGCGGTAACACCGGCCCGAACATCTCGCCTGACCCGAGCCCGCCATGAAGGAGGACCATCGGCCGCCCCGCGCCATGGGTCTCGTAGTACAGGTTGATGCCGTTGACCTCGGCGTACTTGCCGGCGCCCTTTGTCTCAGTGGTCCAATCGGTGGTCATGGTCAAGCTCCTTAGCTCCCGTGGATGTCGAATGTCGACGATAGAGACTCTGGCTACGTCGGGAATTCATCGGCCCGGGGGGAGCGATGAGTCGGGGGCCCTTCACCAGTCTCCACTGCTGACAGAGCCGAGGTCAGCGGAGTTTCGACGAGGAGGGCCATGATGGCGACCGTTACCAACATCCCCGGGTTCGGCGGTGAGCTGATCATGCCGACCGACGATGCGTACGACCGGAAGCGGGCTGTGTGGAACGGCATGGTCGACCGGCGCCCGGCGGCCATTCTTCGCTGCTTGTCCACTGAAGACGTGGTGGCGGCTGTGCGCTTTGCGCGCGAGTCACAGCTCGAGATCGCGGTGAGGTGCGGGGGTCACAGCGTGCTTGGCCTTTCCGTGCCGAATGGCGGAGTCATGATCGACCTGTCTCCGATCTCCGAAGTTCGGGTCGACCCGGTGGCCCGCAAGGCATGGGTGGGCGGCGGCTCGCTGCTGCGAAACCTGGATGTGGCCGCCCAGGAGCACGGCCTGGCCACGACAGCGGGCAACGTCTCCCACACCGGCGTCGGAGGGCTCACCCTTGGCGGGGGAATGGGCTGGCTGGCGCGCCAGGTCGGACTCGCTTGCGACAACCTCGAAGCGTGCACGGTCGTGACCGCCGAGGGACGCGTTGTGCGCGCATCGGAATCGGAGAACCCCGACCTGTTCTGGGGCCTGCGTGGAGGTGGCGGCAACTTCGGCATCGTGACCGAGTTCGAGTTTCGCCTCCACCCCGTTGTCGGGCGCGCACTCATCGCAGACTTCGTGTTCGATGCGGCAAATGGCCCTGACGCGATGCGCGGCTGGCGCGATCTGCTGCCCGACGCACCCCGAGCAGCGACCTTGACGGCATCCGCCACGACGGTCGGCGGCGTGCCCGTTGTCAATGTCGGCTGCGTCTGGGTCGGCGATATGGCCGAGGGTCGCCGTTATCTCTCGACTTTTCGCGAGCTCGGCACGCCTGCGACTGAGCGCGTCAGGGAGATGAGCTACGTGGAGCTCCAGTCCATCAGCGACGACCCGAACAGCCATGGCGTGCGCCGCTACTCCAAAGGCCACTACCTGACCGCGCTCAGCAATGACGCAATCGACGCCTTTCTGGCGCGCGGCTTATCCGGGAAGAGGACCGATCCCGACTGGGCCCGCGTCCCGAACGGCGGTTTCCAGGCGTACGGCGGCGCGATAGCCGACTTCGGCGACGACGATTCCGCGTTCAGCCACCGCCAGACTCTGGTCGAGTTTGGTTGTGGCACGAGCTGGGTTGACCCGGGCGAGGATGACGAACGCGTCTCGGCGGCTCGGGCCTACGGCGCGGCCCTCGCGCCGTTCGCGAACGGGGTCTACGTGAACGCTCTCGGCGATGAGGGCCAGGAGGGTGTGCGCCGGGCATACCCCGAGCGAAAGCTCGCGAGGCTGGTCGATCTCAAGGGTCGGTACGATCCCGACAACGCATTCCACCTGAACCAGAACATCCGACCAGCAGCCCGGGAAGCGCCGAATCCGCGCTGACGCCGCACCTGCTACAACTCGGCGGACTACGCTGGCCGCCTTCCGAATCTGGTTGCGGGAAGGGGACGATTGTGCCACCCCCGCAAACTATCACCGGATCGTCCTTCAGATCAGGTTGCGTAACGGCCACCTTTGGCGCCTGGGTCCGTATGGCTACCATGCTGGCGTGGATGAACCCCGACCACCATCGGCAACGGCGTCCCTTACGGCATGAGGCGCGCCGAACTTCCCGGCATTTTTGCCGGAAGGTTGTTTGACCTTGCGGACGAATGCGTGGCGGCGTGGCGCGGTTATCTTCCGCCACTGTGAAGACACCTTTGGGTGAATCGTTGACCGCGCTCCGAGTGGCGTTTACAGCAAGCGCGGTCGCCGTAATCGCCTTGGTCACGGTCGTGCTGACAGGGCTGGGAATCTGGGCCTGGGGACTTAACTGGCCACAAAGCGACCGACTAACGCTAGAGGCAGTGCTGCTTACAGCGGGGACTTTCGTGCTGGCTCTGGTCGCCGCCGTCGTAGCTCTGGCGGCATACGTTGCGGCCACGCAGACGCCAGACCTTGCCCCGACGATTGTGTTCCACGTCGGGCAGCCGAATCGGCCAGTGTTCACTGTGGAAGCTGTCCCTCCTGTGGGGAAAGCAATAAAGATCAGCGAATGGCTGCAGACACAAACCACCGAAGTTCGCATCGAAAACCGGAGTCGATCGTCAGCACGGAACCCTGCACTCCGAATCGACCTAGTTGGACTGTCGATGACCGACTTCAGCGCGCCTGGATGGGAAATCGTCCAGCGAGTCAGGCAACGTGGCGTGACGGCGATTCAGTGGGATGGAGGCGCCGACTACGCGATCCACGGCCGCTGGACAAGGGAACTACCCGGCTTCAATCTCCAAGACATGTACCTCGTACCAGAGCATTTGACATGCGAACTGCGCCTTACCGTGGTTGCCGACGGATTCAATCGAGTTGTGCGCCTACCGGTTGAGATCATTGGCCCAGACCAGCAACCGGTTGCGCTCACTTCCCCACCTTCCCAAACAGCCTTGACGCCCTGACCCCCAGCTTTCTCGCCGGTGCCCGGCGCACCCGGTCAGGCGGTTCGTCGGTCAATCCGACTTCCAATCGCCGGATCGTGGATTCAGCCACGTCGATCGCTTCCGCTAACTCACCAATCGGCCATCCCTGGCGATCCGAGCGAGCCTCAATCGGCTGGCCGGCCTGCGGTCAGCCATCGACCCATTCGTCTTCGCCGATCAGCGGCACCCAGGCTGGCGGCGTCCGATGATCGACCGGCCCGTGGACGTGGGGCACGGCGTTGTAGGGCGGGCCTTGCAGCACCCCGTTTTCGTGAACCAGTTGCAGGTCAAGCATGTTGTAGTGCAGGACTCCGTTGGTGCGGGCGCGGCATCGATCATCGCGCCCGGCGCGCGGCGCAGAAGCATGGTGCCGAACTTATTCAGGGCCAGTGTGTACGAATTGGGATGGCGCGGCCCCAGCGACCGTGGCGCTTCTTCGACCAGCACGAAGCCTTTGCCTTCTGACCACAGCCGCGTCATCAGTAACTTTTTCGTGGCCCGTCAAAAGGGTAAAGCGGATGGTGCGCGACCACCGCGGAGCGATCATCGGGTCTAGGCCAGCGTCGGAAATCGGCTACGCGCGGCAGCTTCCATTTCCTTTCTGGCCGCCGCGAACTTGTGCAAACGTTCTGTCGCATCCTTCTGCAGCCCTTTGGTTATGCAATCGATCAGAAAGTCCTGATAGATGCTCAGGACGCTATCTCGCCAAATCCGCAACGCTGGGTCATCTTGATGATCCAACAAGATCACTGCCTGGGCCTCCAACGCCAATTCGGTGGAGCGCTCCGACATGTCAGTGACCAATGCGTAACGATCATGGGTGGGTTGTACCACGGCCCCCACAATGGTGCCTGGGCGGTCATGGCCGGATGGATACAGCATCAGATCGCGAAACGCGCGGTCGAGATAGTCAGCGGCTTTGATCAGATTGCCGTAGGCGCGCCGCAGCCGGTCGTTGCGATCGATTTCCAGCCGCCGCGCGTGATCGACGTCGGCGCGTTGGGCCTGGTTCCTGATCGTTCGGTGCAGGACTAGAAGAGTGACCGCCTGTGCCATCACGGACACGATGATTGCCAGCGCCGTCAGTTGTTCCACTCTATTCGTGTTCCGATCGCATCGCTGCCTTCCGGTCGCGCGCTGGTGCTTCCACGTCGATCTTCAGTGTCCGGGCGTACATCCGTAACGCCTCCTGCGCGCGGCCGATCGAGCGTTCGACTATCTGGATTGCATCGAAGTTCATGCTGCTGCCCTTGGCTCCGTCATTCAGGTGATACCGCAGGATGGACAGTTGGGAGTATGCGAAGGCGACGTTCTGGGCGAGGGCTTCAGGCAGGCGGGCGATGAGAACCATGAACACAGCCCGGTATGCCCAATCAGGCGTGTCGATGGCGACGTATGTCTTGTGATCAAGGACAAGCGTGATCCCGGCCAACAGCGTGGTTAATTCATAGATAACCGCCCGCACCGCAGCGCCGTGTTCCCGCACCTGTTGCCGTTCTTCGCGCCTGCCGTCTAGCCAGCCGACCAGCCAAGCGCCTCCGAAGCCGCCGGCGATCGTGAAGAAGCCACCTACGATGGCGCCAACAATGCCGCCCGCAACCGCAGGATCAAGGTGACGCCACCAATCGATCAACTTTTCTTCGCCTCAGCCCACACCATCGGTGGATAGCCACCGTGGCCCAGGTAGAAGCCAATCGTGTCGTCGTACAGCGTTAGGGCGCCACTCAGCACGGCGGCGAACACCGGCACGTTGACATCGGTGGGCACAAGACTTATCTCCGGGTCATCTGACGGCTGTGCGCGATGGCTGGGAAGCTGCGCCCACGCGAGCGAATGAGCGTAGCCGGAGAGATACTGGAAATAGGTTTTCCCGACGTCTGGCACGTACTTCTCAAACAGCTCGGTATCGGTCGGCCACTGCCCCCCGAACCCCAGCACCACCCCGTTCTTGCTTCGGATGACAGCTATCCGGTTGCCTTCGGCCCGCTTCACAAGATGCTCGACTCGCTCATCGAAAAAAGTGCCCTGAATCTCTGGATGCACCTTCTGTTGCTGCTTCAGGTTTTCCAGCCGGGCACTGAGTCCACGGCCAAGCCGGGCCTGTTCATCAATCGTCCCGTCAAGCAGGTATCTCGCATGAACCGTTGGTATGGCCGCACCGCGAACCAGCGTGAACAGCGAGAAATGCGGCATCGGGTTCGGCCCGGTCAGTACGCCAAATATGGTTCGCAGGTGGTCTTCGGCTGAAACCAGCCGCTGGCGGGCAAGTTCGTATGCGTCCTCCAGTTTTGCCTTCATCGCCTTGTCGATCCGCGAGTCGGGTGCTGGCTTGAAAGTCGCATCATGAACAAGGTTGGTCGTGCTGTTGGCGATCAAGCTACCCAACCGATCGGCAACCGGCTGAAGCGCCGATTTGTCTTCCGCCGTCAACGACTGTTCAGTCAGTTCCAATGATCGGGGGGCCCTCCGTCACGGCTGAACGACAGCTTTGGGCGGATCGGTGGGCGTCTGGCTGCCCGTCGTCCCAGGTGGGAAGTTGCTGCCCATCGTAACCACGCAGCTGAGGCTTCGCGACGCACCCGGATCGATGACCGGTATGTCGGCGTCGCACCCACTGCCGTCCGGCAGGTAGAAGGCAAGGTACTGGACGCGCGCCACGCGGCTGCCGCCCTGATTCGTGACCGTCGCGATGGCCGTGCAGTGGACGGACTGCCCGGTCTGGGTGCAAGCGCCCCACTGCGGGTGGCTGACGACGTAGACCGCATCGGTCGGCACCAGCGCACCGCGCAGGACGAGAAAGGCGACCAGCAGCACCAGCACGACGATGGCGATCGACCCAGCGACCACGACGATGCGTGGGACGATCACGAGATCGAGGGCTTGCCTGCTTCCGCCAGCTTGGCGTTGATGGCTGCTTTCTTGACCGCAAGAATTGCGGGTTGCACGTAGTAGACGTCGAACAGCGCTTCGACGACGTCCAGATTCCATTCAGCTTCACCCGGCAGGACGTCGATAACTTCGCCGGTGTTCTTGCTTTTGGTTGGATGCGCCGCGAAGTTACCGATGTGCCGAACCGCGTCCAAGCTTTCGGCGACTGAAGACTGAAGCGTCTTGCTTGCCAACGCCTGATCGATTTCGTCCGCAAGATTGCCGGGCTTGACCTTCGCCGCGTCGCGAAGGATGTGCTGAAGCGCCCGTCGGCTTAATGCAGCAGACGCCTTTGGGCTGTCGTCAAACACAAGGCAGGCTTCCAGATAATCGGTTCGGATGGGCGCGGGCACCTGGGGTGGGCACGGTGGTCGATTGGTCACCCTGGGTTGTACCGTCCAGCGGCGCGCTTCACGGCGCCGCGTGACGTTGTCGGGATCAGCGACTGTCATCACCAATTGGATGATTGCCTTCTCGCACTCAGGGCAGTTAGCGGACTCCATTCGCCACGCAGCTTCGTCGTCGTGGGCGACATGTTGGGAGCTGCTAGCCGTCCACGTGAAAGCGATCGTGCAGTAAGGGCACTTCATCGCTGACATGACGTGATGCTATCTGAAGACTGCGGCTCGAGTTTCAGGATCTTGTTGGCGGTTTGTTTCCGGTAGCCCTACTTCAGACGCCGGGTCGGGGTGGACTCGACCTCGTAGAGATACGGTGAGATACTTTGCTCACCCGGGCTTTCCAGCGAAGCTCCCAAGCCTTCCACCTGGAGTGTCTCGTTTGAGCGAAACAACCTCGGAGAGACTGCGCGACGCCTCGGCCACGAATAACGAGGTGAGGCAGTGGCTCGCGGACTTCCAGCAGGCCCTCACGGCCCGGGACGTCGATGCGGCAGCCGCCCTGTTCGTCGATGACTGCTTCTGGCGCGACCTGGTCGCTTTCAGCTGGAACATCGTCACAGTCGAAGGCCCCGAAGGCGTTCGCGACATGCTCGCCCAGACGATCGACCGGACAAAGCCGAGTGGTTTCGCAGTGACCGACGAGCTTGGCGAGGCCGACACGCCTACCGAAAGCTGGATCAAGTTCGAGACTTCGGTCGGTCAGGGACTGGGTCATCTCCGACTAAGGGACGGGAAGGCGTGGACGCTGCTGACGACGCTGAACGAGCTCAAAGGCCATGAAGAGCCGAAGCGTGACAGGCGACCGAAAGGAACCGAACACGGCGCCGTCCCGAATCGGCAAACCTGGCTCGAGCAGCGGCGGCAAGAGGCGGAAGAGCTCGGCCGCGTCACACAGCCGTACGTGGTCATCGTCGGAGGCGGGCAGGGCGGCATCGCTCTCGGCGCCAGGCTGCGCCAGCTCGCCGTGCCGACGATCATCGTCGACCGCAATCCGCGACCTGGCGATGCCTGGCGCAAGCGGTACAAGTCGCTGACTTTGCATGACCCGGTCTGGTACGACCACCTTCCGTACATCGACTTCCCGCCGAACTGGCCGGTGTTCTCACCGAAGGACAAGATTGCCGACTGGCTCGAGATGTATGTCAGGGTCATGGAGCTCAACTACTGGAGCTCGACCGAGTGCAAGCGAGCGTCGTATGACGAGGCGACCGGGGAGTGGGCCGTAGTCGTCGAGCGCGATGGAGTCCAGACGACGCTGCGCCCGAAGCAGCTGGTGCTGGCCACCGGCATGTCCGGCAAACCAAGCCTTCCCGAAATCGATGGCATGGACTCCTTCAAGGGCGATCAGCACCATTCTTCCGAACATCCCGGACCAGACGCGTACCGGGGAAAGAAGGCGGTCGTGATCGGCTCGAACAACTCTGCTCACGACATCTGCGCCGCCCTCTGGGAGGTGGGTGCAGACGTCACGATGGTTCAGCGGTCCTCAACCCATGTGTCAAAGTCCGACTCTCTCATGGAGCTTGGCCTTGCCAGCCTGTACTCGGAGAGTGCGGTGGCGTCGGGAATGACTACCCAGAAAGCCGACCTGACCTTCGCGTCCATCCCGTACCGAATCATGCATATGTTCCAGATACCGGTCTACGACGCGATCCGCGAGCGCGACGCCGACTTCTACGGAAGGCTTGAGAAGGCCGGGTTCATGCTCGACTTCGGCGACGACAACTCTGGCTTGTTCATGAAATATCTGCGCCGCGGCTCCGGCTATTACATCGACGTCGGGGCCTCCGACCTCGTGGCGAACGGTGACATCAAGCTCGAGGCTGGCGTCGACGTCGTGCGACTGACGGAGAACGCCGTGGTACTGAGTAATGGCAAGTCTCTGCCCGCCGATCTCGTCGTCTACGCAACCGGCTACGGATCGATGAACGGATGGGCTGCGGACCTCATCTCCGCGGAAGTCGCGGCGAAGGTCGGGAAGTGTTGGGGCCTCGGGTCAAATACCGCGAAAGACCCCGGACCCTGGGAGGGAGAGCTGCGCAACATGTGGAAGCCCACCCAGCAGCAGGGGCTTTGGTTTCACGGCGGCAACCTCCACCAGTCGCGCCACTACTCCTTATATCTGGCTCTTCAGCTGAAGGCGCGGATGGAGGGCATTCCGACGCCGGTCTATGGACTTCGGGAAGCCAACCATCTGAGCTAGCGAGGCAGCCTCTGATAGTGCGGGCCGGCCCCGAAGCGCACGCGGACAAACAGTCCTGAGCCGGTAATCGACCGCTGACCCTCAGTCGTCTCGAGCCTTCAGGACTTCTCGATGTCGATGTTCCAGTTGATGCCAAACCGGTCGGTCAGCCAGCCGGCTGTGCCCCACGGCTGGTCCGTGAGCGCCATCTTGACCCGGCCGCCCTCGGCCAGGCCCTCGAACGCTTTCGTGAGCCGCGCGCGGTCGGTCCCACCGAGGTTGAGCCCGATGTTCTCCCCCACCTTCGCAGGGTATTTCGGGCTGCCGTCCGAGCCGACGATGACCACCCCGTCCGACTCGAGCCGTGCGTGCATGATCGTGTCTCCGTGCGCGGCGGGCCTTGGCTGCCCCTGTTCGTCGGAGGCAAACATCTCGAGCTTGCCGCCGAGGACCTTCTCGTAGTGCTCCATGGCCTCCCTGGCGTGGCCCTGGAAATTGATGTACGGCGCGAGATGAATCTTGCTCAATTCACGCTCTCCTTTCGGTGGCTAAACAGGCGGCCGGCTCCACCATAGATGACGGATGCCGGCCAGCGAATGTGGCTGCCGCCGCACTTATCGGCCGCATTCCGGCCTATCCTCAGAAAAACCCGAGCTGACCCCGGAGAGCCCTACCTGGCCGAGGTCACGGCCTCAAATCTTGGTCATCAGGCGTTGGGCTCGGCGGCGCTGATGCTCGCAAGCACTGACCTCTCGTCCAGCTCAAGCGCCAGGTCGCCGATCGAGACGATACCCACCGGCTTGGCGCCTTCAACTACCGGCAGGCGCCGTAAGGCCTTGTTCCGCATCAAGCTGATCGCTTCGCTGACCGGGCGGTCGGCGCTGATCGTGACCAGCTCCTGACTGCAGATGTCGCCGAGCTTGACTTTGTTCGGGTCCTTGCCATCGGCGGTCGCTCGGACAGTGATGTCGCGGTCTGTAACGATTCCGCACAGCTGGCTGTCTTTCATGATCAGGACGTCGCCGATGCCCTTATCTCGCATCGCGCGTGCGGCTACCACCAGCGTGTCCTCCGCCTTGAGCATGACGGGGTTCTCGGTCATGACCTCGCGCACTTCGTGAGCCATTACATCCTCCTTTTCAGCGAGTCCGTGCCTTGGGCTTGTTGATCGAGACTTCGATCCCATACTTCTTGGCCGCCGTCTTGATGCGGCGCCACGCCGCGCTTCGCTCCGCCTCGCTGACCCCTTCCACCTGGTTGAAGCGAGCGATCGCGTTGCGCACATGCCGCGCGTCCGTAAGAGGCTCCTTGCGTTCCTTGGGGAACGCGAACTTGGTCGCGGGAATCTCGCGCTCCGCGTGCGAGCTCAGCGGGTGCTTGCCGCGCTTGGGCGCCATCCCGGTTCGTCGCCGTGAGGCCGATACCGACACGGCCTTCTTGATGTTCCGCTTCGCGGCCGCCTTCTGACGCGTGGTTGCCATGACGTGACCTCCCTGTAAGGATTTCCTGATTAAAGAAACGCGTCGCACCAGGGGACTTACCAGCACCGGGGTTCAACGCATCGACCAGCAACCTCACAGGCTGCCCACATGAACCTCAGATGAACGGCTGCGACTCTCTGCATAGCTGACCAAGCAAGAGGTGCGCCACCATGAAGCATTACGACTCAACGAGCCCCGCCGAAACTGGTCCCGCCCTCCCCGCTTCAGGGGTACGGCTGTTGCCGGCGAACAGAAGAAGTCGATGGATCACCTGCGCCGTGCTGATGTCTGCGGTGATCGGACTTGCCACCGCGTGCGGCACGCCTTCGGCAACCGCCACATCGCCCTCTGCAACAGCAGCAGGCGGCGGTTTCGGATCTGGCGGCGGGGGATCCAACGCTCGGTCTGGACCAGCCGAAGGGGGAGCGTCCGGCACGGTCGACAGCGTGTCCACCTCGAGCTTCACGATGTCAACCTCAGCTGGTCAGAAGGTGACCGTCGACGAAGGGACCTCTACGACCTACCAGAACGGCACCACCGCGACCTCGGCGAGCGCCGTCACAACAGGTGAAGACGTCCTCGTCCTTGGGATGACCAGCGGAACGACCATCACCGCCACGCAGGTGATCGTGCAACCGGCCGGCGGCGGCGGATCGGCGAGCTCCTCGGCCGCAGGGGTGATCCCTTTCCAACCCGGTGCACCGGCCACGTCGAAACAGGTCGGTCAGATCCCGGCGAACTACAGTCAGGGCTCGGGAACGATCGTCGGCGGAACGACTGCGAATAAGGCGACTGAAGCTGCGCTGGCCGCCTACCCGGGGGGCATCGTCGACCGCGTCGTGCAGCTGACCGACGGCGAGTACGAGGTTCACTACATCGGCGTCAACTGGCCGCACCACATCTTCGTCAATCAGGACTTCAAGGTCGTCGGAGCCAACTAGACGCCCGGATTGCCGCGCGATTTTCGGCGATAGTAAGGACAGGAGCAGTCCACTCCAGACCTCTGGAGACGGCCGGCGCGTTCCGGCAAGGAGTCCACCATGTCCCCAACCAGGTCGACCGGCAACCCTGGTCGACCACGCGGCACGATGACCACCGCGGTCCTACATGCGCCGCGTGACCTGCGAATTGAGCAGCGTGAAGTTCCAACTCCGTCGGAAGGCGAGGTCCTGGCCCGGATTCTGTCGGTCGGAGTTTGCGGATCCGACGTCCACTATTACGAGCACGGCCGCATCGGCGATTTCGTGGTCCGCAGCCCGTTGGTCCTGGGACACGAATCGTCCGGTCAGATCGTCGAAGTCGGCAAGGGAGTCTCACCGGGACGGGTGGGCGAACGTGTCGCCATCGAACCTGGCGAGCCATGTGGTCGTTGTGATCAGTGCCGGTCAGGTAGATACAACCTCTGCCCGAACATCAGGTTCCATGGCACGCCTCCGGTCGATGGAACTCTGTCGGAATTCATCGCTGTGAAATCAGAGCTCGCCTTCGCGGTGCCCGATGACATCAGCGACAACGCAGCTGCCCTGCTCGAACCGCTTTCCGTCGGCATCTGGGCAAACCGCAAGGCCGGTACACAGGCTGGGACTTCGCTGCTGATCGCTGGGGCAGGGCCAATCGGCCTGGTGACGACGATGGTTGCGCGTGCAGTCGGCGCGACGCGAATCACCGTGAGCGATCTGAACCGCAACCGGCTGTCGGCGGCCTCGAGACGCGGCGCCACCGAGGTCGCCGTCCCGGGCTCTGATGACATCGCCGGTGAGTTCGATGCGTTCATCGATTGCTCAGGTTCATCAGCCGCCATCGATGCAGGCATTCGTTTGGTTCGGCCGGCAGGGTCAGTCGTTCTCGTTGGGATGGGTGCAGATGAGCTGAAGCTGCCTCTTGGAGTGATCCAGCAACGCGAGCTGCTCATCACTGGCACCTTCCGCTACGCCAATACGTGGCCGACCGCGATTGCTCTCGCTGCCTCGGGGCGAGTCAATCTTGACGATCTGGTCACCGGCGAGTTTGGCCTTGCCGAAACGGAGCAAGCCCTGACCGCGGGCCGCGACCCGCACAGCATCAAGGCTGTAGTTCGGCCGGCGCTTACCGAAACCCATGGCGCCAAAGGCGAGGAGATCAAACTCCAAGCGGCAGGCTAGGTGACCTCGCACACGGTTCTGAACTATTTTCGGTCCTCGTCAGTATCACGCTCAGTCAACAATGCCCCGCGCCCGTCACTGTCAATACCACAAGTGAGTTACAAAACTCATCACAACGGTACGGTGACGGAGGGGGCCTCCCGCCGCGAAGGTTGAACCCAGGAATGCGGTCCCATCCGGGAGCGCACCAATCCGAGGGGGAATCGACACCACATGGCGGTAATCAGCTCAACGACGGCCGATGCCGGAGGATTCGCAAACGACTACCGGGCCGGCAATGAAGCGGACTTCAATCGGTTGTACGAGACGTCCTACGGCAAGATCCTCGGGACGCTTACCGCGATGCTCGGTGATCGAGCAGCCGCCGAGGACTGTGTCCAGGACGCTTTCGAGCGCGCGTACAAGAAGTGGCCGACGTGGCAGCCTATCGCTCCGGCCGAGGCGTGGGTGCATCGGATCGCAGTCAACGCTGCGGTCTCCTACAAGCGCAAGATGCGACTTCGCGAGGTCGGTGAGGTCATCAGGCGAATCGGCCGCCCGGGTCTCGCTCCCGACCCTCAGGTGCTGGCTGAGAACAGCGACCTGGCCGCGGCGCTCGCCAAGCTGCCGCCGAAGCAGGCCGCGGTGATCGTGCTCAGGCACTATCACGGCTACACCAACCGCTCGATCGCCCAGGCGCTCGGCATCCCGGAGCGAACGGTTGCCTCTCGCCTGGCCGTGGCCAAGGAAAGAATGCGTCAGATGCTGAAGCACTCTTATGGACCAGAGGCAGACATCGAGGAAGGCATCCGGCAACCGGGCTTGATCGCCACGGTGAGCTCCGAGACCGCGTAGCCCGACAACCGGCTTGACCGTTTGACGAGCGTCCCCAGGTTGTGTGAAACGCCGCACACTAACGGCTGATGACGGCACGGCGGGACACCGGTGGTCCGGGCCAGGCAATGGAATTCGAGGTCTGGTCGGACCTGATCAAGCAGTCAAAAGGCGCCCTGCACATGTTCCTGCCCCTGCTCGACCGCGGGCTCGACGCGGTGGTGCATCGGATGACCGACCGCAGATACATTGCGCTTCAGGTCAAAGGTCGAGCTGCGGGGGAGAACGGTCGGGTGAATCTAATCGTCCCCGCGGACAGTCTCGTGGACGATGACGCGCTGATCCTCGCGTCGGTGATCGACGACATCCCGAACCAGGTCGACCTTGTGGTAACCGAGCGCACCTTCAAACAGATGGCTGCGCTAGAGACTGTGAAAGGCAAGCATTTCTTCGAGGCTGCGTTCGCCATGCACTCGGTCCGCAGCCGCTGGCTTCCCTTCCTGGTCCCGCGTGCGCAGCTCGCGGACCGTATCCTCGAGACGTCAATTGCTCTAGCCCTCGAACGAATCTCGCCCGATCTTCTGAAGCCCCGCGAGCGGCACGCCGGCTGGCTTGGGTTCCTTGGGGAAGCGGAGGTCATCCGGCGGCTCGCCGAAAATCCGCGGCTCGACCTGTTTCGTCCGTTCCCTGACCTCGAGATGGTCGAGGTGCTGGCTCGAGACAACGTGACTCGAAGGCTCGCCGGCTTGCAGGTCAAGGCTGCGACAGTGACGGACGTTCACGGCGAAGCCCAAATTCACATTCACACGGCGACGTTGACGAAAGATCTGAGCACGTGGGTTGTGGGGCTGGCCTGGCGGAACGAGGCCAACGCCTTCGACGAAGAGTGCCTGCTCATCCCTGCCGCAGAGGTACCCACTGTCGCGACCGCCGACGGCCTTTTGATGACGATCGCCTTTCGTCCTGCGAGCCCCCAACGGACGCGGATCGACCCCTACCGCAGGCGGCTGGCCGACCTCAGCCGCCTGATCCTCGACTGCACACAAGCTCCTTTCGCTGGTACGTAGCGAGCTCCGCAGGCTCGGACACGGTGTCTGCGGCA
Organism: Chloroflexota bacterium; assembly: GCA_005880915.1. Lineage (GTDB taxonomy): Bacteria > Chloroflexota > Dormibacteria > Dormibacterales > Dormibacteraceae > 40CM-4-65-16. The sequence goes on along the minus strand of VBIW01000043.1, from coordinate 31,724 downwards.
CGACGACCCTGCGTCCGTCGCCGCGCAGCCAGGCAGCGATGAACACGGGCATGATCGTGAGGAGCGGCGGGCTTGTTTCAAGCCCCACATGACGTGACGAATGCTGTTTAGATCGTGTCGCCCGCTCTGAGAGCCCCGCTGTGAACGGCGCTCCACCCAAACGCGACCATCATGTTGTTGACGGCTTCGGGCTGAGCCAGGCGTCTGCCGGTCTCAAATTGCTTCTGTTCGGCCGGCTTCGACTCGAAGTAGCGCGCAAGGAAACGCTTGGCGGCGGCGTGGTCACCGTAGGCGGTCGCCCACCAAAACGGAGGCTCCGGAAAGACGATCCATCGGGCTGGAAGTCGCTCTGCCGCCACGGCTGGACTGCCGCGAAGAAGCTTCAAATTGGGCACGATGTCGGCGAGAACAGAATCGCGGAACTGCACCAGCGAGATGCGATTACCATCGGGTCGCTCATGCAGGGGCCCAAACAGCTCGAGGTCGGCCAGCCCCAGGTTGACGACCAGGCTGTTGAAGATGAACCCGCCCGTCGCGAACATGCCTCTGAGCTGCCGCTCCGCCTGCCATTTCCGTAGGCGATCGTCGCTGACCATGATCCGTGGGTACACCCAGGTCCCCTCGCCGGTCCGGCTCCACGACGAGGTCTGCAAGACAATCGTTTCCGATCGGCCGGCGGCCTTCCGACTTATCTGGCGCTTCGACCTGAGGTACTTGAAACCGTCGCTCAGCTCCGAGGCCAGCCACTCGCCCGCTGCGGCGACGACTTTGCCTGGCCCGTCAGTTTCAGAAAATTGTGGAACCTGAGTCAACTCAGAGTCTCAGGTCGGCAGGCATTCGTCAGGACGACTTCACACCGGCAGCGCGTTGCCCTACAGACCTCGGCTCCGATCAGGCCTTGCTCTGGCTGAACCGAATGAGGTTGCCGGACGGGTCGCGGAACGCGCAGTCCCTCACGCCGAACGGCTGATCCATCGGCTCCTGCAGCACCTCGCCCGCTCCGGCCCGGATATGCTCGAAAGTCGCGTCGCAATCCTCGGTGCTGAAGATGACACCGCGCAGCAAACCCTTGGCGAGCATCTCCTTCATGACCTTGCGGTCGGCCGGGGATGCGCTCGGGTCTGCCAGCGGCGGCTCGAGGACGATGTTGACGTCTGGCTGGCCCTTTGGCCCCACGGTGGTCCAGCGCATGCCCTCGTATTTGACGTCGCTGCGCACCTCGAGCCCAAGAAGATCTCGGTAGAAAGCAAGCGCTTCGTCGTGGTCGTGGACGGAGATGAAGCAGTTACGAAGTTTCAGGTTCATCAACGCTTTGACCCTTGCTTTCCCTGGCCGGCCGCCCTCAATCCAATCGTGTTCCCGTTTGCATCCGTGACCGAAGCAACCAACAGTCCGCCACCGACATCCCTCGGCTCTGCTTTGGTTTCCCAGCCCGACGCCTTCAGCTCGGCGAGTTTTGCCGTGATGTCGTCAGTGTCCCAATATGCGATTGGCCCGCTGCTCTTCCCATGTGGGTCCAAACCGATCTCCTGTCCGTCGATCTTGTATCCGACGTAGTACGGCGCGTCGGCGTAAGGCTCAACGCCCAGAAGCGACGTGAACAACTTCTTGGCGCTATCAATGTCAGATACGGGGTAAACGATGAGTTTTGCGCCCTCTGCCATCACTCCTCCTTAAGTGGCCTCGATCCTGAATACCGGGTACCTGGCCGCGAGCTCGCGCGACTGTTCGAGCGTCTCAGGTTCCCGAAGTTTCACGCTCATGCGATCAGCTTATGGGTGGTGCGGCGCGCTTGCTTCTTCATTTCTGATCGGTTTCGTCCTCACCTTGATGACGTGGTCGGGGATGACTCCGGCCGCCGAGTGGCTGCGCGCGCGATAGGCGCTGGGCGACTCGCCGACGAGCTCGGTGAAGCGCGAGCTGAACGAGCCCAGCGAAGTACAGCCGACGGCGAAGCACGTATCTGTCACCGACATGCCGCCGCGCCTGAGCAGGGCTTTGGCCCGCTCGATCCTGCGCGTCATGAGGTAGCTGTACGGGCTCTCGCCGAATGCAGCCTTGAAGCTGCGGGAGAAGTGGCCAGTCGACATCGCGGCCGACCGAGCAAGGGCCGGCACGTCGAGCGGCCGGTCGAACTCGCGATCCATCCGGTCCTTCGCCTTGCGCAGCCTTACGAGGTCGCGTATGTCCATGAAAGTGCGATCAATCGTACGCAGCCGCCGCGTTACTGGCGATGCGATTCATCACGTTTGGAGAAGCCCCCGCGGCGGCAGCAACCTAGCATGAAGGTCGTTCCCATCAATACTCACAGGGGGAGGAAACCTCGAAATGAAGACCAAGCAGAAGCCAGCCAAGAGCACGACCTCGACCAAGAAGAGGTACGACGGATTCACGGACCAGGAAAAAGCCGCAATGATGGACCGCGTCCAGGAGCAGAAGATCGCCGCGCGCAAGGCCGACGGGGAAAGTGACTTGCTCGCGAAGATCGCCGAGATGCAGGAACCGGATCGCGGGATGGCCAGGCGGCTCCATGCCATCGTCAAAGCCAGCGGTCCGGTCCTGTCCCCGACAACCTGGTACGGGATGCCCGCGTATGCCAAAGACGGCAAGGTCGTCTGCTTCTTCCAACCCGCGAAGAAGTTCAAGACGAGGTACGCGACGTTCGGGTTCAGCGACAGGGCGAACCTGGACGAAGGCGGCATGTGGGCAGTCGCCTTCGCGCTGAAGAAGCTGACCGTCGCCGACGAGGCAAGGATCGGCACGCTCGTGAAAAAAGCGGTGAGCTGAGGGCTGGACACCGGGCCCGCCTCAGGCGGGCCGGCTGGCACCCAAACAGATACGCAACGCTTTGGTTGCATTTCCAGTTGGGCCGCAGTAAGATGCAACCATGAAGTTGCATAACGCCACCGACCGCATCGAGAAGGGGATCGTTCTGCGCGCACCCCGGTCACGTGTCTGGCGTGCGCTTGCCAGCGCCGATGAGTTCGGCGCGTGGTTCGGCATGAAGCTCGAAGGTGACTTCGCGCCAGGCGGGCGTGTCCACGGCCAGATCACGCTGCCCGGCCATGGCCAGGTGACCGTCGAGATCGCCATTGAGCGGATGGATCCCGAAAGCCGGATGTCGTACCGCTGGCATCCATACGCGGTCGAATCAGGCGTCGACTACTCGAGCGAACCCACGACGCTGGTCGAGTTCCACCTCGAGGAAGTCGCAGAGGGCACCCGGCTGAGGGTGGTCGAATCAGGCTTCGATCGCATTCCGGCGGCGCGGCGTGCAGAAGCGCTGCGGATGAACGACGCGGGGTGGGCCGAGCAGCTCGAGAACATCGCGCGTCATGTCGGTTCATAGCGCCGGCTGGCGCGAGGCTTCCCGCGCCGCGCCGATGTTTGCTGCGCTCGGTGACGAAACGCGCCTGGCGCTGGTGGCCCGCCTGAGCTCCGAGGGCCCGCTCTCGATTACCCGGCTGGCCGCCGGATCTTCTGTCACGCGTCAGGCGATTACTAAGCATTTGAACGTGCTCGCCACGGCTGGGCTCGTCTCCGATCTACGGCGTGGGCGCGAGCGCATCTGGGAGCTCGAGCCGGAACAGATGGATGCGGCCCGAGCCTATCTGGAGCACGTCTCGAAGCGCTGGGATGAGGCGCTCGGCCGTCTGAAGCAATTGGTCGAAGAGTGAAGGAGGTAAACCATGGATCACAAGACAGGAACACGTGAAGAGTGGCTTGCGGCAAGGCTGCAGCTGCTGGAGGCCGAGAAGGCGCTGACGCGGCGGGGCGACGAGCTCGCGCGGATGCGGCAGGAGCTGCCCTGGGTTCGCATTGACAAGGAGTACCGCTTCGAGACCGACGAGGGGACGGCGTCCCTCGCCGATCTCTTCAGAGGGCGCTCGCAGCTCCTCGTCTATCACTTCATGTTCGGGCCCGACTACACGGCAGGATGTCCGTCCTGCTCAGCGATCGCGGACGGCTTCAACGGCTCCACCGTCCACCTCGCGAATCACGACGTCACGCTGTGCGCCGTGTCGCGGGCTCCGCTCGCGAAACTGCAGGCGTACAAGCAGCGCATGGGCTGGAGCTTCCCCTGGGCCTCTTCGTTCGGCGGTGACTTCAACTACGACTTCCATGTCTCGCACACCGAGGAGGAGTGGCGGTCGGGTGCCACCGAGTACAACTTCCGCGATGTTGACCTGCGGATGCCGGAGGGCCAGGAGAATCCCTTTATCGCTGAGATCACTGCGAGCGTTGGAACGGACTGGCCGACATACAGGCGAGAAGGACCCGGCGTGAGCGCGTTCGCGATCGAGGACGGCGTCGTGTACCACACGTACTCGGCGTACGAGCGCGGGATAGACGCGCTCTGGGGCATGTACCAGTGGCTCGACCGCGCGCCGCTAGGTCGCAACGAGTCCGGCTTTTGGTGGCGCCGCCACGACGAGTACGACAGCCGGTGAACCCATGGGTCTTTGGCCCGCCAAAGACGCCGAATGTAACTGCCCCTTCACGCGGCGGATGCACGAACGCTCGAGCAGATGGAGCTGGCCGCGGCGCAAGGCACTAGCCCATCAGGTCCCGTCCCCGGCGAGCTGGAGACTCCATGTCAAGCCGCCGTCCGAGCTCATGTAGATGAGGCCACCAGTCTTGCTCTGGCCGAGCGAATTTACGTAGTCGACGGCGCCGGTCACCCACCAGTGGGTCGAGTCGACGATCTGGATTAATCGAATTTCAGTGGAGTTCGTGAAGCCTGGGGTGACGACGTTGACCTGGGACGGGAGCGGCGCAGTCTTCGTCCAGGTGCTCCCACCATCGGAGGATCTGTACACGGACTGCGCGCCGTTCGCCCCCCCGATCAACACCAGGTTCCTCGCATCGATGTACTGGAAGTCGCCCGCAAAGAGGTCTGGGAGCGTCAGTTTGGTCCACGTCACGCCGCCGTCGGTGGTTGTGACGAGGACCGGGCCGCCACTGCCATTGAAGTCCTGGGTCGTGAAGCCAACCTGGTTGGCGCTCTCCACGTGCAGCCGCGAGTCCGGCACAAAGTGGTAAGTGTTGAGTCCAGTGTTGTGAGCCGTCCAGTGTGCACCGCCATCGGTGGTACTCCAGGCGAGCGTCAGCGGGTTCGTCTCCGTTCCCGTGCTGTGGTCGATGCAGGCCGACATGCCATAGGCCCAACCGTTGCTGGGGTCGGCGAAGGCCACCTCCAGGGCACGGTCGTCCACCGCGTGGGTGCACACGTTGAATTGCGGGTCGGGGAGCGACTGGAGCGTCCAGGTGTGACCTCCGTCGGTCGTCGCGTACATTTGCGTCCGCCCATTCCCGATCCCGCTCGGGTCGCTGACGAACGTGACGCCGCTGATCCAGCCGTGGTTGGCGTCGGAGAACCACAAGCCCGTCGGTTGTAGGAAAGGAATGATTGCAAGCCGCGTAGAGGTCTGCCCGCCGTCAGTGGTCGCCAGGATTGCAACGCAGTCTGCGAAACAGCCTGAGGTGCCGACCCGCACCGAGCCGAGACCCCATCCGTGGGTCGCGTCGACGTACCGGAAACTGCCTGCCGGTTCTCGTATCCAGGTCGCGCCTCCGTCGGTCGTTCCCCAATCGCCCACCCAACCGCGCTTCGCGTCCAGGAACTGGACTGCCGCCGGATGGAATCCAGCGGCGATCGGCAGTGGCACCCCGCCCATCAGTCCGACGGTTTGCGGTGAGCTGGAAGCGTCGTCTGTGATTTGAAGCGTTGCGGTGCTCGTGCCCTGGACGTTCGCCGTGTATTCGACCTGGAAGGTGCAGGAACCGTTGACTGGAATCAGCCGATTCGAGCACTGGTCCGACAGAATCGCGAAGTCCTGAGTCCGAGCACCGACGAGTGTGAGTGTCGAAATGGAAAGCGAAGAGGTGCCGCTCGCCTGGACAGTCACCGTCTGCGGTGAGCTGGTCTGTCCCAGGACGAACGATCCGAAGTCAATCGACGCAGGCGAGACTGTCACTACTCCGGGCGGTGGGGTCGTGACCGAATTGCTGGGCGCCGACGGCGCGCTCGCCAGGAACGCCGCGTTCACGGCCGTCACAGTGAAGGCGTAGGTGGTACCTGCTGCAAGGTTGTTCACGGTGGCGCTGTCGGTTGTGGTGCCGGCACTGACGGTGGCTCCACCAGGCGAAACCTTGACCTCGTACCTGATAAGCGGCGCACCTCCGTCATCGGTGGGCGTGCTCCACGCGACCGCGGCCGCGCTTGGGTTGATCAGCGACGCCACCACGTTGAGTGGCGGTCTCGGCGGGGTCGCAGGCACAGTAATGACCGCCTCCGCAGTCGACGTCGGATCGTCCACCGAGGCGACCTCGAGATGGTAGGTGCCCGCCCGCGTTGGGGCCGTGTAGTCGACGTCGGTCACTGTGATGTTGGAGAGGCTGCCGCCGGTACTGCCTTCCGCGAGGGACCACAGGACGCCGTGCGACCCGTCTGTGGCCGCGTTGAAGTGCTGCGCACCGCCTCTGGGCACACTTGCCGCGTTCGGCGTGATGGTGATGTTGATCTTGGCGCCGGGCGCGGCGGCGATCTGCTTCTCAGAGCATGGGAGATCGAGAGTCCAATCGCCCGAGAGGAGGATCAGCTCGATCTTTTCGACGATGTGAACGCAGAGCCCAAACGCCTCCGTCCACCAAGGGTTCGCAAGAGGATTCACCGTCAGGCCGAAGTACGGGTTCACGTCAGCACCGACAGTCTCGAATCCATAGAACTCGACGCCTGGAATGACGTGCAGCCCAGGGGTGACCTGCACCGTCAGTGAAGGCGTGAGCTTGACCATCTTGCCGTTGGGTATGTAGTCGACGCCCTGGAAGTTGCCAAAAAAGCCGTTGTTATAACCCGCCGTCACGAGGCCGTATTTGTCGAGGTTGAACGACGCGGTCAGAGACGCCTGCAAGCTAAGATCCACCGTCGCCTTGAACTCCATCACGGGCCGGCCGATGATGTCGAGAGGTGTCGCCGGGATGACGAAGATGGCGCCCTTGAGCGTGTCGTCGATGGGAGTCCACCTCGTGCCGGCCACTGTGCCGCTCAACGACACATCCGCCTCGAACCTAGCCCCGAGGCTCAGGCCGGCCGCAAATGAAACCCCGGTGAACGGATTGCCCTTGATGACGAAGTGAGGGACGACCTGAAGTTCCAGATCGTTGATGGTCAAAGAACCCGAAAGGTTCTTGATCGGTACCGGGAATTGCAGGTTCGGTCCGTTTGGATCCACCAGCGTGAGAACTGGCCAGGCCGGGTCGATTGACGTTCCGGGTGGCGGCTGGAAGGGCGGTAGCGACGCGGACACGGCTCCGCGCGAGCCGGCGCGCATTCCAAAAGCGCCGGGTTGCTTCGGCAGGATCCAGTCGATCGAGAAGGCAGTGAGCGCTTCCGACAGCGTGGCGCGTCGCGTCGTCAAGACGGTTTCTCCGGTCGTGAGCTGGTTGATCGTCAGTACGCGGCGCAGGAATCCATTAGGCGTGGTTAGGCTCGCGCCCGCGTTGATCACGTCGTTCATGACGATCGGCGGGCTGGCCGCGACGCCCGGGCCGAAGGTGATGCTGCTGTCGGTCAGCGACGTGATCCCGGCGAGCAACGCGGCGGACAGCTTCTTGGTCGTTCCGGGAACGATCAGGTCTCCCGACTGGTAGCCGACAAGGTCGACTGTGACGTTGGTCGACGCGCCCGACACCGTCAGCGACGCCGTGCCATCGCTCGCCAGCTGGACGACGCCCACACCTGAAGCGTTGCTGCCGCTCGAGAAGACGACCGCGGTCGACCCTGAGACGGCGATCGACCCGGCTCCGGCGGGCGACACCGCCGTCACCTCGAGCACGGCGCTCGTCGCAGGCGCGGTACTTGTCCCGGACGGAGCACCACCCTGTCCGGAGACCGCGAATCCCAGGGAACCACCCGGTGAGAGAGGTCCTCCATTGGAGGACGTGTCGACCAGGCGCGTGTTGGCGAGTGGGCTGTAGAGGGCTCCGATCGCCGTTGCATCGGTGCCGTCCGTGAACCACCCGAGCACGTCGATTCGGCCGGTTGCCGCCGCGCCTCGATCTACTACCGTGATCGCTCCGTTGGATCCGACCGCGACGAGATCTCGATTGACTGTCGTCTGACCGGAGGCAAAGCCCAGGGTCGTCACATTGGTCGGGACGCCGCCCGACGGTTGGATCGCAAAGGAGCCATTCCCGCCCGAATTGGACGCGCTGACGTTTAGCAAGACGGCCGCCACATGCGCGACGGGCACGTCACCCTGGCCCAAAATCGGAATGTCAGTCGAGCTGCCGAGCGCCGACGCCGCATTGAAAACAGTTGCGGGGTGGATCAGCTGCAACAGCCCGCTGTGATCTCGCAAGGTTGTTGGGCCGGTGAAGAAGCCGACAAAGTCCAGCTCCACGTGCGCCCGTCCAGATCCGACCTGAACCGCCCCCTGGGACAGCTGGGGCGGAGCGGCAACTATCGCAAGACTCGAAGCCACCTGGCCTGGGGCTACCCAGACGGTCTGCACCACCTGCTGATTCACGACCAACTGCACGCCGGTTGGAGCAGTTGCCTGACTCGCGGTGACGTTGAGGACGACGCCTGACAGGCCGGGCAGATGCACGGGGTCGTCGCCCAGGTTGGAAGCCAGCGGCTGGCCCGCACTGATGTCGCTGTTCAACAGCACGGCCGTCGGGCCGGCATGAAACGGACCGCCTGGTGGAATCGGGGTGACGAAGTTCGATGCGGCGGATGCAGGTCCCGCACCTCCGAAGTTCGTGCCGGTGACAGTGAAGTTGTAAGCGAGGGCAAAGCCAAGTCCGGTGACCGTGGCGCTCGTGGCCGTTCCGGGCACGGTGGCCGAGATGCCTCCGGGCTTGGAGACTACTGTGAAGCTTGTCGCGGCCGCGCCCGTGGGAGTCCACCTCACCGTGGCCGAGAGCGTGCCAGCCGTGACCGTAATGCCTGTCGGTGCTCCGGGCGGCGATGTGGCCGCACGTACGGGAGGGGCGTTGGCGACCGACGACGCGGCGATGAATACAACAGCCAGCGCCGCGGCGACCAACTGACGCTTCAACGGCCGCTCCTTCCTTCCGAGCCAGCTGCGTGTGGCGCAACCCTAGGGCTGAAGGGTCGGGTCGTCAATCAATTGTTATGTGACACCGACGACATAGCTCAGATCAGGCGCGCCGGCGGGCCACCCTGTCCACCGTCTGCTTACGCCGCGGAAGCGGCTGTACCATCGGGGAAGACGCCGTCGTTCAAAAGGCCACCAGGCCGGACGCGGCCCGCTAGGACTTGACGGTGATCCCACCGCCCGCGATCAGCACCTGGCCGCTCGAGCTGGAATGGAACGCAGTCCCGTCCGGTCGCATCAGCACGATCTGGTACTTGTCTCCGGTGGCGCCTCCGTCGGTTGCGTTGAGCTGGTAGGACCCCCCCGTGAAATCGAATGCGGAGTAGTCGATCCCGGTGACCGCGTCCAGGTAGCGCACCGAGAACCTGCCGGCCGCCGCCACGGTGCCGCCTCCGCCTCCGGAGTGGATGTTGAGCGAGCCGATCGAAGTGCCTGTCACCTCGACGTCAACGTCCCGGATGCTCCCGCCGCCCACGTCCATCGAGACGCGGTACGTGTAGGCGATCGTGCCCTGCGGCGTCTTGCCCGGCTTCAGGAAGAGGCCGAAGTAACCGTTCCTCGTGCCCGTGTTGGAAGCCGAGTCAGGGTTGACGAAGCCTGCGCCGGCCGCGAAGTTCGAGGTGGTCGGCGCTGATGTGATGTAGACGCGGAGAAGATCCGCAGCAAGGTAGCTCGAAGAGTTGCCATTCGGGGATGTGCTGGAAGCCACGATCCCCGCAACCACCTCGTAGACGCCGTCCGGCAGCGGTGTGGAGAGCGTGATCTGAGCAGTCCCCAAGCCAGTGGTGCTCCAGCTCGAGGCGTCCCGCATCTGCGCGTAAACGGTCCGGCTCGGGGTCGCGGCACCCGGCGTGAAGACGTCGAAGCGCACCCACACCGATGTGACGGCATAGTCGATGTACTGGGTGTCGCCGGCGGGATCCCGCTGGTCGACGGTCACCGCGAGCGTTGGACCGGATCCATCCGAGACGTAGTACGGCGTCGCGAAGGTGGTCGAAGCCGCCTCGCGCAGGACGGTCACAGTGGCTGCGCCGGTTGCGCCGCCGTAGTTGACGCTGAAGCTCTGGTAGGCGGCCGTCAGGGTGTAGGGGCCGGCCCCGCCCGGGACGGCGATGGCGCTCATGGGATAGTCAGCGCTCACCACTGCCGAGGTCGTGCCCGCAGGAAGGCTGATGGGAACCGTGACCGCGACAGTGCCGGTCGAGAAGGTGACCGTGCCGCCGGCCGCGCCGCAGCAGGCCGAGGCGAGCGTAACTCTCGCTGAAACCCGGATGGTGTCGCTGAACTGGATCGATTTGTTCGAGCTCTGAGGCGCCGCGCTGACCTGGTCGACCGTGACCGCCACACGGAGCACCACAAGGAAAGTCCTGCCGCCGGCGCTCTGGTAGGTGCCGTTCACCTCGAGGCCGCTGGCCGATGCATTCGTCGGCGTGCACAGGTTGCCGCTGCACGAGCTGCCCGCGAGGGTGAAGGTCGTGGCAGGTGTCACGTCTCCCACGTCATTGCCGTACTGGTCGAAGCCCTCGGCGGTGTACGCCTGGCTGCCCCCGACAGTGATCGTCGCGTTCGCAGGCGCGAGCTGCAGGGATGCGACCGGCCCGGCGGTCACCACCAGCCCGAGCGTGCCTGACGCGCCCTGGTACGTCGCCGTGATGGTGTGAGCTCCCGCCTTCGTCGGCGCGCATGAGTTCACCTGACAGCTCCCATCGGGCGCGATCGAGAACGATGCCTGGCCGCTGACGTCGCCGATGTCGTTTCCATACGTGTCGGCGGCTCGGGCGGTGATGGTCACCGCAGCCCCTGCTGTGGTCGACGCCGGCCCAGTCAGAGCGAGGCTGTGCGCAGGACCAGGCACGATCGTGAGCTGAGCCGTGCCTGTCAGGGCGCTGAAGTACTGCGACCACTTCCATGACGCGGTGACCGTGTCGTATGTCCCGGCAGGGGTGGCCATCGTGGAGGTGCAGATGTTGGCGGTGCATGCGCCGTTCTGAGCGGTGAACGTGCTCGCCGAGGTCTCATTGCCGAAGCTGTTGCCGTACTCGTCGTATGCCTGGTCCGAGTACACCTGCCCGCTGCCGGCGGCGGCGGTCGCGGTGGCGGGGCTGACTACGAGCGTTGTCGGGAAGTCGGGCACCACTGTGAGGTTCGCGCTGATCGAACGACCTGAGTAGGTCGCATTCACGACATAGTTGCCGCTCGTCCTGGAAGAGCAGTTGAAGCGGTTGCACGTGCCTGGCGATGTGATCGTGAACTGCGCCGATCCGCTGATGTCCGCGATGCGGTTGCCATACACGTCCGCCGAGTACAGGTAGTACCCCACCGGCACGCCGGCGGCGATGGTGTCATTGGTCGGGCTGATGACGAGATGGTCAATCGGCCCGGGGACAACGGCCAATGGGCTGAGCGAAGTGAGCTGGCCGCCGCCCGAAGGCGTGTACGACGCTTGAACCGAGTCGCCGTACAGAGGCTGGGTTGCATAGATCGTCGAGCAGGTGGCATTCGGGCAGGGCAAGGGGCTGGCGTAGCTCGGCGTGATGAGCGTGAAGACCGACTGCTGGGTCACGTCGCCCAGGTCGTTGCCGTAGGCGTCAAACGCGCGATCCGTGTACGACTGGCTCCCGCCCGCCGTGATCGTCGCCGAGCTGGGGCTGATGGTGATGTGGTCGGCGGGTCCAGGCGTCACGGTGAGAAGCGCGGTCGCGGGTTTGCCGCCGACCACCGCCACGACGGTATGCCCGCCGGCAACCGTGTCGGTGCATGTCGCACCGGCGCAGCTGCCGGTCGCGTCCTGGATCGAGAAGCTGGCCGACCCCGTCAGGTCACCAAGGTCATTCCCGGCGCTGTTGAAGCCCTCGACGCTAAAGGCCTGACCCGCGCCGGCGATGATGGTGGCCTGCGCCGGGCTGACCGTTATGTGGTCGAGGACCGCGTCCACGCCGATGCCCGAAAGGAGGGCCGTCTGGGGCGTCGGGTAGACGCCGACGCGCACCGACAGAGGACCGGTGAGCGGACCTGAAGCCGTCGGCGAAAATGTCACCTGCACGGTGCACGACGTACCGGCCGGGAGCGACGCCGGGCAGTTGGTGCTCCTCGCGAAGTCTCCGCTCACGCTGATCGCAGAGACGTTCACCGCCGACGCACTGAAGTTGGTGACCGTGACCACCTCGGCCTGGCTGGTCGTGCCCACCAGCTGGCTCGGGAAGGTCAGGCTCGAGGGCGTCAGCCTGATGGCACTGGTCAAGGCGACCAGGCGATTGCCCGCGGGCGCGAGCACGTAACCCTCGCCGGCTGAAAGTCCAGCCAGCTGCGCCGCGTCGGCCTCGTCAGGGAACGAGATCCCCGAGCCGACGTTGATGGTCCCAACGAGAGCGCCGCTGGATGAGTCGAGCGCGTAAACGTTTCCGCTCGTCGAACCGATGTAGACGAACGTGCCAACCACGATCGGGGCAGAGCTGAGTCTCCCGTCGCCGGCGAAGGTCCACAGGGTGGTGCCGGTGCCAAGGTCGATGCCGCGCAGCTGAGAGCTGTCGAAGAAGTAGCCCATGGAGCCGGAAAATGCCGGGATCGGGATGGTGAAGCCGTACGGAACCGTGAACGGGAATGTCCCGACCTGTGCCCCGGTCTGAGCGTCGAGGATCAGGTTGCCGCTGTTGAAGTCGCGGGTGTAGACGCGGCCGCCATAGAGTGCAACCGTCTTGCCCCCGCCACCCTCGCAGTTGCTGCTGTGATGCCAGATCAGTGCGCCGGTGGTCGGGTTGAAGTCATAGGCCTGGTCGCATGCATAGGACACATAGACGCCGTCCGCCGTGACGGCGGGAATGCTGTGATCTCCGTTCAAGACCGGCGCAGTCCACAACACATGTCCATTCGCCTCGCTCACCGCATACAGCGTTCCTCCGCTGCCGGCCCCGGATAGATAGACGATCCCCTGATACGCCGCCGGTTGTGTCGTGAAGCTCGACTGGCCGGTGAGCTGGGCGGACCAGACCTGGGCGCCGGTGATCGCGTCGTAAGCGGTCAGCAGGCCCTGGAAGTTCACCGCGAAAATTCGGCCGCCGTCGTAGGCCGCGCCTGAGAAGTTGTAGAAGCCGCCGAGTTCAATCGGGCCCCAGTCGATCGCTCCGGTGGCGAGGTCGAGCGCGAAGAGCCTGGTGCCGTTCGTACCCGTGTCGGCGACCGTGACGTAGGCACGACCGTCTTCGATGAGCGCGTAGGAGACGGCGCCGCCGAGGTCGCGACTCCACACCTGGCCCAGCGGGGCCCGCAGCCCGTCGGCCGGCTGGCCGCCCGAGTGGGAGGTGTCGATCTGGTAGCTGGGCGACTCGTCGCCACCCGCCTGGGCGGCTATGGCGCTGAGGGCGATCAGGCCGAGCGCGAGCCCCGCCATCCCGAGTAAGCGCACCGCGTCCGCCGGCACGCGTCGCCAGACCAGCCTGTTCGCCCCCCGTATCGGCCCCAAGGTCGGCCGATTGTATATAAGTGATTGCGTAAAGTCGTTAAGTTAGCCAGTTTGAAAAGTGGGGCTATTCGACGGCGCCGCGTGCACATTGTTCTAAGGGAGAAGATCGTCCAGGGCCACTGAACACGCAGAGGACCGCCGCGCCGCCCTGCCCCGTTCGGCAAACGCTCATCTCACCTCGGATCCGGCTCACACATTAGTTAGGACGCGCGAGAGGCAGCAGCTCAGAAAAACAAAGGGCGGAACCGAAGCCCCGCCCTTTCAAAGAGGCTAGCTCGCGCTGCAGATGCCAGGCGGAGATGAGGTCTGGCCCCTGTCGCCTTGCCACGTGTTCGACGTACCGGCCGTACCTGGGCCGGGTGTGGACTCGTCGTAGCAATCGAACGCGATGTTGTCTTGCATGTGGTTGTTGAGGATCGTGTTGTTCGTCGAGTAGTGGTCGGCGTGCATTCCGCCCGTATTCGTCTCTCCGAGTATGGCCGGCGGTGTTCCACCGTTGTTCTCGATCAGGTTGTCCTTCAGCAGGTTCGAGCTGACCCCCGATGGTGTGGTTCCGCTGTACAGGATGATCCCGCTGCCTCCGTTGCCTGTGATGTGGTTCTTGAGCACGATGTTGTCCTGTGCAGCACCGCAAAGGGACGCTGCGTCCCCGCAGAGGGTGATCCCGTCTCCGGTGTTGCTGAATACATCGTTGTGCGAGATCTCGAGGTTGATCTGGGTATCGCTCTCGATCCCGTAGTCGTTGTTGAAGACGCGATTATGGTCGACTCTGCTCGAGCCTGCGGGTGATTCATCCAGGATGATTCCCGTGCTCAGAGGGAACCGCGCAAAGTGGTTGTTGCTCACGATGTTGTGATCGACCGTCGCAGCCGCTTTATTGAAGATGCTGAAGCCGTTAGGTGCGGTGATTGCGCGAACGCCCGCATTGTTCGGTCCGGTTACGACGTTGTGATCCGCCTTGAGCGAAGTGCCCTGGTTGACCGCCTGGATCCCGTTCTTCTGGTATTCGTCGACCTGGTTGTGGTCGACGCGTGCTGAGCCGGGCGTAGGGAAGTTCCGCCACCCTATCGCGACCGCGTCTCCTTGCTGACAGCCATACAGAAGGACATTGGTGTCCTGGATCATGGTGACGTGGTTGTGGTGGATGTGCCCGTCGAAAGCGTTTGAGACGAGTACTCCTTCGTGCCGATCCACCTGGCACCCACCGGAGTTGAACGGGCCGGTGATGGTGAATCCCCTGAGCGTGACCTGGTTGGCGGTGTTTATCTCCAACAGGTGGTGAGAGCCCGATGGGTAGGTGGCCGACGGCATGTCCACGGCAGGCCACTTGACGACTGCCTCGAGCGGCTTGACCGACTCAAGCTTGAGTCCGTCGTGGGAATGTCCCATTACCAACGGTTGCTCTGGGTAGGTTCCAGGGCAAACCTTCACGGTGTCACCTGGTCCTGAGGCGTCGATTCCCGCCTGGATCGTCGTGTACGGCGTGGCTGGACAGTTGTCGTCGCTTGCGGTGTGGTTGTCAACGAAGTAGGTCGTTCCCGGATTGCTGTCCGCCGGGTCAGCGGGCGGACTGGTAAGCGAGTCGTCGATGCCGACGGCGTCGTCGCCGATGCCTGGAAGGGTCGTGTCGAGGTTGCCGATCGTAGCGTCCGGCGGCAGCAAGCCAGTGATCACAGATGTGGCGCTGCCCGCTGTTGTGTCTGGGTCTTTCTCCCATGCCAACGCCTGGCCGGCACCGAAAACAAGTGACGCCACCAAGGCGCATGTACTGATGCCGATGGATGACAGACTTATGAGTCGCACGGTTCACCCCCCAACCGAATCGTCAATTTCACAAGGAGTCCATCTGTTGACGAGGTTGGGTCTACGGAGGGCGCGCCAGGTCAAACCAATCAAGCTTTGATGCCGGATCCGCCAACAGCGGCGCCATGACCCCTGCCCCCGCGCTTAGAGAAAGACGGCTACGGATCCAACGCCTGACTCGGTTCTTTCACCTGGTTGATCGATGTCAAGAAACGCTGGGAGTGCGTCGGGCGCGTGCTGTGGCCGTCCAGTTAGCGACGAGCAGACCCTCAGGCGATAAGACCCGCCTCCTAAGTGGCGGTTTTCCGCCGTTTGACTTCCAGGTAACGCCTGGCGGCCACTACGGCCCAGATCACCTCGACAACGCCGAATGGCCACGCGCCCGACAGAAACCCATAGGCGCTCGACAGGAGATAGCCAATGGCGAATGCGAGCACAAAACCGGGATGGCGACGTTCAAGCGCGTACATGACCATCATGAATGTGACCGCGATCGCTCCGAACGTCGTGATGAAAATACTGCTCATTCTTATCTCCCGATAGACGCTAGCGCGCCTCGACACGCCTCGTTGGATACACCGAGGCGGAATTCGAGCGCTCGACACGCCCCGTTGGATACACCGAGGCGAAACCTCGGAAAGACGTTTAGACGCCGGGGCGTGCTTGGTAGCGAGGCCCGCATGGGCCTGGGGGTCCGTAGTCGCACGGGTCGCGATCTGTGGGGTTGGAAGAAGCGGTCGGCGGACCCAACTCGATTCTCTTATTCATCTTTGGGACCCGGTGATCCTTAAGTCATGGTGCGTTCCATACATGGGATGTTCATTCATGCTGGCTAGGCTGTCGAGAGCCGTGTTGACGATGGCGATAGGCGCCTCGGCCGGGTTCGCCGCCCCTCTGATCGGACATGCGTCCGGCGTGGTCGTCACCATCCCAGCGCAGATGGTCATGTCAACGTCGACGGTCGAGGTCGAATTCCCGGTCACGGTAACTTGTGACAACCTCGGAGCCATCTCGTCATATGTCTACGGTCACATCGACCAGGCAAAAACCGGCGCGACAGGGTCGTCGAGCCTGAGCCCCATCGTTTGTGATGGCCAAGCGCACACATACCTTCTGCATGTCTTTGCAGACCAGACTCCTTTCGCGCCCGGCTCGGTAAACGCTTCTGCCACGGCGACGGAGTATGGCCAGTACAACCAGACCATCACCGGGAGCGCATCCGGTTCGAGCCAGCTCGCGCAAGGCTCGGTCGATGTCGCGGCCAACGTGACGACTTCCTACACCCAGAATCACTACCTGGTCGAGATCGGAGCCCAGGCGACGCTGCAATACAGGTACACGCACGGGAACGGATTTGCGGCAGCCTTCGTGCCGGCCACGATCACCTGCACATTGGGGCCGTACGGCTACCAGCCGTTCGTCACCCTTGACCTCGAAGCCGCCCACGGTTCGGCCGTGGCCACCGGGTACAGCCCAGAGCAGTTCAACAACTTCCCGGTCCCCGTCTGCGATGGAACGCCGCATACCTACGTGTACCAGATCGCTCTGAACCCAGGAATCAACCCGGGCACCGCCAGCGTGAGCATCTACGTCGAGGACAGCAACGGGCAGCCTCAATGGCCGACACGCAATGCCGACGGCGTGAGAACAGTAGCTCTCCAAAACGGTTGACGATCTAGCGGCCTGTCTGCAGAACGTCAGGTCGCCGAACTGCCCGTGGCGACGAGGCATATCCAAACCAGGCCAGGCGCGATCGGCAGCTGGACATTGCCAGAAGAGCTGAAGGTGGGTGGACCAGTCGGGCCCTGCGTCCAGGTCGCGTCGAACTCACGTCCGGCGGTGAACACCTGGGCATTACCGCTGCCCGTGATCTCGTGGTCGACTCCGACTTCGCCGTTGACATCTACGACCTCGGAAGTCGGTTTGATATTGACCTGCTGGACGATCAAGGTGGAGATCATCACCGGAGCGCGCGTGTTCGCGTCGATGAAGTCGCCGGTGTCCCGCTCGATTCGCTTCCAGCCGCTGGCAGCCGTGTCGTAGACGAAGGTCGGTGTCTCGTTGTCGGAAACCGGCACGGTGACCCGGGCCATCGGTTTGCCGCCGTTGACGGATGTCGCAGGAGTCCGCTGCCAGAGCGACCAGGACACGCCTGCGGCGTTCGCGCGCGATGCGATGTCCGAGAGATGCGACCCATCGCTGTAGAGGTTGTGGGGAGCTGATCGAGTGTTGTCTCGGAAGAGGTCACCGTTGGCGCTGTTCTCGTCGACGTGCGGGATCCCGGCCGACCGAATCTGACCATTGATGTACTCGCTGCCGCCGGAGTAAACCAAAACAGCGCCGTAAATCCGCGCCAGCGCGATCGTGACGAGACGAGCGCTGCGGATGGGCCCTACCCTTCCGCTCGGCGCGGACGCGTACAGGGCGCTGAAACGACTGATCCCGCCTTCGGTGACGTACTCGTAGACCACGGCTGCGGGCTGCAGCCCGGACTGTGGTCGGGCGACCGAGATGTTCTCGACCTGTACCAGTAGAGGCGCGGGGTGATTGCCCGGCGTCAAGCTGGTGCCATTGCACCCGCTCAGCGAAAGCGCGAGCAACGCCCCGAGGGCGGCCCTGCTCGCAGTTGAAATCCCCATTCATGGAGAGAACGCATTAACGACGCCCTGGACGGAAAATGAGGTCCAGCGGCTGAAATTTGAACTCGCCGTTCACCCGTTTGGTTTTCCGTAGGGCGTGACGCACGGACCCCGAAAACAGCAAAGGCGGCACCTTACCTCGTGCAGGCGCTTAGGCGCGATGCGCATTAGAGTTCGGAATCGATGCGGGCAGTCGTCTGCGACCGGTACGGAGGGCCCGACGTCCTGCGTATCGAAGACGTAGAAAAGCCGGTCCCCAGGGACGACGAGGTCCTGGTCCGAATCTACGCAGTCGCAGTGACGCGCGCCGACTGCGCGACGCGCCAAGCCAACCGCAATAGCGGCCGTGGCTTCGAGCTGGTGAGCCGCGCCATTTTCGGCCTTCGCCGGCCGCGGCAGCCGATCCTTGGCAGCGATTTCTCCGGCGTGGTCGAGGCGGTGGGGCCGGCAGTGAAGGAGTTCGAGGTCGGCGACGAAGTCTTCGGCAGCACGGGTTTCAGATTTGGCGCCTACGCCGAATTCATCTCGAGACCGGAGAGCTCACGCATCACGCGGAAGCCAAAGAGCCTGGGCCGCGTGGAGGCCGCCGGGATCACTGACGGCGGCCTCTATGCACTCAGCCCACTCCGCGCAGCCAACGTGAAGAACGGCGATTCAGTCCTCGTCTACGGCGCGTCGGGCGCCATCGGCACCGCGGGCGTCCAGCTGGCGAAGTATTTCGGCGCTCACGTGACCGCGGTCACGAGCACGAAGAACCTGGAGCTCGTGAAGTCGCTCGGCGCTGACCACATCATCGACTTCACGAAGGAAGACTTCACCAAGAACGGCCTGAGTTACGACGTCATTTTCGACGCGGTGGGAAAGCATTCATTCATGAGGAGTCGCAACTCGTTAAAAGCGGGCGGGAGGTTCCTGCCCACGGACGGAGCCGGCAACCTCCTGCGCGTGTTCACCACGCGCTACCAGGACAAGAAGGTGATCTTCCCGGCTGGCGCGGTGACGAAGAAGGAAGTCCTCTTCCTCAAGGAGCTGATCGAGGCCGGCAGATATCGAGTAGTGATCGACCGCACCTACGCGCTCGAGGATGTGGTCGAGGCCCATCGGTATGTGGACACTGAGCAGAAGGTCGGCAACGTCATCCTGACTGTCGCCGTCTAGCCACCGACCAGACACGCCGAGGTCGACGTCGCTGTCAGGCAGTTAGTCTGGTCGTCGTGAATCGCTCCTTCGTGGCGGCGAACGCACGCGAGCTCACGCGGATGCGGGCCGTGGTGTCGCGTTTGAGCGACCGTGAGCTCGGCTCCATGATCAATGAGTACTGGAGCGGGGCCGGCGTGCTCGGCCACATCGCGTTCTGGGACGGCCGTGCGCTCTACCTCGCCCGCAAGCTGGAGCGCGGCGAGTCGTTCACGGCGTCCGAAGACGAGCCCGGGGACGTGGACTGGATCAACGACTCCTCGCGTCCTCTGATCCACGCGATTCCGCCACGCGCTCTGGCCGAACTGGCGGTGAGCATCGCGGAGGCGACCGACGAGCTCGTGGCGTCGCTGCCGGACGAAGTGCTCGCTGGCCTGGATGAGACCAGCCCCCTCAACCCGGTGCGGGCCAACCACCGGGGCGAGCACCTGGACGAGATCGAGGCGGCTGTTCGACCACGGATTTGATCCGGATGGGCCTAACCCTGGCCGTTTGGTTAAGCCTTTCAGCCGGCAATTTGACATAGTCGCCACTCGACCCGGGCGGTGAACGGACTTGCCGCATAACCCAGGCCGAGAAATGGCGGCCAACCGCCCTCGCTGACCAGGAGCCTTGGACAAGTTCCCGGTTCCGAGATGGTGAATGTCAGGGTTGCCAGGTACGAGCCGTCGGGCGCCACCAGACCATCGAGCAGATGTTGTGGTCCACCACTTTCTCGGCCCCTTGCGTCAATCACCCATGCCTGAGGATGGTCTGGCTTTTGAGAGGCTTGCTTGGCGTCGCTCCTCACTCGCACCCGAACGGTTACCGCCTGAGGGCCAATCGTGGTCGATTGGGGCGCGATGCACCATTCAGCAAAACAGTGCTCATGGCCTCCGGCCTCCTGCGCGAGGCTACTCTCCCAGTTGACGGCGATAGCGCCGACAACCGCAATCATCAAGACCAAAACTCCGCCTAGAAGGTGAGGACGCTTGATCGACAGCCTTGCCACCGCAGCGAAGCCTAGTCTTTGCCGATCCCGCGACCCTATCCAGGTAGGCGATACGCGACGGGTGCTGACAACGAGTGGTGCGCTACCGAGCCCCGAGCAAGCTCGGGGCTCGGTCTGGTCCTATCGGTTAGAGGGTGCGCACACTCCGCGCGCGGGGGCCCTTGGGGCTCACCTCGATCTCGAACGCAACTTTCTCCCCACCCTGGAGGGCGTCGAAGTCACCTTCGGTGCCGCTCTTGTGGAAGAAGAACTCCTTCCCGTCCTCAGCCGCGATAAATCCGAATCCGCGTTCCGAAACGATCTTTTTGACTGTTCCTGTCGGCATCTGCGTCTCCTGTCTCTCGAACGAAGGCAACTCATCTAGGGCCTGTTCGAGAAATCGGAGCCTGCGGTGAGCGCCGGCGAGTGCCGGCCGGCCCACTATACGGGGAACCGCCCAGCTACCACACCTGCATCCAGCCTCGAGCTTCGCCAAGGAGCCGGACATCGGCCTCCAGCGCAAGGCCGGCCGTGACGTTTGCCTCCGCCCCTGAACGGTCGCTCACGCGCCGATCGTCGAGCCCATCGGCAACGCGACCCGCGGCTCTGTCGTAGATCGCTGCACCGCCTGGGTTGCGCCCGTCAAACCAGTTCCGCGCCGCCTGCGCCATTTGCGCATAGCGCGTTTGCCCGGTCACCGCGGCAAGCCGGTCCATGACGAAGGCCGCCGACTGCACGTCGTAGCTGTGCACGTGTGGCAGGTCGAAGCCAGATTCGATGAGGTCCGCAAACACTGCCTCAGCGCTGCTGGCCGCCAGCGTGAGCAGATCGGGTCGGTCCAGCAGGAGCGCGGCGTCAGCCAGCACCCCCTCCTGAACATGTCCCCAAAGGTGAGGCCGGCCACGCTCGTCTGGCGAGTTCATCAGCATTCCGTCGCGTTGACAGGCAGCGAGCTCCTCGCACCAGGCCACCAGAAGCGTCGTGAGCCTGGGGTCAGGCGCCCGGTTCACAACGGCCATCAAACCGAGAGCGTGGATGGCGCGTACGTCTGACGGTGGTGCCGCCGATTCGGCCATTTCAAGAGCCTGCGTCAAGATGCCTGGAGCGCAGTCCTGGTGTAAGAGAAGGCTCGCCTCGGCGAGGGCAAAGATAGCGCGCGCCTGCCAGAAGTTGACGCCGGCCGCCGACGTTGGTCCATCGATGTTGCGAGCGCCATCCCAGTCCAGGATGAAGTTGTGCCATCGCCCGTCGCCGGCATGCATCCACAAGACGAATTCGAGAAGTCCTTCGGCCCAATGCTTCAGCGCGTCGTTACCCGTGGCAGCCCAGAGCCTGTACAACAGCGTGCTGGCCCGTGCGGCGTCATCCACGCACGCGACGCCCTCCACCCCACTTTCGCGAGCCTCGAAGTGTTCGCCCGTCGCGCCGGAGTACACCGCCAGGGCGAGGGCTCGCGGCCCGGCTGCGGGCAGAGGCCGCGTCAACGCAGCCAACTGCCTCAGCAAGGTGCCAGCGAGGCGACGATCTCCTTCACCTCGAAGTCGGCAGCCGCCATGCAGGAGTCGGCGGCACCATAGTACACGCGGATTCGGCCGCCATTTTCATCAAGCGGAACGTGCCCGCACGAGAACACGGTGTTGCGGTAGAACCCTGACTGTTCGTAATCCTGGTCGGGCGTGAGGATTGGCTCTGGCGACCGCGCGATGACGCGCGCCGGGTCCTGTGCGTCGAGCAGAAGGCCACCCATGGCGTACTGCCCGTCGGAGTCGACTCCGTGGTACAGCTCGAGCCACCCTTCGGGTATGCGAAACGGAACTGTGCCTGCGCCGGTCCGCACGCCATCCCACATGCCCGGGCGTGGGAGCGCGAGCGGGCGGTGGCCACCCCAACCCACGAGGTCATCTGAAAATGCGATCCAGATCCCGAGGACGCGATTGAAGGACGACGGCATCGGACGGGTCAGCGCCACGTAGCGCTCATGCACCCGGCCGGGGAAAAGCACAACGTCTTTGTGGTCGGGCAAAAACATGATCCCTTGGCGTTCGAACGACCTGAAGTCGGTCGTGGTCAACCGGCTGGTCGTGATGCCGATGGAGCCAACCGATACGTAGGTGATGTGCCACACACCGTCGATCAGCGTGGCTCGAGGGTCCTCACAACCGTATTCCTCGAATGAATCGGTGGGCACGACGGCTGGGACCTGATCTACCGTGAAGTGCGCCCCGTCGATGCTGCGCGCCACTCGCAGATGCGATATCTGCGTCAGATAATCCCGGACCTCGGGACGGGCGCCGAGCTTGGACGAGGGCTTGGTGACCTGAATCGATCTCGGATCGCTCGTATCGAGTCCGGGCAGATCTTTGGGGACGTACGCGACGACGACGCGGCGAGGTTCGGTCGCCGGGTCCAGAAATGCGATTCCGATCACATCTTCACCCAGGGTGCCTGGTGGGACAGGCCCGAGTCTCTCGTGCGGCGCTGCAAGGTCCAACGTCCTGGCGGTGGCGGCGAGGAGGCCGGTCATGGCACGTGGCCGCTCGGCGACACGCAACAGCAAGATCGTCTCGTCGCCAACCTGGGCGGCGGCGGCGTTGAAGACCGAAACCACCTCAAGGGCGGCCTGCGACGGCGCCACGTCGCCGTGCGTCAAGATCGGGTTGTTGTCGAGGCGGTGCGCCAGCACTTCGATGCGGGCTACGGTCATGCGGCCGACCGGCTCGAGTTCCTCTGCGCGGCAGAGGCCACCAGTCGCATGAGAGCCAGCCAGTGCTCCCCCGTCCGCGGCCAGGACATGTCGGCGGCATAAGCGTAGGAGGCACTCTCGAGTGCTTGCTTGCGGTCCGGGTTTTCGAGCAGCGAATGGACCGCCTCGGCCAGCGCGCCTGGGTCTCGAAACGCGACGAGGATTCCGCGGCCGTCGCCGAGAGCTTCCCTGGCATGAAGGTACGGGGTCGAGACGATTGCCTTTCCGGCTCCGAGAGCGTATGCGAGCGTGCCGCTTGTGATCTGCTGTGGGTCGAGATACGGGGTGACGTACACGTCGCTGGCCAGGAGCAGTTCGATGATGTCACGCTGTGCCATGTACTCATCTATGAACGAGACGTTTTGCTCGAGGCCGAGCCGCTTGACTGTCTCCACCAGAGTGTTGCGGTAGACCTCACCATTGTGGCGGCGCACTTCGGGGTGGGTCTGACCCGCTACCAGGTATAGGGCTGAAGGATGCCGGGCCACTATCGTCCGCATCGCTTCGATCATGAACTCGATGCCCTTGCGCGGATCCACCAGGCCAAAAGTTGAGATGATCGTTCGGCCTGCCACGCCCAGCTTTTCCTTCATCCGGACTCGGCCGTGAGGCTGGATCGCGGGCATGCCGTGCGGTATCACGACAGGCGCTTCTTCGACACCGTACTTGCTGGCGAGGATGCCTGCCGCTGCGTCGGCCATGACGACGGTGGCGGCGCTGAGCTGAATCGTCGAGCGGATCGCCTCTCGCATCGAAGGCGTCGGATCCGGTGGCACCGTATGGAGCGTGGTCACGACCGGCTTGCGCAGTGCTTCGAGCAAGGGGCGCAGATGATCGTCGTAGACGTCTCCGGCCCACGTTCCGTACAGCCCGAACTCGTGCTGCACGTTCACGATGTCGGCGTTCGAGCGGTTGATGGCCTGAGCCGCGGCGCTGTAGTTTCTCGCGTCCCCCTGCCTGATCCGCCAGCACACCTCTCGGCCGTACGGCCGGACCTCGTTCGGCTCATCGATCGCGGCCACCCGGAGCTTGACGCGCGGGTCGGCCGCTTTGACCGCGCGCATCAAATCGGCCGAGAAGGTTGCTATGCCGCAGCGTCGAGGCAGGTTCGAAGTTACAAAGACGATCCTGGGACCGATCGCGTGCCCATCCAGCTTCACGCGAGCTCAGAATCCCGAGTCTCCGTCGGGTTCAACATGCAGTCGCCCGAATGGAACACCCAAGCATCGTACGATCTGGACCTCTGAGACCGTCCGTGACCATGGATCCGGGCATCGCGCAGCGGGAGAGAACGGCCTGGCGGAGGGATAGTTCGCGAGGCCATGCTTAAAGGTCGCGTGCACCTTCCTCGGTGCCAAAGTCTCGGGTGTCTCGGTCTGCTACCCGGTGACCGGATCGGCCTAATCCAGGTTGCTCCAACACGCTTTCTGTCACCCGCGTTGGTCAGAAGCCTGTAATTAGCGCCGCGGCGCTCATCATCGGTCGGCCGGCGCCGCGTCCAAAACCTGTGCCCAGCGTGATGTCTGCTCCAAAACGCTGTGATGGCGGAGGTTTACTGCCTTCGCGTCGGATTAGCCCCTACGTCACGCAAGCACGAACATTCGTCGCGGCGGACACCCTTACCAGCGGTACCAGCGACCTCCGCTCGAGCCTCGGAAAAGGAAACCGAGAGCCCAGAGAATCAGACCGATGATGAGGACCCACCAGAGAATGTTCAACGACGCGCTCAAAAAGCCGCCGCCGCCGAAGATCAACAGAAGCAGAACCAAGACAATGAGTGCGACTAGCATCCGAGTCGGCCACCCCCTATCAAAATTTGGCGTCTGCGCCCCCTCGCGATCGTGACGCCACCTATTTAGACAACCATCGAGCCGGCCTGACTACCGATCACAGGTCAAACAGCCTGGGTGTCGGGCAGCGTCGCGGGATTACTACATCAAGTGCTGCATCCAGACTCGTTTGGTAGTTCGGCGAGATCATTCGGAACCTTGGTCGCGGCCCGGGATTTGAATCCGAGGCCTGACGTTCCCGAACCACATGACAGTTCATCCAAACATGGCGATTTTTTGGTCTTTGGGAGGCGCCAGCGTCGAGGTCTGACCGCAGATCCTCGAGAGAGGTTCCGCCTCAAGCATCGGCCCGGAACAACGCAGAGCTGATGTAGCGCTCGGCGCTGTCAGCGAGCAGGACGACAATCGATTTGCCTGCAAGCGCCGGCCGGGCGGCGACGGTGAGAGCGGCGTGCAGCGCCGCTCCCGATGACACACCCGCGAGGATGCCCTCCTCAGCAGCGAGTCGCCTAGCACTCGCGAACGCCTCGTCGTCGCTGACGGCGATCACCTCATCGATTACCGATCGATCGAGTACGTCGGGTACGAAGCCGACGCCGATGCCAGGCATCTTGTGCTGACCCGGCTTCCCACCGGAGAGGAGCGCCGCTCCTGCCGGTTCCACGGCGACCACATGCACGCCAGGTTTCCGCTGCTTGAGCGCGCGGCCGACGCCGGTGATCGTCCCTCCCGTGCCTACACCAGCCACAAAGACATCCACGGAGCCTGCCGTTTCATCCCAGATTTCTGGGCCGGTCGTGCGCTCGTGCATCGCAGGATTCGCTCGATTCGAGAACTGGTCCAACATGATCGCATCGTTTCTCTCGGCGACGATCTGACGCGCCCTAGCCACTGCGTCATTCATGAGAATTCCTTCTGTCAGCACGACTTCAGCGCCGAGGAAACGCAGCAGGGCAACCCGTTCCGCGGACATTGCGGCCGGCATTGTGAGGACCAGACGGTAGCCACGGATGGCTGCGGCGAAGGCCAATCCGATGCCGGTGTTCCCTCCGGTTGCTTCGACTATTGTCATGCCCGGCTGGAGAGAACCTTTGCGCTCAGCGTCCTCGATGAGGGCAACTCCAAGCCGGTCCTTGACGCTGCCACACGGATTTCTCATCTCGAGTTTGGCCAGCACGGTTCCAGGCAAATTTCGGCCGACTCGACCCAGCTTCACGAGAGGGGTATGGCCCACGGTTGCCGCTGCGTCGGGAAAGATCACGTCGCGGGACTGTACACATGTCCGTTACGCATTAGCCTCGGCGGGCCCCGCATTTCCAAGTCCACCTGGCGGAGAGGATGTGGATGTCCGTCGTCGATCTCAGCTTCGATTGAGACGGACACCTTCGACGATGAGCGCCCTCAAGGCGGTTTCTTTGATCGCGTCACCCTCGTAGAAATCGATGGCACGCACCATCTTGCTGTCCAGACGCGTGTTGAAGAGGCCCTTCGGATCCTTCAGCTGGGCACCCTTTGGAAACGTCAGCCTCACCGCGTTCTTGAGTGCCTCGCCTATGCAGACGATGCCGTTGTGGGACCAGACGGGCACCCCCTCGGGGCGGGAGGGTTTCTTCCACTTCACCTCTTCGATTACGCCCGGGTCGACGCTCCTGATGAGGGTCCGCAGTTGGCCCAACCTCTCACCCCTCCAGCCGGCCATCCTGCGGACGATGTCATCTATCTGTTGGGATGCGGAGGCGTCGCTCATGCCGACGCTTTGCTGCGGCTGCTCAGCACCCAGCGGACCGAAGGGCTGAGTTCCTTGTCCTTGCGGTGGATGCAGCCAAGCCAGCAACACGGCCGCCGCTTCCCCTCGAGCAGCTCCGATTGCAATCGCCGGATGTGCTCGCTTCTCGTTTCCGCCTTCTTCGGCCAGAGCACCCAACAGATCCATTCATTGCGGGCAAGAGGCGTGAGGTCTTGCCACGCCGCCAGAACCTTTGGGTTGGCAATCAGGACGCGTCTCAAATCCACCGGGACGGTATGCACAACTCCGCCGGAGATCACCCGGGAGCCCATCGATCGCCCATCGTAGCTCCCATTCGCACGAAGGCCGCCTTGGGGTCGGCGCGGCGTCAGTCGATTCGCTGGGCCAGGGCCACGATGATTCCATCCGGCCCGCGCACGTAGGCCTGGCGCCAGATGTCCTCGTATTGACCGATGCCGCCGACCAGGCCGTAGCCGTCCGCGGCCAGCCGGTCGACGACCCCCTGGAGGTTGTCCACCTCGAAGCAAACGTTGCGCAGCCCCAGCTCGTTGGACATGGCGTCGGGCGATCCCGGTTCGTGGTTGGGCTGGATGAAGCTCGACAGCTCCAGCCCGGTACCTCCGTCGGGCGGCCGCAGCATAACGATCTCGGAACGGGATTTCGGTATGCCGATGACGGTGTCGACGAACTCGCCTTCCATGAACATCCTGCCCTCAACCTCGAGACCCAGCCCGACGAAGAACGCCGTCGCCGCGTCTAGGTCCGCGACCGTGATGCCGACGTGGTCGAAGCGTCGAATACGTGACACGGGTGCCCTCCTCTATCAATAAGCCGGCCCGTAGAGCCCACGAGCGACCGACCCTGATCTTCTTACCTCCAGATGCGCTCCTCACCCGGCAGCACGACTTCAGCGTGGTCAGCCCGCCTCTCACGCCGGATGTGGGCACTTCTTCAGCCATCCAATCGTCCCATCTGGCTCGCGCGACGTTGCCCTGTTGGTCCCTCGTCTCATGAGTAGGATGACGGATCTCACGAGCGCCTCGTGATCACGTTAACCCGAACGCTGAATTAGTCCACGATAGGTCCGCACGGCGACGTCCTCCTCTTGGGAAAGGGGGCCGCTGGGTGCTCAGGTCGGCGTCACCAATGCGGCCGCTGCGCGAGGTTTGACCTTCCTTAGCGCTTGTCAAGGATATCTAGAGAGCGAACTTAACGGCCTCTTCACATCGGCCCTTGTTCACGACCGCTAAGCGGGAGGCCTGCCGAAAGGGACAGTGCGGGTCACTCGACTCTAGAATCTCCGCGCACGGCCAATGCAAAGGCAATGGATACCTGTCGGGTGGATCGTCTTTGTTGCCCTGACGGCTGGATGGGTAGCGCTCACAGGCTGGGCGGTGCTGGGCTTCCTGGGAGTGATTCCGGCTCCGACGCCCGGGGGGCATTCGATGACTCCAGCCGACCTCGCAAGCATGGCGGTGGCTGGCGCAACGCTGATCCTTGCCACCGCGACCGTCCTACTGGCTATCTATACCGGGCGCAGCTTGCAACAAGGGCGTGAAGAGCTGAACGTCGCACAGGCGGCTTTGCAGGCGGCCGAACGACAGGCAGCCACATCCGCACAACAGGTCGAAGCGACATTGGACCAGGTCAAAGTGAGTCAAGACCAGGCGAAGACGGCACGTGACGCGCTGGAGCGCGCCACGGAGACACAGACGATTGCGGTAATCATGCCGATTTACGACCGCTGGCGCAGCGACTTCTCCAAAATCCGCAATCGGTTAAACCGCGGGGAGTTGGATCTTGAGACCATAGATGACACGCAAGAGGGCTACGAACTACGGGCTTACTTTGGTTACCTTGAACTCATCTGCATCCTGGTCCGGAGTGGGCAAGTGCAGTTCGATGTGGCCGACAAAGTCTGGCCAACAGCATTTAGAGACGCCTACCAAGCGGCGAAGACGTACATTGATCGCCGCCGCAAGACGAAGCCGTTCTTCGCGAGATATTTGCAAGAGTTTGTGGAGAAGCAAGAGCAGGCCGGCCAAGTCCGATAGCAGTAGTCTTCAGGTGTCCGGTGATCTGTCGCAATCACGTCTAGCAACGCCCGAAGCAGCGAGTAGACAAGAGAAACCAGCACCCCGGCGCGAAAGCCTGGCCGGTCCCGGTAACCAGGCGCGCAGCCACGGTGAGGGCCCCCTAGACGTGATTTCCGAACGCCACACTGATCGATCTGAAACGTCATCTCGGCGAGGGCGTGAGCCGAAGGAGTTTGGGTCGCTGGAGACAACGCGATACCTGGAGCCATCACCTCGTTCGCGAACGGGGGGCTCGATAGCGTGGAACGTCATTGGTCGGGGCGACGGTTGAGGTAAGTCCGGTGGCGAGATCGGTAAGAACTTCGATCACGTGGTCGACCGTCGTTATCCTCAGTCCGGCGACGGTCTGGTCTGCGACGTGGCGCCATGCTGCCTTCAGCTTTGGCAGGAGTGACCGACCCTGGTCACTCAGCTCGACCATTGTGGCCCGAGCGTCGTTTGGCGATGGCCGGCGGACGACCAACCCTGCCCTCTCCAGCTGGCGGACACTCTCAGTGATGCTAGGCGGCTCATAACCACTGGCGGTAGCGAGTTGCGCCTGCGTTCGGGGCCCGGCCGCGAGCTCCAGAAGCAGCAGTTTATGTCCGGGATGGATGCCCATCGGAGCGAGTGCCGCGACGGCGAGTGCCCGATGGCGAATACCGACAGCGCGAATCGCCTCGTTCAGTGCGTCTGCCTGATCAAAGTTCATAAACAGCTTGACTCCATTTCATTAGGCGCCTAATATTAGGCGCCTAAGTAATTCTAGCCGAGGAGCGCTTCCAAACGCTCAATGAAAAGGAGTCTTCTGATGGTCACTAGCCCTGTCGCCAATATTCCGGTCACCGCCAATGTCATCCGAAGTCGAGCCCTCGGTGTTCTCGGAGCGACTCTCGCCGCAGTGGCTGTTTGGGCCGTTGCAGTGCCTGTTCTTGGTTTTCACCTCGCCATCCGGTTCGGAAACGCTGACGCCCAGAACGTCGGGATCGGACTGGTGGTAGTCGCCAGCTTGATTGGTTCATCGGCAGGCCTGGGCCTGCTCGTTGCGCTCGAGAAGGTCTCGTCCCGCGCCACCACAATCTGGACTGCCGTTTCACTCACTGCTCTGGTCATCTCATTGAGCTTTCCGCTGGTTGCTGGTACCACGATATCGGCCAAAGCCTCGCTGGCGCTGATGCACGTTGCGGTCGCCACAATCCTCATCGCCACCCTGCGCCGCAGCTGATTGCCGACGCCCAGCCCAATTTTCACGACGACCTAGAGCCGACCGATGCCGGGAATGCGTGATACGGCTGTGATCCGGCGCAGCTTCAGTTCAGGCACTCGTCTGACGGGGCTCACGCGATGGCGTCAGCCCGACTAGGTCGGCGCTGACGTCCCATAGCCTGGCAGCCATGTCGGTGTCGTAGGCCACCTTGTTGGCGGTCTTGGGTTTGCTGTTGGCGAAGAACTGGCCCGTGACGCCGTCCATCTCGGATGAAGACGCGAGATAAATCGACGTCCGGGCACCATGGGCCGGCGACTTGAGAAACGGGCGAACCACCCCGCTTATGATCGCGAAGAACGTGGCCTGGTCTTCAGCGCCGAAGTCGGTGCGCACGAAGCCGGGGTGTAGAGACGTGGCCGTGACGCGTGTGCCCTCGAGACGACGAGCGAGCTCGTTGGTGAACATGATGTTGGCGAGCTTTGACTGGCTGTAGGCCGACTGCCCGGAATAACTGCCGGCGCTCTGCAGGTCGTCGAACTCGATCCGGCCTTCCGCCTGTACGTGCGATGAAACCGTGACGACTCGAGCTGGTGCGCTTGTCTTGAGCCGATCCAGAAGGAGGTTGGTGAGCAAGAACGAGGCAAGGTGGTTGAGAGCGAATGTCTGCTCTAGGCCGTCGGCGGTTGTATGCCGGTGTGCCCAGAACCCGCCCACATTGTTGACCAGCACGTCTAGCCGCGGGTAGGTAGCGAGGACGGCGACTGCGAGCCGCCGCACCTCGGCCTGGGAGGACAAGTCTGCTGCGAACCCGTCCACAGCCGGGTTTCCTGAAGCGGCCCGTATTTCGGTCGCTGCCTGTTCTGCGCGCGCAAGGTCGCGACCTGTGACGCCGACCCGGGCGCCGAGGGTAGCCAGGCCGATCGCGGTGGCCTTGCCGATTCCTCCGGTGCCGCCGGTGATCAGCACGATCTTGCCGGCCATCAGATTTGTTTCAGACACTGATGACAACCGTTCCTCGCGAATGTCCTTCTCCGACATGAGCTAGTGCCTTGCCGGTATCACTCAGCGCGTAAGTTGCGTCGATGATCGGCGTGATCTTGCCCGCTTCGATGAGGCCCTTCAGGACGAGCAGGTCCGCTCGGTTGGCAAATTTGATGGCCGGACCCAGCTGCCGGCGCTCGAACATCGACACCGTGGCCGACTTGAGGACGGTACCGATGGTGCCGAACCAACGACCGCCCGACGTTCCGTTGTTGGACTGCAGCTTTCCTGTCGGGGTGAGTACGCGCCTGGTGTCTGACAAGGAATGGTTCGCCACGTTGTCGAGGATGAAGTCGAAGCGGTGCCCGTTTCGGGTGAAGTCTTCACGTGTGTAATCGATGACATGGTCAGCGCCGATCGAGCGGACCATCTCTACGTTCCGCGAGCTACACACGCCGGTCACTTCGGCGCCGAACGCTTTGGCGACCTGCACGGCGAACGTACCGATACCGCCCGAAGCACCATTGATCAAGACTTTCTGACCTGGCTTGATCTTGCCCTGGTCTCGAAGCAGCTGGAGGGCGGTGGATGCTGACACACCGACGGCCGCGGCCTGCTCGAAGGTTAGGTTTGCCGGCTTCGGAACGAAGTGGTCCGCAGGAGCGGACGCGTACTCGGCGAAGGCGCCCGTGCACCAACCGAATACCTCATCGCCTGGCCGGATGCCGGTCACGCCATTGCCCACCGCCTCGACGGTTCCCGCTATGTCCGTTCCCGGCACACGGCCTTTTGGCTTCCCATAGGCCGGACGAGCGATGTACGGCACGCCTGTCACAACGAGCCAGTCACCCACATGTATGGAAGCCGCGTGAACGCGAACCAGCGCCTCACCATCCTTGACCGCGGGCTTGGCGATTTCCTGAAGACCGAGAACAGCCTCGGGGTTGCCGTACCTGTCTTGAACGATTGCTTTCATCGATACACCTCG
>VBIW01000017.1 GCA_005880915.1 Chloroflexota bacterium | reverse complement strand
GGCATACCCGCCCGGCGAACCCTAACCGTGCGTTCCTGTGGCTGTTCACTCGGTCCTCGGCCAGTTGCAGGGTGGGCGTCTAGACCCCCCCACCTTGCATCGCTCAGGACCGAGCGAACACCCTCATAGCGAAACAACGTCTCCGGTAATCACACCTAGCTAACGCGGTCGCGCGTGACGCGCGACTGCTCTTTCTCCCCCGCCGCTTCGAACACACACAACCCTGAGTCTTCCCACGCGACAGGGAATAGCCCGTTGCAGCGCGGACACACCACGCGCACCGCGTGTTGACCGAGCGGCGCGCGCGCAGTGCAGCTCGGGCACACCCCGTAGGTCGATCCCCAGCTGGCCGGCGGGTGCTGCGCAGTCGGGAGTCGTGTCACGACGGACCACATCGTGGGACGAAACGGGAGGATCTGAAGGAACATCCGCGGTACCGTCACCGGGCGCCGATTCACCTCGAGCACGCCTTCGAGCGCCGTAGCGCGGATGACGCGGTACCACGCGCCGCGCCTCACCTGACGACTGGTGCGGACTCGGGTGCGAGCCCACTGTTCTGCCTGCGGCATGATCGCCCTCCAGAGCAACGGGGGATGGCGGTTGGGGTAGCTCTTGGGGCGCGAGGTCAGTTTGGGGCTGGGTTGCGGGCTCCGGCTGGGGGCTGCGTCACATTCCCGCTGGCCGGACGACGTCCGGCTCGCTGCGTCGCATGAAGCACCGGGCCGACGGCCCGCAAACCGTGCCCCACCCGTGTACCGTCCGCCGGACATGCATGAGAGTGGCGCTACCGCTCCACCGTGCCTAGGGACGCGTCAATCCCAGGCCGAACTGAAACTTCCGCGTGGGATACGACGACAGCTGCCACGTGAAGTGGACCGCCAGATTGATGGGCGACAGGAACGGCGTCAGGTTGCCGAGCCCGAACCCCGCCTCGCTGTATCGTCGGCCCGCCGTGCACAACAGCGCGTCGCCGGGGTTAGGCGGATGGCCGGCGAAGTCCGTCCAGAACACGCCGCCGTGCAGGCTCAACGTGAACGGCAACTGCCGGATCAGCGGTAACCCGCTCCTGGCGAAGAGCAGCCGGTCGAAGTCGTGCCGTATCGCGATCATCGCGGCGCGCGTCCCGGAATAGCTCGTGTCGCGCGACACGGTGTTGAACCCACCCCTCTGGAACGTCAACCCCTGCATCCCGAAATCCACCGAGAAATAGCGCTGTGGCGGGACCCAGCCGGTGGCGAGGCCACCGGCCGCGAACAGG
The DNA here is from genome assembly GCA_005880915.1 of Chloroflexota bacterium. Lineage (GTDB taxonomy): Bacteria > Chloroflexota > Dormibacteria > Dormibacterales > Dormibacteraceae > 40CM-4-65-16. Next base: position 2,159 of record VBIW01000017.1, on the reverse strand, counting down.
GTCGTGACCCCCAGATTGAACGTGCGCTGCCGCCGCTCGACCGTCAGCGAATAGCGTCGGTAGGCGAAGTCGCTGTGCAGCACATCGCGAGCCGCGATCTCCGCGCCCAGGGTCACCCGGGTCCAGGTGAGGCTCGGGATGTACACGTCCGCGTGCTTGCGGCGCAGCATCGAGCGGGAGTCGTAGGTCAGGCTTCCCGAGATGGAGCGGAGCGTACCCTCCACGATGGTCGGGTTGGGGCGCTGCGGTCGCCGGGCCGCGAAGATCGAGTAGTCGGTGAGCACCGGCAGGCTGGTCTGACGCTGGTCGTCATAGCGCAGCTCGAAGCGGGTGAAGTCGAGCAGCTTCGTACCCGCGGCCAGCGTGAAGCCGCGCTCGCGATAGTAATCGCGCGGATCGAGCCGAAACATCAGGGCCCGATAGGTCGGGTTGTAGGCGCGGCTCACGAACGTCGGTCGCGTGACGGTCTCGTCGTGATACCAGGCGCCGATCCAGCGGCGCTCGCTCTCGGAGAGCTGGACGCGACCCCCGGCGCGGTATTGCCACCGCTCGGCCTCCGTCGCGTATCCCAGCTTCGTGTCGAGCGTCAGGCCGGGCCACTCGCGCCACGTGTGGCCCGCGCCGAAGTACATCCCATCGACGCGATTGAAGTGGAAGAAGTCGGCGTCGCTCGAGGCGAAGGCGGCCAGCCCGAGGCCGTCGCGCACGCGGCCCAGGAGCGACGGCGGCTCGTGCGCGAGCGAGTCGATCCGGGCCCACGCGCTGCGCTCGGCCACGCTGAGCGGCATCGCGCCGGGGCCCGACCAGGCCGCCGAGTCGGGGTGATCGGCGGCGGCACTCACCACGACTCGGAACTCGCGTAGATCGGGCGGGCGGGCGCCCTCGTCGAAGCGGAAGTCGACGAGGCTGGCCACATGCTCGAACGCGAGCTCGCGGGGGAAGCCCGGCAGCGGGATCCCGAGGTGCACCTCACCCGCGAGCCGGATCTCGTAGGGCATCCAGCGGCCGCCGCCCATGTCGCGCAGCCGCTGCCGATAGCGCAGGTTGCGCACGAAGTTGAAGCGCACCGTGCGATTGACGCCCAGGTCGATGGCCACCACGTCGTACGTGGAATCGGCGATGTCGATCACGCCCACGAACAGGGGGGACGCGTCGGTCCGGGGCGCGAGGGCGAGACGGAACACGCGACGCCCTTCCACGGCGAGGGTGTCGAGCACCCGGTAGGCGTAGGCGTCGAGCGCGTCATCGGCGATGGGCGAGACGAGCGAATAGCGCCGCAGATCGATGCGCTCACGATTGAACTTCACGATTTCGCCCACGGTCACCAGATTCTCCTCGGCGCGCAGGTTGCTCGACTGGCGACGCGTGAGGATCGTCTCCTGATACCGATCGGGCTGCTCCCAGTAGGCCGCGGTGCGCGTCTCCGTGATCAGTACGATGGAGGCCGCGGAGTCCGGCGGTTTCGTCAGGTCCCGTACCACGAACTTCACGTATGCCCCGTAGCGGTAGTCGTGAATACGTCCAAACAGATCGTGCTTGCGCGCGATCGCGGCCTGGATGATGCGGCGGGCAGCGTCTTCCTGCGGCGTTACGGTGACCGCCGCCAGGGGAACGGCCGCGGGGCGGAGGTACACGTCCTGCCGCGTGACACCGGCCGGTGCGGTGACGCTGAGCGACTCAGGCTCATAGCCGATGTGGCGGACGATCAGGTGCAGCACGCCGGGCCCCCCCGCTCCGCCGGTCACGCGATAACGGCCGGCATCGTCCGTGAGGACGGAGAGTCCCGATTCCACGACGCGGACGATGACGAGGCGCAGCGGCGCGCCCGAGAGCGTGTCGTAGACAGTTCCCACTACTACGGCTGTGTCGGGACTGGCGGGGGCGGGAACGGTTGGCTGCTGTGCGCCGGCGCGCCGCGTGGCGGCGTCGAGGATCAGGAGCAGGACGGTAAGAGCTAAAACGAGGCGCTGCACGGGTCAGGACTATACCCTCCGGGCGGGGCCCCCGTTCCGGACGCCGACAGACGCGCGCCGCCGCGCAGTGACCAGTCTTGGAGGCCTGTCGTGTTTAAACCCCGGGGCATGGCCCCGGGGTCGGTCCACCCGGCCGACCCTCCGCGAACACACTGGCACCACGCGGCCTCATGCTGGACCTCGCGC
>VBIW01000016.1 GCA_005880915.1 Chloroflexota bacterium | reverse complement strand
TCGCCCGATGCCACGACGCTTCCCCTCAGCGCTTATTTCGTGCAGGTTGCCGCGGTTAGCAAACAGGAGGACGCCGGAGCCCTGGTCGATGCCCTGAAGAAGAAACAGTATCCCGCCTTCATCGCCAGCACTTCCTCAACCGACAAACTGTTCCACGTTCAGGTCGGGCCCTTCTCCGACATTAAAGATGCGGAAATTATGCGCGCCCATCTGATCAGTGACGGCTACAGCCCAATCCTGAAGAAATAGCGGGGGCGCTGAGCACGGGTTGGAGTGGGTCAGCAATTTCCTACATTGACATCCGTCGATTTCCAAGCTATTCCTATGGCATCCGATGACCAACCACGACCCCTCTCTTGACCGCACCCTGCACGCCATTTCCGACGCTACCCGCCGCCACATTCTCGAGGTGCTCAAGCAGCGCGGCCCCCGCCCGGTAGTATCCATGCGAATCCCGCATACCAAGGACGCCCAGGGAAAGTGCGCGGGCCTCTGCGCAGGCGACATCGAAGAGCGCGTCAAGCTTTCCCAGCCCACCATCTCCCACCACATGGCCATTCTCACCAAGGCCGGCCTGGTTGAAGCGGTAAAGGAGGGTCAGTGGCGATGGTATCGCCGTAACGAGAAAGCCATCCGACAGATGATTAAGGGATTACGCGCGAAGATATAGAGGACTGAGGGGCGAGTTCTATCCAGCCGAAGCGGCGGCCGCTACCGCCTTATGCAACAGCCGACGAGCCTGCGAAATCAGTTCCGCCACTTCGAAGGGCTTGACCAGGAAAGAGACGTTGTTCTCCTGCAGGAAGGCTCGCGTCTCGTTTTGCTCGGCGCCGTGTGAGTAGGTAAACAGGACGTGCGATTCCATGCCCGGACAATTCTCTTTGAGCCAGGTGAATGTCTCCCTGGCATTCCAGTCGCCGGCAAGTTTTCCGCTCATGATCAGGGCATCGAACGGCTCGGAAAGCAGACGAGCCTTCACGTCCTGACTGGTCCGGGCGGTCACAACGCTGGCCCCGGCGCCGGCCAGCACGTCTCGCTCAAAGTCGAGAACCGCAGTCTCCTCTTCCACCAGCAGCACGCGTCCATTAATGGCGCCCTCACGACGCCGCGGAGTCGCCGCGGGCGCAAGCTCCCGACTTGCCTCTGCCGGCGCCGCCAGCGGCAACCGCACTTCGATCACCGCACCGCCTTCGGTCTGGTTGCGCGCCGTGATGTCGCCTCCATGCTCCTTCACAATGCCGTAGCAGATGCTGAGACCGAGCCCGGTTCCCTTACCCACGCTCTTGGTGGTGTAGAACGGATCGAAGATGCGCTTTGGATCTTTGATTCCGGGCCCATCATCGGCAAACTGCGTGCACACATGGCCGTTCTCGCAAAAGATTCGGATCTTCAGCTTTCCTGGACGCCCTGTCTCCAGAATCGCATCCACCGCGTTGTTAATAATGTTCAGAAACACCTGCTCAATCTGGTGCGGATCGGCGACTACTGTCACGCCTTCATTCGGCGTCTCCCTCTCCACCGCGATGTTATTGATTTTCAGATCATAATCGCGGAGAGCCAGCGTTTCGTCCAACACCTTGCGGATGTCGACGTCATCGCGTTGCGGCTTGCGCTGCCGCGCAAATGACAGCAGGTTCTGCACCACCCGATGGGTGCGCTGCGCCTGCTTGAACAGTTTGCCGACATAATCCTGCGCCCGCTCGTTCAGGCCTTCGCTTTCGAGCAACTGCGCGTAGCCGAGAATCGCGGTCAGCGGGTTGTTCAGTTCATGCGCCACTCCCGCAATCAACTGCCCCACGGCTGACATCTTCTCGCTCTGCAGCAGTTGCTCCTGGGTCTTGTGCAGGTCTTCGTAGGCCTTGCAGGTTTCTTCGTAGAGCCGGACTTTTTCGATGGTCGTGGCCAGTTGCCGACTGATCGCTACCAGAAGATTCTCTTCGTTACTCGAATACTCGTATCCCAGATTGCTGCACAGTCCCATGATGCCGATGGGATTGTCCTTGCCCCAGAACAAAACCCAGATCCAGGAACGCTCCGCGTCTGACCGCATGAACTCGGCCACGCGCTCGGGCAGATGCGGCAGATACTCCGCGGTGATCACTTCCGCGCGCGACCGCATCACCAGGTCGCCAAATCCTTCGGCAAATGAAATCTCCGCCGCCCGCCCCTTGTCGCGGCCGCGCGGCCCCCACGCCGCCCGCCGCCGGTAGGTAGGGGCATCCGTGTCGGAAAGGTAAACCGAGCCGCTGTCGGCCCCGAACAGCGACACTACCTGACGCAAGGTAAGGTTGAGAATTTCGTCCAGGTCAAACGACTGGGTGGCGACCACTGCCATGGCATTCAACGCATTCAGTTCGCGGTTGCGCCGCCGCATTTCATCTTCGGCGCGGCGCTTCTCCGTCATGTCCAGCACGAAGCCCTGATAGCGCTCAATGTGCCCTGCCGCATCGCGCGTGGCAAAGCTGCTTTCCGAGGCCAGCAACAGTGTGCCATCCTTACGGCGGAGCGTGACTTCGAAGTTGCGTACGTAGTGGTTGGCTTCGATCTCACGCTGAAACGCCTCGCGCTGGTTGCGGTCCACGCAGATATCGGAATCGAGATTCAGGACCAGCAGTTCGTCCCGCCGGCCGTAACCGAGCATGTGCACGAACGCGTCGTTGCAGTCGAGCAGCCGCCCCGTCGGCGTCGCCACGTAGACGCCCTCCTGCACCTGCTCAAACAGCAAGCGGTATTTCTCTTCCGCCGAACGGCGTTCGGTAATGTCGCGGACAACGTGAATCGTTCCCTTTTGCGGGCTTCCCTGCTCGGTGTAGGACGAGGTCGAGACCACCGAGAAGCCGCCGAAACACGGATCCGCTCCTTCCCGGAACTCTTCGCCTCCCGCCATCGCGCAGTAGGGACAGCCTGTCCACTCACCAAATGTATGCGGCAGCACAGACTCGCAAGTATTTTCCAGGACGTCCGCCGGAGCCCGCCCAATATGCTCGAGCAGCACCTGGTTGGCCTTGATGATGCGGAAGTCGGCGTCATGGGCAAGGATGATGTCGTGGATCGAATCGAAGGTGTTCATCCACTGCCGCTGCGAGCGTAACACCTGCTCCAGCAGCCGGAAGTTCTCCACCGCGATGGCCACTTGCCGCGCGCAGCCTTGCAAAAACTCCAGCTCCTCCGCGGTCCAGCGCACTCTTCGCGAGGTTCCCAAAACCAGCAGCCCGATGGGCGACTTTTTCCCCACCACCGGCAGCATCACAACCTGCCGGATTTTCTCCGCGCGCAGGCACTCCAGGTTCTCTGGAGCCGCCTTGTCGCTCCTGGCTACCCGTGGCTGCGCACGCTCCAGCATCGCGCGCAACTCCTCGGTCGCTTCCACCGAGCTGGCATCGCGCAGAAACTCGGCAGTTACTCCCGCCGCGTGCATGGCCACCAGGTGTCCGCCTTCCAGCAGCCGGAACCACGCCGCCCGCGCGTGCGCCAGCCTCTGCAGTTC
>VBIW01000015.1 GCA_005880915.1 Chloroflexota bacterium | reverse complement strand
CGATGTCGCGCATCGACACCACCCCGGCGATGTCCCCGTGCTCGTCGACGACGAGGAGGTGGCGGAAGTTGTTGCGCACCATCTCGGCGGCAGCCTGGTCGAGGTCCCAGGCGACGCTGGCGGTGCGCGCCTCGAAGGTCATCACCTCGCGGACGGTGGTGGCCGCGGGATCCCTGCCCTCGCCGACGGCGCGCATCACGTCGCGCTCGGTGATGATGCCGGGGCCGGGGGTGCTGTCGTCGGTGACCACGGCGGCGCCGACGTGGCGGCGGATCATCGCCCCGGCCGCCTCGGAGACGGTCTGGTCGCCCCCGACGACGAGGACGTCGCGGGACATCGCGTCTCTCACCAGCATCGATCTGTCCTCCTGTCTGGAGCTCGACACTACCCTGGGCCGGGGCCGGGCACAACCCATCCGGCCCGGGTAGGATTTCCGGCTGCAGGGGCGCGGCGACCTGGAGCCGCGGAGAGAGGACATGGTGATCACCCGGGCCGGGCGCTCGCGGCGAGCCGGCGCCGGTGGCGCCGCCGCCGGAATCGCCGTCGCGATGGCGTGGCTGCTGGCGCCCGCAGGAGCCGACGCCGCCCAGGCGGCGCGGTCCACCCAGCTGGTGCTGTCCCCCGACACCGGGCCGGTGGACAGCCAGGTCCAGGCCACCTTCAGCATCAGCGGGGGCGCCTGCCCGCTTCCCGCCGGGACCCAGGTGCGCTTCAGCTGGGACCAGGCCACCAGCCTGGGCTCGGCCCCCCTCGACACACAGTGCTCGGCGACGCTCAGCTTCGCCGTCCCCTCGGCGTCGACCGGCCATCACACCGTCGCCGCCTCCACCTCCGGGTTCAGCCGTTCGGCGTCCTTCACTGTGACCGAGGCGCCCGCGACGCCGACGCCGACCCCCCGCCACAGCGCGCCCGCCCAGACCCTGCCGGTGATCACCCTGCCTGGCGCGCCGGCGCCGACGGCCGCGCCAGCCGCGGTCGCCCCGGTCGCGCCGGCGGTCGTCGCCGCCACCCCGCGCCCGACGCCGACCCCGCAGGTGACGCCGTCGGTGCTCGACCCGGGCTCGATCCCGACCGCCTGCCCGCTGGCCCGGGCCCCCTGCGCATCGCCGACGCCGCAGCCGCGGGCCGGCGCTCCCGCCGCCGGCACCGGGACCGGCGGTGGGCCTGGCCCGGGGAGCGTCGGCGTCCTCGCCGTGGCGCTGATCGTCGCCGGGCTGCTCGCGGTGCTGGGCGGCCGGCTGCGCCGTCGCCGGCCGGGCCGACGGGCTGTGCTGGCGCCCCCGCCCGCCCCGGCCCCGGCCGATGCCGCGCTCGGGGTCACCTGGCCCGGCTACACGGTGACCCCGCCGCGGAGCTCGTCGCGGACCTCCGGATCGGGGCGTCCGCCGCAGGGCTCGGCACCGGCCTGAGCCGAGCGACCGGCGCGACCGGCGCGGACTCCCCATGCCGGTCGGGTATGGTGCGGCGGCGATGGACTCCGAGAAGTTCGCGCCGGGCACTGTCATCGAGCGCCGTGACCTGGCCCATGACCTCTGGGTGATCAAGGTGCGCTGCGAGGCCGAGCTGCCCTTCCGGCCCGGCCAGTACGCCACCATCGGCGTCCCTGTCGACGGCAAGCTCATCGAGCGGCCCTACTCGATCGTCTCCTCGCCCGAGGAGCCGGCCCTGGAGCTGTTCATCGAGCTCGTCCCCGAGGGTGAGCTGACCCCGCACCTGTACCCCCTCGACGTCGGGGCGCCGCTGGTGCTCCGCCGCAAGACCAAGGGCCTGTTCCTCCGCGGCGCCCCGATCGACGCGGAGGACCACCTCTTCGTGGCCACGGTCACCGGGATCGCCCCCTTCACCAGCCTGCTCCGGCTCCTCGCCCGGCGCTGGCGCGACGGGGAGTGGACCACCGAGCGGCGGATCATCCTGCTGGTCGGCGCCAGCCGCTCCTTCGAGTTCGGTTACCTCGAGGAGATGCGCGCGCTCGAGGCCGAGCTGCCCTGGTTCGATTTCCTCCCCACGGTCAGCCGGCCCTGGGAGGACCCCGAGTGGACCGGCGAGACCGGCCGGGTCGAGGACGTGCTGCGCAAGCACGCCGACCGGCTCGGCATCGCCCCGGGCAGCGCCGGGGTGTACCTCTGCGGCCACCCCGAGATGATCCGCAACGCCCGCGGGATCATGCTCCGGGCGGGCCTCGACGACAAGGCGATCCGCGAGGAGCAGTACTGGCCCGAGGGCAAGTAGGGCGCGCAGTCTGAGGGGGGCCGGTTACGGAACAGTTGCATCGGCTGGGCGTCATCCCGCTGTTACCGAGTCTTAACGACCAGTGACGATCGGGTTCGCGATAACCCACCTGCGCCGACAGCCGGCGCGACGCAACTGCGGCGGGCCGTTCCAGCAAACGCGAGACCCGGGGGGGTTGTATCCGTGACTCGACGTCGGTCCGTTGCCTCGACGCCCGCGCCCGCCGACGCCATGCACAGCCGCCGCAAGGGCGAGCATCTGCCGCGACGCCGAGAGCTGACCTGGCTTCGCTCGCGGCTGGCGTCGTGGCTCGCACTGGCAGGCATCCTGCTCGGCCTGGCGATGCTGCGCACCGTGGTCAACGGGTATCTCTCCGCCATCCTGGTCAGCATGCCCACCCTCGCCCTGGTGGCCGCCCATCGCGGCGACGCCCGGGAGCGTGCGGAGCTGGAGCGGCGGGCCAACCACGATCCGCTCACCGGCCTGCCCAACCGCACGCTCTTCACGGAGCGCCTCGACCGGGCCCTCGCCGACCGTGTCGACGATGAGCTCGCTCTCCTCTTCCTCGACCTCGACGACTTCAAGACGGTCAACGACAGCCTCGGCCACCTGGTGGGGGATCGTCTGCTTGGGCTGGTGGCGACGCGGCTGCGCGACTGCACCGGTGAGCTGGGGCTCGCCGCCAGGCACAGCGGCGACGAGTTCGCCATCCTGCTCCCCGGCTGCGGTGAGGTTCAGGCTGCCGAGCTCGCTCAGCAGGTCCTCGACGCGCTGGCGCGTCCGGTCATGCTGCGCGAGGGGGAGGTGCTCGTCCGCGGCAGCATCGGGATCGCCATCAGCGACGCCACGGTGCGCAACGGCAGCGAGATGCTCGCCCGGGCGGACATGGCGATGTATCGCGCCAAGGCAGACGGAAAGAATCGCTACGAACTCTACGAGCCGGCGCACCGGGCCGCGGTCCTGGCACGGCACCAGCTTCGCGTCGAGCTGCAACAGGCGGTCGACACCGGCGTGCTCAGCGTCGAGTACCAGCCGATCGTCTCGCTGCGCGACCAGGCGGTGATCGGCGCCGAGGCCCTGGTGCGCTGGCGCCATCCCCGTCGTGGCACCATCGATCCCGAGGAGTTCATCACCGTCGCCGAGCAGAGCGGGCTGATCGTCCCGCTCGGGCTCCAGGTCATCGAGGAGTCGTGCCGCCGGCTGGCCGCGTGGGACCGCC
>VBIW01000014.1 GCA_005880915.1 Chloroflexota bacterium | reverse complement strand
CACTGGCCGCCATGACCGAGACGCTCCGCGACCTCGTCGAGCTGGCCATCGTCGTCGACGAGAACTTCGACCAGAACTGCTACGTGCTGCGCCGACGCGACACCGACGAGGTGCTGGTCGTCGACCCCGGGCTCCAGCATCCCCGGACCCTGCAGCTGCTCGACAAGCACGGGTTGCGCTGCACCCGCATCCTGCTCACCCACGGCCATCCCGACCACGTCAACGGTGTTCCCGCGGTGAAGGCCGCCCACGGCTGCGAGGCCGCGATCCACCCCGAGGACCGCGTCCTGCTCGGCCAGGTGCACCATCTTCCCGGGGTGCCCGACGACCTGCCCGAGGTGGTCTGCGAGGAGGACCTCGCGCCCGGTCAGGTGCTCCGCTGGAACGACCTCGACGTCAAAGTGCTGCACACCCCGGGGCACACCCGCGGCTCGGTCTGCTTCCTGGTCGGGCGTGACCTGATCGCCGGCGACACCCTCTTCCAGCGCAGCGTCGGCCGTAGCGACCTGCCCGGCGGGTCGTTCGAAGCGCTGATGTTCTCAATCCAGAACACCCTGTACGCGCTCCCGCCGGAGACCGTGGTGTACCCGGGACACGGCCCGCGGACGACCATCCGTGAGGAGATGCAGTACAACCCCTTCGTGGTGCATCCGCGCTACCGCTGACGGGGGAGGGGGCGGCGGCGCGCTGAGTACGTGGCGGTCGTGCGGGATCGCGCCGGCCGCGCTGCGTGTCTAGTCGGTGCGGCCGAGCCGGGTCAGCAGGTCGTGAAGGATGGCGGCGGTGGCGCCCCAGATGACGCGGCCGCCGACCTCGTAGAAGCGCACGAAGCCGTCACGGCCGCCGCCGGGGACTCGTCGCGCCGTCAGCGGTGCGGTGAGCAACTCGGTGATGGGGACGCGGAACCAGTCGGCGACCTCGAACCCGTCGGGGACGGGCTGGATGGGGGCGCGCTGCAGCGCGACGACCGGGACCAGGTGTCGCTCCGATGTCGCCGTGGTCACGGGACGGAGCAGACCGAGCACCTCGACTTGATCGGGTGGGACGCCGAGCTCCTCCTTCGCCTCGCGGAGTGCGGTGGCGGCGGGACCTCCGTCGCTCGGCTCGACGCCGCCACCGGGGAAGGCGATCTGCCCGCGGTGTGACCGGACCAGGCGGGTGCGGCGCATGAACAGGAGCGGCAGTCCTGCCGTGGCCGGGTCGGCGAGGAGCAGGACCGCGGCGCCCTTGCGCGTGCGCCTGTCGGCGGAGGTGGAGGCGTCCGAGGTGGACGCGGAATCGGCGGAGGCGGACGTGGACTCGTCGGACGCGGGGTCAGCTGCCGGGAGGGCGCCGTCCGCTCGCGCGCCGGAGAGGGGATCGACGGCGGCGCGGAGTCGCTCGAGGAGGTCCGGGATCACGGCGACGAGTGTGACCAACCCACCGGCGTCAGCGCCGGTGCGCAGGCCGGCGCGGGGTCAGTGCCTGGGCAGCGGGAGCTGGAGTGCGATCTCCAGCCGGCTCATCGCCTCGGCGCGGCGCACCGCGTCGGTGAGGAGGGAGTTGAACCGCTGCCGCCGGGCGTAACGCTGGGCCGCGTCCGCCTCGGTCGCGTCCGCCAGGGCCTGGATCTCCTCGGGGGCCATGTCCGTACTCCTGAGAGGTGGATGAACCTCCTCCACCACAAGGAACGTACGCTTGATCATTAAGGTTGCGGTTACGTCCAGTACGAGAAACGACGACGACCCATTACAAGGGATGAAGACCGATGAAGCCGCATCCGTGGAGGGTGTCGCCGCCGTCACGGATTGATCATGCCGGTGCCCTCCGACGGTGAGTCCGGTCGACCTGCGCCGCCTCGACCCGGTGCCCCCCGGACGGCTCTGCACGGGGTGCGGCGGGGGGCTGCGCTTCTCGCACATCGCCTACCTGGGGCGGGGCGAGCGGGTTGCCGTCCATGTCTGCCGGAACTGTGGGCTGGCCTACCGCGGCGGGGTCCGCGAGGACGCCGGGATGGACGCCGGGGACGCGCGCCAGGGGGCGGTGGGCGACGCCGGCGCACCGGGCTCGCGGGGAGCGCGGGATGGGCGGACCTCCCGACGTGACGGGGGCCGGTCGTCCGGGTCGTCGCGCCAGCGCAAACCGCTGCCGGACGAGGGAGCTCCGGACAACCCGGTCATCGACGAGGCGATGGCGCAGAAGTTGCGTGACGCGCTCGGCCGCGACGGCGGCTGAGCGAGTCGGCACCGGCGGCTCGGTCAGCGCGCCTGACCGCGCATGGCTCGGGTGCGATGTCGGCAGAGCGAGGCCCTTCCTGGCGTGGAGTTACTCCGCGGAGTATATACACACCTTTGTGATATCTGCAACCAACGGCAGCCAAGCTCGTCCCGGACAGCCCTGCCCTCAGGGCACCCGCGGCCTGTTGGGAGCCCGGGCCAGGGGCAGGTAGCGGGCCACCGGCGGGATGGTGACCAGCCCCTCGTCGGTGCGGACGACCTGCCAGCCGCCCTCGTGGACCATCCAGTGGTGGCGGTGGCAGAGGAGCACCAGGTTGGGCACCTCGGTCACCCCGTGGTGGGCCCCGTGCCGCAGGTGGTGGACCTCGGTCCACGACGCCGGACGGTCACAGCCCGGCCAGACACAGCCCCGGTCGCGCAGCTCCAGCGTGCGCCGGGTCGACGCCGCCGGCACCCGGCGGGCCCGGCCCACGTCGACCACTGCCGAGTCCGGCCCCAGCAGCACCCGGCGAATGCTCGCGTCGCAGGCCAGCCGCTGCACGGTGGTGGCGGCGATCGGCCCGGCCCGCTCCATCTCCCCGGCGGGGGCGCCGGGGAGGCCCTGCAGGGTCTCCACCGAGGCGGTGACCTGGAGGTGGACCCGCTGGCTGCCCCGTCCCGCCGCCACCCCGGCGTCGAGGCCGTGGCGGCTGAGCTCGACCAGGGCGTCGCCGAGGCGGCGCTCCCGGGGGCGGAGGTCGCCCAGCCCGCAGCGCAGGGCGAGCGGCTCCAGCGCCGCGCGCACCGCCGCCCCGCCCTCGCGGTCGAGGACGCCGCGGAGGAACACCGCCCCGTCCTCGCCGGTCTTCAGCTCGAGGCGGCGCAGCTCGACGGCGTCGACCTGGGTGGCGAGGAAGCCGGCGGCGTCGGCGGCGTGGCGGGCGTGCTCGCAGTCGTGGCGGAAGCGGGAGACGCTGTGCTCCTTGGCGAGCTCGAGCAGGGGCGCCTCGTCGAAGCTGCCGGTGACAGTGCTCACCGCCCGGGCGGTGGAGGCGAGCAGGGCGAGGTGGGCGTAGCCGATCCGGCCGTCGGACACAGCGTCGACAGCCTGGGGCAGCTCCTGGGCCTGCTCGCCGACGCAGACCGCCTGGGAGGCGGTGTGGCCGGAGACGTTGCAGTGGTGGCGGATCCAGGAGACCGGGCTGACCGAGCCCTGGAGCTCGTACTCGTCGGTCTGGTCGAACTCGGCGGCGACGGCGGCGAACTCGAGCTCGAGCAGGTCGCAGCAATGCCGCAGCTGGATGAGCTCCTCGCCGAGCTGCTCGGGGGAGCGCCCCGCGCGGTCGCGCGCCCGCAGCCGCACTAGAACAGCCTCGACGGCCGCCACCGAGCTCAATCCATCACACATTTCTGTAGTAGTAGTATCGAACAGACGGCCGCCCCAGCACCCGCCGGCGCCTGGTCACGGGGCGGCGGCACCCACCGGTCGAACCACCCCAGCACCCGCGCGTTGACCTCCTCTCGGTCGATGTCGACGCTCATCGCGTGCCCGCTCCGCGGCAGCACCGCCACCTCGACGTCCCGGCTGCAGACCAGCCGGGCGGCGATGTCCGCAGCGTTGCGGGGGTCGACCGTCCGGTCGCCGCCTCCGTGGAGCACCAGCACCGGCTGCCGGACCATGGGCAGCTCCCGACGGACCGCGCCCATGAGACGGATGAGCTCATGGATTGAGGACGTCGACCGTCGTCCGTACGAGTACAGCTCCTCGATGGCGGCCGGGTCGGCCAGGTCGACGTCGTCCGGGTCCGCGGTGTGCCACCGCTGGACGTGTTTGGCGAGACCGATCACCTTGAGCCGCCAGTCGGTCAGCCAGATCGGCGCGGCAAGCGTGGCGACGGCCCGGATCCGGGGGTCGGTCGTCGCCAGGTGGAGGGCGACCGACCCGCCCATGGACTGGCCGGCGACGACCAGCTCGTCGCACTCGACGGCGAGCCGATCGAGCGCATCTGCCGCCGACGACGCCCAGTCCTGCCAGCGGGTTCGCGCCATCGCCTCCGGCGTCGTGCCGTGCCCGGCCATGGCCGGGCCACTGCAGCGCCAGCCGTGGGCGGCGAGATACTCGCCGAGACGCCGCAGCTCCGGCGGGGTCCCCGCGAAACCGTGGAGCAGGAGGGCGCCCCGGGGCCCGTTGCCCAGCTCCCACGGGGCGACGACGGCCGGGTCGAAGAGAGCGTCTGAGCGGGCGACCATGGCCGGAGGAGTAGACCATGGCCGGAGGAGTAGATGAGGAATGGGACGAACGTCCGTTTGAAGGCGTTACTGTCGGTACGGACGGGAACTGTGACCGCCTCGCGCTCGCGTATAGGGCCACGAACGGTTAACGGTGGCCTAGTTCCTGTCACGGGAGGGAAAAAGGTTCTAGGATCAGGCGCCGTGCTGAATACGATCGGCTCCGT
>VBIW01000013.1 GCA_005880915.1 Chloroflexota bacterium | reverse complement strand
CGATGCTGGCGGATGGATCCGAGGCGATCTGATCGATCCGGTCGGCGAACTTGCTGGCGATGTCGAGGATTTCGGAAATGCTGCGGTCGACCAGCGGCAGCTTGGTATCGAGCACCTTGGCGATGCCGTTCCCCTCGGGCCCGTCGATGGTCTTGATGAATTCGATGATGGCCCGCAGCGCCTTGATGAAGCCGGCGAAGTCGAGGTTCTTGAAGCGACTGATGATGGCGTCGAAGTCGGGTCCCTGCCACTTGACCCGGACGCAGTTGACCGTGATGCCGGCCGCGTCGTCGCAGAGGTGGAAGGCGGGCTTGGTGAACCAGTCCGAGCTAACGGCGTTGATCGCGATCTTCGCCCGCAGACTGTCACCTATCTCGAGCCCGTCGGCCAGCGCCTTGAGCGAGCCGTCGGGATGGGCCTCGGCCTGGAAGCCGATGCCGCCCGCCAATGTGCCTTCGACGAACCCGGTCGGTGGGTCGTTCGGGTCACCGGTGGCGGACGCATCGGCGTAGCGGTAGAGGAACTTGCCGTGGCTCAGCGCGTGCCCGAGCACGCCGATGTCCAACCGGTTCTCGGCCACCGTGTCGGCCTTGAGGGCGCCGAGCTTGCCGAGCACCTTCTTGAAGGTGATGGTGTAGACGTTGGTCGTGCCGGCGGCCTTGGTCACGGTGACGTTGTTCGTGAAGACGGTGCCGATCGGCAGCTTGAAGGCGGCCAGCTCATCCTGGACGTTGGTCTTCAAGTTCTTGGCCGTCGCCTCGGTGGCGTCGGCCGGCGCGTCCGCCGGAAGCGTCTTGGTGCGGATGCCGCCGGTGACGGTGGGCAGCAGCAGGGTGAACTCCTGGTCGTTGGGGACGCTAACGGTCTGCACCTGGTCCCCGTTCGCGATGGTCGTCAGCGTGCTGGCGACGGCGCTGCGTCCCTTGGCGAGCGGGTTCTTGAGTGCCACGTTCAGCGCGAGGTTCACCAGGCGCGAGTCATTGCTGTCCTGCACCCAGCCGCCGGGCAGCGTCCCACTCCCCTCGGCGGTCAGTGCCAGGAAGCTGAAGTGGGCGTTGGCGGTCGCCGCCGGGACGACCACCTCGAAGCGGCCGTTGAGACTGACGTTGTCGAGGTAGAACTTGCTCGCCCGCGTCTTGTGCTGCTCGCCGACGCCGGAGAGGAAGCCGAGCTCGGTGATGGCGCCGTTGATGGTGCGGGCCTCCAGGTCGGCGGTGTGCGCGAAGTAGGGAACCTCGATCGACAGCGAGTCGACCGCACCCGCGTCGGTGACCAGACCGATCCGGTTACCCAGGCCGCGGCAGGCGTCCGCCGAGCCGGCGTCGACGTCGGGGTTCAGGCGGCAGGCCCGGACCGGACCGCCGACGTTCAGGCTCACGCCGGACGCCGTCATCGTCGGGGCGGCCGACACGACCACGTCGGTGGCGCTGGTCCAGGAAACGATCGTGGTGCCGGCCGGCAGCGACCCGCCGGCGATCACCCGACCGACGTCCTTGAGGGTGAAGTTCGCGGTGGCGGAGGTCACCGTCGTGTTGTTGATGGTCAGCACGCCGTCGGTCGCCCGCGCCGCCGGCTGCAGGTACTGGATGATCGCCTGGTCGATCGCGACCTGCAGCTTCTTGACCATGTCGTCGATAGTCTGGAAGTCGCCGGTCGGGCCGGCGGTCAGCGAGTCGAGCACCACCGGCACGCGCTTGTCGTTGACCAGCAGCGTGAACTCGATCTTGTCGGTGGTGACCGGGACCGGGGGAACGCTCGGCGGGGTGGTGGCGCAGGTGTTGTAGGTCCCCGGCTGCTGGTTGCACCATTCGTGGGGATCGACACGGTAGTCGAAGGTGGTGGGGGAGGAGGTCAGGCCAAGCTCCTGGAAGGAGGCGTCACGCCAGCGGAGGTTGACCTCCAGGCGGCGGCCGTAGGAGGCGGCGGCCCGGGCGGTGCTGTAGGTATCCGTGACGGACGGCGTGTTGAGCGAGAACTGCGTGGCCGTCGCTGTCGGCTGGATCGGCGAATCGAGGCGCAGCCGGAGCGAGGCCCCGGTGACGGCGATCGTGATCCGGTCGGCTTTCGCGTCGAATTTCGGCGTCGGCATCTCCGTGTCGCCCTTGGGATCGGAGGCGTGCAGGTCCGGGGTGACCAGCGAGGCCGCGATCGAGACGTTCAGTCCGGCGCTCTTGAGCGCGGCGTTGACGGCCGTCTGTAGCGAGCCGGCAAAGGTGGCGGGCGTCGGCGTCCCGAGAATGACCTCGCTATAGGTGATGCTGCCCGGGATCAGGCCCTGGGCGCTGTTGGCGAGGCCGCCTTGAAACTCAATCGTGTAGCCGGTGCCGACCTGAGTGACGAGGATGTTGTTCGCGCCAACCATCCCGTCCAAAACCTGCTGTAGCCGCGCGCCGGAGATGTCGAAGGGAAGGGGGGCCGAGTTGTACAGCGTGAAGGTGCCGGCCGCCGGCGCCAGCGTGAATCGCTGGCGCTCGTTATTCCCGCCGCCCCCACCCTGCAGCCGGATCACGCTGATCGGTGTGGTGACGGTTCTCGCCGGCTCGATGGTGGTGCGCGCCACGATGCCGGTGGCGACGACGTTGACGTCGCTGATGCTGCCGCTGGCCAGCGAGACGGTATAGGTGTCGCCTGACTTGGTGACCGTCGGGGTCGGGATGCCCGCCAGCGCGGCGAGGGCGGACTTGCGTGCCGGTCACGGTGTAGGTGCCCGAGGTACCGGTGCCGGTCAGCTGGACGCCGACCTGGAAGCGCTGATCGGCGGGTGCGGCGCCGAAGAGCTGGCTGTACCCGAAGATCGCGGTGCTGGCGTTGTCCAGCTTCCAGGTGCCGCGGCCGAAGGTCCCGACGATCAGCGTGTCCTTGCTGTGTTTGTTGCTGTACACCAGGCTGGTGACGAACGTGCGCGGGAGCGTGGTGCCGAACGGCACCCACCAACCCAGGCGGCCAGTCAGCATGGCGAAGATGCCGACATCGGTCCCCACCAGGAGCGCGCCGCCAGCGGCGGTGCCCTTGGGGACGAAGGTCAGCGTCAGCGTCTGGCTGGGACCGAGGGCGAACAGGTTGCCGGTGATGTTGAGCCAGTCGGCGCAGCCCACGGTCCCATCGGCGCAGGTCGATTGACCGCCGGCGTTGATGGTGCGGAAGACCTGGGCGCCGTCGGTGGCGTAGGCGATCCGCCAGTTGTTCGGATCGAGCACGATCGACAGTGGCGTGCCGCCGCGGTATGTCACGCTCTGGGTCAGCGCACCGAAGATGCCGCCGGTGGCGGTCCGGACGAAGAGCCCGGACTCGGCGCCGACGTAGAGGACGTCGGCGGCATTGGCCGCGCCGTCTTTGCCGCCATAGGCCACGGCCTTGACCGTGCCCGGGGTGGTGGCGGCGTTGGGGAGCACGACGGCGGTGACGTGGTCACCCTGATCCTGCGTCTCCCACACCCGGTTGAGCGTCCCGACGACGAAGCGTTGGGTCGCCACGGCGTTGACGGCAAACGGGGGGACGAACGCGATCGGATCCATGGTCCGGATATCGGCGTTCGTCGCCGAGTCGTGAAGCGCGATCAGGGTGCCGGGCGGCGGGTTGCAGTTCGGCGCGCTGTACTGGCACCAGGCGGCGCCCGCCGGCAGGCAATTGTTCGTGTTGTCGCAGGTCCGCCGCGTGAAGGTTCCCAGGTTCTGGCTGGCGGAATACCGCACGGACGATGGATTGGCGCTGGCGTCGTTATCGTCGACGCCCGCCAGGCTGCCGTCGCCGGCGGTCACGGAACGCCACTGACTGTCGCCGGGGAACGTTTGCTCGGTGACGGCGTTGTCCTGGTTCGCGCAGATGATGATGTCGTTGATGCTGTCGTAGCCGCAGGCGTACTGCTCGGCGATCTGCAGATGTGGGGTGGCGTGTCCACCATTCAGTGAGATCCAGTAGCCGAGCACATTGGCCCCCGCGGCATTCGCGTTGGGGCAGATGCCGGCTTGCCCGGTGCAGAAGGCGTAGATGCCGCCGTCATCGACCTCGATCAGGCGGCTGCCGGCGAAGGTCATCGCCCTCGAGTCGGAATGCGGGCCGCTGGCCGCGATCGTCGCAGGATTCGGCGCGTTCGCCCCGGTGATCGACGTGCAGCTGCCAGTGGCGCCGGCGGCGCTGCAGCGGAAGACCAGACCGAAGTAGGGTGGGTTCGGCTCCCGGTCACCACCGAGGTAGAAGCGGTCCGCGTTGGTCGGATCGGCGGCGATCGACAGGAAGTTGGGCGCCGGGTAGCCGCCCGGATTGGTCGCGGGCGCTGTCAGCGGCTTCCAGGTCGTGCCCTGGTCTTTGGACTGGTAGAGCGCGGCGAGCTGAATCGTCGGGGTGGTGCCGATCAGCAATGCGACGTTCATGATGGCAGCGTAGAGCGAGGTGCTCGACGCCGCCAGCCGGATGGCGGCGGTCTGCAACACGGCGGTCCAGGGCGGTCCGGTTGCGGGCGTAATGCCGCCCCAACTGGCCACGGCATTGCCGTCGCCGAAGGTCGTGCCGCCGGCGGGCTGCCAGGTGGCTCCCAGGTTGTTGCTGGTGAAGACGCCGGCACCCACGATCGCGACATACAGGCGCTGCGGATTGCCCGGCTCACCGATCAGATCGAAGACATCGCCGGCGGGTAGGCCGAAGAGGCGGGTGTTGCCCGAGATCCGAACGAATGAGTTCCCGGCGTCACTACTGCGCCAGACGCCACCACTGGATCCTTTGGTGCCCACCACGATCACGTTGCCGCGCGGCGCGACGCCAGTCACCGTCAAACCGGCAAGCTCGTTGACCCCGAGGCGGGTCCAGGTCGCGCCACCGTCGGTCGAGCGAATGACGCCGGTCAGCGGGCTGCTCATGAAGGCGCTGCTGGCGTTGCCGATGCCGGCCACCAGCACGGCGTTGCTGTACGACCCGGCGGCCAGGACAACGGTGGGATCGAGGGCCAGCGTGTTGATCGACATTTGCGGCCCGATGTCAAGCAGTGGCTGCCAGGGGACCAGGCCGATGCTCGCGACGGCATTGGCCGCCGTGGTCCGCCAGACGCCACCGTTGACGGTGCCGATCCAGAGGATATTGGGGTCGTTCGGGTGCGCGACGACGGCGGAAACCGCGCCCGCCACCGGGTTATCGCAGTCCGGCGTTCCGGTCGCGACGCACGAGAGGTCGCCGGTGAGGCCGAAGTGCAGATGATTCCCCTGGGGGACGAAGACCGGCGCTCCGAACGGCACCGTCCCGGCGACAAACGGCGTACCGGGATCGATGACGGCGGTTTGCATGAAGCCGGGCGTCAGGCCGGCCGCGATCAGCGCGGCGTCGATGGAATCCTGGAGCTGCTGCACCAGCTGGTCGGGCTTGGTGTTGGTGGTGGTGAGCGCCTTCGCCAGGGCCACCAGGATGGTGCCCAGCGCCTGGGTGTTGCGGAGCTTGGCGCCATCGGTACCGAGCGGCTCGGGATTCTTCATCACCGGCTTCGGGTTGTAGGTCGCCGGCGTATTGGTGGCCGGCACGTCCTCGATGTGGAATTTGACGCTCCCGCATGGGCAATGGAGCGGAGTGTGGCCCAGAAGGTCGTTGGCGCCCAGCGGGTCATCGCCCGACGAGCTGTGCTCCTGGAAGTTCTCCACGTAGAACTTGCCGGTGCCGATGCCGTAGTTACCGGCGGCCGTGAAGATGTGTTCGACGAGACCGAGATCGTCATTCATGACATCGATCTCGCTGGCGTCGATCTCCTTCAGTCGGAGGAACACGCGCAAGGGCTGGCCCGGCAGCAGGCTCACGGGGAACTCATTGGTGCAGGCGGCGTCGCTGGCCGGTCCGGATTGAACGGTGCGGGCGAGGCAATCGGTTCCGCCGGTCTTCGGGGTCACGGTCCCGACGTTGACGTCCTCGCTGTAAGGCGCGCCCAGGTCATGCCCGACGCTGTGACCGTTGAACAGGATGTGCTTGAAGGTGTCGCCGATCAGCGCCGACACGTCCCACTCACCGTCGGTGAACAGTCCGAGGGGGAGCTCGAGGTCGCCGGGGTTCATGACCTTGAATTCGTCGATCACGACTTTCACGTTACGCACGGCCGGTGCCGGAACATTCCACGCCACAGTGACGGTGGCGCCGATCCCGTACAGGTGGTTCGGAGCCTTCGTGGCCTCGTCCCAATTGTTGAAGTCGATGCGAACCGTGAAGCCCGGCCATCCGTTCTTCACTCCCTGAATCAGGGTGATCTGCGAGTGAATTCCGTCCGCCAGGTTCGTCACATTGCACACGAGCCCATCGCTCGAACAGTTGGGCAGGTCGCGCCTGTTGAAGTCGGCAATCAGCGTCGACCCCAGGGGACCAGTCTGGGTAGGCGCCGGCACCCACAGCTCATACACCGCGGGATTGCCATTC
>VBIW01000012.1 GCA_005880915.1 Chloroflexota bacterium | reverse complement strand
GCTTGCGCTACAGCACGGGTGAGGCAGGCCTCCCCCGTGGAACCCCCTCCGTGTGACACTTTGTCTGGTGGCGCTTGGATGGGCATAAGCGACGGCCGGAATGAATCCGGCCTAAAGGTCCACTTTGGATTCAGGTTTTTGTAGTGGCGAAGGTCGGGGTCATGATCGAGGGTCAGGAGGGGCTCAGCTGGCAGCGCTGGCGCCACATCTGCGCGGACGCCGACGCCCTCGGCTTCGACTCGCTGCGGCGCAGCGACCATCTCATTTCCCTGATGGACGATCCGGAGCGAGATTGCATCGAGACCTGGGCGTCGCTGGCCCTCGCCGCCGAATGGACGAAACGGATCGAGCTCGGCCCGATGGTCAGCCCGATCACGTTTCGACTCCCGGCCATCCTGGCCAAGATGGCGGCCGCGGTGGACGTGCTGTCCGGTGGCCGCGTCATTCTCGGCGTGGGTGCAGGCTGGAACGAGAACGAGCACAGCCAGTTCCACATCCCGTTCCACACGATGAAGGAGCGCTTCGACATGCTCGATGCGGCCATCCCGACGATGCGCGAGACGTGGAGCAAGTCGAACCCAAAACCAATTCGCAACCCGATGCCGCTTCTGATGGGCGGCAAAGGCGAGAAGCGAACCCTTCCAATGGTCGCGCGCCATGCAGCCGAGTGGAACCTGTCGCGGCTGGATTCGGAGATGTACGCGCAGCGGCGCGACTTTTTGAACGCGTGCTGCAACGAGATCGGCCGCGACCCGCAGTCGATCCGTCACTCCGTGATGACCAGCTACATCATCGGCCGCAACGAATCGGAGCTGCGCGAGCGGGCGGCGCAGGTAAGCCGCGTCATTCCCAGCTTGAGCAAGCTCAGCCCCGCCGACGTGCTCGAGAATCGAAAGGACCTGTGGTTCATCGGAACACCGGAGCAGATCGCGGCAAAGATGAGCATGCACGCGGCACTCGGCGTCGACCTCTTCATGCTCCAGCATTTCCTGCTCGACGACCGGGATGCGCTCAAGCTCTTAGCCGCCGAAGTCATCCCAGCTGTGGCCTAAGGTAAGCGCGTGGACTTCGAGCTCAGCGACTCGGAGAAGGCGTTTCGGGACGAGGTTCGCGCGTGGTTGAATGCAAACGCGCCGCGCCCCGGCGAGGCGGACGAATCCAGGATGAGCTCGCTCATCGACAGCCGCCGCGCTTGGCAGAAGAAGCTTCACGACGCAGGTTACGTCGGGATCACCTGGCCAAAGGAGTATGGCGGCCGCGGCGCCGGCTTCATGGAACAGCTGATCTTCAACGACGAGATGATCCTCGCTCACGCGCCCGACCCGATCAACGTGATCGGCCTCGGCATGGGCGGACCGGTCGTGATCGCGCATGGGACCGAGGAACAGAAAAAGCGCTACCTCACGCCCCTGCTCTCGGCTGAGGAGATCTGGTGTCAGGGGTTCAGCGAGCCCAACGCCGGCAGCGACCTCTCGGGGTTGCAGACCCGCGCGGAGGATCGCGGGTACCACTATCTCGTCAACGGCCAGAAGGTTTGGACCACGCTGGCACAGGCCGCGAAGTGGTGCATGCTGCTGACTCGCGAGCGCAAAGAGGCCAACCCGCGTGACGGCCTCACCTATCTGCTCGTCGACATGGAGAGCCCCGGCGTCGAGGTGCGGCCGCTGGTCCAGATCACGGGCGACGCGGAGTTCAACGAGATCTTCTTCAAGGACGTCAAGGTGCCGAAGGCGCAGGTTCTGGGCGAGCCGGGCAGCGGTTGGACGGTGGCGATGACCACCCTGCTGCACGAGCGCGGGACGCTCGGCACGGCGCTTGCGACGCGCGCGCAGAGCACCGCCGCAGAGCTCGCGGAGCACGCCCGGACGCTCGGGCGAGGGTCGGATCCGCTGGTGCGGCAGAAGATCGCCCAGCACACGATCGAGGCGCGTGCGCTTCAGCTCAACGGCTACCGCGCCGTAACCGCGGTCAAGCGAAACGGCATCCCGGGACCCGAAGGCTCGATACTCAAGCTCATGTGGTCGGAGCTCAACCAGCGGATGACGGAAACCGCGGTCGACATCGCGGGACCGGCGGGCCAGGTCGGAGACGGAGGGTGGACGTATCAGTTCCTGCGCTCGCGGGCGAACACCATCGAGGCCGGTACGTCGGAGGTCCTGCGCAACATCCTGGCCGAACGAGTCCTGGGCCTCCCGCGCAGCCGTTAGGAGAGCATCACGTCCCCACCCTGGTAAAGCTTTCGCTTTGCTGAATAGTTTGGTAGCATAAAACTATGGGGCGGGGTGGTTCGGTTGATGCTGCGCTTGCGGGCTACAGGGCCATGCACCGCGCCATGCTCAACTCGACGGCACGCCGCTGGCAGCACCTCGACATCTCGATGCAGCAGCTGCGGGCCCTCTACTTTCTGCGCGACGAGGAGGTGGCGACGGTGGGCCGCCTGGCCGAGTTCTTCGACGTCGGGCTCCCCGCTGCGAGCCTGCTCGCCGACCGCCTGGTACGCGCCGGATTCGTCGAACGTCGCGGCGACACCGTGGACCGCCGGCGCGTACTCCTCAGCCTCAGCCGCTCCGGCCTCCAGCTGGTGACCGAGCTCCTCGAGGGCAGCCACCTTCTGCTCCGCCGCTGGATGTCTCAGCTCTCGGCCGAGGATCTCGACGCCCTGACCCGTGGATGGCGAGCTCTGGCCGGCGTCGCCGCGCATCACGGCCAGGCCCTGGAGCACGTCTCAGGGTGAGCGCGACGGCGGTGCGCGAGACTGACACGACACCGGCCAGGCGAAGCGGCATCGACCGCGGCGTCATGGCGGTCTTCGCCGGGCTGATGCTCGGCTCGCTCATCGCGTCCCTCAACCTCACCCTCGTCGCGCCCGCTCTGCCGACCATCGTGTCTGAGCTCGGCGGCATCGCGGACTACAGCTGGATCCCGATCTCCGCGATGCTCGCGTCCACGATCGTCGTCCCCGTTGCGGGCAAGCTCTCGGACATCTACGGCCGCAAGCCGCTTTACATGACCGGGGTCGTGGTCTTCGCGGTTGGCTCGGCCCTCTCAGGCATCGCACCGAACTTCTGGTTCCTCGTCTTCGCGCGGTTCGTCCAGGGGGCCGGGATGGGATTCATCATGCCGCTCTCGCAGGCGATCATCGGCGACATCATCTCGCCGCGCGAGCGCGGCAAATATCAGGGCCTGATGGGTGCGTCCTTCGGGCTGGCCTCGATCGTCGGGCCGGCGGCGGGCGGATTCATCACCGACCATTTCAGCTGGCGGTGGCTCTTCTTCGTCAACCTCCCGTTCGCGGTCCTGACCCTTGTGGTGGTCGCCCTTTACATGCACGTCCCAAACGAGCGCCGGAAGCACGCCATCGACGTTTGGGGAAGCGTGACGCTGTCGCTGG
>VBIW01000011.1 GCA_005880915.1 Chloroflexota bacterium | reverse complement strand
CTGGCGGCGGCCGGTGCGCAGCGCGTCGGCGACCTCGACCAGCGCCCGGTCGCCGGCCTCGTGGCCCCAGTGGTCGTTGATGTGCTTCAGCTGGTCGACATCGACCAGGGCGAGGGACAGGGGCAGGCCGGAGCGGGCGGCGCGGTGCTGCTCGTCGGCGACGGCACGGGCGAGGGCGTCTCGGGTGAGCCCGCCGGTGAGCCCGTCGCGGTTGGGCTCGGTCGACTCGCGGAGCAGGTGGAGGAGGACAGGCATGCCCTCGAGCACGGCGGGGAAGGCAACCACCACCGCCTCGGTGCGGCCTCCGTCGGCGCGCGCGACCGCCATGTCGGGGTGGAGCTGGGCGGCGACATCGGGAGCGGGCGGGCGCCAGCCCACCCGACCGAGGCGGGGGCCACACCCCGCCGAGTCGCCCGCCGCCGCGCTGCGGGCGAGCGGGCAGGGATGGCTGCACACCGTGCTCCCGCCACGGTCGACCCCCTCGAGGAGCAGCGCGCAGCTGCTCCCCTCGGCCAGCTCACGGGGCCAGCCGAAGGTGCGCTCCGCCGCCGCGCCCCAGTAGACGATGTCGCCGTCGGCCGCGGCGGCGAACACCGGGTCGGGCAGCGAGTCGAGCTGCCGCCGGGTGAACTCCGGAACCGCGGACCTCGTCCCGCCGCCGGCCCCCATCTCAACCCACCGAGGCGCCGGGCTCGACGGCGATGGGCATCGCGGGCATCACCGCGAGGCTGACGTCGGGCGGATCGGCGAGCGAGTTGTGCACCGTGCAGTGGCTCGCCGCCCGGGCGAGCGACGCCATCCGCTCCGGACTGAGGCCCGGCGGCGCCTCGACGGTCAGCACCACGGAGGTGACCCGCCACGGCGGCTCCTCGCTCATCGTCCAGCGGCAGCGGACGCTGACCTCTGCGGTCATTCCCTGACCTCCATGACACACCGGCGACCGCACCGAAAGGGTGGGCTCTCAGCCCACTGTCCCCCCCGCGGTCCGGGCCCACCAGCGGCGGAGGTCACCGGCCGGAAGGGACCAAGGACCCGGGTCGGCGGCGCCCTCCCCACCGGCCAACCCCTCCCCATCCGAGCCTTCGGTTTGACAGAATTCGAACGCCCCCTCACATGGGAGGGGGCGGCACCTGGGAAGGGAGAAGCCATGAGATCGAATCCCGGCGCTTGCCGCAGTGCGCGGCTGGGCGCGGTGATCGCCCCCGTCTCTGCCGCGGTTCTGCTCACCTCGACCTCCGGCGGCGCCGCGACGCCGGCACCGCCGCAGGCCGCGCCGGCCGACCTCGTCGCCGCCGTGCATGCCGGCCACCCGGGCGATGCCCTGTCCTACCTTCCCACCACCAACCGCACCCCGGTCCAGGGCGTGCTCGACCGGGCGGCGGCGGTCCGTGCCGCCGTGGCCAGCCGCAGCTACCGTCGCGAGGTCGAGGCGGTGCTCGCCGAGCGCGGGGCGACGGTGCCCGCGACACCTGCGCTCCCCGTTCCCACGGCCGACGACGAGCGGCTGGTCGCACCGCTGCCGGCGGGGCTGCGGCAGCCCATCGCCGGCCTCTACGCCGCGGTGCGCAGCGCTGCCGCCGACCTCGGAACCCCGTCGCTCGACGAGCTGCGCGGTGAGCTCGCCGCCGTCGACAACGCCTTCAGCAGCTACCCGCAGCGCACCCTGGACGCGCCGGCGCCGCCAGGGGTGAGCGCTGACGGCGTCACCCAGCGGCGGCTCGGTCACGCCGACGCGCTCGCCGGTGTCCAGCTCCAGCCCGCGACCCTGCACGCGGTGCAGCGGGATGCGCCCGACGCGCTGATGCTGGCGGCGGCCCTCGATCGCTACCTTCCCGGGATCGCGGCGGCGCGCGACGAGGCGACCCGGCCCTCGTCCGCGGTGACCGGCTGCGACATGCTCGACGCCTCGCCCGCACTCTGCGTCGGGGGCAGCGGCGACAACACCTACACCGGCGACGAGATGCTGCTCATCGACATGGGCGGCAACAACGTCTATGACAACGGTGCCGGAGCCGCACCCTTCGTCCCCGCGGGCAGCCCCGGCGGTGTCGCGGTTCCGGTCTCGGTCAACGTCGACATGGGCGGCGGCAGCGACACCTACACAGCCCCCAGGTCGGCGCTGACCAGCGACGCCGGTGCCAGCCTGGCGCCGCTGGTTCTCGGCCAGGGAGCGGCGGTCCTCGGCGGGCTGGGGATCAGCGTCAACGCCGGCGGTGACGCGAGCTATCTCGCCACCGCTCCGGCTCCGGCTCCCGTGGTGGGCCTGGGCGACACCCCATACGCGGAGACGGTGGCCCAGGGCAGCGGCCTGGCCGGCGACGGCTTCCTCTTCGACGGCGGCGGCAACGACAGCTACCGGGTGGCCCAGCCGCCGCCGGCCAGTCGGAGCCTGACCACGGTCGTCGCCCAGGGTTCGGCGTACTCGCTGGCCCCCGGGGCCGCGGCGTTGATCCAGACCGGAGGCGGCAGCACCAGCTACAGCGTCGACGCGGGCACGTACGCACCGACCGTCGCCGGGAGGATGTTCGTCACCGCTGAGGGGCAGGGGAGCGCCAACGGCGAGGGCACCACCGCGCTGCTCTACGACGACGGCGGCGCCGACACCTACGCGCTCACCGCCGCCAGCGACGTGACCGGCCCGCCCGACGACCAGCCGATCAACGCTCCGACCTTCCAGGTGCAGGGACAGGGATTCGCGGATGCGGGCACGGCGATGCTGCTGGAGGGGTCGGGGCAGCACACGTACAGCAACACCGTGGCCATGCAGCACCAGGGCAACGGGCTGTTCGGCATCGGTGGCCAGGGAGCCAGCCAGCTGGAGGGTGAGGCGCTCCTCCAGGATGACGGCGGCCCGAGCAGCTACGTCGTCGAGAGCACGCTGACCGACGTCGAGTCCCATCGCATCGACGACACCTGTCACTGCGACCATGCCGCCTTGAGCGTCGACGCCGGTGCCGGCACCTTCCCCCTCGACAGCAGCGCCTTCGACAGCACCAACGTCGCGGCGCAGGGCGCGTCGCAGAACGGCATCGCCGTGCTCGACAACGCCGGGGGAGGCAGCTTCCGCGCCGTGGCGACCGCAGCCATCAACGTGCACCTCGACGACGCCCTCTCCAGTCCCGCCGCGCCGGCGAGGCTGACCGTCCACGGCTTCAACGCCGCCGAGCTCGTCGCCCAGGGCGCCCAGGAGCTCGGCTTCCCGCTCGAGGATCCCACCGACGGCGTGCTCATCAACCGCGGCGGTCAGGCGAGCTTCGCGGTCAGCACCGGCGCCCCGGTGCTGGCCACGGCCGCATCGCTGAACGGCGCCCCACCACTGGTCGCGGCACACGGCGCCTTCCAGTGGACGGCCGGTGCCCAGGGAACCGCGCTGTGGTCGGACAATCCCTACAACGGCGCGCTCGGCGCCCTGGTCGACACCGGCGGCCCCGCCGACAGCTTCTCGGCAGTTCAGGACAACTCTGTCACCACGGTGCCGGACAGCGGTCTCGGCCATGGATCGGGGGGTTGGTGGACGCCCTTCCAGGGCGCGGGCCCGGGAGCGATCTTCGTGGCCACCGGCGCGTCGCCGAGCATCGTCGCCCAGCCCGCCAACGGCATCTGCCCGTACTCGCCATCGCCACGCGGCTTCGGCACCTGGCTGGACTGCTCCTCGTACGCCACCGC
>VBIW01000010.1 GCA_005880915.1 Chloroflexota bacterium | reverse complement strand
ATGGCAACCGCGTCGGGTGGTCGTCCCTCCAGATTCTACCGAGGCCCACCTCCGGGCCTTAAGACGGGACGAGGTCACGGGGTTGAATAGACCTAGATGCCCAGCATGGACTCCTACCGCCGGATCAGCCGCGAAGCAGAGCTGCTCGCAGGCGTGATCATCAAGCGGCTGCGCGCGGAGGGCTGCACGGATGAAGAGGTCGTCGCGTACTTGAAGGCGATCGTCGCTCCCACCAGCACCGTCTCTAGTCCGATCGCCAAGGCCCTCGCAAACCCCGGCCAGCAGTTCGTGCTGGGCGACGGCGGCGTCCGCAGTGGCGACGTTCCCGAGTCCGGCACCTTCATGGCCTACCACGATCCCGATAACCCCTCTGGCGAACCGCGCCAGCAACTCGATCTGACCAAGGCAGTGTTCAACCCCTACTACGGTGCCGAGCGCGAGGGCGCTCGCGCCGGAACGCTGGCGAAGGCGCGTGGAATCACCGAGGCTGCCGAAGCCGCCGACCACCACGATTTGACTTCGAAGACTCGTAAGGCCCGAGCCGCGCAGGAGAAGGTAGACCGCGAGAACCGGCTGCGGGGTCGCTGATCATGACCCCGACGCTGATCCACAAGAACCGCGCCAACGGCACCTACATTGTGCTGGGCGACCCCGGCGACTTCGCTGCCTACCCTCACAGCGCCGACGTCCCTAGCGGAGACTTGGGCGTGGCCTGGGCCGATCCGATCAACGGCGGCTCCGCATCCAGCCAGTGGGAGATCAGCCCGAAGCTGGCCACGATCCTGGCCTTTCGCACGGATGGCGAACCGTGAGCGCCGTCGCCGAAGAGCTGCTGCAAGACACCACCGGGGAGGTGGTTTCCGAAGGACAGCCCGCCGGTACCCGGCGCGAGGACGACACGCACCAGGCGGAGTTCGATATTCAGGCCGAGACCGAAGAGCGCCGCCAGGCTCTGGAGGCGCAGGAACGCGCCGAGGAAGAGCGCACCCGCATCGAGACTCAGGCTGTCGCCACCGGCCTGGTTCGGATCGGCGGCGTGTGGAAGGAACCGCAGCAGGCTCCGGCATCGCACCGGATCGCCGAGGAGATCGAGCGCATCGACGCCGAGCTGGATGCGACGGATCGGAACAAACTCAAGAGCAGGAAGGCATCGCTGGAGCGCCAGATGCAAGAGGCGATCCGGCAGGAGCTACAGGCCGTTCCCAGGCCCGAAGAGCTGAATGAGATCATCGAGCGCCAGCACGAGTTGGACGCTGCAGCGGACGAAGCACTCGCCACGCTGATCGATGCGATCGACGCCACGCTGGCCGTCGCTCCGGGGACGAACCAGGCATCAAGGCCCTGGGCAACCGCGCCAACGGGCGCGGGATTCGGGTGCTCTACTAAATGCCCGCCGATCCGTTCACGAAGAGCGTGCTGGCGAAGTTGGAGGCCCTGAAGATTCGTGAAGTATCCGGGGTCGATGCACCTGCCTCGCTGGTGGACGGGTGGTGCGTGATGAAGGCGCGCGGCGAAGGCCCGCTGGCAGACACCGACCTGGATCAGCGCATCTCACGGATGGTCGTCAAGGCCGTCGCAGACCTACGCGCCGATCGCCATGCGATCAGGCATCCCCGCTCGGGCCGCTACACGAAGAAGCCGCCGGACGACGAGGTGGATTCCGCAGCAGCGGCATCGGTCTCAAGCGCGCCGAAGTCGCTGTTCAACTGGCGGCACGGCGGCAACAGCCTCTTCACGAACGCCTAAGCGACTGGCGCTCCGGGCGACCGGATGGCATTACGTGCCCATGAAGCCCACACCGCTACTCCGCAAGTGCGAACGGTGCGAACGGCGCCGTCCCCGCACGCACGTTCACCGAATCCTGAAGATCAGGCTCTGCGAGACCTGCGCCCGGTGGCTGCTCTGCCAGTACCGGCACCAGGTCATCGGGCCGGGCTACGACCCGATCCCGCACTGGGCGATCCTCGCGGCTGACGTTCACAGCGCCGACCGGCTGCGCTCGAAGATGGCGCGGCACTTCTCGAAGCTGCGGGCGCTCGCTGCCTAGTGGCGAAGACCATCGAAGAGCGCAACGCCTACATGCGCGAGTGGCGGGCGAAGAAGCTGGCCAGCATGTCGCCGAAAGAGCTGGAGGCGCACCGAGAGCGCGAGTGCAAGCGGGTGAGCGAGGCGAACGGCAAGAGGGCAGCAGTGGCAACTCGCCCGGCGAAGAAGCCAGTTGAACTGGAGCGCATCTGCCGGAAGGAGCCCTTGCACGGCCCGATGGTGCGGTCAACGACTCCTGACGGGCGCGCTCGATGGCGCTGCCGGACGTGCGCGAGCGCCAACACGAAGCGCTGGGAGGCGAAGAATCCGAAGCCGAAGGCCGCTCCCAAGAGGAGGAAAGCTTCGGAGCAGGAGATTGCCAAGGCCCAGGCCGAGATCATCACCGGCCGCTGCTGCCACTGCAACTGGCGCGAGACGGGACCGATGGGTGAGATCGAGGCTGCGTACCGGACGCACTCGTGCCCTGGTCGCTGATCCCCCGAACGCGGCACTTGACCTTCAGCCGGTGAAAGCCGTACGTGTGACCGACCGCGCCACCCGGTAGCGGCAGACCGAAGGAGGGCAACATGCCCGCAGCGACCAAGACCGCGAAGTCGAAGACCATGCGCGAGGCCCTGATCCTGGCGCTCGCCGATGGCAAGCCCAAGAAGACGAAGGCGATCACGGCCGAAGCGCTGGCGACCTGGGAATCCCCGCGCGGCAAGACACCGGAGGCCAGCCTCGCGGCGGTACTGGCCACCGACCACAAGGGCGGCAAGGGCGACTTCACCCGCAGCGCTCCTGGCACCTACAAGCTGACCGCGCAGGGCAAGAAGCGCGCGAAGGAGCTGATGGACGCATGAACGGCCCGCCTCAGGCGTACTGCAAGGCGCTGATTCCTGTAGTACACGAAGGCATGAGCTCAGCCTCCCTCCGCCTCGCCCGCGCGTGCGCTCGACACCTATGGTCCATCCGTAGCGTGTGGTTCCATTCCGCATCCGATGGCATCTGAGTTGGCCGCTTCCGATGAAATAGATGCCGCCGACGCGTGGTGCCGCGAGGGACCTGGGCGAAATCTCCCACACGCGCTCGTTCTCCAAGGCGACGCTAGGGACCTGCCGCTCCCCGACGACTCCGTGGATCTTGTCGTTACGTCGCCCCCTTACTGGCGGAAACGCGATTACGGCATCCTGGGACAGATCGGCCAGGAGGCAACGGCGGCCGAGTACGCCGATGCAATAGTTGAATGCCTCCGCGAGTGGCGTCGAGTGCTTCGGCCGAGCGGCTCGGTGTTCCTGAACATCGGCGACACGTACCACCGTCGGTCCCTGGCGAACGTCCCGGCCCGGGTCGAGATGGCGGCGGCCGACGACGGCTGGATGGTGAGAAACCGGATCGTCTGGACGAAGGACGGTGGGATGCCCGAGCCCGCGCGGAACAGGCTCGCGAACCGGCACGAGTTCGTGATCCACATGACCCTCAGCGGGACGTACTACTACGATCTGTTCGGCTACTCCGAGGCCTACGGGAACGGCAACGGCGCGAACCCGGGCGACGTCTGGCAGTTCAATCAAGCGCGGCACATGGGGGATCACCTTGCCCCCTTCCCGACCGAGGTTGTTGAGCGCGCGATCCTGCTCGCCTGCCCCGGCGAGCTGTGTCCGGTGTGTGGAGAGCCCAGGCAGCGGATCACGCGGCGCACGGCCCGGCTGGACGAGCGCAGGCCTCAGGCGCGGCGGGCGATGGAACTGGCGCGCGAGGGAGGATTGACGCCAGACCACATCGCCGCCGTCCAGGCGACCGGAATCTCCGACGCCGGGAAGGCGCTCCTTATCCAGAACGGTACGGGGCGCAACTCCAAGCGGGTGAAGCAGCTCGCCGCCGAGGCCAAGGCGGTGCTAGGGGGCTACTTCCGCGAGTTCACGTTCGCGCTGAGGGAGACGGTCGGGTGGACGGAGTGCGAGTGCCGGCAGCCCTTCCGCCGAGGCGTCGTGCTTGACCCGTTCATGGGCACTGGGACGACCCTCAAGACCGCAGTGCGCATGAACCGAGACGCAGTCGGCGTGGACCTCGCGCCGACCGCCATGCCGGGGGCCTTGTTCAGATAGCGATTGCGTGGGCGGTCCCTGGCACTAGGGCCGCCACGGCCTCGATCAGCGCCGCCTCTTCCTCGTCCAGATCGGCGCCCAAATCCATCACGTACTGGAATACGCCGAGGTTCACGATGTTGCCGAGTTGCATCAGCCGATTGCGCGGCGAGTTTTCCGCGCGGGGCTGGACTACGACGGCGATCGACGCGCGGTAGCTGGCAGCGTAGGTAATGACCTGATTGATGTCGGCTCGGTCCGGCTTCCCGCTCGCGGGCCTGTACTTCACGTCCATCACCACCGGCGTGCTGCTGTCGGGCGCCCTGATCACGATGTCGGGCTTCGCGGGTTCCGACGGAGCCGCGTCGAACAGGAGCTTCTTCCCTTCCCGATTCCCGTCCAGAACCCGGAGGTCGGGACGGATGGACGCGAAGCCGTCGCGGAGGACATTCCGCACGTACCTCTCGAAGACCTCGTCCATCGCGATTAGGAGTGAGGGCATGTGCACGTCGCTACCCGCTCTGTCGAGGTGGACCGATGAGTTCGTGACGACGAGTCTCGCGACGTCGAGGGCATTGCGGTAGTAGTCCCGGGTCGTCGGGAGCGTCGCCGTGCCGAGGACGAGCGGGTCCGCGAGGAAAGCCAGGCGGAAGTCCAACTCGGCGTCCTCGAACAGGCGATAGGCGGCATTGAGCCTCGCCGCCAGCCTTCTCCGCTCCCTGTTCAGGTCTGCGCTCTGCCCGTACGAGCGCGCAAGGATCCAGACCGCCATCTTGAGGCAGCGGTTCGCCGCTGTGTCCGCGGTCCGCTC
>VBIW01000074.1 GCA_005880915.1 Chloroflexota bacterium | reverse complement strand
CATCACCGGCCCAAACCAGACCACCAACGCCAGCGGTATCGCCGCGGCCACGAGCTGGACGCTGGGCACCACGGCAGGGGCCAATACCGTCACCGCGACGTCCGGGACGCTGGCGGGGAGCCCGGTCACGTTCACCGCCACCGGCACCGCCGGCGCGGCGACCACGATGGTGAAGTTCTCCGGCGACAACCAGGTCGGTCAGGTCGGCACCCAGCTCGCCACACCGCACACCGTTCTCATCACCGATGCGAACGGCAACCCGGTGCCGAATGTGACCGTGACGTGGGCGGCGGCGTCGGGCGGCGGCTCGGTGAACCCGACGTCCTCCGCGACCGACGCGTCCGGCCATGCGTCCACCACGCGGACGCTCGGTCCGACGCCGGGCACGCAGACAACGACCGCGGCCGCGACGGGCCTGACGACCGTCACGTTCAGCGTGACGGCGCACGTGGGTGGTGCGACTCAGATGGCGATCAACGGCGGTAACCTCCAGACTGGCACGGTGGGGCAGACGCTGCCCACCCCGCTCTCGGTCATCGCGCGCGACGTCCTGAACAATCCCGTCTCCGGCGTCACGATCAGCTGGTCGGTGCTCGACGGCGGTGGTTCCGTCAACCCGCTGACCTCCGTGACGAACTCGAGTGGCGTCGCGTCGACCAGCTGGACGCTCGGCACCGCGATGACCCCGACCGACAGCACCCAGACTGCCCAGGCGACCGGCGTCGGGTCCGCCCTCAGCTTTACCGGGTTCACGGTGCCGGGACCGGTGAGCGCGGCGCGCACGACGGTCGTCGCGTCCCCGGCGTCGATCACGGCCTCGACCGGCAGCGGCCCGAGCACGATCACCGTGACGGCGCGCGACCAGTTCGGCAATCTGATTCGCGGAAGGACCGTCGTCCTGACGGCGACCGGCACGCTGAACACGCTGATCCAGCCGTCGCCCGATACCACGAACGCGAACGGCGTCGCCAGCGGCACGCTCAGCTCCACCCGGGCCGAGACCAAAACCGTGTCCGCGACGGTGGGCGGCACGGCGATCACCCAGCAGGCCACCGTCACGGTAACGCCGGCCGCCGCGGATACTCTGGTGTTCATAGGACAGCCCAGCAACGTCGCTGCCGGGGCCCACATCACGCCGGCGATGCAGGTCGAAGTGCGCGACCAGTTCGGAAACCGCGCCACGGCTGCGACGGTGGGGATTGGGCTCGCCATCGGCACGAACCCCGGCGGCGGCGTGCTCACCGTCACGCCCCGGAACGCCGTGAGCGGCGTCGCCACCTTCGACGACGCGAGCATCGACCGGGCGGGGACGGGCTACACGCTGGTCGCGAGCTCCGGAGCACTCGGACCGGCCACAAGCAACGCGTTCAATGTGACGTCCGCCGGCGCCGCGTCCATCGGTCTCAGCGCCGGGAACAGCCAGTCCGCGACGGTCGGGACCGCGGTGGCGGTCGCTCCGTCGGTGATCGTGCGTGATCAGTTCAATAACCCGGTGGCCGGTGTGGCGGTGACGTTTGCGGTCGCCACGGGGGGTGGCAGCGTCACGGGAGCCACGCAGACCACGAATGGGAGCGGCATCGCTACCGTCACGTCCTGGACGCTCGGCCCGACAGCGGGGCCGAACACGCTGACCGCTAGCTCCGGCACGCTCACCGGCAGTCCGGTCACCTTCACCGCCACCGGCACCGCCGGCGCGGCGAGCTCCATCGCCCTGAATGCCGGGAACGGTCAGTCCGCGACCGCGGGGACGGCGGTGCCGGTCGCTCCGTCGGTGATCGTGCGGGACGCGAACGGGAATCCCGTGGCGGGCGTGGCGGTGACCTTCGCCGTCGCCTCGGGCGGCGGCACGGTGGCTCCGACGACAGCGGTGACCAGCGGGACCAACGGGATCGCGACCGTGACGTCCTGGACCTTGGGGCCGACGGCGGGGCCGAACACGCTGACCGCGACGGCGACCGGGCTCACGGGGAGCCCCGTGACGTTCACGGCCACGGGCACCGCCGGGACGGCGAGCTCGATCGCCGTGAATGCCGGGAACGGTCAGTCCGCGACGGCGGGGACCGCGGTGGCCGTGAATCCGTCCGTGATCGTCCGGGACGCCAACGGCAACCCGGTGGGTGGGGTAGCCGTCACCTTCGCCGTCGCCTCGGGCGGCGGGACGGTGGCGCCCACGACGGCGGTGACCACGGGGACCAACGGGATCGCGACGGTGACGTCCTGGACTCTGGGCCCGACGGCCGGACCGAACACGCTGACGGCCACGGCGACGGGGCTGACGGGGAGTCCCGTGACGTTCACGGCCACGGGCACCGCCGGGACGGCGAGCTCGATCGCGGTGAACGCGGGCAATGGCCAGTCGGCGACGGCGGGGACCGCGGTGGCCGTAAATCCGTCCGTGATCGTCCGGGACGCCAACGGCAACCCGGTGGGTGGGGTCGCGGTCACCTTTGCCGTCGCCTCCGGTGGCGGGACGGTGACCCCGACGACGGCAGTGACCACCGGGACCAACGGGATCGCGACGGTGACGTCGTGGACCTTAGGGCCGACGGCGGGGCCGAACACGCTGACCGCAACCTCCGGCACACTCACCGGGAGCCCGGTCACCTTCACCGCCACCGGCACCGCCGGCGCGGCGAGCTCCATGGCCCTGAATGCCGGGAACGGTCAGTCCGCGACCGCGGGGACGGCGGTGCCGGTCGATCCATCGGTGATCGTCCGAGATACGCACGGGAATCCCGTGGCCGGCGTGGCGGTGACCTTCGCCGTCGCCTCCGGTGGCGGGACGGTGGCCCCGACGACGGCGGTGACCACCGGGACCAACGGGATCGCGACGGTGACGTCCTGGACCCTGGGGCCGACGGCGGGCCCGAACACGCTGACCGCTAGCTCCGGCACGCTCACCGGCAGTCCGGTCACCTTCACCGCCACCGGCACCGCGGGCGCGGCCAGCTCGATTGCCGTGAATGCCGGGAACGGTCAGTCGGCGACGGCGGGGACCGCGGTAGCCGTAAATCCGTCGGTGATCGTCCGGGACGCGAACGGGAATCCCGTGGGTGGCGTGGCGGTCACGTTCGCCGTCGCCTCGGGCGGGGGCACGGTGGCACCGACGACCGCGGTGACCACGGGCGCCAACGGGATCGCGGCGGCGACGTCGTGGACCCTCGGGACCACCGCCGGGCCGAACACGCTGACGGCGACCGCCACCGGGCTCACGGGGAGTCCCGTGACGTTCACCGCGACCGGGACGGCCGGGGCCGCGACACAAGTCGCCGTCAATGCTGGCAACGGCCAGTCGGCGACGGTCGGGACCGCGGTGGCCGTGAATCCGTCGGTGATCGTCCGAGATACGCACGGCAACCCGGTGGGCGGGGTAGCGGTGACGTTCGCCGTCGCGTCGGGTGGCGGGACGGTGACCCCGACGACGGCGGTGACCACCGGGACCAACGGGATCGCGACGGTGACGTCGTGGACCCTAGGGCCGACGGCGGGGCCGAACACGCTGACCGCGACC
>VBIW01000073.1 GCA_005880915.1 Chloroflexota bacterium | reverse complement strand
GCCGCTGCGCCCGGACGAGCTCAACGTGGTGGTCCGCGAGCTGCTCGAGGTGATCTAGCCCCCGGCCTCGCGTAGTTGACAATCCGAATCAGATTTGTCAACAATCCTTGCTTCGCTCCGGCCTGCTTCACCTCGCCCAGGGGACCCGATTGCGCCGCGCCACCCTCGCTCCGCGCCTCGCCGCCGGCCTCGGCCTGCTCGGGCTGCTGGCGACGGCGGCCGGATGCGGCACCACCGCCAGCGGCGGCAGCGGCGGCGACCCGGTCACCCTCCACCTCGGCTACTTTCCCAACCTGACCCACGCCCCGGCGATCGTCGGCGTCAGCAGGGGGCTGCTGGCCAGGGCGCTGGGCAGCAGGGTGACCCTGCGGACGACCACCTTCAACGCCGGCCCGGCGGCCATCCAGGCGCTCCTCGGCGGCTCCCTCGACGCCACCTACGTCGGCCCCAACCCGGCCATCAACGGCTTCATCGCCAGCCACGGCGGCGCGCTGCGCATCGTCAGCGGGGCGACCGCCGGCGGCGCCGAGCTGGTGGTCCAGCCCGACGAGGGCATCACCTCGGCCGCCGACCTCAAGGGGAAGAAGGTGGCGACGCCGCAGCTGGGCAACACTCAGGACGTGGCCCTGCGCTCCTGGCTCGCCGCCAGGGGGCTGCACACCGACCCCCAGACCGGCGGCGACGTCCGTATCTCCCCGACCGACAACTCGACCACGGTCCAGCTCTTCAAGCAGCACCAGATCGACGCCGCCTGGGTGCCCGAGCCCTACGCCGCGACGCTGGTCGACACCGCCCACGGCAGGGTTCTGGTCGACGAGGCCACGTTGTGGCCGGGCGGGCGCTTCCCCACCACCGAGCTGGTTGTGGCCACCTCCTTCCT
Organism: Chloroflexota bacterium; assembly: GCA_005880915.1. Taxonomy (GTDB): domain Bacteria; phylum Chloroflexota; class Dormibacteria; order Dormibacterales; family Dormibacteraceae; genus 40CM-4-65-16. Next base: position 4,738 of record VBIW01000073.1, on the reverse strand, counting down.
GAACGCGCACGCCGACGTGGTCAGGGGACTGGTGCAGGGCAACCTCGACGCCATCGGCTTCATCAACGCCGATCCCGCCCAGGCCAGGGCGGCGGTCAACGATGCCCTGCTCCAGCTGACCCAGAAGAAGCTCGACACCACCGTCCTCGATGACGCCTGGGCGCACCTGGTGTTCAGCCCCGACCCGATCGCCGGCGCGCTGCAGACCGAGGTCCGAAGCGCCCACGACGCCGGACTTCTGGCCAGCACTGACATCAAGGGGATCTTCGACCTGCACGCGCTCGACGCGGTGCTCCAGGCCGCCGGCCAGCCGGCGGTCGGCGACGCGGGGCTGGGCTCGTGACCACCATGGCCGCCTCGGCGCTGCTCCGCGCCGCCGACACCGCGCCCGAGCGGGAGCTGGTCAGCCGGCCGCGCCCCGAGCGCGACCTCGCCGTCCGGCTCACCGCGGTGACCAAGGTCTTCGGCCAGGGTGGCGGAGCACTGGTGGCGCTCGACGGCATCGACCTCGAGGTCGGCCGCGGCGAGTTCCTCTGCGTGGTCGGCGCCTCCGGCTGCGGCAAGTCGACGCTGCTCTCGCTGATCGCCGGGCTGGAGCGACCCAGCGCGGGCAGCGTCGACCTGGCCGGCAACCGCACCGCGCTGATGTTCCAGGAGGCGGCCCTGCTGCCCTGGCTGACCGTCGAGCGCAACATCGACCTGCCCCTGCGCCTGCAGCGGGTGCCGCGCGAGCAGCGCAACGAGCGGGTCGCCAGCCTGCTCTCCCTGGTCCACCTCGACGGCTTCGGCAGGCGCCGTCCCCACGAGCTGAGCGGCGGCATGCGCCAGCGCGTCGCCCTGGCGCGGGCGCTGGCGCAGCAGGGCGATGTGCTGCTCATGGACGAGCCCTTCGCGTCCCTGGACGCGATCACCCGCGACATCCTCCACGAGGACCTGGAGCGCATCGTCGCCAGCACCGGTGTCACCGTCGTCTTCGTCACCCACAACGTCCGCGAGGCGGTCCGGCTCGGTGACCGGGTGGTGCTGATGACCAGCCGGCCCGGGCGGGTCGGCGACATCATCGAGATCGACTTCGCCCGTCCCCGCCGCATCGAGGACACCGACGTCGCCGCGGTCGCCCGGGAGATCACCGACCTGCTCCGCGTCGAGATCGGCCGGCATGGCCGTCACTGAGCCCGGCGCCGACCTCGCCGCCGTCGAGGCCGGCCTCGACGCCCTCGACCTCGGTCCCGGCAGGCCACCGGCGCCCTCGCGGCTCCGCAGTGCGGCGGTGGCGGTGGCCTGCCCGGTGGCCGCCATCGCGGTGCTCATCGGCTTCTGGCAGCTGATCGTCACCGCCGGGTTCAAGCCGTCCTACGTCATCCCCGCACCGATCGAGGTGTGGCACACCTTCACCGACCAGCTGGGCAAGGGCAACGTCACCAGCGCGATCTGGACCAGCATGAGCCGCGGTGCGCTGGGCTTCTTCGTGTCCATCGCCATCGGCACGCCGCTGGGGTTGCTGATGGCCCGGGTGCGCGTGCTGCGACTCGGCTTGGGCCCCCTGGTGGCGAGCCTGCAGAGCCTGCCCTCGGTCACCTGGGTGCCGTTCGCCCTGCTCTACTTCGGCGCCAACCCGGCGGCGATCTACTTCGTCGTCATCATGGGCGCGTTCCCCTCCATCGCCGGGGGCATGCTCGCCGCCGTCGACCAGACCCCGCCGCTGCTCAACGCGGTGGGACGCGCGCTCGGCGCCCGCGGCCTGGCCATGTACCGCCACGTGATCATCCCGGCGGCGTTGCCCGGGTACGTCGCCGGTCTCAAGCAGGCGTGGGCGTTCTCCTGGCGCTCGCTGATGGCGGCGGAGATCATCACCAGCGACCCCGACCTCGGCCTCGGTCTCGGTCAGCTGCTCCACAACGGCGCTGACCAGATCAACATGGCGCTGGTCATCCTGAGCATCCTGCTCATCCTCGTCGTCGGTGTCGCCGTCGAGTCGCTGGTGTTCGCGCCGCTCAGCCGCTCGGTCAACCGCCGCCGCGGCCTCACCGGCAGCTGACCGCGCCGGGTCAGCTCAGCGAGCGCAGCGCGAAGAAGGCGACGCTGACCGCGGCCCAGAAGGCGATCAGCGCGCCGATGTAGGCGGGCACCGGGCCGGGGTCGCGGAACCATGCGACCACCCGCGCCGAGGTCAGCGCGTAGATGGCCAGGACGTCGATGAGCAGGATCACCAGGATGCCGAGCATTCCGCCGACGTCGAGGGTGTGGCCGGTCGCGGAGTCGATGACGAAGGTGACCGCGCGGATGCCGCCGGCCATGCTCAGCACCACGATCTGAGCCCGGCGCACCCAGGTGTCGTGGCGGGTGAGCAGGGTGCCGATGAGGATCAGCGCACCGGCGAAGGCGGCGTTGCTGAGGGCGACCAGGATCTGCACCACCAGCGGCGTGTCCACCGTCTTGCCGGCCACCTCCACCCCACCGGCGAAGGGGGCGAAGACCTCGATGAGGGCGCCAATGGCGAGCAGGATGTCCCAGGTGTAGACGAGCAGCAGCGTGGTCGGCCGCTTGGCGTCGTCAGCGTCCTGGTCGAGGGGGGTCGTTCCGGTCGTCACCGGGGCATTGTCGGGGTTGCGCGTCCCGCGGCGGCGACCGGCTACGGCTGGCTACCCTTTGGGCCATGGCCCAGACCGTCGCCGTCCTCGAGGGAGACCAGACCGGCCAGGAGCTACTCGACCAGGCGCTCCGCGTGGTCGACTCCGGGGTGGTCGGCGTCGAGCTCGACCTGCAGCGCTTCGACCTCTCCCTCGACAACCGCCGGACGACCCGCAACCAGGTGGTCCTCGACGCCGCCGACGCGATGGTCGCCTGCGGCTTCGGCCTCAAGGCGGCCACGGTCACGCCCGAGGGCCGCGACGACGTCGGCAGCCCCAACGCGCTGCTCCGCGAGCGGGTCGGCGGCAAGGTCATCGTGCGCACCGGGCGGCGCATCGCCGGGGTGCCGCCGATCGCCGGCACCAGCGCCCCCATCAGCGTGGTGCGGATGGCCGTCGACGACGCCTACGGAGCCAAGGAGTGGCGCGAGGGCGAGGGCGACGCGGAGATCGCGTACCGGACCGAGCACATCAGCCGGGCCACCTGCCGCGCTGTCGCCGAGTTCGCCTTCGAGCAGGCTCGGCGGATGCACGCCACCGTCTTCGGCGGCCCCAAGTTCACCGTCTCACCGGTGTATGAGGGGATGTTCAAGGAGGAGATGGACGCCGCGGCGCGCCGACATCCCGACGTGCCCTACTCACCGCAGCTCATCGACGCCACCTACGCGCTGCTGCTCTCCATGGGCGGGGACCCGCTGGTCATCCCCGCGCTCAACCGCGACGGCGACTGCCTCAGCGACTTCGTCCTCCAGCTCTTCGGCAGCATCGCCGGATCGGAGTCGATCCTGCTCGGCTTCGGCGAGGACCTCAACCACCCCACCGTGGTGATGGCCGAGGCCCCGCACGGCACCGCCCCCAGCCTGCAGGGCAAGAACATCGCCAACCCGATGGCGATGATCCTCGCCTGCGGCGCCCTGCTCGGATTCATGCCCGGGCCGCTCTACCGGCGGGCCTCGCGCGCTGTCTACGAATCGGTGTTCGAGGCCGTGCGCGAAGGGGTGCGGACCGCCGACATCGGCGGCCACAGCCTGACCGACGAGTTCACCGACACGATCATCGAGCGGGTGCGCGGAAAGCTCGACGTCTGGGCCCATCTCGCCGTCGAGTGACGCGGGCCGCGGCGGCCTATACTCGGCGCCCAGTGGACATCCTCGAGCTGATGCGCGAACGGGCCGGCGACTACGACTGCCCGGTGTGCAAGCGGGCCCTGGTCGGCTGCCGGTTGACCATGCTGCGCGAGGAGGATCCGCTCTACACGGTGCAGGTCGGCTGCTCCAGCTGCCAGGTGACCTTCGTGGTCGTCCTCCAGGTGCGCGAGCAGGTGGTCGAGCGCATCGAGCAGCAGCCCGACCGCGGCGAGCGCTCCCGGGCACGCCGGCGGGCCCGGGCCCGGCGGCGGGTGGCGGTGCGGCCGCCGATCAGCGGCGACGAGCTGCTCGACCTCCACGAGCTGCTCCGCGACCACGACGGCCCGATCACCGAGCTGCTCCGCCCCGCGTCGGCGGCACGCCAGGACGGGTAGCCCGGCGGCCGGCGCCGCCAGGATGACGGTGCCACTCTCCGCGGAGTAGGGTCGCGGCCGTGCCCGCGATCGACATCGACAGCTTCCTTGCAATCCCGCGGGTGGCGTCGCTGCACCTCAACCGCGACGGGAGCCGCCTGGTGGCGACGGTCCAGACCGTGGCCGCCGACGGCAAGCGTTTCGCCGGTGCGCTCTGGGAGCTCGACCCCGAGGGCGGGCGCGATCCGGTGCGGCTCACCCAGTCGGCGCGCGGCGACACCGCACAGGGTTTCCTCCCCGACGGGTCGATCGTCTTCACCTCGGTGCGCCCCGACCCCGAGAGCACCGACACCGCGGCGCCGGAGGTGGCCTCGCTGTGGCTGCTCCCCGCCGGCGGCGGCGAGGCGCGGCGGATCCTGGCCCCGGCCGCGGGGGTGGACCGGGTGGCGGTGGCCCGCGACGTCCCGGTGGTGGTCGCCGTGGTCGCCGCTCATCCCGGCACCACCGGGCTCGAGGAGGACCGGCTCCGCGAGCAGGCCCGCATCGACGCGGGGGTGAGCGCGCAGCTGATCGAGGAGTACCCGAGCCGCTGGTGGGACCACCGCCT
>VBIW01000082.1 GCA_005880915.1 Chloroflexota bacterium | reverse complement strand
TCAGCTGCGGGAGCGTCAGCGTCGCCTTGATCGTGAGATCGCCCAGCGCATCGGCCGCGAAGCCGAGCGCCTGATGGCGAAGCGGCAACGCGTCGCCCAACTCTTGCCGGCGCTGGTCCGCCAGCGGGTGGAACGGCTGGCGAGGGCGGCGACCGAGCTGCAGCGCCTCAGCCCGCTCGCCCAGGTGGCGCGCCGCGAGGACGCCCTCCGAGAGCGGGGGCGCCACCTGAACAGTGCCGCGGTCGCGCGTCTGATGCGGAGCCGCAACGCGCTCGCCGGCCGGCGTGCCGCGGACCGCCTCGACCGAGCCCTCGCCGAGCGCTTCGCGATCGCGACCCGCGGCCTGGAGCACCGCCGCCAGAGGTTGGTCGCACTCAGCCCTGACGCCGTCCTTGCGCGCGGCTACAGCATCACGCAGGACGCGGAGCCCGGCGCGGTCCTCCGCTCGTCATCGGCGACGGCGATCCAACGCCGGATTCGAGTGCGGCTTGGTGCCGGGCGGCTCGGCGCCATAGTCGAGGAGGTCGAGGCATGACAGAGGAGCTCACCTACGAGCAGGCGCTCGAGAAGCTGGACGAGACGCTCAAGCTGCTCGAGGACGGAGATCTGTCCCTCGAGGACGCGCTCAAAGCGGTCGACGAGGCGCGCGTCTACTTAAAGGTGTGCACGGAGCGCCTGGAGGCGGCGCGGAAGAAGATCGAGGTCAGAGCAGAGCCCGAGGCGTCCGAGTAACTGCTGCTCGGGCATCGCCATCCGGCGTCCCCACCCGGCGCTTTGCGCCACCTCAGCCGCCTCCGGCCGCACCGGTGGTTTCTCGTGCCGGCGCCGGCACATCGCTCCCCTCGCCGGCCTCCAGCCGGTCATTCATCACCCTGATGCGCTGGCTCAGGTTCCTGACAAACTCCAGCAGCACCTCTGGATGCTCGTGGACGATCGTGTGCATACGGTCGCGGCGGAGGACGCGCACGGTTGTGTCCTGCGCCGCGACGGCACTGGCCGACCGTGGCTGATCGTCAAAGACCGACATCTCACCGGCGACCATGGTCGGGCCGAGCCGGGCGATGGTGACCTCGTGCCCATCGTGGTCGACGTGGATTCGGATCTCGCCCTCCAGCACGACATAGAGCTCGGCTCCGACGTCACCCTTCCTGAATATCGCCTCGCCGCGGGAGTAGTGCCGCGTCACCATGAGGCGGTCGATGCTCGACAGCTGCTCGAGCGTGAGCGTACTGAAAAGCGGTACTCGCTTTAGTGCGATCAGTTCCTTCATGTCTTCGCCGAGGCCATGGGAGACCGACTGCGCGGTTTCCCTGACCCACTTGTCGGGATGGTTTGCAAGCGCTTCCAGCTCGGGATGTGACAGCGGGCGGGCCGACCCCGCATCGAAGGACTCGGGATCGAGCAGCTGCGCCAGCGGCCCGGCGAGCCAGCCCGGGCCGAAGTTTAGCAGCGTCTCCAGCGCCTCCACCCTGGCTCGGGCTTCCTCGGACCGCAGGCCTCGCTCGACCGTTGCGAAGCCCCGCTTTCCGTGCAGCGCGCGCATGGCCGCGAGGGATGACTCGGCAGCGTTTCGAGCGTAGTCGGCAAGCCCGATCCGGAGAAGCGTGTACGCGGCCGCATCCTCACCGTCCCGGCCGCCGGCGGCCCGCGACGCGCGTGCCGAAAGCCGCGCCAGGTGGGCCGCCTCGGCCAGATGCACCTCAAGGTGGCTCCGAGCGTGCTTGAAGAGCTCCGGGCGGCCGCTGCGCATCAACGCCTCGACCGTGGCGGCAGCCGACGCGTCGCGCGACATGAGCAAGGGGAGCGTGAGGATCAAGGCCTCAGGTGATTGGACGGCCATCGCCTCCGCCGACAGACGCCGCACATCTCGGTCCCCGCTCGAGAGCCCGTCGGCAAGGGCGCGGGCGAACTCCTGCTGGTACTCGGTGGGCGGCGACCACCTCACGGCCTGGCGCAGCGCCTCGCGGCGGACCTCGATGTCGTCGTCCTCGAGGCATGTGATCAGAGGCCCGGCGGCTCCTGGGACGTCAGCCTTCAGCTTGGCGAAGCTTCGAATCGCCTCGAGCCGAACTCGCGGATCGGCGTCTTTCATCGCCGCCGCCACGGTCAGCCGATCGCCGACGAGCGCCGCCGCCCACACCGAGGCGGACCGATCGTCAGGACTCGTCGAGTGCGAAAGCCCTCCAAGCAGCTCGCTCGCGCGATTCCACGGCTCCTTGCGGAGCGCGCCGGCGACCGCGACTGCTGCCCGCACCCAACCATCCGTATCGCTGCCGCCCGCTTCGAGCCGATCCTCAGACAGGCTGTCAGGCGGAGCCAGCTGAAAGGCGAGCCGGCGCACGACGGCGTCGTCCGATGACTCGAGCTCCGGCAGCATCGCGCTGAAAGTTGCCGGCGACACCTTGGCCAGGGCGGCCGCGGCGAACTGGCGTGGTTTGATGTCGCTGCCGCGGACGTATGCCTGCAGCTCCGCCCCCTGATCGGGCGTCGGACGGCCGAGAGCCCGCTGGAAGTCGCTCAGGCTAACGGCGTGGGTGCGCAGCCGGTCGTAGATCGCGCTCACGTAGAGGCTGCGTACGCGAAGGGCGGCGAGGATGAAGAGCACAGCTGCGACGATGCCGATCACCGCAAGGACCTCGACGCTTGCGGCGATTGTCTTCTGCACGATGAAGAGGCCTACGCCGCTCAACACAGCGGCGCCTGGAAGCACGAGATTCTCCAGGAGCAGCTTCAGCTTCGGGCCGACCTGTGCCGGCAGGGCGCTGCCTAGCACGCTCTGCGCTGGGTCGTCGAGCCCGGTCTGGAGCCCGTTGCGCACGATGAACAGGAAGAGCGAGGTGGCCAGGACAGGGCTGATCGCCACCGCTGTGAACCCGATGAGAGTGAAGACCGGCAGCGCCATGATCGCGTTCTTCACGCCGAGCTTGTTCAGGACCCACGGGGTGATGAACAGGCTGACGACCAGCTGCACGACATAGCTCGCGAGCCAGGCGTTGCCGATAAGAATGGTCAGCGCCTGGAGGTTGTTGTGCGTCGCGGCAACGAACAGGACTGCCACCAGGTAGTCGCCGACCCGGCTTGCGATCTGCATCACGAGGGCCAGCAGCACAAGGGCGAGCACGAGACGGTTCCCCGTCACGTACCGAATTGAACCCTTGAGGAGTGAAACGAGACCGTGCCGCTTGAGGTCGGCCTCGTGGTCCGCGAAGAACTCGTCGGCGTCGTCCACGAGCGCCGGGCGGAAGAGGGTGCGTTCCAGTCCAACCGAGAGCATCGCCGCGACCGCGGCGCCGAATGCCCAGACGAACATCAGCGGCTCCGTGGCGTAGATGGCGACCAGGGTCGTCGTGAAGCCCGCGAGGATGTATCCGATGCTCGAGCCCGCCGCGATCACCGGGAAGATGCGTTTGCCCTCGAGCAGGTTGAAGTGCTGGCTGGTGAAGCTCCAGAAGTGAAGCATCACGAGCTCGAACGCCACCGAGTAGACGACGTACGCCACGAACGCGACGGTGGGCGTCTCGCTGACGCTGTACGCGGCGTAGATCGCAAGCGCGGCGACGCCGTTGAACGCGAGGTT
>VBIW01000081.1 GCA_005880915.1 Chloroflexota bacterium | reverse complement strand
GGACCACGGCCCGAGGCCAGGCACCATGCCAGGTCCGTTGCCAACCTGCACGGGCCCGCCGGTGAGGTCCGCGTGCTCGCCGGTCAGCGAGGTGACGCGGGCGGTGATGCTGCCGTTTCCGGTCAACGGCTGGTGCACGAAGGAGAAGCTGTCGTGAACCACCTCGCCACCCGGCCCGTGCGGGATCGGCGGCACGCAGGCCTTGCCGGACTTGGGGGGGCCGCCGTTGATCTGGCAGCCGATGTTGGAGTTCGCTGCCGCGAACACGCCGATGAAAACCATCAGCAGGGCGGCCAGGATCATGCCGATCACCCAGCCGCGCACGCTGCGGAACTTGGTCCACTCGGCGCGCAGGAGCCCGCCAAAGCCGGTCCCGCGAGGGCTGTCACCGGTGGTGGCGCCGGGCTGGGGCTGCGCGGTCGTCTGCGTGGTCATCGCCCGGCCTCCTCGGCCTCGGCGGCATCGAAGCCTGCTGGACGGAACTCGACCGCGTCCCTGGTCAGCTCCATGTACGCCTGTTCCAGCGTGGCTCGGTGCGCGGACACCTCGGAGAACGGCACGGCACTCCCGCTCAGCAGCGCAACGACGCGCTCCGCTAGCAGCCCTGAGATCATGAGCGCGTCCGCGCCCGTCGCGGCGACGGTGGCCCCCGCGTCCTCAAGCACCGTCGTCGCCTTCGCTGGTGCGGACGTGCGCAGCGTCACCCGGTCCCCGGACGCGGCCGCGAGCAGGCTCGCCACCGTGGTGTCGGCGATGACCCGGCCGCGGCCCACCACCACCAGATGGTCGGCGGTGTCCTGGAGTTCGCTCATCAGGTGGCTGGACACCAGCACGGCACGGCCCTCGGCGGCCAGCCCGCGCAAGAAGCCACGCATCCAGACGATGCCCTCGGGGTCCATGCCGTTGAACGGCTCGTCCAGCATGATCGCTGCCGGGTTGCCCAGCATCGCCCCGGCGATCCCCAGCCGCTGGCGCATGCCGAGCGAGTAGCCGCCTGCCCGGCGCCGCGCGACCCCTTGCAGGCCCGCCTGCGCGATGACCTCATTAACCCGCTCGGCCTTGAGGCCCTGCGAGCGGGCCAGCCAGAGCAGGTGGTTGCGGGCACTGCGGCTGGGTTGCAGCGCACCTGCGTCCAGGAGCGAGCCGATCACCCGCATCGGGTGCCGCAGGCTCCCGTACGCCTGTCCGTTCACCAGCGCCTGGCCCTCGTCGGGCGCGTCCAGGCCGAGTATGACCCGCATGGTGGTGGACTTGCCCGCGCCGTTCGGGCCGACGAAGCCGGTCACCTGGCCCGGCTGGACGGCGAACGACATGCCGTCCAGCGCCAGCGTCGGCCCGAACCGCTTGCGCAGCCCGGTCACTTCGATCGTGGCGTGCATCATGAGATCCCTTGTCGGTCAGAGTTGGAACTTGCTGTGACCTGGTTCTACCGGAGCGGCCATAACATGGGCCGCACGCGAGCTGTTATCCCGTTGTTAGCCGCGCTAGGGCATGCTGAAGCGAGATGGCCGGGCCGAAGCCCCTGATCAGGGCCACTGCCAGGGCGAAGGGGAAGCGGATGAGGCTGCCAGGATGGGTGAGGCTGCCGGCCTGGATCCGGCTGCCTGGCCGTACCGTCCGGGTGCGCCTGACGGCGCTGTACGGGATCCTGTTCGTGATGTCCGGCGCACTGTTGCTGGCCATCGCCAGCGGTGTCGCGGTCGTGCGGTCCTCCGTTTCGGTGGCGGTGCCGGGCCCGGCCACCGCCGTACCCGGGACCGCGCTGGGCCGGGCCCAAGCCCGCATCCACCAGCTGCAGACGCAGGTCCAGGGTCTGCAGTCGCAGCTGGGCGGCCAGCCGGGTCAGGGACGGCTGTCACGCGACCTGCTGATCGCCTCGCTGTTCGCGCTGGCCGTCATGACCGTGGTGTCGGTGGCGCTTGGGTGGCTGGTCGCCGGCCGCGCGCTTCGCCCGGTGCGTGAGATGACCGCGGCGGCGCAGCGCATCTCCGAGGACAACCTGGACGAGCGGCTGGCCGTGCAGGGCCCGAAGGACGAGCTGAAAGAGCTTGGCGACACCATCGACGGCCTGCTGGAGCGGCTGGAGATCGCGTTCAAGGCGCAACGCCGGTTCGTCGCCAACGCCTCGCACGAACTGCGCACGCCGCTGACCACGATGCGGGCCGCGCTGGACGTCGCGCTGGCCAAGCCCGAGCCGGCTCCGCCGCAGACGATGGCGCTGGCCGCCCGGTTGCGCACGGAGCTGGACAGGATCGACCGGCTGCTTGAGGCCTTCCTGGTCCTGGCCCGCGCGCAGCACCGCAGCCTGCCCGGTCAGGCGGTGTTGCCGCTCGATTACGTGACTGCCAATGCGCTGATCGGCCAGGCAGCCGCGATCAGCGCGCGCAAGCTGACCGTCCAGGAGGTCAGCGAGCCCGGCGGAGCGTGGGTGGCAGGCAGCCAGGCGCTGATATCCCGGATGGTGGAGAACGTCATCGACAACGCGGTCTGCCATAACACCGACGGCGGCTGGATCCGCATCACCTCCGGCACCGCAGACGGGCGGGCCAGCGTGGTGGTTGAAAACGGCGGACCGGTGCTCGAGCATGATCAGGTGCGCGAGCTGTCCCAGCCCTTCCGGCGGATCGGGGCCGACCGGACCGGCTCGGACTCCGGATCGGGCCTCGGGCTTTCGATCGTCGCCGCGATCGCCGAGGCGCATGGCGGCTCGCTTGACTTGCAAGCGCGGCCAGAGGGCGGCCTGCGGGTCAGCATCCAGTTGCCCGCCGTGGCGGGTGTGCCGGCCGGAGCCCGAGCATGAGGGTCCTGGTCGTCGAGGACTCGCGGTCTCTCGCCGAGGTACTCGTCGAGGGCCTGCGGGATCAGGGCATGGCCGTCGATGCCGCGCACGACGGGCTGGAAGCGGTCGCGAAGCTGGACCTCAACGCCTACGACGTCGTGGTCCTGGACCGCGACCTGCCCAGCATCCACGGCGACGCCCTGTGCCAGATGATCACCGACAGGGAAGACCGGTCCATGGTGCTCATGCTGACCGCGGCGGGAGCGCCCGGCGACCGGGTCGCAGGCCTGGGCCTGGGTGCCGACGACTACCTCGGCAAGCCATTCCACTTCCCTGAGCTGGTACTGCGTATCCGGGCGCTGGCCCGCAGGCAGCCAGCGGCACGGGGCCGGGTGCTGCGCGCGGCCGGGATCGAGTTGGACCAGATCCGGCGAACCGTCAGCCGTGATGGGCGCCAGCTAGACCTCTCGGTCAAGGAGTTCGGCGTGCTGGAGGCGCTGCTGCTGTCCACGCCCGCGTTCCTGCGTGCGGAAGATCTGCTGGAGCGGGTCTGGGACGAGCAGGCCGATCCGTTCACCAACACCGTCACGGTCACCATCGGCAGGCTCCGCCGCAAGCTCGGCGATCCGCCGGTCATCGCGACCTCTCCCGGCGTCGGCTAC
>VBIW01000057.1 GCA_005880915.1 Chloroflexota bacterium | reverse complement strand
AGCCTCGACGCCGGCGGCCTTTTCTTGCGGGTGGCTGGTGCTCTCCCAGACCGGGCCGAAGATGACGAAATCGGCGCCTTCACGTTCCGCCGCGAGCGCGACCTCGAGCGAGTGGACTGAGCGACCTATCAAACGCTCGCCGAGCAACGTCCGCGCGTCGCGGGTCGAGATGTCGCGCTCGGGGAGGTTCACGCCGGCCGCCTTGCACGCGAGGGCGACGT
>VBIW01000056.1 GCA_005880915.1 Chloroflexota bacterium | reverse complement strand
GGGCTGGCTTCGGCCCGTTTCGGGATCCGGCCCGCGAGGTAGGCCTTGCGCCCGGCTTCCACGCCTTCCCTGATCGCCTCGGCCATCAGCGCTGTGTCGCCGGCCAGCGCGATCGCTGTGTTGACGAGGACGGCGTCAGCTCCGAGCTCCATCGCCAGCGCGGCATCGGAGGGCACGCCGATCCCGGCGTCGACTACGACCGGCACGCGCGCCTCTTCGATGATGATCCGGATCTGCTCCACGGTCTGGATCCCCTGGCCCGACCCGATCGGCGAACCCAACGGCATCACCGTCACCGTGCCAATTGCCTCGAGCTTGCGGGCAAGCACCGGGTCGGCATTGATGTATGGCAGCACCTT
>VBIW01000055.1 GCA_005880915.1 Chloroflexota bacterium | reverse complement strand
GAGGTAGCGCGGATCGGGAATCACCTCGAGCTTGACCCAATCTGACAGGCCCATCGACCGGGCGAGCCTGGCGATGCGAATCGCCTCATCTGCGGTCTTGCATCCAGCGGTGTTCGGCAGGATGCGGTAGCGATGCCAGTCGATCACGTCGAGGATGGTCTTCTTCTTCGGATCGTCCAGGTCCAGGCGGCGGAGCGCCACAGTGACGAGCTCGCACCCCGATGCCTCGAGCGCGGCGACCATCGACTCGTCGGTCGGGTACTTGCCGGTGCCGATGAAGAGCCGCGAGCGCAGCTCTACGCCGGCGACGACAAGCGGGTCAGCGTGCGTCAGCGTTTGCGCCACGCGGACGAGTTTACCGGCCCTGCTAGTGCGGCCTGCCCCTCCGGCCCTGCCCCTCAGGCGCTTCGCGCCAGCTCCCCATAAATGGGGACCAGCCACCTCCCCATGAATGGGGAGGACCTCATTACAAGTCCTGTTGCAGCAGCAGAGTTCTGTCGCGGCCGTAGCTGAGGCGCTTGACTGCGTCATCGACCGACAGCCATAGCAGCTTGTCGACCTCGATCCCGGGCTTGAACCGTCCCCCGCGCACCTCCATCACCCAATAGCACGCCACCTTGTCCCGACCACGGCGGTCGACATAGGCGGTACAGCCAAGAGGCCGGACGAGGTCGCAGCGAAGCCCGGTCTCCTCGCGGACCTCACGCAGCGCGCAGTCCTCGGGGGTCTCGTCAGGCTCGATCTTGCCCTTGGGCAGAGTCCAGTCGTCGTATTCGGGTCGGTGGACGACCGCGATCTCGGCCTCACCAGACCTGGAGCTTCGAACCACAACGCCGCCCGCAGCTCTGATCACGCTCACATCCGCTACATCAAGAATCTTTGTTGCCACCGTTGCTCCTTCGTCAGCTGAAACGTTTGGGTGAGCGGGGTCCCTGCGGCGGTGACTGACGTCTGATTGAGTCTAACCGCGAATCACCGCGCGGTCGAGATCTTTGACAAGACCTTCGACCCGACTCTTGATGTTGTCGCGGATCGCGCGGACGTCATCGATGGGCACGTCCGTCGGGTCGCGAAGTTCCCAGTCGATGTATTTCTTGCCCGGGATGACGGGACACGCGTCGCCGCACCCCATCGTGATCACGATGTCCGACCAGCGCGCGAGCTCGTCGGTCAAGATGCGTGGCTTGCGCCGACTCAGGTCGATGCCTTGTTCCAGCATCACTGTCACGACACTCCGATGGACGTGGTCCGCAGGCTCGGTGCCAGCGGATCGCGCTTCGTGGCGGCCATTCGCGGCGCGCTCGAACAACGCCTGGCTCATCTGCGAGCGCCCCGCATTGTGCACACACACAAACAGGACGCGAGACACTAGAGTTGGCCGGCCAGGGCGATCTGGCGGCGCAGCACCCATCTGCTCACGAGGTTGACCGCGAGCACGAGGACGATGAGGACGAGCGCCGCGCCCCATGCCTGCGCTTGCAGTGACTTATAGGGCAGAAGTGCGTAGCGGAACACAGTCATGGGCAGCGCCTGCATGGGCTGGTTCGGGTTGAGCACGAGGAACGGCGCCCCGAAGGCGGTGAACAGAAGTGGAGCTGTTTCGCCGCCCGCGCGCGCGACTGAGAGCAGTGCTCCCGTGATCACGCCGGGCGCTGCCGCGGGCAGGATCAGCTGCAGCGAAACGCGCCATCGTGGAAGGCCGAGCGCCAGGCCGGATTCGCGCAGGCCGTTGGGAATGAGTGAGACCGCGCCCTCAGTAGTGCGGGCGATGATGGGGAGCATCAGCACCGCCAGCGCCACAGCGCCCGAGTAGCCCGAGAAGTGGTGGAAGGGAACCACGAGAAACGCGTAGATGAAAAGGCCGATGGCGATCGACGGCGTGCCGACCAGGACATCCGCGCCAAGCCGGACCCATGACGACCAGCGCGCGACTCTGTACTCGGCAAGGTAGATGCCGCTGAGGATGCCGATCGGGATCGCCATCAACGACGCGAGGCCGACCATGATTGCGCTGCCCGCGATGGCGTGCGATACCCCCGCATTTGAGACCGCGGGGCAGGAAGGCTCGCAAGGTGGCAGCTCGGCGTTGAAGAAGAACTGCGAATGGATAACAGAGGGCAGGCCCTTCGCGATGGTGAACCAAAGAACCAACCCGAGCGGGATTAGCGCAACCACCGTCAGCGCATACATCAGACCCAGCCACGTCCTGCTGGCGAGGCTGCGCCTGCTGTTTCGGTTCATGCGGTGAGGCTCGCCTCGCGAGCCGTCGAGCGGACGAGCAGCAGGGCGACGAGGTTGACCGCGAGCGTCACCAGAATAAGTACCAGCCCCAGCTCCACCAGCGCCGCGGGATAGATGTTGCCGGTGGCCTCAGTGAACTCGTTCGCAATCACGCTCGCCAAGGTGTAGGCCGGCTGGAAGATCGAGTGCGGGATCTGATAGGCGTTGCCGATCACCATCGTGACCGCGATGGTCTCGCCCAGTGCGCGACCGAGCGCGAGGATGGTCGCGCCGAAGATTCCTGCCCGCGCCGAAGGCAGGATCACCTTCCAGGTCGTCTCCCACCATGTCGCCCCCAGCGCGATCGCGTTTTCCTTCATGCCCCGCGGCACTGCCTTGATCACGTCACGTGAGATTGCGGTGAGCGTGGGGAGGACCATGACCGCCAGGACCAGCGCGGCGGTGAACAGGCCCCGCGGAGCCGGGTCACCCAACCAGCCGACGAACGTAAGGCGCTCTGAGATAGGGGTCTCGATGTGCAGATACGACCAGGGCGCCAGCACGTACAGGGCCCAGATGCCGTAGACGACGCTCGGAATTGCTGCGAGCAGCTCGATGCCGGTGCCCACGATCCCGCGAAGGTTGGTGTGGCCCGGCTCGGCGAGGATCGCTGCCACGGCGACTCCGACGGGCAGCGCCAGCACCAGCGCCATAAAGGCAGTCGCCACTGTGCCGAAGATCGCCGGAAGGGCGCCGAAATGCTCAGTGACCGGGTTCCATTCCGAACCGGTCAAAAAGCCCAGCCCGAACTGCTTGATCGCCGGCGCGGCCTGCTGGAGGAGCGTGAGCACGACTAGAACGAGGACAGCCGGAACCGAGCTCGCGACGATGCCGACCACCGTGCGGAATCCATCGCGCGGACGGTGCACCGGTGCAGCGACCGGTTGGACTTCGACTGCGGTCGTCAAGGCCTTCAGGCGTCTACGTCAGATGGCTTGCGGTCGAGCCGGTAGCCGATGCGGCGCACGGTCACGATCTCGAACGGCGCGACGCCGGCGAACTTCTCGCGCAGCCAGCGGACGTGCACGTCGACCGTCTTGCGGTCACCAGAGAACTCGTGCCCCCAAACGTTTTCCAGCAAGGTGTCACGGGTGTGCACGCGGCCTGGATGGGCGAGCAAGTAGGAGAGCAGGTCGAACTCGCGCGCGGTCAGCTTGACGTCCTCGTCGTGAAGTACGACCCGGCGCGCTGCACGGTCGATGGTGAAGTCGCCGATCGAGTCGCGCTCCGGAACCGACTTCGGCTCGTTCGCGTCCGGCGATGCGCGGCGCATCACCGCGTTGACGCGCGCAAGCACCTCGCGCACGGAAAACGGCTTGGTGATGTAGTCGTCGGCGCCGAGTTCGAGGCCGACGATTTTGTCGACCTCGGCGTCTTTGGCCGTGATCATGATGATCGGCACCCGGCTGCTCTTGCGCAGAGCGCGGCAGAAGTCAAAACCGCTCATGCCCGGCAGCATCAGGTCGAGCAGGATCAGGTCCGGGCGCGCGGTCCGCGCTGTACGAAGGCCCGACGCCCCGTCACTGGCTTCGTGCACCGAGAACCCGGCCGTGACGAGGTTGTACTTGAGCATCTCGCGGATTCCTTCGTCGTCCTCGACGACCAGCACGCGGCCGGCGCTGCCGTTGCCGCCAAGCCGCGTCATCCTAGCTCCACCACCTGTCCGGACTCGAGAAAGACAATGTCCTCGGCGACGTTGGTCACGCGGTCAGAGATGCGCTCGAGGTTGTGCGCCACGAGCAGCAGCGTCACGGCGCGAAGCGCGCCGTCGGTGTCGATCTGGCCGTTGCCCATCTCTTTGACGAGGTCCTCGAACACCCGATGGTAGAGACGGTCGACCTCGTTGTCGCGCGCGGCGACCTCGCGCGCTCTCGGTTCGTTCTGGTCGATGAGCGCCTCGAGGATGTCGTGCACCTGTCCGATTGCCAGCTCGCCCATCAAACCGAACTCCGCGCGCAGCGGCCTGTCGGGAAGCGCCACCAGCGTGCTGGTCATGCGCGCGATGCGCACCGCGTAGTCGCCCATGCGCTCGAGCTCGGTCGCAATCCACTGCAGACCCATGAGGTAACGGAGGTCGCGCGCAACCGGCTGCTGCGTGGAGATGACCATGAACACCTGCTCGCGCATCTGGCGGAAGAGCTCGTTGAGGTACTGATCCTGGGTCCGCACCTTTTCGGCGGCGCTTCCGTCGCGCCGGCGGAGGGCGTCGAGCGAAGCCTCGATCTGGGACTCGACCAGGGTCCCCATCCGGACCAGTGACTCGCGAAGGCTCGCGAGCTCTCGCTCAAATGTCAGTCGTGGCACGGTCTAGCCGAAGCGCCCGGTGATGTAGGCCTCAGTCCGCTGGTCCTGAGGCTGGTTGAAGAGGTCGGCGGTCGGAGCGAACTCGATCAGCTCCCCGTAGCGGTGCTCTGGGTGCATCAGCATGAAGGCGGTGAAGTCCGACACGCGCGCGGCCTGCTGCATGTTGTGGGTCACGATCACGATCGTGAAGTCACGCGTGAGCGTGGCCATCAGGTCTTCGATCTTCAGCGTCGCCACAGGGTCGAGGGCGGAGCACGGCTCGTCCATCAGGATCACTTGCGGGCTGACCGCGATGCACCGCGCGATGGCGAGGCGCTGCTGCTGACCGCCGGATAGCGAAGTTGCCGGGTCGTTCAACCTGTCCTTGACCTCGTCGAGCAGCGCCGCCCGTTCCAGGCTGTCCTCGACCGCCTCCTGGATGCGCGCCTTGCTCCAGCCGAGGAGGCGCGGGGCGAAGGAGATGTTGTCGCGGATGGACATCGGGAACGGACTGGGGCGCTGGAACACCATGCCGACCTTCTGGCGCAGCTCCAGCAGCCTGCGGGTGGTGACGATGTTCTCCCCGTCGAGGTTGGCCTCACCCACCGCGCGGGAATTGGGCACCAGGTCGTACATGCGGTTGAAGACCCGAAGCAGCGTGCTCTTGCCGCAGCCTGACGGCCCGATGATGGCGGTGATGCGCCGGTCGGGGATCTCGAAGGTGACGCCGTGCAGGGCCTGGAACCTGCCGTAGAAGAAGGACAGGTCGTTGACTTTCAACTTGGCCGTCCCCGCTCCGACCAGGGCTCGGAGCTCAGGCCGCCCTGTGTGCGCCGGTGGCTTGATATACGGACGTACGTCTGCCATGCCCCGATTTCAGGATAGGCGGCGCCGGGTTAAGGCGAATTTAGCGGGACGTTAAGGCTTGGTGGGCAGGGCGATGTAGAAGACCTGCCCGCCTTCCCGCGCTGCCTCGGTCCAGATCCTGCCTCCAAGCACCTGGACCAGGTGCTTGGTTATGGCCAGTCCCAGTCCGAAGCCGCCGGCCTCCCGCGGCCGGGCGCGGTCGACCTTGTAAAAGCGCTCGAAGACACGGCTCCAGTGCTCGGGCGAGATGCCCGGGCCGCGGTCCCGCACGCTGATGACCACCTCGTCGCCGGCGAGTGAAGCCTCCACGTCGATGGCGGTGCCCGGAGGCGAGAACTTGGCCGCGTTGTCGAGGAGGTTGTCGAGCGCCTGAACCAGCTTGGCCCGGTCGGTCTCGACCGTGAGGCCTTCCGGAATCGCAGCGTTGACCGGACGGTCGAGGCCCAGGCGGGCGAGGCTGTCGGTGATGAGCTCGTCCAGGTCGAAGGTCGAGATGTCGACCGCCATCAGCCCGGTTTCGATGTCTCCGAGCTGGCGGAGGTTGTCGATGATCTTGCTCATCAGATCGGCCTCGCGGACCAGCCGCTCCGCGAACCTGCGGCGGTCTTTCGGCATCGGGTCGCCGAGCAGGCTTTCCGCAGTCAGGCGCAGGGAGGTGATCGGAGTTTTCAGCTCATGGACCAGGTTGGCGACAAACTCCTGGCGCACTGTCGCCAGCCGGCGCAGCTCTGTGATGTCGACGAGAAACAGGATGGTCTGTGCAGTCTCGGGCCCGGGAACGATGTGGGTCTGGACCGTGCGGCGGTGATGGACGAGGCTCGCCTCAGCTCTCGGTTCGCCTGCGTTGACGATCTCGAATAGACGTGACTCGAGCGTTACCTCCACCAGGCTCGCGGGGAGCCGCGACGCATCGATGGCGAAAAATTCGCGGGCCGCTCTGTTGGCGCGCAGCACCCGGCCTTCAGCGTCGAGCAGAAGCGCCATGGTCGGCGCGTGCTCGAGCACGTCCCTGAACGGATCGCTATCGGGTGGCGTGGATTCATTCGCATCATCCCCACGGCGCCGGTCCCACATCACGGCCGGAGTATATGGGCGGGCCCAAAGCCCCGATCTTTAGCCGCGGGATAACCCGTCTTTAAACACTCATCCCATAGCGTGGGCTGCGTAACGGCCGCGGAGCCAATCAGGAGGGATAGATGTTTCGACTTTCAATGATGGGGCGGTTCTTGCTTCTCGGTGGAGCTGCTGCCATGCTCGCCGCCGCGTGTGGCGGCACCAACGCGAGCTCCCCGTCGCCGTCGCCGGCCGACGTGGGCTCTGGCTCACTCGTCGGCGCAGGCGCGACGTTCCCCGGTCCCTTCTACACCAAGGCGTTTGCTGACTACAGCGCGAAATATCCGCAGGTGACGATCAACTATCAGGCAGTGGGTTCAGGCGCAGGCATCAAGCAGTTCCAGGCCAAGACCGTGGACTTCGGAGCCAGTGATGTGCCGATGGGATCGGCCGACATAACGACGGCGGGCGGTGCGAGCGCGCTGACGCAGATCCCGACCACCCTGGGAGTGATTTCGATCGCCTACAACGTGACTGGCGTCAGCAGCCTGAATCTCGACGGTGCGACGCTGGCCAACATCTACCTGAAGCACATCACCAACTGGAAAGATCCGGCCATCGCCGCGCTCAACTCCGGAACCACGTTTCCCAACAAGGCCATCACCGTTGTCCACCGCGCCGACAGCAGCGGCACCACCTTCCACTTCACTGATTACCTGAGCAAGGTGTCGGACGAGTGGAAGTCGAAAGTTGGCAACGCCAAGGCTGTGAGCTGGCCAACCGGCGTCGGGGGGCAGCAGAACCAGGGCGTGGCCCAGGCTATCCAGTCAACCGACGGCTCGATCGGCTACGTCGAGCTGGCCTACGTCGTGCAGGCCGGCATGAACCAGGCCGCGTTGAAGAACGCCAACAGCAAGTTCGTCAAGGCCAGCGTCGACGGAGCGACCGCCGCGGCCGGCACGAACACCAGCGTCAGCCCGACCAACTACTCGATCACCAACGCCGCGTGTGACGCCTGCTACCCGATCGCCGGGTTCAGCTGGGTGATCCTATACAGCTCGTACAGCGACGCGTCGAAGGGCAAGGCGGTCGTCTATCTCTTCAAGTGGCTGGTCACCGCCGGCCAGTCCGACGGCAAGGACCTGCAGTACGCCCCGCTCCCATCAGCCGTGCAGCAGCTCGCGCTGACCAACCTCAAGGCGATCCAGGCGGGAGGGTCTGCCGTCCTCCAGTAAGAAGCAATCGAGTCCGAAACGGCGAAGGCTTCGGCCCTCGCCGTTTTCTATTTCAGAAGCGGCTTGCGCCCTGGGACGCCCGCCCGCCGTGGATAGGCAGCCGGCGTCGGCGCAATCTTTCGGATCACGACGACAGTTCCGGAATTCCTCGCGGCCGACCGAGCCGGCGCCACGGATTCGAGCGATCCGCCAAGCACCTCGATGGCGTGGCGAGCCGCGTCCAGGTCCTCCTTATCCGTCTTCTGGGCCAGCAGCGTGCCTCCGACCCTGACCAGGGGCAGGCAGAGCTCGACGAGGGTCGGCATCGGCGCGAGGGCTCGCGCGACGGCCACGTCGAAGACCTCGCGGTAGCGCGGGTCGCGGCCTGCGTCTTCGGCACGCCGCGCCAGTACCTCGACGCCGCCCAGCTCGAGCCGCACGCAGGCCTGGACCAGGAAGGCGGCCTTCGCCTGGTCGGCCTCGACCAGGGTCACCACGAGATCCCGCCGGGCGATCTTAAGCGGCAAGCCGGGCAGCCCGCCCCCCGACCCGACGTCGACCAGGCGCCGGGCGTCGCCGAGGTGCTCGAGCAGCACTAGCGAGTCCTCGACCAGCTCCTCGGCGGGCCCCGCGACCAGGCCCGGCCAGCCGGCGATCATTCGCGCGAGTTCAGACAACCTAGAATCAGTCACTGAAATGCCCATCTACGAGTATCGGTGCGAGAGCTGCGCCGAGAAGTTCGAGGTCTTGACCCGATTCGCCGAGCGGGACAGCGCCCAGGCGTGTCCGGCGTGCGAGTCGAACAAGACACGGGTCCTGGTCTCGAGCTTCGCCTTCGCCAGCGGCGGCGAATCGTCGTCCGTCTCCGACTTCGCGAGCGAGTCGAGCAGCGGCGGCGGGTGCTGCGGCGGCGCATGCGGCTCTTGCGGCTCGAGCTCCAACTAAAGCAGCTCAGCTAGTTGCTCTTCCCGGTCACGTACCGGGTCAACGCCGCCGGCCACATGGAGGTGGGTGGCTGCGACCTCGTCGAGCTGGCCCGCCGGCATGGAACCCCGCTCTACGTCTATGACGAAGCGACTGTGCGCCAGCGCGCGTCGGAGTACGTGGCGGCGATGGGAGGCTCCGGCCAGGTCCTGTACTCGGCGAAGGCTTTCGCGTCCCCGCAGTTCCTGCGTGTCATCGCCGAAGAAGGTCTCGGCCTCGACGTGGTGTCGGCGGGCGAGCTGCACCTCGCGCTGACTTCTGGATTTCCGCGCGACCGCATCCACTTCCTCGGCAACAACAAGAGCGTCGAAGACGTCGAGGCCGCGTATCGCGCCGGGGCTACGATCGTGATCGACGGCGACCACGAGTTCGATCTCCTGCAGCAGGTCGTGCCAGAGGGAAGGCGCGCATCGGTCATGCTCCGCCTCTCGCCCGGCGTGAAGCCGGACACGCACGACCACATCTCGACCGGACAGCTCGACTCGAAGTTCGGCTTTTCGATCGAGTCCGGCGCGGCGCGGAAAGCGGTGGATACCGCGCTAAAGCATCCACGCCTCGAGCTCGTCGGGCTGCACTCGCACATCGGGTCGCAGATCTTCGCGCTCGGCGCCTACGAGCAGGCGATGGACATCATGCTCGGCCTTCTGGCGCAGCTGCGCGACGATCTGGGGTACGAGCCGCGCAAGCTCGGCGCCGGGGGCGGGCTGGGCATCGCATATACGCAAGACGACGATCCCCCGACGCCGCGCCATTTCGTCGAGACGGTGCGCCACGCGCTCGACTCGGGCTCCGCGCGTCGCGGCCTCAAGGTGCCCGAGCTCATCGTCGAGCCGGGCCGGTCGATCGCCGGGCCTGCAGGGATCGCCCTCTACACCGTCGGCTCGATCAAGGACATTCCTGGTGTGCGCCGCTACGTCGCGGTCGACGGCGGCATGGGCGACAACATCAGGCCGAAGCTCTACGGCGCACGGTACGAGGCGTTCCTCGCCTCAGATCCGGATCGCGCACCCGACGGCAAGGTGACGATCGCCGGCAAGTACTGCGAGTCGACGGACATCCTGATCTCGGACATCGCGATGCCACCGCTCAAGTCCGGCGATGTGATCGCGGTGCCGGCGGCGGGCGCTTACTGCCTCGCGATGGCGAGCAACTACAACGGGATGCCGAGACCCGAGGTGCTGATGCTCCGCGACGGCGAGGCGCGCGTGATGCGGCGGCGAGAGACCCTGGACGACCTGCTGACGGCCGAAGTCTTCTAGAGCAGCAGGACGGTGATCGTCGCGGAGATGCAGCTCTTTTTGATATCGCAGGCAACGACCTTGTCCGTCCGCGCCACCAGGCCTCCCTTTGTCACCACGCTCGTCGAGAAGGACCCTGCGCATGAAGCCGTCACCGACCACGTTGTGGTCGGCGTCGTGGAGGTCCCGGGAGCGTAGTAGCTCAAGGTCACCCTGCTGTTGGGCGTGAAGTTCGAGCCGGCGAAGTTTGCGGTCCCGCCACCGAGCACCGATTGCGACTGCGGGGTAAGGCTCAACGCGCTGCTGTTTCCAGGGCAGGGGTTCGGAGTCGGACTTGGCGGGGGCGGAGGCGGAGGTGTTGGAGTAGGAGTGGGCTGGGGCACGGATGTCGGCGTTGAGGTCGGTCTCGACGTCGGTGTTGACGTGGGTCGGGGCGTCGAGCCCGGCGTCGGCGTACCGCCCGCGGTCGGAGACGACCCTGGGGTTGGGCTTACGCCCGGCGTCTGATTCGCGACGGGGGTAGGCGCCTCCGCGACTCCTGAAACCACCAGCAGTGGAGCCTGTTTATGGCACGTACCGCTCCAGCAGATCTTCACGGTGTGATTGCCGAGGGCGATGTCGCGCGGCACCGAGATGTCGACCGAGACGTCTCCGTTCGAGTCGGCGCGAAACGGGGTGACCCGCAAGACGCTCCAGAGCTGGATCTGGCCGACCTGGCCGGCCGGGACGTGGGTCGCGGTCACCGCGACCACACCACCCGGCGCGACCCTGTCCGGGTTGAGCGTGAGGGTCGTCGCCGAGGCCACGACAGCGCACAGGCTGAGGAGCAGCGCGAGCAAGAGGGCCGAGGCAAGCCCGACCAGCCAGCGGCGATTCAGGCGGCGCCCCGGTCTGGTTGGCGCGGCGATTGGCACAGTCGCAGCCGGGAAGGCCATCGCGACCGTGGCTGGCTGCGTGGGGGCCGCGACGCGCTCGGCGACGGCCGCCGCGGCAAGAGGCATCGTCGAGGCCACCTGCGGCGACATGACCATCGTCCTGGCCAAAATCGGGGCCGGCGCGATGCCTTTCAGCGCCGCTTCGAGAGCATCGACGAACGCGGTGCATGAGCTCCACCGAGCGGCGGGGTCCTTGGCCAGCCCGCGCATGATCACGATGTCGACGGCAGGAGGCAGCGCCGGCTCGCGTGCGGTTGGCGACAGCGGCTGGCGATGCACCTGCGCGTAGAGCAGCTCCATCAGCGCCTCCCCGTCGAACGGGATGACACCGGTGAGCATCTCGTAGGCAATGGTCGCCAGGGAGTAGCGGTCCGAAGCGGGACCGACGCTGTTCCCCGTCACCTGCTCCGGCGCCATGTAGGCCGGGGTGCCGGTGGTGACTCCGGTCATGGACTTGAGCGACGAGCCCTGGAGCAGCTTGGCCAGCCCGAAGTCGGCGAGGACGGGCGTGTCATCCTCGTACAGCAGGACGTTCGCCGGTTTGACGTCGCGGTGGACGATTCCGTGTTCATGCGCGTAGTCGAGCCCAGCCGCAATCCCGCGCAGGTACTTGATCGCCGTCGCCTGGTCGAGCCGCCTGCCGTTCATCCGGCCGGCCAGGCTTCCGCCGGGGACGTACTCCACGATCATGTAGGGCGTCCCCTGGTACTCCCCGAAGTCGTAGACGTCGACGATGTTCGGGTGGCGAAGCTTGGCGATCGCCTGTGCCTCGTGCCGGAAGCGGGCCACTGTGTCGGCGTCGGGCGTGATGGCCTGCATCACCTTGACCGCGCCCGTCCGCTCGAGCTCGGTGTGGTAGGCGCGGTAAACCAGGCCCATGGCTCCCTGGCCGATGAAATCCTGGACCTCGTACTGCCCGAGCTTGATCCCCGGCGCGACTGGCACGACCGGAAATTATGCGATTGGACCCGTCGAACTCAGTTCGCCTTAACCAATCATTGACTTACTGACCAGGCGATGGCACGGGATGTCGGTGGTGCCGGCCGTGGGCGATCGGCGAACTGGGTTCGGATCAGCCCCTCCGGCCCTGCCCCTCAGGCGCTTCGCGCCAGCTCCCCATGAATGGGGAGCAGCCACCTCCACAAGAATGGGGAGGACCCGTAGTTAGGCGGGCGGCGAACTAGGTTCGGGTCGGCCCCTCAGGCTCTGCCCCTCAGGCGCTTCGCGTCAGCTCCCCATGAATGGGGAGCAGCCACCTCCCCGTGAGTGGGGAGGACCCGTAGTTAGGCGGGCGGCGAACTAGGTTCGGATCGGCCCCTCCGGGCCCTGCCCCTCAGGCGCTTCGCGCCAGCTCCCCACAAATGGGGAGCAGCCACCTCCCCGTGAGTGGGGAGGACCCGTAGTTAGGTGGGCGGCGAACTAGGTTCGGGTCGGCCCCTTCGGCCCTGCCCCTCAGACGCTGCCCCTCAGGCGCTTCGCGCCAGCTCCCCATAAATGGGGAGCAGCCACCTCTCCATGAATGGGGAGGACCCGTACTCAGGCGGGCGGTGTTTGTTTCCAGCCTCCCTTTCCGCCGCGCCGGACGGCGACGAGGCCGGCGAGGATCGAAAGAGCAATCTCGGCCGGCGTCCTGGAGCCGAGGTCCAGCCCGACCGGGCTCTGGATCCGCGCGATCACGCTTTCGTCCACGCCTTTGGCGCGCAGCGCCTCGAGGTGATGGCCGGTGTGCCGCCGGCTGCCGACCAGGCCGATGAAACGCGGATCGCATGGCAGCACCGCCTCGAGCGCCTGCACCAGATCCACAGCGTCGTGATTCGTGTGTACGACGTACACATCCCCATCGAGGGCTGGAAGGTCAGCCGCGGATGCAACCAGAACCGGCCGGAACCCGACCTCGGGCGCCCAGCTCACTAGCGCGCGAGCAACTGGCGTATCTGCGAACACGACGAGGGTCGGGGAAGCCGCATACGGCTCCAGGTAGACCTCGATCGAGCCCAGGTCGTGGCGATATGTCCTCATCTGCGGCGCACCGCCTGCGGCGACCGATTGGGAGTCGGCGAGGGCGGCCGAGTCGAACTCGCTGCAGCCAAGCGTGCCTGCGATTGGTGCCTCCCCAGACATCAGCAGCTTGGAGCCGGGCTGCGAAGGCGGCTCGCCGTCGAGCTTGATGACGGTGGCCAGTACCACCGGATCGCCACTTGCGATCCGCGACGCAAGCTCTTCCTCGACGCTAGGCACGTGCGGGGGTTCGAGTGAGAACCGAGCGAAGGAGGCCGATCGCGCGCGCGACGTCTTCGTCTGTGGTGGCCCATCCCGTTGTCAGCCGGAGGCTGCCCAGCGCCTGCTCGAGGTCCAGCCCCATCGCGAGCAGGACGTGGGAAGGGTCGAGCGAGCCTGACGCACATGCGGACCCGCTCGAGGCGGCCACGCCGGCGAGGTCGAGGCCGAGCAGCATGTCTTCGCCGCGCCTGCCGTCCAGCACGCACGTGGCGAAGTTCGGCAGCCGCGCCGTGCCGCCGGTGAGCGTCGCGCCGAGCCCGGACAGCGCCGTCCGCAGGGCCTCGCTCTGACGGAGCGCGACGCGTGAGCGTTCGTTGCGGTGCTCCGCAGACGCGTGAAGCGCGTTCGCCACGGCGGTCGCGGACGGCACGTCTTCGTGGCCCGCGCGGCGGCCCCACTCCTGCGGACCTCCGAAGAGCAGCGGATCGATCCTGACCCCGTCCCTCACGAAGAGGAGCCCACCCCGCCCGGCCCCGAGCTTGTGGCCGCTGATCGACACGAGGTCCGCCCCGGACGGGATCCGCATCCAGCGCGGGCCGGCGCATGCGTCGAGGTGGACCAGGGCGCCGACGTCGTGGGCGCGCTGGATGACCTCCGCCACGGGCTGGACGGTGCCCACCTCGTTGTTGGCCAGGCCGACAGAAACAAGAGCCGTATCCGGCCCGATCGCGTCGGGATCCGCCCGCGCCTCGTGGTCGACTCCGGCGATGACGACGTCGTAGCCGAGGATCTGCAGTCGACGAGCTGCGGCCAGGACGGACTGGTGCTCGGCCGCCCACGTCACGATCGCTCCGCGTTTCGGCAGCCGCGCGGCGGCGCCAAAGAGTGCCAGGTTGACGGCTTCGGTGCCAGAAGCCACGAATGTGATCTCCGTTCGTTGGACACCGAGCGCCGAAGCCGCCATGTCACGCGCGCCGTCGAGGACGGCGCGCGCGGCCCGTCCTTCCGAGTGCGGGCTCGACGGGTTACCGTGCGCGAGGTCATGGAGCGCGATGCGGACCTCGTCGAGGATAGGTGCCGAGCCGGCGTCGTCGAGGTAGATCCGCTTCATCGGGGGAGAGGCCGGGACCGAATCAGCCCCGCGTGTGGTCCGGCTGCTGGATCAGCTCTGTCAGAGTGCCCTGGAAGCCCTTGAGGATCAGGTGAAGGTCGAGAATCTCGTCGACCGTGATCGGCTCCGCCTCCGCCACCGGCTCTTCGATGAGCTCAGCCGCCCCAATCGTCTCCTCCACAGCGCTGCCCGCGATCGCGAGCACGACGACGAACGTCACCTGGCACTGCGCGCAGGTCACCTGGAGATGAAATCTCTCGTCCTCATGGCTGAGGACCTGGACATCACAGCCTTTCAAGCTGCGCCCGCAGACCGGGCAGTTGTAGTAGCGCGCCCGATCGCGAATGAACTCGATAATGCTCATCGCAGCAGCCCATATTACGCCGCGAGGCTGAGTTCGGCCGAGCCTCTAGCGATGGCCCTCGATGCATGTGCAGCCAGAGGCTCCGACGACCGCCGAATGGACCGTCCCGGCGGGCAGCTCCATGCGGTCTCCGGGGCTCAGCTCGAGGCGCCGTGCCTCACCCTCGAGGATGAAAGTGATCGATCCTTCGACGCAGTAAAGGACCTTCTCGTAGTTGTGGCTGTGGGCGGCGTAGCGGTCGCCTGGCCCATTCGACCACGAGTAGCAGCCGCTCGCCTCGGTGCGCAGCCTCGCCATGAGCTCGTCGAGCTTTGGCACCAGCCGATTCTAAGATGGCATCGGTGAAACCCCGGTTCCTGGCCGACTGCAACGTCGGGCGGCTGGCGCGCTGGTTGCGCGCTCTCGGCTATGACGCCACCTACCACGCGCGGATCGACGACTCGGAGCTCGTCCGCGAAGCCGCTGCCGAAAGTCGGGTGATTCTGACACGCGACCGTGACCTGACGAGGCGGCGCGTCATACAGACCGGCGTGGTGCGCGCGATCCTCATCCGAGGCGACGACGTGACCGAACAGCTGCGGCAGGTGTTCGGCGAGCTCGGCCTGGAGCTAAAGGAAGCGCTGACGCGCTGCATCGAGTGCAACTCGGAGCTCGAGTCCCGCGTTCCCGCGATGGTGGCCGAGCGCGTGCCTGCGTATGTGCGCCAGACCCAGTCGCGCTACTCCGAGTGTCCGGAGTGCGGGCGCATCTACTGGGCCGGAACACACTGGCATCGAATGCGCGAAGTGCTTCTCGGATTGTGAGGGACGTTCTCCGCCGGCTGGTCGCCGGCGACCTGACCGAAGTCGAGGCGCTGGCAGAGCTACGTCGCATGCAGCTCGAGGAGCTCGGCGGTCGCGCCCGGTTGGACCTCGGGCGTTATTTGCGGCGAGGGATTCCAGAAGTCGTGCTGGCCGCCGGGAAGGCCGCTCACGATGCGGCTCGTCTCGCCGTCGCCCTGGCCGAGCGCCAGGGCCAGGGACTCATCAGCCGCATGACCGATGCCCACGACATGGTGCTGCGCGCCGCGGCCGAGGCAGCAGGCATGGACGTCGCCGTTTACCACGCGTCAGCGCGCGTGCTGCGTCCCGGATTTGTGCCGGAGGCCACCGACGGCAAGGTGGCGATCCTCACAGCGGGGACGTCGGACCTGCCGGCGGCGGACGAGGCGCGGATGGTGATCGAGGCATGCGGCGTGGAAGCCAGGCTCGAGGCGGACCTTGGCGTCGCCGGTCTCCACCGGTTTCTCGGTCCGCTTGCGGCGGCCCTGGAGTGGGGGGCTGACGTGATCATCGTCGCCGCCGGGATGGACGGCGTTCTTCCAGGGTTGGTCGCCGGCCTGATCGACCTGCCCGTGATCGGTCTCCCGGTGTCGATCGGCTATGGCCATGGCGCCGCGGGTGAGGGAGCGCTCACGACGATGCTGCAGTCGTGCTCGACAGGTCTCACCGTGGTGAACATCGATAACGGCGTCGGAGCTGGAGCCGCCGCGGTGCTGATCGCTGCTCGGGCTGGTCAGGGCCGCCGGCGCGGGACGACTACAGCAACGATGGCAACCACGACCGCGGCGACGAGCAGCAAACCGAACAGCGCGGCGGCCAGGCCACGCGAAACATCGGGGCCTCCGGGCAGCGCAAAGACAAGCCCGAAGAGAAGCATCGCCGCGAGGACTCCGACGAGCAGCCACGGAAAGCCGCGCCGACGCCGCCCATAGAAGAAGAGCCACAGGCGCCCAGGCCGTTTCTTCGGCTCGCTCACAACAGGCTTGGCACCTCAGCGAGCGAGCGGATCGCAGGTATGCCCGCGGGAGGAGGCTCTTCGGTGTGGGCGGTGAGCACCACCGCGCGCATCCCCACCGACTGCGGCCCTTCGTAGTCCTCGCGCACCCGGTCCCCGACGAACAGGGTTCGCTCGGCGCGCGTGCCGAGCGCAGCGAGCGCGGCGCGGTAGACCTCGGGCGCGGGCTTGCGCCGGCTCACCTCGCTGGAGAACACGATCGCGTCGACATTGCCGGCGATGCCGTTGCTCTCGACCTGGCGACGCATCATCTCGGGCGGGAACGGCGCGTTGGAGCAGATGCCCCGCTTGATTCCGCCCTGGCCGAGCCAGGTCAACAGCGGAATCGCATCGGGGTCGACGCGGACGGCGCGGTCCCAGCACCGCTGCTCGGCGTCGAGGATCTCGTACAGCAGGCCGTCCGGCAGCCTCATGCCGGCGTTGTGCCATGACTCGCGATAGACGTCCATGTAGTCGACCTCGTCTTCGCTGGTGCTGCTGACGAATGACTCCATCGGCAACAGCACCTCATGGAGCAGCGCATCGGCTTGAGGCGCCGAGACGCCAAGTGCGGCCTCGATGCGCGGCCGGAACCGATGCAGGACCTGCAACAGGTCATCGGTCGGGTAGTCGAACGTGACGAGCGTGCGGCCGTAGTCGAACAGCACTCCCTCGATCCCGGGCATGCGCATATCCTGATGCTCCGTGGCTAGAGGATCGGCGGGCGGGACGGCCCAGAGATTTGGAGATCCAGGCGGTCCAGGCCGAAGGCAGGGGTGGCGTGACGAGGAGCGCATTTGAAATGCGCGACGACGACGCGCCGGGCCCCCTAACGCACGGCATGGGCCGCATGGGCTCCAAAGATCGGGCTGGACCCGCTCGCCGGTCCTCTCAACGATTGACGCACCTCGACGACAAGGGTGCGGCGCGCATGGTGGACGTCGCCGCTAAGTCGGTCACGGTGCGCGAGGCGACGGCCGAATGCATCGTGCGGATGGCGCCCGAAACCCTTCACGCGGTGCGCGAAGGGACCGCCAAGGGCGATGCCCTCCAGGTCGCGCGCGTGGCCGGCATCATGGCTGCCAAGCGGACTCCGGACCTCATCCCGCTCTGCCATCCGCTGCCGATCACGGGTGTCACCGTCGACTTTGAGCTCGTGACCGGGGGCGTTCGCGTCGTCACGAAGGTGCGGGTCACGGGTCAGACGGGCGTCGAGATGGAGGCATTGACCGCAGCTGCCGTCGCCGGATTGACGCTGATCGACATGGTGAAGGCGATCGAGCGCGGCGTCTACATCGAGTCGGTGCGCCTGCTCGAAAAGTCCGGAGGCCGGTCCGGGACCTGGAAGCGCGGAGCTTGAGCGGCCGCGCCCACGTCATCACCGTGAGCGATGGGGTGTCTGCGGGCACGCGCAACGATGCAAGCGGTCCTGGCCTGTTGGCGATGCTGGGGGAGGCAGGCCTGAACGTTTCGGGCCCAGAGGTCGTGCCCGACGAGCACGAGCTGATCACCGCCGCGATCATCGCCGCCGTGGTCGCCGGCGCGGACCTGGTGGTCACGACGGGCGGCACGGGCCTCGGACCACGCGACGTCACCCCACAGGCAACTTCGCTGGTGATCGATTACGCGGTCCCCGGGATTGCTGAGCTCATGCGCCGAGCAGGGGAGGCGAGCACGCCGATGGCGGCGCTCTCCCGTGGACTCGCCGGGGTGCGCGGCCACGCGTTGATCCTCAACGTGCCCGGCAGCAGCAAAGGCGCGACGGAATCGCTCGCGGCAGTGCTCCCCGTCCTGGAACACGCGATTCAGCTCCTCCAAGGCCATACGTCACACGAATGAACTTAAACGCCGACATCGGTGAGGGGGCCGGGGAAGACGAGGCGGTGCTGGCCTCGGTGGACAGCGCGAACATCGCCTGCGGCGTCCATGCGGGCTCGGCGTCGATCGCGATCGCGACCGCCTGGCGATGCCGCACCCTCGGCCTCGAGGTGGGGGCGCATCCCGGCTACGACGACCGGTCGGGCTTCGGCCGCATCGAACGGTCGCTCGGCGCGGATGAGATCGAGGCGCTCATCGCCTTCCAGGTGGCAAGCCTCGCCGCCGTCGTCGCGATCGCTTATGTCAAACCGCATGGCGCGCTGTACCACCGCTGCCAGCGGGACGCGGCGGCGGCCGACGGGCTGGCTCGCGTTGCGAAATCACACGGCATAGGGCTGATGGGCCAGCCGGGGTTTGAGATCGTCGCCGCGGCTGAGCGCGCGGACATCCCGGCTTATCGCGAGGGCTTCGCCGACCGCCTGATGCTGCCCGACGGCTCGCTCGCGCCGCGCAGTCAGACCGGCGCGATCCTCGACCCAGACCTCGCCGCCCAGCAGGCACTGAGCCTGGCCCGTTCCGGCCGCTTCGACACGATCTGCGTCCACGGCGACACAAAGGGCGCCGGCCAGCTGGCGGCCGCGGTCCGCAAGGCGCTGCGCGAAGCCGGCATCGAGACCGCGCCCCTGGTCAGTTGAACCCAGCAGGCGCACTCGCGCTCAAGCTGGTCCTGACCCCCGTCCTCGTCGGCGCGGCAAGCCTGGCCGGACGCCGTTGGGGCTCAGCGGTGGGCGGATGGCTGATCGGCATCCCATTCACCTCCGGACCGATAGCGTTCTTCCTGGCCTTGACTCCAGGTCCACGATTCGCGGCCGAGGCTGCCGCCGGCATCATGGCCGGCGCTGCGTCGCAGGCGATGTTCTGCCTGGCCTACGCGTGGGCGGCGCAGCGCGCGCGCTGGCCGCAATCCCTGATCGCGGCGACCGTGGCCTTCCTTGCCGCCACCGTCCTGCTCGACCTCTTCATCGCTCCGGCGCCGGCGATGTTTGTGGTCATGCTTCTGGTCCTGGTGGTATCGCTGTTCCTGATGCCGGGCCAGTCAATCGCATCTACAGCGAATATCGCGTATCCGCACTGGGACCTCCCGGCTCGCATGGCCGTCGCCACCGTCTTCGTCGTCGCGCTGACGGCGGCCGCGCCGCTACTCGGTCCACGCCTGGCCGGGCTACTCGCGCCGTTCCCTCTGTATGGAGCGGTGCTCGCGGGG
This sequence comes from Chloroflexota bacterium, assembly GCA_005880915.1. Classification (GTDB taxonomy): domain Bacteria; phylum Chloroflexota; class Dormibacteria; order Dormibacterales; family Dormibacteraceae; genus 40CM-4-65-16. Next base: position 17,599 of record VBIW01000055.1, on the reverse strand, counting down.
TTTGCCCATCGCATCCAGGGCGCAGGCCAGGCGGTGGCCGTGCTGCGCGGGCTTCTGCTGGGACTGTTTGCGTTCGCGTCCTTCTTCCTGGTGCTCGCCGTGATCCTGCCGACGGGGATCGCTGTCGCGTTTGGCTCGGCGATCGCGGTGGCGCTCGGCGTGCAGGGCGCGTCATTCGTGGCCGGTCGGCGGTGGGGCCTCGCATGAACTCCGACATCCGCGAGCTCAGTGAGCTCGAAGACCTGCGACAGCTGGCCGACCTGTTCGCCGTGGTCTGGGGCCGTCCGGGTCAGCCGCCGCTCAGCTCGGACATCCTCAAGGCCCTGGCGCACTCGGGCAATTACATCTCGGGGGCGTTTGCTAGCGGCCGGCTCATCGGCGGGCTGGTCGGGTGGCTCGGTGGCGTCCCGCCACACGACCTGCACATGCACTCGCACATCCTCGGCGTGCTGCCCGACAGCGAAGCACGCGGTCTCGGGTTTGACCTGAAGCAGCACCAGCGGCGGTGGTGCCTGGCCCGCGAGGTGAAGGTCATGGAGTGGACGACCGATCCGCTGATCCGGCGCAACGCATATTTCAACCTGACCAAGCTCGGCGCCGGCGCTCCTGAATACCTCGTCGATTTCTATGGACAGATGGAGGACGGGATCAACGCCGGAGACGAGTCGGACCGGCTCTTGATTCGCTGGCGGCTTGACTCGAAGAAGGCTGAGGCGGCTGCGGCCGGCAGGCTGGCTGAGCTGGACGTGGACAAGCTCCGCGGCTGGGGCCGCACTCCGATCCTTTCCGCGGGTCCCCGAGGCGAGCCGGTCCTCGTATCCTCCTCGGCTCGCGTCCTTATATGTCAGGTGCCGGACGATGTCGTCGCGCTGCGCCATTCCGACCCGGCTCTTGCGCGCGAGTGGCGCATGGCGCTGCGCCATGCATTGGGTGGAGCGCTCGATCGCGGCTACGAGATCACAGGAGCGACGCGCGCCGGCTGGTACGTGCTGGAGAACCAATAGACTTTTCTTCGTGCTGCAGGTGGGGGACAAAGCGCCCGACTTCAAGCTGCCCACGACAGCGGGCCAGGAGCTCACGCTCGGCGAAGCGCTGCAGAAATACCGCGCGCTCATCTTCCTTTTTTACGTGCTCGACTTCACGGGTGGTTGAAGGACTGAGCTGACCGAGTTTCGGTCCAGGAACGACGATGCGGTCGCCAACGGGGTCGGCATCTTCGGCATCAGCGTCGATTCCGTGTTCTCGCACACGGCCTTCGCGAAAGAGCTCGGCGGCCTGCCCTTCGACCTGATTGGCGACTTCGAGCGGAAGATGGTGAGCGACTACGGGGTGCGGCGCGACGACGTGGCGGGCTACTCAGGGATGGCTCGCCGCACGATCTTCATCGTCGACCGCGCGGAGACCATCCGGTGGACATGGGTGGCGTCGCGTGAACAGCCTCAACCGAATTACGACACGGTGGTCGACGAGGCCAAGCGAGTCGCGTCCGAGGCATGACGGCGCCCAACAGCGTGGTCGAACCTATCGAGAGATCCTGGAAAGAGCTCGACTCCCTGGTTGAGTCGCTGGGCCCGAGTGGTTTGACGGTGACCGGTGCGGACGGCTGGGCCGTCAAAGACCATCTGGTGCACATCGCTGCGTGGGAGCACTCGCTGCTGGCGTTGCTCGAGGGAGCTGATCGGCGGACGGCGATGGGCGTCGCCGGTGAGGCCGAGGACACGGACTCGATCAACGCCGCGGTCTGGTCGCTGCACCACTCAAAGACTCCAGAGGCGGCCCTCGCCTATTTTCGGGAGACGCATTCGCTGCTTATGAAGCTGCTCGCCACGATGAGCGACGCGGACCTGCAGCTTTCGTACAACCACTTCCAACCCAACGATCGGCGCAATACCGACGACGACCGGCCCGTGGTCGACTGGGTGGCGGGCAACACGTACGAGCACTACGCCGAGCACACCGGCTGGATCAATCAGGTAGTAAGAGATTCCAGCGCAGCACGTTGATTGGCGCGCAGCTCCAGCGCCGCCTCGAGCGATATCTCGGCAAAACGCACCTCATCGCCTGGCGCCAGCTGCGCGGCGACCGGCATTGAGGCGCTTGCCACCGTGGCGACGATCGGATAACCGCCCGCGGTCTGATGGTCCGCCATGAGCAGGATCGGCTGTCCGCCCGAAGGCAGCTGCACGACGCCGGCGACCAGGCCGAATGACAGCAGCTCGTCGCCGGGCGCATCGAGTCGCGGGCCTTCGAGCCGGTAGCCCATCCGGTTGGAGTCGTGACTCAACGTGTAAGTTGCCTCGAACATTGCTTGTCGCGACTCCGCTTGCAGCCGCGTGAAGTGCGGTCCCACGATTGTGTGAAGAGTCCGGTCCTCATATCGCGGCCGTAGCTGGTCGTCCATGCTGCGAGCTGCAATCAACGGGAAGGTCGAGCTCTGGACTGAGATGACGTCGCCCGCGATCAGGGCGCGGCCGTGCATGCCGCCGCGCGCGCACATCAAGTTGGTCGACATCGACCCGAGCCACCGGTCGCCGGCAACACCCCCGGCGACGGCCACGTAGGAGCGTGCCCCGGAGCGCCTGCCGCCAAAGGTCAGCTCAGCACCGGCGGCGAGCGAGACTCCGGTCCACATCGGGACGCTCGCGCCGTTGACGCGCGGCTCGAAATCGGCGCCGGTGATCGCGATCAAGCAGTCTTGCTCGGCCACCATGCGTGGTCCGCTCAAAGTGCATTCGAGCGTGGCCGCGCCACGCTCGTTGCCCACGAGCAGGTTGGCCGCTGAGTGGGCGAAGCGGTCCATCGCCCCGCCCGCCGGCACCCCGGCCGCCATGGCCTGCGGCCGCCCGATGTCCTGGATGGTCGTGAACAGCCCAGGTTGCACGACTCGCAGCACCTCGGTCATTCGTGAATGGGGAAGAACTTCACTCGATCCCCGGCGCGGAAGAGCGACGGCGGGTCCGAGTCCGGGAGGAAGAGCCTGACCGACGAGCGGCCGATCAGGTGCCACCCTCCGGGGCTGACCAGCGGGTAGATGCCCGTCTGGTGGCCCGCGATCGCGACCGACCCTGCAGCCACCTGCGTGCGCGGCACGGGGCGGCGCGGCAGCACGAGCTCGTCGGGCAGCGGTCCGAGATACGCCCAACCCGGCACGAAGCCGATCAGGAAGGCGCGGTAGATCGGGCGGCCGTGGTGCTCGATCAACTGTTGCGGCGAAAGGCCGAGCTCCGCGGCCGCGGCCTCGAGGTCCGGGCCGTCGTAAACGACGGGGATGCGGTGGAGACGGCCGGGTTCCTCCATCGGCGGACGCTTGGTGGCCAGTCGCCTGATCGCCGCGGCGAGCGCCTCATGCGTGACCTGGTCAGGGTCGAACTGCACGGTGACACTCGCATGACCGGCGACGGCCTGTCGCACGTCGCGGCGTCTCTTCAGCGCCGCAGCAAGCGCTATCGCTCGTGTGTTGAGCGCGGTGTCGAGCCGAGTCCCGAGCTCAGCGAGGACCGCCGCGTCACCGAGCGGATGGATGCGGACCTTCACGGTGGAGCGCTGCGGCGGCATGTGCGCTGACAAGGATGGCGTAGAACACGCCAGGCACGACTCCGACGCACAGCACTCCGGCGCACGCGAGCCCGATCGCCCAGCTGGTGACGATCGCGGCCGCGGCCACGTTCCACGTCATGAAATCGCGTCGCACTCCGCGCAGCGCGGCGGCGAAGTCGAAGAGGTCGCGCGGCCTGCCGCTTGATGCGAACGCCGCAGTCGCGTGCGGCATGAGAAGGAGAGAGACGAGTCCCCACGGAAGGGCAAGCGCGAAAAACGCGATGACGTGCGCGTTCGGCTCCCCCAGCGCGTGGAGCGTGGAGGCAAGCGGGTTCAACAGCAGCGCGAAGGGCAGCGCGATCAAGAGAACGGCTGCTGACGTCCACAATCCGTCCAGCAGCAAACGAGTGGACAGCTGCCATGCAGGGGGTCCTTGCGCCCCGGTCTCCGCCGTACGCGTCGCCTCGATCGCGTAGCCCAGCAGCGGAATGAAGAGGAGTGGCACGAAGATGACCGCCAGCAGACCCACGAGCCACGCCGACCGCCATGAGGCGCGAAACGGCCAGGCGAAGGATTCGGCGACGAGCCTCACGCGGCAACGCTACTGCGCCTGTGCTTCTAGGTCCTCGTCGAGCGCGTTGTCCTGCAGCATGTAGGCGCATCCATAGGGGTCACGGAAGCCGAGCGCCTTGACGCTGATGTTCACCTCGGTGTGCAAGAAAAGGCCTTCGATCAGGCCGGCGTGGAAGCGGCAGATGACTGGTGCCCGCCGGCATACCTCGGCAAAAAGGCAGTTCGTGCACTGGACTATGCCGCCGTGCTGCATCTCGTACTCGGCACCCATCTCGAGCATCGGCTCGAGCGCGGTCGTCGCCGACTTGGCCCCAGGCGCCGCGATCGCCTCGCCGAAGTTGCGGCCCGCTCGCCTGACGGCATGGCTGCCCACCTCGCCAAGCTGGTCGAAGGCGCGAGCCAGCGACTCGGCGACGATGTCGTAGCGGCGCATCGGATGGCTGATCTGAACAGGTCCGCCGGTGAGCTTGTAGATCTTGGCCGGTTTGCCGGGCAGTCCCCGCCGGTGCGCCACCTCCAGGTAGCCGAGAGCGACCAGGCGTTCCAGGTGCTCGAAGGCAACAGAACGATGAACACCAGACTCACGCGCCACGTCCTCGACGCTGCGGGGTTTGCGATCGGCGTAGAACCGGAGAAGAATGTCGCGCCGCGTGAAGTCGCGCAGCGCTCCCAGGGCGCGTTCCATGTCCCCAGCCATACCCCGCAGCATAGAACGCGTATGGAAGGTATGTCGGCTGGAGATACCGGAATTGGATTGCGGAAACGTTTGATAATGAAGAACCACGGGCGAGCCACGGCTCGACCGTCGGGGGGTGAAATTAAGATGACAGCGACTGGCTGGTCGTTGCCCAGAATTGGAGGCTGCATTGGGGCCGCGTTCCTGGCGCTGCCCGTGCCGCTGCCTGTGCCGACCCCGAACCTTGTCCCGGCGGTGCAGATTCCTTCGCCGTCCATTCCGGTCCTGATCGCGACGCCGTCGGTCCCTGCGCTCGGCGCGGCGCCATCGAACCAGGCGCCCGCGACCGCAGCCAGCCCAGTGCCGCAGGCGAACGCCGCAGCGCCGGTTCAAGCGACCAGGCCGGCCGCGACGACCGCGCCACCTGGCGGCGGCCCCAATCGAGGCGTGGCGATCCCGTTCACCGCGATCTATGTCTCCTCGCCGATCGACATCGCGCTGCTCGCGGCGCTGGCGACCCTGCCTCTCTTGTTCGGGATCTGGCTGCTGCTCTTCGGCCGGACCTTCCGGAAGGCGCGCCTCGCGCGTGACGCGCAGGTCAGGCTGATGGTGGCCGCCGAGCTCGGCCTGAGGCCGCGAGACCTCGAGTCGATGACCACCCGCGCCCTGTTCGACCTGCGCGAGAAGTCCGCCTTCGACGAGCTGACGGGCGTTTTCCGGCGTGCGGCAGGGATCTCGGCCGCTGAGCGGGAGATCGCCAGGTCGCGGCGTCACGCCACTCCGCTGAGCGTTGCCTTCGTCGACATCGACGGCTTGAAAGATGCGAACGACCGCGAAGGCCACGCCGCGGGGGACGACATGCTTCGCGCTCTGACCCAGGCGCTCAAGGACGGCCTGCGGGCGGAGGACGTCGTCTTCCGGTACGGCGGCGATGAGTTCGTCTGCGTCCTGCCGGACACCCCGGCGCGCGGTGCCCGCTTGAAGCTGAGCGAGATCCAGACCGAAGCGGCCAGGGCCGGGGTCCGCTTCTGCGCGGGCGTCGCTCAGCTTCGCCGGTCAGACGACGTCGTATCGCTTTTCGCCCGCGCCGACAAGGAGCTCTACGACTTCAAGACGAAGCGCGGGGAGATCGTGCAGCTCCCTTCCCAGGGCAACAAGGCGAGCGGCGAGCGGACCGTAACTGCCTGAAGACGGATTGACAACCGGTCTTAATTAGTGTTTATTGGGTTGTAACCCACTAAATGCATCACCCAATTCGGGTAGTGCGCGGTACTCGGACGTATCTCACATGGGAAGGGGCCCTGACTTTGTCCTCAAAGGAGGAGCTGCCTTGATCTCGCGGGGCTTCCGAGAGCGAATTGCGGTTTCACTGCTGGGCGCCGCCCTCGTCATGGGTGCGGTGCTCGGTGTCATGACCGTCAGGTCGTTCACCCAGCCGGCTTCGAGCGCGGTGGCGGTGGAACAGGGCCAGGTTTCCGGCGCCCAGGCGGGCGCGAGCCCGGCGGCCATGCCTGGCGCTCCAGGAACCGGCGGATCCTCGACCTCCGGCGGCTCGGGCGGAGTCAGCGGCGGCAACATCACGATCGGCGGGTTCTTCGACATCACAGGCCCGGTCGATTCCTCGGTCGAACGCGACACGGTGCGGGCCTACATGCAGGCCGTCAACCAGGCTGGCGGCATCAACGGCCGCCAGGTCCAGTACGTGTGGTGCGACTCGAAGTACGACGCCAGCTCAGCCCACTCGTGTGCCCAATACCTGATCTCGCAGAACGTCCTCGCCGTGGTCGGCCTGACTGCGCCTCTGGGCGAGAACAACGAGATCCAGACTCTCACTCACAGCGGGATCCCTGTGATCGGCGGCCTCGGCACGCCGGCAGAATTCTCGGACCCGCTCGCCTATCCGGTGTCAGCGAGCTTCTATCGCTACGGCACCGCGATCGCCGATGAGGCCAAGTCACTCGGCGTGAAGCACCCCGCCGTGGTCGTGCTCGGCGACGTGCCGTGGGTGCACCCGGTCGAGGCCAACCTGCTCAACCGGCTGGCGGCGGATGGCATCGGTTACACCGACGTGGAGGAGGTCTCCGCCACGCAGGCCAGCTACACGGCGACGGTGTTCAACCTCCAGCATTCCCACCACGGTCCGAGCGGTGGCGGCGCAGCTCCGAACTATCAATGCTCTGCGTCCGACCGCTCATGCCCCGACTACGTGATCGCGGCGCTCGACCCGTTCAGCTACCACCGCCTCTTCGACGCGATGGAAGCCTCCAACTGGTACCCGGGCGTCCTCGGCGCCGGCCTGGACAAGTTCAACGTCCAGAAGTCGTACGACGGCGAGCTGCGCAACGCTCACTCGCTCGTCCCGTTCATGTCGCCTTACGACCACCAGGGCAACGCGACCGTGCGCCAGTACCTGGGTACGGTTCAGCACTTCTATCCAGGTCAGTTCCAGGCGCTCGACATCTATACGCAGCATGCCTGGACCGCGGCCATGCTCTTCGTCGAGGCCGCCCGTAAAGCAGGCAAGGACCTGACGCGCGAATCGCTCGTGCAAGCCCTCAACTCAATCCAGGGATTCCAGACAGGATGGTCGGTCCCACTCTCCTACGGCTCCGGTCCGCATGACCCCAATCACTGTTTCACCTACACCGCGAGCAATGGGAACGGCTGGCGCACGACCTCCGGCTGGATCTGCAATTGAAGACTTAGCGCCATGGCTGCATTCGCCGCGTACACGATCATCGGGCTGAGCCTCGGCGGCATCTTCTCTCTTGCCGCGCTCGGCATCGTGCTCATCTACCGCACCACCGGCGTCCTGAACTTCGCGCACGGCGCGATGGGCATGTTCTCGACCTTCATCGCGTGGCAGGTGTTCTACGGATGGTCGCATCCGTTCTGGCCCGGCTGGCTCTCCACGTTCCTCGCGGTCCTCGCAGGGTTGATCTTTGCCGCGGGGATGGGCCTGTTCCTAGAGTTCGCCGTGTTCCGCTGGGTGCGCAGCCGCGAGCCCGTGGTCAAAGCGGTGATCACGATCGGCGTCCTGCTCGCGCTGCAATCCGCGGCGTCGCTGATCTGGAAGAACAATCAGTATCACCTTCCGATCTATCTCGCGCCGCAGCAATGGGTCTGGGTGGTGCCTGTCGCCGACGTTCCGATCGGGGCCAACTCCGTCGCGATCATCGTCGTCGCCCTGGCGCTTGCCTTCGGCCTTGGCGCGTTCCTGCGTTACACGAGCTTCGGCCGCGCCATGCGGGCCGTGTCGGACAGTCCGACCTCGGCGTCGCTGTGGGGGGTGCCGGTCGGCAAGGTCGGGGCGGTGAGCTGGATGCTCGGCAGCCTGGTCGCCGCGCTCGCGGCAATCCTGATCACGCCTTTCATCAACTTCGACACGACGAGCCTGACGCTTCTGATCATCGACGCCCTCGCGGCTGCGCTCATCGGTGGTCTTGTCTCGCTGCCTCTGACCGTGCTCGGAGGCTTCATCCTCGGCCTGCTCGAGACGTACCCGACGATCTGGATTCAGTCGATCGGCTTTCCGCGCCTCGTTGCGCTGGTCGTGATCCTGGCAGTCCTGATCGTGCGCAACCCGCGCGGATTCTCGGTGGCCGCGAAATGACATCCCGGCTGATGTTTCGCGTGCTCGGGGCGCTCGTCGCATTCACAGTGCTCGCGCGCATCCCGGTCGGGTTCGACGTCGGCTTCAAGTTCGACGCTGCTCTTGCCGTGATCTGGGCGTTCGGCTTGCTGAGCCTGGTGCTCCTGACCGGCTACGTCGGCCAGATCTCGCTGTGCCAGGCGACCTTCGCCGGCGTCGGCGCGTACACCGCCGGGATGATGGTCTCGAGCCTCCACGTCGATTACCTCGTCGCCGTGATTGCCGGCGTGGTGGTGGCGTTTGCGCTGGGCGTGATCGTCGGTCTGCCGGCGCTCCGCCTGCGCGGGATCACGCTCGCGATCGTGACGCTCGGCATTGCGCTGGTCTTTGACCGCTACATCTTTCAGGACCACGCGTTCGAGTGGTTCACCGGCGGTACCGCCGGCTGGCGCGTCGGCCAGGCCACCATGTTCGGCGTCCGGATGGACTCCTCAGCGCACCTGATGGCCGCGTACCTCGTCCTGCTCGCTCTCTTCTGCCTCGTCGCGCTGCTCCTGGTCAACCTGCACGAGTCCGGCGCCGGCCGAAGGTTCCGCGCGATCCGCGACTCCGAGCTCGCCGCGGCGACGATGGGCGTGAACCTGACGCGGTACAAGCTCCTCGCGTTCGGCATGTCAGCCGCCATCGCCGGCATGGGCGGCGCGTTCTACCCGCTCGTCGCCGGCTCGGTGAGCCCTCAGCCCTTCTGGCTCTTCACCTCGCTGCAGTTCGCGGCGATTGCGGTGCTGATGGGCGTTCGCTACGTACCGGCCGCGGCGCTCGGCGGAGCGTTCATGGCGTTCGTGCCCGACGTCCTCACTCGTTACGGGCATGGCACATTCATGGGGCACGCCTACGAGATCTCGTACGACTGGTTTCAGATCGCCGTCGGCGTGCTACTCATCGTCCAGCTCATCACGCTGCCGGACGGCGTGTGGGGCGACCTGAGGAGTCGGGTGCATCACGCGTGGTCTGCCGTCGGCGCTGTCGGCGGCCGCAAGGTGAAAGTGGCATGACGATGCTTCGCGTGCGCGACCTGACCGTGCGGTTCGGCGGCATCGTCGCCCTCGACAAGGTGTCGCTCGACCTCAACCGCGGTGAGATCCTCGGCCTCATCGGGCCGAACGGTGCGGGCAAGACCACGCTCTTCAACTGCATCTCCGGTGTTGTCCGGCCGGACACAGGGTCGATCTATTTCGACACTCATTCCCTGACTTACGCGCCGGTGCATGAGCGCGCGCGACTCGGGGTCGCTCGGACTTTTCAAAACCTGCAGCTATGGGGCTCCATGACAGTGGAGGAGAACCTGATCGTGCCGATGGACGCCCTGGGCAAGCGCAACACGTTCAGTGACGCGCTCTACCTTCCGTTCTCGGGCTTCGCAGAGCGTGCGTCGCAAGAGCGCGCGCGAGCGATCCTGCATGTGCTCGACCTGGACCGCTACGCGCGGACCATCGCCGGCGATCTGCCGGCCGGCATCCAGCGCCGCGTGGAGCTCGCCCGCGCCCTCGCGATGCGGCCGCGGCTCGTGCTCCTCGACGAGCCCGCAGCCGGACTTGACGCGCAGGAGACCGCGCATCTCGCCGAGGTGCTGCACGCGGTGCGGCAGAGGTTCCACGTTTCGATGCTGCTCGTCGACCACGACATGAGCCTTGTCATGCGCGTGTGCGACTACGTTTACGTCCTCGACTTCGGCAAGATGCTGGCAAGGGGCGAGCCGTCTGCCATCCGCAACGACCCCAAGGTCATCGCGGCTTATCTCGGCGAGGAGTCGAAGAAGCTGACGGGCGAGGTCCAGACAGTCGCTACGGCGAAGAGGGACGAACGACCGCTGCTCGAGGTGAGCAAGCTGGCCGCGGGCTACGGTGGCCTCGAGGTCATCCGCGATATCAACTTGACCGTCCGTCCTGGTGAAGTCGTCGCGTGCATCGGCGCCAACGGGGCGGGCAAGACCACCACCCTGCGGGCCATATCCGGGATGATCCATCCTCGCGCCGGCCGCGTCATGTTCGCGGGCAAGGACGTGACCGGGAGCACCGCAGAGCGCATCTCGAAGCGCGGCTTGATCCACATCCCAGAAGGCCGCGGCCTGTTTCCGAACCTGTCGGTGGAGGACACGCTGCGGCTCGTGTCCAACACGGCCGGCCGCGAGGTCGATATCTCGCCTGCGTTCAAGCTCTTCCCCAAGCTGCGCGAGCGACGAAACCAGCTCGTCGGCACTCTGTCCGGCGGTGAGCAGCAGATGGTGGCGCTTGCGCGTGCGATTCTTTCCGATCCTCGGCTCGTGATGATCGACGAGATGTCGCAGGGCCTCGCCCCGACGGTGGTGCGACAGCTGTTCGAGATAATTCGTGTGTTCCGTGACGAGGGCATTGCCGTGCTCCTCGTCGAGCAGTTCGTCGAGTCCGCGCTCGACGTCGCGGACCGGGCGTATGTTTTCGAGCACGGCACGATCGGCCTCAGCGGGCCGGCGGTCGAATTGCGCAGCGACCGGAAGCTGGTCGCCGGCTCTTACCTCGGCACCGCCGTCGACGCGGCCGCGATCGCGTCGGCCAACGGCAACGGACACCGCGTCGACCCCGCTCTCATGGAGATCGTGTCGGTGCGTGTTCCGGCCAAGGTCAAGCGCGCGCTCGAGCAGCGCGCCGAGACGGAGAACCGCCCGGCGGGCGCGGTCGTGGTCGAACTCCTCGAAAAGGTGGACCATCAATGAGAAAGCTCTTCCTCGCGTTGAACTGTCTCGTGCTGGCGGTCGCGTCGGTCGTGCTGGTCCCTGCGTTTGTGCTGGCCGACACCCCGTCCAGCTACACGAGCTACGGCTACGCCGCCGGCGTGCACGCGATAGGGGGCAGCGACGCGTTCCCGAACTTCCAGAACGGCGCGGTCAACAACCGCTATCCGATGGCGGAGGTGCAGCAGGATGCCAGCCCGTCGTCGACGGCGGTCGCGACCTATTCGGACAGCGGTCCGGCCGCAGCTACGGCGGGATCTCAGTACAACCAGGGCTGCAGCAACTCGGGCAGCTCGCCGCCTCCGCCGCAGGTCTGCCAGAACCCGAACAACCAGGTCCCTTACGCCAAGGCGACGTATCCCGGCCCGTCGCATGGACACATCGATCAGTGCAACGGCTGTGACGGCGGGCCACGGGCCGACGCCGATGCGGCGCAGCTGAGCGCGAACGCGTCTGCCTACAACGCGGGCGGCGGCACGCAGCCGTTCAACGGCGCGTTTGGCCAGACGAACACGGTGATCGACTCCGGTGGAACCCTCACCGTAATCACGCACTCAGAGGTGGACAGCTTCACCGTCGGGACGGTGAAGGTGAGCAAGATCGTCGTCGACGTCACCGCCAGCGGCACGCTCGCGAGCGCCGGTGGCGACGCGCACGTGCAGGGCGGCCAGGTCACGGCCAACGGCCAACCTGTCAGCGTCAACGACCAGGGCGTCACGGTCACCGACCAGCACACGGTCCCGTGCCCATCCGGGCCGAAGCTTCCGGTCGTCCAGCCACCTGCACTGCCTCCACCACCCTCGAACCCGCTGCCGCCACTGCCAATCGGCGGCGGCTCTGGAGGGTCGAGCGGCGGCTCATCCGGCGGCTCGTCCGGCGGCTCGACATCGACCGGTGGCTGCGTCCCCAAGGTCGACGTGACCTACATCAAGCTGTGGACTGTCGCGCCGACCAAGACCGTCGACGGGAGCCACGTGCAGATATGGGCCACCGGGATGCACGTGATGGTCACGCATCCGTCGCCGGGTCCTGGCGTGCCGACACAGAGCGCGGAGTACATCCTCGGTGAAGGATTTGCGGACCTTCAGGTCGGATCGGCCGGAGCGGCCTTCGGCTTCGGCGGGTTTGGCGGTTTCGGTGGCGGATTCGGCGGCGGCGATTTCGGCGGCTTCGGTGACACGAGCGGCATCAACGGTTCGGGGACGCCGGCGGCCCAGCTGGGCGCCGCGCTCGCGGCCAACCGGATCCCGCTCGCCTTCATGTTCCTCACCCTCGAGGCACTTCTGCTGGCTTCAGCGGCAGCATGGATCTGGGCCCGCACCACGCCCGCAGAGCGCATTCCGGACGAGGTTCTGTCGCCTTGATCGCGAGGCTCCGCCTGCCCCGCGTGAAGCAGACCCGGCACCGGCCCACGCGCGCCTTCTGCGAAGCGGACCGGTGGAGCTTTGACCCTCGCTACACGCAGGGTCGATGCCCGATCTGCGGCTGGGCACCGGAGGGGGCGCTCAGCGCGCCTGGCTGGCTCGCGCTGGCCAACCGTGTGGATTGGGACATCGTCGGCCTTTTCCTCCTGGCCGACGTACTGGTCCTGGTCGGCCTCATCGTCGCCAACGCCACAGGGCTCCTTCCCACCGGCCACGGCAACATCGGCATGCCCTCGTCACCCGGCGTCGCGAGCGGAGCGCGGCTCCACTGATGGCTCAGGAGCCGACTGAGGTCGTCACCAGCCGGTAGCGGTGCTCTGGGCGGCCGGGGCCGCCGTAGCGCATGGTCAGCTCGACGCGACCGAGCTGGCACAGGTGGTCGAGGTACCTCCGCGCAGTGACCCGGCTCACTCCTGCCTCGTCGGCGACGAGCGCCGCGGGCAACCCCGACTGTGACCGGCCGAGCGCCTGGATGATGAGCTCGAGCGTCGCATCGGAAAGGCCCTTGGGCAGCGCCTCTGTCCGCGCCGTGCGCAGGGTGCCGAAGATGCGGTCGACGTCGCCCTGCTCGGCGCGGTCGAGGCGAGTCATTCGCTCGCGCGCCGCCGCGTAGGAGAGCAGCTTCTCCTCGAAGGTCGGGAACAAGAATGGTTTGATGAGGTAATGGACAACGCCGCCGCGCATCGCCGCGCGAAGGCTTTCGATGTCGCGCGCCGCGGTGATCGCGATGACGTCGACCGGGGCCACATGATCTTCACGCAGTCGCTGGAGAACATCCAGGCCTGAGATGTCGGGAAGGTAAATGTCCAGCAGCACCAGCTCGGGCTCGAGCTGATCGACTTTCTCCAGCGCCGCCGCGCCCGAATGCGCTCGGCCCACGACCCGGAAGCCTGGGACGCGATCGACGTAGGCACAGTGCAGGTCCGCCACGCGAAAGTCGTCGTCGACGACAAGAGTGCGGATCATCGCGCCGCCGCCAGCTTGAGCGGCAAACGAACTGTGAACATCGCGCCGCCTTCGTTGGCTACGCTGACCTCGCCGCCATTGCGGCGGACGACCTGGCGCACAAGCGCGAGGCCGAAGCCCCGCCGCTTGCGGTTGGGGCCCATCTTCGTGCTGAAGCCTTCCTGGAAGATCTGGCCGTCCACGCCTTCGGGTACACCTGAGCCGGAGTCGTGGACTTTGATCACCAGCTCGCCATCTTGCTCGGTCACCGACACGCTAACCCAGCGATCGTCCGAAGCTGCGGCCGCGTCGAGGGCGTTGTCGATCAGGTTGCCGAGCAGGGTGATGAGGTCCTCGCTGTCCAGCAGAGGCGGCCCCTGCTCGCGCCCGGCGTTGCTTCGGGTCATCACGGTGTCATCGCTGACGCGAAGCTCGATTCCCCGTTCCGACGCGATCGCCGCCTTGGCCAGCAGCAGCGCGCCGAGCACCGGGTCGCCGACACGTTCCAGCAGCGACTCGGTGAGCTCCTGGTGCAGCCCGGAGGTCTGCGCGATGAGCTTCATGGCCTCCTCGGGACGGCCGACCTGCATGAGCCCTGCGATGGTGTGAAGCCGGTTGGCGAACTCGTGGGCCTGGGCACGCAGCGCGTCGGTGAGGCTCTCGACGCCGAGACCACGGGCCAGGCCCGTGAGCTCGGTCGTGTCGCGAAGCGTCGCAACGTGGCCGATCGTCTGACCTCGGACGACGATTGCGCGGCGGCTCGCCACCAGCACGCGCTCTCCCGCCAGCAGGACCTCGTCCTCGTCGTTCAGGCCGCCTGAAAGAAACTTCAGCAGCCGGCCTTGCGGAAGGACCTGCGCGACCCTTCGCCCGACGCAGTCGGCCGGCAGCGCGAGAAGGCGACGCGCCTCGTCGTTGGCGAGCGTGATGATGCCGTTGCGGTCGGTGGCCACCGCTCCCTCGTGGATGCCCTGGAGGCTTGCCTCTCGCTCCTCGAGAAGACCCGCGATCTCGTAGGGTTCGAGGCCGAAGGTCTGCCGTTTCAACCGCGACGCGAGGAGCCACGAGGCGATGACGCCTATCGCGAGTGAGGGAAGCAATGTGGTCGCAAAGCCCGGCAGCTCGCTCAGCAACCGCTGGCCAAGAGCCGGTTCGGGAAATCCGACCGAGACCATGCCTATGACCTTGCCCTGGTAGAAGATCGGCGCCTTGCCCCGCGCCGAGAGGCCGAGCGTGCCCTGCTGCACGCCGACCCAGGGCCGGCCTGCAAGGACGGAAGCCGGGTTCTCGTCCACGGGCTTGCCGATGAGGGCTGGATTTGGGTGGGAGTAACGAATTCCGCCAGCGTCCGTGACGACCACGTAGCTCGCGCCGGTCGAGCGACGGACCTGCTCGGCGGCTTGCTGGATGCCGGCTTGAGGATCGCCCGTGAGCAGTCCATTCTGGATAGTGGCGTTGTCGGCGACCGACTCGGCGATCGCGAGCGAGCGCTGTTCTGACTGGCGGTCCAGCTCCTGGCTTGCCTGCCAGACGGCGGCCGCGGCCCCGATCAAGGCTGAGACCAGGATGATCGCGACCTGGAAGCCCAGGATCTGGTAGGCGAGCGGGAGCCGGGTCTTCAAGGCTTGGTCTACCGATCCTAGTACGGACCGCACGAGTTCGCCGGCGACCAAAACGACCAAAACGGCCACAACGACCGCATGACTTGAATGGAGCCCGATCGGCGGGCACAGTCAGCTGATATGGCCCCGGCCATCGAGCTTCGCGGCGTCACCAAGCGGTTCCTCACGCCTTCGGGCGCCGTGTTCACCGCGCTTCGAGACCTCGACATGACGATCCAGCCTGGCGAGTTCTGCGCGGTGGTCGGCCCCACCGGGTGCGGCAAGTCGACCACGCTGGGTCTCATCTCAGGCTTGGAACCTGCGAGCGAGGGCGAGGTGGAGGTCTTCGGCCAGCCGGTGAACGGCATCGCGGACGGCATCGGGTATGTGTTCCAGGCCGACGCCCTCTTTCCGTGGAAGACCGTGCTCGAAAACGTGGCCGCGGGGCCGCGCTATCGCGGCACATCACACCGCGACGCGCGCGACAAGGCCCGGGAATGGATCGCACGCGTGGGGCTCGCCGGTTTCGAGGACCGCTATCCGTACCAGCTGTCGGGCGGCATGCGCAAGCGCGTCGCGCTCGCGCAGAGCCTGATCAACGGCCCCCGCATCCTTCTCATGGACGAGCCGTTCAGCGCGCTCGACGTGCAGACCCGCGCCCTGATGGAAAACGAGCTGCTGGGGCTTTGGTCCGCGAGCTCGGCCTCTGTCGTTTTCGTCACGCACGACCTGGAGGAGGCGATCTCGCTCAGCGACCGTGTTTTCGTGATCACCGCGGGACCGGGCACCGTGAAGAGCAACTACAAGGTCGACCTGCCGCGGCCACGCAACGTTGCCGAGATCCGTTTCAACCCACGCTTCGTCGAGATCTATGAGGAGATCTGGAAGGACCTCAAAGACGAGGTGTTGGTGAGCTATGAGCGTCAGAAGCGCGGCGCGGCTTAGCGTGTCCGCCGAGGCCGAGATCAGCCGGCCCGGCCGGCCATTGGCCGATCTTGCGGCGAGGCGCCGACGCGATGCGCGGCGGCGGCAGGTCACCGTGCTGGGGCTGCGCCTTCTTGTGGCCGTTGTGGTGCTCGGCGGTTGGGAGCTCGGCGCACGCGTTGGCGTGATCGACAAGTTCTTCTGGTCGCAGCCGGCCGATATCGTGGCCAAGCTCTGGGCCTGGATCACCCAGGGCACCGACCTCGGGCCGCTGTGGGACCAGGTCCTGACCACGATGGAGGAGACGGTCGGAGGATTCTTCGTCGGCGCGATCCTCGGCGTGGTGTTTGGCGTCGTGCTCGGGCGCAACCGACTTCTCGCTGACGTGCTCGGTCCTTACATCAAAGGGGCGAACGCAATCCCACGCGTGGTGGTCGGAGCGCTGTTTGCGATCTCGCTCGGCCTCGACATCAGATCCAAGATCGCCACCGCGGGTGTGCTCGTTTTCTTTGTCGTCTTCTTCAATGCCTTCCAGGGCGTGCGGGAAGTGGACCGCAACCTGATCGCAAACGCCCGAATCCTGGGCGCGGACAACCGGCGCCTGACAACGGAGATCATCATCCCGTCGGCCCTCTCGTGGATCGTGGCGAGCCTGCATACGAGCTTCGGGCTGGCACTGGTGGGCGCGGTGGTGGGCGAGCTGTTCGGTGCCACGGCGGGAGTCGGTGAGCTCATCTACGCCGCCAAGAACAACTTTGATGCGGCCGGCGTCTTCGCCGGCATGGCGCTCCTGGCTGCCATGGCGCTGGTGGCAGAGGCGTTGATCACAGCGCTCGAGAACCGCTTGATCAAGTGGCGGCCGCCGGTCGCCACGGAGACAAGGATTTGAAGGAGGAACGGCGCATGCGGTTTGGTGGTGGCAATCGAATCTATGCAGGCATCGCGGCGCTCGTGGTGCTGGCTGCGTGCGGCAGCTCCCCTGCCCCGAGCACCGGGAGCGTTCAGACGGTTTCGCTGAAGATCATGGTCGGCGGCCTGAACAAGCAGATCTATCTGCCGAACATGCTCGCCCAGCGCCTCGGCTACTTCAAAGACCAGCACCTCGATGTGACGCTGATCGATGAAGGCTCGGGACAGGCCTCGGAGGAAGAGGTCGTCGCCGGCAACGTCGACGCAGGGTCCGGCGCGTATGTGCACCCCATGGTGCTCAACACATTGGGCAAGAAGATCGAGACCATATGCCAGTTCGGCATCGCTCCCGGTGAGGCCGAGGTCGTGGATGCGTCCCTGACCAACATCTCGTCGGCCAAGGACCTAGCAGGGAAGAACCTCGGAGTGACCGACATCGGTTCGGGCACTCACGTCCTGACGCAGGCGATCCTGGGCAGCGCCGGCGTCGACCCCACCGGCGCGCACTACGTGGCGGTCGGTGCAGGCGACACCTTCATCGCCGCCATCCAGCAGAAGAAGATCGTCGCCGGGATGACCACGTTCCCGACCATCTCGCGCCTGGTCAACTCTGGGAAGGGCAAGATCCTGGTGAGCTTGCTCTCGCCG
>VBIW01000080.1 GCA_005880915.1 Chloroflexota bacterium | reverse complement strand
GCGCTCGCCATCCGATATGCGCTGACGCGCTGGAAAGCGCTCACCCGCTATCGCGATGACGGGCGTCTCGAGCTCGAGAACAACGCTGCCGAGCGCGCCTTGCGCGTCGTGGCTCTCGGTCGCAAGAACTTTCTCTTCCTCGGTGCCGACAGCGGCGGCGAGCGTGCAGCAGCGATCTACTCGCTGATCGGCACCGCGCTATGCCGCATCCGGCATAGGGCGGTTCACGCCGAACGCCCGACTATGCCGAATGGGAGCGAAGCGACGCCCCGCAGAGCAGGGAAATGCCTTTCCGCGCCTGGATGTCCGGATCGTCCCATTCGGCATAGTTACACGTCTCACAGGGCATCAAGGAAGTGCAGCAATCGATCATCCGGACGATACCGGCCCGATGGTCTCCCGGCTACTGGGTTGACCTTGGCCAGTGCTGCTTCCTTGAGCGCCATATGGGCGTGCAGATAGGTTTGCGTGGTCCCCATCGATTCATGGCCCAGCCACAGTGCGATCACGGAGCAATCGACCCCAGCCTGAAGCAGCTCCATCGCCGCGGTGTGCCGAAGCGCATGCGGGGAGATGTGCTTCTGCTTCAGGGATGGACAGTGCGCACGCGCCTTGGCCACGTATTTGCTCAGAAGGTGCTGCACGGCATCGGAACTGAGGCGACCGCCGTGGACGTTGGGAAACAGCGCCTCGGCGTTGTGTCGTCGCGGCTCTTTCAGCCACGCGTGCAGGATGGTGATCGCATGCTTCGACAGCGGCGTGCATCGGTCCTTGCGTCCTTTGCCGGTACAGCGCACGTGCGCGCCGGCCCCCAGCACGACCGCGCTACGATCGAGGCTCGTGACCTCCGACAGTCGCAGTCCGGTCTGGATCGCCAGCAGGAGCAAGACGTGATCGCGACGTCCCAGCCAGGATGTCCTGTCCGGTGCGCTCAGCAGCGCTTCGATCTCCGGACGAGTCAGAAAGTGAATAATCCTCTTATCGTGTCGCTTGCTGGGGATCGCGAGGACGCGCTGGATGTGGGCGCTGTGATCCGGTGCTTCGAATGCCGCGAACCGGAAGAACGAGCGTATGGCCGTCAGGCGCAGGTTGCGGGTCCGAGTGCTCGCCGACCGCTGCGTCTCGAGACTGTCCAGGAAAGCGCTGATCAATATCGCATCGATCTCGCGCAGCTGCAGGTCCGACGGCGGCTTGCGTCGTTCTCCCGAAGCGAATCGCAGCAAAAGACGGAACGTGTCTCGATACGACGCAACGGTATGGACGCTGGCATGCTGCTGATGCATCAACCGCTCGGTAAAGAACCGCTCGATCAGCGCGGGCAACGGGGAGGCGCCACTCATTGTGCGACCCTCCAGCGTTGTTCGAGCCTGCGTACCGCATGTCCCATAAGCTCCGGACAGGCGGACAGGTACCAGTAGGTATCCCGCACGCAGACGTGGCCGAGGTAAGTCGAAAGTACGGGGAGCAGCTGCTCGACGGCCACGCCGGATCGATACCAGTTCACGAGCGTTTGCACGGCAAAACGATGTCGAAGGTCGTGAACGCGTGGGCCGCTGTGAGCGGAGCGGGCTCGCAAGCCGATTTGCCGGGAGAGCCGCATGAACACTCGCCAAACATACTGGTGCAGAAGCCTCCCGCCACGCTCGGCGACGAAGAAGTACTCGCCGCGTGGCGGGTTCACCCGCGCGTCGCGCTCCTTGGCGTATCGGCGCAGCACTGTGCACGTGGTCGGATGCAGCGGTACCAGCCTTGTCTTGCCAAACTTAGCGCCGCGAATCGTCAGGATCCCCTGGGCGAGGTCCACGTCCTGCCGCTGCAATGCCAGCGCCTCCCCTATCCGTAGACCCGTAACCGCGAGTAGCCCGAACAGGCAACCGTACGTCCATCGGCGCAGCGCCGTCGCCGGCGGCAGGGCAAAGGCCGCCTCGAGGAGCCGGGTGATCTCCGTCTCGGTGTACAGATACGGCTTCACGCGCCCCGAGAACGCCAATACCCGCGTCGGCAACACCTCGGTACGCGAATCCAAGCCGTGCAGGTATCGGCTGAATCCGCGTGCGTCAGCGAATCGAAGGGCCCAGGTGGGCCGCCCGGCGGGTGGCTGCATCGCCCACTCCAGCGCCAGCGGATACGTGATGACGTCGGCACGACGCTGGGCCATGAACTCGACGAAATGGTTGAGTCGTTGCTCTGCTGCGTGGAACTTGGTTCCGAGACTGCGTCGCAACGCCACGTAGTCCCGCAGCGCGCTCTGGAGGGCGCTCATGGGGCACCTCCCGGCCAGCGCATGGCCAGTGCGCGCAGCGAGTCCAGATCGACTTTGGCGTAGAGCCGCGTGCTGTCGTGGGAGCGATGGCGCAAGAGCTGTCCGATCTCGGTCAAGGAGGCGCCGGCGCGTAACAGTTCCGTTGCCAGGCTGTGACGAAAGACGTGTGCTCCTTTGCGGGGCGCATCGACGCTCGCTCTGGTCAGCGCGCTGCAGGCAATGACAGTCACGTTCGTACCGGAAGAGAATCCGATATGCGGTGCCCACTCGCGTAGGAATACGCGCCGGCTCTCGGACTGCGGTCGGCTCCGGCGAAGATAATCGGCGATCGCGGCGCCGACGTCGGTTGGCAGCGGCATACGCGCCCGCTGCCGACCCTTGCCACGAACCGTAAGCTGGCCGGACTGCCAATCGATATCCTCAAGACAGAGCGTCGCCACCTCGGAGGCGCGCAGACCAAGACGCGCGAGCAACAGGAGGATCGCATAGTCGCGCCGTCCAAGCGCAGTGGTTCGATGGACTGCGCTGAGGACCTTCTCGACCTGTGCAGGCGAGAGAAACTGTGGCACGGAGCTGAAGCGCCAAGTTCTTACCGACGGCACCGCGCCAGACAGATCGGCATCGAACAAATCCTTGTATCGTAGATACCGCAGAAACGTTCGCAGCGTCCAGCACGCGCGCTGAGTGGATCGAGTGCTCTGCTCTGGCGCGTGCCGGACCACGAACCCCGTGATATCCGCGGCAAGGAGCTTCCGGAAGCTGCGCGTTCCTTCCGGGCAGCACTCCGAAAGGAATCGCCGCAGCGTCGGCAGGTGCGTGATGATGGTCCGCCTTGCATAGCCGCCGCACTGATATAGGTGGCGCTGAAAGTCCTCCATGATCCGCTCGTGCGGACTTGGAGATGTCAATCGCTTCGGGGCAATCACGCCGTCCTCACGCAACACGGCGAGAAGCCTGTTCAGCGCCGGGCGATCGGAGATGAACGGGTGCCGATGCTGCGCACGAAACCGCAAGTACCGGTCTACAATATCCTCATCGATCTCTTCGGCGACAATCCCTCTCCGGGCCAGCCAGCGACTGAAGTCACCGACCACCTTGATGTTGCGCCACGCGCTCTGCTGACAGTGCCCTTCCTTCAACAGGCGAGCGGAGAACAAATCGATATGAACACCGAGCGACCCCTCCCTCAGGCGGCGCAATCGCTTCGGCTTCTTGATGAACGTAGCGGTGGTCATGTCTTCTCCTTCGCACGAGAGTGCCGGGAGAAGACATCGAACTATGCCGAATGCAAATGCAGCAAATTACTGGAAAGCAGGCCCTGTGCGTCTCGGTTCGGCATAGTCGGGCGTTCGGCGTGAACCGCGCTATGCCGCATCCGGCATAGGGCGGTGCCGAGGAGACTGTAGATGGCGGCGGCGCGCTCGCCGCCATCGTCGGAGCCGGCGAACAGCCAGTTCTTGCGGCCTAAAGCCACGGCTCGCAGCGCGCGCTCGGCGGCGTTGTTGTCGATCTCGAGCCGGCCATCATCGCGATAGCGAGTCA
>VBIW01000079.1 GCA_005880915.1 Chloroflexota bacterium | reverse complement strand
TCGATACCTCCTTAGCTGCCTCCTTGCCGTGAAACGCCACCCACGCGGGGCGATACCGCTCGATCTTCAGGAGGAATGCTTCGACGTCGTAGTGCTCGCGCAAGCCGTGATCGCTGCTCGCCGCCACCTTCTTCGCGAGATCGGTTAGCCCGACCCCGAACTCCAGGACGTGGCTGTCTGTCGAAGGGAACAGTGGCTCCCTGGTGATCCCGGCCCGATAGAGATACGTCCAGAAGAGGTTCCCTGGCCCTGCGTAGTAGTGACCGAGCGACGCTGAGGTCGTTCCGGCTGCCGTTCCGCAGATGACGACACGAAGGTTCGGAGCGAGGTAGTCGGGCAGCATCACTCATGATCCCAAAAGAGCGACGCAAGTGCGTCGTGGGACGAAGGTGAATCCAGCCCTCGACGGCGGCGAGCTCAGCTGGCTGAGGAGGAGGCCGGTCGGTCATCCCGATCGCAGCCCGCTGTCGATTCAACAGTTGCGAACATATGTTCGTGACCTTCGCGGACGCGCTGCTGCTTCTCTTCGAGTTAGCCGACAAGGAAGACGAGCGGTTTCAGGCCGTTGCGGCTAGGTGGCATGCGCGGTTTGTACTTGAGGCTCAACTCCCTCTTCGCGAGTCCGGCATGGTCATGCAGATGCTCTCCGGCATCAATGGCGCCAACCGGCTTGTCCTTCGACGCCGGCTCCTTGAGCGAGTTGAGCGCGAGGGCCTCTCCAGCCGAGAGATATCGCGTGAGTTCTGAGCGGCGTCGTTTCATGAGATGCTCTTGGGGTGCCGTACGGGCGCGGCGATGCAGAGTGGAATGACCTTGCGACCGCGGGGCTGGACTTTCTCGTTCGGCAGGCGGGCCTTCGCAAGGTGACTTCGTACACGGAGATGAACGCGACGCTCGCAAGACGGACCGGCGCCCGCCCGTTTAACTTCGAGCAGGACGGCGAGCGCCGGGCCATGGGCGCGCTCTTGGAGGTCATCGGAGAACGCAACCGGCCCGAGACCGGGGTGATGATCACCGCGCTCGTTAACTACCTCGACCAGAACGACGCAGGCCCGGGCTTCTACTCGTACGCGCAGCGAATCGGCTTCCTGCGGAAGGGAGCCACCGCAGACGAACGCCTCGATTTCTGGGCAACTCAAGTCGGAGCTATCCATGATTACTACGCGCGCCCCTAGTTCGACCGAGATCCATACGGAGGTAGTTGCGTAGGTTCATGGAGCGGTTGGCGTTTAGTTGTAGTTCCCGAGGACATTGGTTCATCCGGGCCTCCCTGGAGGCTGAGCGCTGTCAAAGACAGCTCGGCGCCAAGGAGGTCACCGGATGAATCTGCACGCTAACTCCGCTCTCAGCTGGAGCGGTCGGCACGAGCTCGGGCGCAGGGTCGTTGAGCAGGGATGGGCGCTGACGGCGGCGGCCGAGGCCGCCGGTGTCAGCGTGCGCTGTGCAGGCAAGTGGGTTGGGCGCTATCGCGGCAGTGATCGTGTCTTGCGCGATCGCTCGTCGGCGCCACGCCGCGTGGCCAACCGGACGGCTCCGGAGCGTGTCGCGGTGATCGTCAAGTTGCGATCGAATTGCGGCGGCTACTAGCTCATCAGAGCCACCTTGAAGGGCGGCAACGCGCGCGCGCGCGCGCGCTTCCTTCGCGCTGGTCAATACCCCCTCCATGACAGCTCTCGAGGCTCGCAGGCTTTGGTTCGCCGATCTCGCACGGGTAGCCAGCGTTGGCATCCGTACTCGGCGGCTCCGCTCTCGCCGAAGCCTGAAGTACTCGGTCGGGACCGACCTCGTCGATGCGCTCAGCTCCGCGCCCTGCGTCGCCGGCGGCGCCGCGTCTTACGTCTCCGGCAGAGCCGGCTCGTTGCCGCTTCGCCCGGTCATCGACGGCGGCATCGTCGTGTCGTGGACAAACAGCGGCCGGATGCGCGGCGCCGACTGGCGCGCACGCTTCGCCACCCCCGGCCGCGCCTGCCTAGAGTGCTTTGGACAGTACAACCCCACCCTCGTCCAGATCGAGCGGGAAGGTCGCCTGGACGACTCGCATCACTGCGTCGGCGGCCATACCCGGAGGCTCATGCTCCCAAATTCGGACGACCTCCCAGCCCGCGGCGGAAAGGCGTTCATTGACAAGAGCATCTCGTCGCGCGTTGCGCTCCAACTTCGGCACCCAATAGTCGGGGTTGCGACGCGGCAGGTTCCCATGCTGTGCACAGCCGTGCCAGAAGCATCCATCGACAAAAACCGCGACCTTCTTCTTCGGGAAGACGACATCGGGCCGGACGTTGAGCCCGTCAATGCGTACAAGTAGGTTCGTCCGAAAGCGGGCCCCGCGCGCGTGGAGTTCTGAACGCAACGCGAGTTCGGGACGAGTATCACGCTTCGGATTCCGCCTCATCCGGAGGCTCACTGCTTCATCCAGTGGCGCGGGATAAGGAAGCGACGTCACGCGGCTTGCTCGAGCTGCTCTTCGAGGCGCTTGAGCGCACCAGGTCCAAGCCCAGGCCCTGGGTGACAAGGATGATCGCCTCTTAAGTAGAGGTACTTAGCAGGAACTTCGGCGACGTGCTCTGGATCAGTGCAGTCGTCGCGCAACGTGGGTGTCAACGAGGACACCGGGTGTGGTGGTGTCTCGCCGAGCAGCTGGCGGAGGATCTCCAGTCCCAGGAGTTCACCGATTGGCGGGGGAACGGCGTTTCCCAGCTGCCGACGTGCCGACGTAGTGCTGCCGTGTATCTCCCAGTCATCGGGGAAGCACTGAAGTGCGGCCAGCTCGCGCGTCATCAGACGGCGGCTCCGCCAATGGAACGGGCCGGTTGCAGGTCCGGCTTGAGCCTGAATGGTCCATGAAGGCCGGTTCCTCGCGAGCTTGAGCAAGAAGCTCCAGTACTTCGTTCGCCAGCCGAAGAGCGGCTCACCACCTCCCCGAGGCGTATGGTGCGAGTAGTTTGCCCCTTCCGGGATCGAAGGCAGCAGATCACCCCAAACACCTCCGGGGAGCAAACTCGGATCGAACTCGGGATCGTCGTACTCGGCAAGCGCGTCCCACGTGTTCGCGAAGCGGAAGAGGCCGCCTTGGCTGGCTGCTTCCCCATGTGTCGCAAGAGGCGCATTCATGACGGAGGCATCCCGCGCTGCGTACACAAAGACGCGCTCCCTCCGCTGCGGAACGCCGTATGCGGCAGCATCGATAACGAGCGCGAATGGCTCGTAGGCCGTGCCGTGCCGGCGGTTGATTCGCCTAAGCGAAGCGCGCAAGACGTCAAGGGCCTCGTACTTGTGCGTGACCCGCTGCCGGGTCGCCGCTATGCCTCTGACGTTCTCTAAAAGCATCGCCTCCGGGAGGGCGGCCTCGAGGACGTCGAGGTAGGCGCGCAGCGTCGCAGCGCGCGGGTCGCTCATACGGCGTGCCCTGCCGTACTTCCACTGGCCCGACTTCGAAAACGGCTGACACGGGGGTCCGCCGGCAAGCAGGGTCGGCCCGCGCTTCTTCAGGCCGAAGGCAGCCAGGATGTCGCCCGGGCGATGCGCGTGGATGTCTCCCGGCTCAAGCAGCTTCCATTCGGGCCGGTTCCTTCGAAGCGTCTCCTGACAATCGCGATTGGCTTCCACGCAGCCCACGATCTCGAATCCGGCGCGCTCGAGGCCGAGATCTAGCCCACCGGCGCCCGTGAACAGCGAGAGGACTTTCACCGCTACCTACCCAGGTGTGC
>VBIW01000078.1 GCA_005880915.1 Chloroflexota bacterium | reverse complement strand
GCGCCGCCGGCCGGTGCGTCATGGTCGGCTGCAACCTCCGCTTCACCCGCGGCTTCGCACTGCTCTGCGATCACCTCGGCGAGGTCGGTCCGCCGGCCGCGCTGCTCGTCGACTTCGGCTGGTGGCTGCCCGCCTGGCGGCCTGAGCAGGACTACCGGGTCTCGTACAGCGCGCAGCGGCGGCTGGGAGGCGGGATCATCCTCGACGCCATCCACGAGATCGACTACACCCTGAGCATCGCCGGCCCCGTCGACGACGTCGCCAGCCGCTGGTCGACCAGCGGCGCTCTCGACCTCGACGTCGAGGACATCGCCGATCTCACCCTGCGTCACCGCTCCGGGGCGCAGTCGCACATCCACCTCGACTACCTGCGCCGCATCTATACGCGCTCCTGCACGGTCGTCGGCCCCGCAGCAACGCTGCACTGGGACTCCG
The DNA here is from genome assembly GCA_005880915.1 of Chloroflexota bacterium. Taxonomy (GTDB): domain Bacteria; phylum Chloroflexota; class Dormibacteria; order Dormibacterales; family Dormibacteraceae; genus 40CM-4-65-16. Next base: position 3,316 of record VBIW01000078.1, on the reverse strand, counting down.
CCCAGGGGCGCGTCGAGCTGGCCGGCGAGCCCGGCGCGCCGCCGGCCGTGCTCGGCGAGTCCCTCGACGAGGACCGCAACGCCCAGTACGTGGACGAGATGCGTCACTTCCTCGGCTGCGTCGCGGCGCGCACGGCCCCACGCAACGGAATCGCCGAGGCGGCGGCGACGACGGCAGTGGCGCTGACCGCACTGGAGACCGGGGGGCCGCGGTGACGACGGTGGTGGTCGTTCAGGCGCGTACGGGCGCGACCCGGTACCCCGAGAAGGTCCTCGCCGACCTCTGCGGCCGGCCGGTGCTGGAGCACGTGCTCACCCGGGCAGCGCGGGCCCGCTGCGCCGACGCCGTTGTGGTGGCGACGACGGCCGGCCCCGGCGACGACCGCGTCGAGGCGCTGGCGCGGTCCCTGGGGATGGCGGTGACCCGCGGATCCGAGACCGACGTGCTCGGCCGCTACGCGCCGGCCGCACGGGAACATCGCGCCGACGTGGTGGTGCGCGTCACCGCCGACTGCCCCCTGCTCGATCCGCGCCTGATCGACCGGGTTGTCCGGGCCCTGCTCCGCGAGGACGCCGAGTACGCCGGCAACGTCACCCCGCCGACGTACCCGGACGGCTACGACGTGGAGGCGCTCACCGCGGCCTGCCTCGGCCGGCTCGACGCGGAGGCATCGCTACCGCACGAGCGCGAGCACGTCACCCTGCGCGCCCGCGACCACCCCGGGTCCTTCCGCACCGCCACCGTCCGCTGCCGCCGCGACCTCTCGGGCATCCGCCTCACCGTGGATGTTCCTGACGACCTCGTCCGTATCAGGGCGGTGCTCGGCGGCATGCCGGCGGACCCCCCACCCGGGCTCGGTGCGGTTCTGGCCCGGCTCCAGGAGGTGCGACCGTGACCGAGACCTCGCCGCCGACCGCCGCCGACCTCCTCGCCCGGGCGCGACGGGTGCTGCCGGGGATCACCCAGACCTACAGCAAGGCGCCCGATCAGCACGTCGAGGGCGTCTACCCGGTGTTCCTGGTGCGCGGCGACGGTTGCCGCGTCTGGGACGTCGACGACAGGGAGTACATCGACTACCCGTGCGCGCTCGGCCCGGTGATCCTCGGCTACCACGACCCCGACGTCGACGCGGCTGTGCACGGCGCCGTCGACGCCGGGCCCTGCTGGTCGCTGGGTCATCCCCTCGAGGTCGAGGTCGCCGAGCTGATCGTCGACATGGTGCCCGGTGCGGAGATGGTCCGCCTGCTCAAGACCGGGTCGGAGGCGACCTCCGCGGCGGTGCGCCTGGCCCGCGCGTTCACCGGGCGCGACCACGTGGCCATGTGCGGCTACCACGGCTGGCACGAGTGGGCTGTCGGGCACACCGCGCGCAACGCCGGCATCCCTGCCCCGGTGCGCGGGCTGACCCACCAGTGGGCGTACAACGACCTCGCCTCCCTGGAGCGCGTCTTCGACGAGCATCCCGGCCGGGTCGGCGTGGTGATCATGGAGCCGGTCGGCGTCGTCGAGCCGCGCCCGGGGTTCCTCGAGTCGGTTCGCGACCTGGCTCACCGGCGCGGCGCTCTGCTCGTCTTCGACGAGGTCATCACCGGCTTCCGGTTGGCCCGCGGCGGAGCCCAGGAGCACTTCGGGGTGGTCCCCGACCTGGCCGCCTTCGGCAAGGCGCTCGCCAACGGGTACGCGGTCGCCGCGGTGGCCGGTCGGGCCGACGTCATGGCGCAGATCGCCACCACCACCTTCGTCTCCAGCACCTTCGGCGGCGAGACGGTGTCCCTGGCGGCGGCCGCGGCGACGCTGCGCAAGCTGCAGCGCGAGCCGGTCGTCGCGCACCTCTGGCGGCAGGGCGCGGCGGTGCGCGACGCCTTCAACCGCATCGCGGCCAGCCACGAGGTGCCCGCGCGGATGGTGGGCCTGGCTCCCCGCCGGGTACTCGAGATCGACGCCGACGCGGGGGTCGACGCCAACGCGCTCAAGGGGCTGATCTGGCAGGGCTGTCTCGACCGCGGCGTGCTCCTCAGCAATGCCAACTTCGTCTCCTACGCGCACGACGACTACGCCGTGGCCAGGACCGTCGAGGCGTTCGAGCACGCGCTCGGCGAAGCGGCGCGGGCATACCATTGCGGCGACGTCGCCGGTGCGCTGCGCGGCGCGGTTCCCGGTGAGGTGTTCCGCCGCGCCTAGCCGGACCTGGACGCCGCCCGACGGGGCGAGATGGCTCAGCGGATCGAGCGGAGGAGCACGAACGCCTCGGCCGCGGCGACACCCGCCTGCGCCCCCCGGTGACGCAGCAGCGCCCTGGCGGCCTCGTAGGAGCGGCTGTGCGGAAACGGACGCATCTCACGCTCGTAGACGCGCAACGCGGCAAACTTGCGGTCGACAGCGTCGTCGCTCGCCGCCACCCACGTGTTGGGTTGGAAGCTCCGCGAGGGATGCATGGCATCGGCCCAGTCAGTCGACGACCGCACCTCGAAACTGAGCAGGTCGGGCGAGCCGGCACGGACAGGTCGGGTCGCGGTGACCACCGCCCGACAGGTCAGCTCGTGGTCGATGTTCAAGTCGCCGCCGAAGTGCGTGTAGACCAAAGCGGGATGGTATCGCTCCACGACCTGCTCGATGCTCCGAACAATCTCCAGGAGCGGCACTGTGTCGAACGCGTTGTCAGGGAATTCCCTGCGCTTGAGCAACTCCGCGCCCACTGCTGCGGCGGCGCGTTCGGCGAGGATCCCGAGCTGGGTGACGGCGTCGTCGACCGCCGCGCCGGCCGGCGCCCGGCTGCGCTCGCCCTCGCCCAGGATGAGGACCCCCACGTGGTCACCGCACGACAAGTGCATGGCCATGGTGGCGCCGGCGCCGAGGATCTCGTCATCGGTGTGTGCCGCGACCACCAGGATGCGCCGCTCAGCAGCCAAGTCCGTCTCCAGCGACGATCGTACCGTCCTCGAGGAGACGCAGCGCGTCGTGGCGACCGGCGCCGTCGAGTTCCACCTCGCGCAGGACCAGCGTCCGGCCGTCGCCGCAGGCCACCGCGACGCCCCCCTCCCTGGTCGACAGGTCGGCGCCCACGACAACGCCGGCCGCGTGCCCCTCCGGCGCCGCCCAGGACGGCAGATCGGCCCGCCAGACCGTGAGCCGTCGCTGGTCGGGCAGTGTGGTGAAGGCGCCCGGATACGGGCTTGACAGCGCGCGCACCCAGTCGTAGAGCTCGCCGGCCGGCTTCGACCAGTCGATGCGCCCGTCGTCGGGGCAGCGTCGCGGCCAGACGTCACCCCCCTCGTCCTGTCGCCTTCGGTCGGCCGTCCCGGTGAGCAGCCTGGGC
>VBIW01000077.1 GCA_005880915.1 Chloroflexota bacterium | reverse complement strand
TTTACGGTCGCCGCTTTGCCTGGATGCTCGCCGACCTGCTGATGCTGGCCTGGATTTACCTCTGCGTGAAGGCCGGGCTGTGGGTGAACAACCTCGTCCTCCAGCTGGACGCCCTGGCCCAGGGTGTGATCAACGCCGGCAAGACCTTCGACAGCTGGATCCTGTCTTTCAACCAGGGTATTCCCAACGGCGTGCCCTATCTGTCGGACTTCCTGCACCGGACCGCCGATGCGCTGAAGATCCACTCGGGCGACTCGCTGATCTCCGCCGGGCAGACCGGTTCCCGCGGAATCCATCTCCTGGCGCTGATCCTGGCCGTCATGGTAACCGCCATTCCGCTGATCTTTGCCGTGATGATCTACGCGCCACGGCGGGCCCGCCTGATCTACGACATGCGCGGGGTGCATGTCACCCTCCGCCGGGCGCTGGCCCATCCCGAGCTGGAGTACAAGATGCTGGAGATCCTGGCCGGCCGCGCCATCTATACCCTGCCCTACAACCGCCTGCTCGAGTACTCGCAAAACCCCGCCGAGGACTGGTACCTCCGCCGCTTCGAGCCCCTGGCTCGGGCGGAGCTGGAGCGCCACGGGCTGAGCGTCGAGCGCTATTTCGGGACCCGTCCCCTGCTCGAAGCCTGAGTTCGGGCCAGCAAGAAACTCCGGCAACGGCAGGTTGCTCTGGAGAGCCGCCCGCGCGGATCTCCTTTCTATGGCCATCCAGCCGCTGCAACACGCGACCAGCCCGGAGTTTGTGCCTATCGCGCCAGCCCGGATCGAGGATTCTGGACTGCCAGTGGCGCGGCTGGCGGACCTCCTCCTCAAGCACATCTACTTCAAGTCGCCGCTATCCGCCAAGGACTGGGCGGCGGCCTCCTGCCTGCCCTATCAGACGGTGACGCCGGCCATCCAGAGCCTGGTCGAGCAGGGCTGGGTACAGACCATCGGCCGCATGGCCGGACCGGCGATGAGCCACGACTTCGGCGAGTCGCTCGGGTATCTGATCAGTGATCCCGGCCGGCTGCGGGCTCGCGACGTATTGGCCCGCGATCACTACATCGGTCCCGCGCCGGTTCCCTTCGCCCAGTACGAGGTCTCCGTCCGTGCCCAGGTGAGCCAGGCGGACGTCACGGCGGCATGGTTGACCCGCGCCTTGCAGCACCTGACCTTGAGCCCCGACCTGCTGGTCCAGCTCGGCCCACCGGTCAACGCGCGGGCGCCGCTGTTCCTCTACGGAGCCCCGGGAAACGGCAAGACGACGATTGCCGAGGCCTGCGCCGGGCTGCTCGGCGAACCGATCTACATCCCGTACGCGATCGACATCGAGGGCCAGGTGATGCGGCTCTACGATCCGTTGCACCACCAGCGGGTCAACCGGCAGTTGCCCATGAACTTCGACACCCGCTGGGTCTGCATCAAGCGGCCGTTCGTCAAGGCCGGTGGCGAACTGACGACCGCGCAGCTGTCGCCGTCGTTCGACCCCCTGATGCGCTACTACGAGGCGCCGATTCACCTCAAAGCCAACGGCGGCATCTTCCTGCTGGACGACTTCGGGCGCCAGGACTCCTCGCCGCGAGCCCTGCTGAACCGCCTGATCGTCGCCCTCGAGCGCCGCATCGATTACCTGACGCTCGCCGGCGCGGGCATGGCCGTTGGCGCGCCCTTCGAGGCGATGGTGGTCTTCAGCACCAACCTCGAGCCCGGCTCGCTGGTCGACGAGGCGTTCCTGCGGCGCGTCCGCTACAAGATCCACGTGCCCGACCCGACGCCGGCAGAATTTCGCCAGATTTTCGAGCGGTCCTGCAAGGAATTCGAAATCGTGTTCAACGATGCGGGCTACAACTACGTGCTCGACCGCTATTACAAACCCTTCAAGCGACCATTCCGCGGTTGCCAGCCGCGCGACATCCTCAACCAGCTCGACGAGGTGGCCTACTTCCTGGGTCGGCCGCCGCGGCTGGACCCGGATCTCATCGACCTGGCCTGCCGCTCCTATTTCGTGCAGGCCTAGCCAACCAGACTCTCCCCCTCCGGGAGGAGAGCCTGATGGTCGAGGTCCTTAGTTTCGGAGGCTGGAGCGTTTCAGGCTGCGGACGCCGAAACCAATAAAGAGCAGCCCCGCCAGCCCTAGGGCCACCGGCAACGCGGGCAGGCCGCCACCCGTCCTCGGCAGCGCCGGGACCGTGGTCGATGTAGCCCGAAAATTGCGGATGGCCACCGTCTGCGCGGTCGTCATCAGCGTGATGCTCACGTCGCGGGCCTGCAACGTACCGGGTGGCCAGGCCGTTTGATGGATGACCGCCACCGAGCCTGCCGTCCACGCGGGGTTGGTTATGGTCGCACTCCTATCGCACGGGACGGTCACCGTCGAGAACCGACCATCCACGGTCACCCGGAAGGTGCTCGAGCCGGCCGCTCCGGTATCGCAGGTCAGCATGATTGTCACCGGGCCGGCAGCGGCGGCGAGAGCCGTCGCCGAAATCGCTACAGCGCTTACCCCCGCCAGGAGCGCCGCCATTGCTGACTTCCAGATCCACATGGTCATCCTCCTTCTTGAACAAAACGGACATGTTCAATCAGGCTAGATAGCGCGATTAAGACAAGGCAAGGGCGGTCTCAGCCGCGAATCTGGTTATAAAACTCGACCTGCCAGCGCCATTCCTTGCGGTCCTCAGCGTTCCACCAGCTCTTCAAGATGCCGGCTTCGCCGCCGGGGAGCAGGACCACCCGCCCGAGGTCGGCCGGCGTCGGCCATCCGTCCTCGAGCGTGATGGTCGCCCCGTGCCGTATCAGGAAGCTCATCGGTCCCGGCTGGTGGCGTTCCAGCCGATCGCTCCGGGCGACCACCTGGCCAGCCGCGTCGGTGACGGTTACCTGCAATCGCTGCGGCGCGGCGTGGACCAGCAGGCGGTCACCGGCGTCATCGGCGTTGATCCGCGAGCGCGCGAAGGGAAGTCCCGTGGCGCCGGGACCGGGCAGCCATAGGTCCCAGGTTTCAAGCGCACCGCTCATGACGAGGTTGTAATCCTTTTCAGGCCCAGACGCAATGACACCCGGGATAACTCCCGGGCGTCACTGCAGGAGGCGAGGCGTTCGAGGTTAGATAGGCGTTAGGCGCGGACCTGCTTGATGAGGCGGTCCTGCGCCTCGAAAATAATGTCCTGGATATCGAGGGCGCTTGGGCCCGATTGGTCCATTCGGTAGGCGAGCTGCGTATCGACGGCCTCGACGATCTGGCGGAGACGCGCTTGCATCTCGATCGGGACTTCCATCATGTCGCTCTCGAGTAACCGCTCCACCTGCTCGAGCGCCTGGTAAAGCGAATAGCGAAGGCCCCGGCGCGCCGATTCCTCGCGTCGCAGCTGGTTGAACCATTGGTCCTGCTGGTTGATCATCCTGAGCGTGTTCCTGAGCATGGTCTCCCCCTAGCTCAAATAAGCGCCGGCACACTGCGCGCCGTCCGGCGTCTGCCGCCGCCGGTACATCCCTCTCCGCGTGAGCCTTGGTTC
>VBIW01000076.1 GCA_005880915.1 Chloroflexota bacterium | reverse complement strand
GCCGCCCACCAGATTAACGGATTGCCGAGGTTGAAAATCTCCGCGACCAGCGTCGAGCCGGTCGATTGATCGACGCCGAGACCCGAGCCGGCGTAGTAATAGACGACCGGCCGGAAGTCGAGCGGCCACGACCACCAGGGGCTGTAGAAGATGTGGTCAGCCTTCAGATTGATGTGGTAGAGCCAGGTCTGCCGATGCCATTCGGCGATCTCCGTCCAGGCGGCACCGGGGTTGAAATGGAAGGGGGCGAATCCAAGCGACGGCTGCGCCAGGTTGGTGATCCCGTGCGTGATGCTGAGGTAGCGGATAAAGCTCAGGCCGTAAAAGAGCGCCGGCAGCAGCGCCAGGCTGAGCAGGGCGATGCCGGCCGTGCCGCGGTCGTAGCGGGTCCAGCGCACGACCAGGCGAAACAGGAGGATGACGATGATGACGCCGTAGGCCGCCAACGTCGTCCACTTCGAGCCAAGGGCCAGACCGAGCGTGATGCCGGTGAGCACGATGGTCCAGCGCCGTCGAGCGACGGTGTCGGCATTGAGGTGCAGGTGAAAGAGGAGGTAGGCCAGCACCGCGAAGGCGACCGGAATGATGTCGATGACGGCGGTGCGGGACTCGACGAAGGTCATGCCGTCGAAGGCGGTGAGCACGCCGGCGGCGACGGCGAAGAAGCGCACCGACAATAACTGTCGCGCCAGCAGGTACATCAGCGGGATCAGCGCCGTACCGAAGAGCGCCGGCATGAAGCGCCAGCCGAACGAGTTGAAGCCGAACAGCTTGATGCCGATGGCGATGATCAGCTTGGCGAGTGGCGGTTCGGGGTCGAAGTAGTCCTGGCCGAGGATGTCTTTGTGTGCGTCGTTGGCGAAGTAGAGCTCGTCGAAGACGAAGGGTGAGTTGGGCGCGATGTCGTTCGGCTTACCGAGTCCCGGGATCGATGGATCCTGGTAGTTGTGCCCGATGCCCCAGGCACTGATGGGCGCCGCCGATCCGGGGTGGGCAAAGATATCCAGGAAGATCGGGCTGCCAAAGCGAAGCACGCCGGCAACCAGCGTGAGCGCGATCAGCCAGTAGAGGTCGGTGCGGTCGAGCCGCCACCAGGCGGCGCGCGAAACCCGCCGTGGAGTCGATGGGCGAACCGTGGTAGTTGGTCCGGCCTGCATCAGCTCGCTTGGCCGCGCAGGCGACCCTTGATCTGCGCGACGAAGGCATCGACGTCGACGATGGGCACCACGATGTCCGCACCCGCCACCAGGCGCGCGCCGAGCTGCCGTTCGGCGGTCTCGATCAGGTCGGGCTGGCGGCGGTCGAGGCGGATGTAGGCGGCAGGCTCGCGGGCCAGGCGCCGGACGAAGCGGTTGACGAAGCGACGGCGCTCCGCCGGCTGGAAGGCCACCTCCAGCGGTTGGCGGCGGACGCGCGCCAGCGCCGAGTAGGGCAGCGTGATGTGACGGAGCAGGTAGCGGATCGTAAGCCCCTCATCGGTGACCTCGATGTAGGAAATTCGCCGCATCAGCCAGAAGGCGATGAGGACGACGCCGTCGAGGACCGTGACCGGGACGAAGGAGACGATCGATTGATGATTGAAGACCTTGAGGGCGATCAGCACCAGCAGGATGAGAAAGAAGCTGCCATAGAACCACTTGCCGTCGTTCCAGCGCTGGAGCGAGTAGCGGATGGGATAGCGCTGCCGCGGCTGAACGCTCATCGAGCCACGCGGACGGTGCCGGTGCGCTCCATCAGGTGGTCCGCGCCCTCGAAGTAGGTGTCGAGGTTGCGCTGCTGCTGCAACCATTGCCAGTACTCGCGGACCATCGTCTCCAGGCCGGACTGGGCCTCCCAGCCGGCCGCCTTCAGGCGGCTCACGTCCGGAACCACGTGACGCGGATCGCCCACCCGGTAGCGTCCGGGCGTCTCCGGGGTCAGGTCGCGCTCGGCCAGCCGCAGCAGCGTACGCGCCAGGTCGATCACGGCGTGCGCGCGACCGCTGGCCACGTTGTAGGCGCCCGTCGGAAGCCCGTTGATGGCAGCCAGGTTGGCGCGCGCCACATCCTCGACGTCGACAAAATCACGCAGCTGGTTGCCGTCCTCGAGCAGCATCGGCGCCTGACCATGCGCCAGTCGGAGCGCGAAGATTCGCAGCGCGCCGTAGTAGGCGTTTTGAAATGGCTGGCCCTTTCCCTGGACCGCGCCGTAGCGGAGGATGACCCACTCGATGCCGTGGCGGTCGCCGAGCAGGCGGACCAGGTCTTCCTGCGCCAGCTTGCTCAGCCCGTAGGCGCTGGTCGGGCGGGTGACCGACTCGTCGGTGACCATCGGCGTGACCGCGCCGCCGCAGATCGGGCAGGGCGGATCCCACACCCCGCGCTCGAGGACGTCCACCCGGCGCGGCAGCGGGTAGACGTCGCCGTCCTTCCCGCATCGGTACTTGCCTTCGCCGTAGACCGCGGTCGTCGAGCCGAGGACGATGCGGCGCACCGACGTCTTCCCCTCGAGCAGCAATTCGAAGAGGATGGCGGTGCCCACCGCATTGATGTGAAAGAGCTTGCTGAATGAGGGCAGGTAGTCGTGGTGATCGGCGAGGTGGAGCACCACCTCGTTCTCCTTCAGCGCCTTCACCCAATCCTCGCGCTTTCGGATATCGCCCTCGACCAGCTCCATTCCGGCGGGCAGCGCCGGCGGTCCATCGTGAGCCGGTGGCGAGAGGTTGTCGAGGATGGCGACCTGGTGCCCTTCCTTGAGAAGGAACTGGCCGGTGCGCTGGCCAATGAACCCGGCCCCGCCGGTGATCAGCACCTTCATTGCTGGGGACTATAGCTGACGCTCGATCGGGCCCCGATCATTCCCGTGACAGCGCCGTTACCGGCTCTTCACCGGTCCTTAACCACCCCACGGATATGGTGATCCCGCTTCCCCTTCCTTGAAGGCCGAGACCCCAATCTCGGCCTTTCTTCTTTTTCTGGGGCCCCCCTCTTCACATCCGCGCCCCCTCCAGCGCGTGCTGGCAGTTGCAGCTGGGAGTGACCGGGATGATCGGGATCAGCGCCGCCAGCAGGTCGCGGACCCGGCTGATGTTCGAGGCCAGCACCTCCATGACGTCATGCGCCTGCACCGCCGCCACCTCGGGCGCACCTTCGATGCCGGCATCGTAGTCGGTCACCAGCGAGAGGTTCAGGTAGCACATCTCGAGCTCGCGAGCCAGGATCACCTCGGGGTACTGCGTCATGCCGACGATGTCCCAGCCCATCCGGCTGAACCATCGACTCTCCGCTCGAGTCGAAAAGCGCGGGCCCTGCACCACCACCACGGTTCCCGCGGGCTGAAAGCGCAGCGACTGTTGTTCCGCGATGCGAGCCGACAGCTCGCGTAATTCAGGACAATACGGATCTGCGGCGCTCACGTGCACCACGTCCGGTCCCGGATAGTAGGTGTCGGCGCGACCGGTGGTGCGATCGAAAAACTGATCACAGATCACCACATCGCCTGGATGCAGGTCCGGCTTCAG
>VBIW01000075.1 GCA_005880915.1 Chloroflexota bacterium | reverse complement strand
GATTTGGCGGGGTGCTTAGCCGTGGGGCGGTAGCTCAGCTGGGAGAGCGTCGCGTTCGCAATGCGAAGGTCGAGGGTTCGATCCCCTTCCGCTCCACCAAGTTTGCTGGGTTCGTTCCGATCACATAGGTAACGAACTATTCCGGGCACATAGGTAACACTTTTGCGCCGAAGGGGTTCTCGGCGCTGGTGACCCGGTCCGTCTCGTGATCGAAGAAGCCCAGATCGTACTGCATGAAGCTCACCAGCCACACCTGGTCGGCGATCTGCTTGATGCCGATGTTTTGGCCGGCGAACACGGTGCTGAGGTTGATCTTGCGATTTCCCAGGCAGATGCGGCCGCACTGGCTGACGGTGATGGTGCGGTCGTGGAAGGGATACTCCAGGTCCGATAGCCCCTTGTAAGGGCGCGAGGAGCTCACGTAGAGCTCGGCCGGGTATTTCATCCCCAGGGCCTGGTGAGGGCGCTCGTTGTTGTAGATGTGCTGGAAGCGATCGAAGCGCTCCTGCTGTTTCAGGAAGTTCCTGCAGGCGGGCTTGGTGGCCTCCTTCTTCAGCGTCAGATGCATGCGCTCGTGACTGCCGTTTTGCTCGGGGTGAGCAGGCTGGATGCGTTCGAGCTGGATGCCTAAGCGCAGCCACCACACCGAGAGCTTGGAGAGATTGAAGAGGGAGTTGGGCGAGGCGAAGGGGACGCCGTTGTCGGTGCGGATCGCGCTCGGGAGGCCAAAGTCCTTGAAGATGCGCTCGAAGACCGTAAATGCCAGGCTGGTCTGAGTGCTCGAGAGCGCTTCGCAGCTGATCAGATAGCGACTGGCTGCATCGGTGACGGTCAGTGGATAGCAGTAGCGGCGGTCGGCCAGCATGAACTCCCCCTTGTAATCGGCACACCACAGCTCATTGGGGTGCACGGGACGAGAGAGCGGGGTGCCTTGCGCCTTGTGAGAGGCTCGGCGCGGACGGTAAACGTTCGTAAGCGGCTGGCGAAGTCATCTTCCGTCCAAGCAGGTGCGATAAGAAGATACGTGTCCACTTAATACTTAGGTGGACACGTGCACGCTTTGGACCAAGCTGAGAGTTGCGGTCGACGGCGCCGCCGGCGCCACAGTGCGGCGTTCAAAGCGGAGTCGGTGGCGGCGTGCCGCCGAGCCGGTGTCTCGATCGCGGCTGTGGCGCTGTCGCGCTCACTGAACGCGAACCTGTTGCGGCGCTGGGTGGTGGAGGCGGAGCGCGCGGCGACGATGCCCGTGGCGGTGTCGGCTGCGTCCGAGCAATCGCCCTCGATCGAGAGCGGCGGTGGGTTCTTACCGGTGGCGATCTCGGGCGCGGCGCCGTCTGCGGCGATGATCCGGATCGAAGTGTGTCGCGGATCGAGCACGGTGAGCGTGGAGTGGCCGGTATCGGCTGCGCGTGAGTGTGCCGTGGTGCTGCGCGAGCTCGTGAGGTGATCCGGGTCGATGTCGCGTGGCTTGCGGTTGAGCCGCTGGATATGCGCGCCGGAGTTGACACGGCGCTGGCTCGGGTGGTGAGCGTCTTTGGCGAAGCGCGCTCGCATCACGCGTACCTGTTCGTGAACCGTCGCGCGAACCGCCTGAAGGTGCTGCTGCACGATGGCTTCGGGTTGTGGCTGTGCTCGCGGCGTCTGCAGCAGGGACACTTCATCCGAGCGAGCACTCATCTTGGCACGCGAGTGGAGCTCACGAGCGAGCAGCTTCGGGCCCTGGTTGTTGGATTGCCGTGGGAGCGACTGACCGAGCGCGGCAGGATCTGCGTGCTGTAGAAGAAAAAAGCTACGGCGGTGCTGTTGCAACGCACTGTGTTGTGGCAGGATCACAGTCCATGCAGTTGCCTCGCGATCTGGCGCAGATGAACGCACAAGAGCTGCGGGATCTGGCCTCCGCACTCATCGCGCAGGTCACGCAAAAGGATCAAGAGCTCAACGTCAAGCAGCTCAAGATCGATCAGCTCACATACGAGATGGCCACCTTGCGGCGCTGGCGCTTCGCGCGGCGCAGCGAGCAGTTGGACAGCACACAGCAGAGTCTGCTGGATGAGTCGATCGATGAGGATCTGGAAGCGATCGGCGTAGAGCTCGAGGCGTTACGCTCGGCGCAGAAGCCCGTGAAGCCGAAGCAGCAGCCGCGACGCGTGGCGCTGCCCTTGCAGCTGCCGCGGGTGCAGGTCCACCACGAGCCCGAGCGCACGGTGTGCGGTTGCGGCTGCCAGCTCGAGCGCATCGGCGAGGATGTGAGCGAGAAGCTCGACTACACCCCTGGGGTGTTCCACGTCGAGCGCCACGTGCGCGGCAAGTGGGTCTGCCGCAAGTGCGAGACCCTCCTGCAGGCACCGGTACCGCCACAGGTCATCGACAAGGGGATCCCGACCGCGGGACTTCTGGCGCAGGTGCTGGTGGCAAAGTACGCCGACCATCAGCCTTTATACCGCCAGGAGGGGATCTTCGAGCGCGCCGGACTGGCCATCCCGCGCTCGACCCTGGCGCAGTGGATCGGGGCGTGTGGCGTGCGACTGCAGCCGCTTGCCGAAGCACTGAAAGCGGCGTTGCTCGGCAGACCCGTACTGCATGCCGATGAGACCCCGGTACCGATGCTCAAACCCGGGCTCGGGCACACGCACCGCGCCTACCTGTGGAGCTACGGCACCAGCGAGTACGACGAGCTGCCGGCGGTGGTCTACGACTTTGCCGAGAGCCGCAGCGGGCACCATGCGCGCACGTTCCTGGGGAAGTGGTCCGGGAAGCTCGTGTGCGACGACTACTCCGGATACAAAGCGCTGTTCGATCGTGGCGTCATCGAAATCGGCTGCATGGCGCACGCCCGACGCAAGTTCCACGATCTGCACACCAACCAGCGGAGCGAGCTCGCCGCCGAGGCACTCGTGCTCTTCGGCGCACTCTACGAAGTCGAGCGCGAAGCCCGCGAGCAGCGACTCGATGCGATCGGGCGACAACGACTGCGCGAACAGCGTGCCAGACCCGCCGCCGATACCTTACGCGCATGGCTGATCCGACAGCGCCTAAGGGTGCCGGACGGTTCGGCCACGGCGAAGGCGATCGAATACAGCCTAGGACGCTGGCTCGCCCTCACGCGCTATCTCGACGATGGCGATCTGCCCATCGACAACAACTGGGTGGAGAACCGCATCCGTCCCGTTGCGCTCGGCCGCACGAACTGGCTCTTTGCCGGATCGCTGCGCGCCGGTCAGCGCGCCGCCGTTATCATGAGCCTGATCCAGTCGGCCAAGCTCAACGGTCACGATCCGTATCGCTATCTCAAGGATGTCTTTGAACGTCTGCCGACTCAACCTGCCGGCCGTATTGAGGAGCTCCTCCCTCACTGCTGGCAGCCCACGCTCCCACGGCGGCAGGCAGCCTAGCGAACCCCGGAGTATGCAAAGTCCGCGCAAGACCCATCAATGAACCGCGCAATGAGGATCTTAGTGGCAGGATCCGGGATCGGTGTAGGCGGCGGCATCCTTGGGTTCTTGCTCCTAATGCCGATCATCGGACCCGCCTCCGCCGGCGATGTGCTGCCATACCTGGTCGGTGGCTTTGGCGTGGTCGGCTACATCGTCGCAGCACGCTACCTGCGATAACCAGAAGCGGGTGTCAACGTGTGATCACCCAACGCTTACGAAGCTACAGCGTCAACCGCCGCGGAAACGCAGGGCTCTTCAAAACGGGTGATGACCAGGAAGGCCGACGAGCTCACGTCCAGCACAGCTCCCGAACAGTCCCTCTAACGGTGAAGCTGAGCGGCCGCCTGAAGGAAT
>VBIW01000090.1 GCA_005880915.1 Chloroflexota bacterium | reverse complement strand
GACGGGCTCAAGATCAACGGATTGCTGACCGTGCCCAGCGGGCCCAAGCCCGCGACGGGCTGGCCGGTCATCATCTTCAACCACGGCTTCATTCCGCCGACCGTGTACCGGACTACCGAGCGTTACGTCGCCTACGTCGACGGGTTCGCGCGCAACGGGTACATCGTCTTCAAACCCGACTACCGCGGGTTTGGCAGTTCGCAGGGCACGCCGATCAGCGCCTACGGAGCACCGGACGATACGGTTGACGTCCTGAATGCAGTGACCACCCTGCAGCGCTATGCGCAAGCCGATCCCAACCGCATTGGCATGTGGGGCCACTCGATGGGTGGCAACATCACGCTGCGGGCGCTGGTGATCGACCCCCGGATCAAGGTGGCGGTGATCTGGGCGGGGGTCACGGCGACGTACAAGGACCTACTCGAGAACTGGCACCCGACGGGGGGCGACCGCCCGGCTCCATCGTTCAGCGGCGGCTGGCCAGGAAAGTACATCAGCGCCTTTGGCACGCCCGAGCAGAATCCGGCATTCTGGGACTCGATTTCGCCGATGGCCTACCTGGCCGACATCACGGCGCCCATCCAGATCCACCAGGGCACCGCCGACACCGAGGTACCGCTGCAGTTCGCGCAAACGTTAGCGAGCGATCTTCACGCCGCCAATAAGCCGGCCGAGCTGTACACCTATGCCGGCGCTGATCACAACATCGCCCAGGGATTCACGCTGGCGATGGCGCGGTCGGTCGCGTTCTTCGACCGGTACCTCAAGGGCTAAGCTGGAATCTCATGCGGGCCGCTGTCATCGAGCGATATGGCGAGCCGCCGGTGCTACGCGAGGTGCCGGAACCGAAGGCCGAAGGCGCCACCGTGGTAGAGGTGATCGCAGCGCCGCTGAATCCCGTCGACCTATCGATCGCCAGCGGCAAGTTTTACGCGGGATCGCCGCCGACGCCCTATGTCCCTGGTGGGGAGGGCGTGGGACGTCCTCTGCAGAATGGTAAGCCGGGCCCGAGGGTGTATTTCCGCGCGGTCCTACCCAACGGCTCGTTTGCGGAGCGCGCGGTCAGCCGGGACCAGACGGTTCCAATTCCGGACACTGTTTCGGATGGGGTCGCGTCGGCGTTGG
>VBIW01000089.1 GCA_005880915.1 Chloroflexota bacterium | reverse complement strand
CCTCGGTGCCATCGCGGTGCAGGTGGCTCGGTTGCTGGGTGCCGGTCGGATCATTGCGGCCGGGCGCGACGAGCAGGCGTTGGCGCGGTCGCGAGAGCTCGGAGCGGATGCGACCGTCGACCTCAAGCAGACGGATGGATTATCCGACCGAATCCGCGAGGCCAGCGGCGGGCAACTGCAGGTGGTGATCGATCCAGTCTGGGGCATCCCAGGCGTTGCGGCGTTGGAGGCGGTGAGCCCCTTCGGTCGATTCGTGCAGCTCGGGCAATCGGCTGGTCCCGAGGCAGTCGTCAAATCCGGCGTCGTGCGCGGCCGCTACCTGTCGATCCTCGGATACGGGAGCTTTCTTGTTCCATGGGAAGAGCAGGCCGCGGCCTACCGCACGCTGGTCGGCTACGCTGCGGCTGGAGAGCTGAAGGTGGAGTCGGAAATCCTGCCGCTCGAAGCCGCACCGGATGCCTGGAAACGGCAGGCCACTTCACCGCATCACAAGCTCGCGCTCTCTCCGCGACTT
>VBIW01000088.1 GCA_005880915.1 Chloroflexota bacterium | reverse complement strand
CCAGCACGATCGGGTTGCGGTCGAGGACCTCGAGCCGGCCCGGCCAGCGCGTCCGGGCCAACCCGTCACGGAGCACGCCATCGGAGACCTCCCACCCGCGCGAACGCAGGGCGTCGATGGCGGCGACCGCGAGTGCCGCATTCTCAGCCTGGTGCAGACCGAGCAGCGGAATCCGGAGGTCGCGATAGGTCCCGGCGGGCGTCGTGACCGTGGCCTGAACCCCAGCCCACCCTTTATCCGTGGAGGCGAGCTCGATTTCCTGCCCGAGGCGGAGCAGCGGAATGTGCTGCGTCTGAGCGGCCGCCTCGATGACCGCAAGCGCGGGAGGCTGCGCGCCCGTGATCGCGATGCTGTCCTTTTTCAGGATGCCGGCTTTTTCCGCGGCGATCGCCTCGAGCGTCGAGCCGAGATACTGCGTGTGGTCGAGCGCGATGTTGGTGATCACGCTGACCCCCAGGTCGAGCACGTTGGTGGAGTCGAGGCGCCCGCCGAGGCCCACCTCGGAGACCAGCAGGTCGATGCCGGCGCGGGCGAAGTAATAGAGCGCGGCGCTGGTCAGGATCTCGAACTCGGTGGGCGGGCCCAGCTCGGCCGCAACCTTATTAATGGCGGGCTGGAGCTCGGTGAGGAGGGCAGCGAACGCATCCTCCGTGATCGGAAGTTGGTTGACCTGGATGCGCTCGGTGTACGAAATGAGGTGTGGTTTCGGCATCAGGCCGACCCGGTAGCCGCCAGCTTGCAACACGCTGGCTACCATGGCGCAGACGGAACCCTTGCCGTTGGTGCCCGCCACGAGGACACCCTGGAAGAGATCCTGCGGATCGCCGAGTTCGCGCAGCAGTGCCAGCGTCCGCTCGAGACCGAGCTTGATGCCGAACCGTCCGAGCGAGGTCAGGTAGTCGAGCGACTCCTGGTAGGTCATTCCTCGCCGAGGTGCTGGCGGTAGGCTCGGTAGGTGTTGACGAGCAACATCGCGACCGTCATCGGTCCGACCCCGCCGGGGACCGGCGTCAGGGCGCCGGCTACCGGTTCGACGCTCGCCCGATCGACGTCGCCGGTCAGCTTGCCGGTGTCCGGGTCGCGGGTGATGCCGACGTCGATGACGATGGCGCCCGGCTTGACGTGCTCGCCCGTGATCAGGCCGCGCTTGCCGGTGGCGGCGATCAGAATGTCCGCGGTCCTGGTGATGGCAGGCAGGTCGGTGCTGTGCGAGTGGCCGATCGTGACGGTCGCATGGTTCTGAAGGAGGAGAAGGGCCAGCGGGCGCCCGACCAGGCGAGATCGTCCGACGACGACGGCTCGCATCCCGGTCGGGTCGATTTGCTCCCGACGCAGCAGCTCGAGCACGCCGAGCGGGGTGGCGGGAATGAAGGTGGGGTTCCCCTGCGCCAGCCGGCCCGCATTGTACGGGTGGAGCCCGTCGACATCTTTATGCGGCGGGATTTGTTCGAGCGCCTGATCCGGATCGAGATCGTCCGGAAGCGGCATCTTGATCAGGATGCCGTCGGTGGCGGGATCGCTCGCGAGTTTGGCGATCCGCTGATGCAGCCCGGACTGCGTGATCTGGTGGAAATGCTCGATCGCGGAGTTGAAGCCGACTTCTTCCGCGGCTTTGTGCTTGCCGCCGACGTATGTGGTCGAAGCCGGGTCGTCGCCAACCTGGATGACCGTGATCCCGGGTGGGCGCTGGTTGGGATGGCGCTCGACGGCGCGTTTCAACTCCTCGCGGATGGC
>VBIW01000035.1 GCA_005880915.1 Chloroflexota bacterium | reverse complement strand
GAGGAGTCGGTGGTCATCGACATGGGCCGCTCGAGGCGAGTCATCGCCGGACCGGCGAAGCGGGCTCTAAAGGCGCGCGACGGACACTGCGTGTGGCCCGGCTGCGAACGGCCGGCATCGTGGTGCGACGGCCATCACCTGGTGCATTGGATTCGCGGTGGGTCGACCGACCTGGACAACCTGGTGCTGCTCTGTCACCGGCATCACTGGAAAGTTCATGAGGGCGGCTGGCAATTGGTCAAGACCGATGATCGCGACATCGTGCCGATCGCACCGACGATCACCTTCGGACGCGGACCGGACTAAGGGCTAGGCTTTTTCGCGGGCTCCGCAGGTCAGGGCATTCCTGCGTTCGAACCTCTCCACCCTTGGCTGTGCCCCTGATGGCCACTGCGGCCTAGTGCCAAATGTGGGTGGGAACTTCAACTAGGCCGTCGTTACTTCTTCGTTTCGGCGGGCTTGCGCACTGCCTTATCGATCTCGTCGCTGAGATCGCGGAACGTCTCGGCGACGGCCATCCCAAACGACCGCGCGGTGTCCTTTGTCTTGCCGCGGACCTGAGGGTCGCGGGTCGCGCTCTCCAGCGACTTGAAGACGGATTCCGCCGCCTGGCGCAGCTGCTCCAGCGATCGGTTGAGCTCGGCGGTGTGCTTCTCGTCACTCGTGCTGCGGTAGTGGCGCTTCAGCTCACCCGCGAGGCCCTGGATATCGGCCTCGAAGCGGTCCCATGCCTTCTCGCTTTCGTCGTATGGCATCAATCAGTCCCTCCTTGGTTCAGTCCTGTCAACTTACGCGGACTGCCACGACAGAAATGCAATAGTTCCAGGTAGTTGAAGAACGTGCTAGGGGATATCTCGGCTGGTCCAGGTCGCGGACCGCGCGCTCGCCCACCTCGAGGCGGGACTTCCGCTGTGAGCCAAACAAGGTTCGGATGACCGTCGAGAGCGCCGGATTGGTGCTCTATCGGGTCCGCGACGGCAAGCCAGAGGTCCTTCTCGTGCACCCGGGCGGACCGTTCTGGAAGCGCCGCGAGGCGGGAGCGTGGTCGATCCCGAAGGGCGAGATGGGGGCCGGCGAGTCGCGTCTCGATGTCGCGCGCCGGGAGTTCCAGGAGGAGCTGGGCGTGCCTCCCCCCGAAGGCGATGTATCGTCGCTCGGTTCACTCCGACAGGCCGGCGGCAAGGTCGTCCACGCGTGGGCGCTTAGCGGAGACCTGGATGTCTCGCGGGTGTCCAGCAGCACGTTCGCCATCGAGTGGCCGCCGCGATCGGGCAAGACGCAGGAATTTCCAGAAGTCGACAAGGCGGCCTGGTTCGACCTCGAGGCGGCACGGCGCATGATCCTTGCGGCGCAAAGTGCATTCCTCGACCGGCTCGAGGCGCAACTCTCTAGCTAGGGGTCGCCGCCTTGGCTCGATCGACCTTGCCGCCCGAGTCGAGGTAGACCGCCATGATCACGTGGCTGACCGGCGGGTTGTAGACCGCCGGCTCGACCGTCCCATTCACCGTGAGGTCGAACAGCGCGATGTTGTGATCCACGCCGAGATATCTGTAATGCGTCCAAAGCGGCACGTCGACCGCGAAGACACGATCGCCCTGGCCCTCGAGTCGGTTCTGATAGGCGGGACTCAGACAATCCCACACGCCTGGAGTGGCGTCGGAGGAAGTTATCGCGTTGACAAAAGTTTTGGCGCAACGCGGCGGCTCCGATCGTGACGTGGCCTGCGGCGAGCTTGGCTGCGCGCAGGTCGAAACGACCATGAGTACGAAGGCGGGCGGGGCGACGACGACCAGGCGGGCGAGGCGCATTCAACTTGAGAACGCGCTCGCCCCCCTGTTGAACCTCTAGCTCACGGCGGAAAGGGCGTTGACCTGCCCGTGTCCGAACCAGGAGCTGTAACCGGCGCCGCCGGTGCACTGCTGCGGCGCTCCGTTGCTCGCCGATGGAAATGGCGCATAGAGGGCCACCACGGCGGCGTTCGGGCATTGCATTGCGTCGGCGGTGTTGTTGACGCGAGCCTGCACCCGGCCAGGGTTGGTCATCCCGACGCTTTCGATCAGCGCGACCACGCCGGTGACGTGCGGTGACGCCATCGACGTGCCCTGCGCCCAGCAGTAGGTTGCGGTCGGGACGTTCGGGTCGACGATTTCGCGACGGCAGAAGATGTAAGAAGGCCACGTCGAGAGGACTCGTCCATGGCCGGGATCCGCCGTCGGCTGAAGGATGCTGTCCCCGCCGGGCGCGGTCACCTGCGTGACGCCCACCCCGTAGTTCGAGTAAAACGACTTCATCTGCAGGCTGCCATCGGCCGTCACGCCGATCACGCCCGGAATCTCAACCGGGATGACGACACAGTCGTTATGCACGGTCCGAGGCACACCGGGACCCGTGTCCGGGCTGATCACGTCCTGCGTCGGGTGCGCCAAATCATCCGAGAAGTTGCCTTCGGCCGCAACGACGCTGACGCCCTGCTGCATCGCGAATTTGATGGCGCGGGATTCGGCCTTCCAGATCGCCCGCTGGACCGGGTCGTTCTTGCAGTTGAAGTACCACGGGTCGGCGAAGTAGCTGTTGTTAGTCACGTTGAAGTGGTGCGTACCCGCCCACATGAACGCGCACACAACCGACTCTGGGAAGAAGAATCCATCGGCGGTTCCCGCCTTGATCGCGGCCAGCCTGACGTTGGGCGCGACACCAACGATCCCCAATCCGTTGCGCGCGGCCGCGATTGTCCCCGCCGTGTGGGTGCCATGCCCGTTGTCATCCTTCCACGCCGAGGGCGCAGTATTCGGGCTGCCTCCGATGCAGGAGACGCTGTTCGCAAAGTCGATGTTCTGTGCGAGGTCTGGATGGGTGAAGTCGACACCCGTGTCGATGTCACCTGCGAGCACGGATCGACTCCCGCTGCTGATCGACTGGGCTTCGAATGCGTGGATCTGCTTCATATCCCACTGGAGCGAGGACAACGTGTCGCCCGGCGCGGGTCCGGTCGGCGCGCCGGCGTTGGTCGCGTTCGCGTCCAGCTGACCGTTGTCCAGCCGCGAGCTGAAGCTGGTCGTGGTTGAAGCCCCGTCTACAGATGCATCAGCCCTCACGTTGGCTCCGAAATCGCTTCGGTTGGAACGCGCGATCGCGACACCGATCTGCGGGTAGTTGTAGACGAGCTGCCCACCCGCGGCCTGGATCAACGTGGCGGCATTGCTGGACGAGGCGCCGTCCTTGTAGGTAACGATGTATGTCTCGACCGCCCCTGTAGTCGCCGCATGAACCGGCCCAGCAGGCAAGCTCAGGACGACCAACGACACGGCGGCCAGCAACGACCGCGGCCGCAAAGCGACGAAGCGAAGAGTACCTCGCATGCCCAAATTCCCCCCTGCGCTAGAGCCCTACGAAATGCCACGCATGAGCTTATCAATCATCCGCGCCCAGGAAAAGCCACGAATAAAGGCCCCTCGGATTTGGTTGCTGATTACGTATTCACGCGGCGGAGCCGGCGGTAGCTTTGTGGAGAAATGATGAGCGCCATACGAACCGAATCCGACGGAGCAAGCGACCTGGCACGCGTCTACCTGTGGCTCTCGCGTCACCGAGGACAGAGTGTTGCGCTCGATCGCGGCGCTCGACTCGAGCTGGGTGTTCCAATCTCGGGGGCCCGCGCGGTCATCGTGGGGGTGGCTCTGCACCCGGAAGGCGTTGAGGCGCCCCGCCTCGGCGGTGTGGTCCGCGCAATCTCGAACGGGAGCGGAGAAACCCCGGCGCGTCTTGTATTCGATGGGCGCGCGCTTGCGGGCTTGTCTCGGGGCGAAGCGCAGAGCCTGGCTGACGAACTGCTCGCGACGATCAATGACCTCGTCGCCGAGGACGACCTGGTCGCCGACGTCGCGTGATATCTAGATCGTGAGATCTAGATAAGGAGACGCGCGCGCGCGAGGGCGCGTCCGTAGGTTCGACCGTCAAGGCGTTCCCCTCTTATGGCCGCCACCAGAGCGCGTGTGCATGCCGTAGACACCGGCCCGTCGCCGATCGAGCGCTATCGCTCTCTGCTCGGCGAGGAAGCCTGGTCTCAGTTCGATAGCGCCATGCGGGCATTCGCAGCGAAGCTGCGTGGCAAGGTGGTCTGGAACGTCAACTCGGCCGGGCGCGGCGGCGGCGTGGCCGAGCTTCTGGCCGCGCTCATTCCATACGATCGGAGTGTCGGCGTCGACGAGCGCTGGCTGGTGATCGAAGGCTCACCTGACTTCTTCCAGGTGACCAAGAGGATCCACATGCTGCTTCACGGCGTCTCCCCGGACGGGTCCGAGCTCAGCGCTGCCCAACGCGCGGAGTACGAGCAAACGCTGGAGGGCAACGCAGCCGCGCTCGTCGAGCTCATGAAGCCCGGCGACGTGGCGGTCCTTCACGATCCGCAAACAGCGGGATTGGTCCCCACGCTCACAGGCCACGGCGTGAAGGTGATCTGGCGGTCGCATATCGGTGTCGACCAGCCCAACGATATGGTCCGCACGGCCTGGCGGTTCCTCACGCCCTACCTCGAGACCGCATCGGCCTTCGTCTTTTCCCGCACGGCGTACGTGTGGGATGGACCTGATGGGTCGCGGATCCACATCATCGCGCCTTGCATCGACGCATTCTCGACGAAGAACCAGGACATGGACGGCCACATTGTGGCCGAGATTCTGCGCGCGAGCGGCATCCTCAGCGGGGCCGACGGCGAGGCGACATTTCTCCGCAACGACGGTACCGCGGGACGAGTGCGCCGACGTGCCAACCTCACCGCCTCGCTTCCTGTAGACGCCCGCATCGTGGTCCAGGTCTCGCGCTGGGACCGCCTGAAAGACCCGAGCGGCGTGGCTCGTGGATTCGCACAGCTCGTGGCGCCACACGTCGATTCGTGGTTGGTCCTTGCAGGGCCTACCGTGAACTCGGTCGACGACGACCCGCAGCAGTCCGAGATCCTGCGCGAGGTCACGAGCGTCCGTGACGAGATGGATGCGCGGACGCGCGACCGCGTCGTGATTGCCCAGCTCCCAATGGACGACACCGAAGAAAACGCCGCCATAGTCAACGCCCTTCAGCGGCGCGCCGACGTCGTGGTACAGAAAAGCCTGGCAGAGGGCTTCGGCCTGACTGTCGCCGAGGCGATGTGGAAAGGACGCCCTGTCGTCGCCAGCCGCGTCGGCGGGATCGAAGACCAGGTCGAGCATGGGAGAAGCGGCATCCTGATCAACGACCCCAATGACTTGAAGGGGTTCGGCTCCGCGGTCGCCGGCCTCCTGCGGGATCCGAGGGGCGCCCAGGCGCTCGGCAACGAGGCGAGGCAGCGGATCATTCGCAAGTTCCTGGCGCCGCGCCACCTGATGGAGCAGGCCGAGCTGATCACAAGCCTCGTCTAACATCGGCTCACGTGCCGATCAGGATTTTTCGTCAGGCTGAACTTCCGCGTGACGTCATCTCGCGAGACTTCGTCGGCGAAGAGCACGGCGGAGTTGGCGCATGCGTGCTGTTCGTCGACGCCGCGCCGGGAGAAGGGCCACGTCTTCACCGGCACCCATACGTCGAGATCCTGATCGTGATCGAAGGCACGTCCACGTTCGACGACGGAGAGTCGAAGCACGTGGTCAGCGCGGGTGAGATGGCGGTGGTCGACGCGGGACAAGCACACGGGTTCATCAATCCCGGCCCCGGTCGCCTGCGTCAGATCGACATTCATCTCGCGTCAGGCTTCGCCACCGAGTGGCTGACATAGATGGCCGCGGATGGCTAGGACCGACCCACACGACCCCGGCGTAGACGTTGCGCGCAAGCGAGCGGAAGAAGCCGGAGACATATCGCGTTTGCCGATTCGCGTGGGCCACGGCGAGGTGCGCTCAGGAACCGCGAGCTGGACCGACCCGACGATGATCGCGCCTGGCGTCTTCTATCCGGTCGGGATGAAGACCGCTGAAGACCGGCTGCGCTTCTACGCGAGTCAGTTCCCGATGGTCGAGGTCGACGCAACCTACTACGCGCTGCCCAACAAGCGCACGGCCGAGAGCTGGGTGGAGCGGACGCCAGAGGATTTCGTGTTCGACATCAAGGCCCACGCCCTCATGACGGGACAGCCGACCGAGGTGTCTCGCCTGCCGAACGCGATCAAGGACGACCTGCCTTCAGAGCTCATCGAGAAGAGGCGGGTTTATCGCAAGGACATGCCTGTTGAGCTGCTCGACGCGGTCTATCGGCAGTTCCGTGAGGCGCTCGAGCCGCTGATCAGGGCCCGCAAGCTTGGAGCCGTGTTCGTGCAGTTTCCGAAGTGGGTCTTCCCGTCCAACGAGGCGCGGGAGCTCATCCTCGAGACGCGGCAGCGCCTGGACCTCCCCATCGCGGTCGAATTTCGACACGGCAGCTGGTTCAACGAGAAGAACGCGGAACGGACCATCAAGTTCCTGCAGGACAACAAGATCCCCTACGTGGCGGTCGACGAACCCCAGGGGTTCAAGAGCTCGGTGCCCCCTGTCGTGTTCACGACCAATGACGAGCTGGCGGTGTTTCGATTCCATGGCCGCAACAAGGAGAACTGGGAGAAGAAGGACATCCCGCCCTCGGAGCGCTTTCGCTACCTGTACGACGAGGACGAGCTCGCCGACTGGACGCCGAAGATCGCGACGGTCGCGAGGTCAACGAAGCACACGCACGTCGTGTACAACAACTGCTTTTCCAACTACGGGACGACCAACGCCCGCGAAGCAGCGCGCCTCCTGGCCGAAATGCAGAACTAGCTACTTATCCATGTGCCGGGCGCACCACGCTTCGAGCGCGGCACCATCCCGCCACGCCTTCGCCACGCGGTCGCGCGCCTTCGGCGTCGCGATCCATGGCTCGACCGGCCATCGCTTGAAGTAGATCAGGCGCTTGTGGCGAAGCAGGTCTCCGCGGGGGTGGTCTTGCGGGTAGGGCGGCGGCACGCGCTTGAGCTCCTGACCCTCCACGCCGTAACCCTTCTTGCGAAGGTCGGCGACGATGCTGACCAGCTCCTTGCCGGACCGGTCGTTGGCGACCGCCGCGCGCAGCTTCTTGAGCTGCGCATCGTCCACCATGTACCGGCCGCCGGCGGCGACCAGACCCTCGGCATCCAGCGCGACATAGCCACCACGGTCGACATCGGCATAGATGTTCAGCTTGTACGGCGACTTGTCGGCTGAGAAGCGGATGTCGCGATTCGGACGCGCGACCCGATTGGGCGGTCCGAACTCCGGCTCGAGGTCGGCGAGGAGCGCCAGCAGCGGAGCCTTGACCTCCTCCTCGTACTGACGGCGATGCGCGTCGAAGTAGGGCTTGTTGTTGTTGGCGCGCAGGCCAAGGAAGAAGCCTTTGAAGTCTCCCTTCCACCCGATGAACTGGCCCGCCACAACCAGGGAGATTAGCGCCGCCGCGCAGGAGACACAAAAAGAGGTGGGCCGCACATGACAGCCCACCCCAGAGATGCTCGAACTAGTTGGCGGCGATGCCTTCCTGGCTTCCGCCGTCGGGAATATTGGCGATCTGGATCCTGGTCAGTGACCCGCCGTCCCCAATGCTGAACGCATGCACTGTGCCAGAGCTGCCGCTCTGGACGTAGAGGAACTGCCCGCCGGTCGCGGCCGAATCAGTTGCTCCGGGGATGTTCGATGCTGCGGTCGCGTTGACGAGGACCACTGTCCCGTCGCCGGCGACTCTGAACTGGCTGACGCTGCCGCTCCCGGTGTTCGACGTGTACTCGTAACCGCGAGACGGTGTTATCCAGCACAGCGCCGCCTGCGTGTCGCTCACGGGTGCGCTGACCGGCGTGATCGTGTTGTCCGGATTGACGTTGAAGGTCTCGAGCGAGCTGGTGCCGGCGAAGTTCAAGACCATCCTGCCTGCATGATCGAAGACGAACGCGAAGGGCACAGGCGCCTCCTGGTTCTTGACTGGCGCGGCCGACAGCAGGCCGTCCTCGCCGACCGAAAAGACGTCGACCGTGTTGTTGGTCTTGGTCGTCACGATCAGGTGGTCGCCGTCAGGCGTGAAACCGACTTCGGCGGGCGACTTCAAGAAGAATGGATTGGGCGTATTGCCCAGCCCAAGGGTCCGGGTAGATCCCTCGATCGGATGGAGCCGGCCGCCGATGACTCGATACCCGCTCACGGAGCCGTCGCCTCCTGCGTTGAGGACGTACAGCAAGCCCCCGTGCAGCGCCAGGCCGGTCGGAAACTGACCGCCCGATGCGATCACCTGGGACAACCGGAGCTTGTCTCCGCGTACCCGGAACGCTGAGACCGTGTTGCTGCCGGCGTTGACCGCGAGCAGCAGCCCCTCTTCGGGAACGAGCTGCAGGGAACCTTGCGTTGCGAGCGGATCTGAGCCGGAGCCTGCCTCGCGGCCGCCCTGTCCGCCGGTCGCGTAGCTGGTCGTGTAGGTCAATGTTCCGTCGGAGTTGCGCTTAAACGCCGCGATTGAGTTCGCGCCCGGGTCGTTGGTCTGGACAAAGACCCCGTGCCCCGACACGCCGTCTTCCCCGCCCGCCGCCTGGGCCGGAACTGTCGCCACGAACACGCCTGCTGCCACCGCGGCCAGCAGGCCCAGAAGTCGAATCGGACTCGTCATGCATTGCCTCCTTGCGAAATGTCGGTTCGCAGATGAGGCTGACGGGCGCCTGTTTAGAGCCCGTGACGGCCGGTTACAGATCCGTCACATCAGCGTGGCGGGCAAGCTGAACCAGAAGCGTGTGAGTTGAGCGTTGGAATCGGCGCCGACCCGACCCCCTGAAGCCTCGACGAGCTGCTTGACGATGGCGAGGCCGATTCCCGCCCCTCCCCGCGCTGCGTCGCGGGACTTCTCAACGCGGTAGAACCGCTCGAAGACGTGGGGCAGGTCACCGGCCGGTATGCCGTCGCCGGTGTTGGTGATCGAGATCAGAACCTTCGAGTGCATGTCCTCCGCGCGAATCGAGGCGCGGCCGCCACGCGGCGTGTATCGCGACGCGTTCTGCAGCAGGTTGGCCAGCACCTGCGCGAGGCCATCCGGCTCTGCGCGCGCGATCAGCCCGTTTGGAATGGCGAGCTCGACCTCGATGTCTTTGGCTTCAAACGCCGGGCGGGCGAACTCGTACGCGGAGCGCACGGCCTGCGCGAGATCCACGTCTTGACGCGCAGCCATTCGGTCAGGGCGCTCGTTGTCGGCAAGCGCGTCGAGAGAGCGGGACAGGCGAACCAGCCTCTCCGCTTCCTCGTGCAGCGACCTGAACTGTTCTGGCGTCGGCGCGATCACGCCGTCGCGAAGTGCCTCGAGGTAGCCCTGGAGGTTGGTGAGCGGCGTCCGGAGCTCGTGCGCCGCGTTGGCGATGAAGTCGCGTCGCTCGCGTTCTTGCTCCGAGAGGCTGTGCGCCATCTGGTTGAACGAATCGGCCAGGGATGCGAGCTCCGCAGGGCCACCTCGCGGCACGCGCGCCTGATAGTCGCCGCCGGCGATTCGCTCCGCTGCCCACGCCATGCGCCGCAGCGGTCGGGCCAGGCGCGCAGCGAGGATCACGGCCAGGCCCGCGCTGATCGGGATGGCTATGAGAACCGCGACCACGAAGCTGGCTTCGACACCGTGGTCGAACATCGCCTGGGCTTCGGCGGCCGGCGTCCCGGCCTGGATCATCAAGCGATCGAAGGTTGACTGCGCGACCACCAGCACGCCGACGACGATGACCGCGATGGCGATGAGCGCAACCAGCACCGAGACCACCGTGATTCCTGTCGCAAGACTCCGCAGCCGTCGCACTACGCCACCGCGCGATAGCCCACGCCACGAACAGTCACGATGTAACGCGGCGTGCCGACCTCTTCGCCGAGCTTGTCTCGCAACCGTCCAATGTGCACGTCGACGGTGCGTTCGAGCGCATCACCCTGCGATGGTCCGTACAGAGAGTCGAGCAAGGCCTGGCGTGTCAGAACGCGGCCGTGGGCCTCCACCAGGGCGACGAGGAGGCGAAACTCTGCGGGGGTCAGCGACATGACCTTGTCTGCCCGCCGCACCTCGATGCGGTCGAGGTCGATCGTCAGGTCGCCGTGCTCCAGGACTCCGTGGCGAGTACCGGAACCGTTCGCATCCCTCGCGCGTCGGAGCACGGCCTTGACCCGAACGACCAGCTCGGCCGGTGAGAAAGGCTTGGCCAGGTAATCGTCAGCTCCCTCGTGGATGCCATACACCCGGTCTTCGACGTTCGCGCGCGCTGAGAGCATCACGATCGGCACGTCCGACCGCTCGCGGATGAGCCGCATCAGAGCCAGACCGTCGAGCTCGGGCAGCATGAGGTCCAGCACGATGAGCCCTGGGTGAAGCTCGCTGAACGCGCGCAGCGCAGCCTGACCATCCGGCGCAGTGATGACCCGAAGGCCTTCCCGCTCGAGGTAGGTCTTGACGAGGGACACGATCTTTGGGTCGTCGTCGACGACCAGGATCGGCGCTGCCATGTCCGAATCCATCCTAGATGTCAAACCTAGGCCGTCAATGTGACGGTGGTTTGAAGCGCGGTCACCGTGTGAACTGCTGGTCGTACTCCGGGAAATAGCGCTGGATCACCGAAAGGTCGAACTCGCGCAGGATCGAGCCGGGCGGCTCCCGCTCGAGCAGGAAGTCGAAGCTGCGCCGGACCAGGTCCTCAACCTCGGCCGGCTGGTCCCCGCCACCCCATCGCAACGCGTCAGCGACGGACACGGTCACGACGTGCTGCGAGCGTTCGCCGCCGTGCTCGACGGCGACCTCGCAGCGCCAGCCGCCTTCCCTGTGCCGCACCAGGACGTTGACCATCAACCCTTAAGCGTGAGCTAACTCATGGAAGCTTTCGGCACCCGCGGGATAATGCCGACATTCTGGCGGCATATCTGACACTTAACAGGCTGCCCACGGCGGTCGTCGTCTACGACTCGGGCGGCCTGGTTGTGGACGCCAACACAGCCGCATGCGTCCTTCTTGGCCTGCGTGAAGAAGACCTGGTGGGGACCAACGCCGAGGACTCTGGCTGGTTGGTGATCGAATCTGAGGAAGGGCCGCTTGCGGTGCACCCGGTCATCGCCGCCTTGCGGTCGCGGCAGGCGGTCCGAGGCGTCCTCGTCAGGGCGCGGCGCCCCGGGGGCGCGGACATATGGATCCAGGTCGATGCGGTGCCGGAGGTGGTCGACGATCACCCAACCGGCGGTGTCGTCGCGACCCTGGCGGACGTGACGCATTTGATCGCGCACAGTCGCGCCACCACCCGCTCGGCGGGCGACCACATCGTGGACGAGGTGACCGGTCACCTTGCCCAGGCCCGCCTGGAGCCGACGGCGATCCTGTCCACCGTCACGGAGGCGCTCAACAAGCTTCGGCCAGGCATCTGGGTAGCCTCGCTGATCGGCAAGGATCCATCTGACATTCAGTTCGTGGTCACCAACGGCGACAACGGCGACCCCGACTTTGCGGCCGATTACATGGAGGCAATGCGGCTCGCGGGAACCTCCGACTCGACACCGATCTCGTCTCGCGTCATCGAGTCAGGCCAGCCGCTGGTCATCGCCGATATCACGGTGAAGGATTTGATGGGCTACCTGAACGATGACGTTCGGCGCTATCTGACCGACCACCCCTGGAGGTCGCCGGCGGCCCACATGGGCATCGTCGTTGTGCCGATGCGGACCCGAGGCGCCACGATCGGCACGCTCGGATTGTTCGAGCCGAGCAGCTCCAACCCGATCACGCAGAAAGACACGATCTGGATGCAGGCGATCGCCGACCGGACAGCGGTTGCCGTGGAGAACGCCCAGCTTTACGAGGACGCGGTCAAACGGCTCGAGCGGCTTGCCGCGCTGCAGAGCGTCAGCCTCGCGATCAGCGTGAGCGGCGACTTGAGGCTGACCCTGAAGGTCATCCTCGACCACGTCACGACCCAGCTGAAGGTTGACGCCGCGGACATCCTCCTCCTCGACGAAAACGACAACACCCTTGCGCTATCGGCGAGCACCGGATTTCTCGCCACCGCGGTTCCGGAATACCGGCTGCCTGCGGACGAAGGAGTGCCCGGCAAGGTACTCAGCACAAGGCGGATCGAGACGGTGACCGCTCTCAGCGCCTTCTCCCAATTTCGTCGCCGGTCGCTCTTCGCGCGCGAGGGCTTCAAGGCGTACGGCGCTGTGCCGCTGATCAGCCGGGGCAGGCTTTTGGGAGCCCTCGAGGTCTTCCACCGCTCGGCCCTGGTTCCCGACCAGGAATGGGTCTCTTTTCTTGACGCCCTGGGCAGCGTCGCGTCGGTGGCAATCGACAGCGCCACGATGCAGGAACGGCTGACTCGCCCCCGGGGCAGCGGGGCTGCAGTCAGGGCCGGATCGACCGCCCCCCCGATGAGCCGCGTCGAAACCGAGATCCTTCGCCTGGCGGTGCAGGGCCTGACCAACCGGGAGATCGCCGCGCAAGTGCACCTGAGCCAGAACACCGTCAAGTTCCACATGCGGCAGATCCTGCAGAAAACAGGCGTCTCCAACCGGACGGAGCTGGCCCACCTCGCTGCCAAGGAAGGCTGGCTTTAGGCAAGTGGATTAACACAACTACCCACCTGGGTAGTGAATTAGCTCAACGGAGAGTGGTCCACTAAGCAATCACTTCCTAATCTGAACGTGGGATGGAGCGTCTTGCTTAACGTGGAACTAGTCACCAGGTGGGTAGCTGAAGAAGGGTCGGAGGCGGAGGAAGGTTCGCCGGGGCGCCTGACGGTCCTGGCCGTCCTCCTGGCATCCCTTGGACTGACGGCTCTGCCGCCGGCGGTGGGCCTCCTCATCCTCTTCGGGCTGATCAGATGATCGTCCGGGAAGGCGTGACGCTCGGCCCGTACCGGGTCATGGAGCGGGTGGGCCGGGGCGGCATGGCCACCGTCTACCGCGCATACCACGCCGCCCTGGACCGCTACGTGGCCATCAAGGTCCTCCCGGACATGCTGGCCGAAGACCCCGAATACTGCGAGCGCTTCCAGCAGGAGGCGCGCTCGGTGGCGCGCCTGAAGCACCCGAACATAGTCGAGGTCTTCGATTTCGGCTACGAGGACGGCACCGCATATCTCGTACTCGAGCTGGTCGAGGGCGGAACGCTTGCCGACAGGGTCGGCCGCCCGATGGATCTGAAAGAGGTCGTCCGGCTGCTCCAGCAGGTCGCGGGAGCCCTGGACCACGCCCACGCGCACGGAGTGCTCCACCGCGACATCAAGCCGTCGAACATCCTCCTCCATTCCGATGGGACTCCTGCCCTGGGTGACTTCGGCCTGTCCAAGATGCTGGGGTCGGTCCGCCGCTTGACTGGTTCCGGGACCGTCATGGGCACGCCCGAGTACATGTCGCCCGAGCAGGCGGCGGATGAGCCGCTGGGGACCGCTTCCGACCTCTACTCGCTGGCGGTCGTGGCGTACGAGATGCTGACTGGACGCGTGCCCTTCGAGGCATCGACGCCGGCGGCCACCCTCCTCTCCCACGTCACCAAGCCCATGCCAACCACCCGCGAGCTGAAGGGCGAGCTCTCCGCCCACGTCGAAGACGTCTTGCGCCGCGCGCTCGCCAAACGGCCAGAGGAGCGCTATGGAGCCGCCGCTGACTTCGTCGCCGCGCTCAAGCCGGCCGCGTGGCCGAGCGGGCTCGAGGAGGCGTCGGGCTCGCCGGCGACTCGCCGCCTCGCCCATCCGGAACGCACGCCCATCGTGCTGGTCGTCGACGACGGCGCCGCGAACCGAGAGCTCATCGAGGCCTGCCTGGCCGACGTCGATTGCCACGTGCGGACTGCCGCGGACGGTCCTTCGGCGCTTCAAGCGATTCAGGCGGCGCCGCCGGACCTTGTGCTGCTCGATGTCCAGATGCCCGGCATCGACGGCTACGAGGTCTGCCGGCGCATCAAGGCCAGCCCGCGTTCCCGTCTCCTGCCGGTCGTGATGATCACCTCCCTCGATCGCACGGCCGACAGGGTGCGGGCGCTGGAGGCTGGCGCGGACGATTACATGACGAAGCCGGTCGACCGCATCGAACTGGTCGCTCGAGTCAGCTCAGCGCTGCGACTGAAGGGCGTGTACGACTCGCTCGACAGTGCCGAGCAGGTCATCTTCGCGCTGGCCGCTGCCGTAGAGGCGAAGGACCCCTTCACCGAAGCCCATACCCACAGGGTGGCCGAGACGGCGCGCAGGATCGGATGCCGGATGGGCCTTGGGTCGTCAGACCTGGACGCGCTTTATCGCGGTGGCCTCATCCACGATATCGGCAAGATCGGTGTCCCCGACGCGATCCTGCTCAAGCCGGGACCGCTCAACGCGACCGAGCTGGCGACGATGCGCCAGCACCCGGTCATCGGAGAGACGATCGTGGCGCCCCTGCGGTCGAGCGCCGGCCTGCTGCCGATCATCCGCAACCACCACGAGCGGTACGACGGCACCGGATATCCAGATCGTCTCGCCGGCTCGAGCATCCCGCGCTTGGCGCGGATCGTCGCCGTCTGCGACGCCTTCGACGCCCTGGTGAATGACCGGCCCTACCGATCGCGTAAGGCGCCGGAGGAGGCACTGGCTATCCTCCGCAGCGGCGCGAGCCGCCAGTGGGACCCTGAAGTGGTCGATCTCTTCAATGCCGAGATCCAGACTCTTGGGAGCCAGGGGGCCGCCTGATCGCGATGCAAGCCCTGGTTTCGTTCCTTGAGAACACAGTCGCGGTCGCGTTTGTGGCGCTCGGCGTCGTGACCGCGATCACGTGGGTCCGGCGGCGAGACCGCTCGATGGGGTTTCTTGCCCTCGCCATCATCTTGCTGGCGGTGGTGTCGGGCCTCGGCCGGCTGCAGGCGTACATCCCGATCATGCTGCCCTTCCTGGGTGTAATCGAGCTGCTCGGATTCATGGGCACCGCCTACGCCCTCCTCCTCTACCGCAACTCTGTCATCCCCATCCCCCGGCGCTGGCATGCCGTCGCGATCGCGTCGCTGGCGGCTGTCAGCGTCCTCCTAGTCGCCGCCATTGTTCTGTCACTGAACCGGACTCTGCTGCTCCTCGTCGCCGTGCTCTTGGTGCTGGTGTGGTGCGCGTGCGTTGTCGAACCTATCGTCCGATTCTGGCTGGCGGCCCGCGGCCTGCCTGCGGTACAGGCGTGGCGCCTTCGCTCCTTGAGCCTCGGGTTCGGCGGGTTGGTGGCTCTGCTCCTATTTGCAGTCTCCGCCGGCTTGCTCATCCGTCAGCCGGTGATCCAGGTCATCACGGAGCTGGTCGCGCTGGCCATCATCCCCCTCCTCTACGCAAGCTTCGCCCCACCTTCGTGGTTGCGCCGGCAGTGGCGCGCCGGAGAGGAAGAAGGCCTGCGTGCCTTCATGGAAGACCTTCTCGTCAGCGATGACCGCGACGCCCTGGCGAATCGCGCGCTCGGGTGGGCGCTGCGCCTGGCCGGTGGCGCGTCGGGCGCCCTGTTCGACGGCGACGGCAAAGCCACGTCGAGCCATGGCCTCGACCTGGCGGCGGTCGCCGAGCTGACGGCAGACCTGCCGAGCCTGCGCGAAGGAGTGCGGCGGGTCACGCTCGAGGGTGTCGAGGCGATCGCAATGTCAGTGCCTGTAAATGGCCTGACGACGTCTGGGACTCTGGTCGTGCTGGCTGGACCTTTCACACCTGGATTCGGTGGCGACGAGATAACGCGTATGCAGCAGCTCATGAGCGCGTTCGTGACCGCGCTGGACCGCCGTCACCTGATCACCCAGCTCGAGCAGAGCAATGCCGCGCTCGAGGACGCCAACCGTCACAAGAGCGTGTTTCTCGCCAACATGAGCCACGAGCTCCGTACGCCGCTCAACGCGATCATCGGCTTCTCTGAGCTGCTGACCGACGCGCAAAACGGCCAGTTCGACGAGGCCACGCGAAAGCGTTTCCTGAGCCAGATCCTGACCAGCGGCAGACACCTCCTCGGCCTGATCAATGACATCCTCGACCTGTCCAAGGTGGAGGCGGGACAGATGGAGCTGCGCCTACAGACTTTGTCGGTGGCCGATTCGGTCGACCAGGTCATCAAGACCGTCGAGCCGCTCGTGACGAAGAAGAGCATCGCCCTGACTTCAACCGCCACAGGTGCGGGCGACATGCTCGGCGACGCCGGCAAGGTCAAGCAGATGCTCCTCAACCTGGTTTCGAACGCAATCAAGTTCACACCCGAAGGCGGATCGGTGACGATCGGGGCCCGGCGCATCAAAGACACGATCGAGATCACGGTGACCGACACCGGCATCGGCATCTCGGAATCCGATCTGAAGTCGATCTTCCGCGAGTTCCACCAGGTGGACTTCGGACCAGGGCGCAAGCACGAGGGCACCGGTCTCGGACTCGCGCTGACCAAGCGATTCGCGCTCCTCCATGGTGGCGACGTTCGCGTGTCAAGCCGCCTCAACAAGGGCAGCGTGTTCACGCTCAGCCTGCCAGTTCGGGCGGGGGTTATGCCCGCGACCGAGATGGTGGAGGCGGTCGCGAAGAACGGGTCTGGGCCGGTGGTCCTGGTGGTGGAAGACGACCCGGCCGCGGCCGAGCTCCTGACACGCCAGCTCTCGGCCGCCGGTTACAGGACCGAGGTGGCGCGGACCGGTAACGAGGCGCTCGCACGGGCTCGCGAGCTGCAGCCAGCGGCTATCACTCTCGACATCATCCTGCCCGAGGTCGACGGCTGGGAGATCATGACGCGCCTGAAGAGCGACGAAACGACCAGCGGCATACCTATCGTCGTGGTGAGCGTGGTCGACAACCCGGAGCTCGGCCTTGCCCTCGGCGCGCTCGACTATTTCGTCAAACCCGTGGACACGGGAGCCCTGATCAAGCGGCTGAACCGCTTCGACTTCAAGCGCCACTCGGGCAAGGACGAGGTCCGGGTGCTGGTGGTGGACGATGATGCCACCAACCGCATGTGGCTGACCCAGGCGCTCGAGCCGGCCGGCTTCTCGGTGCTCCCTGCCTCTGGCGGCCGCCAGGCGATCGAGCTCGCGAAGACCATGCAGCCAGACTGCGTGCTGCTCGACCTGATGATGCCGGATGTCACGGGTTTCGACGTGGTCGAGGCACTGCGCGCCGACGAGAGAACCCGCGACACTCCAATCATGGTCGTCACCGCGATGACACTCACAGACGCTGACAAACGTCTCCTCAACGGACGGGTGTCTCAGATCCTTACTCGCGGCAACGTCGCAACCACAGACATCGTCGGTCTGCTCAAGCGGGTGATCGCTCAGCGCAACGGCTCGCCGTGAACGAGAAGCGCGTCATTCTGGTCGTCGAAGACAACGAGGCCAACCAGGTGCTGGTTCAAGCGGTGCTGGAGCTCGACGGCTACCAGGTGCAGCTGGCTGGTTCTGCCCTCGAAGCGCTCGATCTTCTGCGTGACCTTGTGCCCGACCTCATCCTCATGGACGTGCAACTGCCAGGTCAGGACGGCCTCTCGCTGACACGCCAGCTCAAGTCAGACCCCGCCACCAGGGCGATCCCAGTTGTGGCCCTCACCGCCCACGCGATGGCCGGCGACCGCGAGGTGGCGCTGAAGGCAGGATGCGTCGGTTACATCGCGAAGCCGATCGACACTCGGACTTTTGCCGCGGCTGTGAGCCAGTACTTCATCGACACGGAGACCGACCGCCACGTGGTGGCCGGGTGACGGGGCGAATCCTGGTCGCCGACGACGACCCCATGAACACTGAGCTGCTCACCTATTTCCTGCAATCTTTCGGCTACGACGTCTCGTCCGCGCCCGATGGCAACCAGGCGCTCGAGCTTGGCACGAGCGGCAACTATCAGCTCGTCATCCTCGACGTCCACATGCCGATGTATGACGGCGTCGAGGTTCTCCAGCTCCTTCGCAAGCGCCACCAGCTCCACCCCATCAAGGTGCTCGCGTTGACCGGAGATGTTTCCGAAGAGCTCCGTCAAGAGCTCGATACCGCAGGAGTCGACAGCTTCTTGACCAAGCCCGTCGACCTCGAGCTGCTGCATGCGGAGGTTGACCGTCTGATGGCGGACTAGACAGCCATGATCATCACCGCACCACCAATTTCAGACGAAGACCCCGACCATACATTGACCCCATGGGTGCTGATCGTCGTGGCCGATGAGGCAGGCGCCCGCTCCGCGCGGTGCGCTTGGGAGGACGCAGGCTTCGCTGTGGAGGTCGTATCGACGGTGACGGAAGCGCTAGCCTGCCTGGCGGTCATGACCCCGGCGCTGGTTGTGGTGAACGACACGCTTTAGCGCGGGGTTTGGCGACCGTTTCGGCGCAGATCCGCCACACTCCCGCTCTAGAGTCGATCCACTGGTGCGCCGAATCTTCTCCGTTGTTGTCCGGAGTTCCGGCGACGATCTGCCACCCGCCGGAGAGTTGATCGACGTTGGCGAAGTTCTGCACCAGAACATCCTGGAAAACCGACATGAACACGACCATGAACGTCACGATGCCGGCGTCGCGCCGGCCGAGGCCTTGCGGTACGAATAGACTTCGAACCCATGTCCATGACCGGGTGGACGACCTACCAGCTGCGCCGGCAGATCTTCTCGATCGGCGAGGACTTCTGGGTCCAGAACACGGCCGGCGAGAACGTCTACAAAGTCGATGGCAAGGTGCTCGTCCTGACTCAGACCTTCGCGCTGCAGGACGCGAGTGGAAACGAGCTGGCGAGAATGCAGGCCGAAATGCTCACGTTGCGGAAGACGATGGATGTCAAGCGGGACGGCCAGGTCGTTGCCGTCGTGAAGAAGGCGTTCTTCAACATCCTGAGCCAGCATTTCGACATCGACGTATCCGGCGGCGGCGTGCTGGAAGCACAGGGTGACATTCTCAACCACGAGTTCCAGATCACTGGCGGAGGCCAGGTCGTGGCATCGGTCTCGAGACAGTGGTTTGTCGGCGACATGTTCTACGGCGTCACGATCGCGCCTGGTCAGGACGACGTCCTCCTGCTGTGCATCGCGATTTGCATCGACGAGATGTCGGAGGCCGATCGCCGCTGAGCGAGGAGGCAGTATTCGAAGCGTGGCGCGTGCGGCGGCGCGCAGGCGATGAGAGCGCGACAGTGATCAACCTCTACGAGCTCGTCGCTGGGCCACGTGGACTGAAGCCGCACGAATTACCAGCCGAGGAACGCGTTCGGCTGTCGGCGCGAGCTCTGTACGAGATGCATGCCGGCTTCGAGCTCGTGCCCGGCAGCGATCGGAAACTCGAGCTGATCCAGCTTGTCCCGTACGACCCTGAATGGCCGTCTCGCTTCAACGACTGGAAGCAAAAGCTGACCGGCGCTCTGGGTCGAACGCAAAGGCGAATCGATCATGTCGGTTCCACAGCGGTCCCAGGATTGCCCGCCAAACCCGTGATCGACATCCAGGTCAGCGTCGACGACATGCTGGACGAAGCGGCTTACGTTCCCGCGATCGAGTCGCTCGGCGTTCAGCTGCGCAGCCGCGACGACGACCACCGCTTCTTCAGGCCGTTTGCGGACCGGAGCCGTGACGTGCATGTCCATGTATGCAACGCCGGCAGCCCATGGGAGCGGAGGCACCTCTTGTTCGTCGCTTATCTGCGGTCCGACGCCGGCGCGAGAGGTGCCTACCTGAAGGCGAAGGAATCCGCGACGGCTCGCTGGGCGGATGATCGCATCGCCTATACCGAAGCCAAGGACGAGGTCATCCGCGAGATCGCCACGCGGGCCGAAGCCTGGGCCGCCAGAACCCGTTGGTCTGTACCAAAGACCGACGCTCAGGCCGGGCCCAGCTCCTGACCCGGCATGCAGGTCCAGGTCCCCGTGATCGTCAGCGTCTGGCTCGGGTCGTCAGTCCAGGCCAGGGTGCCGCTCACGCTTCCCTGGTGAAGGCCGTTGTCCTTGCTGACCGTCAGCTGAGGCGTGCCGGTGAACATCGGATTGGTGGTGCCTATGAACGAGACCGGCGACAGCGTGGCTCGCGCCTTGTACGTCCCTGGCCCGTGGTAAACCTGGACGGCCTTATCCGTATAGAAAGACACGTAGTACAACGCGCCCCTGGATTGGAAGTAGGTCGCGAATGCAAAGAGCGACAGCCCATCCGGACCTGATCCGGCGCCGCAGGACTGAGGATTGCCGGAGCTGATGTGGTCGGTGATCGCGCCTTGCAGGTTCAGCGATTGCTGCGCGACTGGAAAATCAGCTGGACCCAGGGGATGCCCCTTCGCTGGCTTGCCGTTGTCTATGGCAGGCGGAGCCGGGATCGCGATGCTGGTCCGGTACTCGCCACCTGTTTCGACGACGTGAAGGTTGTACGTCGCTGCGCTCGCCGGCCGCGGCCACGTGAGGTCGACCCTGGTCGCGCCGGGGCTGCCACCGACCGGGACGGCCGAGCCGGACGGGTGAATGGGGTTCCCCCCGCCGTCGACCACGCTCACTCCTGCGTCAAGCACTCCCGACGGGGAAGCTCCATGGACCACGGCCTTGAAGTGGATCACGCTGGGCGTGAGCTCGAACGTCTCGACGTTGACCCTGTCGGAGCCGCTGGAGATCAGCCCTGGCAGGGGCAGCGATGTCGCCGGCTGCACCCTCAGGTCGAACGCGAAATTCCAGATTCCGTAGATCGGCCGTCCTTCCGCAGGCACGATGGGGTCGAACCCGGTAATCGCGACGTTCAAGTGCGCCATTCCGTCTGAACCCGCATGCGGACCCTGAAAGAGATGGACGACCTGGTCTCCGACCACGCCGGCCGCGCCGCCGCTGCCAGCGTTGAGTGGACCTTTGCTGTCCGAAACCTGGAGGGTCGGTGAGCCCGCCGCAGGTAGAGTGCGGAAGATGAAGACCGTGCGAGCAGGGTCGGCGTAGGCGCCGACGAGCCTCACGGTGCGGCCCCCGCTGGTCGCAACGAGATCCTCCTGGCTGACCAGCACTGCCGCAGGCGTCAGGTCAGCGGCGGCAAGGTCCGTGGTGGGGATGTCGGCGGCCGGCACCGGGCTGAAGGGTGATGCAGTCGGCCGGGGCGACGGACCGGCAGCAGGCCGTCCGGGCTGCGCCGTCTGAACCCGGATGTAGACAAGGCTCGCCACGATGAGCACCGCGAGCAGGGCCGCTACCAGTCCCAACGCTGCCGGATTGGTGCGTGACGCAGGCTGGCCGAGGCGTTCGACGACCTTGCCCTTGAGCGCGGAAGGGTATCTGGCCTCGCCGATCGCCTCGCGGAGGCGGTCGCGGATCTCTGTTTCACGCATCGGCAAGCACCTCCGGGCTCAAGCGCAGCCGCTCGAGCGCCCTGTATGTGCGCGACTTGGCCGCCTTCGTCGAGATCTTCAGGACCTGCGCCACCTCATCGAAGCTGAGATCGAGGTAGTAACGAAGGACGAGGACGAGGCGCTGGTCGTGAGGCAGTCGGTGCAGCGCGCGACGAAGGTCGGCCCGCCCGGCATCCAGCTGAGGGTGGCC
This sequence comes from Chloroflexota bacterium, assembly GCA_005880915.1. Taxonomy (GTDB): domain Bacteria; phylum Chloroflexota; class Dormibacteria; order Dormibacterales; family Dormibacteraceae; genus 40CM-4-65-16. The sequence continues at coordinate 396,307 of VBIW01000035.1, read as the reverse complement.
CGAATCCTCTCCTTCGAGAATGTCCGCCGACCTGACCACCCAGAACCACCGGCTTCGCCGCTGCCGGCGGCACTCGTTCGCAACGATCGTGAGGAGCCAGGGCTTCATCTCAGCTCCGTCCTTGAACCGTCCGAAGTGCCGCCATGCTTTGAACATCGCCTCCTGAACCACGTCCTCGGCCTCGGTGTCGGAGCGAAGCATCGCCACCGCGAGCCGGTAGGCGGCAGGCAGCACCGGCTCGACCAACACCACAAAGGCGGCCGTGTCACGCGGGGTCGCCTCCTGCGTCGAGGCTGCGATCACTCCTTTCGTACTATCCCGCACCCAACCCGAAAGTCCCTCTCAAGGGCATCATGATCTACGGATGCCAGGCACCAAGAAGCCATGAGAACGCTTATCACGACCGGCGGCAAGCAGGAGTCGACGGCGACGGACGAGATCGTCCGCTGCTTCAACGCAGCCCCCGAGGCCGGATTCTGGCTCGACATCGAAGCTCCAGACGAGAGCGACTTCCACCTTCTCGAGCAAACGTTCAAGTTCCATGCCCTGACCATCGAGGACATCAGGCACCAGGACCAGCGCCCGAAGGTGGACGAGTACACGGACTACAACTTCACGGTGCTCTTTGTCGCCGAATGGCACCAGGACGAGATCGTCCTGCGCGAGCACCATCTCTTCGTCGGGCCCCACTACCTGATCACGGTGCACAACGAGCCATCGGCGCAGCTGAAAGACCTCCAGGAGCGGGTCCACAAGAGCCCGGAGCTGACTCACGGCAAGCCGGCCTTCATCACATATCTCGTGATCGATGCGCTCGTCGACGCGACCTTTCCCGTGCTGGAAAAGCTCGACGACCTCGTCGACGAGCTCGAGGACGACATCCTTCGGAAGGCGTCTCCAAAGTCACTCGGCCGGATCTACGAGCTCAAGCACACCGTCACCGAGCTTCGAATTTTCCTGGGTCCTCAGCGAGATGTGTTTCAGCGCCTGATCACCCATGGAATCCACCTGCAGCAGCAGGACATGACGCTCTACTACCGCGACGTCTATGACCACATCACCCGCCAGTACGAAACGGCCGACTCGCTGCGCGACCTGCTGTCCAGCGCGATGGACGTCTACCTCTCAACGGTTTCGAACCGGGTCAACGAGACGACGAAGGCACTCACGGTGATCGCGAGCCTCTTCCTTCCTTTGAGCTTCCTCACCGGCTTCTACGGCATGAACTTCATGTACCTCACTCAGGTGCTCGAGACCCCCTACCTCGCATTCGCCGTCGGAGTCGGCACGATGCTGGTCGCGACCGGCATCCAGCTCTGGCTGTTTCGACGGAGGGGATGGATCTGATGCCCGACTGCTGCTCCCCTAAGGGTTACCGCTGGGTCTTTAGCGAGCGAGCGGCCCATGGCGAAGCAAAGCGATACCGGCGGAAAGGGCTCGACGCCACGTCAGCCCGGATCGTCGCGTTCCTCAAATCGCAAGGTGTCGAGGGACGCACTGTGCTCGAAATTGGCGGTGGCATCGGTGCGATCCAGATCGAGCTCCTCAAAGCCGGCGCCGCGCGGGCGACGAGCGTCGAGCTGACGCCGACGTACGAAGAGGTCGCGGGCGAGCTCTTGAATGAAGCGGGCCTGGCCGACCGCGTCGAACGCATGGTCATGGACTTCGCCGAAGCAGCCGGCCAGGTCGACATCGCGGACATCGTCATCCTCAACCGCGTGATCTGCTGCTATCCCGACATGCCGCGCCTGGCTGGTGCAGCCGCGGACCACGCCCGGCAGGTCCTCGTCCTGAGCTACCCGAGGCGCACCTGGTGGACCGTCATCGGCATGGGGCTTGCCAATCTGATGCTCCTCGCAGCGCGCCGCGAGTTCCACATCTTCCAGCACCCGCCGAGGAGGATCATCGCCACCTCGGAGCAGCATGGCCTCCGCCCGCTGCTCAATCAGAAGGGTGTGCTCTGGATCGTTTCGGCTATGCGCCGCGCCGCCTGAAGCCGGGCAGCACCTCCTGCCTCCAGAAGTCTTCGTCGTTCGGAATCACGCGCGGAGTCGGAATCGGGGCGGGTTCGGACTTGAAGCCGGCGCCGGTGTCGAAAACCACGATCGACTCGTCACGAGACACCAGCCCGGATTCCAGCAGCGCGCGGAGCCCTGCTGTAGCCGCCGCTGTCTCGAGGCTGACGTAACCAAGCCCGAGCGAGCCCAGGCGGCCCTGCATCTGGACAATGTCCGGCTCAGCCACCGCGACCGCCGAACCGCCCGAATTGCGCATGGCGTCGAGGATGAGGAAGTCGCCGACGGCGCCCGGAACGCGGAGGCCCGACGCCGCCGTCGCGGCATTCGGCCAGGGCGCGGCGAAACGCGCGCCTTCATGAAACGCCCGGACGATCGGCGCGCAGCCCGCGGCCTGGACGCAGAACATCCGCGGACGCTCTGCGCCGAGAAGGCCGATGGCCTCCAGCTCGTCGAATGCCTTCCACATGCCGACGATCCCGGTCCCGCCGCCGGTCGGATAGATGATGGCGTCCGGCACCTTCCAGTCGAGCTGCTCGGCAAGCTCGAGGCCCATGGTCTTCTTGCCCTCGACACGGTAGGGCTCCTTGAGCGTGCTGAGGTCGAAGGCGCCTGCGTCGTCCGCGATTGCGCGCGCAAGCCGTCCGCAGTCGGAGATCAGACCGTCGAGCAACAAGAGGTCCGCGCCCGTCGCCAGCACCTCGACCTGGTTCGCCGGTGGCGCATCGACCGGCATGACGACGGTGGCCCGAACGCCCGCCGCGGCGGCATATGCAGCCAGCGCGCCGCCGGCGTTTCCGGCGGAGGGCGCGACCAGGTGCCGCGCACCAAGCTCAACCGCCCGGCTCACGGCGACCGCCATCCCGCGCGCCTTGAATGAGCCGGTCGGGTTCAGGCTCTCACGCTTGACGGTCAGAGCGGTCAGACCGAGCCAGGAACCCAGGCGCGGCGCCGCCTGCAGCGGAGTGCCGCCTTCGCCCAGGTACAGGACCGACTCCCAGCGGCGCACCGGGAGCAGCTCATGCCAGCGCCAGAGCCCACCCGACCTCCGCGCGGCGATCGACTCGTGGCTGAGGGTTTGCGCTGCACGATCCAGGTCGTAGCGGGCGAGCAGCGGCCGCTGATCGACGGGGTCGAGCCCCATCAATTCCTCGGCCGCGTAGCTCCGCCCCGAGAGGCCACCCTCGAGGTGGCTGAGCGTCGACCCGGTTCGGCCCTCCCTCAGACGAAACGCTTGACGAAGGCGAGCGCGGTGTCCGCGACCTCTCGCCAACCGCTGTCGATCGTTAGGGCGTGGCCCCGTCCAGGAATCAACTTGATCTCGGTCACTCCGGGGTTGCGCTTCTGGCGCTTGTAAGACGCGTTGGCGATCGCCCACGGGACCGTGTTGTCTTTTTCTCCGTCGATGATGAGCAGGGGGCCTCGCTCGGGATTGATCGTGTTGACCTTTGCCTCGGTCCACGGGTTGAGGTTGGCGGCCGCCGCCTGGAATAGCGGAGCGCCCGATGCCGGGACCGCAAACGTGTCGTAGAGCTGCTTCGCCTCGTCCTCGCTCACGGCGTTGGCGAAGGCAAACCTGAACTGCTCGTACGTGAGCGGGATGGCTCGGCCCCGGTTGGCAGGGTTCTGCAGCACGGGAGACGCGGCCTTGAGGGCCGAGATCGGCAGAGGGAGCACGCCGCGGAAGGGCGCGGGATCGATCGCGACCGACGCGGATGCCAGGCCGCGCCCCGCGACGATCTGGGTAAGCAACCCGCCAAACGAGTGACCGATCACGGCCGGCTTCTTGTTCAGCTTTCCGATGACTCCGGCAAAGTGGTCGGCGACCTGTCCCACGGTCTTACCCGCGAACACCTCCGGATGCGCCTTGGCATCGGCCACGGTTTCCGGATCGTCGGGCCAGCCTGGCTTTACGGCCGAGTAGCCGGCTTCCTCGAACACCTCGGCCCAGCGGTCCCAGCTGCTCGGCAGCAGCCAGAGGCCGTGGATGAAGACGACAGGGATTCGCCCCGACGCGTTGGCGCGCTCGATCTGTTCGGATTCGTGCTCGGTGATCGGCGACGCAACAGCACTCATTGGGACTCCTTCCCGCTCTGTACTCCACCCACTCCAGGGACGCCGTCGCGAGCCTGTATCGTACGCGCGCCTGGCGATCTGTGCCGCAGGCTGGTGGTAGCCTCACCGCAGTGGCAAACGACGCGGAGGCCTTATACCGCGAAACCACTCCCCACTCTCGTGTGCTGCACGAGAAGGCGGTCACGGTCATGCCGGGCGGCACCACGCGAACGACCACCTATTTCGACCCCTACCCCCTCTACATCGAGCGCGGCCGAGGCTGCCGGGTCTGGGATGCCGACGGCACCGAGCGCATCGACATGCTCGGCAACTACACAGCGATGATCCTCGGCCACGCGCATCCGAAGGTTGTCGAGGCAATTCAGAAGCAGGCCGCGCGCGGCACTGGTTTCGCCGCCGCGAACGCAATCGAGGTTCAGCTTGCGACGCTCTTATGCGAGCGGGTGCCAAGCCTCGATGCGGTCAGGTTCTGCAACTCGGGCACCGAAGCGACGATGTTCGCAATGCGGCTGGCCCGAGCCTTCACGGGGCGGCCGAAGATCGCGCGCATAGAGGGCGGCTACCACGGCACCCACGACTACGCCGAGGTGAGCACGCACCCGGCGCTATCGGAGGCGGGACCGCCCGACGCTCCGATCGCCAGACCCGACTCGGCCGGCACACCCGATTGGGTTCTGCACCAAACCGTGGTGCTGCCCTTCAACAACCCCAACGCCGCCGAGGCGATCATTCGCCGCGAAGCCGGCGAGCTGGCCGCGGTGATCCTGGAGCCGGTGATCGGAGCGGGCGGCGTGATCGCGGCAACCGTTGAGTTCCTCGAGCGCCTGAGGAGCACAACTCAAGAGCTCGGCATCCTTCTCATCTTCGACGAGGTGATCTCACTGCGATTGGGCCCGGGCGGCGCTCAGCAGATGTACGGCGTGACGCCGGATCTCACGACGATGGGCAAGATCATCGGGGGTGGACTTCCAGTTGCGGCGTTCGGCGGCCGGGCAGACGTGATGGGCCTGCTCGATCCTCGGCGCGAAGGGAACCTGGCGCAAGGCGGCACCTACAACGGCAACCCACTTGGGATGGCGGCAGGGCTTGCCACGATGACCGAGCTCACGCCGGACGTTTACGAGGATCTGAATCGCAAAGGCGCGCGTGTCGCCGAGCTGCTGCGCGAGGTGTTCGCCTCGCACCAGGTGCCGGTGCAGATCAACTCGGCGGGCTCGATGTTCGCTCTCCACTTCACGGACCGGCCGGTCGTCGACTATCGCGGCGTGGCGACCGCGAACAAGGACAAGACGCGCGAGCTGTTCCTCGGCCTGGTCAACCACGGTGTGCTGATGGCGCCGCGCGGGATGGGGGCGCTGTCCACGGCGATGGACGAGCAGGACATACAGGAATTCATCGATGCAGTGGAGACAGTGGTTGCCGGCCAGCGACCGCGCTGGGAGCAGTGAGCTCCCGCCGGCTGGCGGTCGCTCGAGGCGATGAGCCCGCTGACCTGGTGCTCACCGGCGGAAAGGTGTTCTCGGTTTTCACGAAAGAATGGCTCGAGACAGACGTCGCGATCGTCGAGGGGTTCGTGGCCGGCCTCGGTACGTACAAAGGACGCGAGCAGCTCAACGTAAGCGGTTCATACCTTGTGCCGGGATTCATCGACGCGCACGTGCACATCGAGTCTTCCAAGCTGATGATCGATCAGTTCTCGCGTGCTGTTCTGCCGCATGGCACCACCGCCGTGGTGGCCGATCCGCACGAGATCGCGAACGTGCTTGGGACCGACGGCGTGCACTGGCTGCTCGACGCGTGCGAGGAGGTGCCGCTTGACGTTTTCGTGATGGCGCCTTCGACCGTACCCGCCTCGCCTCTGGAGTCGCCGCGCCGGCCGTTCAGCCCCGGCGACCTGGCCGGCCTGCTGCGCCGCCACCGCACCATCGGGGTCGCCGAGATGATGAACTTCCCCGGTGTGATCGCCGGCCTGCCGTCAGAGCTCGGCAAGCTGACAACCACGCTCACATCGCACGTCGACGGCCATGCGCCTGGCGTGCGCGGACGCGCGTTGAACGCTTACATCGCGGCGGGGATCGGATCGGACCACGAGTGCTCGACCTACGAGGAGGCGCTCGAGAAACGGCGGCTCGGGATGTGGATCATGCTGCGTGAGGGCTCGGCAGCTCGCAACCTGGTCGACCTGCTGCCGCTAGTGCTCGAGCGCGGACCCGAGCGCTGCATGTTCTGCACAGACGATCGCGAGCCGGTGTTCCTCGTCGAGGAAGGCCACATCGACCAGATGCTCCGGGTGGCCGTCGAGCACGGCGTCAGCGCCGAGGACGCGCTAGTGATGGCAACGCTGCACCCGGCTGAGTACCACGGCCTCGCCCACCTTGGTGCGATCGCGCCCGGCTTCCAGGCCGACATCGTGGTGCTGGACGACCTGCGCACATTCAGGCCGAAGATGGTTTTGAAGCGCGGCGCGGAGCCAGTGCACCGGTCGATCGAGATCCCGGAATGGGTCCGCCAGACAGTGAACGTCGGCCCACTGGCCGACGGCTGCTTTGCAGTGCGCGGTCCCGCGCGCCACATCCGCGTCATGCGAGTGATCCCCGGCCAGCTCGTGACCGGCAACGAGGTCATGGAGCCGGCGGCGAACGACGGGCTGCTCGTCGCCGACTCGTCCCGAGACCTCGTCAAGATCGCAGTCGTCGAGCGCCACCACGCGACAGGCAGGATCGGGGTCGGTTTCGTCACCAACGTTGGACTGAAGAAGGGCGCCTTCGCCTCGACTGTCGCCCATGACGCTCACAACGTCGTGGTGATGGGCGTCGACGACGCAGACATGCTGGCCTGCGTCCGGCGCCTGGCTCAGATCGGAGGCGGCGTCGTAGTGGTCGAGGGTGGCGAGGTAAGAGGCGAGGTGGCCCTGCCGGTGGCCGGCCTCATGAGCGACGCTCCTCTGGCGGCGGTCCACGAGGAGCTCGCCGGGATGGAAAAGGTGCTGCGCCACAACGGCGTGACGTGGGAGGCTCCGTTCATGTGCCTCAGCTTCCTGGCCCTCTCGGTGATTCCGGACCTGAAGATCACCGACCGCGGGCTCGTCGACGTCAACCGATTCGAGCTCGTGCCGCTCCGCGTCGACTGACGTGGCGCGTTATGTGGTCCGCGTCGAGCGTGGCGGCCCGTGGGATTGGTCGCGCGACATGCGCCGGCAAGATGGTTGGGAAGAGCACGCGAGCTACATGGATGGCATCGCCGACGAGGGATTCCTCCTGATGGCCGGTCCACTCGAGGGCGACCGCGAAACGCTATGGATAGTCGAGGCCGACTCAGAGGAGGACATCCGGCACCGCATGGGAGAGGATCCCTGGGCCGCCAACGGGATGCTCCGCCCGGTCCGCGTCGAACGCTGGGAGGTCGTGATCGACACACTCAGTCAGGGGCGGGAAAGAAGCGAGTCGTAGAGCTCGACCGTGCGTGAGGCGATTGCCTGCCACGCGAATTGCTCGATGACTCGCCGCCGGCCGGCACCTCCCATCCTGGCGGCGAGCGCGCTGTCGCCAAGGAGCTGACCGATCCTGGCGGCCAGCGCGGTGCTGAACGCCTCCGGGGCGCCCGGCGCGTAGTCCACCAAGAAGCCGGTTTCCCCCTCGACCACGATCTCCGGAATCCCGCCCACGCGAGAGGCGACCACGGCCGTCTCGCACGCCATCGCCTCGAGGATCACAAGGCCGAACGGCTCATAGATCGATGGGCAGACGAAGACAGTGGCGTTGGAGTGGAGGTGGATCAGATCCTCGCGCGAGATGAAATGGTCGATCCAGACAAGGTTGCCGCGCTTGGCACGAACCTGAACCGCAAGCTCCGACACCTCTTCAGCAATCTCAGGCGTGTCAGGGTTGCTGGCCACGAGCACGAGCTGGTGCCTCGGATCGAGCTCGAGGGCCGCCGCCAGGAGCAGGGGCAGCCCTTTCTGCTTCGTGATCCGGCCGTTGAAAAACGCGTAGGGCGCGCTCGGGTCGATGCCGAACCGGACCAGCGTTTCGGTCGAGGGTTGCGGCCTGTAGATTTCGGAGTCGATTCCGTTGTGGATCACATGAATGCGGTGGGGGTCGACCGCCGGATAGCATTCGATGACGTCCTTGCGCACGCCACGTGAGACGGCGATCACTGCGTCGGCTGCCTCGATGGCCGTCCGCTCGCAGAACATCGAAAGGGCGTAGCCGCCACCGAGCTGCTCAGCCTTCCATGGCCTGAGCGGTTCGAGGCTGTGAATCGTCATCACGTGGGGGACGGACCACGTGAGCTTGGCCAGGTGACCGCCGAGGTTGGCGTACCACGTGTGGCTGTGGATCAGGTCGACGCCCTTGACCCCTGCGGCCATCGCCAGGTTGATCGACATCGCCTGCAGGGCGGCCGACTCCGGTTTTGGTTCCGACAGCACGGGCCACGCCTCATGGCTCGTCACGCCGGGCTCAGTCCGCGGAGCTCCCCAGCAGTGAACCGTGACCTCCGCCAGGTGGCGAAGCTCTCGCGCGAGGTACTCGACGTGTGTGCCCGCGCCCCCGTAAACCTCGGGCGGGTACTCGCGGGTGAGAATCGCGACTCTGTTCTTTCTCGTCACCGCATTGTCATCGGCGCGTCCGCCAAGCGCCCGCGGCATGAAATGTACGTCTTGCGCAAAACGATCGTTGGGAAGCGCCCGCAATGATTCTTCTGCGCAAGACGCGCCAAATCCAACCCGCGTCTGGGCGGTCTAGTCTTCAGGCGCCGGGAGCGACCTGAACCTTCAGACCGGTCCCGGACAGGAAGGTGTCGATCGCGGTCGAGTATTCATCGAGCCGGAATCGGTTGGTGATCATCGCCTCGCAATCGATCACCCCTTTGGCAAGCAACGAGAGCGCGCGCTCGAAGCTGTGCAGGACGGCCATCGAGCCGATGATCTTGATCTCGTCGTTGTAGACGCGAAAGGGCGAGAAACGCGCGATCGCGTCCGTGTTCGCCACGCCGAACATCAGAAACGTGCCGCCGCGCGCCACCCTGCGCAACCCGTCTTCGATCGCCGGGACGACCCCCGTCGCGTCGATCACCACGTCCCAGCCCTGGGGCCGGTCGAGGTCGTCGGCTGAGACCGCGATCCTGTCGGCGGCCAGCTTCTTGGCGAGAGCGTGGCGTCCAGGGTTTTTCTCCACCATGTCGAGCCCGGTCGCACCAGCGTCCTTGATGAGCTGGGCGAGCAGCAGGCCCATGGTGCCAGCACCGTAGACGAGCCAGTCCCCCGCCACCTTGACGTCCACCTGGTCGAGCCCATGCACCGCACAAGACAGGGGTTCTACCAGCGCTCCCCAGTGCCGAGGGAGGTCGGCCGGCAGACGGAACGCGTTGGCTGACGGAACAGAGACGAACTCTGCCGATGCCCCATTCGCCGAACCGACGCCGATGGCGTTCCAGTTCTCACACAGGTTGAACCGGCCCGCCCGGCACTGCCGGCAGTGGCCGCAAAACAGCGATGGGTCGACCGCCACGAAATCACCGACAACGACGTGGTCGACGCCCGAGCCGACCGCGACCACCTCGCCGCAGAACTCGTGGCCGGGAATGATCGGGTAACGGGTAGGGGCAAACTCGCCGCGGAGGACGTGGATGTCGGTCCCGCAGATCCCGCAGGCTTCGACCCGGATGACCGCCTCGCCGGCCTCTGGCGTCGGATCGACGACCTGCTCGATCTTGAGCTGGTTCGGTTCCTCGATCACGACCGCTTTCACTTGACAGCCCCCATTGTCAGGCCGCGGATGAGCTGCTTTTGCGCGATCCATCCGGCCAGCAAGACCGGCAGGCTGGACACCGTCGCCGCGGCGGCGAGCTTCGCGTAGAACAAGCCGCGGCCGCTGATGAAGCCGACCAGGAAGATCGGTGTCGTGGCGGCAACCGAAGAGGTGAAGTTGACGGCGTAGAAGAACTCGTTCCAGCTGAAGATCAGGCAGATCAGCGACGTCGCCGCGAGGCCGGGGCTGATCAGGGGTACGACGATCCGGAAGATCTCGTGACGAAAGCCTGCGCCATCGACGCGGGCCGCCTCAAAGAGGTCGTTCGGGATCTCGAGGAGGAACGAGCGGAGCAGCCAGACCCCCAGCGGGAGGTTGATCGTGGTGTAGATGAGGATGAGGGCGAGGATGTTGTCCAGCAGCTGCAGGTCGCGAGCCAGCAGGTAGAGGGGGACGAGGCTGGCGGCAAACGGCAAGAAGCGCGTCGAGATGAAGAAGAACAGGATGTCTTGCGTCCGTTTGATAGGCCTGATCGCAAGCGCGTACGCGGCGGGCAAACCAAGGACGAGCACCAGGAGGGTCGAGACGAGGCTTGCGATCGCCGAGTTGATGAAGAACGGCGGAAAGTCGCCCGAGAGCACCTCTTGAAATGTCGACAGCGTGGGGATGAAAAAGAGCGTCGGCGGTGAGCTGGCGGCCTGCGGCTCAGTCTTCAGAGATTCCAACCACATCCAAAGGACGGGGAAGAAAAAGATGAAAACCACGAGCCAGCCGACCACCGACCAGAGCAGCCGCGACCGGATCGGCATCGAGGCCCTCACCGTCGAGCCTCCACCTGGAAGATCGTGAACAGAGTACGCAGCGCAAAGGTGGCGACGATGATCGTGACGATCACTGCGACAACGCCGATTGCGGACGCCTGTCCGATGCTGAAGCCCTGAAACGCAACGATGTAGAGCCGGTACGGAATGTTGGTCGTGTCCTCGCCAGGACCTCCGGCGGTCAGCACATAGATCGAGTCGAAGGTCTGCACGACGAACAGCGACCCCAACAGCGCACCCAGCTCGATGAAGGGTCGGACCAGGGGCAGGGTGATATGGCGAAAGGCCTGGAAGCCATTGGCGCCGTCAACCCGGGCGGCCTCGAGAACTTCGGGGTTCTGCGACTGCAGGCCGGCCAGGATGATGAGCATCATGAACGGCGTCCACCGCCAGACCTCCACGGTCACGACCGTCACCATCGGAGCCTGGCCCACAAAGTCGATCCGATTGAGCCCAAAGGGCGTCAACAGCCAGGGGAGCAGGCCATAGAGCGGATTCAGCAGCGTGTGCTTCCAGATCAGCGCACCTGCCGTCGGCATGATGAGGAAGGGCGCGATCATCAAGGTCCGCATCAGGCCCTTGCCGAACACCTCTGAGTTCAGCAGCATCGCCACGCCCGTGCCGAGGATGACCGAGATGGCGATCACCGAAGTGGTCAGGAGGACCGTGTTCCAGACCGCGATCCGGGTGCTCTCGTCCGTGATGAGCCCGGCGTAGTTGTCAAGCCCGGAGAACCGAAAGCTTCCCGGCTTGAGCAGATTCCACGAGAAAAAGCTGTAGTAGATCGTCAACACGAACGGGATCTGCGTCACGAGAAAGACGTAGATGAAGGCGGGCAGCAGCGGCAGGCGCCGGGCCCAGGCTTCCCGCCCGGAAATGGAGGCGGCGGAACCCCGCACGCCTCCAATCCCTGCGACCGAACGGAGGATCGAGCTGCCCGTTTTCACTTGTCGCGATCTCTTGTCGAGATCAAATCCTAATGTTGGTAGTTCTTGCCGGCGGTTTGGGCGAGAGCCTGTGCTTTTTGGAGCGCGGCGTCGACTGTTTCATTGCCGGCGATCACTTTGGCAAACTCCTGCGAAACCTGGTCGCCAAGCTGTTGGAATTCGGTGATGTCGACGTACTGGATGCCGACGTAAGGCACCGGGTCGACCGTCGGGTGTGCCACATCAGCGTGGGCTATCGACTCAAGGGTGACCTGCGCGAAACCCTGGGAGGCCGCCTGGTACTCGGGTATCGAATACGTCGATTGGCGAGTTCCCGGCGCCACGCGTGCCCAACCCAGCTTGCTCCCGACCAGCTTGGCGTAATTCTTGGAGGTGGCCCAGTCCATGAAGGTCCACGCGGCATCCTTCTTCTTGCTCGCCGAGCCCATTGCCAGCGTCCACGCCCACAGCCAGCCCGACCAATCCTTGACCTTGGTGGGCGCGTAAGCGTAGCCCGAGTTCTTGGCTGCGTCTCCCGTGAAGAAGCTCGCCGCCACGGTGGCGTCGTACCACATCGCGACCTTGCCGTTGTTGTACGCGTTGAGGCACTCGGTGAATCCGGCGCTGCCGGCCCCCGGCTCGCCTGCCGACTTGAGCAGGTTCACATAGAAGGTAAGAGCGTCGTGCCACTGGGGTGAGTTCAGCTGGGCGTTCCAGCTCTGGTCAAACCAGCGTCCCCCGTACGTGTTGACGACAGTGTCCAGCGGTGCGAGCTGCTCGCCCCATCCAGGGAGGCCACGCAAGCAGATTCCATTCAATCCCGAGCCCGGGTTGTTGACTGCCTGTGCGGCCGCCGCCACCTGGGCCCAGGTCGGATGATCTGGCATGGTGATGCCCTTGGCCGCCAGGAGGTCCTTGCGATACATGAGCATCGAGGATTCCCCGTAGAACGGCACGGCGTACAGGTCGTTCTGGTACGTGAGGGCTGTCTTGATTCCAGGAATCAGGTCGTCTGGTGCGTAGGACGAATCCTTCGCGATGTAAGGCGCCAGGTCCTGCAGCCAGCTCAGCTTCGCCCAGAGTGGAACCTCATAGGTGCCGATCGTGAACAGGTCGAATTTTCCGCTCTGGGTCGCGACGTCCTGCGTCACCTGCTGGCGGATCTGGTCTTCGGGAAGGGTCACGATGTTGACCTTGATTCCCGAGTGCGCGCTCTCGAAGTCCGGAACGAGCTTCTTGAGGTCGGTCATCGAGGGGTTGTCGACGGAACCAAGCGTGATGGTGGTCGTCCCACCGCCCCCTCCTCCGCCGCCGGCGCCAGAGCACGCTGCGCCGACGAGAGCGAGCAGGAGTCCGAGGACAGGGATGGCAAATTGCCGCTTCCGGGATCGAAGATTCCTATCGCTCATGCAGCGTCACCTCTTTTTTATTCGGCCAGAGCCACCAACGCAGACCAGAGTGACAACGTTGTCAAAAGACAACGTTGTCTGATATAGCACAGATCCGTATAAACTGCAACTGGAGAATTTGTGGCGTGCGCCTCACCGCGTCTATCGAACTACGCGTGAGCCAACGTTGACAGCCGAATCTGGCGACCGCTCGCGACCCACCATGCGGGACGTCGCGGCGCTGGCCAAGGTCAGCATCAAGACCGTTTCCCGCGTCGTGAACGGAGAGGCTGGCGTGTCGCCCGCCCTTGCCCGGCGTGTGCTGGCCGCGTCAGAGCGCCTCGACTACAAGCACAACATGACGGCGAGCAGCCTTCGCCGCTCGGATGGCAGGAGCGCGACGATCGGGGTCGTCCTGGAAGACGTCGCGAACCCGTTCGCCTCGGCCCTCCACCGATCGATCGAAGACGTGGCCGTCAAGCGCGGCGTGCTGGTCCTGGCCGGGAGCTCGGATGAAGATGGAGAGCGGGAGCGGCGACTGGTTTCCGCGTTCGCGTCACGTCGCGTCGACGGACTGATCATCCAGCCGTCGAGCCACGATCACAGCTACCTGTTGACCGAGCGAAGGGCCGGCACGGCGATCATCTTCGTCGACCGTCCGCCTGCCTTCCTCGATGCTGATACCGTCCTCACCGACAATGCCGCCGGCGTGCGGCGTGGCGTTCGACACCTCATCGAGCACGGCCACCGCAGGATTGGATACCTGGGCGATTTGCGGACGATCGCGACCTCCGCCGACCGTCACCAGGGATACGTAGACGAGCTGGCTGAGCACAACATCGAGCTCGATGAGCGGCTGGTTCGCCTCGACCTGCGAGGCATCGAAAAGGCGGAAGCTGCCGCGACCGAGCTGCTCACGGGACCCAGGCCGCCGACCGCGCTGTTCACCGGCCAGAACCTGATCACGATCGGGGCGTTCCGCGCCCTCCGGCGCCTCGACCTGCACCGGAAGGTGGCGCTGATCGGTTTCGACGACATCCTGCTGGCCGACCTCCTGGAACCGGGAATCACGGTTATCGCTCAGGATCCAGCGGCGATCGGACGCACCGCAGCCGGCGTGCTGTTCCGGCGCCTCGACGGCGATCGTTCGGCCTCGGAGCAGCACGTGGTGCTGACGCGGATGATCACCCGGGGCTCCGGCGAGATCCGACCGTGATCGTCGTCTGCGGCGAGGCGTTGATCGACATGATCCACAATGGCGACGGCACCCAGCGCGCCGCGCCTGGTGGCGGTCCGTTCAACACCGCGCGAGCGCTGGCCCGGCTCGGAGTCCCCACCGCTTTCCTCGGCCGCCTCTCGAATGACAAGTTCGGCCGAGAGCTCGCTGACCTTCTAGGCCAAGACGGGGCGAGCCTGGGGCTTGCGAGCATCGGCTCAGAAGGGACGACGATCGCGGTCGCCGACGTGGACAGCCAGGGTCTCGCCGAATATCAGTTCCTCGTCCAGGGGACGTCCGCGCCCAACCTGACCCTCGACATGCTCCCGGAACGGCTCGGACCCGAGGTCGACGCCCTCGTCTTCGGCACGCTCGGGATGGTGCTCGAACCGATGGCTTCCACCCTGCTCGATCTGATGCGGCGGGAAGGGCCTGGGCGGTTGGTCATGCTCGACCCAAACATCCGCGTCGGACTCATCCCCGACGACGAGTACCGCGCGCGATTGCGCGAGGCGATCTCGATGAGCACGATCGTCAAAGCCAGCGACGCCGACCTCGCGTGGCTGCATCCCGACCTCAGCTATCAGCGCGCGGCGGACCACCTGATCGGCCAGGGCGCGCGTCTGGTCGTTGTGACGCTCGGGGCCGAGGGAGCTTATGCGGTCCATCGCGGACTTCGAGTCGCCGTCGACGCGGTGCGCGTCGAGGTCGTCGACACCATCGGGGCCGGTGACGCGTTCGGTGCCGCGTTTCTCGCCTGGCTCCACGACCACCAGGCGATCCGGCCGGACCTGTCGCTCGAGGAGGGCGACCTGAAGGCCGCTCTCCATTTCGCCTGCCAGGCCGCGGCAATCACTTGCTCTCGAGAGGGCGCGGACCCGCCCTGGCGGCGGGAGATGACGGCCGAGACCAAGACGGACGGGTAGTATCCGCCCACGCGAAACGTCTCCGCGTGGGCGGTTCACCAGGAGTAGCTGCTAAGGCGTCAGGGGTAGCTCACGACTGTGACCGGCACATCGTGATTGGCGATCGTCGATGCACCGCCGGTTTCGTTGATGACGTGGCGGATGCCGCCCTTGCCATGTGCCGGGTCGAGGAAGATCGTCAGGAGATCCTGCAGACTGCCGGCGGGAAGCGAATCCGGGACCTCGAACGCTCTCTCCGCGAATATGTCCAGTCCCTGGTTGAAGAATGAGTAGCTGCCCATCCCGTAGCCGTGGAAACTGGTCACGTTGGACGCGACCTTGAAAGCAGCGTAGCCGTCGATACCCGCGGCCTCCGTCCACGCGTTCTGGTTCGGCACGTCATAGGGCATCTCGTTCTGGAAGAACACGTCAGTCCCCCCGTTGCCGTTCCAGATCGCCTCGTACTTCTGGAAATGCTCGACGAACAGGCCATACGCGCTCACGTTGTCGCCGTTGACGACCACGCCGGTGTCCGCGGTGTTCACGGTCCATCCGACACCGTTGCCGTGGTCGGCGCGCCAGGCCCAGATGTCGTCCAGGATGACGTTGTCGCTGTTCACGACGAGCGCGGTTTCGACTTTGCCCGCCTGAGCGCCTCCGACCCGGAAGAAAACGTCGTAGAGGCCGGAAGGATCGGACGCACTGGCTTGTGGATCGGCTTCGTGTCCGCTGCCGACCTGCAGCAGCGCCTGGGTGCCGTGGGCTCCAGCTTCAAAGATCACGCCAGATATGAGCACGCCGTGATTGCTGTGAACGTCCATCGCGGGCGCACCATGCTGCGGGATCAGCGTCGCCATGCCCAGGCCGAGCACCACTGTGTCGGGTCGCGTCACCTCGATCGGCTGCTCGAGGTTGTAAACGCCTGGGGTCAGGATCAGGTTCTGGCCGCGGTTCAGCTGGGCGTTGATCGTCGCGCCGGAGTCGGCGGGACTGGCGACGAAGAACTTTTCGATCGAGATCGGCATGCCTGGAGTCGGGCCTGCTGCCCAGCTCGGCCCGCTTGTGTTGTGCTGCAAAGCCGGCACGAAAACGTTGTACTTGCCGGCTGCGTCGACATAAAGGTAAGGCCCCTCGCGAATCACGGAGCTGGTCGCCAGCGTGGTGTAGGTCGGGTTGGGGAAGCTTTGCGCGGGCGCCCCAGTGTCGCCCATGAAGACCTGGTTCCACACCGCGTTCGACCAGAACCCGAGGTTGCTGTTGCGGGCAAAGAACTGCTGCTGCGTGGCGTTGATGACGCCAGAGAACCTGGAGTCGGCGATGAAACCTCCGCTCGTGTACTGCTTCGGCGCGCAGTAGTCGAACAGGAACAGAAGCCCACCGTTGATCGCCACCCGCCGCATCGGAGCGGCTTGCGACACGGCCCAGAGCTCGTTCGAGTTGACGCACCCGAGCGTCTCGCCGTCAACGGGCACAGGAGCGTAGACGGTCTTGCTCGACCTCGTCACGTTCAGCGTCAGGTTCGAAAGGGACCGCCAGAAGTTGGTCAGTCCGACACAGCCGAACTGGTCGCCGGTGCCCGAGCAAACCGAGTTGAGGACCTCGATCTCGCCGTTGATCACAACGTCCCCGGGTGACTGGCCGAGGCCGGCCACCGTCGTGTAGTACCCGACCTGGAAGCTGAGGGGGTTCGTCGAAGAGCCGTATGTTCCCGGCTGAAACAAGATCGCATCGCGCCGCGCGCCGAATTCGTTATGGACCTGCACCGTGGAGATTGCGTTCAGCTCCGCCTGAATCGCCGCCTGGTCCATGCCAGGACTGAAGATGTGGACGCTCGTGCCGAAGTCAGGTGGGCTCGACGCATTGGCCGCGGCGCCGATTCCGCCTGTCGCGACGAATGCCGCCGCCAGCAGCGCCCCTGCGATTCCAGCCGGAAACAGCCGTCCTGGGTTCATCCTTTCGTTCCCTCCGCAAAAAACGTTCCACCGCAAGCCCCAAGCGTGTCGCTGTCTAGGTCATCGCATCACCACCTCGGCCGAAACTCTGAGGTCGCGGGACGACCGCCCGGCGCGAATCGTGTACGCGCCTGGCCTCGCTTCCCACCGAACCAGGCCCTCGTCGTAGCGCGCAAACGCGCGCGATGGAATCGAAAGCCGCGCCGTGACCTGGGCCCCCGGCTCGGCGCCGACGTTCGCGAAGCCGGCGAGGATGCGGACCGGGCGGCTCGGGTCATCGTCCGGTCCCTCGAGATAGACCTGCACGACCTCGCGGCCGGCGCGGGCCCCGCGGTTGCGGAGCTTCACCACCAGGTCGAGGTCATCGCCGCTTCCGATCGAGCTCGCCGCAACCTCTATCGACTCGTACTCCCATTCGGTATAGCCGAGGCCGTGGCCGAAGGCGAAGAGCGGGTCCGTGCCGCTCCGGTCGTATCCGCGGTATCCGACCAGGAGTCCTTCGGTGTAAACCAGCTTGCCCGCCTCGGGCTCGGCGTCGAGGACCGGAGAGTCCACCTCGGCCTTCGGGATGGACACGGGCAGCCGTCCCCCCGGCTCGGCTGCGCCGGTCAGCACGTCGGCCAGCGCCTCGCCGAAAGCCTGGCCCGGAAACCACACCTGCAGGATCGCCGCGACATCATCGGCCCAGGGCATGAGCACGGGCGTGCCCGAGTTGACCACCACGACCGTGTTGGGGTTGGCCGCGGCGACGCGCCTGACCAGCTCGTCCTGCTTGCCAGGCAGGGCCAGGGTCTTGCGGTCGTAGCCCTCGCTTTCGGTTCCGTCCGCGGACCCGACGACGACTACCGCAACCTCGGCTGCAGCCGCGGCCTGGACTGCCTGCTCGATCAGATGCTCGTCGTGGATCTGAGGCGTGATGCCAAGCCGCATGGTCACGAATCGAGTGTCCGGCCGGTAATCGAGGCGAATCTCGACCTCGCGGCCTGCCTCCATCTGCACCGGTACGCGCACCTCGGGCGGCCGCGACAGCGCCTCGACCACCTCGCGGGGCGGCAGGCTCGTGGCCTCCGCGAGCGCGGTTCCATTGACCACAATCCGCATCCGGCCCACGCCCGCGGCGCCGATCACGTGCGGCCCGTCGGTCTGCGGGCGGTAGTTGGCGCGAAGGGTGACCTCGGAGCCGGCCCGATGCACGGCTTCAGGCAAGCCGTCCCACCAGGTCACGACCGTGGACGGAAAGGGAGCGTCGTGCAGGACGGCGCCGTCGGGTCCACGCACCTCGACGCGGACGCCCACTTTTCCGGTGACCGGATCGTGCAGCGTCCCGCTGGGGGGCAAAGGAATCGTGGCGCTGGTCACGCATCCCTGGTGCACACTGACTCGCGCGTCAAGGGCATCGCGAAGCGCGTCGGCGATCCGGGGTCGCGTGACAGGCAGAACGCGCACGCTGCCTCCGCCCTGGGTCTGCGGATCGACCGCGTTCGGACCGATCAGTGCGACGCGATCGACCCTGCCCGGGGCGAGCGGGAGCAAGCCGCGCGGGTTGCTGAGGAGGACGAACGACCGGGCCGTCACCTCGCTGAGCAGGGCAGGATCGATGAGCGCGACGCTCTGGCCCGGAACAGGGCCCGGGCCGTTGCCGTCGACATGACCGTTCAGCGCGCCCACGCGGCGAGCCAGGACGAGGATCCGCGCGATCTTGTCGTCGATCGCCGCCTCCGGCACCCTGCCGGCGCGAACGGCGTCCAGCAGCCGCTCTCCCCAAGGTCCGTCCGGTCCCGGCATCACGAGGTCGAGGCCGGCCAGCGCGCTCGGTACGGTCGATGTGGTCGCCGACCAGTCTGAGACCACAAGACCGGTAAACCCCCACTCCGCCTTGAGCAGGTCCTGGAGCAATGACGGGTTGGCCGTCATCGTGGCGCCGTTGACGGAGTTGTAGGCGGCCATCACCAGGTACGCGCCACCTTCAGCGACACAAGCTTCGAATGGCGGGAGGTAGACCTCGCGCAGGACGCGGTCGGTGACACGTGCGTCGTACGTGTGGCGCTCGGTCTCGGAGTCGTTGGCGACGAAGTGCTTGGCGGTCGCACCGACCCCTGCCTTCTGCACGCCGTGCACGTACGCGACAGCGATTCGTGAGGTGAGCAGTGGGTCCTCGGAGAAACATTCGAAGCCGCGGCCGCTGAGCGGCGTGCGCACGATGTTGACGGTCGGCCCAAGGAGAATGTCGACGCCCTTGGCGCGGGCCTCCCGGCCGAGCGCCGTCGCGAGCTCCTCGACGAGCTTTTCATCCCAGGTCGCGCCAAGCGCGATCGGACACGGCAGGGAAGACGATGGATTGGCGGCGTCGAAACGAGTCCCGCGCACACCGGCGGGTCCGTCGGACATGACCATTGGTCGAAGTCCGACTGCGCTCTCGCCGTAGAGCTTCCACGAATCCGCGCCCGTGAGCAGGCGGACCTTCTGCTCCAGCGTGAGCCGCGCCACCAAGCGCGCCTCGTCGCTCGGAAGACCGACGGTTGCGCTACTCATGAAAGATCTCCTCGATTGCGGGTGGGGGGCGTCCGGCCGGCGAGATGCCGGCCGGACAAGATGCGATTCGGCAAATGGGTACTAGGAAACGGGCTTCAGCTGCATGAGGATGTACGCCATCTGGGGGTCGGTGGGCGAGGGGTTCATGTACGGGTGGGATTGGTTCGGCCAGCCCGTGTACTTCGCGCTGCTGTACACGTTCCAGTCCGCCCCGTAGAGAAGCGGAGCGTAAGGAACGTCGCTCGACATGATCTTCTCGAGCTTCTGAACCACCGGGTAGAGCGAGGCGGTGTCGTTGGGATCAGTGCTCGCATACGCGGTGAGGGCTGCGGTTGCGTCGGCATTCTTGTAGCCGACCTGGCCGGCCGCGGTGCCCTGGAACCAGTCATAGAACTGGATGTACGGGATGCTGCCGCCGTTGCCCCAGTGGATCATCGTCTGCCATCCAGCGGGGTTCGAGGTGAGAGTGGTGTTCCAGTCCGAGTAGCCCTGCGCCGGCTTGGTGGTCACGTTCATGCCAAGCGGCTGGAGCTCCTGGGAGATGAGCGCTGCGTTCTCCCAGTAGTCGGAGAAAGGAACCGGGTCGTAGACGGAGAACTTGATGGTCTGGCCGCCCTTCGTCCAGCAGTTGGCGGTGTTGCTGCCGTCGCAGTTGCCGCCGGACTTGAAGACGCCGGTGCTGCTGTCGAAGTGCGAGGAGGCCGGAGGAGTCCAGCCGCCGCTCTTGAGAATGTCGTAGACGTCCATGCCGGCGGGCAGCTTCTGGGCCGTGGCCGTCGCCGGGTCTGGCGCGTTGCCGGCCGTCGACAGGTCGTTGGCCAGGCTCCCGTCACTTGGCAGGAAGGCCTTCTGGTTGGGCAGGATCAGCGCGCTCGACGAGCTCGCCGCCCGCTCGTATCCGGACTCGCCAAGAAGCGCGAGGGCGTTGCGGTCGATGCCGTAGCTGATGGCCTTTCGGACCGCCGCCTCGCCGATACCTGTGGCCCCTCCGTTGCCCGGGTTCAAGTTGAAGTAGAGCGTGACGGTAGAGCCTGATGCGAACCACGCGTGGTTCGTCTGAGGGTTGAGGTTGACGTAGTTCTCGTAGACGTTCGGGATGTCGTTGCCGGCCCAATCGAGCTGGCCGCTGACCAGCGCGTCGCTCGCGGCAGCGTTGGTCGCGATGGCCGGGGTGTCGATCTCAGACTCCGGCGGCGTGCCGCCCCAGTAGTTCGGGTTCGGCTTCCACTTGATGAGCGAGCTCGAGTAGCTCGCCAGCATGAACGGGCCTGTGCCGATTGGGTTGGCGATCGCCATGGTCGGGTTTGCAGCGACCTGCGTCGCCACAGACGCCTTCAGGACATAGGTCTTGCCGAGGATCGTGAAGAGCGAGGTGTATTGCGGCGTCTTGAAATGAAGCGTGACGGTGTTGTTGGACACCGTCGGGTCGGAAGCCTGGTCGGGGACGCCGAAGACGTTTGCTTTCGGATTCGCGACCACTTTATATGTCGCGGCCACGTCCGCAGGCCCGAACGACGAGCCGTCGTTGAACTTCACGTTCTGACGGATGGTGAGCTGGATGTCCTTGCCGCCGTTGGCAAACTGGAATGCCGTCGCCAGCCACGGGTGGGTGCCCGCCGCCGTCGGGTCGAGCTCGTCGAACTCGACCAGTGGTTCGTTGACGATGCTGCGCGTGCCCATGCTGGATGCGACCGAGTTCGAGTCGTACGGGTTGAAGTCCTGCGAGAACGTGACTCCTGTGGTCGGCTCAGCGATGAGCGGCTTGCCGCCCGGGCTTGTCGAATTGTTCGACTGCTGGCATGCGCCGACCGCAAGGGCCGCCACGCCAAGCAGACTTGCCAAAGATCGCCAATTCATAGGTCTGTCACCTCCGTGACGCACTGCGCTTTCGCAGTGGGCTGTTGATGGGGACACCGGGACACGGACGCCGCCACACTCTCTCGCCACCCGACGGCGGGGAACGAAACACCAAACGCAAATTCATCCATCCTCACCTCTTGCTTTCAGCTTTCTCCAGGGGTCCAGTCGCGATCGCTCCGTTTTCGCTCGCTTGCCGCTCCGACGGGTCGACGTGCAGCCAGCACGCTGCGATGTGGTCCGGCGCCACCGTGATGCTCGGCGGCGCCTTGCGCGAGCACACGTCCATCGCGTGCGGGCAGCGCGGGTGGAATCGGCACCCGCTCGGCGGCGCGAGCAGGCTCGGGGGAGCACCGCTGCCGGCGAGGACGGGTGGCTGCGCCCGATCCGGATCGGGCGCAGCGGAGAGCAGTAGTTGCGTGTATGGGTGGGCCGGGTGGTCGGTCAGCTCGACGCTCGGCGCGACCTCGACGAGCTGTCCCGCGTACATGACCGCGATCGTGTCGGCGAGGTACCGCGCGGACGCGATGTCGTGGGTGACATAGAGAATCGCGAGGCGCTCCTCGTCCCGGAGATCGGCGAGCAGGTTCAGGATTCCGAGCCGGATCGAGACGTCCAGCATGGAGACCGGCTCATCGGCGATGAGCACGCGCGGCCGCACCGCAAGCGCGCGGGCGATGGCAACCCGCTGGCGCTGCCCGCCCGAAAGCTCGTGCGGAAACTTGGCCGCGAACCGCGCCGCCGGTTTCAGCGCGACGCGGCCGAGAAGGCCGGCCACTACGGAATTCACGTCCCGGGTGGCGAGATGATGAATCTGCAGAGGGCGAACGATGTGGTGCCGGATGCGGTGCACAGGGTTGAGCGACGCGAATGGATCCTGAAACACCATCTGGACGGTCGCCGCGTAAGAGCGTGGGCGGCCTGAAGGCGCTGGTCTTCCGTCGACGAGGATGGCGCCGGCGTCGGGTTTGATGATCTTGGCGAGGAGCCGCCCCACCGTCGTCTTGCCTGCCCCACTCTCGCCGACCAGCGCGGTGACCTTGCCCCCTTCAAGGCGCACCGACACGTTGTCGACCGCGTTGACCGGCACCCGACGGGCAAACGGCCCGCGGCCCTGCTTGACCCAGAAGTGCTTCGTGAGATTGCGTCCCTCGAGCACAGGCGTCGCGTCGTTCACTGTCGGGTCACCTGCATGGCGGCCTGGCGCGGCCCCGGGTCCGGCCGGGCCAGCTCGGGCGGAACCTGAGCACCGTCTCGGTGAAGCCAGCAAGCGACCTCGCGGCCGGATCCGTTCAGCGGCCCCAGCTGAGGCACGTCGTGCTTGCAGCGGTCCATCGCCCAACGGCAGCGCGGGTGAAAAGCGCATCCCGAGGGGAGATCCCGCAGGTCGGGAGGTGACCCAGGGATCCCCTCCATCGGGACGCGCTTGCCGTGCATGGGAGGAAAGCAGTTGAGAAGCCCATGCGTGTACGGCAAGCGCGGCGCGTGGAAGAGTGCGGCGGCCGGCGCCCTCTCCATCAACCGTCCCGCGTACATCACAGCGATGTCGTCGGCCAGCTCGACGAGGAGCGAGAGGTCGTGCGTGATGAACAGCGCCGCGAACCCGAGGCGGTCACGCAGGCCCATCAGCTCCTCGAGGATCTCGCGCTGGGTCACGACATCGAGGGCGGTGGTCGGCTCGTCCAGGATCATCACCTGCGGCTCGAGGGCAAGCGCCATCGCGATCATGGCGCGCTGCCGCATCCCGCCCGACAGCTCGTGGGGGTAGCTGCGGAGCCGGTCAGCGTTCATTCCGACCATCTCGAGCAGCTGGCCCGATCTTGCCCATCGATCCGAGGCGGAGAGCCTGGGTCGATGCACGCGCAGGAGGTCGTCGAACTGAGCGCCGATTGTGATGACCGGGTTCAGCGCGTTGAGCGAGCTCTGAAGCACGACGGCAATCTCCGACCACCGCACCTCGCGAAGCTGGTTCAGCCCCGCCGCGAGCAGGTCGATCGTGCCCTTGGGCCCTTCGCCGGTGAACGGCCTGGAGTGGAAGAGGACCTGGCCCGAAGTTATGACCGCCGGCTGGCGCAAGAGGCGCATGGCGGCCAGAGCCAGGGTGGTTTTGCCGCTCCCGCTTTCGCCTGCCAATCCGAGCACGCGACCCCGGCGTAGCACCAGGTCGCAGTCCATGACCGCATGGACGGCCTCGGCTCCATAGCCGTAGTCGACAGAAAGGCCGTGAATCTCGAGCACTGCGTCGGCCGCGCGGGCGGGTGGCTGGACCGCCACCGGACTGACGCTCGCCACCGGCGTGATGCCGACCGCCGAGCCGAGCCTGATCCCGGCCTTCTTCGCCGCGCGCGCGGTGAGTCCGGCTGTGCGCAGGCGCGGGTTGATGAACTCGTCGATTCCGAAATTGAGAAGCGCGAGTCCGGTGCCGAGCAGGGCGACGCAGATTCCGGGCGGCGCCCACCACCACCACCAGCCGCCTCGAACCGCGTTGTTGGCGAACCCCTCGCGCAGCATCTCGCCCCAGTTCCATAGCCCGGCCGGGGATCCGGTCGGCGATCCGCCAAGACCCAGGAAAGAGATCGCCACGTAGGCGTAGATCGCGGCCAGTGTCGTGAACAGGAACGACGCCGCGACGATCGGGACGAGGTTGGGCAGTATCTCGGCGAGGATGATCCGCGTCCTGCTTTCGCCACTCACCCTCGCGGCCTCGACGAAGTCACGGTTGCGCAGGGAGAGCGTCTGAGCTCGAAGTGTGCGTGCCGAATAAGCCCAGGTCGTGATGGCGATGATGGCCGCGACCAGGAAGATGCTCGAGCCCGCGGATGGGACGTAGTCGGCGAGCACGATCAACAGAGGCAGGCCCGGGATTGCGAGGAACACGTTGGCGATGAGCGACAGGCCTTCGTCAGTGGCGCCGCCGATGTAGCCGGCGCTCACCCCGAAGATGATGGAGAGAGCGGTCGCGATCGTCGCCGCGAGCAACCCGACGAACATCGTCGCCTGCGTCGAAGCAAGCAGCTGGGACCACACGTCCTGGGCGAAAACGGTCGTGCCGAGCCAGTGCGCGGCCGTCGGGCCATACGGAAGCGGGTAGTAGCTGGCCGGAAACCCTGAGTCGCCACCTGTGCCGGGGACGAGGACGTGCTGGACCCAGTTCTGCGTGTCCGTCGCGTTGGGCGAGTACGGAACCACCCAGCGCCCGATCACTGCGACCAGGCCGAACACCGCGACGATGAAGAGCCCGGCTATGACTTTCGGCGACCGAGGCAGGCGAAGGAAGCGCCCGCGTTCAAGCACCGGACCTGCGGCGGGACCTGCAGGCGGGGTCGTGGCCAGGGCTGTGGTGTCGATCGTCATGTCGTCATGCCGCCTGCCGCGCCCGCGGATCGATTGCGACGTAGACGACGTCAGCCAGCAGGTTCGCCGCCAGCACGACAAGGGTGATCACCACGAAGATGCCCTGGACGAGGGTGTAGTCGAGCTTGCCCAGCGCATCGAAGAGGTGGAACCCGATGCCTGGATAGTTGAACACGATCTCGACCAGGATCTGACCGCCGACCACCAGGCTGATCGCGATCGTGAAGTTGGCCACGACCGGCAGCAATGCGTTGCGGACGGCGTACCAGACCACCGTGCGCGTGCGCAGTCCCTTGGCCTGCGCCACGAGGACGAAGTCCTCGTCCATGGTCGTGATCACCTGGTTGCGGATGGCCAGGATGAAGCCGCCCAGGGAAGCAAGGACCACCGTCGCCGCGGGAAGGATCGCGTGGCTTAAAACGCTCTGGATGTACGGAAGGTTCGGACCGGGTGTTACCGCGAAGATGTCGTATCCGAAAAGACTCGGAACCCATCTGAGCATCGTTCCGGTCTGTCCGAAGATCAGGACGATCACGAGCCCGAGAAAGAAGTAAGGGAGCGATTGAAAAAACGTCGCGACAGGCAGCAGCAGCTCCACCGACGAACCGCGGCGCCATGCGACGAGCGTTCCGATGGCGCTGCCGGCCAGGAAGCTCAGCGTCGTTGCGAGCCCTAACAGCACGAGCGTCCACGGCAAGAAGGAAAGGATCAGGCTGCCGACGGGGGCGTTCTCCGACCACGAGTGCCCAAGATCGCCGTGCGCCAGATTGCCGAGGTACTGCACGTACTGGTCCCACACGGGCGTGTGGACGTTGTAGCCGAGCTGCTCCTCGATGGCGAGGACGCATTGCTCGTTGCAGTTGCCTGACTGCGATGCGCGCGCCACGGCGCCGGCGACTGGGTTTCCGGGCACCACGCGCGGCAGCAGGAAGCTGACTGTGACCGCGACCCATGCGGCCAGGAGGTAGACGCCGAGCTTGCGGATGATCGCGCGCATCTCTAGGCTCCATCCAGGTTTTGGGTGGTGCGAGCAAAGCGCCGTCCAACTAACCGGCTCCCAGCGCCATCGCTGCTCGCGGGCGCCGTGGCAGTCGACTCCTTCTCGGTCGCATTGGTCCGGTTCGCACGGCTCGTGCAGCCGCAGCTCTCGCGGATGATCAGCTGGACGGGGAGCACGACGTCCGGTTCGCCCTTGCCGGTGCTGATCTTCGAGTACAGGACGTCGAACGCCATGGCGCCCAGCTCCTGCATCGGCTGGCGGATCGTCGTCAGCGGCGGGTGCAGGTGGCGAGCGACGGGGACGTCGTCAAATCCCGTCACCGCGACGTCTTGCGGAACCCTGATCCCTCGCCGTGCCAGCGCATGCATCACGCCCAGCGCCGTCTGGTCGTTCGCGCATACGATCGCGCGAGGCAGCTCCTGGTGCTCGTCGAGCAGGGCGTTGATGACCCTCGCGCCGCCTGCCGCGCTGTAGTTGCCGTGCCATTCAGGCCCGGCCTGGGCCTCGGCGCCGTTTGCCGCAGCCTCCGCCTCGAAAGTTTTGAGTCGAGCCCGGTTGTCGGGGCTGTCCGTACGCCCCGAGAGGTAGGCGACGGTGCTGTATCCGTGGTCAGCGACCAGGTGGCGAACGAGCGCGCGCATGCCCGCCTCGTTGTCGCATCGCACATTCATGAGCCCGCGTGTCGGCGTGCCTGCGAGCGTGACGACCGGGACGGTGCCGGCGATCCGGTTCAAACCGGACGAGGAGAGCATCCGGTCGTGGAGGATGAGTCCGTCCGCCTTACCGGCGACCGCGGCGACTCGCGGGGTCACGTTCTCGTCGTTGTATCCGACCGAGCTGATCAGGACGTCAAAGCCACGGCGCTGGGCGGCCACGTCGATACCGCGATTGATGACGTCGATGAAGAGCAGGCTTTCGTCCTCGTCCTCAAAGAGAGTTTCGTCGCCGCGACGAAAGACGACTCCGACGACCTCCTTGAGGCCGTTCGACAGCGCGCGCGCCGCCCCGTCCCGGACGAAGCCGAGATCGGTGACCGCCTGCAACACTCGCTCGCGGGTCGCGGCGCGTGGGGTCCCCTGGCCATTCAATACTCGAGACACCGATGCGATCGACACGCCGGCGCGGCTGGCCACGTCGTAGATCGTCAGGGGTCCCTTTTGACGTTTCGGGTCGGGCATGAAAACTATGTGCGCTCCAACCGACGGGCGACTGGCTCTTTTTGTAAGCGCTTACCGGTAAGCGCTTACAGGGCGGGATTATATCGTCGCCTGGGGGCTTGTCAAGAGTGCCGTTGGTGGCCCCATCGCGTGCCTCTGGCACGATTGAGGTGTGCGACCCGGCCTGCCTCCGCTGGTGATCGTTTGCGGTCCACCGGCTTCGGGGAAATCGACGCTGGCGGACCACCTGGCGGCCGCCCTCAGGGTGCCGGTGCTGGCCAAAGACCTGGTGAAAGAGGCGCTGATGGACCACCTGGGAGGTTCAGAGGACGTGGGCGCGGCGGCGTTCGCGGTCCAGTTCGCGGTAGCGCGCGAGATGCTGCGGTTCGGGACCGGGGTCGTGCTCGAGGGCGCGTTCTTTCGACGCCAGTCAGAGATCGCGGAGCTGGCCGACCACGGGAACACGCTCGTGGTCGAGGTTTCGTGCCGGCCCGACGTCCTCGAGATGCGCTATGTCGAGCGGCATCCGAGCCGCCACCCGGGTCATCGGGGGCCGGAGGCGCTGCCTGACCTTCACCGGCGGGTGACCGCGGGCGAGTACGGCGTGCCCGACCTCGGGCGGCCTACCCTTGCCGTGGATACCACGGACGGCATGGACCCGCCCGAGCACGAGGTGCTGGAGTGGGTCCGCGCCAAGCTCAAAGTCGGGGGATGACAAGCGTCGCCTGGTTTCGCTCCGTTGGCGCCACGAGGCGTCTGACCCGCCCGAATTTCGGTCCGCCGGCGCCGACGACATGCATCGGCGGGGAGATCTAGGCGAAGGCGTCTGTCGCGCGGACGATCTCGCGCGCCGTTCTCGTGTCCGCGGCATGGCCGGCGGCTTCAACGACCACCAGGGTCGCGCGCGGCCAGACGCGCTTGAGCTCCCATGCGTTGCCGATGGGGGCCTGAAAGTCGAACTCGCCGTTGATCAGGACGCCTGGGATGCCCGACAGGACGCCAGCGTTTCGGAGCAGCACGCCGTCCTCTAGAAAGAGGTCGTGGCGCACGTAATGAGTCACGATGCGCGCGAAAGCCATCGCGTAGGCCGGGTCTTCGAACCGCTCGTCCAGTACGGCCTTCGGCGGCCACTGTGGCGTGGCCGACTCCCACATGCACCACGCGTGGGCCGCGCGCCGGCGCTGCTCGGGATCGCGATCGGCGAGCCAGCCGGCGTACGACTCGACGACGTCTCCGCCGCGGTAAGCCGGCGGAAGGGCGTCGATGAGAGTGGCCCACGCTTGGGGAAAGAAGCGCGACATGCCTCCGCGAAACGTCCAATCGAGCTCGCCGTGCCGGCCCGTCGTGACGCCGAACAGCACGATCTCGCTCACCCGCTCCGCGTGGTCCTCCGCGTAGGCGAGGCTCAGCGTGCTGCCCCACGAACCGCCGAGCACCATCCAGCGGTCGACGCCGAGGTGCTCGCGCAGCAGCTCCATATCCGCGACCAGGTGCTGAGTCGTGTTGGCCACGAGGTCGGTCGCAGCGGCGCCGGCATGCGGCAGGCTGCGCCCGCAGCTGCGCTGGTCGAAAAGGACGACCCGGTAGGCGCGGGGGTCGAACAGCGTGCGAAACCATGGCGAGCATCCCGAGCCCGGCCCGCCGTGAACAACGACGGCAGGCTTGCCCGACGGATTGCCGCAGGTCTCCCAGTAAAGACGATTGCCGTCACCCACCTCGAGCATCCCGTGGGCATAAGGTTCGATTTCGGGATGTATATCGGGCGCTTCAAGGGGGGAGGATTCCATGGCCGGCACAGGAATCGTAGACAGGGTCAGCAATCACTCCGTTGATCAGACGGTCGACCGGCTGAAGGGCATCCTGCGGTCACGCGGGCTGAACCTGTTCGCGCAGGTGGATCACAGCGGTGAAGCGGAGAAGGTGGGATTGAAAATGCCGCCCACCAAGCTCTTGATCTTCGGCAGTCCGAAGGCCGGCACGCCGTTGATGCTGGCCGCTCCCAGCGTCGCGATTGACCTTCCATTGAAGATCCTCGTCTGGCAAGACGGCGAGGGTAAGGTCTGGCTTTCGTACAACAGCCCCGAGTATCTCCGCGAGCGGCATGGTTTCGCGGCAGAGCTGCTGCAGAGCATCTCGGCGGTGGAGTCCCTGGCGGCCGCCGCCGCGGGCTAGCCGCCGAGTGCGTGCAGCAGGTCCTTGAGCTGTGCTGTCTGCCAGTCCTGGAATGTCGCGGTGGCCGGCGCAAGCGTCTCGGTGATCTTCACCACCGGGATTCCCGCGGAGGTCGCCTTATCGACCAGGCCCTGGATGTCGGGCGTCGAGTTCTGCGAGTTGAAGATGAAAACCCTGATCGACCTGGTGGCGATCTCGTTCTGGACTTCCGCCTTGTCTACGGCGCTTGGATCGGTGCCTTCGCTGATCGCCTTCAAGTAGCTGTAGGGCGTCACCAGGTTGAGTCCGGTCCCTTCCGCCAGGTAGGCGGCGATGCTCTCTGTCGCCCCGACCCTGGTGCCGGCGTACTTCGCCTTGATCGCGCTGACCGTGTCGTGGTAGTCCCTCAGACCGGTGCTCTTGTACAGAGCCGCCTGCTGGCTGATCGCGGGCGCGTTCGTCGAGTCGATCCTGGCCAGGTCCGAAGCCATCCTGTCCACGACCCGGTCGACATAAGACGGCGAGTACCACATGTGCGGGTTGTCCCCGTCCTTCTTGCCGAAGAGATCGGCCATGGTCAAGACGGTGCGCCCCGAGGCGGGATTCGCGTCGAGCAGCTTGGGCGCCCACGCGTCGTAGCCGGCGCCGTTGAAGATCACGTATTGGGCCTGGGCGATCAGGCGAGCGTCGGACGGCGTCGGCTCGTAGGCGTGAGGGTCGGTGTCGGGGTTGACGATGACGCTGGTCACCTGGACGTGCGCCCCCCCGACCTGCGACGCGATGCTGCCCCAGAAGTTTTCGGCGGCGACGACCTGGATCTTGCCTGCTCCACCAGTGCTCCCTGTGGTGTTCACACCGCACGCGGCGAGGACCAGGCCGAGGAACACCAACAAAGCGACCCTCTTCATGCGAGGCTCCTGACCATTCGCCGGCCGGCCAGCGATGCCAGGTAAGCGACGAAGGCGAGTGAAGTGATGAAGAAGCTGGTTGGGTACGAGAAATAGAAGGAAAGGACGAGCCCGGCCCAGACAGCGGCCAGGGCGATCAAGGCCGACAGCGCCATGCCGAGCCAGGGTCGTGCCGACAGGTTCTGGGCGATGGCCGCTGGTGTCACCATCAGGCCGAAGATCAGCAGTGCGCCGACCGCCTGCACCGATTCCGCCACCGTCACCGCGAGCAAGACCAGAAACAGCGCGGTCAGCACCTGTGCTGGCACGCCGCGAGCGAGCGCCACGTCCGGGTCAACGCTCAGGAACAGCAGCGGGCGCGCGATCAGCAGAGTGACGATGCACGTGGCGATCGCGACGATCGATCCCACCACGACCTGGAAAGGCTGCAGTCCGAGGATGGAGCCGAAGAGAACGCTGACGCCGACCGATCCGGTGGCGGCGCTGCGGGCAGTGACGTACAGGCTCAAGAAGAGAACACCCAATCCCAGCACCCATGCGAAGACGGTGCCAATGGCAACGTCGCGGCCGCGACCTCGGCCTCCGAGCGTTCCGATCGCCAGCGCGACCGCGATGCAGCTGCCGAACACCCCGACGAGCAGGTTCAGCCCGGCAAGCAGCCCGCCCAGGCTGCCGGTGAACGCGACATGGCCCAGCGCATCGGCGGTGAACACCTGGTTGCGCAGGACGACGAAGTACCCAACCAGGCCGGCGGCCAGCGCGATGCAGCCGCCTGTAAGGAAAGCGTTGCGCATGAAGTCGAGCGCCAGCATCTGCTGCATCAGGTCGGCGTCGCGAACGACGGCTCGCGGAACCGTAGCCTTCCGCCGCGAACGGCGGCCGCTCCCTTTGCCGCGCGAATCAATACATAGGTGGCGAAGGCCAGCGACGTGATGAAAAATCCCACCGGCAGGTCGGTGAAATACGCCAGCGCCAGGCCGAGCCACGTGAACGCGAGGGATAGCACGACGCTGAGGGAGAGCGCGCGGCCGGGTCGAGCAGTCAGCTGCAGCGCCGACGCACCCGGCGCGACCAGCAGGGCAAAGATCAGCAGCGTGCCAACGATCTGGACGGTGATCGCGACGG
The DNA here is from genome assembly GCA_005880915.1 of Chloroflexota bacterium. Classification (GTDB taxonomy): domain Bacteria; phylum Chloroflexota; class Dormibacteria; order Dormibacterales; family Dormibacteraceae; genus 40CM-4-65-16. The sequence goes on along the minus strand of VBIW01000035.1, from coordinate 365,174 downwards.
CAAAAGCGAGGATGACCAGGAAAGCGATCGACAGCATCGGGACGTTCACGCTGCGCGCCTCGGCCACGTCCGGATCGACTGTGGCAAAGATCAACGGCCGGCCGATCAAGGTGAGTGCGGCCAGGCTCGCGACGGCTACTACCAGCGTCAGCTGGACGTCCCGATCAGAGATCCCGAGGATCGTTCCGAAGAGGAAGCTGTATATGCCGGCGGCGCTGCCGGCGTACAGGCGGAAGAACAGCAGGCCGAGGCCGAGCGAGAAGGCGAGGATCGATCCGACTGCCGCCGACTCGGCGCGATGGCCGGCGTCGAGGTCGCGGCCGGCCCATCCTATGCCGAGCGCGGCAGCCAGGCAAAAGACTATGAGACCGAGAACTGGCGAGACGTGGAGGAGGACGCCCGCCGCGGCACCTGGGAACCCGACCTGCGAAAGCATGTGGGCCGCAAAGCTCTGGCCGCGCAGGACGACGAAGTACCCCGCAGCTCCGGCAAGAAGCGCCACCAGAGTCCCTGCGACGAAAGCGTTCTGCATGAAGTGAAACTGCAGGAGCAGCTGGATGTCGGCCACGAGATCCCAGGACGGGCCTTGCTGCGGCATCTAGTTGTCGGCGTGATAGCTGACCGGCTCGTGCTGACCGACCACGACCAGCCGACCGTCGCTGGTCGTGAGCACTTCCACGGGCGCGCCGTACAGCCGCGTCAGCGTCTCGGTCCGGATCACTTCCGCCGGCGTGCCGCACACGACGTTGCCGCCCGCTACGTAGACGACGCGGTCGACGAATGGAAGGATCGGGTTGACGTCGTGCGCGACCAGGAGCACCGTCACGCCCTGCCGCTGGCAGATGCCGCGGATCAGGTCGGAGATCGCTTGCTGGTTGTTCAGGTCGAGGCTGTCCAGCGGTTCGTCGAGCATCAACATGCGGGCGCCGCTCACGAGCGCCTGCGCAATGAGGATCCTTTGCTGCTCGCCACCTGAAAGCTCCCCCACCGGCCGTTGGGCATAGGCGGTCGCCCCCACGAGCGCGACCATCTCCTCGACCCGCTTCTGCTTGGACCTCGACGGCAGGGGCAAGCCCCATTCGCCTCCGTCGAGCCCCATGCGGACGAGGTCGATGGCGCGGATGCGCAGATCCGGGTCGAATCGCCGGCGCTGCGGCAGATAGCCGACCTCGTCGTTGCCGCGCCGGACAGGCTGCCCGAAGACCCGCACGCTGCCGGCGCTCAAGGGCACGATGCCGAGCAGAGCTTTGAGGAGCGTCGACTTGCCCGCGCCGTTGGGGCCCAGGATCGCGACGAACTCACCGGTCGCGACCTCGAGGGTGACGTCACGCCAGACGACCCTGCCACCAAGCCGCACGGCCGCTCGATCGAAAGTGGCAGCTCTGGACCGCCCATCCGGCGCCTGTTCCACGAGCCCAAGCTCGTCGCGCATTGCCCGCAAGATGCGCAAGAGTATTGCACAACCTAAATGCGCAAGGCAAATGCGCTGCTGCCTATACTGGTGTCGCATGCCCCGGCCGAGCCCGGTGACCGATGAGGTCCGCCGGCTATTCGAGATCCAGGAACGCCACGCGTGGTCGATCGACGAGCTGCACGACAACGTGCGGTCCTCCCTCGGTTCCGCGGACTACTCCTCGGTGTTCAGGGCCGTGAGCCTGCTCGAGCGGCAGGGAATGATCGACCGCATCGACCTTGGGGAAGGGCACGCCCGATTCGAGCTCAGGGAGGACCATCACGAGCACATCCGCTGCGACAGCTGTGGGCGCATCGCCGAGGTGCCGGTGTGCGTCCTGGACGACGCGGCTGCGCAGGTCCACAGCCTGACCGGCTACAAGGTGCTGAGCCATACGGTCGTGTTCGGCGGCCTGTGCCGCGAGTGCGCCGCCGCCAGTTCCTGACCGGCCGATCTCGCAGGCGAAACGGCGGAGTTAACATCGCTTCGTGCGCACCATCGCCGAAGTTCTGCGGTGGCGTGCCCGCAGAAGGCCGGAGTTTCCGATCACCTGGTACCAGGGCAGGGAGCGCTCCCTGGCGGAGATGAATCGCACGAGCTCCGAGCTCGCTGCCGGACTGGTCGGAGAGCTCAACGTCGAGCCAGGCGACCGGGTCGCGATCCTGGACAAGAACTCTGACGACTACATCGAGCTCCTCTTCGCGCTGGACAAGGCGGGCGCGATCGCGTGCCCGGTCAACTGGCGGCTCACTGCGTCCGAGGTAGCCACCGTCGTCGCCGACGCAGAGCCCAAGGCGCTCGTGGTCAGCAACGACCTGCGGCAGAGTGCCGACCAGGTCTCGTGCCGAGTCCTCGACTATTCCGAGCTGCCGCGCGAGAAGGGCGGCGCCGACCCGAGGCGCGACCGCGAGGACCACGTGACCTGGCAGCTATACACCTCAGGCACCACCGGCCTCCCCAAGGGGGCAATGCTGACCAACCTCAGCCTTGTGGGCCTGAGCGCCAACCTGTTGATGGAGATCAAAGGGCTCGATGAGGGCGGCCGCTCCCTCGTCGCGATGCCGCTGTATCACATTGGCGGCTGCGGTTGGGCGCTGGGAGCGATGTCCGCCGGCTGCACCGCCGTCATCACTCGCGAGTTCGTTCCTCAGGACATCCTGCGCGTGATCGTCGAGCAAAAAGTAAACACCGGCTTCCTCGTACCCGCGGCACTCCTCTTCCTCACCTCGCTGCCAGAGGCAAGGGGCGCCGACTTCTCGGCCCTGAAGAACATCCTCTATGGCGCCTCACCCATCACGCCTGAGCTGCTGAAGCGTTCGATCGAGATCTTCGGCTGCCGGTTCACGCAGGTCTACGGGTTGACGGAGACGACTGGGGCCGTGACCTTTCTTCAGCACGAGGAGCACATCGGCGAGCGCTTTCTAAGCTGCGGCCGCTCTGGCTTCGGCCATGAGCTCAAGGTGGTCGGTGTCGATGACCGCGAGGTTCCTAACGGTGAGATCGGCGAGATCGTTTACCGCGGGCCCGCAACGATGGCCGGCTACTGGCGCAAGGAGCGCGACACCGCGGCGGCGATTCGCGATGGCTGGTTCCACACCGGCGACGCCGGGACGATGGACGGCGATGGGTTCATCTACATCAAGGACCGGATCAAGGACATGATCATCTCCGGCGGCGAGAACATCTATCCCGCGGAGGTCGAGGCGGCGCTTGCGGGGCATCCAGAGGTCGCGGACGTTGCCGTCATCGGGATCCCCGACGACAAGTGGGGTGAGGCGGTCAAGGCAGTCGTGATTCGAAAGCCGGACTCAGATCTCACTGCAGACGAGCTCATCGAGTGGTCGCAATCGAGGCTTGCGGGCTTCAAACGTCCGCGCTCGGTCGACTTTGTCGACGTGATTCCCCGCAATCCGAGCGGCAAGATCCTCAAGAAGGACCTGCGCGCGCCCTACTGGCGCGGGCAGGAGCGGGCGGTTCACTAGTAGGGCCGCTGCCTCATTCCGCGTCGGTGACGCCAACGGAGCCGAATTTCAGCTCTGGATACGCGCCGTTGGATACAACGAGGCCAGATTTACGGCTCGAGCTTCAAGGTCAGGATCTTGAACGGCGTCAGCTCGAGCTCGATCGCGCCCTCGTGCACCGAAACCTCTTCGAGGTTGCCTTCGAGAAGGTCGCACAGGAAAGCGCGCGACGCGGGCAGCGTGGTCCGGACTCGAGCCGTGCAGCTTCTCCCCCACGCTTCATAGAGCCGCACGATCACGGCATCCGAGTCTTCGGCTCGCTTGATCGCTTCAACCGGCACCTCGGCTGTGTCGACCTCAACAAGTGAGCGCGACATTCCTGCTGGGAGGTTGGTGGGGACGACCCGAAGCGGCGAGTTGAGATCTTCGGCCGCCTGAATGACACCGGCTTGACGGAAATCGCCGGGATGCGGCATCAGCGCATAGGTGAAGGTGTGCATCCCCTGATCCGCCGTCGGATCGGGGTGTGTCGGCCCGCGCAAAAGGGACAAGCGCATCACCGACCCGTGGATGTCGTAGCCGTGCTTCGAGTCGTTGAGCAGCGCGACCCCGTAATCGCCGTCGCCGAGATGCGCCCATCGCTGCGCGCAAACTTCGAACATCGCGCGGGCCTTCGACGTGTCCCAATGCGTTGGGCGGGCTACGTGCCCGAACTGAACCTCGTAGGTCGCTTCAGGAGAGCTGATCGTGACGGGGAACGCAACCTTGAGCATCTTGTGGCGCTCATGCCAGTCGACCTGCGTCTCGAAACGCAGGACGCGCCCGTCGAGGACCACGCGCTGCAACAGCCGAGATTCGCCGAAGCGACGCACGAATCTCACTCCGTCTCGGTCGAGGTGCACGGCGTCGAGGTCGGTCAGGTCCTCGACGGTGTCCAGGTAGGTCAGGTCCAGGTCCCACGCGTCCCATCGGGCGGGGTTGTCGTCGTGAATCTGGAACAGGTTGCCCGAGGCGCTCAACACCCTGCGGCCGACCTCCTTGTCCCAGATCGACGTCAGGAGGCCCGTCTGGTCCCAATCAATCCGGAGGATGTCGTTCTCCATGCGGCCGGCGGCGATCGACATTGGCGCGGGTTCAGGTCGCGAGGCGTGAACCGCCCAGCCGTAGGCCGGCGCACCTGCACGATTGTGCGAGGTCGAGTTGAAGACGGCGAAGCGATCGCCTTCGCCCGCGATCGCCTCGAGAGCCCGCGCGGCGACGTTCTCGCCGTCCGTCACGACCTGCCGCAGGTCGTTCACGTTGTCTTCGTAAACCCAGTCGATGCTCGAACCGGGAAGGATGTCGTGGAACTGGTTCAGCAGCACCTTCTTCCACATCGCTTCTAGCTCGCCGCGGGGGTACTCGCCGCCGGCTCCAACCGACCACATCTCGGCGTCACGCAGGACCGTCTGGGCGCGCCGGTTCCACCACTTGGTACGCCCCTGGCTCGTGTATGTGCCGCGGTGCAGCTCGAAATACAGCTCGCCCGACGAGGTCGTGAGGCCGTTCGCTTCGGCCGCGGCCGCCTCGAAAAAGTCCGCGGCGCGGCCGATCTCCACCCCCAGCCGGTGGGCAGAGTCGATCATCTCCGGTTGGGGACCACCGCCTCCGTCCCCCCAGCCAAACAGGTAGAGCGACCTGTTCGAGCGGTGGCCGTCCTTGAAATTGTGCAGGCTGCGCTCGACATCCTCGGGCGCGAAGCTGCCGTTGTAGGTGTCGGCGGGTGGGAAATGCGTGAAGATGCGGGACCCGTCGATCCCTTCCCAGATGAAGGTGTGGTGCTCCGGTTTGTTCGTGTCATTCCAGGAGAGCTTCTGCGTGAGAAAGAAATCGCAGCCGGCGGCAGCCATCAGCTGAGGTAGGTTGCCCGGATAGCCGAAGACGTCCGGCAGCCACAGGACCCGGGTCTCGTAACCGAATTCGCGCATGAAGAATCGTTTGCCGTACAGCAGCTGCCGCACGAGGGACTCGCCGGACGGAAGGTTGCAGTCGGCCTCGACCCACATGGCGCCGACCGGCTCCCATTGGCCGGCCGCAACTCTTTCTTTGATCCGGCGATAGATGTCGGGGTACGACTCCTTCATCCACTGGTACTGCGCGGGTTGAGATGCCGCGAAAACGTAATCCGGGTATTCGTCCATCAGGGCGAGCTGCGTCGACCAGCTGCGCGCGACCTTCCGCTTCGCCTCGCGGAGCGGCCACTCCCACGCCGTGTCGATGTGGGCGTGGCCAACTGCGGTGATCTTGTGGGACTGCTCGAGCCGGGCTTCGCCGACCCCGGCGCCGTCAGCGTTTTGGATGGCGAGCACAGCCTCACGGAGCACGAAGGCCGGTTCGGGCGATTTGCGAAGCGCGAGCATCGAGGGAGCGGGTTCAGGTCCCTGCTCGGTCGCTCGCGGGTTGGCCGCCGCCTCCAGGTAGAAGTCGACTTCAAGCCCATCGATGGGCAGCCACCGGTGATTCGGGTCGACGCCACGCCAGGGTTTGCCGTCCTTCCAGGCCAGCGCCTCGCACGTGAAGCCGGTCGGCCCGACGAACCCAAGGTCGAAGCGGGCAACCACACGCCGCCCCGCCCACGACTCGGGCACCCGGCCGCGGACGTGAAACCAGGTCGTGCTCCACGGCGGACCCCAGGCGTCGCCCGACTGGATCGGCATGAACCGACCGCGAATTGCGTCGGCGTAGCTGATCGGCTCGCCCCGCACCGAAAAGGCGGTCAGCTCTAGAGGACTGGTGTGTGGCGAACGATCAGTCACGGAGCCATCCAGCCTAGAGCTTCGCTTGGCCCCGACATGACCGATCGCCTACATGGTTGAGCGCTCGGCGGTGCTCCCCGCCAGGACGACCGAGACGTCCGCTTGAGCTAGCAGCCCACCCAGCCGACGAGCTGCTGCACTTTGATGCGGTCAAACCCGCGGACGATCGAGTTGTTGCCGAGCCGCAGGAGGGGCACCCGCTCGCCGTCCAGCTGCTCCCATTCACGCATCGCGGCCGGGTCGCTATTGACCTGCCGGTACTCGAACTGGATCCCGAGCTCCTTCAGGAGCTCGACCATCGCGTTCGACTCCCGAGAGTCGTCCGATCCGTACAGAACCGCGTTGCCTATGCCGTCCATCTCTACAAGAATGAACGCAGGGTAGGCCCGTTCTGGTGATAGAGCCAATCAATTGTTTTGATCCGATCCATAGAAACTGCTGATAATGGTTTCTTCCGGACACGCACGGTTCGATTCGGTTCAAACGAGCGTCTTGCGCGAAGTGCACCTAATCCCGGTGCCGTGCAGAAGCCGCTGCCTGGCGCACCCACCTCAGCGAAACCCAGAAGCTGATCCAGGCGACCGCGATCAGGATCCCGGCCAGCACGTCGCTCGGCCAATGCGCGCCGGTGTAGATCCGGTCGAGGGAGCTGGCGACGACGATGAGCGCCGCAAGTGTCCAGCCCGCGACCCGGCCCCACGTCGGAAGAAATCGCTGCCCGAGGCACAGCATCAACACAGCGGTGACCGTGACGATGAACATCGTGTGACCGCTCGGGAAGCTCGATGCGCCCGGATGTTCGGTGACCTGTAGGACCTGCGCGGTGGTCGGGCGCGCACGAATGATGAGGTGGCTGAGGACCACGTACCAGGCGGCGGTCGCGGCGCATCCCGCGGCGATGATCCACGCCCGCCGATTGAAGATCAGGACGGCGACGAAGATGATCGCCTCGAGCACGGCGCCCTTTGCGTCTCCGATCCAGCTGAAGATCGGAAACGTGACAGCGAGAGGGCCCCAGCTCGTCGATTGCACGTCGCGCTCGATCAGCGCGTCCTCTGGTATGAATTGGTGGCCGGCGACGTAGATCGCCAAGACGATCGCACCCAACGCGGCAACTGCCGCGACGGTAAACAGGGTCGTGTTGATCGCGGCACTCCCGCCCCTGCGACCTTCCTTGAGTGCCCGCCGGGTGATCTCCGTCAGGGCGCGGGCCTCAGGCGGCCTCGGAACCAGCGCCAGTCCGGCGAGGGAAGCCACCGCTCAGGCAGCCAGACCACGAACGCCGACCACCCCAGGCCGAGCAGGAATCCGCCGGCGACGTCGCTCGGCCAGTGGTCGCCCGCCCACACCCTGGCGAGGCACGCGAGCGCGATCGTCACGGCGGCTCCGACCCACAGCGCCCACCGGAAGCGCGGCCGGACATGCGGTGCCAGGGAGAAAGCGACCATGAAGCTCAGCCAGGTGAAGAAGACCGCGTGCCCGCTTGGATAGCTGTAGCCGGGTGCCGGCGTCAGGATGTGGACGAGGGACGCGGTCGGCCGCTCACGCGCCATCAGTGACTTGATCACGTTGTCGAGCAGGCTCGATATGGCCCCGATCGCCATCAAGTAGCCCGCGCGGCGCTCCCAGATGAACAGCAGAACGATCGCGATCAGCCCCACAGCAACCTGCACGTAGCCTGCTGTCGCGTTGATCAGGTCGAAGACATAGGTCACGGGTCCCCACGGAACGCTCTGGACAAAGGTCGCGACCGGGACGTCGAACGGCAGAAGGGGATGAGTCGCCACGAGGAATGTGTTCGCGGCGAACATGACCCAGACGACGAGGCTGAGCGGGCCCAGCCACGCGCGAGCGCTGGGCCCTGGTTCGCCGGTGAGGACTTCCTTGGCCGCCTCTTTCGCCGGCGCCCCTGCGCTCATTTGGGCATCAGCACCTTCACCGCGCTCAGCTCAGACGTGATGGTGGCCGGCGTGCGTCCGACGAGCAGGTTGTCGGCGTAGACGCGTACGCGCGGCCTGGTCTTGACCTCCAGCCTCTGGAACTTGAACACCTGGTCGATTCCCTCGTCGGATTCCTGGCGGTGCAGCGCCGAGATGATCGCCCTACCCACGATGTCGGTTCGGCTGCGACCCGCGTGGACCGAAAACTCCAGGTATGGGTCGGTAGGTGTCGAGTCGCTAACCCGCATCTGGGTGCCGATCGACGAGGTGTTGCTGAAGACCAGCGACATCGCCGTCCCGTTGCCCCTTATATCGCCGCTCAGCTCGTAGTGAAAGCGCTTCGCCGCCATGACGTCCTTGAGCTTGCCCACCAGGGCGCCGAACTCCATGTCCTTGGCCGAGTCGCCGAGCGCGATGGTTTCGCCAAACAGCCCGATCGCGCATGCCTCGACGAAGACGCGCCCGTTCACGCGCCCGAGCGTGATCGCGCGTGCATGTCCCGTCTTTGCCACAACGATCGCCTGGTCAAGCTTGTCCGGCAGGCCGAGCGCACGGGCGAAGTTGTTGAAGGTCCCGAGCGACAGGACGCCGACCGGGTGCTTCGTGTCGGCAAGCTTGCGGAGCATGAACTCGACCGTGCCGTCGCCTCCTGCAACGACGATTCTTGCTTGTGGCGTGATCAGCTTTTCGAAATCGGAATCGGGATCGAAGTCGATCACGAGGTGATCGGCAAACGCGCTACGAAGCTTCGCCTCTATCTCCGGAGTCATCGATCCGGCTCGGCGGCTGATCACCAGCAGCCGGCTGGCCTTAGTTGTCGTCTCTTTGGCGCTCAACGCGAGCTGCCGAGCAACCGCTCCCACCGCGCCGAGGCGAACGAGTGCAGGCCGAGCGCGATGAAACCGAGGGCGACCACAGCAAGCAGGGGACGGCCGAACGGCTGGCCGAGCAGGAACATGAAGGCGCCCCCAAACCCATGCGCCCGAGACGGGTCGCGATACAGGCCGGCCTGCACGACGAACCAGCCGACAAGCGTGAAGGTCACGCCCCGAGAGACCATGCCGAAACGTCCGAGGGCATCCACTGTCTTCTTTGCCGGCTTGCTCATCTCGGAGCGTTTCAAGTCTTTCTTGAAGACAGCGGTGTACGCCTCGACAAATTGCCCGAGGCCGACACCGATCGCGACGGCCCCGACCACAAGCGTCGCCCAGTGCCCGGCAGGATATGTGAGGATCGACGCGATCACGGCCTGCGTTCCATCATGCGACGGAGATTTCGAGCTCCCCGACAGAAGCTGGAGAGCGAGCAATACCATCGCCGTGTAGGCGGTCCCGCTCCACGCAAAGCCAAGCCTCTCCGCGATTCCAGGAGGATCATCACCGCGATGCAGCGGATCGAAGATCGCGCGGACGAAACCCCAGATGGCGTAGGCGCCCAGGCCAAGCGCGACGGCCACGAGCAGCATTCTGCCCCAGGGCCCTCTGGTGAGGATGACCAGGCTTCCGGACTGGTCGGTGGCCATCCCACCGATGCCTAGCGCGACCCCCAGCGCCAGTCCGCCCATGACCGTGTAAAGGACTCCGCGAACGACGTAGCCGGCCCGCTCGAGGAGCTCCAACCCCGAGTTCGAAGCACCCCGCCTGGATGCTGACCGCGCCTTCCGGGCGATGAAGGTGGACATTTCGTGCGCTACGTGAACGCCTGGGCGGCGGGCAGGCCCCGGCCCTGAACCTAGACTGGGAATGACAAGGAGGTTGGTGAATTGGCAGCGACCCTCGAATACCTACTGGTGGAGGACCGCCTTCCCGCAGCGATCATCACGCTCAACCGGCCGGATCAGCTGAACCCGCTTTCCACAGGCTTGATGAAGGAGCTCACCTCTGAGCTCGAGCGCCAGGCCGACCGACCTGAGGTCCGCGCGATCGTGCTCAGGGGAGCAGGCCGCGCATTTTCCGCCGGGCACGATCTAAAGGAGATGGCAGACCGGAGCCTCGACGAGGAGCGCGAGATATTCGCCGTCTGCAACAAGCTCATGGCGACGGTTCAGGCCATCCCGGTTCCTGTCATCGCTGCACCGCACGGAATCGCCACAGCGGCCGGTTGCCAGCTTGTCGCCACCTGCGACCTCGCGATTGCCAGCGACGACTGCCGTTTTGCTACCTCGGGCGTGCGCTATGGATTGTTCTGCTCGACTCCCGGTGTGGCCGTGGCCAGGAATGTCGGACGCAAGAATGCGATGGAGATGCTGCTGACAGGGCGCTTCGTCGACGCCGCCACAGCAGAGAGATGGGGCCTCATCAACCGCGCCGTTCCGCTGCAGCAGCTCGACAACGAGGTGATGACGCTCGTCACGGAGCTCGCCAAGCTCAGTCGGTACGCGCTGACCCTGGGCAAGGAGGGCTTCTACAAGCAGGTCGACGAGAAGCAGGGCGAGGCGTACCGCTTGATGGCCGAGGCTATCTCTTGCAACGCCGTGGCTCCGGACGGCAAAGAGGGAATCGCCGCCTTCGTCGAAAAGCGCGCCCCAGTCTGGTCGAGCTAGGCGACCCGGACCAGCGCGTCGGAGACGACTCGGGCGAGCGCGTCCACGAACTCGGGACGCGTGTTGAAGGAGCTCGTCCGCCGGATTCTCATGCCTCGCTCGCGGGCGAACGTCTGCGCCTCGACGTCTAGGTCGTAGAGGATCTCGAGGTGATCGGCGACGAAGCCGATCGGGCACACGAGCACATCCTTCGCGCCTGATCGCTCCACCGCCTCCAGCAGGTCGGGTCCGAGCCATGGTTCACCGGTGTGGCTCGCAGACTGGAAGGCGAACTCCCACATCGGCAAGTCCATGTCCGATGCGACCAGGCGGCAGCTCGCGAGCAGCTGGTCGCGATACGGATCGCCCTCCGCGATGATCCGCTCGGGAAGGCTGTGCGCGGTGAAGAACAGCCGGTCGGGTCGCGACTGGGCGAGCGACTCGCGGAGAAGGTGCTGCACCGCTCCGATGAACGCCGGGTGGTCGTAGAAGCCTGGAACGAAAATCAGCTCGGCGTCCCACGCGTCTTGCAGGGACCGCTGGTAGCTGCCGAGGCTCATGCGCGCGTAGTGCGGCGCGAGCGGCAGTCCGATGAGACGCCGGACGCCCTGTCTCCGGGCTTCAGCCGCGCCGTCGGCGATGAAAGGGGAAGCGTGCTTCATGCCCACGAACGTGGGCAGCCCCGTGCGCGTGGAGAGCGCGCTCGCCTGGGCCCGCGTGATCGCCGTGAGCGGCGATCCACCGATCGCCCGATAACGCTCGGTCAACTCTGCGAGTGCTTCTGGCGAAGGCTGCCTGCCGCCGCGGATGTGCGTGTAGTACGCGGCGATATCCGCCTCAGTCGCGGGGCTGCCGTACGCCATGCACAGGATTCCTGTGTCAGCTGACATTCGCAGGCACCCATGAGTGGACCGTTTCGATGAGCAGCTGAAGGTTTTCGACGCTGGTGTCGGGAAGGACGCCATGCCCGAGGTTGAAGACGTGACCCAGGCGTCCGTCGGCCCGCCTGAGCACGTCGCGCGCCCGCTCCCGGATCAGGTCGGCGGGTCCGAGCAGAACCGCGGGGTCGAGGTTTCCCTGGACTCCTCGGTCGTGCCCGACTCTCTGCCATCCCTCGTCGAGCGGCACTCGCCAGTCCAGCGAGACGACGTCCGGACCGGTGCGTGCGATCGCCTCCAGCAAACCCGCTGTATTGGTCCCGAAGTGGATCCGGGGCACGCCGAGTGGAGCAAGCGCGTCGAGGATCGCGCGAGTGTGCTTCACGACGCGCGATTCGTAATCCTCGAGCGCAAGCGCGCCGACCCACGAGTCGAACAGCTGAACTGCCTGAACTCCAGCGTGGACCTGCGCAGTGAGATAGCCGGTCATCGTCGCCGCGAGCTTCGCGAGCAGCGACTCGAAAGCTCCGGGCTGTGTGTACATGAAGGCCTTCACCTTGGTGAAGTCGCGCGACGGGCGGCCTTCGATCAGATAGCTCGCCAGCGTGAAGGGCGCACCGGCAAAGCCGATCACGGGCACCGGCGACTCCGCCACGACCTGCCGCACCGCGGCAATCACCTGCGGCGCGGCGTCCTCCCCATGAGGCACGCGCAGTCGTTCCACGTCGGCGACGCTGGCGATGGGGTGAGCGATGACCGGGCCGACGTTTTCCACGAGCTCAAAGCCGACCCCCATGCCGCGCAGCGGCAGCATTATGTCGGCGAACATCACTGCGGCATCGACCCCCAACCGGCGCACCGGCTGAAGTGTCACCTCGGCGCAGAGCTCCGGTTGAGCAACGATCTCCGCCAACGTCCAGCGCTCGCGCAGCGCACGATACTCGGGCAGGGAGCGGCCGGCCTGACGCATGAGCCACACCGGAGTGGCATCGACAGGCTTGCGCCGGGCGGCGTCGAGAAACCGGCTCACGCGATCGCCTCGATTGTCGCGTCGATGACGGATCGGTCGTGCGCCGCCGACACGAACAAGGCCTCGAACTGCGACGGCGGCAGGAGCACTCCCGCGTCAAGCATGGAATGAAAGAAGCGTGCAAAAGCCGCCGTGTCCGAGGCTTTGGCCTCGCGGAAATTTCGAGGCGGCCGGTCGTTGAAAAACAAAGTCAGGAGCGACCCGACCCGCGCGACGCTTGCGCCTTTGACTCGAAGGCCGGCCTCGAGGCGGGCGGCTTCGTGCTCGATGCTCGCGTAGACCTCTGGCGTCAGCTGCCGGAGCGTCGCTTCGCCGGCGGCCATCACGACGGGGTGACCCGAAAGAGTGCCTGCCTGGTACACCGGGCCCGACGGCGCAACCAGATCCATCAGGTCCGCCCGACCCCCGTAGGCCCCGACCGGCAGGCCGCCGCCGATGATCTTGCCAAGGACGGTCAGGTCTGGCCGCACGCCGTATAGCTCCTGGGCCCCGCCGGGCGCGACACGAAAACCCGTGATCACCTCGTCGAAAATCAGCAGCGCACCGCTGCTTTGGGTCAGCCCGCGCAACCCGGCAAGAAAACCGGGCAGCGGCGCCACCACGCCCATGTTGGCGGCGACCGGCTCGACGATCACCGCGGCAACTTGTCCGGAGTGGCGAGCGAGGAGTGCTTCGACGGACTCGAGATCGTTGTAGTTCGCGACAAGGGTCTGCGCGGCAACGGAGCGGGTGACGCCTGCGCTGTCTGGGATCGAGAGGGTCGCCGCAGCGGAACCGGCCGCAACGAGCAGTGAATCCGCGTGCCCGTGATACCCGCCGTCGAACTTGATCACGAGCTCGCGCACGGTCGCCGCGCGCGCCACGCGCAGCGCGCTCATCGCCGCCTCTGTGCCGCTGTTGACGAACCTGATCCGCTCGACCGACGGCATGCGCGCGCAGATCAGCTCGGCGAGCCGAACTTCACCAGGGCTCGTGACCCCGAACGAACCGCCGGCCTCGGCCGCCGCCTCGATCGCTTCCACAACGGCTCGGTGCGCGTGACCCAGGACGAGCGGGCCAAACGCGCCGACGTAGTCGATGTACCGCCTGCCGGATTGGTCCCAGACGAAGGCGCCCGCACCGCGGACGAGGACGGGCGGCTCGCCGCCGACCGCCCGGTACGCGCGGACGGGACTGTTGACCCCGCCGGGAAAGAGGCTTGCCGCGACGGTCATTCCGCGCCCAGCAGCCTGGTTATCTCCTCGATCGGCCGGTGTATCCCCGTAAGGATGGGCGTGTCGCGCACGGTCGAGCGCCGGCTTTCGGTCCCGCGCAGATCGCGGACGAGCTCTCCGAACGCGGGAAGGTCATCGGTCTCGTATGCGACGAGGAAGTCCATGTCGTCGACCCCGAAAGAGTAGGCGAGCAGCTGACGGACCTGCTTGTAGCCGTGCCCAACCTTCATGTGCTCGTTCATCACCTTCTGCCGTTCTTCCTGCGTCAGCAGGTACCAGTCCGTGCTCTTGGTGAACGGATAGACGATGAGGTACCTCGAGCGTTCGCCTTCGAACAGGGATTGCTCCTGTGAGGTAGGCCGCTTGACGTACTGCGACGGTTTGATGATGCCGAGAAAGCTGTGACGCGCGGTCATCCACGCGCCCATACCCGCCCGCAGCACGCCCGCGCTCCGTTCTTCGAGCGCCTCGAGAGACGGCGAAAGGCTCCACAGGAGAACATCCACCCCGGCTTTGAGCCCGATCATCGAGTAGCCGAACGTGGTGACGTCCGATGGAGATGTAGCCGCAGAGCATAACTCCTCCGCCGTGCGGCAGCGCTCGGCGCGGGTTTGGCGCCGCCAAGCGGGATCGAGTCCGAGCGCGAGCGCGTGCACGTAGCGGCTTTCCGTCATCGGCGCTCGCGCAGCCACGCCGCGGCGTCGGCGGCGAAGTACGTGATGACGATGCCGGCGCCTGCCCTGACGATGGCTGTGAGCGATTCGAGGATTGCGCCGCGCCTGTCCAACCATCCCCGCTCTGCGGCCGCCTCGATCATCGCGGCCTCTCCGCTCACCTGGTACGCGGCGAGCGCGAGGTCGAAGCGATCGCGCGCCCGCGCGAGGAGATCGAGGGATGTGATCGCCGGCTTGACCATCAGGATGTCGGCGCCCTCCGCCGCGTCGAGCTCCATCTCCCCAAGCGCTTCGCGGCCGTTGGCGGGATCCATCTGGTATGACTTGCGGTCACCGAAGCTCGGCGTTGATCCGGCGGCGTCGCGGAACGGACCGTACAGGTTCGAGGCGTGCTTCGACGCATACGCCATGATCGCGGTGCTGCCAAAGCCGGCCCCGTCGAGTCCGGAACGCAGGGCGGCGACCTGGCCGTCCATCATTGCGCTCGGTCCGACAATGTCTGCGCCGGCCTCGGCATAGGCGATGGCGGCGGCGGCAAGCCGCCTCAACGAGGCGTCGTTGTCCACCGTGTCCCCGTCCAGGATTCCGCAGTGGCCGTGCGACGTGTACTCACACAGGCACACGTCGGCGGTCAGCGCGAGGGGTAGTCCCTCGCGGTGCAAGAGTCGCAGCGTCTCAGGCACCGGACCGCGCGGGTCGTCGGCGCCCGAACCTTCGGGATCCTTTGCATCGGGGATGCCAAAAAGGAGCACGCCTCCGACACCGAGCTCCGCCAGCCGGTGCGCCTCGCGCAGCGCGAGGTCCGGTGTAAGCCGGTGGTGGCCCTTGAGCGAGGCGATCTCATGACTCTGCTCGCGGCCGGGGATGACGAACAGCGGCGCGATCAGCTGCGACGGGTCGAGCCTTGTTTCGCGAACCAGCGCGCGCACGGCGGCGTTGGTCCTGAGCCGTCGCGGCCTGCGCGGTCCCAGAGTCATCATCGCCGGAATCGCGCGCGTCACGGTCGCCGCCAGCTGGCGAACGCTCGGTCCGGGGGACTCGGCCAGCACGTTGAAACCGGCGTCCCTTGCGACTGCGGTGGTTCGCGGACCGATCGTGATCGCGGGCAACGCCGTCGAGCCGCCAAGCTTGGCGAAGCCGCGAACGGCCGACCCGGACGCGAAAACGACCGCCGCCAGGTCCGGCTGTTGCAGGGCGTGGCGCAGATCGTCCGCCGATTCGGCCGGCCCTTCGACCGTCTCGTAGGCGGTGACGTCGTCCACCAGCGCGCCGCGTTCACGGAGCCGGGTAGGCAAATCGGAATCCGCGAGGGAGGCGCGCACGAGCAAGACGCGCACGCCCCGGGGGTCCGGCAGCGCCTCGGCGAGTCCCGCGCCGTTGGCCTCGGCCGGCACCAGGTCGGCCTCCACCCCCTTCGCGCGCAGAGCCGCAGCCGTCGATTCACTGACCGCGGCCCAGCGTGGACCTGCCAGAGCCACGGGCAGCGCATCGACGCCCGCCGCACTCGTAACGACCACCCAGTCGTACCCGGCGATATCCGGCCAGTCCACAGCGATTGGCCTCGTGAGGACTGTAGGCACGGCGCTAACGCGGTAGCCTCGAGACTCGAGCTCCGTGACCAGTGGATCGCGCGCTCCGGCCGGCCTCGTCACGAGCACCGCGGTCATCGCAGCATCACCGCACCCGCCAGCCGCTTCCCGGCGTCATGCGCGAGCTCGATCAGTTCGGCGCGCTTGCCGCGCAGTAATTCGACGTTGCGGTCCGAGCCGTCGCTGTTGACTCCACCAACAACCATCGTGAAAGTCTGGTCGTCGATGGACGCGACCGCGCCCACCGGCGCGCGGCACGTGCCGCCCGTCGCGCTGAGCACGCGGCGCTCCGCCTCGACGGCAAGCCGGATGTCAGGCTGATCGTGCGCGGCAAGAACTTCGAGCACCGAGGTGTCGGACCGCCGCGCCTGGATGGCGAGCGCGCCCTGACCAGGCGCGGGCGTGACCAGTCCCGTGTCGATCCGCTGGTCGATTCGCGCGCCGCGACCAAGCCGGTCGAGGCCGGCGGCCGCGATCACGAGGGCATCGACCTCACCCGCATCGAGACGCCGCAACCGAGTGTCGACGTTGCCGTGCAACGGCACGATGCGCAGATCGGGGCGCGCGGCGCGCATGAATCCAGCGCGTCGCGGGCTGTCCGTACCTACCGTCGCGTTCGCCGGCAGCGTGGCGATCGACTGGCTCCCGGAGCCCGTGACCAGCGCGTCGCGCGGATCAGCCCGCTCCGGGTAAGCCGCGATGGCCAGCTGCGGCTCGTCCTCCAGCGGAACGTCCTTTGCGCTGTGCACAGCGACGTCGATCTCGCCGCGCATCAGGGCGCGTGCGATGGCGACCACGAAGATGCCCTCGCCTGGTTCCGTGTCGGCAGGGCGCACGTCGCCCTCTGTGACGATGCGCACCACCTCGACTTCGTGGCCGGCAGCGCTCAGGCGCTCGGCAAACCACTCGCTTTGAGCCAGGGCGAGAGCGGATCCTCGAGTGCCAAGCCGGATCTTCATACGAGGCGGTCCAGCCTGGCCACGAGCTCGGCCGTCTTCGCGGCCACCAAACCTCGCGCGTCTTCTATATATGCGCGAGGGAGGGCGTCGCTCTGGCGGTAGAGGTCGTCGATGCCCAGGAAGCCCCCGTTAAGGTGACGCCGAACCGCATCCGGAACTGCCTGTGGCGCGGAGATGTCGGCAATCGGTGGCAGGTCGAGGCCCGCCATCGCTCCGAGCTCCGTCCACTGGCCACCCAGGGCGACTGCGACGCCCGCCGCCCCGGAGGTCAACCTGGCGCCGGTCGGCAGGTCGACGCCACGCCCGCCATATATGTGGGCGAGGCGCGCCGCCTTGGCGGCGTCGCGGCTGGCGATGATCACCTCCGCTCCGGCGTCCGCGACCGAATGCGCGAGCGCGGCGCCCATCCGGCCCGCGCCGGCGACCACGACGAGCTGACCTGACACGACGGTCTTGCCCTGCAGCCATGCCACGGCGCTCTGGGCGAGGTTGCCGCTGGAAGCAGTCCGACCGGATCGAGCCTGCCGGCCTGTCGCGATCGCGGTCTCGAAAAGGCGGTTCAGCCGCCGGTCCACGGCCTTGATCGCACGGGCTCGACTCAGCGCCTGGCGGACCTGGTGCAGGACCTCATCCTCGCCGACGATGACGCTTTCGAGCCCGCAGGCGACACGCAGGAGATGGGCGATTGCCCCTTCACCCGCAAGCATGCGTACCGCCCCCAGCGCGGGCTGCTGGCCAAAGCCATAGAGCTCAGCGCGATGGCAGGTCACCAGCGCCACTCCGCAACCGCCGGCGGCGATCCACTGTTCAAACTCCCGCGCATTTGCAGCGCGAGCGGTTGGGTCGACATCACCAGCCGAGGATGTAAGAGCCCAGGGTTCGCTCACGTCGTCCTTCCGAGGGTGGTGTGACCTGTCATCAGCGCGACGAGCAGGCGGTCGAGCGCCGACTCCGCGTCCACCAGCAGCGCCGTTGCTTCGCGGGTATCGAGCCGCCTGCGGCGGGCGAGCAGCGCCAGCTCGTCGACGAACGGCTTGCGAAAGCGGAGGAATGCCTCGACCGTCTCGCTCAACGACGCACCGTGCCGCGCCGCCTCGGCTCCGTACTCGCTCGCGTGTCCCTCGGCCGCAGTGATCAGCGCGGCCGCCTCGCCACGTTCGACGTCGAGCTGCCGAAGCAGGTCGCTCAGGAGCTGCATGCCGCGTTCGCGGAAGCCGCTGCGTTCGGCATCAGAGAGCGCGGCGAACCATCCCTCTGGCTCGTGGGCCTGAGCGTAGGGTCGCGCCCGGCGATAGGCGCGGGCCATGCGATCGGACGACGCGCCCATGGTGGCCAGGGCGGGGCGCCGGACCCGGTCGGTCGGGAGAAAGGCGTCGAGGGCGGCGGCGAGAAACCGTCGATGGCCGCCGGGCGTGACAAATGACGGGATCTGGTTCCGGTCCGCCCAGCGGCGCAGGGTGTTGGGGGTGACACCGAGGGTGCGGCTGGCCTGGCCCAGCGTGAGCCAGCGGTTGTGGTCTGCCTGCTTGGTCGCAACCGCATCGTTCCTGGTCAAAACTGGCTAAATCTACCACCCTTTCGATTCGCCTCGGTGAGTCCAACGGAGCCGGATCCGCGCGCTCGACGAGCTCCGTTGGATACAACGGGGCGAAATCGGTCGGGATTAGGCTGAACGCATGAAGATCACATCGCGGCCCGAATCGCTGAAAACCGAAAAGCCCGCGGAACGAGAGCATTTCACCGGCAGGACAGCTTTGCGAGGGCTCATGGAGGCCGCGCAACCGGGGTCCATCTTCGCCGCGGTCGTGCGGTTCGAGCCCGGTGCCAGAAACAACTGGCACTCGCACCCGGGAGGCCAGCTGCTGCACGTCATCGAGGGTGAGGGCTGGGTCCAGGTGCGAGGACAGAAGCCGCAGCGAATCGAGCTGCACGACACGGTGGCGGCGGATCCGGGGGAGGAGCACTGGCACGGCGCGGGCAGCCAGAAACCAATGTCGCATCTCGCTGTCGCGGCCGGCGAAACGCGATGGCTGGAGGAGTCCCCACCGCCGCCTGATTAGAGTCCGCTATGCGGACTCGAGAACCACCGAGGTCTCGACCTGGCGGTCCGGGATCGACCAGTAGCTCTTGAGAAGCGCATTTTTGCGCTCGGAGGAGACCAGCTCGAAGCCGTGGCGGAGATAAAAGCTGATCGCCCATTCGGCGGCGGCCCAGGTGCCCACCAGCATGGTTCGCGTGGTCAGGCCGCGCAGGTGGTCGATCAACGCACCTCCTACGCCGAGCCTCTGGCTGTTGGGCTTGACGTATGCGTGGCGGATCAGATCGACGTCGCGCACCGGCTGGATACCCATCACGCCGAGCAGGCGTCCGTCCGTCTCGTAGCCCCAGAAGACGACGCCGGCGGCGATCTCGTGATCGAGCTCCGAAGCCGGCATGTACGGCTCGTGCCACCGATCGGCCGGGATCACGCCGCGATACGCCTCGGCCGCGGAGTTGACGATCGCAAGGATCGCCGCCCGCTCATCGTCGCGACACAGCCGGATGGTGCTCAAGATCACAGCCGACAATACTGCGCCGGGTTTCGAGGCTACTCTCTGGAGCTGGTGACGGACAATCTGCGACAACGCCTCAAGGCGTCGCTGAGGGTCGCGTTGAAGGCCGGCGACGTTACCAGTGCCGCGGTGTTCCGTTCCGCCTTGAGCGCGATCGACAATGCGGAGGCTGTCAACCGGTCTGGTCCGACCGCCAGGTTGGGGGTTGGCGCGGCAGATGTCGATCGGCGCGACCTTTCGATTGAGGAGGTCGTGGAGATTCTTCGGACAGAGGTGTCGGAGCGGATGTCTGCCGCGGCCGAGTATGAGCGCCTGGGCCGTGAAGAGGTGGCGGCGAGGCTGCGTGCGGAGGCTGCGACGTTAGCCCCCTACCTTGAAGAACTCTGACCGGCCCACCTGGTGCGCTGTGCCCGATGGAGTGATGCGACTTTTCGTGTGCAGGCAGCCTGAACAGCTCGTGGCCCGGCCCCTACAGTCGGTCCAATGGAAGAGCGAGATGGGATGCCGACATGCGCACGGTGGTGATCCTGGCGACGATCGCGGTAGGTGCTTTGCGCTTCGCCTGGCGCTCGGTACGCGTGGATCCCGTCGCCCACGAGCCGGAGTGGACCGCCGACGAGTAGCTCGGGCTGATCAGCCTCGGAAGGCCGAGGGCGCACCCGGCGGCAGGTACGGCGCCGGGTTGACCGGGACCTGGTTGATGCGCAGCTCGAAGTGGAGGTGCGCGCCGGTCGAGTTTCCGCTCGAACCCTCGAGGCCGACCGGCGTCCCCTGGGTCACCGCCTGCCCGACCTTGACCAGCGCTGTCGACAGGTGGCCATAGAGCGTGTCCAGACCCCCCGAGTGCGCGATCACCACGTAGTTGCCATAGCCCGAGCTCGAGCTTCCTACCAACGCCACCACGCCGTCATCTGCCGCATACACCGGCGAGCCGAATGGCTCGACCAGGTCGATCCCGGTGTGGAAGTGGGGATATTTGCCGTAGGCGGGCTCAAACCAGAAGGTGCTTGGACCGAACGCCTGCGAGATCTGCGCCTGCGGCTCGGGCCAGATGAACCGGTACCTGGTGGAATGGCCGCTGCTGGTCGGAATCTGGCCGACATTGTTGGACTGCTCCCACAGCTGCACTTGACTCCAGACCGCCTGCATCGCGGCTGAGATGATTGCGTCCTGCTGCTGCTGCAGCATGTCGGTCACAGCCTGTGCAAGCTGAGCCGATTGGGTGTTCAGGCGCGCGAGCTCGTATTGCGTTTCAGCGATCTTGTCTTGAAGCTGCGCGACGGCGCTTTCCTCCTGAGCCTTCAGTGCTTGCAGCTGGGCCAGCTCGGAGTTGAGCAGGTCGCGCTGTATGACCTGCTCCGCCCGTGCGGCCTCCTCCCTCTGGCGCTCTTTCTGCAGCTCGTCGAGGTCACGCGCGAGGCTCGCCTTGATTTCAGTCGCGCGAGCACCCGCTACGTTGAGGTCGGAGATTCGAGTCAGAAGGTCGCTCAAGCTCTGCGCCTCCGCGAGCACCACCAGGACCGAGCCGGGCGCGACATAAATTGCACGACTCAGCTGTCGAAGTTGGGCGCGCTCCGCGTCGATGCGCTCCGCGAGAAGCGCCTCGCGTCGCCGCGCGTCAGCGATCTGAACGTCGAGATCAGCGATCTTCGCCGCGACCTCGTTGATCTTGCCCTGGAGAATCTGCTGCTGCGCGGCGTTGTCCTGCAGCGATTGCTGGAGCTGCTGCTGGGCTGCCATCGCGTCGGCCAGGTTGCTCCCGAGCTGCGCTCGGATCTGGTCGATGACGGCCTTTTGCTGCTGTGGGTCCGGCGCGGTGTCGGCGGTGGCAGCTGACCGGTCGGCAGCAAGCAGAAGGCATGCCAGGGCGAGAGCGACCAGGGACGCTCTCACGTCTCCATGTGTCTCCGCAGGCTGATCAAAGATGATCCCGAGCCGAGACCCAGGCCCACCAGGACGACGGACGCAGCGGCGATGGCCGCGACCGTGACGGTTATGCCGGGAGCAAACTGGGAGAAGGTGCCAGACGCCGCGGAGATTCCCGCGAACGCCAGTCCGAAGGTGATGGCGCCGGCCACCGCACCCGCCAGTGAACCGGTGATCGCGCCCTCGACGACAAATGGCCCGCGCACCATCCAGCGCGGCGCGCCCACCAGCTGCATGATGGCGATCTCGTCGCGGCGCGAATGGATCGCGATCTTGATGCTGTTCATGGTCACCGTCACGGCGATGAAGGCGAGCAAGCCGAGGAACGCGATGCCCGCAACCGCGGCTCCCAACAGCACCGCCTGGATGCGCTGGTAGGCGCCCCTGTCATACGAGGTTGGATAGAGCTGATCGACCGCGAGATCGTCGCGGACCGAAGCATCGATGGCCGCCACCTGGTTGATGTTCTTGACCTGGACATCGAGGCTCGCCGGGAATGGATTGCTCTCGCTGGCGTCGGCCAGCTGCGGGAGGCCAGGAATCCGTTGCGCCCGTTGGAGTGCTTCGGCCTTGGTCGTGTATGTGACGCCGGCGACCCGGGGATCGCTCATCAACCTGTTCTCGAGCGAGGTGATGTCGGTGGCCGCGGCACTGTCACGCAGATATACGTGCAGCAAGGATGCCTGCCCTGCCTCGATCTGCTCGAGGTTGTGGAGGGCGAATCCAGTCAGGCCGACGAGGCCGGACATCACGAGGAGGAGCGTCATGGACCCAAGCGCTGGCGCGGTGCCGCCGGCATTGCGAGCCCAGCTTCGGGCCGCACCATGGAACAGGTAGCGCACCAGGTTGACGGCCACCGTCTGAATCAGGCGGCGGCGTGGGAATCGGGCCTTCACGAGGACGCCAGCCATGCCATCCTCCCTATCTGCCCGGCGGGCTGGTCGCGCACGAGCCTGCCGTGAACGAGCGTCAGCACGCGGCGCTGAAGCCGGGTCACGATCTCGACGTTATGCGTCGCTACAAGCACAGCCGTGCCCCAGGCCGCGATGTCCTCGAAGAGGTCCATGATCTCCCAGGCCGTCTCCAGGTCGAGGTTGCCGGTGGGCTCGTCGGCAATCAATAGCGGCGGCTGAGCAACTACCGCCCTGGCCACCGCGACCCGCTGCTGCTGGCCACCGGAAAGCTGATGCGGAAAGGCGCCGCCGCGATCGCCAAGACCCACGGCCTCCAGCGCGTCGAGGGAGCGGTCCCGGGCTTCCTCGTCGGAGATCCGAAGGTCGCCGACCTGGAGGCCGAAGGCGACGTTTTCGAGCGCGGTCAATCGGGGCAGCAGCTTGTAGTCCTGAAACACCACGCCGACCCGCCGACGCAATTCGGCGACTCGAGACGCTTTCAATCGGTGGGCCGCGATGCCGGCCACAGAAACCTCGCCGCTGGACGGGCGGATCTCGCGGTTGACCAGCTTCAGAAGCGTGGTCTTGCCGGCGCCGCTCGGCCCGACCAGAAAGGCGAGCTCACCTGGATGGAGGGCGAAGTGGACGTCATCGAGGGCACGCCGGGTCCCGTAAAGCCGGGTCACCGCCGTGAATTCGACGATCGGACGGACGAGTCCCTTGACGATTGGGCGCACTTCTCCGTGCGGGATAACGGCGCGCGGCGCGAATCCCTGGGAGTTCGCCGATTAAGGGTTGTAAGTAGTCGAGGGCGATTCGCCGACGAAGCTAGGGCGGTTCAGCTCTTGCCATTTTCAGATCCCCAGGCTCGAACGGCTGATCGTCCCGAGCACCTGCTGCTGGTAATAGAGCGGAGTGCCGTTATCTGCCGCCACGTTCGACGCGTAATGCGTCGAGACGGACAGCGTGTAGATGCTGCTGCCCGAGATGGCCAGACCGAAGTAATCGCCGATGAACGAATTCCTGCATGGATCGTTGTGCGAGGCGCAGGCGATCTGGCCCAGGCCACCCAGCGTCTGGAGGTCCTGCGTCGTGCCGTCAGCCTTGACCAGGAGCCCCGGCTGTTGCGGGTCCCACGTGTAGCTGGATGCGCGGATGTTCGAGCCGACGGCGACCGCGCCGGTCGATGCGCCGTTGTCCTTGTAAGGCTGGACCGAAACGTCGATGCAGAAATTGGACCGGCCAACGTCGTTGGAGATGACGCTCGGGTCGTTCGGGCAAATCCTCCGGCGGTCGTAGAAGGCGACCGCCACGGCGCCGTGGGGTCCTGCCGCCACAGCCGGCTGGAAGTGGTCGGCGACGTTACCCGAGGCGATGTCGTCATTCACTGACACCGGCTGGCTCCACGTCTGGCCGCCGTCCGTCGACTGGACGAGGTAGACGTTGTACTGCGTCCCGTTGAAATCGTTGTAGGCGAGGTAGACGTGGCCCGGGTAGTCCTGTGAGGTCGCAAACGCGAAGTTGATGCCGTCCCGGAACGTGGTGTTGGTCACCCTCGTCGTGCCGATGAGCCGGCCGCTGCCTGCTTTGACCGGGGTGCTGAACGTCTTGCCGTCGTCAGTTGACCTGGTCACGAAGAAGTCGGTCTGGTTGGTCTTCACCCCGATGTTCGTGTAGGCGACATACACATCGCCTGATGGGTCGACCGCCGGTTGGCTGTACTGGTTGCGCATCTGGTCGACCGAAGCCGAGACGATCGTCCTCGCGGGTGAGAAGGTCTGTCCGCGGTCCCTCGACGTGGCCATGCGCAGCTTGACGGTGCTTCCGACGTTGCCGTCGATGATGTCCCAGGTCGAGTACACGTGATCCTGGAATCGATTGCCGGCATAGTGGTTGACCGCTGTCCACTGCTTGTCCTCGACATGACCGAACTGGAGCGAGCTCGAGTTCGGCACCTGCTCGAGAGCCTGTCCCCCGTTGCCCGTCACCCAGTGCGCGCCGAAGTCATCGCTGTACGAAACGGTGATCTCGCCGTCGGGATGCAAGTTCGTCCAGAAGGCGTTGAACGGAAGGACCGTCTGATAAACGCGGCCCTTCGTGTCGAAGGCGACGTTGGGATCGGTCGTGTTGGTCCAGCTGGGCGGCATGCTCTGGTTGAGAGCGCCGTTGGTGCCTGTGGTGGAGCAATCGTAGCCCTGGACGATGTTGTTGCTGTGGCTCGATCCATTGATGTTGTAGCTGCCCAGATAGAAGTTGTAGCCGGTTGAGTACTTGTCGAAGAAGAACTTGGACGAGCCGACGATCTGCTCGGTGCCCGGCTGGACAACGAGGTGGGACTCGGAGTGGTTGGCGTTGAAGTTGTTGGCGGACGGTCCGACGCATCCCCCTTCGACGGGGGGCATCTCCGGGTAGCCGCCACCGCTGGTCGGGCTGCTGACGACGAGGTTGGTCGGCGACACAGGTACCGGGGCCTTGTTCGAAGCCGACCCGGCGGCCACCGGCCACAGCGCGACCACCGCCGTGATGACCGATACCGCAACCCTCACCCCACTGCGATTGAGTACGGAGCCACCCATGCTTTCCACCCCCAGCTGACGGCTGCAAAAACAGCGAGCAGGCGCTGTGCCGGCGACTCCTGATTGTCCAGAGTCATGTCAGTGGTGTCAAGAAACCGGTTCCACTGCTGCGGCGTTGACCGAGACGCGAACATACCGGCATGGGCCTGCGGGCAGAGATCGGGGAGCAGCCGGAGGTTGCGCGCCGGCTGCTGGCATCTCGTGATGAGATCAAGAAGGCGGCGAAGGCGATCGCGGCGGCCGGCGTCAAATACGCGGTCGTCGCGGCGCGGGGCACGTCCGACAACGCGGCGGTCTACGCGCAGTATCTGTTCGCCATCCGCCACCGCCTCGCGGTGGCGCTTGCTTTGCCGTCGGCCACCTCCATTTACGGCACGACTCCGGACCTCCGCTCGGCCCTCGTCATCGGCATCTCCCAGTCCGGCAGATCGCCCGACATCGTCGGGGTCATCTCGGAGGCCCGTCGCCAGGGAGCCCTAACCCTGGCTGTCTCGAACGCTCCCGGCTCTGACCTGGTGGCGGCGGCCGAGCTGTCGATCGGGCTCCATGCGGGTCGGGAACGAGCGGTTGCGGCGTCGAAGACCTACACCGGCGAGCTGCTCGCCCTCGCGCTCCTGTCAACCGAGCTCAATGGCAATGGCGCCAATGACGTCCAGGCACTCGCGGAGCTTCCCAGGCTGATGCGCGAGGCTCTCGCTGAGGAGGAGGTCGCAGCGAGGCTTGCCGCCGCCGATGCCGAGCTCTCCCGATGCGTAGTCCTTGGCCGCGGCTACCACTACGCAACCGCGCGCGAATGGGCACTCAAGCTGAAGGAGCTCGCACTCGTGCATGCCGACCCCTACTCGTTCGCAGACTTCGAGCACGGACCTGTCGGATTGATCGATCCAGGATTTCGTGTCCTGGCCGTTGTTCCGAGCGGCGTCACTCGCGGCCCCATGTTGAGAGCTATCAATCGGAATCGAAAGCTCGGCGCGTCGACGCTATCCGTGACTGACGATGCAGGGGCAAGCCGCGGTGGCGCCTGGCTTCCGCATCCACGCACGGCGGAGTGGCTTGCCCCGATCGTCTCGATCATTCCCTGCCAGCTCTACGCGTTGCATCTCAGCCTTGCGAAGAATCTCAACCCCGACCGGCCACGGACAGTGCGCAAGATCACGATGACGCGCTGACGGCGTCGATCGGATCGAGGAGCGCGCGGTTCTCCAGGAGGCAGTCCCGGAGTGTGGTGACACCAACAGATCGCGGCGCTGTCCTCGAGGCGACCGACATCGCGGCCGCGGTGCCCGCCGCCTGGCCCATCGCCATGCAAGTGGCCATCGAGCGCGCGGAGGCGTGGGCGTCGTGGGTCGCTGAAAAGCAACGGCCCGCCACGAGCAATCCTTCAACGCCTTCCGGCAGCAAGCATCGATACGGGATCCCATACACGCCGCTTTCCGGCACGTATGTCCACCTGGTGTCGGGACCCGCGGCGTGGTCCTCTATCGGCGCGCCGCAGAGTGCGATCTCGTCGTCGAACCGACGCGAACCCAGCACGTCGTCGCGGGTGAGCCGGTAGTCGCCGATGACACGACGGCTCTCGCGCACGCCGATGGCCGGGCTCGTCGCGACAAGCACCGAGCGTTCGAAGCCGGGCGCCTTGTCGCGCAGGAACCGGTGGTACTCACGCACCTGGCGGCGGCCCTCGATCTCCGCGCGCGTTAGCTGCTCCGGGTCGGTGGCGTCCACGTTAGGGATGCGGGTCATGTGCACGGTGACGACTCCGGGATGGGGTGTGCGATGCCACGACCCTTCCAGGCGCGGAAGCCTGTACTCGCCCGACTCGGCTGCGCTGCGCATCATCGCCCACAGCTCGGTCTTGGGCATGCGAGCCGCCTTTTCGACATCGACGTTCGCGACGCGGAAGATCGTGGAAAGCGATTGCAGGTTGGGCGTTGATTTCGCGTCCTCATAACCAACGCCGGCCATCGCGCACAAATCCGCGTCGCCAGACGCATCAATGAATGCATCAGCCTGGATGAACGACTCGCCACCCTTGTTCCAGGTTCGAATCGCGACCAGGCGGCCTTCGCGCAGCTCGACGCCGGTGGCCCAGGTATGCAGCAGGACGTCGACCTTCGCGTCCTCGGCAAGGCGCTCCCACACCACTTTCAGCACCTCGGGGTCGTAAGTGACCCCGGTCCCCGCGCCATAAGTGTTCGGGCGCTCGAACGCCATGCCTTCAGCCTCGAGCCTTTCGACGACCTCCCAGCCGATCCCTCCCACGACCCGGCGGGCTCTCTCGCCAGGCGTGTAGAACGCATAGAACGTATCGAGCACCGCAGTTGAGGTGCCGCCTAGAAAGGGGAGCCTGTCGAGCAGCAGGGTTTGAGCGCCCAGGCGTGCCGCGCTGATTGCCGCCGAGCTTCCGGCCGAACCGGCGCCCACCACCGCGAGGTCATAGCGCTGCTTCATTGGGGCGACATCGCAAAGGCGCGCGCCGGTGTGTCGACGAGGATCTTGCGAATCGCGTCGTCCCCGACGCGGCGGCGCAAGCGTGGCACGAAAGAATCCATGAGGTAGCCAAGGCCCGGGCCACCACCATACGAGCGGAAGTAATCCCGCTGCCCGAGGTCGAGGCCGAGCATCAAAGCACCCTCGTGGCCGGCTCGCACCATGGCGTCGACCAGGTCGATCAGCTGGCTGTCGGGCCGATATTTGATGCGACCCGGGGTGTCGTATTCGAGCGTCACACCGCGCGCCGCAATCTCCGCGTGCAGCTCGAAGTCCGGGTTGCGGTCGAGGTGGGCGAGGATGATGCGACCAGGGTTCACGCCCTCGCGCGTGAGCAGGTCGATGATCTCGTGCCCGCACGTGCCGATCTCTGTATGCACGAGGATCGGCGCGCCCGTCTCGCGGGTGCCGATCGCGGCCGCGATCAATCGCCGCTCCTCGCGAGCGCTGATGCGCTGATACGAAGCGCCCGACTTGATCACGCCCGCCCGGGCTGAATCCAGCGGGGCATCAGTCAGCCAGTCCTCTGGGTGCATGCCACGCTGCAGGTCGGCGAGGATTCGCTCCGCCAGGATCTCGACCGATGCGACGCGCACCCAGTGACCCTCTTCGTAATGGGCATCGCGGTGGTAGCCGGTGGCGGCCACGATGTGCACGCCGGTCGCCTCCGACAGGGCCCGCATCTTGGCCGGGCGCCGGCCGAGACCGATCGGCGTCACCTCGACCACGGCCTGCAATCCGCCGCTCGCCGCGCCCCCGAGTTCCTCGACCGCCTTGTCGACGTCGTCGAAATCCTGGCCCGGCAGCGCCGGACTGCGGAGGAACAGGTGATCGTGCGCGTCGGTGACGCCGAGGTGTTCCTCCGGGATGGGGCCGAGCACCGTGACGACCTCACCCATAGACGACACGGCCCTCGACCAGGGTGAGCCTGACCTGCAAGTCAGGCGTCAGCACGACGAGGTTGGCCGGCCCGCGCGTCCGGATGCCCTGATCGGACCCCGACGCCATCCGCACCGCATCGCGCAGCCCGACGCCTGGCAACGCGGCGACCAGACGAGCCATCTGGTCCATGGTCGCGACGCCGCCGGCGAGGGTCCCATCGGCCAGACGCGCGCTCCTCCCGTCGCTGAATGTTTCCCTCCCAGCGATCACGTATCGACCGGGTGGCGAACCGGCCGCCGCCGTCTGATCGGTGGTCAGCTTGATGCGATCCGGGCCTGCTACCCGAATTCCAAACGAGAGCATCACCGGGTCGACGTGCACGCCGTCGGCGATGAGACCGATGGTGATCCGCTCGTCTGATAGCAACGCTCCCGGCAAGCCTGGTTCGCGGTGATGGAGCGGTGACATGGCGTTGAACAGGTGGGTGCCGAACCGGATGCCGGCGTCAAACCCCGCCATTGCCTCGGCGATCGTTGCGCCGGAGTGACCGGCCGACACCTTGACGCGCGCGGCGATCAGCTCCCGAATCGCATCGAGCGCCCCGGGCAGCTCGGGCGCAAGCGTGACCATGCCCGGCTCGACCTCGATCAGCTCGCGTACGAGCTCACGCGTCGGTAGAGCGAGATACGCAGCGTCGTGCGCGCCACGGTACTTCGGATTGATGAACGGACCCTCGATGTGCGCGCCGAGTATCACCGCGCCCGGGGCGCTGGCGGTGCGAACCTCCTTCACGAATCGCACCGCATCAGGAATCGGTCGAGAGATCAGCGTCGGCATGAAGGCTGTGACGCCATATTTCGGCAGCAAGCGCGAGATCTCGGTGACAGCGGCCGCGCCCGAGGCCGCGTCGTGGCCGGCAAAGCCGTTGACCTGCAGATCGACGAACCCGGGCGCGATGATGTCGCCCGCCTCGATGAGCGGAGTCGCGTTACGGGGTTCGGACGCGTCCTCGGAAATGGACTCGATCAGCTTGCCATCGACCACGACAGTCGCCAGCGGCAGGTCGCGCTCGGGAGTCAGCACTCGCCCCTGAAGCAAGAACCGGCTCATCAGCGGCACTATAAGCGCCGTGTCTCGTCACCTCGGTCTTGACGTAGGCGGGACGAATCTCAAGTGGGCCGTCGTCGAACGCGATCTCGAACCACGGGTTCTGAAGACAGGCGTCCTACCGACCGACACGCGCGGCGGCGAGCAGAGCGTCGTTCGCCAGCTGCTCGACGTGGCAAAGACCGTCTTCGCCGATGTCGAGGGCGTCGAGTCGGTCGGGGTAGGGATGCCAGGCGTGCTCGAGCCCGAGGCGGGCGTGACGAAGTTCATTCCCAACATTCCCGGTCATTGGGACGGCGTGCAGGTGATCGGCCCGATGACAGATGCAGTGCGTTCACCGGCCCGACTCATCAATGACGCGCGCGCCTTCGCCCTGGCAGAGCACGGCTTCGGCGCGGGCCGCGGTGCGCGGGCCATGTTGGGCATCACGCTCGGCACAGGCGTGGGTGGAGGGCTGATCCTCGACGGGCAACTCTACCTGGGTCACGAGGGCACGGCCGGGGAGTTCGGCCATCAGACGATCCTTCCCGACGGGCCGCGCTGCGGCTGCGGCAACCACGGCTGCCTCGAGGCGCTTGCCCGCGCCGACGCCATCGCCGCGGCGTGCGGGCAGTCCAGCGTCGAGGCGGCGGTGGCCGCCGCGCGAGCCGGGGACGAGCGCGCCCAGCACGGCCTGCGCGAGGCGGCCCGCTACCTGGGGATCGGCGCGAGCAACGTGGTCGTGCTCCTCGCTGTCGACCGGATCGTGATCGGCGGCGGGATCGCGGCGGCCGGCGAGATGCTCCTCGATCCCATCCGGCAGGAGATCGCACGCCGCGTGCACGTCACAGACGTGGCGCGGATCACTGTTGTGGCCGGCGAGCTTGGGATCTGGGCCGGAGCCATCGGGGCGGCGCTGCACGGGTCGACGTAAAGCTGACGAGCCCCTCCGGCGCCTGCGGCGCCACCTCCCCATGAATGGGGAGGAACACCTTTTCTACTTGCAATTTGTCTAGATAGCTATACATTTACCCGATGCTTCTGGCGGACCCGTCCCGCGAGGACGCGTACAGGCCGCGGTATCGGGAGATCGAGCAGTCGATCCGGCAGCGTCTCGCCCGGCTGAAGCCGGGCGCCGAGCTTCCATCCGACGCCCAGCTTTGCGAAGAGTTCAGCGTGAGCCGGATGACCGCACGCCACGCGATGAACAGCCTGGCGCAGGAGGGCCTGGTGTTCCGCGTTCGGGGCCGCGGCACTTTCGTGGGCGAGCCGCCCACCCACCGCCGGGCTAGCAGCCTGCTCAGCTTCTCGAACGAGATGCGCCGCCAGGGCAGGATGCCTAGCTCCCGCGTGCTCGGGCGGGCGTTGCGGGCGCCCACCCGTGAAGAGGCCGTCCGCCTTCAGCTCAAAGACACGGAAAAGGTGGTGTGGCTCAGGAGGATCCGCCTTGCGGACGGGCATCCGATCGCCGTCGAGTCGACGCGCCTCCACCGGCGCACGGCGCCCGCGGTCCTGGCAGCCGACCTGCGGAAGGAATCGCTCCATGCCGTCCTGGTCCGCGCCGGCTGCCTTCCGACTAAAGGTCGCGCCACCATCTCAGCCGAACCAGCTGCGGCGGACGACGCGCGCTGGTTGGAGATGCGCAAGGGCGACCCACTGCTCGTGGAGCGGCGAATCATCGTCGACCAGCAAGGACGACCCCTCGAGTTCACCGAATCACGGTACCCAGCCGACCGCTACGCCCTGGATGTCGATTTCGTCGTCGAAGACCAGGGACGAAAGTCTTGAGGAGGAGTTGATGACTTCGTTTTTCGACCAGCTCAGCTACGCCGACGTCGCAAAAGCGATCGACCACTCGCTTTTGAGGCCCGAGCTCGATGACGCATTCGTCGAAGCCGGCTGCAAGCTGGCCGTCACATACGACGTCGCCTCGGTCTGCGCGCGGCCGCGTGACGTCGAGCGGGCGCGCGACCTTTTGTCGGGCAGCAATGTTGCGGTCGGGACAGTGATCGGATTTCCTCACGGCAGCTCGCGGACAGAGACCAAGGTCTTCGAGTCGCGCCTCGCTCTCCAGAACGGCGCCCGCGAGCTGGACATGGTGATCGACATCGGCGCGCTCATCTCCGGCGACGACCGTTACGTCCAGGAGCAGATCGCGGAGGTGGTGGACGTCGCTCACGCAGAGGGCGCGCTGGTCAAGGTCATCCTCGAGAACGCGTATCTCACGGACGAGCAGAAGGTGCGCGGCTGCCGCCTGGTCGAGGCGGCGGGAGCCGACTTCGTCAAGACTTCGACCGGTTTCGCGCCCACGGGCGCAACGATCGAAGACCTCAAGCTGATGCGCCGATCGGTCTCGCCGCGGATCGGCGTCAAAGCGGCGCACGGGATCCGCACGCTCGACGCGCTGGTCGAGGTGCTCGAGATCGGCGTCACTCGCGTCGGCGCGACCCAGACGGCGGCGATGCTCGATGAGTTCATGGCCCGAAAGGCAAGCCGCGCTCCGGCGTCGAGCCCCTCCGACCGTGCCCCATCCCCGCAAGCGGGGAAGACCAGCGCATGAATCGGGTTGTCCGCATCGGGATGCTGGGTTCCGGCTTTGTCGCGGATTTCTACATGGACGCCTTGCGCGACGTGCCCGGTACGGAGGTCG
This sequence comes from Chloroflexota bacterium, assembly GCA_005880915.1. Classification (GTDB taxonomy): domain Bacteria; phylum Chloroflexota; class Dormibacteria; order Dormibacterales; family Dormibacteraceae; genus 40CM-4-65-16. Next base: position 333,105 of record VBIW01000035.1, on the reverse strand, counting down.
TGGCCAACTACTCGCGCTCAGAGGAGCGGGCCAAGGAATTCGGCCGGCGGTACGGCGTGCCCCGGCAGTACACGACCATGGAGGACCTCTGCGACGACCGCGACGTCGAGCTCGTCGTGATCGGTCTGCCGAACCACCTCCACCTCCCCGCCGTTCGTGTGGCCGCGGCCGCGCACAAGGCGATCGTGTGCACGAAACCGCTGGCGCGCAACGGACATGAGGCGGCAGAGATGGTCAACCTCGTGCGGGAGGCCGGTGTGATGCACGGCTATGCCGAAACCGAGGTGTTTTCGCCCGACGTGATGCGCGCGCGGCAGATGATCGAGAGCGGGGCGATCGGCCAGGTGCTCACGGTCCGCGCGCGGGAGGCGCATTCCGGTCCCCACGCGCAGCATTTCTGGGACGCCGAAACCGCGGGTGGCGGCGCCCTGCTCGATATGGGCTGCCACACGATCGAGGCCGCGCGCTACTTTTTCGGCAAGGAAAACCGGATCAAGGACGTGTTCGCCTGGGGCGCCACGATGGTGCACCACGACCGGACGACCGGCGAGGACAACGCGGTCCTCCTGCTGCGCCTGGAAGATGGCCGGACTTCCCTGACGGAAGCGTCGTGGACTGCCAAGGGAGGCATGGAGCTGCGCAACGAGGTGTACGGCACGATGGGCCGCATCGTCACCGACACCAGCTCGACCCGCATTCGGGCCTTCATCCAGCAACCCGCCGGCTACCTGATGGAGAAGGCCGACGCTGACGTCGGCTGGGTGTTCCCGATCCCGGACGAAGCGCGCGTGTACGGGTATCACGAGGAGATGCGCCACTTCGTCGACTGCTTTGTGAAGGGGGAGCAGCCGCGCGAGGACTTCGTCGACGGCTACGTCGTGAACTCGGTCCTGGACGCCGCGTACAGGTCGATGAAGAGCGGTCACTGGGAATCGGTGCACGTCGACTCCAGGGTCACCGGCTGACACATGTCTGGAGGCCTGGACTGGATCGAGGCGGGAATCGCGCTGCTGAAAGAGATCCGCGACACGCAATCGAGCGCCATCGAGCGAGCAAGCGAGATCTGCTCCGAGGCAATCGGCGCCGGAGGGTTCGTGCACCTTTTCGGGACCGGCCACTCTCGCATCCCGGTGGAGGAGATGTTTCCACGCTATGGCTCCTACCCGGGCTTCCACCCCATCGTCGAGCTCTCGATGACCTTTCACACCCAGGTGGTCGGCGCGAATGGCCAGCGCCAGGCGATGTTCATCGAACGCGTGCCGGGTCTGGCCGAGGTCATCCTGTCCAACTTCCACTTCGAGCCCAAGGACGCGGTGATCGTGTTCTCAGCCAGTGGCCTTGGCGCGGTGGTCGTTGAGTTCGCGCGTGGTGCGCGCAAGAGAGGACTGCCGGTGATCGCGGTGACTTCGGTCGCTCAGTCGAAGGCGGGCGAGCTGGAGGAGGTCGGCAGCCGCCTGATGGACGAAGCGGACATTGTGATCGACCTCTGCACCCCCGCCGGAGACGCGCTGTGCCGGCTCGAAGGTTTGGCGGAGACGCCGGTCGGACCCGGTTCGACGCTGGCCGCGATCGCGGTTGCCGACGCGATCAAGGTGCGAACCGCCGAGCTCTTGCTCGCCGGCGGCAAGCTGCCGCCGGTGATCACGAGCGTCGCCGAAGTTGGACGAAAGCGTTCCGATGAGCTCTTCGAGGCGGCTTACCGGGAGCATGCGCGGCGCGCGGCGCACAGCCTCGCTACTTGACAGGAGGTGGAGACTGGAGCATCTGGGAGGCACAGGAAGTCGTTGGTGGCCCAAGTGGGCCGATTGCACACCAGGAGGTGATCGTCTGTGACGCATCGTGAATGGCCACTGAGGGCAGGGCGGTGGATGGCGGCCTTGATGGTCGGCGCCTTCGCCCTCGTCGCGTGTGGCGGCTCGTCGCCCAGTGGTGGAACCACCACCAAATACGTCGTTGGCGTCTCCAACACGCTGCAAGGCAATGGTTGGCGCGAGGAGATGATCTGCTCGATCAAAGCCCAGGCCAAGGCATCGGGAGTCGTTTCCAAGGTTGTCATCGCCAACCGCAACACCGACGCGGCAGGGCAGATCGCCGACATACGGAACCTGATCTCTTCGGGCGCCAATGTGATCGTGATCAACCCCTCAGACCGCGACGCGCTCAACGCGGTCATCAAGCAGGCGACCGACAAGGGCATCGTCGTCGTGGCCGTGGACCAGGCGGTGTCTGAGCCTTCCGCCTATGTCGTCAGCAACGACCAGGTCGCATACGGCAACCTTGGCGCCACCTGGCTGGCCAAGCAGCTCAACGGCAAGGGCAACATCATCGAGATGCGCGGTATCAACGGCGTGCCCGCCGACACCGACCGTCACCAGGGCCTCCAGGCCGCGCTGGCCGCCTATCCCAACATCAAGGTGGTCAAGGAGACGTTCACCAACTGGTCGCTCGACCCGGCCGCCCAGCAGATGAAGGACATCTTCAGCTCGGGCATCCAGTACGACGGAATCTGGACTTCCGGCATCGACTCGACGGTCGTCGACCAGTTCCAGTCTTCCAGCAAGGCGTTCGTTCCGATCGTCGGCGCCGACAACAACAAGTTCGTCCAGGAGCTCGCCACCTTGAACACCAAGGGCCTGAAGGGCGCCGCGGTGACCAACCCGCCACCGATCGGCGGAGCGGGTCTCGCGGTAGGCCTGGCCGTGCTGCAGAAGACGCACAGTTACGACCATGTGATTCACCTCACGCCGCAGGTGTGGGACAACACCACCTCTGATGGCGTGGCGAAGCTTGCGTCGACGTACGACTCGAGCCTCGACCCGTACTACAGCGTCGCGTTTGACGTCAAGCCGTACACGACTTACTCGAAGCAGGACCTGATCTCCTGCGCGGGTCCCAGCTAATCTGCATCGACAGGGGGCGTGGGCGTCAAGCCCACGCCCCACACTCCAATGGCAGCGGTTCCTAACGAGACTCCTGATGCCGACTCGCGCGCCCTGCTCGTAGCGAGCGGGCTAGCCAAGCATTTCGGACCCGTCGTCGCCCTCCGTTCAGCCGACCTGCGCGTCCGACCCGGCGAGATCCACGCCCTGATGGGCGCCAATGGAGCGGGCAAGAGCACGCTCGTCAAGATCCTCACCGGTGCGTTGACCGCAGACGCGGGAACCATCACCCTCGGCGGCCGGACGCGGACGTTCCGGTCGACGTCCGAAGCTCGCAAGGCCGGGCTCATCTGCGTCTACCAGGATCCCTCGCTGCTGCCGGACCTGACGGTGCTGCAGAACCTCAAGCTGACGGCGACGCCGATCTCGAACTTCAGGCGGTACCTCGTCGAGCTGGGCATGGCCGGGTTCGACCTGCAGTCGATGCCGCGCGAGCTGGCCCGGCCGACGCTCAGCTTGCTCGACCTCGCGCGCGCGCTCGCCATCGAACCGCAGGTGCTCCTGCTCGACGAGATCACCGCATCGCTTCCCGCCGACCTCACCGTCCGCGTGTTCAACGTCGCGCGCCAGCTTCGCGCGGAGGGACGTTCGGTGATCTTCATCTCACACCGCCTGGCGGAAGTGTCCGCGCTGTGCGACCGCGCCACAGTGCTGCGCGACGGTAAGACCGTCGGCGTGGTCGAGCCTGCGCAGGGCGGCGAGGAACGCATCGTCAAGCTGATGCTTGGGCCAGTCGCTGATGAGGTCGCGGCCGAGGCCGCTTCGCCCGGCGCGCCGGCGACCGGGGCAGTGGCGGTCGAGGTGCGCGACCTCAAGGCCGGCACGCTGGATGGCGTCACCTTCACGCTTCGCTTCGGCGAGGTGCTGGGCGTCGCCGCCCTCGAAGGGCAGGGCCAGGAAGAGCTGTTCAATTGCCTGGCCGGGGTGCGCAGGCCCGAATCCGGCCAGATCGTGGTCGGCGGCAGCCCGCGCAGCTTTCATCACCCGGCCGATGCGATCCGCGCCGGGATGGTGCTAATCCCGGCCGATCGCGTGCAGGCGCTGCTCCGCCAGAGGTCAGTACGCGAGAACGTCGCGCTGCCTCTCGTCAACCGGATCTCGAGGTGGGGTCCAATCAATCCGCGGCGCGAAAAGCGCCGGGTAGAGACGGCGGTCAAGCGCCTGCAGATCGACACGCGCGTGACATCTGAGGTGCGCCGCCTCTCAGGAGGCAACCAGCAGAAGGTCGGCATCGCGCGCTGGCTTGCCGGTGGGTTCAAGACACTGCTGTGCTTCGATCCAACGCGCGGCATCGACATCGGCACCAAGCGCCAGATCTACGGCCTGGTCAAGGAGCTGGCTGCCAACGGCTCGGCGGTGCTGCTGTTCACGTCCGAGCTGCCTGAGATCCAGCTTGCGTGCAATCGTGTGATCGTGCTCTTCGGCGGCAAGCTTGTCGACGAGATGCCCGCATCCGAGGCTGACGAGCAGGCCCTGCTGCGCGCCGCGCACGGATTGCATTCAGAAGCCGAGGCCGAAGCCCAGTCGCAGGAGGGGGCGTAAGTGGCGGCCACGGCCGCCGCGGCGTCGCGGCCCGCCGGAATTCAATTCGGCCGCGGGATCCGGCGCTTCGGCTGGACGATCGCGGTCTACGTGCTGTTCGGGGTCTTGATGGTGGTCACCGTCATCATCAAACCGGACTACGGCTCCTTCGAGTGGAACACCCTGACACTGGCCGCCCTGCCACTCGCGTTCGCGGCGGCCGCCCAGACGATGGTCGTCCTGAGCGGAGGCATCGACCTCTCGGTCGGTCCGCTCATGGCGTTGGCCAACGTGCTGGCGCTGCGCGCCATGGTCGGCCATGACCTGAAGTACTCCCTAGGCGTCGCCTTGATCGTCCTGTTCGAGGTCACGCTCGCCGGCGCGCTCAACGGCGTGATCATCGTGGTGACCCGCGTTCCCGACATCGTGATCACGCTGGCCACGTCCTTCATCTGGGCCGGCTTGGCCTTGCTGGTGCTGGCCAGACCCACGCCGGGGATCCCGCTCGACTTCCAGAACCTGGCCCAGGGTTCGACCCTTTCGCCCTGGCTCCCGAATGCACTGCTGTTGCTCGTGGTCTTTCCGCTGGTCTGGATCCCGCTGCGTCGAAGCCGCGCCGGACTCGCCATCTACGCGGTGGGGAGCGATCGCAACGCCGCGTTCCGGTCCGGGGTGAACCTCGCCCTGGCCCGGGTTGTCGCGTATGCGGTGGGCGGATTCTTCGCCGCCTGCGGCGGGCTTGCCCTGTCCATGACCACTGGCGTCGGCTCTCCGCTGGCGGGGACCTACTACACGCTGAGCGGAGTCTCCGCCATCGTGCTGGGTGGGGTCAGCCTCGCCGGCGGACGCGGCGGAATGCTGGGTCCCATCGCTGCCGCATACATCCTGTCGCTCATTCCCGCGCTGCTGATCTACCTGGGGATCGATCCCAACTACGGCCAGATGATCCAGGGCGTCCTGATCGTGATCGTGGTGATGGTCGGCGGGCTCGGCACTGTGTTGAGGCGCACATGAGCACCCGGACGGTGGCGACGGTGCGCCTCGTGCAGCAGCACTCGATCGTGGTCTTGATCGCGCTGCTGGTTGCGCTCGCGGGGCTTATCGAAGCGATTCGCCCCGGCGCCGTCAACGCCAACTGGGTGTCGAACATCCTGGAGTTCGCCGCCCCCCTGGGCATCCTCGCCGCGGGCCAGACCCTTGTTGTGATCATGGGCGGGATCGACCTTTCGGTCGCGAACGTGGCCACCGCCGCCGCCTACGTCATGGCCAGCCAGGCCCCATTCGGAGTCACGCGAAGCATCGTCGCGGGTCTCTTAGTCGGAGTCCTGGTTGGTCTCATCAACGGCGTCGGCGTGGCGGTGTTCAAGGTCCAGCCGCTGATCATGACCCTGGCGATGGGCCTGGTGGTGACGGGCAGCCTGAACGTGTACAGCCAGGCCTCCGTCCGCACAGTGCCGGGGGTGCCGGAGGTAATTCATACGCTTGGCTCCGGCACCGTGCTCGGCTACGTGCCGGTCAGCCTTTTCCTGTGGGCCCTGCTGGCGGTCGTGCTGATCGTCGGCCTACGGGGCACCGGTTTCGGGCGGCTGCTGTACGCGCTGGGCGACAACCTGGAAGCGACGCGGCTCGCCGGTGTTCGTGGGTGGCAGGTGCTGCTGACCAACTACGCGGCGTGCGGATTCCTCAGCGCGGTCGCGGGGCTGGTCTTGGCCGGGACGGTGAATGCGGCCGACCTGAGCCTGGCCACCGTCTTGCTTCTCCCCTCGGTCGCCGCGGTGGTGATCGGCGGGACGTCGATCTTCGGCGGAAGCGGGAGCTACTCGGGGACGATCGTCGGGGCCCTGATCCTCACCGTCCTGAACAGCGTGCTCACACTGCTCGACGTGAATGACGCCGTCAAGCAGGTCCTGTACGGCGCGATCATCGTCGTGCTTGCGGCCGCGTATACGCGCGTGCTGGGTCGCGAATAGCGCTGCAAACATTCACGTTCATCGGCATTACCACCGGCCAGTCAGCAGCGGCGCGGCTGTTTCCAGCCTGGGCTCGAGAGCTCGACCTGGGCGACGTCCGGTTGGTGGGATGCGACCTGCCGATCCACGCCGGAGCCGCGCGCTACCGGGAGGCGGTCGGACGGATCAAGAGTGACCCGCAGGAACGCGGAGCTCTCGTCACCACCCACAAGATCGATCTCTTCGACGCGTGCCGTGACATGTTCGACGCCGTCGACCAATACGCGCTGCTGTGCGGGGAGACGTCATGCCTCGCCAAACGTGAGGGGCAGCTGGTGGCGTTCGCGACCGACCCGATCTCGTCCGGCCGCGCGCTGGGCGAGTTCTATCCGGAGGAAGGCCGGGGCGAGGTCCTGTGCCTCGGCGGAGGGGGTTCCGCCGTCGCGATCACGGTCAACCTGATCCAGCGGCAGGCTGTTTCGCGCATCACGGTTGTCAACCGGTCGGCCGGCCGGCTCGCGGCCATGCGCGAAATCCACGCCAGGCTCGGCGGCGCCACCCATGTCCGCTACGTCGAGAACAGCGATCCCCGCTCAAATGACCGGTTGATCGGGGAGCTGCCGCCAGGTTCTCTGGTCATCAACGCCACCGGGATGGGCAAGGACACGCCAGGGTCCCCGATCACCGACGCCGGGCAATTTCCCGAGGCAGGCTACGCGTGGGAGCTCAACTACCGAGGAGACCTCGAATTCCTGGATCAGGCGATGCGGCAGCGGGAGGGAAGGCATCTGCACGTCGAAGATGGGTGGAGGTATTTCATCCACGGTTGGGCGGTGGTCATGGAGCACGTTTTCGAGATCGATATCGATGGCGCGAAGGTGGCCCGCCTCGCCGCGATCTCGGAACCTGAGCGGCCCCCGCATAGATAGAGGACGCGCGCGAGCGTCATGAAGGAGCATGCCATGAGGTTCGGCGACATCGAGGTGACTCGCATCGGGCTCGGAACGAACCGGCTCACCAAAATGCGGGAAGGCGTCGAACTGATCAAGGCGGCGGTTGAAGCCGGCTTGCAGATGATCGACACCGCGCACACCTATACCGGCGGCCAGAGCGAAGAGACGATCGGCGAGGCGCTCTCTCCCATCCCCGGCAACTGCATCGTGGCCACCAAAGGCGGCCTGGGAAGCGGCCGTCCAGAGGCCCTCCGGGACGAGATCGAGCTGAGCCTTACCCGCCTGCAGACCGATACCATCCCGCTCTATTACCTGCACCGGGTCGACCCGGCGATTCCGCTCGAGGCGAGCATCGCCGCAATCAAGGAGTACCAGGACCGCGGCAAGATCCGCCGCATCGGCCTCTCGAATGTCGACGTCGACCAGATCGAGCGAGCGCGGAAGGTCGTCTCCATCGCCGCGGTCCAGAACGCCTACAGCCTTTCCCTGCGCAAATATGACGTAGTCGTCGACTACTGCACCGCCGAGGAGATCATCTTCGTTCCCTACGTTCCGCTTCGAGGAGCGGAAAGCGCGGCGGTGACCGAGATCGCGAACCGACGCCGCGCCACGCCGCAGCAGATCGCTCTCGCGTGGCTACTGCGGCGCTCGCCGGTCATGCTGCCGATCCCCGGCACGCTGTCGCCGGCGCACGTGAAGGAAAACCTCGCCGCGTTGAGCATCGAGCTCTCCGACGCAGAGTTCGAAGCGCTTCGTTGAGGCGCCGCCGGGCGCTTGCTACAGTGCACCTGCCAGATGGCGCACGCCGGCAAGCCAAAGCAGAAGAAGGTGGACAAGCCCTCCCGAAAGGCGGTCCTTTCGCGCAAGGACTACGACAAAGAGCTTCGCCGCCTCCAGGTGGACCTGGTCCAGCTCGAGGAGTGGGTCCGGCATCGCGGCTTGCGGGTGGTGGTCCTGTTCGAGGGTAGAGACACCGCCGGCAAGGGCGGAGTCATCAAGCGGATGACCGCCTTGTTGAACCCTCGCTACGTTCGGGTCGTCGCGCTTCCAGCTCCGACTGAGCGGGAGCGGACCCAGTGGTACTTCCAGCGGTACATAACGCATTTGCCGTCAGCCGGCGAGATGGTCCTTTTCGACCGTAGCTGGTACAACCGCGCCGGTGTGGAGCGGGTCATGGGCTTCTGCACTGACGAGGAATACGACGAGTTCATGCGGACGTGCCCGCAATTCGAGCGCATGCTCGTCCGCTCAGGAATCGTTCTCATCAAGTACTGGCTGTCGGTCAGCGACGAAGAGCAGGAGCGCCGGTTCCTCGGTCGAATCAACGATCCGAGCAAGCGCTGGAAGCTCAGCCCAATGGACCTCCAGGCCCGCGCAAGGTGGGTCGATTACTCAGAGGCGAAGGACCAGATGTTTTCGTTCTGCGACATCAAGGAGGCTCCGTGGCACGTGGTTGAGACGGACAACAAGCGGGCTGCCCATCTCAACCTGATGAGCCATTTCCTGTCCTTGATCCCCCATGAGGAGGTTCCTCATGAGGACATCAAGCTGCCCCCTCGCCAAAAGCGCAGCTACAACCGGCCTCCGAAGAGCTCGCAGCGAATGGTTCCCATGAAATACGAGGTGGAGTGATCGTGAAGGTCAGGGATCTGCCGCCGGGACAGCTGCTGTCCGTCGGTCCTGAGACATCGGTTGCCGAGGTGGCTCGGCGCATGCGGACGGGCGACCTGGATTGCGTGGCGGTCATGTCTGAGGACCGCCTTGTCGGGATCATCACGGAGAGGGATCTGGTTCGGGCCATCGCGGACGGGCTCGACCCGCAGCAAGCGAGATCGGACCTCGTGATGACTGCGGATCCGGCGACGGTCGATGCCGATGAAGAGGTCGCGATGGTGGCGGTCAAGATGATGCGACTGGGCGTAAGGCATCTCCCGGTGGTCAACAAATCGGGAAAGGCCATCGGCCTGGTGTCGGCTCGCAACCTGGTCGCGGTCCTCGAACAGGGCAGCGACGGATGACACGATAAGCACGTCAAACGGCACGTTTGCCATCCTCGGCTCGGGAATGTCCGGGGGCGTCGCCGCCAAGACCCTGCGCGAGGAGGGTTATGCCGGTCGCATTGTTCTGATCGGCCACGAGCCGACTCCGCCCTTTGGGCGCCCGCCTCTTTCCAAGACATATCTGCGCGGTGAGGAGGAGCTCTCGGGGTGGCTCGTCAAACCCGAGAGCTGGTACGAGGAAAACCACGTCGAGCGGGTGAACGCCACCGCAACTCGTGTCGACATCAGATCGCAGCTGGTCGAGCTGGACAGGGGCAAGTCAATCGCGTATGAAAAGCTGCTGATCACGACGGGCGGCGAGAACAGACGCCTGGAGGTCCTCGGTGCAGACCTGCCCGGGGTCTTTCGGCTCCGGACGGTGGCCGACTGCGACGCGATCAAGCAAGCCGCACGGCCGGGTGCGCGCAGCGTCGTGGTTGGCATGGGGTTCATCGGTTCCGAGGTCACTGCCTCGTTGACCCAGATGGGCCTCCACGTCAGCGCTGTCCTGCCAGGGGCCGCTCCGCTCGAATCCGTCCTCGGCCAGGAGATGGGCGAGGTCATGGCCGGCATCCATCGCGACGCAGGGGTCGAGCTCGTGACCGGCGACGAGGTGGTTCGCTTCGAGGGCGCCGGCCGGGTCGAACGCGCTGTCACAAGGAACGGACGCGAGCTGGACTGCGATCTGGCAGTTGTAGCCATCGGCATTCGGCCGACTGTGGGCATGTTGCAGGGCAAAGAGATGGCGATGGATAACGGCATCCTTGTCGACGCGATGTGCAGGACCAGCGTGGCCGGAATATTCGCCGCCGGCGACGTGGCCAACCACATGCACCCGCTGTTCGGCCGGATCCGCGTCGAGCACTACAACAACGCCGAGAAACACGGCGCGGCCGCGGCCAGGTCGATGCTTGGCTCGCAAGCCGCTTACGGATACGTCCATACGTTCTGGTCGGACCAGTACGAGCACAAGCTGGAGTACGTCGGCCACGTTCGCGAATGGGACCGCTTCATCGTGCGTGGTTCGGTACGCGACCGCAAGCTCATCGGCTTCTACCTGGCGCAGGATGTGCTGCGGGCGGCGGTCGGGCTCAATCGGGGCGGCGATCCGGAGCTGGACCTCGATGACGAAATGGCGACAGCCGGGCGCCTGATCGCCAAGCAGTCGCGGCCGGACGAGCGTGCCCTTGTCGACGAAGACCGCGACCTGAGAGATCTGTAGCTAGGGCTTTGTCGCCACCAGCCGGTCGAGCCAACCGAGGAGATCGGTGGCGCCGGTCGAGCCACGCGCCAGGATCGCCTTCGCGTGGCCGTTCAGCTGGCGCTTGTCGTCTTCAGTCAGGTCCTTGCCAGTGAGGATCATGATCGGGATCGACCTCGTCGATTCGTCGGCATCGAGCGCCGCCACGACATCGAAACCGTTGACTCCCGGCATCATCAGGTCGAGCAAGATGAGGTCCGGTCGACTGGTCTGCGCCCGCTCGATACCTTCCTGACCGCCGCCGGCCGACTGCACCGAAAATCCCGCCGGCTTGAGGATGCTCTCCAACCACATGAGGTTGGCCGGCTCATCATCGATGACGAGGACGCGAGTTTCCTCGGCCGCCACCTTACTCGAGAAGCTGTAGCCGGCCAGGCGGGCAAGAAGCGCCTTCCCATCGACAGGCTTGACGAAATAGTCGATCGCTCCCAGCGCGCGGCCAAGCTCCGGCTTGTCGACGACGCTGACGACGACGACCGGAATGTCACGGGTGGCCTCATCATTCTTGAGCCGCGCCAGCACATCCCAGCCGTCGATTCCTGGCATGAGGATGTCCAGGGTGATCGCGATCGGGTGCAGGTCCCGCGCCTTGGCCACTGCGTCGACGCCATCGGCGGCTATCACGCCGTGGAAGCCGCCGTTTTCAAGCTGCCTGACCAGGAGGTCCGCGGTTTGGTGGTCGTCCTCGACGACGAGCACGGTTGGCCGCGCCCCGTTGGCTGGAGGACGCATCGGCGGGGCCGACGTACCGCCAAGCTGCTGCTGGACCGGCACCACGATCGTGAAAACACTTCCCTCGCCGAGCTTGCTGGAAACGCGGATGTCGCCGCCGTGCAGCGTCGCCAGACGTTTGGTGAGCGCGAGCCCGAGACCAGTTCCCTCCTGTAGGCGGCCCGCCCGCGTGTCGAGCTGCTGGAATTCCTTGAAGAGCCGTTCGAAGTCGGACTGGGCGATTCCGATACCGGTGTCAGACACCGAGATCTCGACAGTTTTCACATCGCGTCGGGCGCGAATCGTGACGGTACCTCCCTCGGGTGTGAACTTGACCCCGTTGGAAACGAGGTTGAGCAGCATCTGGGCCAGCTTGCCCGCGTCCGCTTGCAGCTGGCCGCCTTCTTCGACATGCGACTCCACACGCACTCCCTTCTTTTTGGCGATAGGGTCGATCGTGTTCATGGTTTGAGCGACGACATCGACTATCGAGACCATCTCGACGTTCAGCACCATATGGCCGGCCTCGACTTTCGATAGGTCGAGGACGTCATTGATCAAGGCCAGGAGATGGCGGCCACTTGTGTTGACCTGGTTCAGGAACTTGTTTCGGGTCACGTCGTCGTATTTGCCGGTGTTGTCGTCAAGCATCAGTTGGGAGAAGCCGAGGATCGCGTTGAGCGGCGTTCGAAGCTCGTGGCTCATGTTGGCCAGGAACTCGCTCTTGTGCTTGTTCGCGACCTGGAGCTCGTCGTTGAGGTCCTTGATTGCATCCTCGGCCCGCTTGCGCGTGGCGATATCCCGCACAAAGGCGACGAACCGCGCCTCGTCGTCCTCCCCCGAAGCTCTCGCGATCGCCAGCTCCACCGGAAATTCACGGCCTGACCGATCCAGCGCGGTAAGCTCCAGGACCTTGCCCAACACCGGGGCGTCTCCCCTGGCCAGGTATCGAGCGAGGCCGGCTCGATGTGCCTCGCGGTACGTCTCGGGAATGATCGTATCGGCCAGAACCTTGCCCAGAACCTCGTCTCGAGTCCAGCCGAACGTTACTTCCGCTTGTGGATTCCAGTCTGAGATCCGGCCCATCTCATCCATGCCAACTATTGCGTTGAGTGAAGTATCGACAATCGCTTGCAAGCGAGCCTGGGATCCCACCAGCTGTTCGTTGACGGCCTTGGTTCGTTCTTCGGACCTCGAGCGTTCAGCGACGACATGGTGCACGGTGAGCACGACCACCCACAGGACGGCAACCACGAGAATCGAGCTTGCGGGCTGTCCGGGTTTCGCACCCCCAGTCAAGGACAGGACCACAATCCCGACCGAGGCCAGCACGGTCGCTGCCCAGACCTCGTTTCGGGTGTGATACAGGGCGGCGAACAGAACGGTGGTGAGGTACAGCGGGAAGACAAGGAGCACAGGCGCAACTGCATAGCCGGGTGCGGTGACGATCGCCTGGATTACGAACACCGCGGCGATCCCGCCGAACACCGGTAGTTCGTGAACCCAGCGCGGAAGCCTGTCCCAGGGCGCTGCGTAGATCCCAACGATCACCACGACCCCGACCACGGCCGCGGCCAACGAGACGGGCGAGCCCTGGGTGAAAGTCGCTCCCAGGGCGAGGAGCAGCCCAAGCACCAGGGGCGCAGCGATTGTCAGTCGGGGCAGCCGGTCCCAGTTGATCGGCGCCAAAGCCGCCGCGATGACCGCGGCGGCAACCGCGACTGCAAGCACGTCGGCCCATGGGAGGCGGGTGAAGGTGGGATCGGAGAAGACAACCAGTGCGATCAGCCCGGCGCTCATGAAGGGTGTGACCCGGAGCACGAGGCCCTGGGGCTGGAACGGCTTCAGAGGAGGTGCATCGTCTGAGGCGGACGGCATGCTAGTACCGGTGGATTATCGGGCCGTAAACTCCCGAATTAACGCCCTAAGGCGAGATCCGGAGCGGTCGCGTTCAGGCCCGTGGAGGCCTTTCAGTCGATCACGCTCCGGCAACGGACCTGGGTCGGTCGGGCTGCTCAGTACCAGTAGGTCGGGCCCTCTGAGCGTGATGCTCCCGCCGGCTCGACATCGACGCCTTTGGGCCCCGCCAGCGCACGAACCATCGATTCCGCCCTGGCGATGAATCGGTCGTAATCCTCACCTTCACCAGCGGTGGTCGGTGATCCAAACGTCACCGTTACGCTGCCAGGTCTCGGGACCCGGCGGAATCGGGGCATCACCTGGTACATGCCGTCGACGTAGGCCGGAACGATTGGGACTCCCGCGTCCATCGCGAGGATCGCCGCGCCTTTGCGGAAGGTGCCGATCGCGCCGGTCACCGTCAAGCGTCCTTCAGGAAAGATGATCACCGACCAGTTCTTCCCCAACAGCTCTTTGAGGTAGTCGAGGTGCGCGCGCGCTCCACCGCCGCGCGGGATCGGAAATGCATCGACCGTCACCTGCGCCAGACGCGCTTCCCATTTGCGCTTGAAGATGGAATCGGCGGCCGCGACGACGACTGAGCGATGGCGGTATCGAGCGGGCAGCGCCTCTGCCATGACCACGGCATCGAGTGGGCTGACGTGATTGGCGACAAATACTGCCGGCCCGTTGAGCGCATTTAGCCGGTCGCGTTCGCGGACGCTGAGCTGACAGAAGGTCGAGAGGGCCGGGAACAAGAGGCTGGACTGCAGAGCGGCGCGCATCCGCCTCATGCCGCGCGTTCGCGCCCATAGAGCGCTGTCCACGTGCTGCGTTTCGATCGCGGGATGAGTCTAAGCGCAGTCCATCGCTAGCGCCAGGACCCGTTGGCTAGGTCCTGAGGCGCGTTGCGGTTCCCAGGACAGCCACGGCACCGCTGAGGCGATGGCGGCCGGCAGCGCCTGAACGATCAGGCGCGGGGAGCGCTGTACGTCGGGTCACCGGACATCGTTGACAACGAGACCGCGATCGGGCCGGCTAGACCTCGACCAGCCCTTTCTTCACCGCGTAGAGGACCGCTTGCGACCGGTCGTAGATGCCGAGCTTCTCGTACATGTTGCTGACATGGTTGCGGACAGTCTTCTCGCTGATCTTCAGCCGGTAAGCGATCTGCTTGTTCGCCATCCCGTTGGCCAGGAGCTTGAGGATCTCAATTTCCCGGTTGGTCAGCCCGTCGTAGAACTCCTTCGGAGTCGCCGTGCCCGTGAGCATGTCGAGCACCCGGTTCGCGACCGCGCTTGCCATGACCTTCTCCCCAGACATCACAGCCACGATGCTGCTGACGATCGCAGCGGCCGTGGAGTCCTTGAGGACATATCCGCTTGCCCCGGCCTTCAATGCCTGGATCACCTGGCTGTCGGTCTCGAACGTGGTCAGAATCAGCACCTTGATGCCCGGCACCAGCTCGACGATCTGCCGGGTTGCCTCGATCCCGTCGACGTTCGGCATCTTGATGTCCATGAGCACGACGTCGGGCTTCAGCTTTGCGGCCTGCTTGACGGCCTCGGCGCCGTCGACCGCCTGCCCGACGACCTCGACTCGCTCATCCTCGCCAAGAAGGCTGGTCAAGCCTGTCCGGAACAGGGTCTGATCGTCGACCACGAGTACGCGGGCGACTCTGGCAACTACGGTCATGCGGTTCTCCTCTTAGCAACGATGACCGATTCGTGCGGCACGAGCAGGTCTTTCGGAAATACGGCGCGGACAATCGTTCCGTGCCCATCTTGACTTTCGATACGGACGTGTCCACCCAGGAACATGGCTCGTTCCCGCATTCCAATCGTCCCGAGACCGACCGGACGTGAAGGGTCGGTGTCGAGACCGCGGCCATCGTCCGAGATCACGATCACGAGCTCGCTCTCGGCGTGGGGCCCGACGACAATGCGCACGGTCCTGGCACCGCTGTGCATTCGAATGTTGGACAGCGCCTCCTCGATGATCCGGTAGAGGTTAAGCGAGGCTTGCCCTGTCAGAGCCTGGGGCCAGCCCTGGGTGACCTCGATCTCGGTCCGAATCCCGTTTTTCGCTTCGAAACGGGTCAGCAGGTCCTGGACGGCATCGACGAAGCTGCCGCCGAGCGGCTCCTCGCCGCGCAGATCGTGTAGAAGCTGGCGGATGCTGGCCAGAACCTCACGCGTTGAGCTCTGGATCAGGTCGAGCTGCTCCACCACGTCATGCCAGCCAACCTGTTCCGATTTGAAATTCTCGACGTCGACAAGCATTCCGGTGAGCGTTTGCGCAACCCGGTCGTGCAGCTCCCGCGCGACCAGTCGCCTTACCTCGTCCTCAACCCCCGCCTGTTGAGCCTCTATCCCCAACCGGGGACCCGCGACCACAAGCGGCATAGCCAACCCCTACATCCTCCCAATTGACAGGTCCAACGCGAGCTATGGGATCCCTAACGACAGCGGAACCCAGCCGGGACATGTCCGCTCTTTACCGGGGCAACCTTCCCTCAACTGCCCCGGGTCACGACGTGTGCATGAGGCTAACTGCCTACGGTCACCCGGTCAATGGTCTGAAATGACCATTTCTTTCAGTAATCGATAAGTGTGTTTGTGACGAGGAGGTCCTAGCGCCGGCGGCCAGCGACCTGGGTCCAGGGCTCCGCCGTGACCATGGCCACGGCCTGGGAGCGGGTGCTCACGTGAAGCTTTTTGAGGACCTGCTGGACGTGTTTGTTGACAGTCGTGATCGAAACCCCCAGGTGAGCGGCGATCTCCTTGTTCGACCTGCCTCGGCGCAGCTGGGACAGGACCTCCAGCTCTCGCCGGCTCAGCGCGCGCTGCCAGGCCAGAGGCGTCGCACTGCCGCGCGACCGGACCTCGAGCAGGTCCCTGAAGCTGTGGCGGCCGAAGTTCGGCGATGCCAGGCCACGAATGGTTGCCACCATGTCGGCGATCGAAAGGTCCTTCGGGAGGTAGCCGTTAGCGCCGGCGGCGCGTGCCGCGGTCGCCGCCTCGAAGTCAAGGGACGCCGAGATGACGATAACTTTGACCAGCTCGTATTTCGCCCTGATCTTCATGATCGCCGCCAGGGCGTCCTGGCCAGGACCCAGGCTCAGATCCATCAGTATCACGTCGACCGGAAAGCGCTCGATCATGGTGAAGAGCTCGGTCTCAGATGGAAGCTCCCAGAGCACGGACAGGTCCGTTTCGCGCTCGAACGCGCGAATCAGACCCAGTCTGAAGACTGGATGGTCGTCGACGATGCCAAGACGGATCAGGCGGGCTGCCTCCGTTTCATCCGAGTCCCCACGCTCGGTGTGTCGGTGGGGAAGAATACACCGCTGCGTAAGCCAACGCACGGAGGGATTTCACTGGCCGGCGGTCTCACGAGAGTACTAACGCCGCAGGGGGTCAGCCGGATTCCGTCGACCTCGTCGGGGCTAGCGCCGCTCCGAGCTGGGAACCGCCTCCTCGAGCGATGACCTCAGGCTGCGTAGGGCCTCGGGGGGCACTGGCGCCTCTTCGATCCAGGCGAAGAAAGCGTCCGCGATGCGGCGCCACGTGGCCACCTGCCGCGCCATGCTCCGATGCCAGTAAGACTTGGACCAGGCCGCCGCGGCCAGCCAGCCGGCGATCAGGCAACACAACGCGCCGGTCCCGACCTGCATCCAGCCGGTCCAGCTTTGCGGTTGGAGCCCGGTAAGGATGAAGATACCCAACCCGAGGTTGGCCAGCACGCCCACCGGCAAGAACATCGCATAGAAGAACCGCTGGCTTCTTGTCTCAGTTAGCCGCTCAGGACGCATCGAACTCACCCCCACTCGTCACTGCCGGAGAGCTTGGCACGTTCGTGCGGCCGATCCAATAAGACAAATGTCCCGGTAAGAGGATGCGCTACGAAACTTGAGTCGGGGGCCGAACTCCGGCAAGCAATTGATCGATGCCCCAAGGTCGACTCCTCAGCCAACCGAACATCCGATTTTCTTGCCCCCTTGGCGGTGGGCGTACCGAATTTGCCCCCGACGCACCCCTCAAGCATTGGTTTTTCAAAGCACGTCCCGACACCACCGTGACATCGCCGCCTGCGAGCCGCGTGGCCGACAGTCGCACCGGAGCACGTTCGTCGAACCATTTCAAGTCCCAGGTCGGGCGACCTCGCTGTCTCGGTAGTGGTACTACGATCCCATTACCCTCACGGCGCGCTGCTCATACAGTTCGGACGTGATCGTGGTCCCGGCCCCCTCCAACAGCCCAGGCGCCGAGGTCGGGGCTGTCGCACCGGTCGAGGCGCTGATCATCGACAAGCAGCCCCTCTTCCTGGCGGCGCTTACGAGCCTGTTGGAGGCGGCACCGCTCCGTGCCAGGGTCGTCACCACCGTGAGGTCCGACGTGGGGTTGGATATTGTGCGCACCCAAAAAATCGGCGTTGTCTTCTGCGAGCTGCGCGCCGAACCCATCTCCGGAGTGGAGCTGGTACGCGCGCTCGCGACGGAAGGGCGCGCCATACCGGTCGTTCTTCTGGCCGACAGTGCGGACGAGCCTCAGCTCGCGGCGGCACTAGCGATGAACGTAGCGGGAGCGTTCAGCAAGAACTCGCCCCTCGATGAATTCCTGGTTGGGGTGCGGGCGGTGATGTCGGGCCACCGGGCAATCGGCTCGGGTTTGCTGGTCCACTTGATCGAGGGATCCACCGCATCGCGTGGAACCGACTCAAAACGTTTCGCGGGACAGCTATCCCCAACCGAGCTGGCGATCCTCGCCATGATCGGTCGGGCGCAGTCGATTCCCGACATCGCTGCGAATCGTGGAATAAGCCATAAGACCGTGCGGAACCACCTGGCGAAGATCTATCGCAAGCTGGAGCTGCACGGCAGAACGGAGGCAATGCTGTGGGCGGCGCGAATGGGTCTGACGGGAAGCTAGCCACCCAGGCTGCTCTGTCAAACGACACCCCAATAGAAAAAACTGCCGCTGGTCCCGAGCAATCGAGGCGGGATCAAAGCGTGCCCGAGTCGGGACAAACTGCCCATGGGGTTGGGCAAATCCCCATTACCAACGATCGCCGAACCGGCCAACATGACGGCATGGCAGTTGAGGCGAGCGCCCGCCCGCGTCCAACGCCGGGGCTTCAAGACCGGATTGGCCAGGTTCTCCTTGCCGAGGGCCTGATCACCGATGAGCAGCTCGCGCGCGCGCTCAATGCGCAGCGACTGGCCTACGCTCCGCTCGGAACGGTGCTCGTAAACCAGGGCGCCGTTCACGAGGACCACATGACCGTGGTGCTGAGCGCGCACCTGGAGATTCCGGTGGCCGACCTCAAGCACACAGACGTCGATCCCGATATTGCGCGGCTCGTACCAGAAGATTTCGCCCGTCGCAATCTCGTGCTGCCGCTTCGTCGCGACAACGGTCACCTGGCCGTCGCGATGAACGATCCCAGCAACCTGATGGTGATCAACGACATTCGCCTGATCACCGGCCTACCGGTGGCTCCTTACATCGCGGCGCCGTCGGACATCCTGCTGAACCTGACGCGAATCCACGACATGCACCCCCGGCTGAGCGTCGCCGCCAAGACGCTTAACGAATCGCGGCCGCAGGCGCAGTTCGACCGAATGATGACACTCGAGCTTTCAAAGGTCACCTCGAACTCACCCGCGGTCGAGATCGTGAACCTCCTCATCACTCAGGGATTGCGCGACCGTGCGTCGGACATCCACATCGAACCACAGAAGAACTACCTGCGTGTCCGCTTCAGGATCGACGGCGTGCTGCAGGATATGGCTCACCTGCCCAGCGCGACGGGGGCGGCGCTCTCTTCCCGGGTGAAGATCATGGCCGGCATGAACATCGTCGAACGCCGTCGCGCTCAGGACGGGCAGATCAGCGTCAACGTCGACGGTCGAGAGCTGGACGTCCGAGTCGCCACCATGGAGACGATCTGGGGGGAGAAGCTCGTGATGCGGCTGCTCGACCGGGGGCGCTCCCTCATTACGCTGCCCCAGCTCGGGTTCTCGCAAGGCGCTTACCGCGAGTACCACCGGCTTCTGCACTCGCCATACGGAATGATGATCGTGTCCGGTCCGACCGGTAGCGGCAAGACGACGACGCTTTACGCATCGATCCACGAGCTCGACAGCCAGGTGCGCAACATCATGACCATCGAAGATCCGGTCGAGTACATGTTCGACCACATCAACCAGAGCCAGATCAACAAGCTGGCCGACATCAGCTTCGCGAACGGTCTCCGGGCCATCCTTCGTCAGGACCCGGACATCATCCTGGTCGGCGAGATCCGCGACCGCGAGACGGCGGAGATTGCAGTTCAGTCAGCTTTGACCGGGCATCTCGTGCTCTCGTCGCTCCACGCCACGGATGCGGTGGGCGCGCTGCTTCGCTTCACGGACATGGGCATCGAAGGCTTCCTGATCGCTTCTTCAGTCATCGCGATCGTCGCCCAGCGTCTGGTGCGCAAGACCTGCGACGGCTGCCGCGTCCCGTACGAACCAACCCAGGAGGACATCGAGTTCGCTGCGTCGGTCGGCGCGCCACTTCCCACGGTTCTTTATCGGGGGCAGGGCTGTAGCCGCTGCAACGGAACCGGTTACTTCGACCGCATCGGCGTGTTCGAAGTGCTGACCATGTCCGACGAGGTCAAGAGGCTGATCATCGCCAAGGCGAGCCACGCCGAGATCATGAAGGCTGCGATGGCCGACGGAATGCTGCCTCTTCGGGCCGACGCCTGGGCCAAGATCGCGCTCGGCGTGACGACCGTGTCTGAAGTCATGCGCAGCGTCTACATCATCTGATCGGAGGGCACGTGGTCAGCAGATTCACCTATCGAGCGTATTCACCTCGCGGAAGGCTCGAGGAGCGGGTTGCCACCGGCGAGTCCGCATCCGCGGTGCATCGCGACTTGATCGACCGTGGATTCCGGGTGGTATCGGTGCGGCCGGCACGAAGCGGATGGCGCTGGATCTACCGACAGTTTCCGACCTTCTTCCGTGTCAAGACCGCCGATCTCATCCTGTTCTCGCGTCAGCTCGCCACGTTCATCAGGGTTGGCGTGCCGATCACCGACGCGATCAAGCTCCTCCAGGGAGCATCCGCCTCGGGGGCTTTCCGCGCCGCGCTCGACGACATCTTCAACGACCTGGAGGCCGGCGAGGCGTTCTCCTCAGCCATCGCCCATCACCCGAGCGTCTTCAACGAGCTCTATGTGGACATGGTGCGGGCTGCCGAGTACAGCGGGACGCTGGACCGAGTCCTGATCCAGGTTGCCGCCTACCTTCAGCGCCAGGACACCGCGCTGAAGAAACTACGCAGCGCCATGATCTACCCCGCGGTCATCCTCGTGCTCGCGGTCGGGGTCTGCACGGTTCTGGTCGTCTTTGTGCTGCCGAACTTCGTGTCGATCTTCAACGAATTTCATGCGACGCTTCCACTCCCGACAAGGGTGCTGCTCGCGGTGGGCATGTTCGCGCAGACCTGGCGCCTTCAGATCGTGGTCGGGCTGTTTGTAGGCATCGTCAGCATCCTGATCGCCATGAGCAGCCGACCCGGCAGGGTGTTCTGGGACTACTTGATCCTGCGCCTGCCGGTGATCGGAACGATCGTGACCTACAGCATCATCGAGCGTTTCACCCGGACGCTGTCCACCATGCTCTCGGCGGGGATACCGATCAGCCAGACGTTCGAGGTCGCGATCGCATCCTCCGGCAACATCCGCTTCCGCCGCGCCCTCGAGTCGGTCAAGGAGCGGATGATGACCGGAGACGGGTTCTCCGCACCGCTGGATGCGACTGGTCTCTTCGCACCGATGATGATCCGCATGATCCGTGTCGGCGAGGAGACCGGAACCCTCGACTCGAGCCTCGAGCAGATCGCCGACTTCCTGGCGGAAGAGATGGATTACAAGGTCCGAAACATGATCGCGCTGATGGAGCCATCCCTTGTGATAGCGGTCGGCGGCGCGGTGGGCTTCGTGGCGATCTCTGTGATCCTGCCGATGTACGGGCTGCTCAAAGCAGTTCGCTGATGCCGGCATTGAAGGATCGCCGTCGAGCACAGTCCGGGGCAACCCTGGTCGAACTGCTGGTCAGCCTCGTTATCGCGAGCCTCGCGCTCGCTCTGATCGTCGGGACGCTGAGCACCGGCCTTCTCGACTCCACGATCGCCAAGCGAAACACTGCCGTCCAGGCGGTGCTCCAGTACGAGATGGAGACGATCAGCGCCAGCAAGTTCGATGCCGGCGCTGCAACGTACTCGGATTGCTTCGCGACCGAATCTCCAACCAGCCCGATAGCCGCCCCCAGCGGTTATCGGACCGACTGCCCGAGCGGCCCTTACACGCTGCGAGCTGACGTCAGCTGGCAGCCGCTGGCATCCGCGCCCAATGCAGTCCAGGTCTGGACGGTCAAGGTCACCTCGTGGCCTTCCGATGCGGCCATCGGCTCGGGCATCTCGCTTTACAAGATCGACCGATGAAGCCTCGCCGCACCTTCCTGAAGGGCCAGGGTGGTTTCACTCTTGTGGAGGTGATCATCTCTGCTGCGATCGGCGCCCTCCTGCTGTCGGCCCTCACCTCGGTCGTGCTCACGTCCTGGCGCGGCGCCATGATCGCGACGAGCCGCGTCGAAGCCAGCAGCCAGATCCGAAACTTTGAGTACCTCGCCTATGACGATTTCGCCCGAAGTGCCACCCCGAGCGGCGGCGCTTGTCCATGCACGACCCAGCCGCTCCTCTTGAGCGGAGTCACCTACACCTGGGACGGCCGCAGCTTTCTAGATCGCGCCGTGGCGAATACTGGCGCGACCGAGCACGCGGCTACCGACGTGAGCGCCTTCTCGTGGTATGTCGACACAAACTCGACCGTCGTCGTCAGCCTGACCATCACGATCCAGGCCTACAGCGAATCCCAGACATTTCGGTTCTATCCGCGCGTGAACCCGTGACGGCCATCCTGGCTCTCCTGAAAGACCGCAGGCGTTCCCAGCGGGGCAGCGTGCTCAGCGGCGTTCTGATCATGACCGCATTCATCGCCATCATCTCCGGGGCTTTGATGACCGAGCTGAGCACCAACTTCTTGCTCTCGCATAATCTGCTGAATCGCGTCGCCAACGAGGCGACCGACAACTCGGCGATCGAGCTATACCTGAGCCAGCTCCAGTCGACGCAGCTCAACGCTCCCTGCCCTGCGTTTGCGACCGCGACAGTGAACAAGCTCTCGGCTTCGGCGCAATACGTGAGTTGCTGGCCCACGATCCGGGAAGCCCAGAAGTTCAACCGCGTAGGCACCTCGGCAGCGTCATTCGCAGTCGACGGGGCACAGACGCAGGCCAACGGCTTCAACGACTATGTCGTCGGCAATTCAAGCGGATTGATCTTCGACTACCGCTTCGGCGCAAGCTCGCCGCGCTGGACGTACCAGCTCAACGGCACCCTGACGGCGCCACCGCTCCTGCTCGGGAATCCAAGCTCGGGAACCCAGCTGCTCGACGTCTTCCCGACGACCGGAGCAGCATGCTCGCCGAACACGAATTGCGTGGTCGTCCGGGCGGACGACAACTCGTCGAGCACGTCTCGGCGCTGCACCATCGCGGCCGGCACCCCTGGAGTGGTCTCACAAGCAGGGGCGAGCCCGAGCGTTCCGGGATACATCTACTACGGCGATGGCCCGACGCTCCAGGTCAGCGACATCTCAGGCGGCGACTGCGACGCCATATCCAGCCAGCCCCTGTACGCGAATCAGCCGATCGTCGCGGGGCCGATCGCCCTGGCCTGCGCAAACTGCAGTCGCACGACTGACGAGGTTTATGCGGTCGTTTCGGACAATGTCTCCAGTCGTTTGGTGCGGTCTTCGTTCCGCAACGGCTTGAAGTTGATCGATTCTCTTTCTCTGCCCTGGGCCAACGTAGCCGGCATGGCCGCATCGGGAACCGGTCTGCCGGCCAGCATCGCCATCACGTTCGGGGGAGGCGGGATAGCCGTGGTCCGGCTCGACTCGAATGGTGGCATGACCCTTGCGCAGGGCTCGGTGCCCACTGGCATCTCGGGCTCGCCTACCTGGTGCGCCCCGTGCGGGAACCTCTTCGGGGTGGGGGGCCAGAACGGCGTCCTCTACATCTTCAGCTCATCACTCGGCTTGATTGGCAGCAAAGCAACGGGCTCCGCGATCAAAACAAGCCCACGAACCGACGCTGCCGGCAACTGGTACATCGGCGCTGATGATGGGATTCTGCACGAGCTTCAGCTGCAAAACGGACTGGGCCTAGTCGAGGTCGAGAGATATGGGCAGATGAGTCAGTTCGGCAGCTCGGCACAGGTTGGATCGTGCACCGCGGGAATATGCATCTACCTTGGCGCTCGGGACGGGAACTTATATGAGGTGCCGCTGGACGCTCGGGACGCTGTGCTGTCCGCATGCATCACTGCTGCTCCACCAGCATGTTCGGGAGCCAACCCGCGTCTCAGCGCGAGCGTGGAGCTGGGCGCCATCGGAAGCCCGCAAACAGTCCATGTGCAAGGCTGGACATACTATTCCGGCTGATCTGTGGCCCAACTAGCGGCTCGACTGGCTGTCGACCTGTCCGGTACTTCGATTCGAGTCGTCGAAGGCACCATGGGCGGCCAGATGCGCTGCGGATCGGCTTCGGTTCCGGACGGCGCGTCGGCCGGCGGCAAGGTAGCAGATCCCGGCGCTGTGGCTCGAGCCCTCAAGCCGCTGCTGGCTCGGATTGAGATCACCCAGACCCGAGCCTTTGTGGCCGCGAGCGACTCCCTCGCCACCTTCAGGATCCTTCGTCTCGCGGCCACGTCCACGGCGCGGGACGTTGATGCCGCCATCGCCCGGGAGCTTTCGTTCGACCCCCAGCGGATGGCGACTCGCTGGATGGACGTCATCGACGCCGAAGGACAGCGAGTTGTCTATGCCGCAGCCTGGGATCAGGCTCTGATCAAGAACCTCACCGAGGCGGTCAAGCTGGCGGACCTGGAGCCCGTCGTGGTCGAGTTGAAGTCGGCGAGCGTGGCCCGGGCAGTGCCGGCGCCCGCATGCATCGTCCTCGACCTGTCGTCGGACCCGGCGGAAATCATCCTGCTGGACGGCCACCTGCCTCGGCTTTGGCACAGCTTCAAGGTCAAGGAACCAATCGGAGATGACGCGGTCTCCACGCTGGCCTCGCCGCTCCGGACGGCCCTCCGCTTCTACCGGCGTCAGTCCAACGGTGACTTCGAGTCGTCAGCTCCCGTATTTGTTTCCAGTGAGCAAGCGCTGCCGTCGCAGCTGCTCACAGAGCTCTCGGCGCTCATCGGCCAGCCCGTAGCGCTCTTACCGATCCCGGCCCGCGTGCCGCCGAACGTCCGCCACTCGACCTATCTGGCATGCCTGGGCCTGCTCATGCGGAGGAGCTGATGAAGCGGAAGCGACCAGAGCAACAGGAGCGACGTCGTCCCCTCGCGGACCTCAACCTGGTCGGCGAAACCCGGCGGCAAGCCGTTCGGCGCAGGGGTTGCGCCTCCCTGTTCGGCTCGATTCTGCTCCTCGGGGCCGCGGCGGTCACGGTGGGCCTGGGACTGCACTAGCCGGCTCCGCCCACAGGCCCAGACCGAATAGGGACAGCCGCCTACCCAGTGGGCCACTCCCTCTATTCAAGTTTCGCCGACTCGCACCCAGACTGAGCCAGTCAAGTCAGCAAACAGCGGTGCCGCGTCGGGAATTGCGGCAGCCGTACAAGGGGGCGATCTAATGGCAGGTTTCCACGGTTGGTTGAACAAGAACTTGCGGGGACGCAAGGGTCAGCAGGGCTTTACTTTGATCGAGTTGCTCGTCGTCGTGACAATCCTTGGCATCCTGGCCGCGATCGTCACCCTCAGCCTGGTCGGCCTCACCACCAACTCGAACGTCCAGGCCTGCAACACCGAGTACAAGACAGTCCAGGCAGCCCTTGACGCTTTCATGGCCGCCAACAACACCGACACGATCACCGCGGTGGACGACAAGAACGACATGTCGATCGTCCTCTTCAACGGTTCGGGCCTTTACAACACCGCCCCGTCAGCGACAAATCCCAACTTCACACGCAACGGCTCCACCCAGTTCTATTACTCATGGGACAAGAACGGGAAGATCACGAACATCTACAGCGACAAGTCCAAGGCCCTGGCTCCTGGTGCCAGCGCGACTGACCCGAGCGCCGGCTGCCACACGCTGTAATCACCGAAAGAGGGCGAGGATAAGGGCGCCGCACGCGAGCGGCGCCCCTCGCTTTGTGAGAGAACCATGATCCCGATCGCCATCGTCGCTCCATTCCTGACTGCATATCTAACTTTTGTCGGGCTCGTGCTGGGCAGCTTCATCAACCTGGTGGCCGATCGACTCCCCAGGGGCGAGTCCATCGTCAGGCCACGCTCCCACTGCGTGGCCTGCGACCGGGAGCTCAACGCCATTGATCTCCTACCCGTGCTCGGTTACTGGCTTCGCAGGGGCCGGTGCGCAACATGCGGCTGCCGGATCGGCGTCTCGGCGCCACTGGTGGAAGCGGTGGCGGGGGCGCTCATGGTGGCGCCCATCATCTCGTTCGGGTTGTGGCCAGGCGCGGCCGCGGGCCTGTGCCTGGTCGCTGGTTGGGGGCTGGCGGTTACGAGTCTTGCCGCGCACCGCTACGCGGCGAGCGCGAGGGCGCGGGCGCGGTAGAGATGACCTGGATCTCGCCCGGGTAGAGGGAATGCGCGCGGGCGTCGCGCTCGGTGACCAATCCCGCGCGCAGGAGCTGGTTCAATGAACGCTCGAGAGTCTGCGAGCCCTGCCGCAAGCTGGTCAGCAACACGCTTCGGATCTGATCCGTCTTGCCGTCCTTGATCATTGATCGAACGGCCACATTGGCCACAAGCATCTCGAAGGCGGCGACCCTCCCTCCCCCGACGGCCGGGATCAGCTGCTGGTAGATGACCCCGGCCAGGCAGGTCGCCAGCTGGGCGCGCACCTGCTGCTGCTGCGCGCCGGCGAAGCTGTCCACGATCCGGTTGACGGCCTGCGGCGCGTCGTTCGTGTGCAGCGTCGCGAGGACCAGGTGCCCGGTCTCAGCGATCGTGAGCGCTGCCCGCATCGTCTCGGTATCGCGCATCTCGCCGATGAGGATCACGTCGGGGTCTTCCCGGAAGGCGGATCGCAGGGCGTCGGCAAAGCTCCTCGTGTCGATACCGACCTGCCGCTGGTCGACCAGGGCAAGGCCGTGATGGTGCACGTACTCGATCGGGTCTTCCACTGTCAGGATGTGACAGGCGCGAGTCCGGTTGACGTAGTCGATCATCGCTGCCAGGGTCGTCGACTTTCCGGAACCGGTCGGGCCAGTCACCAGGATCAGTCCCTGGTTGCGGCCGATCATCGTGTAGATGGCTTCCGGGACCCCAAGCTGCTCGAAGGTCGGGATTTGCAAGGGCAGCGAGCGAAACGCTGCGGCCGGGGTTCCCTTCTGCAGGTAAGCATTGCCGCGTACGCGCACGCGATCCTCAAAGGTGAACGCGAAGTCGACGTTGCGGCCCTGGCTGAGCGCTTTCAGCTGGGCTGCGTCGAGCACCTCGCTGAGCATCGCGTTCACATCCTTCGGCTGAAGGGCTGGCGCTGTGCTGTCGAGGCTGACCAATACGCCGTCCTTGCGGATGCGCGCTGACGCTCCCACGCTGAGGAGCAGGTCGGACCCGGCCTCGTCCAGCATTCGATTGAGTGCTTCAAACAGGGTCACGGCGATTTCACCGTAACACCGCTTTCTGCCGACCGCCTGAGTGGAGTCGGCAAACCACCGGGACTTCTGTCCCGAGATTCGCACCGTATCGGGACACTTGTCCCGGCGTTTGGACGCTCCGTGGGCGATGTCCCGGAACGGTTGCCGCGTAGTCCTGAATGATGCGCACAGATCCGCGATGTCCCACGCGCCGTGGGACGCCTGCCTTATTCCAGGCATGCCGTCCCCGCCCCTAGCATCAGCTACGACAAACCCCACATATGTTCAAGTACCTCGAGGTTCTCTTCCGCCACTGGATCAGGTTTGCCCTGCTCTGCCTTGCGCTGCCCTTGGTAGCGGGTGGCGCAGCTCTGCTGATCTTCCAGGGTAAGGACGGCTCCGCCCAGCTCTGGGTGGACAACCCTGCTTATATCGGGAACGTATCCACGGCAAACGGCTGGAACCAGTACCTGACCCCGGCGCAGAACGCAGTCGACTCGCTCGACCAGCTGACGCAGACCGATACCTTCTACTCCCAGCTCGGGCAGGGCCTGCTCGACAGCCACGCGGTGGGCAGCATGTCGGAGCGCGACCAGGTTTTGAGCGACGTGAGGACCAGCCTGGTCATCAGCTCCTCAGGCTCGCATCTGGTCACGATCAAAGTCGAATGCCGACGGGCAAACGTTTGCATCCAGGTCCTGACGACCACGATCTCTCTGCACCGAGATTGGCTGATCCGTACCGAGCAGCAGCAGGCCGATGTCGCCAGCCAGTTCTACACCGCGCAGCTGCAGCAGGCGAAGGAGCGCCTGCAGACCGCCAGCGACGCGCTCAATGCCTACCTGGTGGCGCATCCGATCCAGCAAACCATCGTCAGGACTCCGGATCCGCGGCTGGATCGGCTCGAGAGCGACGTGCAACTGGCGCAGACCAGCGTCAACGATCTGCAGGACAAGCTGCAGAGCATTCAGTTCTCCAAGGACGCGGCCGCCGAGATCGACCAGACCGCGGTCCGAACTGTCGATCCGCCCAAGACCAGTGGCGGACGCTTCACATCGGTGACCAAGAAGTACGCGATCGCGCTGGCCGCCGCCGCGGCGCTGCCAGGGATCGCGTACCTCGTCTTCCTGGGCTGGATCGATCGCACGACCCGCAATCCGAAGGAGATCGAGAGCCGGCTCGGCGTGCGCGTCGTGACCACCATCGGAAGCCTCTCGGCAGACGCTGCGTGATGGCGGACGCGATGACCGACCAGGATGTCGACGAGGCAATTTCCGCCGCGCTCAAGCCGAGGCCCGTGCCGCCCGGGTTCGCCGATATCGGCCGCGAGCGGACGAGGCCGATCAGCCTGCCGCCCTGGTTCATCGATCGGTGCCGCCAGGCGTATCTCGCGGTGCCGTTTGAAGAGCGCGAAGGCCAGGTGCGCCGCGTCCTTGGGATCACGAGCGCCGTGCATGGCGAGGGAAAGACGTCGATCGCAATCGGGATCGCGGTCGCGATGGCCGCGGACACGGCCGAACCCACGCTCCTGGTTGAGACGGACTTCGCAAGCAGCGTCGGGTTCGAAGAGGTGTTCGGCCTCAAGGGCGGACCCGGGCTCGCCGGCTGGCTCGAAGGCTTGAATCAGCTCCGCCTCGTGCGGGCCGCTCCGCTGGAAAACGCATTCGTGCTGCCCGCGGGTGATCCCGGACCCGATCCGACGCGTCTCGTGTTCCGCCTCACCAACAGCGACCTGATCGACAAGTTCCGCGCCAGCTTTCCGAACATAGTCATCGACCTCCCCCCCATGTTGAACATCGCCTACAGCTCACTTGCGTCCCGGCTTGCCGAAAAGATCCTCGTGATCGCGCGCTATGGGCGAACGATGGTGGATGACCTCGAGAAGGTGATGTTCCTTCTCGGTCGTGAGCGCGTTGCGGGAGTTGTTCTCAACGACTACAACCCGAAGACTCCCTCGTCGTTGCGGCGCCTGCTCTGAGCTGCTGAATCGATGTTGCTTCTGGCCATTGCCGGAGTGGTTCTCGTCCTCGGGTTGCTGGGCGTCCGCACATCATCTCGCTCCTACCTCCTGATCGCCCTGCTCGCGGTCGTCTTCAGCTATATCGCGTATTCGCACTGATCCTTGATGGCGACCGCTCTTCCGATCGGCAGCCGCGCGCAGGCGCCAGACGGGACGCTGCTGCGACCCCGGACGCTGCTTCAGATCGCGACCGCGATCGTCGTCCTCGTAGCGCTCGTCAACGTCACGACTCCGCGTGCGCTCGGCGTGCTCATCGCCCTCGCCGCACTCACCCCGTGGATCGTCGCATCGCCCGTTCGCGGCCTGCATGTCCTGCTGGTCGGCGCGATCGTGGTCGAGATTTTTCCGCTCGGCTTCCCGGACTCTCTGACTGACCGGATCCCC
The DNA here is from genome assembly GCA_005880915.1 of Chloroflexota bacterium. Taxonomy (GTDB): domain Bacteria; phylum Chloroflexota; class Dormibacteria; order Dormibacterales; family Dormibacteraceae; genus 40CM-4-65-16. The sequence continues at coordinate 303,700 of VBIW01000035.1, read as the reverse complement.
CTCTTCGAGAACCTCAGCAACTCGCTGGGGGTAAAGGGGATCTCAGCCACACCAGCGGAGCTGCTGATGGGACTGGTGTTGGTGCTCGGCATCGCGAAGTCCGGGCCAGCGATCCGCGCCGGTCTTGTCAAGGGCCGTCTCTTCTGGCCGTACCTGTTGTTTCTCGGCGCCGTCTTGATGGGCGAGATGCACGGTCTGCTCGCCGGTGGCGACCTGAACAAGTCCCTGTGGGAGCTCAGACCCCAGGTCTATGGCTTCATCGCCTTCGTGATCGCGTCGCTGCTGATCCGATCGAGGCAAGACATCGAGCGCATCGCGGTGATCGCCGTAGTGGCAATCCTCTTCAAAGCCGTCATCGGCGACTTCCGGTACTTCATCGTCTTAGGCCACAACCTGGGCACGCACGAGACTGTCCTCGGGCACGAAGACTCCTTTTTTCTGGCGCTGGTGCCGATGGCCGCCCTGGCCACGCTGATCTGGACCGGTTGGACGCGGACGTTCAAGCTCCTGGCGGTCGCCTCGGTAGTCGCGCTCGGCGCGCTATTGGCCAACGAGAGACGGGCCGGCATCGCCGCCCTCGCGGCCGGCATCGCCGTCATCTTGGTTCTGGCGATTCGCTTCAACCCGGAGCAGCGGCGTCGCGTGCTCATTTTCACCGTGATTGCGGTCGCGGCTTGCGTCGTCTTCCTGATCGTCTTCTGGAACGTGCAGAACGGCCTTATCGGCCAGCTTGTACGGCCAGTGCGTTCGCAGTTCGATCCCAGCTACAGGGACTACCTGTCGGACATTTACCGGCAGGCCGAGAACACGAACCTCAAGCTGAGCTTCGACACCAACCGACTCATCGGCATGGGCTTTGGCATGCCTTTCTTGACTGTCCTCACCCAGGCCGACATTTCGAGCATCTATCCGCTCTGGAACTACATTCCGCACAACACGCTGCTGTGGATCGGTGTGCGAATGGGCCTGGTCGGCTGCGTCACCTTCTGGGGGCTCTTCGGCACCGGGCTGCTCCAGGTCTGCCGTTCCCTGAACGTTCAGCGAAACCGATTCATCCTTGCATTGGTAGCCGTGATCGGCGCCGCGATCATGTGCGAACTCTTCGTCGCGTATGCCGACCTGCAGCTCGAGAGCTATCGCAACATGATCTTCATCGGCGCAGCGCTCGGCTTGCTGAACGTGGTGCCGAGGCTGTTCCCGGAACCGGCAGAGGAGACGCGGCGCGTTGTCTGATCTGGTCTTCGTGCTCGAGCAGACATTGGGACACGTCGCGCACGCACGCAACATCAGGCGTGCGCTGGATGCGAGCTCGGATTCGGTCCGGTCCACGATCATTCCTATCGCCCCGCCGCGCAGCAACGCGCTCATCGGGCGCATTCCCGGCCTGCGAAGCTGGTCGGTCGAAGCGAGCCGCCAGGCCAGGTCCGCGCTGCTCAGCCGGCTGCGCGAGGGTCCTGTCGACGCCGTATTCATCCATACGCAGGTCGCAGCGCTGTTGAGCGGTTCAATCATGGACAGGATTCCAACTGTGGTGTCGCTCGACGCCACTCCCCTGAACTACGACTCCCAGGGCGCCGCTTATGGACACGCGGTGAGCCACGCTGTGCTCGAGATACTCAAGCTTCACGTCAACCAGTCGGTGTTCCGTCGCGCCGCCGCCCTTGTCACGTGGTGTCGCTGGGCCGCCGACTCACTGGTGGCCGACTACGGCGTCCCAAGGTACAAGATCTCGGTCATTCGCCCAGGCGTCGACATCCAGCGCTTCCGGCCGGGCGGGGACGGCGGAACGAGGGGGCCCGTGCGAATCCTTTTCGTGGGTGGCGACTTCCAGCGCAAGGGCGGCCCCGACCTTCTGGAGGCGATGCGGCGGCTGGGACCGCGGGCCGAGTGTGACGTGGTGACCAATGCCGATGTGCAGGTCCCAGCCGGCGTGGTTTGCCGGATCCACCGCGGGCTGGCACCCCAAGACCCTGAGCTGGTGCGTCTGTATCGCGAGGCTGACATCTTCACCCTTCCATCGCGCGGCGACTGCTTCCCTCAGGCGGTCGCGGAGGGCCTCGCTTCCGGCCTGCCGGTCGTGGCCTCGACCGCGGGCGCCATCCCCGAGATGATCAGCGAGGGGGAAAACGGCTACCTGGTTCCGCCCGCCGATCCGCGCGCCCTCGGCCAGGCCCTGGCGGCACTCGTCGGGTCTGCTGCCAGGCGGCGTGAGATGGGGAAAGGCAGCAGGCAGCTTGCGGAGCGGGAGCACGACGCGGATGCCAACAACCGACGCATCGTCGACCTCATGGTGTCGCTCAGCCGCCAGCCGATGGAAGCGTCGCTGTCGGCGTGACGGTCAGAGGGCCGCGCTGCGCGGCCCTCTGATTGCCTTCTCTAGCTGCTGCGAATCACGCGGAGCACGGCCCAGACGGCCGCCAGAAGGAGCCCCACGAGGATCACGTTGATAGCCGGTTCGTGTGTCGGGTTGACCGCGGCATCCAGCTTGGCGACGAACTCCGTCACCTTCTCGACAGGTGTCGTCGAAGCGCCCTCGCTGCTCTGACCGCCGCCACTCCCCTCACCGCTGCCACTTCCGCCGGGTGACCCCGACCCGGGGTTGCCGGTGGGAGGGTTCGTCGGATGCGAGGTTGGAGGGTTGGTCGGAGGGTGGGTCGGAGGGTTGGTCGGCGCGCTCGTGGGTGGGTTGGTCGGCGGATTGCCGGCCGGCGGCTGGACGACCGGCGAGGTGCCCTGGGCCGCCCAGATCGACGGGTCACGGAGCCACCACTGGCCGCCGTACCAGTTCTGGCCTGAGACAACGACCGACGTCGTGCCGGCTGGAACCGGCGTGAAGTACGGCGTGAAGTGGTCGGCGTGAATGTTGCCGTGGTCGCCGATGATCGGCTGCCGGCTTGGCGCCTGGAACGAGTGGCCGCCGTCGAAGCTGAGCTGCAGCCCGCCGCTTACGGCCTCGAACCGAAGAAACGCGTTGGCCGGCGCCGGGGCCGGGAAATGGATGGTCGTCGCCCCGGGGTTGGCGGACCGCGGCGAGCCGTTGATGATCGTGAACGGCACCGACTGAGAGATCGCGAAGTTCGACCAATGCCAGGTGTCCGCGACGCATGGATTGGCCATGGTCGTGGTCTGGTCTTTGCACGCGTCATATGAGTGGTGGATCAGCTGCACGACACCACGGCTGAACGGAATGTTGGCCGCCGCGTCGATCCACCACAGGCCCGCCTGCGGAACGCCAAATCGGATGTGGTTCGCGGAAAGGTGAAGCTCGAATCCGGTGCGGGTCACGGCGCTCGGCGGCAGCAGCGACTGCAGCGGGGTGCCGGAAGCAGTGGGCAGCGGGCTCTCTGCGAAGTTGTTGAAGACGCTGGCTGTGAAGACGTCTGTGTTGTTGCCGCAAAAGCAATCACGCACCCTGATTGCGTTCTGTGGCGGTCCCTGGACGTCAACCGCATCGGTCAGAGGGACCATCAGGTTGCTGGCAAACGGTGTGATCCAGATGTCGAAGTAGTCGCGAGCGTCATTGTGCAGAGTGGAGACCGAGAACGAGAGGACGCTCTCGCCGCTCGCGAAGTCGACCATGTGGTCCGGAGTGAGCACGTCGGCCCCATATCCACGGTCGGTGACCGAGGTCATCACGTGGTTGCGGCAGATGAAAACGCTGTCAGACAGAGTGGTGATCACGTGCGTGGCGGGTGGGGGGCTGCAGTCCGCGCCGTGCTGGGCGACCGTGGGCTGCATCGCGTCGCCCGGCCCCCGCGCATGCGTGAGGACGTCCCACGTGCTCGGCGAACCGTCGCCGTTCCACGTCACGGGGGCGCTCGCACCACCTGACCAGTTGAAGCTGAAGGCGGAAGTCGTCGCGGCGGAAGCCGGCACCGGCTGCACCGCAGGTATCGCCACCAGACCGATCGAAGCCGCGGTCGCGGCCCAGGCCAACAAACGTCGCATGTGAACCTCCGGAAGTGTGGAGTCCGTAGCTGAGGCCTAAACGTCAGCGTTAACGCAGCTTCATCAACTTACTTGCGGCCGGCTGTAAACCGATGTAAATACCCGCGCCCCAAAAAGTATGCCAGATGTCCCCCTTCTCCCAGGCGGTGCCGAGACTGGAGCCCAGGTGTCCCGATACAGGTGCCCATGGTCGGTCCCGGGCCGCCGATTGAATCGGGTGCGCCGGGCTGTCTCAATCCATGTGTGGACGCATCGCCGGCCAGCCCCCAGGCCGCAAAGGAGATCTACCTATGACCGCCACCAACGGCTCCACGCCCCGGAGCTCGACACGTGAGTTCGTTCGCTCGCTGGGCGTGCCCGACCTGCCGCCGCTGACCAGCCCGTTCGACCCCGGCTATGACGTGGCCACCGTGGTCAGCCACATCGAGCAGAGCGGTCACCTGATCAGCCTGTTGAAGCTTTCGATGTGTTGCTGGTTGATCGCTGACGAATCCGCGACCCGCGCGAAGATCGCGGCCGCCAAGCGAAAGCACGTCACCCTCGTCACCGGCGGCGGACCGTTCGAGATCGCGAAAGACCGCGGACGTCTGGAGGAGTATCTCGAGCTCAACGCAAGCCTGGGCATCGACCGCATAGAAGCGGGCCACGGATTCACCGAGATGAACCACACCCCCGCCCAGATCGTGGCGCTTGCCGGTCGCTACGGCCTGTCCGTCCAGATGGAGCTCGGCGACAAGCACGGCGGCGCATTCAACGACCGCGTTGTGGGCGAGCTGATCGCCACCGGGATGGAGTGGCTCGACGCCGGCGCCGTGGCCATAGTGGTCGAGGGGCGCGAGAGCGCGCAGCAGATCGGGCTGTTCGACGATTCAGGGAAGCTGAACTTCGACGCGGCAGAGGCGTTCGCCCGCGCCTTTGGGATGGAGCGGACCATCTTCGAGGCCCCCAACAAGAGAAGCCAGTTCGATTTCCTCAACCATTTCGGTCCGCGAGTCCGTCTGAGCAACGTTCGGCTCGAGGAGCTGCTCCGGGTCGAGATCTATCGCCGCGGCCTGCACTCCGACGCGTACGGCACGATGCTTGCCCCGCTCCCGTTGTCTGAGCCTGTCGCGTGATGCGTCCATCCTTCGTCATCGACGCGACACCCGAGACGGTGCACCTGTACCGGGACACCCACGCCATCGTCGCCGTCGATGTCTTCCGCGCGACGACGGTCATCGTCACCGCGCTGGCCTGCGGCCATCCGATCTACCCGGTTTCGACCGTCGAGGAGGCCCGAGACGTGGCGACGCGCCTGCACGACCCGATCCTTGCCGGCGAGCAGGCGGGGATCAAGCCGGACGGATTCGACCTGAACAACTCGCCGGCTGCCGTCGAGAGGTTGGCGAACTGCCGCCCGATCGTGCTCGTCACCTCGGCCGGCACAAAGTTGCTGTCGGAGGCTCGCGGCGCGAGCTCGATCTATGTCGCCTGCCTGCGCAACATGATCGCCACCGCTGCCCAGCTGATCGGCACCCATCGCCGCGTCGCGCTGGTCGGAGCCGGGACTCGCGGCAAAGCGCGCCCCGAGGACCAGTACGCGTGCGCGCGCATCGCCGAGCTTCTCTACAGCCAGGGATACATGCCGGAGAACGAGCGGACCATAGCGGAGCTGGCGCAGTGGCACGGCGTCGCGGTCGATGAGATGCGGGAAAGCCCAAGCGCGGATTTCCTCCGCGAGACCGGCCAGCACGACGACCTCGAGTTCGCGCTCACCCGCGTCGACGACATCGATGCGTCGGCTGTGTTCAACGGCCAGCAGGTGAGCTTGCTCCTGCCCGGGGCGGTAAGGCTGGCCGCCGAAGCTTGAGACCCATCACCAACGGTCGTACGGCGGTCCTGGTCATGGGACCGCCGCGATACGCCGGTCCGCTCGGCATGATGCGGTCGCTCGGCAGGCTGGGCGTCCCGGTCTTCGGCCTGTCCCACCGATCGCGTTCGGCCGCGAGCGTATCCCGCTACTCAGCCGGAAAGGTAGACGTGGGCTGTGACGGCCGGCCGTGGGAGGACGAGTCGCGGACGATGCTGGAGCTGGAGGCCGCGGCAAGGCGTCTCGGCCACGGCACGATCCTCGTCGCGGGCTCGGACGAATGGGCGGTTTTCGTGGCGCAGCATTCAGCCGAGCTCGCGCGCTCGTTCCGTTTTCCTCGGGTCTCGAGCGCGATGGTCGAGCAGCTGGCCGCCAAGGACGGGCTCTACCGGCTCGCGACCAGGCACGGCCTTCCCACTCCCCGCATCGTCTTTCCCGCCAACCGCGCGCAGGCCGCCATCGAAGCGGCCCGCCTCGATTACCCGGTGATGCTAAAGCCGATTCACAGCCGCCCGGACGTGCTCGAGAAGGCCGTCGTCGAGGATGCGGACCAGCTGCTCGCGGCGTATCAGCGCCTCGAGGAATCGCCCGACGAGCCGAATGTGATGTTCCAGGAGTACGTCCCCGGCCGCGATCAGGACGTCTGGATCTTCAACGGTTACTTCGATGCCGATTCTGAGTGCCTGGCCGCGTTCACGGGTGTCAAGGTGCGGCAGCACCCGGCCAGGATGGGAATCGCCAGCCTTGGTGAGCTCCGGCAGAACAACGAGGTGATCGAGGCCACATGCGACTTCTTGCGCGCCGTCGGCTACCAGGGCATCGTCGACATCGGCTATCGATTCGACGCGCGCGACGGCCGCTACAAGGTGCTCGACATCAACCCGCGCCTGGGTGGGGCGTTTCGCATGTTCGTCGACGACCGCGGCCTGGATGTGGCGCGAGCCATGTACCTCGACCTGACCGGCGAGCAGGTCCCGGCGGCCGTGGTCACAGACGGCCGGAGGTGGATCAACGAGTCGGCAGACCTTGTCTCCGCCTGGCACTACCGAAGGCTCGAGGGACTGAGCTTCGGCGGCTGGCTGGGCTCGCTGCGCAGCGTGCGCGAGGGAGCGACCTGGGCGCGGGACGATCCTCTTCCATTCTTTTTGACGATGGCGGCGCTGGCGCGGGAGACGGCGGGAGCGAAGTGGCGCCGCACGCGCCGTCGGGTCCGGTCCGCCATCGCCAGGACGATCGCGCTGCGCGCGAAGCCGGGAGAGAGCGCTGCATGATCGCGCGCGAGGACCCGCAGTCGTCCGTCACCGATTACTTCCAGAAGGATGCGGCGTTCTGGGAGAAGCTCTACGACCAGGACGACGTTTTCAGCGTCATCCACCGTGAGCGCGCTGCGCGCGCGATGGAAGAGGTCGGGCGCCTTCCGCTGCTTCTTGGCTCCAGGGTCCTCGAAGTCGGCTGCGGCGCAGGCCATGTCGCCGTGAGGCTTGCCGAGCGCGGCTTTGTGGTGGACGCGACCGATTCCACGCCGGCGATGCTCGACACCGCGGCGCAAAACGCGCACCGCGCAGGCGTCACCGCCCGCTTGAACACCGCGATCGCGGACGTGCACTCGCTCAGCTACCCGGACGCGACCTACGACCTGGTCATCGCCCTGGGAGTGCTGCCGTGGCTCCACGATCCCCGGCTGGCCCTCCAGGAGATGTCGCGCGTGTTGCGCCCTGGAGGATTCTTCATCGCGAACACCGACAATCGCGCTCGCCTCACACACCTTGTCGACCCGCTCTTGAACCCGATGCTGCAACCCCTGCGGCGCGGCCTGGGGCGCGGCCGGACAAATGGCCCGTCGACGACAACGACCTGGCGCCACGAGTTCGACCGCCAGCTCGGCGCAGCGGGTCTGCACAGGCGGCGCGGTTTCACTTTCGGCTTCGGCCCGTTTACCTTTTTTGGCCGCCCGACGCTGAAAGGAAAGGCAGCAGTGATGCTGCACGCCAGGCTGCAGGGGCTCGCAGATGAGCGCCTTCCCCTTCTCCGGTCGACGGGCTCGCAGTACATGGTCGTCGCGCAAAAGGGGCGATGAGCTCCCTCACCGCTTCGCATCTCGCGATCCGCCTGGGCGCCTGGTACGGCGACGAAGAGAGGCAGCTCGAGATCCCGGCCGGCTGGGAGGTCGACATGCTTGTCCCGGCGACACCAGAGCCCATCGGCGAGGCCGCCATACGGTCGGCGATCGAGGCCCCTGTGGGGCAGCCGCCGCTCCGCGTCGCGGCGCGAGGCAAGCGCCGGCCGCTGATCGTCGTCGATGACCTCACGCGTCCGACGCCAACCGACATCGTGATCCCTCACGTCTTGCGTGAGCTGGACGCAGCTGGAATCCCCCGACAGGACGTGCGGATCATCGTCGCGTCGGGCGCCCACGGTCGCCCGCATCCGGAGGCCGCCGCCAAGAAGGCGGGCCGAGACGCAGCAGCCACGTGCCGGCTCCTCCTCCACGATCCGCGCGCGACCGGTGTATCGCTCGGCCGGACGAGCTTTGGGACCCCCGTGATCGTCAACAGCGAAGTCGCTTCGAGCGACTTTCTCATCGGCATCGGTGGCGTCTACCCGCAGCACAGCGTCGGATTCGGAGGCGGCTCCAAGCTTCTTCTCGGCGTTCTCGCCCACAGATCGATCGTCGGCCTGCACTACGGACACTCGAGCGTCGCGGGTTCGTACGACATCGACAACGACTTCCGACGCGACCTGGATGAGATGGCCCTCATCGCCGGGCTGCGCACTGTGGTGACGCTGCACATCGACGCCGCGCGCCGGCCGGTGCGGGTCGTGGCCGGGGACCCTCGCTCCTTTTACGAAGAAGCCGCGCGCTACTCACGCGTGCACTACGCCGCTGCGCCGGCCGGCGACCGCTACGACGTGGTCATCGCCAATGCCTACCCGATGGACGTCTCGCTCACTTTCGCCAGGAGCAAGGGGCTCGCCCCGCTGGCTCACGCCGGACGTGAGGCATCTCGGGTGCTGATCGCCGCCTGTCCCGAAGGTCTGGGCCTGCACCGGCTCTTTCCTTATCTGAACGGGCCCCGATTCGAGGCCGCCGTGCACCGCCTGCGGAGGTGGTCGGTCGTCCACCCGTCGACGGTTCCGGTCCGTGCGTTGGGCAAGGCGCGGTCGACTGTCAGCCGCCTCCGCGCTCGCCCCGCCCCCAGGCCTGCTCGGGAAGCACCGCGGCAGCAGTTTGCGGGTCAGATCTCGCAGTCTCCATCGCGCTCGGTACACCTGTGGACGCCCATGGCACCTGCCGGTTCGTTGCCCAAAGTGATGCCCGGCATGCTCCACGCGAGCGACTGGGGCCAGGTCGTCAGCCGGATTCTCGAAGAGCAGTCTGGACGCGGCCGGCTGAGGGTCGCCGTGTATGCATGCGCACCGCTCCAGTGCATCGAATCGGCGCCGGCGCGCGCGCTGCTCGAGGCCGCGGAATGCTGAACAGCGTCGCCGAGGTTCATGAGCCGGTCCTCGCGTCCGCCGAGCGGCTAGAGGTCAGGGTCGTCGACGATGAGCGAGGTTTCGACGGGCTGCGCCACGACTGGAACGACGTTGCGGCGCGCATGGAGCCGTCGTCACCGATGCTGTCCTGGGAGTGGTGCCGGCAGTGGTGGCGCTACTTCGCCGGCCCGAACCGGCTCCAGATCCTGACCTTCGTCCGCGACGGCCGCATGATCGGGATAGCGCCTTTCCAGGAGCGGCGGGCCGGCATCGGCCCGCTGGCGCTTCGCGTGTTGAAGCCGATCGGCTGGGAGGACTACGGCAACCAGGGGATGACCGAGCACCTCGAGCTCCTCTTTCCGCCGGAGCACCGGTCAGAGCTGATGGCCCGCCTCGCCGCGTGGCTCGCGGCGAACCGCGTGACCTCGGTGTGGCTGCCATCCATTCCAGAAGGCGAGGCGATGCCTCGGTGGCTCACAGAGAACGCGGTGCGGCAGCAGCCGTGGGTGCCGTTCCATTACCGGGAGCTGCCATCGGACTGGCTGGCCTTCGTCCAGGGCCTCAACAAGAGCATGCGGAGCAACTCGAGGTACTACGCGAAGCTTCTGATCCGGCACGGCCATTCGTTCGAGCTGGAGGTCGCTCACACGCCGGAGGACGTCCTCCGCGCACTGCCTGCGGCGGTAAGGCTGCACAGGACGCGCGCCAACGCAGCGGACGTCAGCCGGGTCCAGCACCACGACCACTTCTACCGTCCTGACCGGGTCGCATTCATCGAAGAGATGGCTCCCGTGCTGGCCGCGAATGGCGAGTTCAAGGTCGGGCTTCTGCTTCTCGACGGCGAGGTCGTGGCGGCGCAGATGTGGTTCGAACGGGCGAACACACTGTTCCTTTACTACAGCGGGTTCGAGCCGGCCTGGGCGAAGTACGGCGTCCAGCTGGTCACCACACTCGAGGTGCTCAAGCACTGCATGAGCCGAGGCGTCAAGCGGGTCGAGTTCCTGCGCGGTGGAGGTCAGCTCAAGGAGCGCTGGGACAGCGAGTCACGCGTGGTGAGGAACATTCTTTTCGCGCCCAACCGCGCCGTGACCGGAGCGCTGCAGCTCGGTGACAGGGTGCGGCTCCGACTGAGGCGGCTTCGATGAAACTGCTTCCACTCCTCGCGTCGTTTGTCGCGGGGGCCATCACCGCTTCGGCCGCCGGCATGTACGTGGTGGTCGCTCACCCGCGCTTTGTCTCGAAGGTCGAGGCACACCTGCCGCGGTTCGACTTCTCCTCGAGCACAGACAACGGCCAGCCCACCGCGGACGTGCCGCTCGGCAGCGTCACGGTGCGGATCGACACCCTATCGGCCGCCACGGCGATCAGCCCTCTCATCTACGGCGTGTCGTTCGCGGACCCCGCGTACGTGAAGGAGCTTGGAGCGACCGTCAATCGTTGGGGCGGCAACTCGGCGAGCACGTTCAACTGGGACAACGGCCACGCGTGGAACGCGGGCCGGGACTGGGAGTTCCGCAACAACAACGGCGGCCGTTCGGGCAATGCCGTGGATGCTTTCATTCAGCAATCGCTGGCCGCCGGCGCACAGCCGCTCATCACGGTGCCCACGCTGGGCTGGGTCGCCAAGAACGACGACAGCAACGTGATGGCCGCCAACGTCCCCAGTCAAGGCGGTCCTCCTGTGGCCGCCGGTTCGGCCGCGATCGCGGGCTACGACCCGACCGCCAATCGCGTTCGGACCAGCGTGCCCTCGCTTCCCGCCAAGAACGCAACGTTCTCGACGGCGCCCGATCCCTCGGCTCAGGTGGTCTACCAGGACGATTGGGTGCACTACCTGGTCAAGAAGTTCGGCACAGGTGCGAAGGGCGTCACTTACTTCGCCATGGATAACGAACCTGACCTCTGGTGCACAAACCACACCGACGTGCACCCGGTGCGGGCTAGCTATGCCGAGATGCTGAAGGAGTTCACGACCTACGCCGACGCGGTCAAGGCTGTGGACCCTTCGGCAAAGGTCCTTGGACCCGTTGTCTCGGGCTGGACCGCGTACCAGTACTCTGCCCTTGACGCCGGCAGCGACAACTACGCGACTCACGCGGACCGGCAGGCGCATGGGGACGTTCCGTTTCTCGAGTGGTGGCTGCAGCAGGTCGCCCAGCACGACCGTGCGGTCGGCAAGCGCACGCTCGATTACCTCGACGTTCATTACTACCCGCAGGCGACCAAGGTGTCGTCCGCGCACGCAAGCGACCCGGCGACCCAGGCCCTGCGCATTCGGTCGGTGCGCAGCCTGTGGGATCCGACCTACAGCGACGAGTCGTGGATTGGCCAGCCGGTGGATCTCCTGCCGATGCTGCAGGGCTGGATCTCGAGGGCGTATCCGGGCACCGGGATCTCGATCAGCGAGTACAACTTTGGCGGCGAGTACGACGCGAGCGGCGCCGTCGCCCTGGCCGAGGTGCTGGGCCAATATGGACGGCACGGCGTCGCGATGGCCAACTACTGGCCGTACCCGCCGAAGGGCACGCCCGGGTCTGCGGCCTTCAAGCTCTACCGCAACTACGACGGGCACGGCGGGACCTTCGGCGACCTTGCGGTTCCGGTCACGTCGGGCGCTCGGCAGGTGGCCGCGTTTGCTTCCCGCCACTCCAATACGGGTGAGCTCGACCTCATCCTTGCCAACGAAAGCCTCACTCAGACGGCGACTGTTCAGCTGCAGGTCGCCGATTCGGCCGGCTACAAGGTCGAGCAGTTCGTGATCCACCCGGGGTCGTCCGAGATCAGCCCGGAGACCATCACCTCGCTCGCGACACCGCTGACCCTCGAGCCTCTCTCGGTCCGGCTGGTGCGGCTGGTGAAGCAGTGACGCGGGTAAGCATCATCACCCCGTGCTACGACGCGGGCCAATTCGTGACCGCGCTTCTCGACAGCGTCGCGGCTCAGACGATGCCCGATTGGGAGCACATCGTCGTCGATGACGGGAGCCCCGATGATTCGCCCCAGCTCGTGGCACGCCGGGCCGAAAGCGACACCCGTCTCAGACTGATCCGGCAAGCCAACGCAGGCGCGATCGCCGCTCGCAATCGTGGGTTCGAAGCCACGCAATCGAACAGCGACTACGTCCTCTTCCTGGACGCGGATGACGTGCTGAATCCGGCGATGCTCGAGACGATGGTGAGCTACCTCGACGCGCACCCGGAAGTCGCGATGGCGTTCTGCGAGCCCGAATGGATCGATGCCGAAGATCGGCCGATCGAGTACGGGTCGCCCGGCACGCGGTATGTCCCGGCCAGGTTTGGCGTGCGGCTCCTACCGCCGGAGGATGCCGCCACCCCGTTTGCGGCGTTGTTCTTCTGGGGGCGGGTCAGTCCTTCGATCTCCGTCCTCCGCCGCTCGGCCTATGTGAAGTCCGGTGGATTCAGCGAGGACCAGGGCTGGTACGCGGAAGATCTCGACCTCTGGCTCAGGGTCGCCCTTCGCGGCACCGTGCATTACGTGCCGCAGCGCCTGGTCAAGCGGCGGATCCACGCTCTCAACCACGGGCGGCGGGTCAACGCGCGGAACCAGGAGACGCGGCTTTTCACGCGGTGGATCAACGCCCAGTGGCTGACCGATGAGGAGCGCCGATTCGTCCAGAAGACATGGCGCCAGCGCCAGAGCCGGCTCTTGCCGCGGCTGTGGCGCGACTGGGGCTGGGAGCACCTCCGGAAGGGCGACCTGACCGAGGCGGCGGTTTGCTACCTGCGGAGCGGGAAGCGAATCGCGACTTATTACGGCGCGCGACTTCAGGGTCGCCTGCCGGCCGGTCCCGCATGGTGAGACACCGCGTCCTGCTCGTGCTCGACGACTGCGGGGCGGGCGACGCCATGCGGGTCGGGTTCTGCATCCGCGCGGTGCGTGACTCGCTCCCCGATTCGCATCTGACGCTGGTCGTCGGCGAGGACGCTGCCGCCGCCTATCGGTCATCGACCGTGGTGGACCAGCTCGTCGTCAGCAGTCTCTATCGGCATCCGTCAAGAGGCCGCCTGCGCAAGCTTGTCGAGCTGGTGCGGATCGTCCGCGCCACCGGGGTCTCTTATGACGTCGTGATCGTCCTGTGGTGGGGATCGACTCTGCTCCGTCTGCTGGCGAGGCTGGCGGGGTCGCGCACGCGGGTTGGCTATGGGTCGGGCCATGGATGGCTCCTCTCGAGCGAGCTGGGGCCGTATGACTTCGACGGCGACGAGATCGCCCAGAACCGGCGGCTCCTGACGTCGGCAGGCATAGCCGACGTCGCGGAACCCGCGCCAATGATCGCGATCTCGGATCAAGACCATGCAGCGGCCGGAGCCGCGCTCCGGCAGACCGGCTGGGATGGAATCCGGCCGCTGGTCGTCCTGCATCCCGGTTCTGATTGGGCGTGCCAGCAGTGGCCTGCCGATCGCTGGGCTTCCCTGGCTGACGGCCTGGCCGTGGACCGAACCCTGTACATCGTGCTGACCGGCTCTCGGAGCGAGGAGGCCCTGGTCGAGTCGATCCGGCAATCGATGACAGGTGCATCGGCATCGTTGGCGGGCAAGGTCACGCTACCCGAGCTCGGCGCAGTCGTTCGCCGCGCCGCGCTCGTGATCACCGTCGACAGCGCCGTGAATGTTCTCGCCCGAGCCGAAGGCACGGCGACTGTCGTCCTGGCCGGCCCGTCTCACCCGGAGCGGCTGGGTGGCTCGGGCATACCCCCGCTGATCGTGAAGAAGATGACCGCGGAAATGGAGCGGAGCATCAACGACTGCAAGCGTCCTCGCTATCCCGCGGGCGGCTGCCAGGACTGGACATGTCCCATGGCCGGCCTCAGCGAGATCGCGGTGGATGAGGCACTGAAGGCCGCAAGGCTCGCATTGAGCCGGGGCACAGGCACGCTGAACATGCCCAGCCAGGTGGCGGCCGAGGCGCACCCACGGTCCGCCGCCGAAGTAGCTCTGCCGCGCAGCTCGGGGGCAGGTCGACTGCTACGGAACATCGTGTTTCTCGCCGGAGGTCAGCTTGCCTCGTGGGCGTTCGGCCTTCTCTGGCTCATCTTTGTTCCGCGCCGGCTCGGCCCAGCCCCGATTGGCGAGTTTGTGATCGCACTCGCGATCACCGCCCTGCTGGGCAACGTAATCAACCAGGGCGCGGGCACCCTGCTGATGCGCGAGATTGCACGTGACCACACTCGAGCACCTCGGCTAGTGGGCGGCACCATGGTCATGCGCCTTGCGTGCGTGATTCCTGCGTTCATCTTCATGCTCGCCTATATCAAGCTGCTGCACTTTGGCGGCGAGCAGTCGCTGATCATCTTCCTGGCGACTGGAGTCACCGTGACGGCCACCCTCAGCGGCGCGATCCAGGCCGCGTTCACCGGACTCGAGCGCATGGAGTACCTCGCGTACGGAGCTCTCGTGGGCAACGGGCTCATCAGCCTCTTCGGCATCGCCGTCGTGCTGATGGGTGGCGGCATCGTCGCGCTGCTGCTCCTGGACCTCGCACTCACGGTGCTCCTCCTCGGACTGAACCTCTACTGGAGCCGCCGCCTCTTTCGGATCGAGTGGCGTGAGGGCGCTCGACAGATCAGATACATCGTGCGATCGGGGCTGAGCTACTGGATCGGCGGTCTTTTCTTCATCACCTACCTGTGGATCGATTCGGTCCTGCTGTCGGCACTCGCTCCCGTCACCGTCATCGGCTGGTACGGCGTGCCGGTGCAGCTCTTCACAGCGGTGCTTATGGTCGCCGGGGTGCTCGGCACCGCATGGTTCCCGCGGCTTGCGGCGGCCCATACAACAGGCGCAAAAGAGCTCCAGTCAGCCGGCCGTCCCGCTGTGGAGACCGCGGTCGTCTTGAGCCTGCCCATCGCGGCGGGGCTGGCGCTGGTCTCCGGCCCCCTAATCCAGGTGCTGTACGGCCAGCCTTTCTCGGGCGCGGCCCCCGTGCTGGCCATCCTGGGATGGACTGTCGTCCCAACCTTCTTCAACATGCTCGCCTACCAGGTCTTGCTGGCACAGGGACGGGTGCCCGCGTGGATCAAGGTTGTCGCGATCGCAACGGTCCTGAACATCGTGGCGAACTTGATCCTGATCCCGGTTTTCCAGGCGCGCGGGAATGGCGCCATCGGGTCCGCAGTCTCTCTGCTCGCGACCGAGGTGTTCGAATCGGCCGGGGCGATCGTCCTGCTGCCGTGGCTCGTCCAGGTGCGCTTGCTGAGTCGCCTCGCGCGGACCGCCCTTGCGACCGCCGGCATGGGGCTGGCAGTCCTGGCCGTGGCTCGTTTCGGCCTGGTCGCGGAGATCGTCACCGGCCTCGTCGTATTCGCGGTGCTGGCACTTGTCCTTCGGCTTCCAACACGCGATGAGATTGCGGAGCTTCGCGGTCTGACCGACCGGCTGCCGGCGAGGTTCAGGCTGAGCCGAGCCGCCGCATGAGCGCGCCCAGGCTGCGTTTCAGCATCGTCACGCCGACCCATCGGCGACCCCGATCGCTGCTCCGCATGCTCGACGCGCTGAGCGAGCAGACGTACCCAGCCGAGTGCTTCGAGGTCGTAGTCGTCATCGATGGCCCCGACACCTTTGACGAGTCGCTTGCTATGCGCGAGTACCCATTCAGGTGCCGCGTCGTCAACCAGGTGAAAGGCGGACCAGCCGCAGCTCGCAATCGCGGCCTCGAGCTCGCGACGGAACCATATGTCCTTTTTCTGGACGATGACGTGATACCCGCTCGTTCGCTGGTCGAGCAGCATGCTTTGGCGCACGCAGAGCCCAATCTCGTGGTCATCGGCCCGCTCCTCGCGGCCGATGAGACGCGGCCCGCGCCCTGGGCAAAGTGGGAGTGGACAACGCTCAGCGAGCAGTACCGTGCCATGCAGGCCGGCGATTGGACGCCCACACCAAGGCAGTTCTATACGGGCAACGCGTCGGTCGGGGCCGACCATGTAAGGGCGGCCGGCGGATTCAACCAGGCCTTCACCCGTGGAGAGGATGTCGAGCTCGCCTGGCGGCTCCACGACCGCGGCCTCCGCTTCGTGTTCAATCCGGACGCGGCCGCGAAGCACCTTGCGCGGCGTTCGTTTTCAGCATGGCTCAGCGCAGCCCACGACTACGGGCGAACAGACGTGATGCTCGAACGAATTCGCACAGGAGACGACCTGCCAGGTTGGGTCAAACGTGAGTTTCAAGGCCGGCATCGCTACACGCGGCTGCTGACGCGATCAGTGCTTGCCCAGCCGCTGCTGTGGCGAGCTCTTCCCGGCTGCGGTTTCGCGGTGACGGTGGCAGCACAAACATCGGGGCTGAACGCGGCGGCGATGCAGCTCTGCTCTGCTCTGTTCACCGCCGCCTACTGGCGCGGGGTCGCCGGGCAACTCGGCCGTGAGCGCGCACTTGAGCTCACGCGCCAGGACCCGGCCCCGAGAACCGCGGAGACAACTGCGTGAGCGCGTTCGGCGAAGACGTGAAGCGGTGGCTCGACCGGTCGGTCCGGCCTGTCGGTGGCGTTCCGAGCGATCTGCGGTTGCGACGCCGCGACGTGCTCCGGCTGCTGTGGCGTCACCCGGCCCTGTGGGCCACTGCGATCTACCGCGCATCGCGCTGGTGTCACGTGCACCGGCTGCGGGGACTGCCGACTCTCCTGGAGCGCCTGAACATGCTGCTTTTCGGACTCGAGATCGGACCGGCCGTGCCCATCGGACCCGGGCTGTACATCCCGCATCCTTATGGGAGTGTGGTGATCGCCGAGGCGGTCGGCGCCAACGCCACGTTCATCCACGCCGTCACCATCGGCATGCGTAACGAGTGGGAGTTCCCATTGATCGGCGATGGCGTTTTCGTCGGCGCCGGCGCCCGGGTGCTTGGCGCGGTTCGGCTCGGTAACGGCTGCTCCGTCGGCGCCAACGCCGTCGTCATCCACGACGTGCCTGCAGGCGCAACCGCGGTTGGAGTCCCTGCCACCGTGCGGGCAGTTGCACCACATACTTGGGCGGCGCCCCGTGAGGTCCAGGCGTGAGAACGCTGATGATTGTCTCGGCCGACGCCGGCCCGAACGCCCGCCTGGCCATCCGCAACGGTACGCGGCCGGTGCCTGAGTTCATCGCGCTGGAGCGCGACTACGGCGTCCGGCTCCTCGACTGGTCGACGCTTGGAATCGCACCCGGCAGGTCGACAAGCCGGTCCTTGCGGCAAGTGAGGGCAGCGCTGCGTGCCGCGGAGAATGCTGATGCCGTCTTCTCGGACGGGGAGCATGTCGGCATCCCACTTGGCGTGGCGCTGGAGACGATCGGTCCAAGCCGCCCGCACCTTGTTCTCGGCCACCACCTGACATCCCGTTCCAAACCGAGGATGCTCCGCTGGCTGCGTCACATGGGGATCACGCGCATGCTCGTCCATTCGCGGACACAGCTCGAGGTCGCGGTGGACTCGCTCGGTTTTGGGCCCGGGTCCGCGGCATTCGTGCCGTACTACGCGGATGCTAGCTTCTGGCAGGCACAGCCCGAGTCCGGCCAGTCGGTGATCGTGTCCGCCGGCCGCGAGCACCGCGACTACGCGACGCTGGCCGCGGCGGTCCGCGACCTTCCGGTGCGGACGATCATCGGCGCCGGAAGCCTCTATTCGCCCGGCGCGGTGTGCCGGATGCCCGCGACGATGCCGTCCAACATCACGGTCGGCATGAGGAGCGCCACCGAGCTGCGCGAGCTGTACGCGCTCTCCGCCGTTGTCGTGGTTCCTTTGATCCCGAACGACTTCCAGGCCGGGGTGACGACGATCCTCGAGGCGATGGCGATGGGCCGCCCGGTAGTCGTCAGCGCGACCGGGGGACAGCGCGATGTGGTCGTCGACGGCGAGACCGGTGTCCTCGTGCCGCCAGGCGATCCTGCCGCCCTGCATGACGCCTTGCGGCGCCTGCTTGATGATCCGGCGGAGCGCCGCAGGCTCGGAGCAAACGCCCGCGACGCGGTGCTCGCTCAGTTCGACCTGCCTGTCTATGCGGAAGCGCTGCACCGCCATCTCGCCGACATAGCCCGACCCGCACGCCGCGCGGCATGACGACGCCGGCGCTTGCGGATGCGCCTCGCACAAAACAACCGGCGCCTGTGGCGACACCCAGCTATCACCCCGTGTTCGAGCTTCAGGAGCTCGTCGAGCTGGCAGGGGCTCGCCTGGCCGCGGCCGACCGAAGCGACGACGCCGCACTCGTGGACTCCTACCTGGCGGTCGCCTCGATGTGCCAGGTCGTCAGTGACTACCTACATCGTGACGCCGGCGACTTGAGGCGGATCAGGAAATACGCGTCGCGACTGCGCAAACCCGCCGGAGGAGCCGCCGGGCTCGTCTTGCGGGCGACCGAAGCCACGTCGCGCTTGCTGCGTGTCAGACGCGAGCAAAACCTGGTCCGACATCTCGAGTCCCTGGAGGCATTTGCGGGCCGGCTGGCGGACGCGCTGTGGGGCGCCGCAGCGACCGACGTCAGCGAGCTTCGCCGGGAGTGGCGCGGCCTGTCTGGCGCTGAAGGCCTGCCTCTCCGGCAGATCGCGATTCCCCCACGGTGCTTCTTCACGTTCGATCAGCGGCCTGAGGACTGCATCGCGCTGGCGGAGCGTTTCGCCTGCGTGCGACCTGATCGCCAACGTCCGGTGCTCGTCATCGGCGTCAGGACGTCGGGATGCTTCATGGCACCCATCGTGGCCACCGCATTGCGCAAGGCCGGCTTCACCCACGTGGAGTGGACGAGCCGGCGGCCGGGCCAGCCTGAGCTCCCTCGCGATCGCAGGCTTCTGAGGCAGGCGGCGGCCGCCGCGGCAGAGGTAGTGATCGTGGATGACCCGCCGACCTCAGGCGGCAGCGTCGCGCGAACGGCGGACGAGCTCGTGGCGCATGGAATCGACGCGGAGCGGGTCACGCTTCTGCTTCAGCTGTTCCCTGGCGCGGCGGGCTGGTCGGAGCGGCTCAAGCCCTGGCGCCAGGTCCGCCTCGAGTGGCAGGAATGGCACGTCCACTCGCTCCTTGACGAGGGCGCCGTTGCCGACACCCTGTCGGAGCTGCTGGAAACCAGGGTGGCACGAGCGGTGCGCAAGGAGTGGAGCCACATGGACCGCCGGACTCATGTCAGGGCGAGATTCGACGTCCAGATCCTCGGCGCGGACGGCGCATACGAGACTGGCGGCGTGTTAGTGACCGGTGTCGGGCTCGGACTGTTCGCGGATGCAGCAGCCGCGATCGGGGCCCGGCTGGGCGGCCTGGTCCCTGACATCCACGGGACTAAAGACGGCCTGATGTATCGCGAGTGGATCCCTGCAAGCGCCTCTATCGATGAGTCGGATCCAATCCAGCGCGCGGCGCTCGCTCGTCACCTCGCCCGCTACGCGATGCAACGGGCATCGCTGCTGCCAGTGCATGACGATCTCTCAGCGAGGTTGGCCGGCCACGACGCGGTCTGGGAACAGGCGGCCCGCTGGCTCGCCGTTGGTTTCGGCCGCCTCGCGCTTCCGCTTCGCCCGGTCCTTCACAGTGCGGCAAAAAGGCTCCTTCATGCGGCGCGTCCCTCACTGATCGACTCTGACATGGGGCCGGGCCAGTGGTTCCAGGTGAACGGGACCGTACTCAAACGCGATTTTGCGGAGGCGCCCTTCGTCTATCAGGTCCCGCTCAGCTATGACGCCGCATACGACGTGGCCGCGGCGGCCGCGCAACGGCTTCCGGACGAAGACTTCGGGGCCTGCGCGCGCGAAGAGTTCGATGCGGCGACCGGCGTTGAGATCGACGATGCGCGCTGGTTTCTGTATCAGGTGGTCAGCCAGGCCGATCGGAGGGATACGATCCTGCGAAAAGAGACGGCGAATGGCGATTCGCATGCGGCGCTGGTCGAGCTGCTCACCGACGGCGAGCGGCGCGCCGCATCGCTGCACCGGAAATTCATGGCGCACCGCTATCTCCATGATGCGATCGCGTCGGTGAAAGGCGAGCTTTGCGCGATCGACATCGACGGCGTGCTGGAAAGTGGACCGTGGTGGTACTCGTCACCGTCCGGACATGCTCTTCTGGCGCTGCGAGCGCTGACCCGACATGGATTTCGACCCGTGATCGCGACCGGCCGCTCGCTGACCGATGTCGTCCAACGGTGCCGCGACTACCGGCTCGCCGGTGGTGTCGCGGAGTACGGGTCGGTGATGCATGACGCCGTGAGCGGCATGTCGCAGACCCTGATCAGCCGCGATGAGCTCGAGGATCTCGCCGCATTGCGCCGCGCGCTTCTAGAGGTCGAGGGCGTGGAGCTCGACCCCGCCTTTCAGTTTTCGATCCGCGGCTTCACCATCCGCCGGGGACGGCGTTGCGCGATCGATCTAGAGGTCGCCGAACGGGTCGTTGCCGCCGCGGGACTCTCGCACCGAATCCGCATCGAGCAGGGCTGGGCCCAGACCGATTTCGTGGCCGTCGAGGTGGACAAACGGACGGGGCTGCAGGCGTTGGCGCGCCACCTGGGTGTCGAATACCAACCTCCACTGGCGCTCGCCGTCGGCGACTCAGTACCAGACCTGTCAATGTTTCGGCTCGCCCGACTGGCCGCAGTCCCGGCGAACGCCGAGCCTGGGCTCGAGGCGGGTACGGGCGCAGTGCGATGCCGCGGCTCATATGGAGAAGGTCTTGCGCAGGCGGCCGGCTTGATGATCGGGCACAACCCGGGTCGATGCCCCGAATGCGCTGCCCCTGCCGCCGGCGATTCGAACATCGAGCTGGTGCTTGCCTTGCTCGAAGTGGGCGGCGCATCCGGTCTCCGCAAGCTGCCCAGCATTGCGCGCGTGCGGACCCTGCTACAGCGCGGCTAGAGGTCGGCCGCTGTCCAGTTCGTCAGCGACGGGATGAGGCGCGTGAGCCTACGCTCGAAGAGCTTGAGGCCACGGAAAGCTCGATGCTCAGGCATTACGCCGACCATGGCCTTGTGAGTGCGCTCGACCAGCGTTCTGAGCTCCATCCCGCGCGGGTCGATCGGCGAGCCTATGGCGACCAGAATCTTCTTGCGCAGCCACAGGTTGCGAGTTCCGGAGAGCGCAACCGGAAGGATGGGCATGCCGGTGACCCGGGCCAGGCGCGCAAAGCCAGGCCGGAACGGCATGACCACGCCCTCGTCGCACCCCACCTGTCCCTCTGGAAACAAGACAACCGGGAATCCGCTGTTCAGACTCTGCTGAAGCGTCCGCCCTGTCTCGGGGCGGCGCAGCGAGCGCTTGATCCGGTCGCGGTGGATCGGGATGAAGCCGACCCGGGTCGTTCTGATCAGGCGCGCCAGCCGCGGCGAATCGAAGATCGTGTCCCAGCCAACGAGCTGCAGCTGCGGCTCTTTGGGCAGCGCGAGCAAGAGCGCGAACGCATCGAGCCAGTTGAGGTGGTTGGCGACGACGATGTACGAACTTCCCCGCGGAACGTTGGAGCGACCGCTCACCTCGAAACGAAACATCGCGCGAAGAGCCGAGGCCATGAGCAGGTGTGACGTCCTGTACGCGAGAGGGCTGGCCACCGGAGTGGTCTTTTGCTCTGCTACGGCCGATACGAGGGCGCCTGGCTGGCCGGCCATTCCGTTGAGCATCCTGATTAACGGCTACGCTCGCAATGGGCGCTCGCGTCTCCACAGGGACAAGCGCCCGGAATCTGAGTCAGGCCCGCGCCACACTCACGACCTCTCGGAACAACATTTCAGATTTGCTCACTGGAGCCCTTAAGCCAGCTCCCAGACCTCGCACATACATATAAAGGCGAGCAGCATTCGTCGGACGGCGCCAGAGCGCGTTCCACGGCCTGACGGCTGCTGTGAGGCTCAGCAATTCGTTGCTCATGAGGACGATCGCGATCCAGTCCCCGCAGCGGAGCAGCTTGGCGTGCACCGCCCCATGCGAGAACGCGTTCCACCGCAACAGTCTCGCGGCGGTGCCGTCGGAGTAACGCTTTGCGCCGAGGTGGCGCACAACCACGGTGGGTGTCTCGACAATCGATGTTCCGCTGCACAGGGCGCGAAAGGAGTAGTCCCAGTCTTCGCTGCTCCGGAACTCGCCGCCGGCACCCAGGCGTGTGTCGAACGTGCCGACAACCGCGGCTGTCGCCGCGCGCAAGTACATCGCAGCGCCGATGCCGTGTGCTCGAGCCGCGGCGGTCCTTCCAACCAGCCTCCGCTCGCGCGAGATCGCGTAAGCCGGCACGTAGTCATCAGGATCCGCGCTCACGCCGATGACGGTCCCGAAGACGATGCCAGCATCTGGGTCCCTCTCGAAGATCGCAGCCACGTCGCCTGCCCATGTAGCTCCAACCACGCAGTCGTCGTCGAGGAAGGCAATCACATCGCCGCGGGCAACGCCGAGGCCATGGTTGCGCGCACGCGAAAGGCCACGCTCGGCGATGGGACGGTGCAGCACGCGCAGTGTCGCGGAGGACAGAACCGCGGGCGGCGAGCCCTGGTCGACGACGATCACCTCGAGCGGCTGCGGATCGAGGAGGGCCAGGCTCTCCAGGCACCGATTCAGGTCGGCGGGCCGGTCACGGGTACAGATCACCACGCTGACCGGAACGATGCGCCGCTCCATCAGGCGCCGGATCCGGCCATGATGGCAAGCGTCGCAGCGGACTGAACCCGGGCGTCGAAATGCTGCTCCACGCGACGCCGGCCGGCGAGACCGAAACGCTGACGCAGCCCAGGTGCTGCCAACATCAGGCGGAGGGCTCGCAGCAGCGAATCGCCACGACCGGGTGTAATCAACATTCCTGTCTCTCCGTCCGTGACGATCTCGGAGATCCCGCCGACTCCCGAGATCACGACTGGCAAGCCGCAGGCCATGGCCTCGAGCGCCGCCATTGAGAAACAGTCGGCTGTGGTCGGCAGCACGAGCAGGTCGCTCGACTGGTACAGCTCGCGCAAGCCGGCGTCGCCGACCTCAAGACCGTTGTAGACGAACACCCCAGGCTCAGGAGCGAGCCTCGCCCTCGTCACGAGGTGGAGGTCGCATTCGTCGCGAAGATGCCGCCGGTACGCATCGAGCAGCAACGGGCCGCCCTTGCGCTGGAAGTCGCCGCCGACAAAGAGAAGCCGGGGACGGGCCGGCGGCTCGTGCGCGACCGGAAACCAGCGCTCGAGGTCGATTCCCGGCGGCACGACATGGACCCGGTCGGCCGCGGCGGCGTAGTCCCTGATCATCGAGCGGGCCGCCCACGCGGACCACGGCAGCAGGCCGGCGCACCGGCTGAAGTAGAGGCGCAGGCAGGCGCCGACCAGGCGCCCCGCAGGGCTGGCAGGGTCGTCCACCCCGGCGTACTGATTACCAAATCCATGAAGTAGCGCCGGCGTGCAGTCGATCGCGTAGTGGATCGGAACCGACCGCGTCATGGCGAACGGCAGCATGGGCAGCGCCACCTGCGTCCACACGGCTCGGATCCCGCGCTGGGGTATCGAGGCTGCAGCTGCGACGGTCGATCGGATCGTGCCACGCAGCGGAGGTGGCAGGGGCAGCCTCTCGATCAGCCCTCCCTCGCGAAACGGGCGCACAGGGATGACGCGGGCCTGCTCCATGCCCGGCGAGCTCCGCATCTGCTCGAACTGCGACTGCACGCCGGCGACCATCCAGGGCACCAGGAGCAGTCTGGAACGGCTCGCCAGGCCGGCGTCCGGCCCGGACGCGCGTGCGTGCAGGGCGGTGCTCACGATCAGACTGTGCGCCGGCCGGCCGATTTCCGCGAGAGGCGTTTTGGGACACGTTCGGGTCCCGCGCCCACTACGAAACGTCCCTGACCCAACCCGGGACGCCCCGGACGGTGCAGGACAAGGTGCCTATGGTTGCAGCGCCCGGCGTCCTTTAGGGTCGATGGCGTGATGCGCGAGGGAAGCGCCTGTTGACGGCTGTCTCGAAGAGCGCCGACTGGTCACCTTTGGCCCGTACTCTGACCCGGCGAAGCTTCCTGGGCTGGAGCCTCGCCACGACCGCGGGTCTCGGCGCCGCGAACATGTTCCTCGTCGCCCCGAAACGTGACCGGGTCGCGCTCACATGGATGCCGTCGCGGGGAACGCTCGCCAGCGTGGACGACTACCCGATCTGGGTCGCCTTCGAACGCGGGTATTTGAAACAGCTGGGTGTCGACCTGAGCATCGTCGCTCAGCGCGAGCCCTCTCCCGGTGGCGCCGGCGCCGACTCCGCCGTGACATTTGTGTCGCCTGCCGAGCTGCTGTCGATGGCCGACCGCGGGCTGAACCCGACTTCGATCTTCCAGCTTTGCGCCGGAAGTGTTTTCGGCTTCGCCCTGCACAGGGGAGGGCGTGTGAGGCGACCCCGCGACCTCGAAGGCGCCTCCATAGCGATCGGCGACGAGAGCTGGAAGGCGATTGTCGATCCGCTCCTGGTTGAGGCAGGTGTCAACCCGCGCGTGGTCACGCTCGTCGTCGCCCGGGATCGTTGGTTGGAGTTCGCGGCGGACGGTGTGACCGATGCGGCGCTTTCGTGGCGCGGTCTTGCCCACACCGACGCCGGCCGCCACCTGACTCACTTTGTCGGCGATCGGTGGTCGCAGCTGCCGGCGCACTCGTACGCCGTCGTCGGCCTCGAGCACAGAACCGCTCTCGAGATCGACGGCCTGAATCGCTTCCTGCAGGCGCTCGTCCTGGCACTCGAGTTCGCGGCCGAGAATCCTCGTGGCGCAGCCCAGATCACGTATCGGTCCGCGCCCGGGCTCGCCGAAACGCTCTCGCCGCAAGCGGCCGTGGACTCGCTTGCAGTCGCATCGTCCGTCTATTCGTCCGGCCGCCGTCGCGGCATGGCATGGGGGCTCCACGAAAGGCCACGCTGGCAGCGCTACATGAGCGCTGCCGAGCAGTCCGGCCTCGCCAAGCCCGCCTCCAAACCGGTCTATTCAAATCAGCTCATCGCGACGGCCAACTCGATAGACACCACGCTGGTGCATCTCGACGCGGCCACCTTTGCGCTCGACCGCGACTTCCGCCACACCACAGGCCTGACAGGAGGAATCGTCGATGGCTAATTTCACCAACCTGAGCTTCGAGCTCAACACCGGCACGCTGGCGTCGCCGGCATGGATGGGTGTCTCTGCGGAGATCAGATGGTCGGACCAGGGAAACCAGACGGCGACCGGCTCCGCGGCGTGGCCCAGCATGATTCAGCCGTCCGCGCCGACAGTCGTCGCGTTCACGTACTGCTTCACGTCCGACGCCACCGGCTTCGGCGTTCCAGGCGGAGCAAGCCCGGCAGCCTTCTCCAACGGCAGCTACCTGCTTTGCAGGTGGAACTGGGACGCAAGCGGGACCTTCGCCTCGCCACCTGTCGTGACCAGCTACTACTCGACCGCCCACGCCGCGGTAACCCGCGGTGACGGCCAGCTGCTCGGTGGCGCGGCAGGCGACACAGGGGCGACGCCGAGGAGCTACCTGAAGGCCAACTGGTTCGGCAACGGGACATCCCAGGTGCCTGCGGCCGCGCCGCCGGCGGCGCCTGCGATCACGGACGGGGCCAATGGTGCGGCGACCACCGCATCCAATGCGTGGCTGACCACCTACCAGGCGCTCCAGGGCGACAACGACTTCATCGCGTGCACCGCGACACCGCCGGCCAGGACCTCGAATCAGTGGTACGGCATGCTCGCCCTCTTTGCCGGACCCAACCTGAACCCGATGACCTACACCCCTGTCGTCACGCTGAAATACACCTGGGCCTGATGCTCTCTCTGGACCTGGCCGGGCTTGTCCGCGCCAGCGGACGCTCGTGGTGGGAGGCGCGTTACTCCCGGGGACGCGTGGTCACCGAGTGGGATGTGGCCTCAGGCGGTGGGCTTCTGCCCCACCTCGTCGAAGCCGGCCACTGGGATGAGTTGGAGCGCGACGGCCTCATCGGGGTCCGCCTGGTCTGTCCGAACGGGGCCGTGGCCGAGCTGGCGAGCCGCGAGGACCACCGTCTATTTCAGTTCAAGGCGGGAGGCGCCGCCGCGGTCGACGGAAAGCAGCTGCACTGGTGTTCAGCGCATGTGATCGGTGCGGTCGTCGACGCGTCCGGCGCATGCGTTTGCCGAGCCTGGGAAACAGCCGAACAGCGGGTGGTGGAATTCGAGGACAACGTGTTCGCAATTCGCTACCGGTCCGTCGGACCGCTTGCGCTCGAGCATCTCGGGGTGCGGATCTGACGATGGCGGTGCAGATCGCGACCACGACGCAGTCGTCGAACTCTTTCCTCGGCGGAGGCGCCCAGCGCCGGGTTGCTTTTCTATGCGACGGCTCGTTGGTGGTCCTGTTTCACGACGGGTCGGCCTGGAAGCTGATCCAGGTCATCAACCCGAAGAGCGCCACGCCCGTGGTCCAGGCGATCACCGGGTATCCCGGACAGTCCCATCCGGCGGCCATCCCCGACATGTACGTGCTGAACACCGCCTCGACGAGCAGCGAACTGTGGTTCACCGACACGCAAAACAACCTCGCGGTCGTTCATGCCACGTACACGGCGAGCGGTGCGGTATGGACGTGGTCGGCGCGGACGGCTGTTGCCGCGTCGACCACTTCGTCTTTCTGGTCGCAGATCACGTGGACAGGGTCGTTCCTGATCGAGCTCCACCAGGATGTCGCCGGGGGGAACTTTGCGGTCGTGTGCAACTGGACGTCCGACCGGACGGGAACGTCGGGCTGGCAGCCCGCCCAGTTCCAGCTGGGCAGTGTCGGCGCCTCGACGCGAACCGCCAAACCGGTACTGCTCCACGACAGCTCGCTCGCCGCCACGATCGCGATCTATCCGCAGGGCGCTACGCAGCCTGTCGGCGTGTTTTCGAGGGTGCTTCCGGATGCCACGTCGCCGGCGGCCGCCAACTGGGGTCCCGAGACGTCCCTCGGGGTGAAGGCCAACACCACTCTCGGCGGTCAGTACGACGACGAGGACGCCCAGAGCGGAATCATCGATCCGGCCAGCAAGCGTGTCCATTACCTCTACTGCGACAGCACCGCCGGTGGCCCTCGTAGCCCTGGTTACCTGACCGGGACCGTCACAGTCGATGCCGCCAACCCGATCAACAACGTGATCACCTGGTCGGCGCCGGTCACGATCGACACGGACCACACTGCATCGATGCCTGCGATCAGCGTGGACAGCGCGGGCCTCGTCTACGCCTATTGGTGCACCGAGCCGACCAGCACGACGGGCGACGTGAAGTACGTGACGATAGCGTCGCCCTATCAGCAGGCGTCCGCCACCACCAACATGACCAACGCGCTGTCCAACAACAACCAGGGCTCGCACATCCCGCAGCAGGTCATCGGTGCCGGCTTCGTCCCGCTCATCTACGGGATCGGAACGACGGTCAATGGCACCGCGCCGCCGTGGAAGATCCTCCTCGACACCAGCGTCCCGAACGGCACGCCAGGCGGGCCTCCACCCCCACCCCCACCTCCACCTCCGCCCCCACCGCCGCCTCCCCCTCCGCCTCCGGCGGTCGGGGCTCCGTTCATGGTGACCTCGTCATCCAACAGCGCGGCCCTGGCACTCGGGACTCAGCGCAGGGTTGCGTCGCTCGCTGACGGAACTGTCGCCGTGCTCGACTTCGACGGCTCGAACACACACCTCTACCAGATCTCCGCCGCGTCCTCGAGCAGCCCGTCGATGACAAGCGTCCGGCAGTTCAGCAACATGGGCTCGTTCTATTCGCTGCCCGATATGCACGTGGTGAACAACCCTGACGGCACCTCAGATATCTGGATCGCGGACACGACGACCGTCACCAGCATCACGCACGGGCGCTACGCACCGGCCACGAACAGTTGGACGTGGGATGCCACTCACGTGGTTCCCGGGTCGACTGGCAGTGCCTTCTACGTCAACGTTGTTTGGACAGGTACCCGGCTCATCGTTGCCTACAACGACGGGGCGCCCCACGCCCTTTATTACAACTGGACAACCGACCTCACCGGAGCCACCGGTTGGAGCTCGCAGGGCTCGATTCAGCTCTCTGGCGGCTCCAACGCGAATGTGAGACCTGCTCCGGTCCTGGTCCATGACTCTTCGGTGGGCGCAACTGTCTGCATGTACTTCATCGGCACGCAGGTGATCTCGCGAGTCCTGCCTGACGCGCTGTCGCCGCTGCTGGCCAACTGGGGCGCGGAGCAGAACGTAGTCACTGCGGGCGTGGAGGTGGCGGTCAACTACGCGTACCCCTACTTCAACAATCACAACGCCGCCATCGACGCGCGGACCGGAGCCCTCCACTACGTCTTTTGTGACGGCGGGAACGGTCCTGTCAGCCCGGGTTACATGCTGGGCAAGATCACTGCCGGCACCCGCTCCATCAGCTGGAGCTCACCGCTGGCGATCGGGTCGCCGCCTCTGCGCTCAGCGTCCAGCCCGGCGGTGGCGATCGACGGCTCGTCGAAGGTGTACATCTTCTGGGCGACATCACCCGGCTCAGGCAGCAGCGACGTGATGTACACCATCCTCACCGCGCCTTTCACGTCGGCTCCGGCTCCGACCAACCTGACCAACAAGCCTTCCGGCAACAACATGCAGCCGCACGTGCCGCGGGGCGACACCCTGTCGGGTTATGTGCCGCTCGTCTATGTGTCAGCCGGCACGAGCGCGTGGGGAACGTCGAGCCCATGGGCGGTCGTGTTCGACAACACCACCCTTACCGCGACGAGGTCATCCGCCGACACCGCCGTGCGTTTCCGGATCGCGGCGCCAGTCCGCGGCCTCAGCGACGTCCACTCGCGTTTTTCACTTGTCGTGCCAGGCACCGGCTTCACAGCCGACGCCCCCGCTCGCTTCTTCATGGCCGCGAACAGCTGGCGCAATGTCGGGGCGCGTTTCAATGTGGCGTTGCGAGGGAGGCTCGCGGTTTTCGCCACTCCCAGCAACCAGGCCCTGACGCTGCCCAGCCAGCGCCGCGTGGCAACCCTTTGCGACGGATCGCTGGCCGTGCTGGGCTGGGATGGCACAAGCGAGCACCTGTACCAGGTCACAAACCCTGGGGGCTCGTCGCCGGCGGTGACCTCGGTGCAGGCGCTCACCGCGCTCAACTCCTTCTACGCGTTGCCCGACATGCTGATCGTCAACAACGGGTCGTCGACCAGCGACGTGTGGATCGCCGACACGACGGCGGTCGCCGCGGTTCAGCACGGGACGTACACGGCGGCGACGAAGACGTGGTCCTGGGATGCCCGCACGAGCGTGCCGGGTTCGTCCGGCAACGCTTTCTACGTGCAGCTCGCCTGGACCGGGACCAGACTCCTGTGCGCGTACCAGGACGGCTCGCACGCCGTCTTCATGAACTGGACCGGGACGAAGAACGCCACCTCCGGTTGGGGCTCGACGCATTTCCAGCTTTCGGCATCCGGAGCCAACTCGCGACCGGTGATCGTGCTCGTTCACGACGCGGCACTTGGTGCGACCGTCGCACTGTACGCCATCAACAACCAGGTCATATCGCGGCTCTTGCCCGATGCACTGGCACCAAACCTGTCGAATTGGGGACCCGAGGTCGCGGTCTTGTCGGCCGCGGTGGGCAGCGCTTCGCTCAGCGGTTACGCGTATGCGGGGAACCTGGTGGCCTTGATCGATCCCGCATCGCTGTTGGTTCATGTTGCGTTTTGCGACGGTTCGTCCGCCACCCGCAGCCCCGGTTACCTCAACGGCACAGCAACCGTCGACCCGGTGACGCCGGCCAACAACGTCATCCACTGGAATGCGCCGATCGCGGTCGGCAGCGCCTCGGCCTCCAACTCGAGCCCTGCGCTTGCCGTCGATCGACGCTCGAAGGTCTTTTTGTTCTGGGCGAACTCGACCGGCGGCGCGAGCAGCGACGTCAAGTACGCGACGCTCATGTCACCCTACTCCGTCGCGTCTGGGGAGACCAACCTCACCAACAACGCGGCCGGCAACAACACCCAGCCACACCTGCCGCGGTCAGAGGTTCTGGGCGCGGGCTACGTGCCCCTGCTGTTCGAATCCGGCGCAGGGAATCCCTTCTCGGTCCTGCTGGATACGTCGGTCGCGGCCGGCTGAGCGCTACGTGGCGACTCGTCGCGCGAGCCGTTGCCTGGCCGCGCCGACAGCAAAGAGGCCCAGCCACAAGGTGTCGATGACGTAGCGTCCGACGAGGCGCCTCGGCTCCTGGCCCAGCCGGTAAAGCCACTCCAACCCAGCGCGCTGCATCCATCCAGGGGCCCGGCGGGACTTGCCGGCGAGCAGGTCGAGCGTGCACCCGACACCGATCGCAACCTTGACCCCGAGCGCCTCGCGGTGACGGGAAATCCATAGCTCCTGCTTCGGGTTGCCCAACGCCACCAGGAGCACGTCGGGACGCGCCTGCTGGATGAGGCGGAGGATCGATCGATTCGGCATCCGGTCGATCGAGGCTCGCGGCGGTTCGCAATGGCCGGCGATGACAAGGCCCGGGTAAGCCTCGGCCAGACGGCGTCCGGCGTCTGCCGCCACCGCTCCTTCGCCGCCCAGGAGGAAAACCCTCGCTCCTCTCGCCGCCAGGCGGCCGAGGGCCATCGGCACCAGGTCACTGCCGGCGGTGCGGCTCGGCAGCCGGCGCCCGGCCAGGTTGGACAACCAGACCACCGGCATGCCGTCGGCGACGTTCAGCTCGCTCTGGTTCAGGATCTGCCTGAGCTCCGCGGAACGCTGAGCCCGCACGAGGAAGTCCAGGTTGATCGTGGCGATCTGCAGGAGAGTGCCGTCGCTGACGGCCGACTCGATCCTCGCCACGGCTCCTTCCAGGTCGACCGCATCCACCCTGACGCCCGCGACCTGACCAGGAGCGATCACGGCACCACCCGGTCGGTGCGGTCCCAGCGCTGCACGTCGTAGCCGCGCGCGAGCCGAATGTAAGTACCCAGCTTCCAGCCAAGGAACCGGGGGGCATTGACGAACGCCCGCCACGCCAGCCCTGGCGCGCCGGCAGACCTCAGGCCAACCACAACGAATGCCGGGATCGCGAGACTTGCGATGACCCAGGGCACCACTGCCCACACGGGGGCGAGTCCAGCCACGACTCCAACCGCAACGACCGGCAGACCTGCCACGGAGCACAGGCTCAGCAGCCCGAGGGGCGGAGTCGCGAGGTCGAGCGCCGCGTCAAGGAGGCCGGCATCATGGCGCGCGATGGCTGCCAGCACGAGCTGTGGCAGGCGTTGGCGTACCACATGGAAGCGACCACCTTCCCAGCGCATTCGCTGGCTCCGCGCGCCGACCCTGGAGCCCGGCCCGGGACCGGCCACCTGGGCGTCGGGTGCGAATCGAGGCTCGATCCCGGCGAGTCTCAATCGCACCGAATATTCGAGGTCCTCCGCCGCCGTGAACGCATCCCACGGGTGGGTCTCGAGGACGTGGCGGTCGAAGAGCATTCCGTTGCCCACGAGGTTTGCGGCCAGGCCGAGGCGAAGCCGGCCGGAGAAACGCACGCGGTGGAAGAGGAGAAACCCGATCCGGGCCATCTCGCCCAGCTGTGGACCCGGACCTTCGAGCAGGGCGTAGTCGGCCTGAACCACGGCGTGGCCGGCTTCGAGCTCTGCGACCAGACCGGCCAGGAGGCCCTCGGCGGCGACCGAGTCCGCATCCACGACAGCGATTGCGTCGGGTGAATCCGCACCTGGCAGCAATCGGTCGATCGCCCACCTCAGCGCGTGACCCTTACCGCGCAGGTTCGGCGCGGTGCGGACCATCACCTCGGCGCCCCCGCTCTTCGCCACGGCGGCCGTGGCGTCCGTGCAGTTGTCGGCGATCACGACCAGGCGGTAGAGCCCGGACGGATAACTCTGCTTCTGCAGGGAGCGGAGGCAGCGCTCGATGAGCGTTTCCTCGTCGTGCGCCGGGATGAGCACGGTGAGCCTCGTGTGGGGATCACCGGCGGCCCAGGTACGGCGCGGCATCCGTGCGGAGCTGGCGAGCGCAAGCGCGAGCAGGTACAGGCTGAAGCCGGCCAGAATCGCGCCCGGGAGCGCCATCAAGAGCCCCAACGCGAAGGTCAGTACGCGCCCCGCATGCTGAGCACTGTCCCGACGGTGCGGAACAGGATCATCACGTCCAGCCCGAATGACAGGTTGTGGACGTACTCGCGGTCGAAATCCATCCACTGCTCGAAGCTCACGTTCGAGCGCCCGCTGACCTGCCACAGGCAGGTGAGGCCTGGTTTCACGCTGAGCCGGACCATATCGCTCGCGCTGTACTGCGCCACCTCTTTGGGGAGGGGCGGCCGCGGTCCGACGAGGCTCATCTCCCCTTTGAGCACGTTGATGAGCTGCGGCAGCTCGTCGAGGCTTGTGCGGCGGAGAAGGAGGCCCACCCTGGTCACGCGTGGGTCGCTCCGCATCTTGAAGACCGGCCCCGAGACTTCATTGCTCGACCGGAGCTCCTCGATCCGGTGCTCGGCATCGGCGTACATCGAGCGGAACTTGTAAAAGCGGAAGCGGCGGCCGTGGATCCCCACGCGGTCCTGGACGAAGATCGCCGGGCCAGAGGAATCAAGTTTGATCGCAATGACGATCACCAGCCACAGCGGCAATGTCCCAAGGAGCCCCAGGCCGGCGAGCACGAGGTCGAGCAGGCGTTTGAGCGTGGTCTCGTAGCGAAAAAGCCTGTCGACGGACTGAGGCAGCCCCAGGCTCGCGTCGCGGTGGTTGATTTGCTCTGCTCGCTGCACCTTCTTGTGCAATGAAAAGTAAGCGGTCGACCGTCACGATTTGAATGGGCATTTCCATACATGTCGCCGCTCGTCGATTGGCCGAGATGAAGTCAATTGTCCCGGTCGTTCTGGGACGGCTAGGGTCTGCGACCGGCGGCGACGAGCGCTGCCATGATGAGGACGCCGACAGCGATCCCGACCAGCAGGCCGACCGCAAACTGCCACATGGGCTGTCGCTCAGCGCGCCGGGACCAGCACCGCGGCCAGGCGCTGGATGTCCGCCGGCGCCATGTCGGTGAACTTGAGACCGACGTCGAATTTCGCCGGAGAGTGGGGACCCAGGGCCGTCCGCCACACAACGGTCGCCCAGCAGCGGACGGGCGCCTGGTTATCGATCAGAACATCGAGGTCGAGGCGGCTGCCCAGCGCAAAATCTTCGTCTGAGAAGACGCGGATTCCGCCAAGGCTGATGTCCTGGGGGTTGCGCTTCTGATGGAACAGGTTGTTGCCCGCGGGCCTGCACATGACGTTCGCCTGGACCCGCGGATAGCGGCGGCGGTCAGACATGGCGCCGTCAGCATAGGCCCGAGCCCATGAGACGCGGGCACCTGGTCAGGCCGGGACGGCCGCCTTGCTGACGCCTGGCTCCCGCCCGGCAAGCTGCTGGAACCACGCCCACTGGCTGGCAAGCCCGTTCTGGAGGGCCACGCGGGGTTCCCAGCTCAGGCGCCATCGCGCGAGGTTGATCGAGGCTGCGGCGTGCCTCTGGTCGGCGGCGGCTGCCGCCAGGTAGCGGCGGCGAATCGTCCTCCCTGATATGTCCGCGAGCGCATCCAGGACGTCGTTTATGGTGGATCGGCTGCCACCGCCGATGTTGAGCACGTCGCCGACAACGTTGGCGGTAGCGCTCCGAACGGTTGCCTCGACGGCGTCAGCTATGAACGTGAAGTCGCGAGTCTGCTCGCCGTCGCCGTTGACCTCGATCTCGTCGCCCTGAATGAGCGCTCGCATGAATCGTGAGATCGCCATGTCCGGGCGCTGTCGAGGTCCGTAGACGGTGAAATACCGGAGCACCGTGACCGGCAGCCCGAAATTCCGCCCATACAGCTGGACGAGGTTTTCCGCCGCGAGCTTCGTCGCTCCGTACGTCGACAATGGGCGTGGCACAGACGATTCCTTTGTCGGCAGCATTTCGGCTTCGCCGTATACCGATGAGCTGCCTGCGTAGACCAGGCGCGTGATCGGTCTGCCTGCGAGCGCTTCGAGGAGCCGCTGGGTCGCAAGCACGTTGTCGAAGATGTACTGGTCGAAATCACGGCCGGTCGACACGCCAAGCCCGGAACGACTGGCAAGGTGGTAGACGACCTCGGCCCCGTCGAGGACCGAGCTCAAGTCTTCCTCAGCCAGGTCGAGGCGGCAAAACGAAAAGCCACGCGAGGCACGCGCGGTAGCCAGGTTCTGCTCTTTGAGGTTTCTCGCGTAGGAGTCCCTGAAGCAATCGATGCCGACGACCTCGTGGCCGTCGGCAAGCAACCGGTCGCAAAGATGCGAGCCGATGAATCCCGCCGCTCCGGTGACTACCGCGCGAATTCGATTACCTGCCTTCTGTGATCTGCCCTTGGAAAGACCGGCCCGCGAAGCCGGGCGGGGTTCTGGCGGGAGCGACAGGCTCTTCGCTGACCCGCTCTGGGCCGTGCTTCCCGCCTGGACGGTCACCGAACCGTTCTCGGTCTGCCGCTCCCTGGCCTGCATGGTAGGTATGCCCACCAGGCACGCCAATGGGTCAAGCCGTACCGGTGTGGGCACAGGTCCCAGACGGCTTCGCGGCGATACGGTCCACTAATAGAAGACGCGCGCGAGTCAACCTGTTCGAGGGTCTTCGTGTCGAGCGTCCCTCAGCAGCCGATCAGCGGACCTGGGGCGGTCGGCACGCGGCCGACTTCGAGCTGAAAGTGAAGGTGCGCGCCGATCGACAGACCTGTGCTGCCAACCGACCCGACCGTAGCGCCCTGCTGAACTTCCTGCCCAACAGCTACTGCCACCTGCGACATGTGGGCGTACACCTCGACGAGACCGAAGCTATCGGTGACCTCGACCCGGATCCCGAAGTAATCTGCCGGACCTGCTGCTGTAACTCTTCCACCGGCAGACGCGACGATCGACGTGCCGTAGCCGGCCAGCAAATCGATGCCGGTGTGGAAATGCAGATAACCGCCGAAGGACGGTTCAATCGCGAACGACGTCGGTCCGAACTGCTGGATGATCTTCGCGCCGGCGATCGGACACAGCAACTGGCCGGGGTCTACCGGGTCAGCCGGCACACCTGTGCTCAGGTTCGGACCCTGCGCCGGATCGACGGGAATGACGAGCACTGTGCCGGGCATCAGCTGCGGGCCGCGAATTCGATTGAAGCCGAGCACCGTGCTGACGTCCACGCCGTAGGCGGCAGCCAGGCTTGTGGCTGTGTCTCCCTTCCTGACGACGACCACCACGCCCGGAACCGGAGGCAGCTCGAGCGGTCGTCCCACTTTGAGCGGCATGCGCAGGCCTGGATTCGACCAGACGACGTCCCTCCATGGGAGTTTGAACTGCCGCCCGATGCTTTCCAGCGTGTCTCCGTCCACGACCACATGCACGATTGGAGCGCGGCTCGCAAGTGCGGACGTTGGGACGGAGAGGGGCTTGATGATGACGCTGTCACGACCCAGCGAGACGTCCCCGACGGCACTTGATTCGTCAGCGGCGGCAGCCGTGACTGCAGCTGCATGGAAGTCAGGAAAAAGACTTCGGTCGACGGCGGTGTAGCCGGACATGGCCATCGCCAGGGCGACCACCACGGCATGGGTCATGTAGCGATTGATTCGCAACGCGTACCTACCCCTGGTCTCCTTTCTTGCGCGTCGCAGACCCTGAAGACCCGCGCCACACTAACAAACGCCGCGCAAAAGTGTCAACGCGCGATCGTTTCTAAGCCTGCGCTAGCGTCGGTGGCCGAAAAAGCGGGCCCGCACTCTTGCGAGCCCGCTTCCCGCTCTTCGGACTAACGCCGAGTCCTGGACCTGATGCCGAGCGCTCCCAGAAGGAACAGCACGCCGCCCACAACCCCGCCCACCAGGGGCAGACCTGTGCTGGCCAGCACGGTTCCGCCCGATGTTGCGGTCGCGCCAGAAACGGCGCCCGATGCGCCTGCGCTGCCTGATGTTGTGGTCGCGCTCGATGCGCCGGCGCTGCCTGATGTAGCCGTCGCCCCAGAGACGCTGCCGCTTGACGTTCCACTTCCTGACACCGTTTGACCAGTCTGGCCGCCGGTTTGGCCCACCACCTGGCCGCCTGCGGAGCCGCTGACTTTGCCGGACGAGCCGCCAACGCTGCTGGTCGATCCATTGACGCTTCCGGACGATCCGCTGACACTGCCAGTCGACCCATTGGCGCTGCCCGTCGACGCGTTTGCACTGCCGGTCGACCCGTTTGCGTTTCCGGTCGACCCATTTGCGCTTCCGGCCGACCCATTGGCACTGCCGGTCGACGCATTGGCACTGCCGGTCGATCCATTTGCACTACCGGTCGATCCGTTTGCACTGCCGGTCGATCCGTTTGCACTGCCGGTCGATGATCCAACGCTGCCCGTGCTCGCCATGGCGGCGACGGAATCACCAGTCGATGCTCCAGCGGTGCCGGTGCTGGCCATCGCTTCCTCCTGATGACCGTGGCCCGCACTCACGGCGCCGCGAGTCTGGGTCTTGGCTGCGGCATGCGCGCCGGCGGACGCCGAAGCGCCTCCCTTTGCCTGGCCTTTGCCTGTTGGCCCTTTACCGCCCTCACCTCCCGCGCCCCCGCCGACGTGCTCCTGGTTTGACGCCTTCGCAGAGTCGTGGCGGTTCGCCACCGCGGAAGCGCTCGTGTGGTCGTGTGCCTTGCCGTGGCCGTGTCCGTTGTCCGCAGCCAGAGCGGGCGATGTGCGGGAAAGAATGAGAAAGCCTGCGGCAAGAAGCACCGACGCGTTGATGATGAGCCGCCGCATGAATGCCGTATGACCTGGTACCAGTTCGCCGAATGAGTCCATACAGCCCACCCCCGTGAGGAAATGAGCGATTGCCTCGCCGCCCTCCTCGAAATCACGGCACGTTCCGGATTACTTCGCAAGGGACTCCGCTGGCGTTCTACTCAGGGCAATTCGCTTGTAGAGAAAACGCTGTCAACCTGGCGCATTACCTAAATGGACGGGTGCACGATCGCATGCGTCGTTGTTCCTTGGGTTGCGATCCGACCGCAGATTCAGGCGGGGTCAGACTCCCACCGACTGGGGCAAGGTGAACCAGAAATTCGACCCTTCACCGGGCTTCGACGTAACGCCCATTCGCCCACCCTGTAGCTCCACGAGCTTCCGTGCGATCGAAAGACCCAGGCCAGTACCACCATAGAGTTGACTTGTCTTGTCGTCGGCCTGTCGGAACTCTTGAAAGATTCGTTCCTGCGCGTCTTCGGAGATCCCAATCCCAGTGTCGATCACCGAGACCTCGACCATCGCACCGACCGGTTTTGCCCGGATGGCAATCGAGCCTCTGGGCGTGAACTTGATCGCGTTGGACACAAGGTTCGTGAGGACCTGGCGCACACGACCAGGATCGCCTCTTACGCTGCGGGCACCGGCCGTCACGTCACTCGTCAGACTCAGGGCTTTGGCCTTTGCCAGTTGTTGAAGGGTGGCGACGACTTGCTCAGCGCTCGCAGCCAGGTCGATCTCTTCGATGGCGATTTCTAGATGGCCCGATTCGATCTTGGAAAGGTCGAGGATCCCGTTGACCAGCTCGAGCATCGAGAGGGCGCTCTGGAGCACCTGCCGCGTGTCCGTGGTCTGCTCGGGATTCAGGTCGCCGTCGATGCCACTGATAAGGACGTCGCAGAAGCCGATGATGGCGGTGAGTGGTGTGCGCAGCTCATGACTCATCTTGGCCAGGAACTCCGACTTGAATTGACTCGCCTTCTCCAGCTGCGCGTTCGACGCGCGAAGCTGGGCATCGTAAGCGCCCGCGATCCGGACCAGGCTAGCGTCGCAGCTGTGGCGCGCAACCCCCACCGCCTCACGCAGCAGGTCGGCGGGCGTGCCCAGCCGGGCGGCCTCCTCGTGCAGGACATCAATCAGGATGTCGCGCCAAACGTGGAAAGCGCGCGTCGTGGTGACGATCGATACCCCTTCGCGTGCGGCCATGGCGCCGCTATGGCTGACCCATTCCATCTCGTCCTGATCGGCCCCCATGCCGGTGATCAGCCATCGCGCAATCAGCAGCGTTCCGACCAGCGTCCGAGCCCAGCGGAGCTGAAGGTAGGCGTCGCTCGCTCCCCTGTCCTCCCCCTGCGGATAGACAATCTTGAGGGCCCGCTCGTGGATTTCCTCAGCGCGAACCCCGACGGCCATGCCCAGGTCGACGCGCTGTACGTGCCGCGGGTTGACGTCGCCGGTCACAGCGTCAGATCATGAGGCAACGCTGCTGCGCCGCCACGCCTTATCGCCACCTGGCCCGGTTCAAAGGCGATCCTGGAGGGGTCGCGCAAGGCAGGCCTCCTCGGGGGTGGTGTGCGATCTGTGGGAACTTCTGGCGAGAGCTTTGTTCCATCAATGATTTGCGGTATTCATAGGGCTGGCCGCAGTAGAAAGAAGTGCGTAACCTTTGCTCTGTGCACTGCACCAAGATCGCGAACCATGGAGAAGCTATATGTCCAGAGGATTCGACGCAGTCAAGAAAGTGACCATCCACGCCACGAAGCGGGAGGTGTGGAACGCCCTGACCAACCCCGCGATGGTCAAGCAGTATCTGCACGGGACCGAAATGGCGACGGACTGGAAGGAGGGCAGCCCGATCTCATGGAAAGGTGAGTGGAAGGGCCGGTCATATGAGGACAAAGGCACCGTCCTCGCCATTGAGCCGCAGAAGTTCCTGAAGTACACACACTGGAGCCCGATGGGCGGCAGCGAGGACAAGCCGGAGAACTACCACACGCTCACGTATGAGCTGGCCGGCGACGACGGCACGACGACGCTGACGCTGACTCAAGACAACAACCCCACCCAGGAGGAGGCCGACAAGATGGCCGACGACAACTGGGGACCTGTTCTCAACGGTCTGAAGGAGGTTGTCGAGAAGAAGGCTTGAGGGCCTCGCCGGTCGGTCTGGCATTCCGACAAGGCTGAACAACTTTCGTGATCCGGAGAATTTTCAGCCGGCCGGTTCTGCCGGTCGCTCTCCGCGTACGTGATGGGCCAGGTCGAGCGCCGCATCGGTCATCTTGCCGGGGTTCATGATCCCCTGCGGATCCAGCGTCTTCTTGAGCGCAGCCATCACGTTGAGCGCCTCACCATGCTCGGCGGCGAGAAATTCGGCCTTTCCGTAACCCACGCCGTGCTCTCCCGAGCATGTGCCCCCCATCTCGATCGCCCGCGCCACCATGCGACGGTTGACGGCCTGTGCCTGTTCCAGCTCATCCGCGCGAGCGGGATCGAGGAGGAAGCAAACGTGGAAGTTGCCGTCGCCGACGTGGCCGAGAATCGGCGCGATGAGATCTGTCTTCTCGATGTCAGCCCTGGTCTCGGCGATGCACCGGGCCAGGCTCGAGATCGGGACGCAGACGTCGGTGACCAGGCCCTTCGAGCCAGGACGCAGCGCCAGCCCGGCGTAGTACGCCTCGTGCCGCGCTCGCCACAGCCGGTTGCGGTCCTGCTGCGTCGTCGCGGATTCCACGGATGCGGCACCAAAGTCCCGTGCGAGAGCGGCGACCTCTTCAGCGTCGTGCTTGACGGAACCCTCGCTTCCATGGAACTCAAACAGGATCGTGGACATCGTCTTGAGGCCCAGACCGCTGCGGCGGTTCACCGCGTCGATGTAGATCTCGTCGAGCAGCTCAGCTCTCGCCACGGGCACCCCGAGCTGAATCACCGAGGCCACGCACAGAACGGCTTGTTCCAGCGCGGGAAACGAACACACCGCCGCGCTCATCGCCTCCGGCAATCCATGAACTCGGAGGGTCAGCTCGGTGATCACGCCGAGCGTCCCCTCCGAACCCACAAACAGTCGGGTCAGGTCGTAGCCGGCAGAAGACTTGCGCGCCCGCGACGCCGTCCGGATGACTCGGCCGTCCGCTAGCACCACCTCCATGTTCAGGACGTTCTCGCGCATCGAGCCATACCTGACCGTCGTGGTGCCGGACGCCCGGGTGGCAGCCATTCCACCAAGCGACGCGTCGGCGCCAGGGTCCACAGGGAAAAACAGGCCGTGCCCTGCGAGCGCCTTGTTGAGGGCCTCGCGCGTGACGCCAGGTTGGACAGTCACGTCCAGGTCCGCCGGCCGGATCTCGGTGACACGGTTCATCCGGCTCGTGTCGAGGCACAATCCGCCGTTGACCGCCGCAATGTGACCCTCGAGGGAGGTGCCCGTCCCATACGGGATCACCGGTGTGGCGGTCCGGGCGCACGCCCGTATGATCGCCGCCACCTCCGCGGTGCTCTCCGGGTATCCCACCATGTCCGGGCTCAGAGTGCGGTGGTACGACTCCTCCCTGCCGTGGGCGGCCCGGTCTCCCTCATTAAAGGAAAGCCTCGCGCCCAGGATTGCCCGCAGCTCGGAGGTGGTCGCTGCGTCGATGCTCATGCGACTCAGCGACCGCGGTACTCGGGCTTGCGCTTTCCCGTGAAGCCTGCGTAGAACTCGCGGAAGTCCTCGGCGGTCATGAGCAGCGATTGGGTGAACGCCTCCATCTCGATGGCGCTCGAGTAATCGGTCGAAGCCGCCCGGTTGAGCATTTCCTTCGTCATCGCCAGACCCCAGGGAGCAAGCTCCTTCAGCCGGCTGACCTGTTCTGCTACGGCCGAGTCAAGCTGGTCGTCGGCTACGACCTTTGAGGCAAGTCCCCACGCCAGAGCCTGCTGGCTCGTGATCTTTCCCCCGAGCAACAGGGCCTCGGTCGCCCTGCCCAAGCCGACGATCCGCGGGAGCAGCCAGCAGATCCCCATGTCTCCGCCCGACAGCCCGACGCTCGTGAAGAGAAACCGAAAGCTCGCCGATTCCGCCAGAACGCGGATGTCGGCCGCGGCGGCCAGGACAGCGCCCGCGCCGGCGGCGATGCCGTTCACCGCGGCGATCACCGGCTGAGGCATCTCGCGGAGATTGCGCACGCAGGCGCCGGTCATCCGCGCAAATTCGAAGACCTCTTTTGTCCCCATCCCGAGCAGCTGGGCGATGATCTCGTCGACGTCACCGCCCGAACAGAAACCGCGACCCTGGCCGC
This sequence comes from Chloroflexota bacterium, assembly GCA_005880915.1. Classification (GTDB taxonomy): domain Bacteria; phylum Chloroflexota; class Dormibacteria; order Dormibacterales; family Dormibacteraceae; genus 40CM-4-65-16. Next base: position 262,504 of record VBIW01000035.1, on the reverse strand, counting down.
GGATGACCAACACGCGGACGTCGTTGCGCTTCCGAAGCGAATCGGTCAGGTCACGGATGCCGGCGTAAACCTCGAAGGTCAGGGAGTTGAGCCGCTCTGGACGCGAGAACGTGATGGTGGCGACCCCCTCTCGCTCCTCGTAATCGAACTGGTCCCACCGCTTCATTTCGGGCGCACAGCCACCGCGTCGATCTCGATCAAAGCAGCGGGGTCAACGAGCGAGCGGACCTCGATCAGCGTCGACGCGGGGTAATCGGTGCGGAAGAACTCGCGGTACGCCGCTCCGAGCGCGCCTCGATTGTCCCGGTAAGCCTTCATGTCGGTCACGTAGTAGGTGAGCTTCACGGTGTCCTCCGGCGCGCAGCCCGCCGCGTGCAAGGCGATTGCCACGTTGTGAATGGCCCGGGCGTATTGGGCCACGATGTCGCCAGGTTCGACGATCTTGCCCGAGGCGTCTGAACCGACCTGGCCCCCAATCCACACCGTGTCGCCGGCGACGGTGGCGTGGGAGAAACCACGCGCCGGAGCAAGCTCTTCCGGGTTGACGTTCCGGGGCGGGCCGGCAGGCTGCATGAAGGTAGTATGTCGAGGCAGGGCTTTTGAAGAAGGTCGCACGATCGGCTCATGTGGACACCTTCACCCGGGAGAACCTTCCTCCCCGAGAACAGTGGCCTGAGCTCCTGTTCAACCTCCCCGAGCTGCAATACGCGCCGGCGCTGAACTGCGCCGCCGAGCTGCTCGACCGGCACGTCGAGGCCGGCCACGGAGACATGCGGTGCATCGTCACCGACAGCGAGACCTGGACGTACAGAGACCTGCTCGCGAGGTCGAACCAGGTCGCTCGGGCGCTCGTGGACGAGTTCGGACTGGTGCCCGGCAACCGCGTGCTGCTGCGCGGGCCCAACAACCCCTGGCTGGTCGCGAGCTGGTTCGGCGTCGTCAAAGCCGGCGGCGTGGCGGTGACGACCATGCCGCTGCTCCGGACTCGCGAGCTGGAGACGATGACGGACATCGCCGCGGTGACCATGGCGATATGCGACCACCGCTTCATCGCCGACCTCGAGGCCGCGGCTCCGGACGGTTTCCAGATCTTCACTTATGGAAGCCCTGACCAGGATGACCTCGTCAACGTGGCCGCGACCAAGCACTCGACCTTCAAGAACGCCGCCACCGCCGCCGACGACGTGTGCATGCTCGCCTTCACCTCGGGTACCACAGGAAAGCCCAAGGCGACAATGCACTTTCACCGCGACGTGCTTGCGATCGCGGATACGTTCTCGCGTCACGTGCTCCAGCCGACCCCAAACGATCTGTTTGCTGCGACCCCACCCCTGGCTTTCACGTTCGGCCTCGGCCAGAGCGTCATCTTTCCGTTGAGGGCCGGCGCCGCCGTTTACCTGCTCGAGCAGCCTGCGCCGCAGCGAGTGCTGGAGGCGATCGGGCGCCACGGCATCACCGTGCTCGCGACAGCCCCCACGGCGTACCGGGCGATGGTGCCCGACCTCGGCGCCGCCCAACTTACCTCGCTGCGAGCTTGCGTGTCGGCAGGCGAGACGCTGCCGCAATCGACATGGGAGGCGGTCCACGATGCGTGCGGAATTCGCGTCATCGACGGCATCGGCTCTACCGAGATGCTCCACATCTTCATCTCCGCCGCCGGCGATGACATCCGGCCGGGCAGCACCGGGCGCGCAGTGCAGGGCTATGTGGCGGAAGTCCAGGACCCGGATGGGAGACCTGTGCCCGATGGGGAGCTCGGGCGGCTTGCCGTGAAGGGGCCCACCGGGTGCCGCTACCTTCGGGGCGACCGCCAGCGGACGTACGTTCAAGACGGCTGGAACATCACAGGCGACGTCTATGTGCGCGACGGCGACGGCTACTTCCGCTACCAGGCGCGGGCCGACGACATGATCGTCAGCGCCGGCTACAACATCGCGGGCCCCGAGGTGGAAGAAGCGCTCCTCCGCCATCCCGGTGTCGCCGAGGCCGCGGTCGTCGGCGCGCCCGACGAGGAGCGCGGCATGATCGTCAAGGCTGTGGTGGTGCTGCGGGAAGGTGCAGAGCTCGGCCCGGAGCCGGCGAAGACGCTGCAGGACTTCGTCAAGAGCCAGATCGCTCCGTACAAATATCCGCGCGCGATCGAGTTCGCCCGCGAGCTGCCGCGGACGGCGACAGGCAAATTGCAGCGCTTCCGGCTGCGTGAAGGGAGCTGACGGCCGCGAGGGATCCACTTGACATCGCGATCATCGGCGGGGGGCCGGCGGGACTCTACCTGGCAACGCTGGTCAAGCTCCTGAACCCGAACCACAAGATCGAGGTCTGGGAACGAAATGCCGCTGACGACACATTCGGGTTCGGGGTCGTGTTCTCGGACGAGACGCTCGGAGGCATCGAGAACGCAGATGCCGCTTTCTACGAGCGGCTCTCCAGAGACTTTGCGATCTGGGACGACATCGACATTCATTACCGTGGCCAGGTCCTCACATCGGGCGGACACGCATTCGCGGCAATCAGCCGGCAGCGGCTGCTCGCCATCCTCCGCGAGCGGTGCGAAGAGGCCGAGGTGACCATCCACCACCGCCAGCCGGCCCCGCCACTCGATCAGCTGCGCGCCACACGTGACCTTGTCGTCGGGGCTGACGGCGTCAACAGCCTGACCCGCAACGCATGCGCCGAGGTGTTTCAGCCTTCTCTCGACGTGCGGCACGCGCGCTATATGTGGCTGGGCACGCCCCTTGTCTTCGAGGCCTTCAAGTTCTTCATCGCGGAAACCGATGTCGGAACCGTGCAGGCCCACGCCTATCCGTACAGCAACAAGATGAGCACGTTCATCGTCGAGCTCGAGGAGGGCAGCTGGACGCGAAGCGGTCAGACCGACGCATCGGCTCGTTCCTGGAATCCAGGTGAGAGCGACGAGGCGGGGATGGCTTTCTGCGCCGAGGTGTTCGCCGGCGCGCTGCAAGGAGAACCCCTTCTTGGCAACAACAGCCGCTGGATCCGCTTTGCCACCTTGCGCACCCGGTCTTGGAGTCACGGCAACTTGCTGTTGATCGGAGACGCCGCACATACGGCGCATTTTTCGATCGGTTCAGGGACCAAGCTCGCGATGGAGGATGCGCTCGCGCTGGCGGCATGCCTGCACGAGAATCCGAGCGTTGACGCCGCCCTGGTCGCTTACGAAGCCGAGCGCCGCCCGGTGGTCGAGAGTGCGCAGCGAGCCGCGCAGGCAAGTCTCGAATGGTTCGAGAACATCTCGCAGTACACGCGGCAGGAGCCCCTGCAGTTCGCCTTCAACCTGCTCACCCGAAGCCGGCGCGTGACTTACTGGAACCTCAAGACGCGCGACCCGGAGTTCGTGGCGGAGGTCGACCGCTGGTTCAACAAGGGCAAGGCGGCGGTGCCACCGATGTTCGCCCCGTTCCGGCTGCGCGATCTCGAGCTCGCCAACCGCGTGATCGTCTCGCCGATGGACATGTACGCCGCGGTCGACGGGCTCATCGGCGACTTCCACCTGGTGCACCTGGGCAGCAAGGCGCTGGGCGGCGCGGCGCTGGTCATGACAGAGATGGCGTGCGTGTCGCGCGAAGGTCGCATCACACCGGGCTGCGCCGGCATGTACAGGCCCGAGCATGAGGCCGCGTTCACGCGGGTGGTTGATTTCGTGCACGGGAACAGCGTCGCGAAGATCGGAATCCAGCTCGGACATTCCGGGCGCAAGGGTTCGACCAGGCTCATGTGGGAAGGCATGGACGAGCCGCTGGAGTCCGACAACTGGGAGCTGATCGCGCCCTCGCCTCTCCCCTACCTGCCAGTCAGCCAGATTCCCAGGGAGATGACTCGCGCTGACCTCGAGCTCGTCAAAGACCAGTTCGTCGACGCAACTCGAATGGCGGTGCGGGCCGGTTTCGACCTCCTCGAGCTGCACTGCGCGCATGGCTACCTGCTCGCCAGCTTCATCTCGCCGCTGACCAACGTGCGTGGCGATGAGTACGGCGGCAGCCTCCAGAACCGGCTTCGCTACCCGCTCGAGGTGTTCGACGCGATGCGGGCCGAGTGGCCCGCCGCCAGGCCGATGACCGTGCGCGTGTCTGCGGTGGACTGGTACGAAGGCGGGCTGACCCATGAAGATTCAGTTGAGGTCGCGCGCGCGTTCGCGGCGCATGGCGTGGATGCGATCGACGTGTCCACCGGCCAGACGGTCGCTGACGAGCAGCCGAGCTTTGGCCGCAGCTACCAGACGCCGTTTGCCGATCGGATTCGAAACGTGACCGGGCTGGCGACGATCGCGGTCGGCGCGATCAGCGGTTACGACGACGTGAACAGCATCATCCTGGCCGGCCGCGCCGACCTCTGCGCGCTCGGGCGGGCACACCTGTACGACCCGGCCTGGACGCTGCATGCCGCCGCCGACCAGGACGTCGCCGTCGAGTGGCCGCTGCAGTTTCAGCGGGGAAGCAGGAAGCCGCCCTCCGGCCGCACCGACGGCCCGCGGCCTCGCCTGGAGCTGCTCCGCGGCGCCGCCAAAGGGCGCCATCGTCGCTGGCGCCCGGGGCCGACCCGCTAGAGCTACGCTTCTGGGCAAGGCGCCTTCGGCTCGGATTCAGGAGGCTGGGAGCCGTGACCAAGAAGATCCTTCTCGACGAGAGCGACATCCCCGAGCGCTGGTACAACATCCTGCCCGACATGCCGGCGCCGCCGGCGCCGTACCTCCACCCGGCGACGCTCAAGCCGATGGGGCCGGCCGACCTCGCGCCTCTCTTCCCCCAGGCGATCATCGCCCAGGAGGTGTCCGCCGAACCGTGGATCGAGATCCCGGACCAGGTGCGCGAGATCTATCGGATCTGGCGTCCGAGCCCGGTTTATCGGGCGGATCGCCTCGAGAAGGCGCTGGACACGCCGGCCCACATCTACTTCAAATATGAGGGCGTCTCTCCCGCGGGTTCGCACAAGCCGAACACGGCGGTGGCCCAGGCTTACTACAACGCCCAGGAGGGTGTGAGGCGGCTCACCACCGAGACCGGCGCCGGCCAGTGGGGCTCAGCGCTGGCTTTTGCGGGCGCGCTGTTCGGCCTCGAGGTCACGGTGTACATGGTCAAGGTGTCTTACGAGCAGAAGCCTTACCGGCGGGCGATGATGGAGACCTGGGGAGCGACCGTGTATGCCTCCCCGACCGAGCTGACCAACGCCGGTCGCGGCATCTTGAAAGAAGACCCGGATTCGCCCGGCAGCCTTGGCATCGCGATCTCAGAAGCGGTTGAGGATGCCGCCACGCACGACGACGCCAAGTATTCGCTCGGGTCGGTGGTCAACCACGTCCTGCTCCACCAGACGGTGATGGGTCTCGAGGCCAAAAAGCAGATGGAGATGGCGGGCGAGTACCCCGACGTTGTCATCGCCTGTGTCGGAGGCGGTTCCAACTTCGCCGGCCTGACCTACCCGTTCATCGGCGACAGGCTCAAGGGCCGCCACCCGAACACGCGATTTGTCGCCGCCGAGCCCGCCGCCTGTCCGACCCTGACGCGCGGCGTGTACGCATACGATTTCGGCGACGCGGTGGGCATGGGCCCCGTCGTGAAGATGTTCACGCTCGGCCATAGTTTCATCCCGGACCGGATCCACTCCGGCGGTCTCCGGTACCACGGCGACGCGCCGTCCCTGTGCGCGCTGGTCGACCACAAGGTCGTCGAGGCACGCGCTTACAAGCAGAACGAATGCTTCGCGGAGGCCGTGCGCTTTGCGCGCACCGAAGGCTTCCTGCCTGCGCCTGAATCGGCCCACGCGCTGCGCGCAGTGGCAGAAGAGGCGGCGGCCGCAAGAGAGGCGGGTGAGAAGCGGACCATCCTGTTCGGCTTGTCCGGACACGGCCACTTCGACATGTCCGCCTACGACGCCTACTTCGCCGGCAAGCTCGAGGACATCGAACTCTCGCAGTCGCGGATCGATGCTGCGATCGAGGAGCTGCCCAGGGTTCCAGCCATGACCTGAGCCGGCCGACTCTTGCTCAGTCGGTGTCGCAGCCGCCCGCGGAAGGATGCGTCACGGGAGCACCGGATGAGTGTGATCGGACTGGAACCTTGGGCGGCGCGCTGGTCGGGTTCTCGCGGCAACCCTCGCCAGCGTCCCGAGACTCTTGCGAGGACGGGCTCTTCACGCTGTTCGTGGGAAGGCTCACCGGCCTGATTGCTGCCGCTCGAGGCGTTGTGGAATTGGGGGGCCAGGCTTTCGATTGCGTGCGGGTGATGCCGTGAATCGTCCCGGGCAACCCAGCGATTTGGGCAGCGGTTGGAGGGTTGGGGTGAACGATTGTCGCGGGGTTGCGCTCGGCAACCGCCAGACCGACCGCCGCGATGGCGAGAGCGCCCGCCGTGATTCCCGCGGGCCATTCCGGTCGGACATGGGTTACGAGGCGACCGAGCCTGGTGCCTTGTTCGACGACCTGGAGAAGAGCTGCGGTTGCGATCGAAGCAATCCAGGCTCCGGACCGGTGTACGTACTCGTCGAGGTGCGCCAATGCGATGGACAGCCGTCGCCGCACGGTCCGCTCGGATACGCTCAGTGTCCCAGCGATCTCGGCGTTGGTATGGCCCTGGAGATAAGCCAGGGTAAGGACCTCCTTATCCTGGGCGCTCATCTCGCTTACAGCATCCTCCACGGTGTGGCGCTGAAGGGCCGAGACCAGGCCGCGCCAGATACCCTGGGCGACATCCTCAGGGCTCTGATCCGATATGAGGAATCGCCTCGCGCGGCCGTGACCCCCGAGCCGACGGCGGGGATCGATGAGGAAATGGCGCCGGCCTTCTCGGCCCGCGACAAAACTTCCGTCAGGTGGCGGTCTCACGGTGCGCAGAGCCTACTGCCTGGCGGCCTGATTCGGGCGGCTACGAAAAGGAAGCGGAGCCAAGGCTGCCATGGGGGACAGATTTCGTTTCCAGAGAGCACATTTCAGAGGACGAGGAACGCTTAGGCGCCAAACGCATCGAAAACCCATTCCGGGATAAGCCCTTAGGCGCCAAACGCACCGAACCCGCCGCGAATTGGCTAGGCCGGGACCAGATCGCTCATCGATCTGGCCGATTTGGCGGCACCCCGGCGGCCGACGCCCAGCCGATCCTCGATCGTTGCGAGCAGAGAATAGTGGTCGTAACGCACGCCCGAGGAATGGACCTTCAGATCAGGCGCGATGACAAAAGTCGCCACCTGGTTGACCGAGCTGCCGTCATCTTCGTCCCAGGTGATGAAGAGCAGCCCGTGGCTTTGCCACGCGGCCGAGGCGACGACCTGAGGCACAACTGACCCCAGCCAGCTGGCGACCGTCGATAGACCGCAGTCGTGACCGTCATTGCACATATTGGGGATGATCCAGGCGAGCCGCGGCGTCGTTCCGGCAAGATCACCGGCCAGTGTTGTCATGGGAACGATGTTGGGCGAACAAGGTCCCCCGTAGTAGGCGAAGGGATTGTGCTTGACAGCGTATGGATAGGGACTGTTGAGGCAGTCGCTCGTCAGACCTTCCGCGTAAACGTTCCAGCTGACGCCGGCCGCATCCAGCTGATCGCCCAGGCCCTGAGCAGGCAGCACGTGGTAACCATCGTCGCGGACGCCCCATGTGCTTCCCGAAGTCAGAGCGAGGTAGTTGGGAGCGCTCGGGTGGGTGATCGCGTGGTAGTTGGTCGCGATGGCGTACTGGCTTGCCAGCCCGCTGAAGTACTGATCGTTGAGCACCTGGTCGTAGGACTGGTTTTCCAACACGATCACAAAGACGCTTCCGCCCCCGCTTGCCGTTCCGGTGGGTGACGGAGACGATGGCGACGACGACGTGCTCGGCGACGGCGACCTGGTCCCGGCGCTTGGCCCTCGCTGGACGCAGGACATCGAACCCAGGCCAAACGAAATCAGCATCAGTCCCGTCTGGACGACGCCGCCCCAACGCAGCCAGCCGAGGAGCACGTCCGCGACGCTACGCGCGGATTCTTAAACAACGCTGAGAAGCTGTCTCGCTTCATCGATCCCGGTGATCGTCAACCTACGCCGGCGTGAGACGGATGGCCGCTCGGCGCGAGTGGCCATCCATCCCTGCCTGTCAGCGGGAAGCTGCGACCGGCCTGCGCTCGAAATAGTGTCCTTGCTCCAGGTCCGCGACGAGTCCTGGCTGCGCCGGGTGCCACCCCAGCAGCTGCTGGGTCAGCGCGCTCGAGGCCGGGCAGTCCAGCGCGAAGAAGGCGGCCAGGAAGCCGAAATGTCCGGCCGCCTCTTCGGGCGGAATGGCGACGACCGGCAGGCCGAGGTGGCGGCCGATGACCTCCGCAATCTCCCTCACCGGTATCCCCTCCTCACCGACGCCGTGCAGCCGAGCGCCCGCCGGCGCCGACTCCAGGGCCAGGCGGAAGAGATGGGCCGCATCGAGCCTGTTCACCGCGGGCCAGCGGTTCGACCCCTCGCCTGGGTAACCCGAGATGCCCTTGTTCCTCGCGATGTCGATGAGCATCGAGATGAAGCCATGGTCGCCGCGGCCGTGGACCGTCGGCGGCAAGCGCACCACGGCGGGCCGCACACCGCGACCGGCAAACGAGAAGACGGCATCCTCGACCGCATGGCGTCCAACCGCGTCGAACCCGGGAATCGTCTGCTCCGTCGCCAGGTGGCCCGGCGACAGACCCGCCGTGCCCGAGGTGATGACGATCGGTCGGTCGGTGCCGACCAGGGCCTCGGCCATGGCTTCGACTGCAAGCCGGTCGGCCGCGGCAGCCTTGTGCCTGCTCACGCTGAAGTCGTGGTTGAAGGCGGTGTGAACGACGCCGTCCGATGCGGCCGCTCCGCGACGCAGGCTGTCCAGGTCGCCGATGTCCCCGCGATGAACCTTCGCGCCGGCGGCGGCCATAGCCGCGGCGGCCTGGTCGGACCGAGCGAGGCCAAGGACCTCGTGGCCGGCGTCAAGCAGCTCACGGACGACGGCAGAGCCGATGAATCCAGTTGCTCCGGTGACGAATACGCGCATGGTCGAACCTCCTGTCGATTTGACAAATTCTTCGATTGGCGGTTGACCCCGAGGCCTCAATGTCAGTCGCTGACATCAATATAGCACGCCATGTCAGCGGCTGTCATCGCTATGATCGGGCCCATGACCCGGTGGGGCCCCGACGCGAAGGGCCGGCTGATGCAGTCGGCGCTGGAGCTGTACGCCAAGCGCGGCTACGACCAGACCACGGTGGCCGAGATCGCAGAGCGCGCCGGCCTCACTGAGCGGACATTCTTCCGCCATTTCGCGGACAAGAGGGAGGTTCTGTTCGGCGGCTCGAACAACCTCCGAGACCTCCTGGTCGGCGCGGTGTCAGGCGCCCCTTCTTCCGCTGCGCCAATCGAGGCGGTCGCCGCGGGGCTGCTGGCCGCCGAGGTCGTGTTCGACGAGGAGCGCCGCGACTACAGCATGCAACGCCAGTCGATCATCGCTGCCAACGCCGAGCTTCGCGAGCGCGAGCTGATCAAGATGGCCACCCTCGCGTCGGCGATCGCCGACACGCTCCGCCGGCGCGGCGTCCCCGACCCGGCCGCAAGCCTTACTGCCGAGGCCGGCATCGCGGTCTTCCGGGTCGCGTTCCAGCGCTGGGTCGATGCTGACAACGAGCTCGGTTGGTCCGAGCTCGTGCGAAGCTCACTCGCGGAGCTGAAGGTCCTGGTCGCCTCTTAGCTCGATTCGCAGGGACCGTTGATCCGTGGCGCTTTGCCCAGGTCGTCACGGACCTTCTTTTGTGGTCGCGGGCCCAATGCCGAACTCATTCAGCACCTCTTCTGTGTGCTGTCCGAGTCGGGGCGCGGCTCTCGCTGGTAGGGGCGCAGCGGCACCGAACCGAAGTGGCGAGGCGGCGGTCAGGAACCGGCCGAGTCCGGGGTATTCCACCTCGGCGAACAACGGATTGGCGATGGACGCGCGCGGGTCCTCGGCGACAAGCTGCTTCACCGTCTGATACGGGCCCCACAGCACGCCGTGGCTTTCGAATGCGGCGTTGACCTCGCCCAGGTCGCGTTGCGCAATCCACCGTTCCAGCAGCGCGCCGATCTGGCTGCGATAGGTCCATCGGTCAGCTTCCTTGCTCAAGTCGGCGCCGAATTGCGATTCGATGGCTGCGAAATCAGCGGCCAGCGCTGTGGCCTGACCCAGGCTCGACCACTGCCGCTCGGTCAGCGCGAGGACCATCACTCGGCGCTGATCGCGTGTGGCGAAATCCCGGCCGAACGTGCCGTAGACATCATTGCCATACCGGCCGCGCGGTTCCGGCTCCAGGACCGCCTCGCCGAGCAGCCCGAGATGTCCGGACACCGCCAGGCCTACGTCGGACAGGCTCACCTCAACGAGCTGACCCTCGCCCGTCAGCCTGCGATGACGCTCGGCGGCGAGGATTGCAAAGGCCGCGAGGAATCCGGTCATCGCATCCCACGCCGGCAGCACATGATTCACGGGTCCGTCGTGTCCTTCTGGACCCGTCAGCCAGGGAAAACCGAGGGCGGCGTTGACCGTGTAGTCGACCGCGGTCCCACCGTCGCGGTCGCCCGTGATGACCACCATGATCAGGTCCGGCCGCAACTTCGCGAGCTCCGCGTAGGAGTTCCAACCCTTGACCGGCAGGTTGGTCAGGACAATCCCTCCTCCCTCTCCCGGCGCGGCGATGAGCCGCGCGACCTGCCGCCGGCCCGCTTCGCTTCGGGTGTCGATGGTGACCGAGCGCTTGCCCTGGTTCAGGCCCGCCCAGTACAGGCTTCGGCCGCGATGCAGCGGCCAGCGGTCGATGTCGATACCGCCGCCGGGCGGGTCGACGCGGATGACATCGGCGCCGAGCGCGGCCAGGGTCGCGCCACCGATGGGTGCGGCGACGAAGGCGGACAGCTCGACGATCCGCAGACCGGCAAGAACTGGTCGCGGACTAGGTGGCGTCGTCAATGGCCTCGCTGCGCTGCTGCTGCAAGCGCGGAGAAAGCGTGTCGTAGACGTGCTCGAAGATCGCTGCCGCGCCCGGCCTCGGCTGCGCCTCCACATGCTTCTGCCCGGCGTCGATCTGCGCACGTATCTCTTCGATCGCGGCGGCCTCATCGGCCGCGGACCAGAAACCTTCGCGTGTCGCGTAGCGCCGGACCCGTTCGATGGGGTCGCTCTGTTCGGCCTCGGCGAGCTCGGTCTCCTCTCGGTATTCCTTCGGGTTGTCGGAGGTGTTGTGGAAGCCCATTCGATACGTCCGACATTCGATCAGCGTCGGGCCTTCCCCTGACCGTGCCCTGTTGACCGCGTCGATGGTCGCCGCATACATCGCCAGGAGGTCGTTGCCGTCCACCGCGCAACCTCGGAATCCGTAGCCGTCTGCCCGGCGCGCGAGCTCTGGCGCGGCGGTCTGCTTGCTCAGGGGGGTCGAGATCGCGTAGCGGTTGTTGATGAGCAGCATCACCAGTGGGACGCGCATGACGCCCGCGAGATTCGACGCCTCATGAAAGTCGCCTTCGGACGATGCGCCCTCTCCGAAGTACACGGCGGCGACGCCGCCTGTCTTGCGCAGCTTGAGCGCCCAGGCCAGGCCGACCGCCTGCGGGAGCTGGGCGCCGATCGACTGCTGGCGCGGCAGCAGCTGGACGCCGTTGGGGATGGCGGCGGCATCGAAGCTGCCCATGTAGGTGGCGAAAAGATTCGCGAGCGGCAGGCCGTGCCGGACCATGGCCAGGTGCTCGCGCGAGGCGGGCACCATCCAGTCGCGCCGCGGGTCGAGTGCCATCGCCGAGCCGATCACCGCGGCCTCCTGCCCATGCACCGGGCCGTACACGCCGACGCGGCCCATCCTCTGGAGCTTGATCAACCTCTCGTCGACGGCGCGCGACATCAACATCAGGCGCAGCGCTTCAACGACCTGCGCCGGACTCATCGGCGACGGTGCGGTCAAGGTCGCGTCGGCGCGCAGGACCTCCAGCATCTCAGTAGTCGACCGTCGCATGGCTTGCGGCGACGATCCTGCGGACCGAGGGCAGGAAGTGGTCTTCCAGCGCGCCCGGCGGATAAGGAGTGTCGCGCGCGGCGACCCTGCGGATAGGAGCGTCCAGCGACGCGAAGGCTTCCTGCTGGATCGTGGCCACGACCTCAGCTCCAAAGCCGCCGGTCACCGGAGCCTCGTGCACGACGACCGCCTTCCCGCTGCGCTGGACAGCGGCGACGAGGCCCTCGACGTCGAGCGGAACCAGGGTCCGGAGGTCGAGCACCGAGACGGACACCCCCTCCAGCGCGAGTTGATCGGCAGCGAGAAGGCACAGATGCACCGCGGCGCTCCACGCGATGAGGACCACGTCTTTGCCCTCTCTGACCAGGCGCGATGAGCCAAACGGCACCGTGTGGTCGCCTTCGGGGACAGGGCCACGGACCGATCGGTAGAGCCTTTGCGGCTCGAGGTAGAGGACCGGGTCGGGGTCGCGGATCGACTGGAGGAGGAGGCCTTTGGCGTCGTCCGGAAAGGCGGGACAGACGATCTTGATGCCGGGCGCCTGGACGAACTGGGCCTCGATCGCGTCGGAATGAAACTCGGGCGTCCTGACGCCGCCTCCGAACGGGGCGCGGATCGTGACCTGGGCGTTGAACCGCCCCCGGGAGCGAAACCTGTATCGGGCGAGCTGCGGCCCGATCTGGTGGAAGGCCTGGTGGGTGAACCCGAGGAACTGGATCTCCGCCACGGGGACCATGCCGCCGACGGCCAGGCCAAGCGACGCGCCAATGATTGCGGCCTCGGCCAGGGGCGTGTCCACCACGCGGTCCGGTCCATATTTTTCCTGGAGCCCGCGGGTCACCCGGAAGACGCCGCCGAGCTTGCCGACGTCCATGCCCAGCACCATGACGCGCTCATCCCGGGCCATCTCGTCGAAAAGCGCACCCCTGATCGCCTCGAGAATTGAAGGATCTCGCCGTACGGCCGGAGCCTCGTCTATCTCCACCGACGCGTCAGTATTGGCCGAGGCCATCTACCAGCAAGTCCGCGCCTGCGCGCGGCTCGAAGGTGATTCTGCACCGGTTGTTAGTCACTGCTCCGCCGCCTGGAGCAGCCGGCGCGCGCGCTCCGCCACGGGGCGGTCGACAAATTCGCCGCTGCTGGTCTTTGTCGCCGCGCCGCCGGCTTTCTCGAATGCCTCCATCACCTGCCTGGCCCATTCGAGCTCTTCCACCTTCGGCCTGAACACCTCGTGGATGATGGGCACCTGGCGCGGATGGATGGCGGACTTGCCGAAGAATCCGATCCGCCTGGCCGCCTCCGCCTCGCGGCGAAGGCCCGCGTCGTCGTCGAGCCGCGGATAGATTCCGTCACTCGGCGGTGGCTTGCCCGCCGAGCGCGCCGCGATGACCAGGTGCGAGCGCGCGTAGAGGGTCTCCTGGTCGCCGCCCTGGATGCCGAGGTCGGCGGCCAGATCGAGGCCTCCATACGACAGGAGAGTGCAGGCCGGCGCGGACGCGATCTCGTACGCGGCGTGCACACCGCGGGCCGACTCGACCGTGCAGTCGAGCGGCACGTCCTTGGCCCGCTCGGCGATCCATGCCACCTCGGCGGCCGACTCGACCTTGGGGACCCGGATGCCCGCAACCTTTCCGGCGACGGCGGCCAGGTCGCGCTCGCATTCGGGAGTGTTGGCGCGGTTCACGCGGACCCAGCAGCGTTGGGTCGATACAACCTCCGTGACCATTGCGCGCGCACGCTCCTTCAGGTCGGCCGGCACGGCGTCCTCCAGGTCGAGGATGACCTCGTCTCCACCGGCCGCGAACACCTTGCGCAGCAGCTTCTCGTCGTGTCCCGGAGCAAACAGCCAGCTGCGCGGTGCGTGGATGTCAGGCATCGGGTGCGACGGGGCGCACAAATGGTTCGTCGACCGGAGGCAGAGGCGAGCTGATCGCCAGGTGCACGGTCGCCTCGGTTCCTCCATTCCAGTTGCGATGAGGGACGCCGGCGGGAAAGACCACGAGGTTGCCTGGGCCGGCGCTGTATGACTGCCCAGCAATCTCCAGGTTCATGGTGCCGCTGAGGACGTAGAAGAGCTGGTCGACTGGATGCGTGTGCAGCCCGCCGGGAGAGCCCTCGCCGGGTGGCGTCTTGATGCATCTCACGCTGCACGTCGTGGCACCGGACTCCCGGTCGAGCAGCGCCTGCGTCGCGCGGCCTGTGCTCGCGTTCAGCTCGGCGAAGTCGATCTTGCGCAGAAACTCCACTCTGGCGCCTCCTTCAGGATGGGATGTCGCGGGCAAGCTGGCGCGCGATGACGGTCCTCAGGATGTCGTTCGTCCCCTCGCCAATCGCCATCAAGGGCGCGTCGCGGTAGAAGCGCTCGATCTCGTACTCGGTCGAATAGCCGTAGCCGCCGTGGATGCGCATCGCCTCGAGCGAGGCTTTGATGCAGACCTCTGACGCATAGAGCTTCGCCATTCCGGTCTCGAGGTCGGCCCGCCTCCCCGAGTCGAGGACCGACGCGGCCCACCACGTGAGGAGCCGGGCCGCCTGAACCTCGGTCGCCATGTCGGCGAGCTTCAGCTGGATGGCCTGGAACTCCGCGATTGGCCGGCCGAAGGCGTGGCGGTCGTGGGCGTAGGCGAGAGAACGGTCCAGGCTGGCCTGGGCCACGCCCACCGCACGCCCGGCGATGTTGACGCGCCCGAACTCGAGGGCGGACAGCGCCTGCTGCAGGCCGCGACCCTCCTCCCCACCCAGCAGGTTTTCGGCCGGCACGCGGCAGTCGCTGAAGAACACCTCCGACGACTCGGGGCCTTTGTACCCGAGCTTGTCGAGGTCCTTGCCTACCGAGAGCCCCGGTGTGCCCTGCTCGATCATCAGCACGCTCATCCCGTGATGGCGGGGCAGCACGCTGGGGTCGGTTTTGACCAGGACCGGCAGCGGGTCGGCGTGGCGCGCGTTGGTGATCCAGGTCTTGGTGCCGTTGACCACGTAGTGGTCGCCTTCTCGCTTCGCGACCGTGTTGATGCCCTGCAGGTCGCTTCCCGCCTGCGGCTCGGTGAGCGCGATGCCCGAGCGCCGCTTGCCGGTCGCGAGGTCGGGCAGCCATCTCGAGCGCTGCTCCGGCGTGCCGAACCGGGCGAGCATCAAGGTGGCGAGCGAATGCGACCCTAGGATCCCCGCCACGCCCATCCATGCCTTCGAGATCTCCTCGAAAACGACTGAGTACGACACGGCATCGATCGCTATGCCTCCGTACTCCTCGGGGACCAGCATGCCGAAGAGGCCCATGGCCTTCATCTCTTCGACGATCTCTTCGGGATAGCGGCCGGCGAGCTCCCAGTCGCGCGCCACCGGGGCGATGCTCTTGCGCGCGAAATCGCGCATGAGGTCGCGAAACGCGCGTTGTTGATCGGAGAGCTCGAAGTCCAACGGTCAGGGGCCTGGGTCAGGGCGAGTGGAGGTGGGACCGTGGCCGCGCCGGTAGATGAGAGCCGTGCGGCGGAAGGTGATCACTTCGGTTCCATCCTGCTTGTAGCCCGTGGTGCGAACCTGGACGATGCCGACATTCGGGCGCGAGCGCGACTCTCGCAGCTCGAGCACCTGCGACCGCGAGCGAACAGTGTCGCCCTCGAATACGGGATTGGGCAGGTGGATCTCATCCCACCCGAGGTTCGCCATGACGTTCTGGGACACGTCCGTGACGCTCTGGCCGGTCACCAGGGAAAGGGTGAGGCAGCTGTTGACGAGGGGTTTTCCGAACTCGGTACGCGCTGCGTATTCGTGATCGAAATGGATCGGCGCGGTGTTCTGGGTGAGGAGGGTGAACCAGATGTTGTCTGCGGTGGTGATGGTCCGCCCGAGCGGGTGCTCGTAGACGTCGCCGACGGCGAAATCTTCGAAGAACCGTCCCCGCCACCCCTCTTTGACCGTCATTGGCTGACAGCCGAAGATCATGGCACGGCGCGATTTGTCGCGCCTTAGCGAACTCAGCCGCCGGGTAGGTCGTTAACCAGCCGCCTGATAGGCCTCATTGAGCCAGGTCTTGAGCTCGCGATCGATCTCGGCCGTGGTTGCCACCCGAACTCGATGCGTGAACAAAGCGTTCCATTTGACCGCAGACTCCAGCCGCTTCGATGGTGGATGGTTCGGAAGAATCAGGCCCAGGTTGATCCACTTCTTGCCGGCCTGGAGCATTGCGAACTGCTTGCGCCGCCGAAGGCTCACATATCCCGTTTTAGGGGAGCTCTCAACATCGTTGCCCAGCGAACTGGCCGCCTCCATGAGCCGGTCGTACACCTCTTTGAGGACTGGATCGGAGCTGGATTCAGGATCTTTGGCAGGCGGAGTCTGCCGACTCCGAGCGACGAGCGAGACGCGATGCGCGGCCGCGTGCGCCATTCCATGGCGCTGCTTCAACATCGTTACCACATCGCCATGTTTGGTGAGCCCGCTGCTGGTTACGATCCTCACAAGCTCCTCGATTGTCTTGCCGTACGTCCTCTCGATGTTTCGCAGTTGCGACTGGATTCCCTGTTCGACGTTGGTCACAGACTCCCCCTCCTGAAATAGCCGGCTGTTCAAGAGCGATCGTTCGGCCCGGCCTTGCCACGAATGCCGACATGACACGGTCGCGCGTCCTCTTATATGTTCTCGGCTTTCACGGTTCGCCGCTTCCAAAGCGGGAGACCTAAAGAGGACGCGTCCGGATCGTATGAAGGCCTGCGCCAACCTTGAGTCGTGGCAAACGGCCGGCCGGCGGCACTTGACTCGAATGGAGAGGAGGATCACAGTGATATTGGCGGGAGGCCAAGGTGCACCCAACGGAGACTAAGAGGTCCACGGCAAGGCGGTCCGAGCGTGATCGCCGCTGCAATGAGCGCAGGGCGGAAATCCATGGTGGCCTCAGGATCCTCGCGCCTGCCCCCGAAGCCCTCGCACGGGAGCGGCGAACACTCCTCCGGCGAATCGAATACCGTCGCGGCCCGCTAGATCGTCGTGCGCCTTACAGGCGCGAGTCAAACGGCTCCCTCCAGACAACCAACGCTCGCGGTTAGCTCGCGCGCAGAACCAGCCGTCGGCCCGCCACGGACGACGTCGCGGTGTATATGACGCCGGCGCGAGTGCCACCGGTGCTCGTCACCGGAGTGACCGGCCGGGTTGGGCAAGGTCAAGCTTGTACCGCGGTTAGCTCGTTGAGCTTGCGCATCGTGTTGGCGCTGCGAATGGTGATCTGCTTGTAGTCGGGCGTGCCGATGATCCTGCTCATGCGGCTCTTCGCAATATCCTTGCGGTCGACCTGCCAGATCACTGCCCCTGGCGCGTATCGGACGTTGTCGACCCCTGGCCTGACCGGCAGGCGCTCGAGGATCTTGCGGTCGTCCAGCTCCTTCCACAACAGAAGGACGTAGGTGCGCATGGTCTTGTCGTCAACCCAGTTGCCTGGGATCGCGTCGACCAGCTTTTTCAGGCTCTTGTGATCCATGACCAGCACCTTGATCGGCAGGTCGGTGCGCTCCTCGAGCGCCTTCTCGATCCTGGCTCCGAGCTTCTGGGTGTCCGACGCCCGGATCGAAAAGATGACGTTGCCTGAGTTGATATAGGTCCGCACGTCTGACAGGCCGAGGTCGAGGAGGGCCTCCTTGATGAGCGCCATCGAGACGATGGCCTTGCCTCCCACGTTGATGCCCCTCACAAACGCGACGTAGACCATCCAGCCGCCAGTTTGACCGCTACACGATGAAAGGCCGGCCGAGCCTGTTCGCCGCGCTAGCCGGAATCCTCCACCGATAATTAGGCCAGCTCGTCTCGCCGTTGCCGGTAGCGAGCCTCGAGCTTCTGGACGACAGCACCGACGTGAAGTCGCTCACTTTCCTGAGCAACCCTGAGTCGTTCGCGGAAGGCTCCTAACGAGTCGGAGATTTCTTCCAGGCTGTTCATCGTGGCGACGTAGCTCGCCGGCATTGACTGTGTGGACGATTTCACAGCAGCGTCGCTTTCCGATCGTGATTGTGATGCCATAGTGGATTGCTCTCCCTTGCAAGCCACACCCCGCGGCAGTCTAGATCCGGCATCGCAATTTCGACTGTCAAAGATCCGGTTCGTCCCCTGTCGGCGGCTACCTATGGATGCCTTCTTGCTAGGGGATAGGCAGGGGCGTCGCCAAGGTGCCCGCGTTTGGCACCGGCGCCTGTGGCCATCGTGGCGACGTCGTCAAACGTCCTGGAGATGCTTGTTGGGGATCGGACCGGCTCCCTCCGCGCGAGACACCAATTGCCGGACCGCTTCTGGAATATAGGAGGCGATCTGGCGCCCAAAGATAAGTCCCCAGACCGGAGCCATTGGGCCTTCGATCGAGGCTCCGAGGGTTACGCGGCTTCGGGCTTGGTCCACTGGCGCGATCCGGTGCTGAAAGCGCAGAACAGCACCCGGAATCCTCGCCTCGTTGACGAAGTAGGCGCCGGCATCGAGCTCCCGCACCGTGAAGTTTCCCTTGCGTCCGTTGGCCTGAGTCGTTCGCCCGGTGGTTCCGTTGCGCAACGGCCCGTCGAGGTGTGCAGACGACAGCCCGGGGTTCCACGAAGGCCAGCCATCTGCGTCAGCCAACAATTTCCAGAGGGCGTCGTGATCTGCTGACGTGTTCGCAGAGGACTCAGTCTTCCACATCGCTTCGCTTCATCATAGTGCTCCTATGACAACCATGGTCCTACTATTGCCGAGTGGCGGTCAAGAAGGAATTGAGCAGGCATCGGCAAAGGCAGGCTCAGGCGACGCGCCAGGCCATAGCCCTCGCCGCTCGCCGGCTCTTCTCGGAACAGGGCTACGTTGCGACCACCATTGAGGCCATCTCGGAAGCGGCCGAGATTCCGGTCCCGACCATCTACTCCGCCTTCGGGAACAAACCTGCGATTCTCGAGGAAGCGCGGCGACTCTGGATGACTGAGGCGGACGTCGAGAATTTGCATCGCCGCGCAGTTACGACGCCGGACGTCCAAAAGCGCCTACACCTTGCCGCACAGTGGACACGACGCCAATTTGAACTCGGTTACGACGTGATCTCCGTATATCAGGAAGCGGCGCGTGCAGATCCCCGAGTGGCGGCGGTCTGGCGACGGGTGATGTTGCGGAGGGAGGCTGCGGTCAGCGAACTGCTCGAATCAATGAGGGGCCGTCTTCGATCTGGTCTTACGCTCAGGCAGGCTCTCGACCTCTACGTGACCTGGACGCTACCCGAGGTCTATCGCAACCTGGTGCTGGAGCGTGCCTGGTCTCCCAACAAATACGAACGCTGGCTCGCTGACCTCCTGATCCGCGAGTTCCTTGGGGAGTAGTGCTCCAGCGGCGATCACCGGACCACGATCCGCGGCACCAGCGAAACGGCGCCCGAGGGCGGCTGAGCGTCTTCTGATCGCGGCCCAGCCGGACCTTTTCCGCCGTTACCGCTCGATGCCCGACTAGGCCTCGCCCAGAAGCTTCAGTCCGTACCGCGCTTTGAGCTCGGGCACCCAGTCCATGAAGTGACTCTCGTTATACCGGGCCGCGATCGCCTCGTGCTCCATACCGCCCGGCTTAGCGCCTGTCGCGAAAAGCTCAGAAATCTCAACGAAATAATTCTCGAACCCCGCCTTGCAGATGATTTCCAGCAGCCTGGCAGGCTGATCGGTCGGGTTCCAAAAAGTGTGCGGGACACCACAGGGCTTGTAGATGTACGTGCCGGGTCCCGCCTCGGCCACTTCATCCCCCACTCGCACCCCGACACGGCCCTCGAGGACGTACGACAGCTCGTCCTCCATCTTGTGCGTGTGCGGGGGGATGAGGCGTCTCGCGTCGATAGGATGCTCGACAATTGCGAAACGGCCACCCGTTTCGTGACCCCACACCTTGAAGTCCACACCCAGCCCTCCCAGGCTGACGGACTTACCTTCACCAGGGCCGACCATGAGCAACCGCCGCTCTTGAACACTCATTTCTACGTTACCTCCAAGGGGGGCCATTCGCGACTCATGCCTGTATACTGATAGCCAGCCTAACCTCAATTCCCGGCGCTGTCAATAATCAAGTCACAGTGGAGATCCCCGAAATCGCGAGGAAGTACGTGCTCAACCGCCGGGCGGAGCGCCAGGATGAAACCCGCGAGCGAATCGTCGACGCAGCAGTCACGCTCCACCACACGCTCGGGCCAGCGCATACGACCGACGTGGCCATCGCAGAAAGCGCCGGTGTGACGAGGAGGACCTTCTATCGGCACTTTCCTGACGAACTGTCATTGTTCCGTGCCTGCACACGCCACTCGTTCGAGAAGTGGCCCCCTCCCGACCCCGACCAGTGGAGGCGGATCGCTGATCCGAAAGGACGACTCCGATTGGCCCTCCGCGAGCTTTACGCCTACTACCGCTACTCTGGCGCCGGCCTCGTAGTGATCATGCGCGACAGAGCTCTCCTGCGGCCGGAGTTACTCGCGCTGCCAGGTCGCGCTGACCGGCTGCGAGCGATGGCGGGAGTGTTGCTCGAGGCGTGGAAAACGCGCGGGCGCAGACGCAACGTGCTAAGGGCCGCGCTGGTTCACGCCACGGCCGTGACAACCTGGCAATCCCTGGTCGGGCAGCAAAATCTTACCGACGAGGAGGCGGTCGGGTTACTGACGGGGATGGTATTAGCCGCAGCAACAAACGGGAGCCGCCGCTAACTTTCACTCCTGGAGGGGCGGCCAGGCTTTTGTCGTGCTTCAGCCGAATCAGCACACAAATTTGGCTCCGAAGGCCGTGGTTTGCCGCTGGCGTTGCTTTAGGCCGGCGCCCGATCACCATCCTTCGTGGATCGCCGCCACCCCTCGCGCCTCGAGGCGGAGCAAGCCACGATGCACCTCCGTTCCGTCAATCAGGTTCGTCCCCGCCTCGCCGATGGGGACCTCAACGGCAACATCGCGGTGGTTGAGCAGAAACAGGATCGACTTCCCTTTCCCGACTCGCCGTACAGCCTCCACGCCGTGTGGCGTTTCCGCGCCGCTTGCGACGTCGGCGCGCGAGCACACGATCTCCAGCACGCGCGCCATCGCAGCGCCGTCGGGCCGTGTTCCCAGGTAGTACGCAGTGCCGCTGCCGAAACCGTTGCTCGTCATAGCCGGCCGTCCTGCGAGGTCGCCGCTCGCGAAAGTCGCCAGGCTTTCGGCCCCGCCCAACTCGATATGCTCGCTCCAGGTCGTGCCGCGCGCGGCTGTTCCGTCGGCGAATCGCAATCCAACGTGCTGGCCGATGCCGAGAGGATGAAAGTCAACGACGTTCAGGCCAAGCAGCTCTTGGAACGGCTTCGGGTACCCGCCGAGGCGGATGTGCTCGGACTCATCCACAATCCCGCTAAAAAACGTCATCAGCAGCACTCCGCCTGCGCCGACAAAGCGCTCGATATTCGCCACTCCCTCGTCCGTCACCATGTAGAGCGCCGGCGCAACAACCAGGCTGTATGCCGAGAGGTCGTCCCTCGGCCGCGCGAAGTCGACTGTGATGTTCGCCTCGTAGAGCGACCGGTAGACCGACTCGATCTGCTCCATTTGGCGCAATGCGCTCGAGGGCTTGGACGGGAGTTCGAGCGCCCACCACGACTCCCAATCGAAGAGAATCGCGACCTCGGCATGGCACTGCGTGTTGCCGACGCCGTCCAGGCGGCGAAGCTCAGCGCCTAGTTGGACTACCTCGCGCCACCCCGGCGATGACGACATTGGGCCATGCGGAACCATCGCGCTGTGGAATTTCTCTGCGCCGGCCCTCGACTGACGCCATTGGAAGAACATCACGCCGTCGGCGCCGCGGGCCACCGCCTGGTAGCTCCACAGGCGCATCAAACCCGGTGGCTTGACCTGGTTTATCTCGCGCCAGTTGACGCGATTGGTGCTCTGCTCCATCAGGATCCAGGGTCGGCCCCGGCCCAAAGACCGCATCAGGTCACCCGCCATCGCCGCTTTCATGGCTGACGCCGGATCAGATGGATCCGGATACGAATCGTTGCTCACCACGTCCTCGCGCTCGGCCCATTTCCAGTAGTCGAGTGGTTTGAAGAAGCTCATGAAGTTCGTAGTTATGGGAACCCCCGGCGACAGCCGCTGCAGCACTTCGCGCTCGATCTCGTAGCAATCGAGCAGCGCGTCGGATGAGAAGCGCATGAAATCGAGCTGCTGAGTCGGATTCGGCCATGTCGGAGTCCGGCGCGGCGGGATGATCTCCTCCCAGCTGGAGTAGCGCTGGGACCAGAAGTCGGTGCCCCAGGCTCGGTTGAGCTCCTCGAGCGATCCATATCGTCGCTGCAGCCATTCTCGGAATGCCTGTGCGGAAATGTCGCAGTAGCAGGCGGGCACGTGACAGCCAAACTCGTTGCCCACATGCCACATCGCAAGTGCCGGATGCTTGGCGTACCGTTCCGCCATTGCTTCGACGAGCCGCCGGGCAGCCGAACGGTAGACAGGACTGCTGGGGCAGTAGTGCTGGCGGGCGCCATGCCACAGGCGCGTGCCGTCGGCAAGCACGGGCAGCATCTCCGGATTCGCGTGCGCCAGCCACGGCGGCGGTGAGGCGGTAGCGGTCGCGAGGTTAACGCTGACGCCGCCGTCGTGCAGGATCCCGATCACCCT
This sequence comes from Chloroflexota bacterium, assembly GCA_005880915.1. GTDB lineage: Bacteria > Chloroflexota > Dormibacteria > Dormibacterales > Dormibacteraceae > 40CM-4-65-16. Next base: position 239,929 of record VBIW01000035.1, on the reverse strand, counting down.
GTCGAGCCAGTCAAAGTCCCAAACGTCTTCGGTTGGCTGGATCCTCGACCAGGAGAAGATGGCGAGACTGACGAGGTTGACCCCTGCCTCGTGCATCAGGCGGACGTCTTCCACCCACGTTGTCTCGGGCCATTGGTCAGGGTTGTAGTCGCCGCCGTAAACAACGTGCGGCAGGTTCGGGAGCGTGGTCAGCCTTTGGTCGAGCCGAGCGTCAGGCCCGCGATGAACTGTTTCTGCAGGAAGATGTAGACAAGCACCGGAGGGATCGCGGCGAGCAGGGCGCCCGCGGCGATGATGTTGTTGTTGACGAAGAACTCGCCTTGCAGGTTGTTCAGCGCGCTCGTGATCGGCCGCTTGTCGCCATGGCTGATCAGGATCAGGGCCCAGAAGAAATCGTTATAGATGAAGGTGAAGAGCAGTGTCGCCATCGCCGCCAACGCGGGCCGGCAGAGCGGAAGGATGATGTTCCACCAGATGCGCAGCACGTGCGCGCCATCGACAATCGCCGACTCGGTGATCTCCTTGGAAATCGTCTTCATATAGTTGCTCAGGACAAACGTTGCGAACCCGGTCTGGAAAACGACGTGGATGAGAATGATGCCGATGTACTGGTCGTAAAGCAGGTTGTTGTCGCTGAAGATCGGGAGGACAAGGCGGCCGAGGTCGATCTCTGTGAAGCTGGGGATCGGAGTGCTCAGGTAGATGTGATAAAGCGGCACGATGATGACCTGCGGCGGCAGCAGATTGCCGCCCGTGAAGATCATCAAAACAACCAGATTGAAACGCCAGCTGAACTGCGTGCACGCGAACGCGACCATCGAAGAGAGCAGCAAGATAAGGACGACCGCGGGCACCACGATGATGATCGTGTTCGCGTAGTAGTAGGGCATGTCGGCCTGGGTCCAAACGTTGCGGTAGTTGTCGAGGCTGAGCCCCCCGGTGGGAAGGGACACGTAGCCGTTGAGGACCGTGTCGCTGATCGGCCGGAGCGATGAGTACAGGGCCCAGAAGAACGGGAAGATCCAGACCGCAACCATCGTGATCAGGAAGGCGTGGAGCAGTAGACGGCCGGGCCGAAGGCGGCGGCCGGTGCCGACCGCAGGAGTCGCCCCGGCCCTGGTGGCCACAACGGTGCTCGTGCTCATGTCCTCACGGTCCTCATGGCTTGCGAGAGGAACGTGATGATCGGACCCAGTGACACGACCAACAGGATCACGGCGATGGCGGAGCCAAAACCTACCCGCGTCGACTCGCTGATGCTGTTGTTCGTGATCAGGATCGAGAGCAGCTCGAGCCCGTTCTTGCCCTGGTTGATGATGAACGCAAGGTCGAACGCGCGGAGCGATTCGATCGTGGTCAGGACGACTATCACCGTGTTGATTGGCGCCATCACGGGGAAGACAACGCGGAAGAACGTCTGGAGCTCGTTGGCGCCGTCGACCTTCGCCGCCTCGCGCAGCGTCGGATCGACGCTCTTCAGGCCCGCGAGGTAGATGACCATCATGTAGCCGACGTGCCGCCAGCTGGCGGCGACCAGGACGGCGAACAGGTTGATGTGAGGGTTGCCGAGCCAGTCGATGATCCGGCCCGACTTGACGAGGCCCAACGCGTTGTTGATGAATCCGTCGGTTGGGCTGAACTGAAGCTCCCAGATGAAGCCGACGACGACGAGCGACAGCACGACGGGAAGGTAGAAAACGCTCTGGTAGATGCGACTGCCACGCATGTCGCGGTCGAGCAGTACCGCGAACAGGATCCCAAGCGGAGTGGCGATGAAGGTGAGCCACGCCAACCAGATGAAGTTGTGCGCGACGGCAGGCCAGAACTGGAAATAGCCCCCGCTCAAAAGGAATTGATAGTTCTTCAGGCCGACGAAATTCTGCGCGGTGACGTCGCCGACCCCGTCCCAGTTCGTCAGGGACAGAAAGATGGAGGAGACCGTCGGCCACCAGATCAGAACGATATCGAGCAGCAGCGGGACGCCGACCATCACCATCAGGACGCGCCGGTCGTAACGCGTCAGGACGTGGTATCGGCCTTTCCTCGTGGCGACGAGCTCCCCCGCCTCGGGAGCATCCGGCGCGGCGGGGGAGATGATCGTCGTGCGCGCCACGGTTTTAGATCATATGTCTCGCTGTCACTCGGGTCCGAGGGAGTCCCAGAAGCTCTGCATCTGAGCCTGCAGGCCCGTCGTGTCGGAGGTCGGGTTGGACAGGTACTTGAGCAGGAACTGCTGCATACCGTTCGGCCCCGCGAAGTCGGGACGTGAGTCGCGGTCGAAGAACTGCGTGATGCGCTTGGCGCTGCTGACGATCTGCGCCGCCTTCTTGGTCAGCGGGTCATATTTGCTCTGGTCGGCGTCATTCGCGGTCGGGATCGCACCCGGGGAGTCGACGAAGAACTGGGTCTGAGTCGAACCCTTGGCGATGTACTCCATGAACGCCTTGGTCTGGCCAAGGTCGTTGTTCAGGGTGGGTGATTTCTTGGTCACCATGTACACGTCGATCGGTGCGTCGAGCGCCTCTTCGGCGTCGTACTGACTGCCGACGTGCGGGAATGGGAAGAAGTCGAGCTGTGCCAGGTCGGCCGGGCTACCCGAGGCCAGGAACTCCTGCGAGACGAACAAACCGAGCAGATACATGCCGGCCTGCTTGCGCAGCAGCTGGTCCGCCGCCTGCTGCCACGTCAGCCCGGCGAACGCCGGCGAGTAGTACGGCGTTATTTCGGCCCACTTCTTGAAGACGCTCGTCACCTTGGAATCGGTCCACTTCTGCTGGCCGGTGCACAGTCCGACGTGGAAGTCGTAGCCGTTGAGTCGCAGGTTAAGGATGTCGAATGTGCCCATGGCGGGCCAGCCGTCCTTGTCCGCGAAAGCGATTGGGATCAAGCCGTCGGTCTTCATCTTCGTGCACAGCGCCTTGAACTCGTCCCAGTTAGTCGGGACCGTGTAGTTGTGCTGGGCGAACACGTCCTTGCGGTAGAAGACCGCCCACGGGTAGTACGAGGTCGGAATCGCGTACACGTGCCCGTCATCACCTTTCACCGAAGCCGCGAAACCCTGGGTGTAGTTGCTCTTCACAGCGTCCCAGACGTCATCGATGGGTGTGGCGAGCCCCTTCGACGCGAAAAACCGCATGCGGTGGCCGGAGAACCACGTGAAGACGTCTTCCGGCGTGCCCTGCAGGTAGGAGGTGATCTGGTTCTGGAACGTGCCGTGATCAACCGTGTTCACAGTCACCTTGGTCCCGCCGTTGGCTGTGGAGAATGCATCCACAAGATTCTGCAACGCCTTCTTGGGAACCGAGTCGGACTGGTAGCTGCCGAGGGCCATCTTGCCGCCAGTCGCGGTGACCGCCTTCGAGGTGGTCGGTGACGAACCGCCACAGGCGGCGATGAATGCGGCAAGGCTGCCGTAGCCCGCGATCTTCAGGATGTCGCGGCGCGAGAGATCCAGATCGAGGGGCAGCTCGATCCCGGTGCTCGGGACCGTGATCCTGCCCGATGGCAACTTACCGTTGGCCTCCCTTGAATCTCCCATGCGACTCCTCCTCTAAAGATGGCCGAGCGACCCGGCGGTCAGGGCGCTACTCCTTTGTTCAGGGGAACGATAACAATTCGGTCAATTTTGTCAACCCCCGGTCACTCGAAAGTGAACGCTATTGATCGAACTTGATCGATGGCGTAAGATCGGGCCCGCATGCTTTCGGTTGAGCGCCGACGCCTGATCGCTGAGAACCTCCGGTCCCGCGGGGTGGTCTCGGTTGGCGAGATGGCGGAGGCACTCGGCACGACCGAGATCACGGTGCGGCGCGACATGCGGGCGATGGCGAAAGATGGGCTCCTCGTGCGCGCTCACGGTGGAGCGCTCCTACCTTCCGCCATCGGACACGAGCCGAGCTACTCGGAAAAGGCCCACCAAGCCGGCGCTGAGAAAGCGTCGATCGCCGGCCTCGCCCTCGAGATGATCCGCCCTGGCGATTCCATCCTGGTCGGCCCAGGCACCACGACGCTTGCGCTCGCCCGCTTGCTGGGCGACGTCGCTGAGCTCACCGTGGTGACGAACTCGCTACTGGTCGCCCAGGCCTTGATGGCCTCGCCGAGGGTCGAGGTGATTCTCACGGGCGGCACGTTGCGACGCTCGATCCACGCGCTCGTAGGGCCGGCCGCCGAAGAATCGGTTCGCGCGCTCCGCGCCTCCAAGGCATTCATCTCAGGCAACGGCTTCACCGCCGAGCGGGGATTGTCGACGCCCAGCCCGCTTGTCGCCGCGACGGACCGCGCATTCGCCAGTGCGGCGCAGCAGGTGGTCGTGCTTGCCGACCACACCAAGATCGGGCAAGACACCATGTGCCAGACCGTGCCAGTCGGGCGTGTCCACACGCTGATCACGGACAGCCGGGCCGACCCGGCCGTGCTCGCCGCAATTCGCGAGGTTGGCGTCGACGTACGCGTCGCGTAATCCGGAAAGCCCCGGGACGCGGTCGCGGAAACTCAGGTCGCGATCGGCGCGCGACGGCGGCCAATCGGCCAGGCCCGGGCTCGATCGCAAGGAGCTTCGCCTCAAGGACGGGAGGTACCTCATCGCCTACAGCCGAGCCGTTTCCCGAGACGACCGTGCCTGAGTTGCGCTTTGATCCGCTCCGGCAAGAGTGGGTCGCCTATAACACCGAGCGGAACGACCGCACCTTCCTTCCGACCGGCTCCTGTCCGCTGTGCCCGTCGGGGACCGGCGGCAACTCCGAGATCCCACTCGATGACTTCGAGGTGGTCGCGTTCGAGAATCGGTTTCCGGCTATTGGCCCGGACGCCAGCGACCTGCACGAAAACCACGACGGTGCGGGATGCGAAGTCATCGTCTACACGCCCGACCACACTCTCACGCTCGCCCGACTACCGCTTGAAAGAATCCGTCTCCTCGTCGACGTGTGGGCTGATCGCTACGAGGTCTTGGGCTCGCGACCCGACGTGAAATACGTCTTCATCTTCGAGAACAAGGGCGAAGCGATCGGCGTCACCCTTCACCATCCCCACGGCCAGATCTACGCCCTGCCGTTCATTCCTCCTGTGGCCAAGCTCGAGCTGGCCGCTTCCCGAAACCAGATGGACACAACCGGCGGCTGCCTGCATTGCGAGCAGATCGAGGCTGAGCTCGCAAGTGAACGGTTGCTGTTTGAACGGGCGTCTGTGGTCGCGTTCGTGCCGCACGCCGCGCACTGGCCGTATGAGGTGCACGTGTATCCGCGACGCCACGTCGGATCGATTACCGCGCTCGACAGCGCGGAACGCGCCGGGCTCGCGGCAGCGCTCCGCGACGTGGCCTCGGGCTACGACCGGCATTTTGGTTTTTCGACGCCATACGTGATGGCCGTGCATCAAGCGCCGACCGATGGCGGCAGATGGCCGGAAGCGCACCTGCATGTGGAGTTTTACCCGCCTCACCGTCGCGCCGATAGGCTGAAGCACCTTGCCGGCGTCGAGTTGGGCGCGGGCACCTTCGTCAATGACACCCGACCCGAAGAGACGGCGTCGCAGCTGCGCCAGGTGATGGCGACGCTTTAGCTAAACGTCGGCAGGCTCTCCTTCTCTGATTTCCACATCTCCTCGAAGAGGCTGTCGATCTCCTCCAGTGAGCACACTGCTGACGTGAGTGGATCCAGCATCAGCGCGTATTTGGCCTTTTGCTTGCTGCGCTCCAGCAAAGCCTCGACGACCAGCTCGTGAACCGCCATGTGCGATCTGTTCAGCGCCGCGAGCTGCTCTGGCAGCGGGCCAAAGTGCTGGGGCCGGACACCATCCCGACCGACCTGGCAGGGCACCTCGACGCAGCCATCGGGAAGGTTGTCGATCGATCCTCGGTTCTGCACGTTCCCGTAGATGACGGTCGGCCGGTTGCACTCGATCGCCTCGATGATGTCGGCGCCGTATTCGAAGCTTCGCTCGAGTGGAATCTGCATCTGACCGCTAAGCATTGACTCGATTTGCTCGTCGTTGTCGCGCCGCCACCGGGGCCAGTTGTTGGCATAAAAGCCGCTCTCGCCGAGATATCCCGACCGGGAGTATTTCTTGACGAGATCCGGGCGTTTCCTGAAGTAAGGCGTGTACTCCGAAAAGTGCCCGCTCGACTCGGTGACGAAGGCGCCGAGATGCAGCATGAGCTCAAACCGGACCGGGTCCTTCTCGTAGATCTTAGGATCGCGTGCTCGCTCCCTCAGCTTCGGGTAGAGGTCACGGTCGTCGTGTTCGAGCCTGGTGAACCAGGCATTGTGGTTGATGCCGGCGCACTCCCACTGCAGCTCGCGGTACGGGATGTCAAGGTATTCCGCCAGCTGCCGCGAGGTCCCCTGCACGCTGTGGCATAGCCCGACCACCGGCAGGTCCGTCCTGCGGAGCGCCGCCAGCGTGAGGATCGACATCGGATTCGTGTAGTTCAAGACGACGGCGTTCGGCGCCTCTCGCTGGACGTCGGCGACGATGTCGAGCCATTCTGGGCCTGTCCGAAGGGCCTTGAAGATCCCACCTGGTCCAATGGTGTCGCCGATGCACTGATCCACGCCGTACTTCATCGGGATGTCGTAATCGAAGCGCACGTTCTTGAGACCCGCGACTTCGATCGAGTTGATGATGTAGTCGGTGCCTTTCAGGACGTCGTTGCGATCTGTCGAAGCCTCAACCCTCCAGCGCTTACCCCTGAGCTCGACCAACCGCTCCGCGATGCGTTTGGCGAGGTCAAGTCGCGTAGCGTCGATGTCGACGAGTGCGAATGCACCCTCGTCGAGACCGTCGATGGCGAGGATGTCCGTCATGAGCTGGCGAGCAAAAACCGCACTTCCGGCGCCGACAAACGTGACCTTGGGCATGACGCAATAGTTGAACACGTCCCGAAAGATCGCTGTTGAGCCGCGCAATCTTTCATGGTTTCGAATCCGGCCAGTCGAATTCAAAAGTGGCTCCGGGACAGGGATTCGAACCCTGAACCTTACGGTTAACAGATCGCTGCGGCCCGTTCAAAACTGGCGGTCTGAATTCGCTGAGTCCTGCTGAGTGCCGCCAAATATCACCGTTTGCCATCGGCGTTGCTGTACGACGAGCCCCCTGGGGTGACCTTGATGGAGGCTCCCCTCCCCGCGGTTTTGGAGTCTAAGGCCTGGGGTCGATGTCAGTCGATCGTGGTCGGAGGCGAACTCCCGGCATCGGCCAACATCGGTGTCGGCCGGCGGGCGTTGGCTGTACGGCTTGGCTGTGCATCGCTCCCTCCCATGCGGGCGGGGAGGTAGCCACTTGAGTCTGCAAGCCTCACGGCCCGAACCGTGTCAACACCGCGTGCTCTAGAGTGTCCTGGCGGCTTCTCTGGGGCCGCCGAATCAAGTGGCGTGGCCTTCGTGTCGTTCTGTGACCTCTCGGAACGGTCGGTGATCGTCCCGCGACTCGTTCGGCCTATTTGAAGCCAGCCCAATCGGCTTCGAGCACGCGGCGCTTGCCAGCGCCAATTCGTTTGTACACCCCACCACCTGGACGCCAACTGGCAGCCCACGCGTCGGCGCCGGCAACGCCACCACTGGCTGGTGGCTCAGGTTGAACGGCCGCGTGAATCGGGCGAGCGGTTCGCGAACCTCGATGCCCGCGGTCCTCGTCGGGGCGACGATCGCGGTGGCAGGAAGGACCAGCGCGTCCACGTCCTTCATCGCTTCGCGAACCGCCGCACGCAGTTCGGGCGCCACCGCAACTGCAGCCCGGTACTGATCTTCTGGAATCTCGAAGCCGCGCCGTATGAGCTCGAGCACGTCGGCACCGTACTTCTCCGGTTTCTCGGTCGCCCACATCCGGTGATAGGCGCTCGCTTCCACCATCAGGATGGTCAAGCCCGGGCGGAAGAGCGACAGCCGATCGAGGAACTCGATCTCAGGTAGGCCGTGCGCGACGGCCCGCCACGCCCGCTCGACCTCCGGATCGAGCCCTTCCACCCATCCCGCTGGCACCGCCAGGCGTGGCTTCCACCCGGACCCCGGCAACTTCACGCTCGAGCCCGACATCTGCTCGAATGCGCGCTTGACCGTGGCCATGTCCGGCCCCATCGGGCCCAGAGTGTCGAGTGACGGTGAGAGCGGGATCACGCCGGCGACGTCGCTGCTTCCGAACTCAGGCTTGAACCCGACTACGCCGCACAGGGCAGCGGGGATGCGGATCGAACCGCCAGTGTCCGAGCCAATTGCCCAGTCGCACATCCCACACGCGACGGCCACCGCCGAGCCGCCCGACGAGCCGCCGAGTGCTCGTGGACGTTTTCGATCCGAGACCACCACTCGGTGGTCGCTTAGGGCGAGAAGTTGCCGAGGGCACTTGCCTCGAAACGTACTGTGCGACTCCTGCGTTGGGCCTCTGGCGCCAGCGATCGCAACTCGACCCATTCGTCTTCGGACAGAGGTTTCGTCATCGCGGCGAGAAGCTAGCCTTTCTACTTCGGGAACTCTCGGACCTTCGAGTAAACGTACAGGTCCTTCCAAACGCCTCCAATAAGCTCCCACCTACGGAGGAGCCCCTCGCGACTAAAGCCTGCCTTCTCTGCAGTCCGCCACGATGCGATATTCCACTCTTCGACGAACAACTCCAACCGAACAACTTCTAGGTTCTCCAGCGCCCAGTCAGATACAGCCGAGAGAGCCGCCGCCGCAGTACCTTGACCGCGCGCTGAAGAACCGAGCCAGTAGCCCACCGCCGCCCGGCCAAGATCGATGTTGCGAATCCACACGCCGATGGCCCCGATGGCGCGATCGTCGGCCCGGTTCGCGATCACGAACGCGTACCCTTCCCGGGAGGTCAACCGACCCTGTTGACGTTTGATGAAAGCAAGACCTTCCGCCTCTGTGTAGTCGGCGGGCACAGAGGTGATCAGCGGGATGAGTGGATCTCCTGACGCCTCGCGAATGAGTTCGAGATCCGAATCTCGAAACTCCCGGAGGATTAGCTTTCGTGTTTCGAGGCGTGGCAGGACGAGCGGCTCCGGACTTTCATCCTGTGCCATATCGGACGGCTCGCCGCCTACCTGCTCTGACTGCACGCGAGACCTACCGGCAGTGGGGGTGAACCGACCACCCCGAGAAGGCAATCGAGGCAGACCGCATGGGTTGTCAGCCGGCATTTTCCTCGGTCCCCTCACTCGTTGGGCGGATCCCCGATAGATGTCAATGTGGCCGATTCGTTGTGACAAACGAGCTGCTGAAAGGTGATGTACGAAGCGAGATGCGTCTTGCTCAGGTGATCTCGGATTCGGAATGTGCTGGAGTGCGCTCCAAAGTTGTCCTCCGGATATAGATGACGAATCTCGATGGGGAAATTGACCGAACAAAGCGGGACGCCGTGCTCGTTGTCGCCGCAATTTCCGTCCTGTCTCCTCAACTGCTTGCTACGCCTGCGGCTGCAGGGACTCTTCCTTGAACTGACTCTAGCCGCGGCGACGGGGAAGCTGCTCAGCGTCGATCCCCAGCCCAGCCCCAGCCCCAGGCTCGGCGATTTGCCACGTAGCAACGTTGAGGCGGTTGAACACATTGGTTACGGCTATCGTGAGCACGAGCGCCGACAGTCCGCGCTCGTCATAATGCCGGGCGGCCTCGTTCCAGACCTCGTAGGAAACCGGGTGCGGGCGAATCGCTGAGACGGGTCACCGCCTCAGCCAGCGCGAGTGCTGCCCGCTCGGGATCGGTGAAGTGAGGCGATTCGCGCCAAGCCGCTACAAGCGAACAATCGACCATCTGTCTCGCCCGCCTTCTTGGCGCCACGCGAGCCCAAGTGCACGCACGAGCTGCACCCATTAATCTGCTGGCTCGAAGATGTACGAGGTCGAGTGTTCGTTTGATGCGCCACCCGTTAGCCGCCGCGTACGGCGGCCCGGACGGGCTCCGTGGCCTCCGGGATGATAACGACTGGATTCTTCATCCGGTCTTGTGGAACCTTCGCATTGGTATCCATTGTTGGTTCTCCTCAGCTCAGTAGGTGATCTGGTCACAGCTGCGCGAGTCGCTCTGGATCACGCAGCACGTCGATCTCCACGATCTTCCCGCCGATTACGGTGAAGCTCACCAAAGTAACGGGACGGCCGCCCTCGAGGAGGATCGCACCTGGCGCACCGTTGACCAGGGCCAGGCGGACCTGGTGTCCGAACTGGGCGGCGGCCTTCGCTCCGTTGGCAACTCGGCGGGCCCCGCGGACCACTCCCAACTTCGCAGCGCCTGCACCGCCCTCCACGCGCAGCACTACGTCGGGGTCGAGCACCTCCATCAGCCGCTCGAAGTCACCTTCTCGCGTGGCTGCGTAGAAGGCGGCAACCACGTCCCACTGCTGATCGAAGTCACGGTCGGGCACCGGCCTGCCCTGCACACGTCGCCGAGCCCGGCTCGCCAGCTGACGGACAGCCACCGACGACCTTCCCATCATCGATGCGACCTCGTCAAACGGCACCGAGAACAGGTCGTGAAGCACGAACGCGACCCTTTCGGGAGGCGAGAGCGATTCCAGCACCACCTGGAGAGCGAGGCCCACCGAGTCGGCGAGCAACGCCTCGTGCTCCGGGTCGAAGGAGGCTACGCTGACCGTTGGCACTGGAAGGGCAGTTTCCAGCGATTCCTCTCGGCGTGTCTTGCGCGCTTCCAGCATATTCAGACAGACCCGGGTCGCGACGGTTGTCAGCCACGCGGCCAGGTTCTCGATCTCATCGATCCTGGTGCGGTTGAGGCGCAGCCAGGTCTCCTGGACCGCATCGTCCGCCTCGCTGAACGAACCGAGCATGCGGTAGGCGATGGCCCGCAACCGGTTGCTCTGCTCTTCGAACTGCTCCGTCAACCTTTCGTTATTCATCCGTCACATTCCCCTGGAGGCAGGCGGTCATTACAAGTAGACCGGCCACCTGGCGCGGATGTGACAGAGGTTCCGCGCAATTTCCAGGAAGACCGAGCTGTCCGAGAGGACCAAGCTATCGGGCTCTTCAACCCTGACCCCGAGGGGAACGCCTGGCACGCGATCGACTTTCATTAGGACGAAGGCCTTGAAGCACTTCATCCGTTCCGCAGTGGCCCTGAACGTGTGGCATTAAACGAATCGCTCCAAAAGGAGGACGAGAGCCTAGGTTTCCGTCAGCTCGCGATCGATGGGCTCGGGCCGGCCGAACGCAGGTTCGCGCGGCCAGACCAGCAGCGAGACGGCCGCCAGCATGACGGTGGCCAGGCCGGACGCGACGAGCGTGCCGCCTCCGCCGAGGAGGCTGACGAGCGGCCCGCCGAGAGCGATCCCCAGCGGTGTCGACACGATCACCACCGTCCCTCGCGCGGCGAGGACCGCGGGCAGGTCAGCGGCAGGCGTCGCGGACTGGAACAGCGCGTAGGTGAGGGGATTGAACGGCCCGTAGATCAGACCCCCGGCGGCGAAGCACACCAGCGTGACGGGGACGGGCGCGAAGGAGAAAGGCAACAGGCACGCGCCCCAGCCGGCGATGATCGCGATGCTGATGGCCGGCACGTTGCCCGTGCGCAGCGCCCCGGTGACTAGGCTCGCCGCCAGCGCGCCCAGGGCGTAGCTGGTCCAGTAGGCGCCGAGGAGCTGCGCCGAAGCGTGCAACTCGCGCGCGACGTGGACCGGCAGGGCCACCTCGACCGGCCCGTACAGGAAGAAGAAGAACCACGTCACGACCGTCAGGCCGAGGAGTTCGCGCCGTCGCAGGAGGCGAAAGCCCGATTCCTCTCCTGACGGCTGCTCGCTCTCAGCAATCGGCCCCGCGGGCGCGCGGGCGAGGCCGGCAACCACGATGCCGAGGACAGCGAACGACGCCGCATCAATGGCCAGGAGCCAGCCGGCCGCGAGCCGCGTCAGCAGGATGCCCGCCGCCAGCGGACCGATGATCGTGGCCATCGACACCTGTGCGCTCGCCAGCGAGTTGGCGGCGAGCCGCCCCTGCGCCCCTCCGACGTCGGCGAGCAGCGAGTACTCACCGGCGTTCCCCCATGTCACGAGAAGCGAAGACACAGCCAGCAGAAGAACGTACACGGTCGGGTGGAGCGCACCCGGGAGCGATAGGGTCGCGATCGCGGCGAGGCTTCCGGTTCGAACGATGGAATGCGCGATGACGAGGCCTTTTGGCGACCGGCGCCGGAAGAACCGGCCCAGCGTCATGCCGCCGACCATGCCGGGCAGCGTGTACGCCGCCAGCGCCAGGCCGACGTAGACGCCGGCGTCGTGGGGTGGCGCTATCGCCAGTGCCAGCCAGGCGATAGTGACGGTGCTTATCCCGTCGCCGAGCGACGAGACGGCCAGGCCGACAAGTAGGCGGCGTGCGCGGGAGTCCCGCATCAGGCCGCGATAAGCAGCCAGGTTCACGGCGCGTTCATCCGTCACATTCCTCCGACGAAGGCGGTCATAACAGGTAGACCCACCGCGGGTGCTCCGATGTGACAGATGACACTTTCAAGAGAAATGAGAACGGCGGAAAGACTGAAGGAGAAATCAGCGATGAGTGCGCAACCGATCTCGCAGCATGAGGCGCCTTTCCATGGCGGCCGTGCAGTACGTGGACCCAAGACGGTTGGCAACCGTTGGGTGGGTCTGGCCTTCATCGGCCTGGCCCAGCTGATGGTGGCGCTCGATGCCACCATCGTCAGCGTCGCCTTGCCCTCGGCGCAGGCCTCCCTCAGCTTCTCCCCGGCCGACCGGCAGTGGGTGATCACGGCCTATACCATGGCCTTCGGCGGCTTACTCCTACTCGGGGGACGGCTCGCCGACCGCTTCGGCCGGACTCGGACCTTCGTGATAGGACTGGTTGGATTCGCCGCCGCCTCGGCGGTCGGCGGCGCGGCGCCAGACTTCGCCGTGCTCGTCGCGGCCCGAGCGGTTCAGGGCTCCCTCGCAGCCCTCCTCGCCCCAACCGCACTCTCCCTACTGGCGGTGACTTTCACCGAGCCCAAGGAACGAGCGACCGCCTTCGCCGTATTCGGCGGCATCGCCGGCAGCGGCGCGGCCATCGGCCTGCTCCTGGGCGGGGCTCTGACCCAGTACCTGTCCTGGCGGTGGTGCCTCTTCGTGAACGTGCCGGTGGCGCTAGTGGCCGCGATCGGAACCCTTAGGCTGGTCCCCTCGTCGCCGCCGACCATGGAGAGGCTGCGCTTCGACTTCCCCGGCGCACTCTTGGTTACAGGAGCGCTGGTGGCACTGGTCTACGGCTCCGTTCAGGCGGTGGCCGAGGGCTGGGACTCTGCAGTGATCGCCCTTATCTTAGGCAGCGGAACGCTGTTCGCTCTCTTCGTGGTTCGTGAGGCGACGGCCGGGAGCCCGCTGCTCCCCTTATCCGTGGTGCTGGATCGGACCAGGGGCGGCGCCTTCCTATCCGTGCTGCTGGCCACGGCCGGGCTCTTCGGCGCCTTCCTCTTCATCACCTACTACCTGCAGGTCGTTCTCGGCTTTTCGCCCCTCATCGCCGGGGTAGCCTTCCTGCCCATAACGTTCACCACGCAGCTCGGCGCGTGGCTGATCGCTGGGCGGCTGATGCCCCGAGTGCCGCCTCGGGCGCTGATGGCGCCTGGGCTGCTGGTGGCGGGGGCAGGCATGGCCCTCCTCACCCAGCTTCACGTGGGGAGCGATTACCTGACCCACGTCCTCCCTGCGGAGGCCCTCCTTGGGCTAGGAGCCTCCTGCGCCATTGTGCCCGCCTACAGCAACGCGACCCTTAGAGTGCAGCCGCGCCTCGCCGGCGTGGCGGCGGCGACCGTCAACGCCGCCGGGCAGGTGGGGGCTTCGATCGGGACGGCGCTACTCAACACAGTGGCGGCAGCTGCCACCGCCAACTACCTGGCCGGCCACGTGACAACTGGTCGCCTGGGTGCGGCTGCCGGGCTGGTCCACGGGTATGCCACGGCTGCGGCCTGGGGAGCGGGGATCCTGGTGCTTGGGGCCCTGCTCGCTGCAGCCCTTGTCAACGCTCCGAGCCCGACAGCACAGCGTCGGGAGCTGCACGCGGCGTCCGAACCCACCGGACCGCACGAACAGGAATTGACGGCATGAAGGCTCGTCTCCATGAATCTCGCATAGGGAGGATCTCCCCATGAATCGCGCATAGGAGGAACTTCGAACACGAACTCGTCGGTGCCAAATCAGTTGTCGATAAGGAGATCAGACAGATGAACTGCCACGTCAGCGCAATCCTACTTGGCGTCAACGACATGGACCGATCCAGGCGCTTCTACACCGATGGCCTCGGCTGGAAGGTTGAGCACGACTTCAAGATTTCGGTGTTCTTCGTGCCGCATGGTGGTTCGAGGGTCGGCTTCTACGGCCGCGAGGGGCTGGCCGAATCCGTTGGCCTGAGCCCTGATGGCGACAGCGGCGGCTTCAGCGGCGTTGTCTTCACCTATGTCGTGCGCAGTGAAGCGCGCGTGGATGAGGTCTTGGCGGAGGCCGAGAAGGCTGGCGCGAAGATCCTCAAGCCGGCGACGAAAGAGACGTGGGGCGGGTACGTTGGGGTCTTTGCGGACCTGGATGGATATGCCTGGCAGGTCAGCTACAGTGCGGCGGGGCAGAATCAGCCCTACGCGGAGTAGAGAGCCCTACTACCCTGCGATGGCTCAGCCAGTGCCGCGCCGGGTGTTTCCCGGCGTGGCACTGTCCGCCCTGGGCGACGGGATAGCGGCGGTCGCGATCGCGTGCTGGCGCGGAGGATGTGAAATTCGGCGGACCTAATAGGTGCGGCGGTGGCGGCGTACACCCTGTCCGGCGCTCTAAAGCGGGCCTGGGAACTCGAATGGGTGCCTCACGGTCCTGACTCGTGCGTCCTTAGGCTTGAGGCATCTGGGCGGCGGCGGTTGAACAGCTGGCCAGCGAGGCGGATGAGACACCAAGCCCTGATCGGGTCGCTGCAACAAAAACCGAGGGCTTCGTTAGAACCGAGGGCTTTGGGTGCCGGAGTTGGCCGCCCAATTCGGCACTACCCCGCAAATCCATCGTCGGCGAGCGCCTTTGGCCAGCTATTGGCTGTACCGATTGGCTGTAAAGGACCATCGTCGAGTGTGCGGGGCGGCGGATCCACCAGCCAAGAAAACTGGCGATGGTGATACGGAAAGCGTCAAGTACGGGTTGGCAGGGGCGGAAGGATTCGAACCCTCGACTCTCGGTTTTGAAGACCGCGGATCTGGCGTCCACCGGCGTCCGGACGCGTCCGCCCAAGATGAGATTCAGTTAACTAACGTCCGCTTAAGTCCGCCAACCGTCGCCAACAATGGCGAACTTGGCTGTCGTCTTGGCTGTCATTACGCTCGTTACTTAGAAGCGGGCCCCTGCAAATGTCCACCGAACCGGGTCTATTGGCTTAATCGCCTCGCGTACCAGGCTCCCAAGAACGGATCAGATCAAGCGCTGTCAAGGCACCCCCGCCTCAGTAGCCCGGGCTGTTCGCGGGAGCAGTGGATAGTCTGAAATCAGGAGCATCTGGGCGCGGGAGCGTGTCTCTCACGCGGCTTGAATTTCACATCGCTCGCTGATGCCAATCCGCCATTGAAGGCTCCAGCGTCAAGGGCATGGATTGGTCCCCTTTACGCCGACCCTGATCGTGACAATTGTCGATCCTGGATACCCGAGCCCGCCACCGACCGGGGTTTGGCTCGCCACTATGTTTAGACGCCTGCATGTCGGGTCCACGGTGGTCTCCTGGGCAACGACGAAGCCACGCGCTCGGATCGCCTGTGTCGCGACGGCGGGATCCTCACCGATAACGTTGGGAATCGCCGTTGGCTTAGGAGAAACGATCGTGAGCGACGACGCCGGGTGCAGCTCATTCCACAACATGTGCATGTCAGCCACCCACTGGCCACAGACAGTGACAGTCATGCCCTTGCGCAGCGCCTCTATTTGCACGATGGCCGGTGGATTCCCAGGGCTAGTTGTTATCGCCCCCAGACTGTACCAAGGCATCTCGACGTCAACTCCGTTGGGCGCATCGGTGCCTCCGGGGCCGGGATCGAAGTTGTGGTAGTTGACGAGAGCAAAACTGTTGTCAACATCGAAGCTGAGGTCTCCGTCGTATCCCATGCTGAGGCCAACCACCCTGCCCGTAGTGCACATCCTCATGGCGAGCTTGTTGTCTGCGCCAGCCGAACCTGGAATCGGCAGCCTCGGAAACGGCGGGGCCGCTGTTGCTGGCGAAGGCGGGACGTCGCATGTGCTTTTCGGGTCGTTATCGAGCTGGGTGCAGGCAACTTTCCCCCATCCGATGAGGCCACCCCAGCAATTGCCGTTCATCGGGGGCGCCGACACTGAGGCTCTGCATGGATTGGGGAATAGAACGCTGCTGATCGGAGGCTGGGCGAAGTGCGTGGGTATCCCCGCCTGCTGAATGGCCGGATTCTGGAGGATGGTCATTGTGATGTCCTTGCCATCACAGTGGTAGGCGACATATCCACAGGCGATGTCGACCGCGACTGCGATTTCCGCGAGTGCGTACTGTGCGACAGGTGCAGCCAGGTGCCCTACAGCATCCGCGGCCAAGAGGACCCCGGCGTCAGGAACTGAGTGGCCGCCGATGGCGATTGCAGCGATGTAGGTCGGGAGAGTGCAGGGAATGAATCCACACGCCGGGTTTCCACCGGGAAAGCCGCCCGCGCAGTTAATGTCGGCGAAGTCAGACAGTTGCTTGCCGAAGTCATAGGCACTGTCCGGAATGACGAGATTGCCCAGGTTGGCGGCATATGTCTCGGCGAGATTAATTGCTATGCAACCTGTCCCAGGTAGACCCAGGTCGTTGACCATGGCGGCGAGTGCGCCAGCTCCTGGAAAAACGGGACCGAGATTTGTGAGGTCGTAGCCAGAATCGGAGTAGTTGAAGTCCACTTGCTTGCAGATGTTGAATAGGCCCAAATGGTCGGACGGCGATCTCCCTCCGAGACAAACTGTGTCGACGCCATTGATCACGCACTCCTGCAAGAAGCACGATCCGATGTTGATTCGCGTTGAAGCAATCGCATGACTGGATGGGCCGGCTCCGATCCGATATAGGTGTGGATCGCCGTTGATCATCATCTTGGTAGAAAAGGCCCCGCTTGGCCCTGCGACCGCAGTGACAGTAGTGTCGGACCCAGCCAGGTCGTCCGCCAGTGTGGTCCCTGTGAACATGTCGTCCGGAGCCTGATCGATGTTATTGCTGCCGACATCGAGCCAGACGTTGATCGAGCCGGCGGGAAACCCGAAGCCCGTGATATTGACGTTCGTGCCGCTGCCCATGCTCGACGGCGCCGAACTCAGGTTGATGACAACTGGCGTCGACGCGGCCCCGGTTGTGGGGTTGGCCGGGTCTTGGCAGGCCCGGAACGAAGCCGGCGTGGGTTGCACATGACACGTTCCAGCCTGGATCGTGTACGCGCCGGCTGGCACCCCAATCACCTTGAGCACCGTATTGATCGACCCGGATCCATCGCTGAGCACCTGGACGGACGGCTCACCAAAGTCGAGCTTTCCGTCGCCGCCAGTTTCGAGCCAGATCGCGGTGTTCGTCGACGACGAGAAACCGCTACCAGAAACCGAAACCGTGGAGCCCTCTGAGAATGTGGTCGCCGTTGCGCACGAGGGCAGCGGCGAAACACAGGACGCCGTAATCGATGGGTTTGTTGTTGGGCCTGGAGTGCACATGCTTGATGTGGTGACTGCTAGCAGTAGGCCCAATGCTTTGGCGATATCTCTCGCCCGCCTCCGCATCATGCGCGTGACCGGCAGAAGGCGTACCTGTCTGAATTTAGCGAGGCAGTCATCACATCGCGGCTCACTTTGTTCTTATGGTCCCCGGGCAAGCATTCGTATGATCTGTGCGAATAAGTTGGCTTGGAACGCGCTCTATACACAACTTGAAGCCCATCGTCCTCCATTTGTGACCGCATCACCTGAGTGACGCATGGACGTGACTGCTTGCGCACGTTCGGCATACTCCCTTTTCGGAGAGCCGTCAAGTTAATTCGTAAGAGCCCCGCAAGGACAAATCCAATATGCGGCGCCTGAAAGAGCCTGATTTGTACAGAAACCACCCCACACCTGCGCAAGGTCGCGTTCGGACCTGACCGCTCGGGTCGGAAAAGGCTGGAATTCACCCGCGCGACAGCGCATGTCCCTGTTATTGGAGCATCAATAACCGCAAGATTGGCAAGACCACACGCCATTGAAATTGTTCCCGCTACCGTGCCGGTATTGTCTGGGCATTAAGAGTGCCACCAGCCGCGGGCACCGTTCCAGACTCCACCCAGGTCTGGCCATCGTCCGGCCAGATCGGTGCCATTCATGGGATTGTTCGAGACGTAGCCATAGGGCTGTTTGGTGGTCGGGGAAATCGGATCGCGCGAAACGAACTGGGCAGTCGACGGATCGTAGTACCTCGCTCTGAGATGGTGGCCGTCGAATCTGTGGACCCGCACCAGGTTGGGTTTACATCGACGATCCCTGACGCGTCAATGCCCAGGCCAAGAATACTGCCGCGACGCATATGATCGTCGCGCACACGACGGCAAGAGTCGGGCTGTTAGTCCACGCTATTGCCGCGACGAGAATTCCTGCAAGGCAACCGATAATTACAATCTTGACCGGTAAGAATCTCTGGCCGAGAAGTTCAGCCAACCGCGTCGCCGCCCGATCGGACGACGTCCGCTGCTCAATGCGATTTTGCTCCTGCCACATTCGACGCCATAGCGGGAGCCACTTTGCTAGCAGAACGAAATCCGTGATGACCAGTGCAACGGTCCAACTGACAACGATGAGATTGGATCGAATGCTTGACCCCGCGAAAGTCAGAGCGATCGCATTGGCTGCCGTTAGGAGTAACGCGAAGATCTCCCTTCGCAGCCAGGTCGCTTGGCGATCAAAGTAGGGATTACCGCGCAAGGCAGCACGCGAAGATCCCCGTTTCACTGACTCCCGTGGTCCTTCACTGAAGTGCCTGCGGTTGATAACGCGCGAAGTAGTCGAGTCCGTGAAAGCCTGCCGAGGTGGTCTCGAGAATACTCGAACCTATTCTGGCGCCTTCGTACGCGTCGTGCGCATCGCTGGCGGCTCGCTGCAGCGACTTAATGCCTGCGGTCGCGAATCGCCCTTCACTGATGCACCGTCTCGCCAGCTTTGCGTCCGCCGCCAACCATCGCACGCCAGCGGCGCCGGCACGCACAGCACCGTATCCTCCAACCGCGCTGAGAGCCAAGCCGATTGTATCCTCCACTAGATCTCCAATTGTCGCTTTGCCGCGCAATGCGAGATAGCTGTCGGCTCCGAGGGCAACGGCACTGGCAGCGATTGCACATGGCACTGTGACCTCATCCAAAACGACAGTCAAGCTGGCAAGGCCACATACAAGTGCAGTTGTTTTCGCGACCTGGGCCACCACCGGCATAACCTGATCCGCGATGTTGGCCGCCTTGCTTGCAAAGTGTTGAACACTGCTCCACCAATCGAGGCCACTTGGATCAGTGCCGTTCAGCGGGTTGCCGGCGATGTATCCGTACGGCTGGCGAGTAGTGGACACTGCGGGGTCCACCGTGAGCAGCTGGCCAGTGGCTGGGTCATAGTAGCGAGCACGCAAGTAGTAAAAACCCGACTCAGAATCCTGATACTGTCCCCCAAACCGAAATGGGTTTGTGATGGACCCAGTGCTTGAAGCTAGGCCCGCGTACGGATCGTATGTGTAGGTGGCTTGAGTCGTGCCGCTAGCGTCTGTGGCTACACGCGTCGAGCCGAGCTGGTCATGGTGGTACCAGACCGTGGTACCCGTATTGATCTGTTCAACTGGCAGACCACCAGGACCGTAAATGTACGATGCGGTTCCCTCTTTTAGAAGTAACGGCAGCAGCCCGGAAATGTCCCAGACGTATGCAGTATTACCGTTGGCGTGGCAAGGTTGCGTCGAAGTGCCCGCGTACTTGCACATTCGCAAACCATCGCCGTCGTAGCCGTAGCTTGATGTCGCGGCAGCGACGAAAGTCGTCAGTCGGTCCGCTTGGTCGTATGTCAAGCTTTGTGCCTGCCCGCCACTCGGGAGCACAGCCGTGCGGTTGCCACGTGCGTCGTACTGGTAAGTGGTTGAGCCAGATGGAGGGCTCCCGCACGCACCTGAGGCGGATGCTGTCCAGCAGAGTTCGTCGCCACTGTTGAAGACCTGCTGGGTAGAGCCCTTTTGGATCAAGTTGTCCGCGGCGTCGTACTTGTAAGCAATGCTGCCGGTCGGCGGAGAAGCACACGCGCTGGCGTTTGTCGAGCCCGCGTAGCAAAGCTGATTGAGGGGTGTGTACTTATAGGAACCCGTACCCGAAGCGGCTGAAGAGTCGATCGCCAACTGATTAGCTGCGTCTCGCGCGTAGCCAGCCGAGAAGAGCGTGCTGCCACCTTTCATAGAGGCGACTGCAGTGACCTGGTCTGCCGCATTGAAGGTGAAGGCGTCGACCACCCCAGAGGCCGAAGGGAACGTTTCGGTGGTCAGGTTGGAGTCGGAATCGTAGCCAAAGCTCGTGATGTTCGTGTTCCAGTCCTGGACTGTGGTCCACCGCCCTGCGTTGTCATATCCTCGAGTGACGTTTAGCGAGCCCGGATAGGTGATGGTGGTAGGCAGGTTGCGCAAGTTGTAGATCCAATGCAACTGAGCGGTGTTGCCGCTGGTGTAGGTAACGATGCGGTGGAGACTATCCCAGGCCCAGGTGCTCGTCCCGGTGCCATCGGTCATGCCGGTGCGCTGTCCATTGCCGTCATAGGTGATGTTGGAGACATTGGGCGTGACGCCATCGCTGTATGCAATCGCGGTCAGCTGGTTACCAACGTCATAGGCGTAAGTTGTGCAGCCCGTCGCGGGTTGTGCGCTGCAACTACCGCTTGGATCCTGCTTACTGACCAGGTTTCCGTAAGCGTCATCGACGTATGTGGTCACGTTGTTCAAGGCGTCGGTGACTGTTGTCACGTGGGCCAGGCCGTCATATTGATAGGCTTGAATGGCGTTACCCTTGCCGTCCTTCTTATCGAGCACAGTCCCATCGGGGTTGTAATCAGTCACCAAGGTGGTCTGGGGTAAATCGGCACGCTTGACCTGCGTCAACTCGTTGTCGGCGTCGTAGACGTTGGTGGTTAGGTTGCCGTCGGCGTCGGTGATGCGGTCGAGGTTTTGGTTGGGATCGTAGTGCCAGTTTGTGGTGTGGTTGTCGGGGTCGGTGAGCCCGGTGCGCTGGCCGAACGAGTTGTAGGTGTAGGCCGTGGTCGCGTAGGGGTTGGCCGCGAACTGGTCGAACTTGATCCCGGTCGTGTTGGTCGCGTTGCCAAAGAGCCCGGCGAAGCCAGTGCCCGTCACGTTCGGATCGGTTGTCTGGCCTGACCAGTTGGCAGGCTCTTGGGAGCCGTCGGCCCAAACTTTGAAGTAGAGGGTGCTGCCGGCGACGCGGAAGCGGAACCAGTGCTTCGCCGTACCCGGCGTGTAGTTGACTCGGACGCTGCCGATGTTGGTGTGGATGGTCCCTGCCCACTTGCCGAAGAGCTCGACATGACCGGCGCCGTCGAAGCGCACTCCATAGAAGGTGGCCGCGCCAGAAGACAAGCGGAGCACCGCGCCGGCTTTATCCGAGGTGGTGGCGACCTGCCAGCGGACCAGTACTTCTCCACCATCGTTGGCAAGGGCCGAGCCCAAGCTCTCCCAGCTGTCGCTCGAAGGCTTGGCGATCTTGCCCTGCGTCCCGGTGGTCGAGTAGGTCGCGGAACCGGCCTGCTTGGTCCACACGTTGGCGTCGGTCGCGGTGCCCCAAGAGCCGCTGACGGGGGTGCGGACGAAGGTGTCCTGGCGGGTCAGGTAACCATTGGGCGATGTCGACGAGGTAATCCAGCCGTCGCTGTTGAAGACGTAGGTCGTCTTGTCGCCGAGCGGGTCGGTGACGCTATTGCGGTAGCCGTTGCTGTCGTAGGCATAGGTCCAAGTGTTGCTATCGGCGTCGACCATCGAGGTCACGTCGCCGGGATGCGAGCTGTCCGCGTGGTTGTAGGTGATTGTCTGGACCTGGCTGGTGCCCACCAACGGCCGCGACGTCGTCGCCAGGTCGCCGGTCGCGTTGTAGGTGTTGGTCGTGCAATTGGTCGCGGGCACGGCGTTGCAGTCGCCGCCCGGATCCTGGATGGTCGTCGGCTCGCTGAATGAGTTGTAGGTGTAACTCGTGATTCGGCCGAGACCGTCGGTTTCGCTCAAGACGTTTGCGTTCGCATCGCGAACGGTCGTGACCGTCTCCCCGTTAGGTCCGACCGCGGCAGTCAACCCGACCGCGGCAGGATCGAAGGAGAACGTCCACATTGCTGCCTGAGCGGTCCCGTACCCAATCGTCCGCGAGAGCAGGATGCCGTTCAGGTATTCCTCCTGGGTCACGTTGCCCTTAGGGTCAGTGATGGTCGTGATCCCGCCTGAGTAGGAGAAGGTAGTGGCCCGGGTCGTGATCGGCTCCTGCTGCCTGGTGACTTGGTGCGAGCTCGGGTCGTAGGTGTTGGTCATGACCCCGTTGTTGGGGTCGGTCATGGTCTGCAGGTAGTGGCTCGCGTCGTAGGTGAACTTGGTCAAGCCGCCGGCCACGTCTGTGACCTGGGTCAGGCTCAAATATGTCGTCGGATCGCCCGAGTTGGTGCCGTACTGGAAGGAGACCGAGCGCGAAGGCGAATCGTTCTGGGTGACGGTCTGGATCAGCTTGTTGGTCCCGATCGTCTGATAGGTAAAGGTCAGGCTGCGGCCGTTGGGATCGGTCACGGTCGTCAGGTTGCCATTGGTGTAGGCCAACGTCAGCGTGTAAGCCGCTGAGTTATGGCGATCGATCAGCTGGTGCAGCCAGCTGATGTTGTTGGCATCCGGAGCGTTGAAGACCTCCTGGTTGTGGCCGGCATCGGTCAGGTCAAACAGCGATCCGTTCTTCGCCAGCGTGACGTGCTCGCTGGGTGGTCCTGTGTAGGTACTGCCGTTGAGAGTGAACAAGACGGCCGAGCCATTGGTCTCGTGCACGGTGGCATCACCTCCGCCATTGGGAAGGCTGAAGGTAATGGATTCGTTGTAGTTGTCCGTCCAGCCGTAACCGGTCGGGCCAAGCGTGGCTGTGCGCTGCGAGGAATAGGTGCGAGTGAAGGCGAGGTCGCTCCGTCCGGGCACCTCGAAGTCCGTGAAGGTGTGATAGAACTCGCCAGTCGCGTCGTTGACCGGACGCGCTGTGGAGCTGATCGTGCAGGGGCATAACCACTTCGATTCCCCACCGGTCAGCTCGTCCGCCGTCACGCCCTGGCCGAGCGAGTACGGACGGCGCCAGTCCTCGGACCCATTGTTGATCGCGTGGCTGGTGGCCCAGACGGTGTTGGCGTGATTGGTGTTGCCCGAAGAGTCGCGGTAGGTCGAGGGGATGATGCCGCCGTTGAAGGTGCCACCATCGTTTTGGTCCGGAACGATGTGGGTCGAGGGCAGCTTGCTGATCGGATAGTCGTTGAAGCGCCACAGGACCTGAGTGTTGCTGTCGTTGGTGAACTGCTGGGTGGGTGGCGTGAAGTTGGAGGTATATCGCGCCATGTTGCTGACCCGGAATTCGTCGAAGTAGGCCTGGCTCAGACCGGAGTTGTCCATGAAGCCGAAGGGGGCCGTAGGGACGGCGGCGCTGCCGGTCGCCACGCTGCAGCCTGTGACCAACGTTCCATTGATGAAGCCGCGGACCGTGCTGCCGTCATAGGTGATGGCGACATGGGTCGGGGTCGTCACCGAGCTGTCAAATCCCAGGGGCAGACCCTGCGGGTCGCTCGGTATGGTGCACGAACCGCCACCGGGCCAAACGAAGTACGACTGCAGAGGACTGCCGCCGATGTTGAAGTTGAGGCCTGCGATCGGGTTCTGGTCCGTCGGGTTGTTCGGCGTCCCGCTCAGCAGCCCTAGCGCCGTGTGCCCGCCGGTGACGCTTAGCGAGTTCCAGCCCCACAGGCGCTCTTCGAGAGTCCAGCTGCTCATGGCGGCGACGTTGTTCCTGCTCACAAAGCCGTAGTGGGCATAGGCCTGACCCTGACCGGGACCGCCTCGCATGTACAGGTAGGTGCCGAAGCCGCCCGGACCCGTCGCCGGCGAGCCGATGGTGACCGCCGACGACGCTACGATCACGCCCGCGCCGCTTGCGTTGTTGGCTTGGACCTGGAAGGTGTAGCTTCCGCCTCCAGGCAGGTTGGGGATGTTGGCGCCGGTGCCGTTTCCATTGACCGAGATCGGCGTGCTCGATTTGCCATCCACGACCGGGGTCACGGTGTAAGAGGTGATCGGACTCGTGCCGGCATAGCTGGGCGCCGTCCAGGTCAGGCTGGCTGAGTTGGTGCTCGCGGTGGCGACCAGGTTGGAGACGGGACCAGGCGCGTAGCCCGCTGAAGCGTAGTGAGCTGTGACCTGCAACGCGGTGAGTGAAGACGAATAGATTGCGAGTCCTGCAATGTCGCCCGGGAATGCATATCGGGTGAGCTGGGCGTCGAAGTTGGGCGCGCCAGCGTAGCTGGGTCCGCCACCGGTGACTGCACTCGATTCCTTTCCGTTGACATAGATGCGGGTCGAAACGCCGTCCGTTGTGCCGACGACGTACGACCATGCACCGCTCGGCAGGGCAGCCGCGGTCGTGATCCCCGCCCAGGTGATCTTGCCGCCGGCACCGTTGTTGGTCCCGTCGAAGGTCATCACGTAGCCGTTGCTTGAGTTTTCGCTGGTGCCCGATTGCGGAGAAATCAGAACCGTCGTGTCGTTGGCTGGCACGGAAGAGGGCTTGAGCCACAACTCGACTGTGACTCCGGCCGGCTCGAGTAGCGCCGTGTGGTTGAAACGGACGTATGCGTTGCTGCCACTGAAGTTGGCCGCCTTATTGGGGATGTTGACAGTCGGCCCAGTGTCCCCTTGGGTATAGGTGTTGAAATACTGGCCGTTGAAGGTCTGGGTTAGATCTGTGGCGACGTTGAAGCTACCTTCGCCCAAAGGCCAGAAGCCGACCGGTGAGTCGGCGAGGACTGTGTCCTCGTAGATTGGGATCGCCGATCCCGTCGCTGTGACCGCGCTCGACGTACTCGAGGGCACGCCCAGACCGAGGCTGTTGAAGGCGCTGACACTGAAGGCATAGCTCGCGCCACCCGAGAGGTTGGTGATTGTCTGGCTGGTCGCCGTCGAGTTGAAAGTTATCGGCGTGCGCAGGTTGCTTCCGACCTGTGGCGTGATCACATACCCGGTGATGCCGCTGCCGTTGAAGGTGGGTGCGGTCCATGTGACCGTCACCTGGTTCTGTCCAGCCGTCCCTGAGACGTTCGTCGGCGACCAGGGCAGACCGTTTCCGGCCTGCCAGTGGTTCTGGACTTGGGTAGCGCTTAGCGCTGTCGAGTAAACCGCGACTTCATCGACCTTGCCATTCAGCAGGCCGGTGGCGACATAGCGCCCGTTTCCGATCAGGACCGGGTTGGCGCCTGTGTTTGGAGTCGTCGTCAGAGTGACCGGCTGCTCGAGGTATCGAAAGTCCCAGCTGCCACGGAAGGTGTCATTGCCACCTTGATCGGTGAAGTATCCGCCTGGCGTCGTGCCATCCAAGTACAGCCAGACCGTATTTCCACTCAACTCAAGCACGACGTGATGTCTCTTGCCGTCTAAAACGTTGAGGCCCGGATAGTAGATGTCTTGGCCCCATAGGGCCACATAGAGTCCTGCCGTGTTGACTGGGGGATTTCCGCTAATGACATTTGCAGGAACGACGCTCAAGCTGAACATCTGATTGGTACTGCCGGCAGCGGCACCTGCGTCGAATAGGTACTGGGCGGTTTGTGATGAGGTCTGGAACCAGAGCTCGATACTCCGAGTGCTGTCACCCTGCAAGGTCGTCAAAGCCGCCGCGGTGCCGTAGCCGGTGCTGCCGTCGAGACTTACCGCCGTCCCGCTCGCGGGCTGGATGAGTGGCGTCTGGCCAAGCGTGTACGTACCCTGGTATGTGCCTGAGTCAAAGTTCTCTGCGTCGGCCATGGTCGAGCCCGAACTCTCATCGAGGTGCCAGTAAGCGACCGGGTTGTCCGATTGGACCGTGGTCGAGTAGCTGCCTGGCGTCGAGCCGCCTTGCTGGTGGACGACCTGGAGATAGGGCGGGTTGCTGCCCGCGGCAGGGTTGAAGGAGAGAACGTTGGTTGTGTTCTCGGTCGGCTCCTTGACGATCAGGCCGTCGTTGGCGATCGTTCCGTTGAGCCATCCTTGGACAAGCGCAGTCGGCGACCAGCCGTACCAGACGCCGATCGCCGCAATTCCGTTTGTCGTCGCTGCGGGCGTGCCGGAAAAGTCACCGCCGGGCGTGGTCCAGCTGTTGGTGCCGTCATACGTGTTCCAGGTCGCGGCCACCGTCCAGGCTCGTGTGAGCTGGTAGAGGCTCAGCGAAGTGGCGTTACTCGTCGACGCAGAGCCAAGATAAAGGAGCAGCTTTGCGCTTACGACAGTGTCGGTCGACGGGACCCCTGATAGATTGAACTGGAGGAGAGCCCTTGAGGCGTTCGTTCCGTCGAAGCCGGCATTCAGCGCCGTGCCGCCACAGAAGATCGTGGTCGGCGAGGCCGCATTGATGTAGCAGTCGCGCAGATCGCCGACGATGAAGGTCGGATCGATGATGACCGGCCACTTGCGCCCGCTGTTGCCGAGCCACGTCGAGTCAGCCTTCAGGGTCACTGTCGAACCACCCTTGTTGTCTTTGCTCGCCGCCATGCTGATGGCAGAGGACTTGGCGCTGTTCTTCGCGCTGTCGAACATCACGGGCGCGGTCATCCCAAAAATGCTTCGTCCGGATCCATCGACAATTGAGAATCCTCTGCCAACCGCGCTTAGCTTCAGTCCCGGGCTCAGGTCAAGCTCGTAGCTGAACTGAGATGGTGCAGTAGGGTCCTGGAGGATAAGGCTCTCCTCGAGCGAGTCCGCCTGCGCATCGATGACGACGGTCACGCCGGGCAGTGCGTTGGAGTATTTCGCCGTCGAGCCAGAAATCGAGCCGGCGCCCTTGGCGCCCAGGAGGCTAAAGGTCAGCCAGCTCGATCCGGACGCGATCCGGATCGGGGCCGTGCCGATGTCGGCGGGCAGGTAAACGGTGTAGCTGTTCGCTCTGTTCTGAAATGCATACTGAGGGACCCCTGTCTTGACCAGAGAGTTGTCGATCGCTTGCCAGCTCCCGCTGGCGTCACGGTAGTTGACCGACCCCGCATAGACCAAAGTAGTGAGCTGTCGTCCGCCGCTGGAGAAGGTTCTCGAATTGCGCGTGCGCAGAGTTGGCTTCTCGGCGCCGACAGGATCCTTCGCGGTTGGTTTACCTGGCGCGGTCGGCGCGATGTACGAGGTTCCGTGTTTGGCTGGCGGCTGATAGGGAGGGTCGATGCCGCCTTGTGGAGCTGCGTGTGCGGCCCCGAGGCCAGCACCGTGCGTGCTCGCGCTCCAAAGCGCAGCAGCCTGCGCAGGCGTCGGCGGCTGAACGGCGAAAGCAAAGATGACTGCGCTCGCGATGGAGAGCGCCTTGAATCGGCTCGGCCTCAAGCCGATCGTAAGCATGTTCTGCACGAAGAGCGGCACCAATCGCGAGAACTCATTCATTTGTTGGACTCCTTCGCTCAGCGAAAGGTGTTTCCCTTCCGCAAGACAGGGATTCCGCTATGGCGCATCCAAGAGGTGTGCCTTCGCCGTTCCATGCCTTTGTCTAATCACGGTTGGCGGAACGATATGGTCACGGTTGTCGAAAGAAAAGGGAACCGTTCCCTTGACTTTCAGGATGCTGACTGCTAGACGCTAAACTTGAGATTCAGCGCAGCTGCTTCGGCAGCGACGAGCGCAGCCGCTTCGGCAAGTGACCGGGCGCCGAGCTTGTCTTTTGCGGCGGTCAGGCTATTGCTGATCGTCTTAGGAGCTCGATTCTGCAACCTTGCGATCTCACCTCGCCCAACGCCAGAAGCGAAGAGCTCCAAAGTCCGGCGCTCGAACGCAGTAAGCGTTGTCGCCGACTCGGAAACATGAACGTCATCCGATTGCGATTCGACATAAGCTGCGGCCAACTTCCCCTCTGCCTCCGATCTGTGTCGCCCCAGGAATGCGACCCACCTTACGGAATCTCACGATGCGTGTCAAGTGACCCATACTTAACATTTGTCTTAGATCGTTCTTTTGTGGTGAGTCGATGTTTCGTTGCCGACACTTCGTCTAGACCTAATGTCCCAACATGAACTACGCCACCGTGGTTACTAATCGCACGCAGTGGCTGTTGGTACGCCCTTCCACCAAGAAATCTCCGACACCCTGACTAACTGTTGGCCCGAGTCTGCTATTGCGGCTGTTGTTGTCACACGATGAGCTATGGCTGTTCGGCTTTAAGGGACCTGTCTGTGACACCGCCCCTCGCGTTGCTTGCCTCCGTACGTTTGTTCATCTTCTTCGCTGACTGATCAGTCTTCGCATTCAACTCGACAACGCTTCCGTTAGATTGTCGAGCCTGTGATCAACGTCACAGCTACTAAATGAACCGAACTACGGTGATTTCGCCGCTCAACGGGGCTGCCGGCCCGCGAATGATGGCCATGCGGTTAGCAGCCGAGAGGGTTCTCACAGATTGGCGCTTGCTCTGGGCTGTCGTGGCGCTCGTGTCGGGAGCACGCCTGCTGTCAGAGCTCTCAGTTTTCTGGCCCGTCGGCGGCGACGCTTTCCTCTATCTCCAGGGCGGGCGCCAGGCGCTAGCTGATCCATCGCATCTGTACTCGAATGTTGCCGCGTTGATCGCGAAAGGCTTCACCTGGACGGTTACGTGGCCCCCACCTCAGGTGTGGCTCTCGATTCCGTTCAGCTTGCTGCCCGAGCAGATCGGTGTTTGGGCGTGGACGCTGACCAACGGTTTGTTCGTCGCGGCAGGCCTGGTGCTGCTATTTCGGTCCATAGGTTCGACGCAGGTTTGGGCCCTGCCTGCCTTCATCCTCGTCTGCCTCTGCTTCACGCCGCTGTTCGAAGAAGTTAGGCTCGGCCAACGCAGCGGCTTGTTGCTCCTGACAGCCGTCGCGGCGATGCTCGTCGTTGAATCCCGGCCGCGGCTCGCAGGCGCTCTTGTCGGCCTCGGCGCGTCGCTGAAATTCTATCCGGCAGCTCTCTTGCTGTCGGTGGACCCACGGCGGTGGAAGAGGTTCACCGCCACCTTGATCGCGGTAGCCGCGTTGGTCCTGCTCGTGTCCTTCATCCCGTTCGGCAGTCCGATCGAGTACGTGATGAACGTGCTGCTACCCGTCGCGGTGGGAAGCTCGGTCGCGACCCACGACTGTTTTCAAAACTCGACGCCCCTGTTGTTCTCACGGTTGATCGGCGGCCAGAGCTTCTCGGTGGTCAACGCCTATGGAGTCTGGCGCGACGTGACCATCGGCACCTGGCACCTGACCTGGCTGGCCACCCTCCTCGCCTATGTGACCAGGGCGCTCGTTGTCGTAACCACTATCTGGGCGAGCTGGCGCAGCGGCTGGTCTCAGCCTTTCTCCATGGCAATGGCCTTCAGTCTCGGGGCGCTGATACCGGGCGACGTGTACACGTACCAGTTTCTCTGTGTGCTGCCGCTAGCGACGGTGCTCGTTCTGAAAGGGATCGAACGCCACCAGTGGGTATCTGTGGCGGTCGCAGCGGGATGCATGTGGTTCTTCATCAGCAGTCCCTGTGCTCTCGTCTTTCCAAGCCTGTGGACTATCGCAAGCCTCGGACTATTTGCGGTAGGTCTCAGAAACGCGGCCAGGTATCGGCGCAATAGCTAGCTACCTGTCCCGAGAATCATCCCCGAGAGGCGGTACCCCCAATTAATGAAGCTATCTCGTGGACGCCAAGCAGGAGTGACAGCCTAAGTAGTAGCGACTGGCACTCGTTTGACCATGGTCGGGCCCGGTCTGGCTTGGTGAGGGGCATTGACTGCGTAGAGGGTGGCCTGGGCGCCACCGACTTTAGTTGTGGCTGGGACCTTCGCTACGCCGCCTTGCTGCTGATACGAATGCCCTCTATCGTCGGCATCGATTGGCGACTCTGTCAAGTGGTTCTGCGATTGGTTAGGACGAGATCGCAAGGATTGACTCTTGAATTGATGCCTCGGCAGACCTCATCGTGCGCTGATGGCTCCGACCAAAAATCGCGCCTTGGGTTGCCGTCCTTCCGGGTTTGCAATCAGCATCCCCCGTGACGGCTGCGTCTGTGCGTCCTGACCCTCGCGAGTTGACTCGGATTCTCACTTATTCGGCTACGGCCCCATCGCATCGTCCTCGCCAAGCATCATCGTGGGGTGGTGATTGGCTTCTGGCCAATCGTTTGATCGTCGGCACGTTTGCCGTTCGCCTCGTGCGGATTCCGCCGCGACGGCGCCGTCACGCGATGCGAAGACGGCACACAGACATCCAAAAGACAAGGATGTCCGGGCTATGTTCCTTTCGATTCGCCCTTGCTTTTCGATTGGAGCGATTTCGTTAGCGACGCAGACATACGCAATGCCAGTTCGACCAGCTTCAGAGTCTCGCGGTCAGCACTGTTCAAGCGGCTGAGGGCGACATATCGACGCGTCAGCTTTGCGATGCGACTTAGTTCAGCCGCAAGATCGCTGCTTGGATGAGAGTTTTGCGAGTTCTCCGCCATGAAATAGGTGATCGGTCTGCCTGTTCGCCTAGCGATCAGCGCGAGGACTTTCCGCGATGGACGAGAGGTGCCTCGTTCGACGAAGTGGATAAAGGTTCTGGAAACATCATCTCCCGCGACCTGGGCAAGGCTCAGCCCAGCTTGGATGCGAGCCTCACGGACGCGCTCCGGGTCGACCGCTACCCCTGAGCCACGAGGTCCGCGCTGCACACTCGTGGATCGTAGTGTTAATCAGTTGTAAAGCGACGAGGCCCAATGCAAGTTCTTGCCGAATGCGAGCTGACTCACATATTAAGGTTCGAATCGCTCCGCAGCGACCGCCGTCAGGCTGGGCAGTGGCGTAGGCCTGTCATCCGTCCACGCGCCGATCTGGCTATATCGGATGGATGTCTCCCCGAGGTCGATGACAGCGCATCCGTGATTGACCCAGCTGCCCGACGTTGAGAGGCGCGGCGGTTGTACCTCCACCTCGCCGAAATTGATCTTGTAAGGGTCTTCACCGACGCCGGTCTCGAAGGCGCTGCATCCAACCAGCCGACCTCTCCTAACACCGTATTGACGGTCGGCAAAGAGAGCCAGGTTGTGTTCATGGCCCCAAAACCAGGCGACCACTGCCTCTAGGCGGGGCCGACCCAGGGTATCGATCAACGGCTGGTTCAAATGTTGCGTCTGTCGCGAAGCTGGTCCGTTTAGCGCCGAGTGGGCACTGAATGCCTGATGGTGGCTGAAAAGGAACGTCCGCCCCGCAAAGGTATCGATCTTGTCTCGAAGCCACTCTCCCTCCGAGTCCTGGAGGACTGGCGCCCGGTATCTGCTGTCGAATGCAAGGCCTGGCTCACGGTCACCAATACCCGTGTCGATTCCGATGAACTGATAAGCACCGCCCTCAGTTCGCAAGCAGAAGTAGCTTGCTGACTGGCGCGTCGACTTGTCATTCAGCTGGTCGATCGTGTCGTAGAAGGCCGATCCGCCGGCGTAGTAATCGTGGTTGCCTGGAACTGCGTATATGCGGGGCCGAGGCTGGCCACTCGCTTTCACAGCCGCGTCTAGAGCCGTTGCGAAGTTCTGGTGAAATTCAGCCCCAGTCCCCGAATAGTAGACATCCCCGAGGTGGATGAGAATATCTGGCTTTTCGGCCTCGAGCAGGCGCTGGAGAAGGCATTCGGCATCATCCAAGCCGGTTCCCCAGTCGCCTATGACCGCGAGCTTGGCGATATCGGATATGGGCGCCTGAACGACACCGAATCCGAGCCCCGCTTTAAGTGCCATCCAGTCGCGGTACGGCGGGGGCCGGTGCGCAATCCAGTAATACTTCACGAACTCAAAGACACATTCGAGAAACAGCGGATCGAGATTGTTGAACCTGCCAATCGAGTTAGCAAATCCGGCAAGCTGGTTGACGACGTCATGTGCGTGGGCGAGGGCGATCTCAAAGAGGTTGTCGTCTAGGCGGACCGAGGCGAGTGGTTTGGGGGACACCTCTCCGGTCGCAGCGCGGCGGCTGACGTAGTCATCGGCGTCGAGCACGAGGTGATGGTCGGCCACCTTCCTGTCGGTGATGTCACCATGGGCAACTCGACCTGCAACTACCTGGCGAACCGACGACTGCCAGAGCGAGAGCGCCGGATGTGAGATGCGCACCATGCCCGTTGTCGTCGGAGTCTGGCCCGTGTCAGAGACAGTCATGGCGGTCCTTTGGTCTTGTGGGATTGACGCGTGTATGGGATGCCATTGCCAAGGTCGAGCGGAAATCGGGTGTTAGGTCACGAGGTGTGAGCCGAGATCTACCTTGAAGCTGTCAGCGACCTGGCTGGTCACCGGCTGTCCGACCACGGCCACCGGTCTGACCGCCGTATAGCGACCTGAAATCGAACCGTTGCCAACAGTGATACGCAAAAAGCCGAATTTGTCATCTACGTACGCCTGCAGGACAGTGTCCGAATTTGGCGCGGGGAGCTGCCAGGGCGGGACTGGCGGCGAACCTGCACTGGTCGGCGCAACTTTGTGCAGGTTGTGATAGCCACCCCCACCGGCAACAATGAATGGGACCTGACGGCCGTGTTGGCTGCGAACGAATCGCTGGTAGTTGTGAACGTGTGCGGTCAGCACCAGATCCGGAGATCGACCGGAATGCGTCACGGCCGTGTCCAACAGGCTCAGTAAGTTGGCGTTCCCGCCGTGGACGGAGTCTGCCGAGAAGATCGGGTGGTGCATCGCTACGACGATCGGGAGGCTTTTGTCGGCGGCGCCGAGTTCCGAGGCAAACCACGAGGCTTGGTCCGGTTGAACCTGACCGCCCTCAGGACAATTGGTGTAGACCCCAATGATCGTTACCAACGGGGTGATTAATGTCCAGTACACGTTGGGTTGCGTCATGGCGTCGCGATGTGCGTCTTGAGCCTCCGCCGTCAGGTGCGGAGTGGTTGCGCAGAAGTTCTCCACGAATCCTGCTAAGGAGGGCTCGACGGCGGCATTGGTGGCGTCGCCGTCATGGTTCCCCGGAATGGAAAGGATCGGCAGGATGAAGTCACGGTAAGGCTCGTAAAACTGCGGGTAGTACTGAGCCTTTTCACCGTTGAAGTAAACGACGTCACCGAGGTGATAGAAGAAGGCTGGAACTGGAGCCACAGCGACGTCCTGGGTCATTGCCGCGATTACAGACTCCTGCGGATGCGGATCCATGATGCCACCCGTGTCGCCGACGGCATGGAACGACAGGAGTCCGTTCGTCGACATTGCTGAGTACGCCTGGGGACTGATTACGTCCCGAATGTCAAGGCGAAAGGGCGACACTCCGGTAGGCGGCGGCAACGGCTGGAAGACCTGTGTCGGCAGGGCAGCCTGGTCTTTTGCAACCTGCTCCTCAGCAATCCTCCGGGGGAGCCCGATCCGCCTGATCGGTTCAGACGGGGCCATGGTTCATCGCAGTCTCTCAGCCTGGGGTTGGAGCGGTAGCCTGGTCGACCGGCCCGAGCGGAGCTAGGTCCTGCTGCAGCTGAGCGAAGTCGAACCCGTTGGCCTTCAGGGGAGCTGACAGGTGCTCCCAATCGGCCGGCAGCAGGGCCCAGCACTCATCCACATACGTTTTCCAGAAGGCCCAAGTCATGCGCTGCGGCTGGCCCCATGTGATCGCCGTCAGGCCCTTTTGGTCATAGGCGACGACGTTCACCGCATGGCCACCCCAAGAACCGGCCTGCCCAGCCGGGCCCGAGGCAATGTCCCAAACCTTCCCTGGTCCAGTTTGCTGCTGTGCGCTCACAGGCATGTTGATGCCGATATATAGGCCAGCGAACAGCCAGGCGCCGGATTGCACCAGTTCAGTCTGCGACGGATCGACCTGGGCATATGCATACACGTGATCGCCGGCGAGCCCAGGGCCACTTCGCATCTGATGCAAGACATCGAGCATGTTGGCACCCTTGTCCTGGCCTCCATTGACGAGGTTGTAGAGGGTGATGACCTGGGCGTCCGTGAGCATGGTCGGCTGGCCCGCAGCTTGGTCGGTCCAGACTTCGACCATGTGACCGACCGCGGCACATGTGCAGTCACCGAGCTGGTCGTTGGCAAACATGGGCCACGTTGCGATGCCAGGCGTGATGTCCATGGTCGGCGGCGCCTTCGGTACGGCGGTTGGCAGATATTTGAGTAGCTTCAGGTTGCGGGGGTCATCCCTCCTTGGTGTTCGGCCTAGGCGCTTGCCTTCAATTCGTGCATTTTCCATAGCTTTAATCCCCCGATTGGAACCCCATCACCGTCGCCGGATCGACCCGGCCTTGCCGGCATATTGGGCCGTCAAACTGAAGGTGTCAAGTGATGGCGGACCGTATTTACATGACACTTGACACGTGCTACCTTTCGCCGCGATCTTCGGCGCGCGACGCCGGACTTGGGGAGAAGTTAGGTAGTGCTGCCTGAACACGTCAATTCTGTGTTGGCCAGACCATCACCCGAGGTCAGTCCCTCTACCGGTCGGAAACATTGGCGACGTTAGGGGGCGGATCGAAAAGTGGTGCCTGAGACAAATGGCACCCGAGCCACTGCGCGCCTTTACGACGTAGTAATCGTCGGCTCGGGCTTTGGCGGATCCATAAACGCATGCCGGTCAGCCGAGGCCGGGCGCTCAGTCCTCGTGCTTGAGCGTGGGCGGCGCTACGGTCCGGCCGACTTCCCGCGGGATGTCACGGACGTGGACCGGCTCCTGTGGCGGTATCCGAATGCGCCTGGGTCGCGCGGCCTTTATCAACTGAACGTTTTCAGCGGGCTCGCGGTTGTGGTCGCCGCCGGAGTCGGTGGGGGTTCGCTAATCTACGCCAACATCCACATCCGGCCAGATCCGGTCGTATTCGAGGACCCGCGCTGGCCGATCGGCTACGACCGCCCTGCTCTCGACCCCTTCTACGACAAGGTCGCGGCAACTATAGGCCTGGCGCCGGTTCCGGCCGATGACTCACTGCCCAAAAGGACGGCCTTCCTCGCTGCCGCGACTGGCTTGGGACGGTCCGCCTTCGACCCGGACGAGGCTGTGGACTGGACGAAATGCAAGCGGATCACTGAATGCGAATTCGGCTGCCCGGTGGGCGCCAAGAAGAGCCTCGATCTCAACTATCTGCGGAGGGCCGAAGAGGCGGGCGCCGAGATTCAGCCGGGGGCTTGGGTGTGCCATGTGGAACCCCTGCATGGAACCTACGTGGTTCACTTCGTGGACTTGAACTCTGGTGAGCGTCGCACTGTAGAAGGTCGGCGCGTGGTGCTCTCAGCCGGAACACTTGGCACGAACGCCATCCTTCTCCGCAGTCGAGACGTCGCCAAGACTCTGCCACGCTTGTCCGGCCGTCTTGGCCGTGGCATTTCAGCCAACGGGGATTTCCTGGGAACTATCCAGCACGCAGCCCAGGACCTCGACCCCTGGAAAGGCCCAGATGTCACCTCCGTCATGACGTTCTTCGACCGAGAACCAGCTTTCACGCTCGCAGCCCCTTCGTTCTCGGAGCCGGTGATGGCAGTCCTCGCATCATTTGGCCAATCAGACCTGAGCTGGTTGAAGCCGGTGTCGCGGTTGTTGTGGCCTAGGTTTGGAGCTGTGGCCGAATGGAGTTTGAAGAACGGTCTGCTCTCGCAACCGCTGCGGTTGAAAGGCCCCGGCGCCGGGAACCCACGCCGAATGACCAACCTGTTCGCAATCGGAAGGGACAACGCCGGAGGACTGGCGGTGCTTCGAGATGACCGGCTGGACGTCGTCTGGAACTATGCGAAAGAGAACCTGGGATTAATCCAGCGGATGGAGGCGGCGATGCGTGACGTCGCGGTGCAGTACGGCGGAACATTCGCTCCGATTGGGACGTGGACAGCTTTTCGGCGCATAACGACGGTCCATCCCCTTGGTGGCTGCAATCTATCGGAGTCACCCGACGGTGGCGTTGTGTCCCTGACCGGCGAGGTGCACAACTATCCCGGGCTGTTCGTCGCCGATGGCTCGGTAATTCCTGCCTCGATTGGCTTCCACCCCTCCATGACTATTGCAGCCGTCGCCGAGCGCATCGCGGAAGCGGTCGTTTGAGAGGCAGCATTGGGGTGAGAACCTGTCGGCGTTGCCGTGGCCGGAAAGCGGGTTGGATCTGGGCCGTGTCTCGGCTCACCACCCCAGCTGCGGGCAAAAGAGGAGTCTATGAGCGAATCTAGCGATTTCGATGCGGTTGTGGTTGGCTCAGGCTTCGGAGGCTCGGTAATGGCGTGCCGCCTCGCCGAGGCTGGGATGGCCACATGTTTGCTCGAGCGTGGCAAGGCCTATCCCCCTGGCTCCTTCCCCAGGACGCCACGCGATATGTCACGTAACTTCTGGGATCCAAGCAATGGGGGGCACGGCCTCTTCCAGGTGTGGGCTTTCGATGGAATCGAGTCTGTTGTCTCCGCAGGGTTGGGCGGCGGCTCGTTGATCTACGCCAACGTCTTGTTGCGCAAGGATGAGAAGTGGTTCGTCCGAGAAGACCTACGCCAAGGCGGAGTCGAATACTGGCCGGTTACGCGACAAGACCTTGATCCGGACTACGACGAGGTCGAGAGCGTGCTGATGCCCACGCCGTATCCCTTTCAGAGCGAGCCATATGCATCGACGCCGAAGACCGTTGCCTTCAACGCGGCGGCGACTCAAGCCGGTCTGGCTTGGCAACTCCCGCCCCTGGCTATCACCTTCGGCAACCCTGGCCATGCCCCGGTCCCGGGCGAGTTGGTGGTCGACGCGGCGGGCCACGTGCCCGAGAACTATCACGGCAAGGCTCGGTACACATGTTCCTTGGTTGCCGAGTGCGATGTGGGTTGCAACTCAGGCTCGAAGAACAGCCTCGATTACAACTTCATCACCCGCGCGGCGCGGGCCGGTGCAGATGTCCGCACTCGGTGCGAGGTTCGCTCCTTTACCTCCCGCAAGGGGGGAGGCTTCGACGTCTACTACGTAGGTCATGAAGCGGAACACGAGCATGTCAAAACTGATACCCAGAGGCTGCCTCTGGTAAAGATTGGCTGCAAGAAGCTGATCCTCTCGGCCGGCGTCTTTGGCTCGACCTACCTACTCCTGAAGAATAAGCACGCCTTCGCTGGCCTGAGCTCGATGCTGGGCAAGCGATTCTCGAGCAACGGTGACCTGCTTGGCTTCGTTCGCAACCAGCGCACAGGCCGGGATCTGAATCCGATGCTCGGCCCGGTGATCACAAGCGCCGTTCGAGTCGCTGACGCGCTGGACGGTGGTTCGGCAGGCGCTCAGACCGCCGGAGCAACCGGCCGCGGTTTCTACGTCGAAGAGGGCGGCTACCCGTTGTTCGGAGGCTGGGCACTCGAAGCGATCGACACCCCTGGTCAAACGAAACGGTTTGTCAGGTTCGTCGCCAGGGCAATCCAGCGCGCGATAACCCGGGATCCACGGAGTGACCTGAGTGGCGAGCTCGGGCGCCTACTGGGAAAGACCGATTCTGCGGGCACCATGATCATGCTCGGCATGGGACGGGACATACCCGACGGGGTTATGCGCCTTAATAAGAAATGGTTGGCTCTGAAGTGGTCCGACCAATCTGCCATGGCTTACTTCAGCAGCGTCAGGGACACTATGACCAAGATCGCGACCAACCTCGAGGCAGACTTCACTGTCTACCCGCTGTGGTATCTCCGCAAGCTGATAACCGTGCATGGGTTAGGAGGCTGTCCGATGGGCACCGACTCCTCGACAGGTGTCGTCAACTCCTATGGCGAGGTGTTCAACTGCTCCGGACTCTACGTCGCCGACGGTTCTGTCATGCCGGGCGCTGTCGGAGCCAATCCGTCCTTGACTATTGCAGCCCTTGCCAACCGGTTTGCGCGCAACATCATCGCCCCGGGGGAGGGTGCGGACTGAACACGCAGGAGGCCTTGCGATATGGGTGACCACAACAATCCCAAGCGGGCGCTGATCCTCGCTGGCGGAGGAATGAAGGTTGCATGGCAGGCTGGTGTCCTGCAGGTTTGGCTCGATGAAGCTGGGCTCAAGTTCGACGTCTTCGACGGTGCGTCGGGAGGGGTTTTTCAGTTGGCCATGGTTTGCCAGGGCATGAGCGGCAAGCAGATCGCCGACAACTGGCGAAATATCGATCCCATCGCGGCCGTCGGCATCAACTGGGGAGAGCTGCCGAAGCTGATTTACGGGGAGTCGCTCTTCACCGCCGGCAACTTCGAGAAGAACGTCTTCCCCAAGTGGGGCCTCGACTTCGAGAAGATCAGGACCACCACACTGAATGCCACATTCAACGTCTACAACTTCACGGATCACCAGCTTGAGGTGATCGAACCGGCCCAACTCACTCCTGAGCTATTCACTGCGTGCTTCGCGCTTCCGATGTGGTTTCCCCCGGTACTGATTAACGGCAAGCACTACATCGACGCCGTCTACTCCACGGACGCCAATCTAGAGGAAGCAATCCGGCGAGGTGCGGACGAACTCTGGGTGATCTGGTCCGTAAGCTTCTTGGGCGACTGGGAGCCAGGCTTCGTGGCCACTTATTTCCAGATCATCGAAGCTGCTGCGAACGGGCGTTACAACGCGGTGCTCAAACGGATAGAGACCAACAACCAAAACCTCGCCGCGGGCAATCCCGGCGAATTCGGCCGCCATATCACGGTCCGAGAGATCAGGGGTGAGGTGCCACTCCAATACCTCATCAACGTCAGTCAGGATCGCTTCCGCGAGGCAGTTGAGATGGGCGTTGGGTCAGCCAGAGAATGGTGCCGCAACAACAACCTTGCCTTCACCGCCCTGCCCCCGGGCGGCCTTCCTGATACGACCAAGCTGTGGTTCACAGAAGAGATGAAGGGCTTCGTGGGAAACGGGCCGAATTTCGAACAGGGCTTCAATGCTGGCCAGACCGACCACGAGGACTTGATGTTCCACCTGACCATCACCGTGGATGGTGTGTACGAGTTTGTAACCACGGAGGGCAAATGGGCGCGAGCGGAGGGTTGGGTGTCCTCTAGGCGCTTCGGGCAGAAGTTATCTGTGGAGCAGGGATGGTTCAATCTCTTTCAAGACCAACCCGATGCCCCGGGCAACGCGCCCAATCCGATTGACAAGCTAATGCTCTACAGGCTCTTCTTTGCAGATAAGGACGGAAACCCGCTAACGCTCAGCGGCATGAAGACGGTGCATCGAAGCGCCCACTCGGACCTCTGGCACGACACCACGACTCTGTTCACCAACGTGTTCCGGGGTCATGTCGGCGCCGATCAGGAGGCTAGCGCGACTGTCGAGGCGACCGGCATTCTTCGCTTGCACTTGCTGGACTTCTTGCGCCAACTCACTACGTTTAAGGCGCAGGCGCCGACAGAGAAGGACCGGGTTGCTGTACTCAGTCACTTCGGAACTTTCTTTATGGGCAACCTCTGGGACGTTTACGGACGAAGAGTGCTCGAGTACGGACCCTGGTAGAAACAAACTGACGTTTGCGTCTGGGTTGCCGGAGCTGTGGGCCGGGACGCTCCTCTATTTAAGAGTCTTCTGGAGATATCCCGCGAGCATCGGGCCTAGGCCAGTCAAGCTGAGGAGCGGCACAACTTGCGCCACGCTGAACCTGCGGACGACCGAGGCGTCGAACGGCCATACGGGAATGGATATGTTTTGCGAATAAACCCCTTCAAGGAGGGCGCGCTCGTCCGTAAGTTGTTGCAGGCGCGCGGTATCGGTCTCACTCAGGAGAAGACGGTTCACAACATCTATCCTGCTGGTTAAGACATCCAGACGCATGCGAAGCTGCGTCCGCTCGCGGACCATGGCCTCATGGACCCCGAGCAAGGGATAAACGAACGCGACAGTTGCGAGTGTGAACACCAGAACCAAGAGCCAGTAGTAATACGCGACATAGACAAAGTAATGGTTTCCAGGTCCGAACGCGGGTATCGCGGTAAGCCAAGCGCTTAGATACACCGCCGGAACCAGGAGGATGCTCGCGTTGACAAGGCAAACGTCGCCGAGCACTTTCAAGCCACCGCTCCGGTCTGGGTGC
This sequence comes from Chloroflexota bacterium, assembly GCA_005880915.1. GTDB lineage: Bacteria > Chloroflexota > Dormibacteria > Dormibacterales > Dormibacteraceae > 40CM-4-65-16. Next base: position 199,768 of record VBIW01000035.1, on the reverse strand, counting down.
TGGGGTTGAATGTTGAGCTCGAACTCTTGGCCAATCCTAGACACGCGATAAGCGATCACCACCATCCGCCAGACCAGCAATCCCAGGATGACAGCAAAGGCAATCTGGAGGCCCGCAAATACGAGGTAAGGCCAGCCGACGAGCTGTACCCAATCGAGAACGTGTCTCGTCCAGCCGGGCGAGAAGAGCCGAATCGGAAACGAGACGTAGATGGCTGCACCGAGTACTGCTCCGCTCAGCCAGCCGAGATGACTGTTGAGCAAGGTCTCGAAGCGGTCGATGTATCGAATGTAGTCGTCTGCTCGCATGCCGGAGGTCGCATCGACCGCCGATGAACCCACCCCACGCGACCGTTCCGCCCGGCGTACCAGCAGGATCCGCTGCGTGTATAGGCGCATCAAGACAGCTGGCAATTGACCAAGGAGAGTGCGGAAGAGCATTGCGGCGAGTGCAGCAGCAACCAAACCAGTGACTACCATCGGCTCACGCACTTGCGCGATGAGCACGAGAAATAGCAGCAGTCCGAGAATTCCCCATGGCAACACGCTGACGAGTACGACGAGGACCGGACTGCTCACTGTCTTGAACGTCGAGAGCCTGGCCAAGATCTCACGAATCGACGCTTCGTCGCGGGCGGGCTCTACCTCGCCGAGGGCGGCGATCGGCTCAAGGCCTAAGTCCGCCTGATCGCGCACCAGCCGGGTCGCCTGGTTCAATGCGTGCCGATTATGCGCGCTGCTGGGACGCGCGTAAAGCGGATCTCCTTGACATGCACTTTACGGCGTCTAGACTGACCAGAAATCTCCCAGCCGATACGCTGGCATCAATATGGTGCCGTCTGATAGGAGGCGCGCGATCATCCAGTTCGGCGTCGCGACTGCCGATCATCAATGCGAGGCGTTCGACGAACGGCGCCCCGACATTAGGGATGTATGGGAGCGCGATCGGATGCAGACCGCGCGTGGCCGCGCGACCGACTTCTGGACGCGGTACTCGGAGGATATCCGGCTCGCCGCAGGTCTTGGCTGCAAACTCTTCCGCTTCTCAGTTGCGTGGTCGCGCGTTGAGCCTGAGCCCGGCCGTTTCGACCCAGATGCACTCGACCACTATGGGAAGTTGGTCGACGAGATAGTCAGCAACGGAATGGACCCGATTCTCACCCTCCACCACTTCACGTGGCCAATCCACGTAGAGAGACGGGGCGGCATGACCTCATCCGACTTCCCCGACTGGTTCGAACAATATGCCGCGTATGTCGCCAATGGTATCGGCGATCGAGTCCGCTGGTGGATCACCTTCAACGAACCCAGCCAACTCGTTTATGGATACATCAAACCTTGGTGGCAGGCCGACTACATGATGCCACCTGGACTGCCGGATACAGTCGACTTAGACGGGCAGATCGAAGCAGTCACGAATCTCATCAATAATCTCTTTGTCGCGCATATGCGCGCTCGCGATGCGATTCGCTCATGCAATCCACAAGCTCAGGTTGGGGCGAACCCTTTCTTGCTCGGCTTGCCGGTATGGCTACAGCGACTTGTCGACTGGATCATGACCCGAGTTCGCTCGCCCGAGCAATTGCAAAGACATGGCCGGCGAATCGCCCGAAGGCCGCGTGTATTGATTGGCCGGGCCACGTTCTTGAATGGCCTGTTGCGGGGCGCCACCGTACTGTCGACCGGACTCTATGGCAATTGGTGGCACCTGGGCATGGCCGGGCGCTTACCGGAGTTCTTGTGCCCGGTTCCGTGCCGGGGCCAGCAGGATTTCGTCGGTTTCGACTACTACTGGGGCATAAGGACCTTCAATCTCGCGGGTATTGGCAGGCTCATCGATGCGGCTGCGGGTCGCTTCGACCGGGCGCCGGTATGGCCGGGTGTCCTATATGGTCTGCTGAGATATCACCAAAGGCTCTTTCCGCGCCTCCCGATCCTGATCGTCGAGAACGGATGCGTCGAGCAAGCCGATGGCGTCGGTCGAGCTTTGTACCTCAGGCGCCACCTGGGCGAAGTCCGGCGCGCGATCGCGAACGGCGTGCATGTCGCTGCATACGTTTGCTGGAGCGTGACATCGAATCGGGAGTGGGGTCTTTCGTTCGGACCAAGCTCAGACTTCGGTCTCTACCGTGTTGATCTCGACGCCGATGTCAGCCTCGCACGTCGACCGACTGTGGCAGCCGAGGCTTATCGGGAACTCATCGAAGAATTCCACCAACCTACTCAATAACAGAGCTTGGATTGTTCCGGAATGGACTCGAATCGAGCGGGGGGCCTTGTTTCCATCAAGCGTCCGCGCTCAATGTGCGGCCGCTTGATGGCGAGGTAACCTCGGCCATACGTGGCGAAGAAATAACCACGCCAGGGCTATGATGCCCGCCAGCGCCCCCGCCACTATCATCCCGATGACCCATAGAGCCTCGTGCACGCTCAGGGGACTGCTCGACTGATAGTCCAGCGTCAGGTCGTAGTAGATCGTCGTACCGACTGTCATGGCCCCGGTATAGATGACTGTCACTGTCCATTCACGTCCCTTGTCCAGCGATTGCTGCGAGACAGGGATCTGAATATCCCGGCCCGCTGGCTTGACCACCGTGTCCGTGTTGAGTGGACCAAAGATCTTGACTTGTAGGGCGTTGGACTTTGACTGGACCCCGATGTGCATCGTGCCGGTACCGCCAACCCTAATTCGGTACGTGTTGCTCGGGTAGTGGCAGCCGACCGACCGGTTGTTGTGCGGCCCCGGGGGAAAGTACTGCTGCTGCTGCGATTCCTGACTGGCGAACGGGGTCTCCAACATGTCCTCGACGGTGTTCACGAACAGCTGCGAGCCCTCCGGCGTGAGTTCATTTGCGTTGAGGGTATAGCCCCACAAGGCATTGTTGCCTTGGGTTGCAACTGCCCAGTAGTGGGCGCTGCATTCGTCCGCCGCGGCGTCCCACACCCGGGCGATTCCGCGTGCCCCCTGGTTCTCGAGTGAACCGCCGTCGTAGATGGCAACGCCTGGCTCGGTGTCGTCGTGACTGTAGAGATGAAAGCTACCGCCCGCCGGCAATCGGGCCAGCATGCGGCTGGACAGTCCATGCCCAAGGATCACCTCGCTGTTGTTTAGGCCCACCGAGTTGCGCGACGTTAGTGGAGAGCCCGGGGCGATCTGGTTCAGGATGAACGCCCCCTGCACCCCGACACCAAGCACCTTGACGTTGCCGCTTAGAAATCGCATCACGGCTGGACTGAGGTTCAAGTTGTCAGTTTGAGGATTGGATGAGCCGATGATCACCAAGCCAGGTTTGTAGTCGGGCAGCGCATCGATCTGGCTCGTGTCGAGGCGGTTCACCCGGATATTGAGCGTCAAGTCATTGAGCAGTGTGTTGTACGAGTTGGCCATTAGGTCGTCGCTCGATACGATCACCACGCCTTGAGCGGGCATTGTCGCCGGCCGCGGCGGCAAGAGACTCTGGATCGCGGCGGGCAGTTGCGGTACGTGGAATCCGAACAGATATCCTCCCCCGCCAAATAGCAATAGAAATGATGTGGCCACCTGTAACACTGCTTTACCGTTCGACACGAGACTGGCCAACCAGCTCGCGAGGTCAGCCATCCTGCCCAGTACGTATCCAACCTTGTTTAACACCCTCCTGATCAGCGACTTACGGCCGACTGGCTGAGGGGTTGGCTCTGGGGTCGGCGGAACGTCAGCCATACGTCACCCAAGTAATGCCCAGGTTGTAGCCGTATGTATCAACCCGGAATTTGCCCAGGTGACCATGCCTGGTCTTGAAAGCAACGACCGTGCCGTGAGTCAACGAGTTGTTGGAGCTGTTGCTGCCGTCAAGGGGCTGGGGTGAGAATTTCTGCCTCGCAAGAAGCTCGGCCGAGGCCGCCCCCCAGTCGGCGAAACCCATCCTGGCCAGAAGGGTCCCATTCTGCGCGGATAGATATCGACGGACGCTGTCCACCTGCTCCCACCAGACATCGGCAGATCCGGGGGCGGACTCGGCACCCTTCTCGAAATCGAACATGAACGTGCCGCGCAGCGTGCTGGTGCCCTGGGAAAGCGGCTGCGCGATCACGCTCGGCGTAGGCGCGGCGGACTCGCTCGATGTTGGCGAGGGGCTCGCGACAACGTAAGCGCCGGAGCTGCATGCCACCAGACAGCACGCCATCGCGGCCCACGTCCGCAGCGGCGCACGCACTCCACCAGCCATCGCCATCAAAACACCAACCTGCCCTCGGCGCCCGGGGCGCGAGTCGATTATGAACCTAGGGCCAGCGGCGTCAAGCGTTCAGAGGAGTCTTACTTGACAATCCGGAGTCTAGGCTGCCTAGTGATCGCACTCGGGTATCGATAGCTTCGCCATTCCAGACCGTCGCCGCCGACACATAATGGGAGAAGCGCGACTCTGTCGAAGCACCATGACCCAGATTGGCATGCACTCAAAGCCTCTGCGCCGCGCGAAGCCGATCAGCCGGAAGAGCTAGCCCAAGTCCGCTCCGAAGTTCCGCCTCAGAGCCGCGGCGGTAGATACCCAACGCCTGCAGAAAAAAGCCTGTCTTCCTCTACCGCTTCTTCCCTGAGTTGGACTTCTTCCTTGCTTCGCGTGACTCTTTTATGGTCTGAAATGGTCCCGGAGGCTGCTTTCCGAGTTTCTTCCAGACTTCCTCCATCTCGTCGGATTGGACATCGTCGTGGTGTTCGTAAGTCGGTGGGGGTGGCATGCTTTTCTCCAGGCGATAACTCTCAAAATACATTCTATGACTGCGGCGCGGCACGGGTCGCCATTCGTTTCCTTACCCGGGCTGGGGTAAGCCATGGGCTTGCGGGGTGAGAGCCGCGGTATCCACGAAGAACAAGGTATTCCATTCAAACTCTCGCCGGAAGGGGCCTTGCTTACCATCAATCGCTACGCGTACAGCCAAGAGCGAACGCCGCGAAAGAAGGAAGGCGGCTTCGGAGGTAACCACCTCACCTGGCTCGAGCTCGAACTCTGGATCCAAGTCCTCAGAGGGCGGGTTCAGTACAGCCCATAAGTCCTGCTCTGCAAAGGCAGGAAGGGCGAATTGCCCAGTGTTGGGGTCACGAATTGTCGCGTCCATAACAGTGATCTTTGCCCGTACGCTCCGACACAGTACTTTGGAGACGTTCGTCACCTTGGTCCTCACGACGAAGACCCAGAAGTCATCGACAAGACTCTGCGCAAGCCAGCAGTTCGGCACTGTCGATACGGTCGTCTGACCAGTGCGGCTTGTCTGGTAGAGATAGAGCGCCCAGAGGCCCCCAATGATTGCCAAAGCTGTCTGAAGAAGCGTTATGCGGGTGGCGCTTAGGTTTCCGATATCCATCCCGCGTTGGGCGAACCAACCCAAGCATGCCTGCGGTCCGACTGCCACCGCCACGACCACCGCTGCAAGTGCAACGGTGAGGAGGACTAGTAATAGTTGTTGACCTCGCGAAAGAGGTCGCTCAACTGACGCAACTGGGCCGGCAGCAGCCATGCGCGCGCTCTATCATGCCACCGGTTACCAATTGGCGAGAACTTACAGTTGGGTATGAGCTGGAGCGAGCCCGATACAGCGAGGGAATTGGGCCGAGGCTAGGTCACTGACCAAGTCCCTTTGCACTTGTCGTTCGTCTCGGTTCCCTCACAAGAAAAGACAACCGCCGCGACCTTATCTGCAGCCACCGATTCGGTACTACCCGGGGCCGCATCAGCAGGCGCAATCGTCAATCCATTGGCCCCCTGAAGAATTGCGACGATGTGACACTTGTTGTCCTTGTCGGCGGTTACCGTTACTCGCACAGATTCAGTCTTACCCGGCTTCGCCTTCCACGATCCAGCTGACTTCCCGCAGGTAGTGTCTATCGTGCCGTCAGCCACATTGCCTCCGGTTACGTCCTCGGAGATGGCATCGGGCGGAACATCGTCGGCCCTGTCCCAAAGTACATCCTCAAGGTAGTGCAGTGCCCAAAGAGCTCGCCGAACTTCGTTGGATCGCATCGTTCTCTCCTTAGCAACTGACCAACCCGACCGACAATGTGGTCGAGCGAGGCAAGGCTCGGGGGCATTGTAGTTCGGAGTCATTGTTCAGATAGACACAGCACTCAAGTAGTCCTTCGTTCAGGTAGCCCTTCAGGCCTAGTTTGTAACAGTAGAGACGCGCGCAATTACCATAAGGGAGACCACATCTGCAACTGCGAGCACGACCGTGGAGTAGGACCAGCCCCAGCCCTAACCATGCGCGTAAAGCGTCGCGTCAAGCACTAACACTGCTACTTGACAAGTTGTGGACGCGAGCATATTTTTGAATTGCCTCCACTCACCGCACCCGGTTCCCTCGGAGATCGCCGGTGAAAGCAAGAAGACTCTCGGCCACGGCAGTAATTGATCTGGCGCGCCGTGCCTCATTTGTGTTTCGCGGCAGCGTAAGAGCCGTTGGAAAACACAACCTCGAGGGGGTCGAACCAGACGACCGAATGGCGACCGTGCGCGTCACTGAAGTTGTTGTCGCGCCACCGAGCCTCGGCGACCTAAAGGGAAAAACAATCACTGTTTTCCTTTCGTCTTCGCGAGGCGTGAAGGTGGCCGACCAGATGACGTTCTTCGCAACCAGCTGGATTTACGGCAGCAACATCGGCGTGACCGAGATCGGACGAACGGGGATGAGGGCGGCCGAATTGCGCCAACTCGTTATCGATGCTCGATTGGAAGCGCAGCACGAAGAGCTGGAGACCCGGCTCCGCCGAGCGGTGTTGGTCGTTTCGGGGCAGGTGATAACAACGTTCAGGACTGAAAGGAAAGATCTGCCCGGAACTGATGAGGGTGTTGAGTGGTGGGAGGCCGAGTTGTGGGTCGCAAGCGTTGAAAAGGGTTCCCCTCCAAGAGACCTCCACATCTTCTACCCGGTCGGCGGCGACCGCGAGTGGGGCCCAGTTCCCAAGAGCCACCCTGGCCAGCTCGGCGTATGGCTGCTGGGGCCGTTATCCGAACCTGACGCAGAGGAACAGGAACCGGATCGTCGCCGCAGGCCGGCGAAAACAACTCGCGATCAGATGCTGATGGCGTTGGATCCGCTCGACTACCAGGCGATCTCGGCGCTGTCTCATGTCCGCGAGTTGTTGCGGCGGACTACTAAGGGTTAGGAGGACTTATGCCGATCCGGGTAGTCAACATCATTCCGCAGAGTCTGAGCGGAGAAACAAATTTCGACTCTGAGCCGAGCATCGCGGTCAATCCATCCGATCCACGGCAGATCGTCGTGACGTCCTTCACCCCGGACACGGCTTCGCCTGTTACGACGGGGCCCTATTTCTTCTCGTCCGACGGCGGCTCAACTTGGTCGCAGAATTCGGTCATTCCCGGAGGGAATGCCACGTTCGGCACCAAGGACATCTCGGTTAGGTTCGGGGGCAGTTCCGGTGTCCTCTATGCCGGTATCCTTCGTGGCGATAGCAGCCTGCGGCTCAACATCCTGCGCAAGGCGAATTATTCGGGTCCTGGGCTAATGGCGATTCTGGTCGACCGTACCCCCGAGGATCAACCCTGGGTCGAAGCTGCAACGCAATGGAATACGGATCGCGTCTTTGTCAGCAGCAACGACCTGACGCAGCGTCCAACAGGCGCCACCGCGTCCGTCGATTTCGACTTGGACGCCGCAAACACAGCCGCATTCACAAATACAGCTCGATTGGAGACGCGGGCCAGCGCCGCTCTTCCCCCGCCGACCGGCGGAAGCCAGGATGGGCCGTCCGTGCGGACAGCGATTCACCGATCGGGGGTGCTATACGCCGTCTTCTTTGGGTGGCGTACGTTCGCGTCGCCTAACGTGACGGATATCGTTGTCTGCCGCGACGACAACTGGGCAAACAGCGCTCCGACATTTCGAAGCCTGACGGATCCCGGAGATGGCAACGCGGGCTTCCGGGTGGCGACGGGCGTGTCCGTGGCTGCTCTGGGAACCCTGCTCGGTACACAACGGATTGGCTCTAACCTCACGATCGCCGTTGATCCCCGCAACTCACAGCGGGTGTACGTGGCATGGTGCGATGGCCTTGCCACGACCGCGTCGCCGTACACCCTAAGGATCCGGCGCAGCGATAACGGAGGCCAGAACTGGACTCCCGATCTCTTCACGGTTAGCAACGCCACCAACCCTAGCCTCGCTGTGAATACCCAGGGAGTAGTCGCACTCTTGTACCAGCAACTTGCCACGGTGAGTGGCACAGCGCGCTGGCGAACACACCTAGTACGTTCAACTGACCATTTCGCCACCGTAACAACCGACACCATACTCGCAGACGTAATCGATTCGAGCGCCGGTGCAGCCTTGAGTGTGATCATCGGTGACTACGCGAATCTTATTTCCATCGGCAAGGACCTCTACGGCGCGTTCTCTGGCCAGAACGCGCCGCTCAGCGCGAACTTTCCGGCTGGCGTGACGTATCTCCGTAACGCGAACTTTGTCTCTGGCACTCTACTCGCGGTTGACAATGTCACGCCTGTTTCGACATCGGTTGACCCGTTCTTCTTTCAGTATCAAACGGTTGCGCTGAATGATGACTTCTACGTCCGGGACTGGACCGACAGTCCAACCAGTGGCGACGACGGATCGGAGCCATCGATTAAGCCGGCCTTCTATGTGACTTCCGATGTTTGGAACCGCCGCGATACGCTGCCCGGATCCTTCCCCCACGATCAGCCTGAGAATGAGGATGCCGGCAACGGCTTGGGCAATATCGGAGATAACTGGCTATTTGCGCGAGTACGGCGGCGCGCCCCAGCGCCAGCCGGGTCGCCTGCTGTGACTGTCAATGCTCACTTCCTTGTATCAAAGCTTGGCACCGGAAGCAACTATGAGGACGCGTCCGACGCCGATCCGGACGTGACCCTATCTGGCCCCGATCCGACTCTCCTGTTCGCGGCCGCAGAAGTCGGCCCGAAAACGACCAATGCGCTTGCGTGGCATCTCAATCCCATCGCATCGACGCATTTGTGCGTAGCTGTGGAGATTTCGACTCCAGCTGATCCTTTTGTGCCCCCGAGCCTGCATGGCAGAGCACCAGGCTGGCCGACCACCGATCTCGACATAGTTGACGACAACAACAAGGCGCAGAGAAACATGGGACTATCGACCACCCCGGCGCGTGGGACAGGTTTGTGTCTTTCCGACGCGTTTGCGATTGTCCACAACGCGGCGACTTACCCGCGCGACATGCTGATCCGATACACGATTTCGCCCGATGTCATCCGTCGGGTCGGGCAGCTCGAAATCGAAATTCCTGGCCGAGATCGGATTCGGGTACGGGACTCGGGGACAATAACCATGGACCGCGTGCAACCAGGAGAGAATCGCTGGATCGGCGTGCGTTTGCGTGCCGTGGCGGGGAAGGAGTCCGAAACGCTGGCAATATTCTTCGACGAGATAGTCAACGGGAGTCCGCTGAACGGCTTTGGGCTTGGCATACGTTTGGGATCCGATCCTTCCGCGACCATCTATGCGATGCAGCGGCTCCTATCAGTGTTCACCCGTCTGCTCGCCACTTGGAGCCTGACAAGCGCTCCAACTGTGATGGACCTCGCATCGAGAGTGCTTAGGGCGCTTGCTAGGTCGCGCGGCCGAGCTTCGCGGGTCGACTGGGCGAATGACCTTCGGGCGGACGCTCGATTCTTCGCCGAGATCCGAGATGCCATCGGCAGGCAGGACCCATTCGATGTCGAGCGCCACGCGAAGGGCCTACGCAAGTCGCTCGAGAGCAACAGAGATGCCGAGAGTCTCGTCTGTCTGTGTTCGTACCTGGAGCGGATCGACGCTCACGTGACCATGCTTCAACTGCGGAATGGCGCACGCGCCGATATCTTTCAGAACGTCCGGTGGCAGCAGGATGTCTTGTCTCGGCTGAAAGGCGAACTCACCGACTCTCGAAGGAGGATCGACGAGCTTTGTCAAGAATTCATACAGGCTTGGGACGGACGAAGGGTTGGGGCTCGCGACTTTCCCCGCCTTGTGCGCAGACTTCTAGCTCCACTCGAGAAACTGTCTGGAGAGCTACAAGACGCCGAACTGAAGACGCGACTCGAAGCGTTGGTCGGTGGTGGCGACGATCCCGCCACCCTGCAACATCTGCACCGTGAAGTGCTGCTAAAGCTGCAGACGCACGCTGGGCGGTAGCTGTCTGTACCCTCGTGGCTCCAGCTTGAACTTCTTTGGGCACGGATCGAGTCCCTGGCACTCGCGGCTGTGGACATGGTCCGATGTCAACGAGATGTGCCGCTACCTGCGAGCGCAATGAGGCATCACGAGAAGCTTCGGATAGCAATCGCTTATCGCAAGCATCCAGTCTGAATCCCCGATGGGCGGAGGAATGCGTTTGGGCCACCGGCCGATTCCGGGGATCAAGTGTCTCTGGCGATTTCCTGGTCTGCGGGCGTCCCACCGGGCGGTGCGGGTTGCGGTGCGGGCTCGAGCTGAGAGTGCGCCCGTGAGAAACCGTACTTGTTCAGCGCTAGATCGACCGCTTCGTCGATCGTCCGGGTTTTGAAGACAATCCCGAGCCCCAAGAGCTGCTCAAACCGCGCCACGAGCCTGTGCGCCGCCTTGCCGACCTCGGCCTCGACCTCATCGTGGTGGACGGCGGCCAAGACGCCAAGCAGGTAGAGTCGGCTACCGATCGTCACGTTTCCCGAGCGGTCGACAACCATACCGCGGTCGTAAAGAAGCACAGGGCTGCCGCTGGATCCGGGGAACACGGCTGCGTCGATCACGAACTGCGGGAGGCCCTCGTAGTCGAGCGCGATCGGTGTTGCTGTGAAACCTTGACGTGCTATCGGAGTCAGATTCGCAGTGTCGAAAAGGCCGGCAGGATATCCGATGAATGTGACTCGTTCCATCGCGTCGAATCCCGAAATCACGTCCGGGCTCGGCACAAGGCTTTCTGGCAGTGCCCTGAAGAACGGCCTGTAACCGGCTGCAACCATTCCGTTCAAGGCTTCGCCAAAAGGGATCACCGCGACGTCGACAGCGTCGTTCGGATGCCCAAACCATCTGGATACGTCGAATGGGGCGAGCCGGGCCGTTGCGGCCCGGCCGTATGCGGGCTGCCCGTCCTGGTCAAGAATGAATTGGAGGGTTATTTCGGTGGTATCTGCAAGGACATGCTTATTCGTGACCAAGAAGTGGACGATTCCACGATCCGTGCTCACCGCGTACAAGAATCCCGTTCCTGTCCACATTGAGCCGTCTGATCCTGTCGCTTCCACGATGGCGGTCGTGAAGAAAAGTTGCTCAGCTGGGGTCTCAACGCGCATCGTTGATAACTCTGTTCCCGGCCACTGAAGGCCCCAAACGCATCGCTATCGGACTTAGGATGCCAGACCCTGTCGAACGCTGGTTCACCTACGTTCTAACCGATCGCTGTCAGCGCGGTCGTCTCTCCCCGGCCCACTGGCGGTAGCTGGCTCGTATGGTCATTAGCGACCGCTGACGTCTATTAGATGATGGCCAACCCGAACCTCTTGCGGACTTAGTGCTGGATCTCAAATGACGATACTGCTCGCGGCTACGCGTCCAGGAGTGGTTGCCATCGCGGCCGATAGTCTCGGGCACGACGAGACGGGTCCGGTCGTTCTGCATCGTAAGGTCCGAATCCACCCGAGGTTGCCGATGATCGTAGGATCAAGCGGCTTAGCGTTCCAGGGTCAAACGCCCCTCATCGACTTGGTGATGAATCGGCTGGACGACGTGACCACCCGAGATCTTGAAACGGCGTTAGAAATTGTCACTCCGCTTTGGGGTCGACTATGGGACTTCGCGCGCCCGATCTCTGAGGCAGCGGCGAGGCTCGGCAATCGAAAGGCCAATTTCGACGTTCGAATCGGGTACGTCGTTAACGCGAGAGAAAAGCTATGGCGAATCACCTTCCGGCGGGAAGGAGTCGACATGTTTTCTCACCAGTGGCAGCTGGGATCGGTCGAAACGATCGGCGATTTTTACACTCGCGGCCGCTATGCCAACCTCAACGGTGAGGTGATGCGAACGGAGATTCGAACGGCGGACTTGCTCGGCGAGCACATCCGGCGGATCGTCCAGGACGGGGTCGATGAAGAGATGCTCCTCTATGGAGAGCATCGCGAATGCCAAGAGCCGATCGATGTAGCAGTGGTCGATTACGCCGGCGCGCGATTCCTCCCGAATCGATGACTGGCCACCGCATGGGAAACCGAGGCGAAGTTGGAGAAGGCAGCCGCCCGATGGAATCGTTCGACCGGCTCGAGTAGCACTGTCGATAGTCGTCTCTTATCAACAGCAAGACCGGCGGGTCGCCTTGTACGTGAGGTGCAACTAACTAAGGTAGCGCGGTCGGTTCTTCTCCCGGAAGATCATCCGCCGTGAGCAGCCCGCGTCCGTTAGCCAGCACGCTTCCTAATGCATTGGTCGTGATCCGACCTTCTGCGACCCTGCTAATCGCCTCGACGAAAATATGCATAGGGATCAACAGCAACCTTCGGTCCTGCTGCTCGCGTGCGACAGCTTGTGCGCTCCGCTCCGCCAGGCCGTCGAAACGTGGACGACCGATACAGACGAAGTTGACCGCGTTCAGTCCGGCACCTTGGCCCGTCACCTCGCGCGCCTTACGCCAAGCAATTGGCTTATCGGGACTCTTGGAAGCCGTCACCGAACCGACAACCATTCCTGCCGGTGTCGAAATCTGAAGATCCTCCTCACCGTACGCTTGTGTTTCAAGCTGCGTAGTAGGAAGGCCGGCCGATTCGAGTACATCTCGAACGACTCTTTCGAGCACATCGTCTTCAGCTGAGTACAGCGCATTAATTAGCTCTGGCGACAAACCTGACCTCGTGGCGCGCTGAAGGTGGCCGGACTTTCGGCGACGTAGGGTCTCAATGGTGTCGTCGCGGATTGCCTGCTGTAGTCGATTGAGCTCACCAGGAGCCAACAGTCCAGCTACGGTGTCTGCGTTTGCTTCAAGAATTGCGTCGGGATCTGCGAGGCCGATTTGACCTAGTGCGAAAAGGGTCTCCCGCCCGATGCCAGTGCGCAACCTCGCAAGCGGCGCGAGTTCATGCGGAAGCCCGTATCTAGATGCGAGAGCCAGCCGGCGGAGGGTAATGATCCGATCTGAAAGAACGTCCGCAACCCTCGCGGCTTCTGCCAAGGTCTCGAGAAGCCAAGCCAGATTAGCTCCAATGTTGCGAAGCCGTTCTCCCGATAGACCGTAGTAGCGCTTCTCCAGAGATCTCGCTGAGGATCCTTCGATCCACTCCAACGCGCAACTGGTTTCGATGAGCGCCTGCAGCGTTTCATCGCCGACTGCCGCGGAATGCATGGCGATCGCGAGCTCGGATTCGGGCTTCGTGGCAGTCGGGTCAATGCGTAGGCGTCCCCTGGGATCGGCTTCCTTGCGAGGGATGAATGGCCGATTTCCACTTTCTTCGCAACGACAAATCTGGAAGAGTAGGTCAGCCGTCGGTACGTCCTCGGTGCGAAGGCGATCGACCGCCCTCTTGAGAAGGACGGCCGTCTCCAATACAACACCAGACCTCGCGAGGGCACGACCAACAGGAGTCGGATGGATCTTCTTGTCGTGCTCGACGAGAAGTTCGGTCTCTACGGCTTCATCTACTGCCGTAGTTACAGCATGTTCGATGGCAGATATTCCGCCATGGCGCTCGTAGAAGCTCGGGTATGCATAGGTGGCAGCGAGGAAGGCGACCAGGCCCTCGGGATCCCGGGCGATCCCTGCCGCCAATAAACGGTACGCAATATCGGTCATGCGGTGACTCGGAAGGACCGAGTTCATCGGCTCCACGTCTCCGAGGACGTAGCGGTCGAACAGTCGTCGGCCATGAACGGCATCCTTGGCGATCAGAACCGCCAGCCCTCGGGTGCCAAGCCCAAGGCGTCCTGCTCGACCAGCCATATTGCGGTAAGCAGCTACTTGAATCGGGGTGGTTGTCCAGCCGCGGCTCCATCGATAGCGATCGGTGTCAACGAGAATGACGATATCGGCCGGCAGGTTGACGCCCATAGCCAGGGTTTCTGTAGCCACGATTACATTCAGGTAACGAGCGCGAAACGCGTCCTCAATCAACCGGCGTTCCTCATAGCCGAGATCAGCATTGTGGAGAGCGACCGTAGAGGAAAAAAGGAGGCCTAAGACTCTTGCAGAGTCAGCCTCCTGAAGACCGGCAATGCGGTCCGCCCACTCCTGGGGGATAGTCCCGGCCGGCAGGCGCGCTGCGAGCTGATAGGCGAGACGCTCAGTCCCGGGTATCGAAGTTCTGAAAATGAGAACCTGTTTGCCATTAGCGATATAGCTCAGAGCCAAGTTGAGGGCCATGACCTCGGAATCCTGCGCAGGTTTGCCAAACTGGATCTTCTCGACCTCACCTTCGTGGCTCCGATATAGGGCGGTCCCGGTGTCGAGGGAGCAAACGGCCTGATCCAGAGGTACCGGCCGCTCGTTGACGATTACAGGAGCGGCCTGAAGCCAACGATCGAAGCCATTGAGCTCATCGAGGGACGCGGATAAAACGACAATTCGTGGCTGGGCAGAATTGACCAGAAGCTGTGTTATTAGAAGCTCAAGCCCCACCCCGCGGTCTGACTCATTAAGAGACTGGCCCTCATCGATGATCACACAGCCGCACCGGTCCAGGATGCCGACGGCCTGCCCAAGCAGGATCGCCAGCTTCTCGTAAGTCATCACCGCCAGATCAAAGTGGCCGTGGCGCACGTCCTCATCGAACTCTGTCCAATCGCCAGTCGAGATCACCACGTTGAGGACATCGCGGTAGCGGTCGCGGAAGCGGTTGAAGTGTTCCTCAGCGAGTGCCCTCGTGGGGACCACCATGATTGAGTAGCGGCCGTCGCCCTCGAAAGCGAGGCTTGCTGCGGCCATCTCGCCCACCAGCGTTTTTCCACTCGAAGTGGGCGCGACGACCAAAAGATTCGTGCGACCTTCCAGCACTCCAGCCGCGACAGCCGCAACCTGTACCTGGGTCAGGTCGTCAGGCAGATCCCTCGTCCACGCGTCGAGCAGCTCCTGACGAGCATTGAGATCGGAGACCCTCACACGCTGACCAGCCGTAACGAACACACACCTCAAGCAACAGCGAAATTAGAGACGACAGCATTCCGGAGCAGGAATCGCTCCGAAGCGGGCCTTCCATTGCTCTGATAAATATGCTTGCGGATTGGGTTCAAGGCACTCAATCTACGCCTACCGAAGGCTTTGTTAGGCGAAGGCGCTCTGCGGTGGCCGTGGTGAGACGTATTCACAGCCGGTGTGGCGCGCTATCCGAATGAACGGTCTCGTACCTTCAACAGCTTAGTAATAGCCTAGGAGTAGGTGTTCTTAGACCGCAGAGCTGACCCAGAAAGGCAACTAGAGGAATAGTCATCCATGCCATAGTGGCTCAATGGATGTACAACTCAAACTGGAATCGCTACTCAGCGACGCGAGAAGCGCACTCGGGGCCCTAAACACAAGCGATCACAGTTTCCAAGGACTAGTCGATCGAGTCGCGTCGCTTCGCTACAGCGAGGGGACGCTAATCGGTTTTCTTGACGCCCTCGTGCTTACTGCTCCGGAGTCGGCTCGACTCCTTTCGCCGAAGATCGAGTCGTTTATTAGTGAGGCCATCGCAGCGCGCATCCTATTGGAGTCATGAGATGGGGTCTCGTAGTCATTGAATGCCGCCTCCCACTCAACTTTTCTTGCGAGGCGCCGCGACCGAAATGCCCCCATCGAGGGACTCACCTCATGATCGCTAGATCCTTTGACCCTCTGATTACGCGACCGTACACGGCAGCGGAATGCCGAGCGCGTGGTGGATCGCCACCTCGATCTCCTTCATGCGTCTGCCGCTAAGAGTGCAGAGTCGAGTATCAAGCGCACCTCGGTAGATAGTAGCGATGCCATCTAAATTAGCGACACACTCCTTTAGCAGTCCATCTGCGGGGCCCAGCGTCACTTCAGCATCGAGACCCCTAACTGTTGAAGTGATCTGCGCGACGGTAACTTGATCGCGAAAATCCTCGCCGGAGTCCCAAGAGAGAAGGAGTACAGGATGAAGTGGCTCCACGTGCTCTGGGAATCGTGCCCACCACACCTCGCCGCGCCTCACCCATCCCTCCTATCCATTGTTGAGCCCAAATTCAACGCGGCAGAGGTTGCCCATGCGGACTCGAATTCAGTTGTGGGTTGTTTCGCGTATGCGCCACGATATTGCGCTACCCGAAGAGCATGTTCCTCAGGATGACCCGAAATTCTTGACTCAAAGAACGCTTCTAGCATCGCGACGGCTGCGTCCTCTTGTGCGTCCGCAGTCGCACGCAAGGCAGCTGCACGCTCCACGGCATCGGCGATCAATTGCTCGCTTTCTTGGGATAGACGAGGTATCTCGAGCGTCTTAAGGTCCTCCGCGGCGATTTCGGGCACTTCGGAACCGAAGGCTAATGTCAAGACGAGAGGCCTACCAAGCGAGGGGTGTCCCAGCGCCATCACGAGGTAACCGGGTCGGATGCCGGTGCCAGGTACGATGCGAAGCACGTGATTGGATACGATCCGCCCACGATCACGCCCAGTTGCAAGCACTACTGAGCCGTTGAGACCGTACAGTTGCCCCGAAGACGCCATTAATAGCCAGAGCGGCTGAACGAAGTATCGCTGAGCATCTGCCTTGGTCACTTCCGGGATCAGTTTGTTGAGCTCAGGGTTGATCTTGAACAAATCCTCGCTATCGACGTAAGGGATGCCCTTGTGTGCGTATACGTGCTTAAAGCGGGGTACGCCGAATACGCCGGCGGTCACGTCCGGTAGTGGGTCCATTCGGAAAGCGCCACGGCGAATTGTGGCCAATGCAACGGCCGCAGAAGGGTTGTAGTGGTAAGCATCAAGGCGCCTGCGTCCCGATCGCACCGCAAGTACCTTCACAACAAACTGGCCCTCGGAACTAACCCCTTGAGTCGGATCTTCATAACATTCGGCGTACTGGTGCTCAGCTAACAGCGTGAGTTTGTAAGCCTCCGACCGCATGGCGAACACAGTTTCAATTTCATTTGCCAAAGCCTCCTGGAGAACAGTGGGGATCCTTGGGACGGGGAGGTCAAAGAGATGCTCTGGCTCAAGGTGCTTGACTACGCTGCCATAGCGGGTCGAGCGCATCATTGTTCTCCCGAACCTTGTACGCAAAAAGGTATAGAGAAAACCAGTCAGTGATTGGTCGAATGGCGCAACGCGCAAGAGATCATGCGATATCACGCGATCGAAATGCGGCGCGTACGAGCAAATGACATCACCGACACTGCCAGAGCAGGTCACCAAGATCCAGCCCGGCTCGACGAAGCGCGATTTTAGATAAGGCGTGCGGCTGGAGGCTAAGAACTTGCGTGGCCGAGGTCGAAGATCGAACACTTGAGTGGCAGTGAGGAATGGCGTGCCATGCTCAGGCGACACTTGGATGCCTTTTAGACGGTTTGGCTGCCATACGTGGGCAAGAACACTGAGGTCTTTGCATTCAAAGTCCGCTTGAAGCTGGGTTCTGATGCCAAAGCCACCCGTGAGGTAGGCCTCGCCGTCCAGTCGTCGCTCACCGCGGGCTAGAGCGGCGACCGGCAACGAAACGTAGTCTGACTCAGGTATTGAGAGTGTTAAAGGAATTCGCGCAACTGCTTGGCTCACGGCTGATGCCCTAGCCACTCACGAAATGCATCGGCGATGAGTCCAGTGGTATCGTCGCGAACCTTAGCCTTAGTCTCAACCTCTCGGACGATAGTCGCTCCCTGGTGGACTTCCTTAATCCGCTCACGCGCGGCCTTAACCACCTCATTGCCCTCCGAATCTCTGACATAGATCGGGTTTCCCCTCTTATCGTGACCAACGTGATTGGCAACCGCCATAAAGACGTCGTATTGGCCGACCCCGCCCGCGGCACGTTCGAGTTCGATCTGCTGACGCGTTTTCCGCTTAAGGATCAGAAGGCTCGTCTGGGTACTGTTGTGCGGCTGAAAAGTGTCGGGGTGTAGGTCGATACTCGCCAGCACCTGCGTGTTGGTAAGAATCCACTCGCGAACATGAGCGAGGCCAGGTGCACCGAGTATCGAGTCAGGAAGGACGATCGCCATAACCCCAACCCCAGGTCTCAGAAGTTGAACGCAACGCTCGACGAATAGGATTTCAGGCGGTTGCGATTTACCCAGTACTCGCGGCTCGCGCATTTGATAGCGATCCTTCGCGGCGTCATAGTCCCAAACATGAGCCAGTTCGAACTGCTCCAGAATCCCAGGGTCCTCAATGCGGATGCGAGAGCCAAAGGGCGGGTTCGTGAATACGTAGTTCGCGGTGCCGATCACATCGCGCTTCCTGAGTTCCTCGGGCCACGTAACGGGGCGCTCCAGAGAATTGGCCTGGAACAACCCGCCCGATCCGTCATTGTTCATGACCATATTCATCTTGCACGCCTTGACCAAATTGGGATTAAGGTCCATTCCAACAAGGCAACTATCGAGAAACTCCTCGACCTTCTTGAAGAGTTCCACTTGTTCCCGCTCGGTCGGTTTCTCAGGATCGCGCCAGCGACGCTGTTCGGCCTGCCGTATCTTCCCGAGGACGTGATTCATGGCAACGATGAGGAATCCGCCAGTACCGCACGCCGGGTCAACAACGACATCCTTGGGGCCAGGGTCAAGCATTCCCACCGCCATTGCGCAAATGTTGCGCGGCGTGAAAAACTCCCCACGATCGCCTCTGAGATTTGACCCGACGATCTCTTCGTAAGCCTTGCCCTTAACATCGACCTCACTGTCCAGCAGCGAGTACTGCTGAAGCTGAGACACGATGTAGGCAAGGACTCGAGGGTCAAGCTCGACCACCTCGTTTGGCTTGAAGATGGTTGGGTATTTAGCTTTCACCTCTTGGAAAAGGCGCCCTATACGGTCCTTTACCTTTAGCTGGCCGTTCAGGCTGTTCCGTTCCTGCGTCGTCGCGTAGAAGGTGAGTTGATCAGCCCGCTCATCCGTGATCTTGCAGAAAATCAGCTTCAGCAGTTCCCAAAAGGCTTCAGGCTTCTGCAAACCCTGGTTGCCGGCGATGAAGTTGTGACACCGCTTGAAGGTGAAAAGCAGCGCATCAGACGTAGCGACTTTGAGGGAGGTGAGCGTGGGCCGTTCAGCGTCTTCCGCTGACTTCCCCTTGACAGGTAGGTCGGTGACTTCGGTGAATTCCACTCGCCCATTGATAGTTGCTTTTCGGTAACAAAACCGCTCTTGGCCGTTGGTCCACAGGCCAAATTCGGCATTGGCGCACGCCGCAAGGTAGCTCTTTAGCTGCTCAACACCATCCGACCGGTGGTTTGCAGGGGTAGATGCTGCCTTGCATTCGCAGATTGCCCAAATGGTCTCCTGCTTCGGGGAGACCCCTTCCGGAAATATGGCGATGTCAACTCGCTTTCGGGAGGAGCCGACCTTGACCGCAAACTCGACACGGAGTTCGGTGCGCGGATAGAGGTATTCCCGGACGAGCGACTTCTCGATCTCCTGCCTGACGTACTCCTCGGGGGTCTCGTTTCGGAGGGTCTGGTCAACGAAGTCCAGGATCTTTCCTTGGGGAACGATGATGGCTGCGATCGTCTGTTCCACTGGGAGCTATCCTAGGGTTCGGCTGCATTCTCCACAAGAACGTTGTTGAAGACGAACTGGCTGCGACTGTGAGGCGGCCAGCCGTGGCTGCTTATCTTGTTACGCCGAAGGCGTACGTTTAGCCCACTAAGGTGTGCCAGTTTGGCACACGGATTATCAGACAAGGCTGAACTCCTTCCGAAGCTCCTCGGCCCTGGAAAGACGCCCTGTTTGGACACATGCCGCTGAGAGGGACCGCGCGGCTCGATCGTCGTCGGGGGTGATTGCCAAAGCGCGCTCTAGAGGAGCGATGGCCCCTTCGGCATTGCCGTGCGCCAGGTATCCCGCGCCCAGAGTTCGAAGGAGCGCAGAGATCGCACTGTCGGTGACCTTTCGGAGGTCGTTGACCACCTCCCCTGCGCCGCTCCGTCCGCTGTTGACGTGCAGTTCAATTTCGTCCCACTCCGTCAGGAAAATTCCCTGGACGCCCTTGAGGACCGCGTCGAGCTGAGCCAGCTGCTCGGAGGTCAAGATGCCGTTCGAGCTCCCATACGTCCGCCCGACGTCCTCCAGCTCTCGAACATCGATCGTGCAGTCCGCCAAGTCGAGACTGATGCGCTCGCGCTCAACCTTGACTCGCCGACCAAGAGCGGCCGGCAATTCGTTCCTGAGCTCGCTCAGGCGGCCACGAAGACGTGACCGCTGAGCCGAGCTGTCAAGGCCTGGCGAGAGCTCGTCCGCCAGAGATGACCGCGTGATGCTGTCGGTGGGATTACGCAAAGTTCGGGCGAGAAGATGGAGCCACAGGAAAGAGAGCACTTTGCGGTCGAGCAACGCCGACGTCAGGTCTTCACCGGCAGCGGTGATGTGCAGACCACCCAAGGTGCGGATGTCCAGGCCGAGAATATGACCGTTCGACGCTGCCGGGATGGATTGAAGCTCGGCCCCCTCTGGCTCACTTCCAGCGTCGATTGTCGAATTAGCCGGCGGCAATGGTGACGGTGGCTGAGGCGGCATGGGCCGGCCTTCGATGAGCGCAACTATTGCCCGCACTAGAGCTATCGGGAACAACTGGTACAGGGGTCCCGTTGAGCCGAAGCGGACCGCACCAACGAGGATGGCGTGGTGGTCAAGTGGCTCGCCGATGACCGTCACGGTCGGCCGTTCAGCCGCCGGTAGGCGAAGCATTGCGTTGAGTCGATCGCCGACATAACTGGAATCGCTCGAAACCGCGTTCATGATTGCTCCGGCGTATCTACGGGTCATGAGGTCGGCCTTCGGGTTCGCCGCGAGTCGAGCAGACCAAGCGGCCAGCAGCTGACCAACATAGACGCGTACCTGACGTTCGGACGGAACTACCGCTCGAATAGTGTCAACGGAGGCCGTCTGCTCAAAGACTGCGACAAACGCCTCGCCCGTCAACTCATCGGCGACAGTGCCGGTCATCCCCAACTGGACGGTGGATACGCCCCCGCCTCCTAGTGACGTGTGCGAGGCAGTGTCAAACCAACCACCCGGCAGGTTGTGAAGCTCTTGAGTCCACCCTTGCAATCGGAACGCGTGCTCCATGCCTCCCTGAATGGCGGCTGACGTGGTCTGATCGAAATGACGCTGGAGTTCCCCAACTCGAAGGTCGGGGTAGACCGCCATCCCACTGAGGCGTTCGTCCGTGTGGGGCGCTTCTGTGGACAACTTGTAGAGATCCCAGCCGAGTTGGTTCGTGGCAGCGTCCGAGGCGCGACTTGAGCGCCGGACGTTGACGCGGTCTCTAATCACGGATCGAATGCCGACCCACAGACCGACAGCGCTGCAACCGCCAAATGCAAGCGCCCAGGAATAACTCGGACGGCTCGAGAAGAGGCTGGCCTGGCCCGCCAAGAGCCACAACAGGGTGGCGGGAACTACAACGAATAGGTTGCTGCCAAACCAGAGGCCCGCCAATCCAGCGGCCACATAGAACACGCCGATTAAGATGACCGGGACGGCGTCTGGCTCACCGACCGCCTGCACTATCCCCCCGAGAGCCACAAATGCGGTCGCAACGTAGGCAACGAACAGGAGCCCTGACGGCACGTCCGACGGCAGCCGGCGCTGTACAGAGCCTGGCAACCGTGTCTTGATCGACCCTATCCGACCAAACAACTCCGACCTCCCGCTTCCCCCGGACCCCGAGACCGTGGCTCCAGCGGCGCCCAGCATATCCCTCAAGTCGTAACGGTGGTTAAGCCTCATTTCGACTCCTTCTCGGCCAATGATTCGAGGGTTTGGCAATTACCCCGCCAGCGCCGCTCCTTGCGCAGCCACCGGCGAACCCCTTGGCCAGCGCGCAGGATCATTCGCCTTTCCACGAAGCGGAGATCTGGAGGAAGAGGCATCGTGGCCGCAGCCTCAAGAACCTGGACTACAAACTCGGCTCGGACGTCCTCTAGGTCGATTGCCGGGGGCTCGGGCCGAAAATGCCGGAGGCGCTCCAGAATGGCTGGGGTTAGAAGGTCGAGGAGAACCGCCGCCCAGAGCTGCCTGTCGCCAAATCGGTAAGCCACGACGATTGACTCGAGCAGTCGGTCGCGCTCGCCAGATGCGTCATTGGTCGACGCCCGGGCGCGCACGACGAGGTCCACCTCGAACTGAGCCAGGCCGGCCCTCGCACTGGCGAAGGCCTCCCTTGTGTCGGCCGCAAGACTCGCTGCCATACGACACCTCCTGTCGGTTGATGTCGGCAGCCTCTCAACCGGCCGTCCGCTGACCGTCCGCTGAGCGGCTTCAGCGAGCTCTAGCCAGGTACCCGCCTGAGTTCGGCGGGCAGTTCGAATTCGCCCGAACGTCCGCTGAGCGTCCGTTTTCGAAGAACGGACGCCCAGACGACGGTTTTGCCCAGCCTCCGCTGAACAGTAAGGAAGATATGAGGCCCGCCAGGCGCTTCCATCTCCTCCTTCCTCCGGACTTCGAGTCTCGGCTTCGAGACTTTGCCGAGAGGCGAGGAGTCACGCTCGCAGCTGCGCTGCGGGAATGCGCCTCCGAGGGCATGGCTGGCTCCGACAGCGAACGCGATCCTCGCCCTGCCGAATCTCCGCTTATCGTGGCCACGCTGCTCGCGGCCGAGCACGCGGTCCTGATGGTCGCTTCCATACTCCCCGAGGGCGACCGCCGGAGGCGGGAGCTGGCTGCTCAAGCTTCAGTCGCGGCTCAGGAGCGGATCGGCATTGTCGAGGCCGACGCCCAATGACCGAGCGGTGCATCGTCCGTGTCAAGTTCTCGCCAGCGGACGTCCACGCGGGACAGGCGGTTAGTGGCTTTCTGCGCTACGTCCAGCACCGTGACCTCCACCCCGAACCGCGAGTCGAGCCGAAGATCGGCGGCCTGGTTAAGTACGTCGCCTACCGCGAAAAGGCGGCCAGCCGGGCGGAGCTTTTCGGCTCACACGGCGCCCGCGGCACTAAGGGGCGCAAGGACTTCGTGGACTTCGTCGCGGGGTCGATAGCCGGTTCCGAGCCTCAGCTGTTCCGCTCGCGCGACGGCCGAATCCTCGATCGGCGGCGAGCCGTTTCCCGCCTGGTCATTTCCCCCGAGCAAAGTCGGGGCCTCGATCTCGAGCGCCTGACACGAAGCGCCGTTGCTGCATTGGCGGCAGAGACCGGCGGTGACCTCAGGTGGATCGCCGCGATTCACCGCAACACGCGCCACCACCACATCCACCTTGTCGTGGCGGGCATGCACCGCGATGCCAGCGGCGCTTACCGCCGGGCAGACATCACAAAACAGCGTCTTGCTGCGATGAAGCTAGCGGTCGCCCTCGAGATCGAGCGCCAGCGTGGCGAGCGAGTCCCTGAGCGGACCGCATTAATAGGCAATGACGCGGGTGGCGCGCGTCGATCGGCGGCCCACCTGCGTCCTGCGGCGGATGCCTCCGCCCTGTTGCTCTTGGCAAATCCCCGCCGGCTGAGGCGTCGACCGGTCCGAACGTTCTCCTGGTCGAGGTCGCTTTTCCGGCTGCGCGCCGCTGCCCGCCTCTACCGGCGCCAGGTCGAGCGGGAAACTGAAGAAGAGATCCGCCAACGGCAGTGGGAGCTCGTGGCGTGACAAGCATCGTCGCGGGGCTCCTTCGGGGACTGATCGAGATCGCGCTGGACTTGGCTCGACAGCTGACACCGCTTTGGCTCCTTCCCACCGGCGCTGCCAATACCCACGGAACCAGCCGCTGGGCGCGCACGCGCGAGCGATCTCAGCTTGGAATATCAGCGTCGCCCGAGCGCCTGCACGGCGACGGCATCGTGCTCGGCTGGCACGCCGGTCGTCTGATCCAGTCACCCGCCGAAGACAACGTCATCCTCTTTGGCGTTCAGCGCTCGGGCAAGACATCTACGGTTGTCGTGCCAACGCTGCTCGGCTGGTCCGGCGCGGCAGTCGCGACTTCGACCAAGGAAGAGTTGGTCGCTCTTACTGGGCACATCCGAGCTCTGCGTGGCCCGGTCGCCGTCTTCGCGCCGCTCGATCGCGAACACGAATGGATCCGCGGACTCGGGCTTGAGCCGGCGACATGGAACCCGCTCGACGCCGTGGATTCGTGTGGTTCGGCCGCCGAACTGGCTGATCACTTCACCGCTCCAGGCAAACGTGGTGACTCGTCGCACTGGTATCTCGCGGCTTCAAGCCTCCTGACTGGGCTTGCCGTGTGCGAACGAGAGCGCGGAGGGGATATGCGAACGCTGCTCACGCGCCTCAATCGCACTGCAGTGCCCGAGTATCTCGGTCTGGCGAAAGTCGTCGAAGACGCGAATGCGTCGGACATGCTCATCGCTTTTGCCTTGACCCCCGAGCGTGAGGCTGGTTCGATCGCTTCGACCGCTCGCTCCGCTTTGTCGCTCTGGAATGACGATCGGATCGCAGAAGCCACCAAGACGTCGGCTAGTTCCCTCGACTTGGACGAGCTCCTGTCTGAAAGCGGGACGCTCTTCCTCGTCGCGCCGGCGGAGGAAGCCGAGCGCTGCCGGCCTTTGTTCTCGGCGTTACTTCTGTCTCTCCTGCGACGGGCGACAAGCAAGGCGCGAGCGCAAGGCGGAGTTCTGTTGCCGCGACTGCTGCTGGCGCTCGACGAGGCGGCCAACTTCGCCCGGATCCCGCGCCTCGCCGGCTACGCCTCGAGTGGTCCAGGCCAGGGCATCCAGCTTTTGCTTTGCTTCCACGATCTCGCCCAACTCGAAGCCGGATACGGCACTGAGGCCGCGCGGACCATCTGGAATAACTGTCGCGCTCGCGTTCTCCTGCCGGGCCAGGGTGACCTGAAGACACTGGAGCAATTCAGTCGCTCCATCGGCGACGAAACCCGCGTCTATCGCGCGGAGCACTCTGATCGCTGGCGCTCCAGCTCGAGCGAGCAACGGGTGGGCCGCCCGCTCGTCACCGTCGATGAGCTCCGTCGGCAACACTGCGCCGTCCTTCTCTATGCCAACGCGCCGCCGGCTCAACTCGAACTGCGGCGTTGGGACCAGGTTTCCGAGTGGCGACGTCTGGTCGAGCTCCGTCCAGCCGTTACTGCCGGCCGTGTCGGCAAAGGAGAGAGCAACTGATGCGGATCGTCAACGACATCGCCGTGACGCCCGACTTCACAGGTCTGCCGCCAAGTCTTTACCACGGCCTCGTCCACCTGACTAACAACGCGGCAGCTGTGTTGACGCTGGTTGCTGGTCTTGGTCTTGTGGTTTCGCTGATCGGCCTCGTCCTGGCGTCATTCACCGCCAACCGTGAGCTGGGGGAGCGGGCCAAAGGCGGAATCGCAGTCTCGGTCTTCTCGATCGCTCTCCTCTACATCGGAGTGGCGGCGGCGAACTACGCCGGCCACCTCTTCAGCTGATGGACGGCTACAGCGCGCAGGCCGACCAGATCGCCAACCAAGTCGCGATCTCGATCGCCAACTGGTCGACTGCCATGGCGGTCGAAAGCATCAAATGGCTGCTCGCCTCACTCGGTCAGGCCTCGGAACCGGATCTGGCGGCGATCGTCCCGATCTACGACCGGATGCTTGCCATCTCCTTGTTGCTCACCGGCGGGATCGTCGCGCTAGCACTGATCGAACGCATTGCCTGGGGCTCGCTGGGGACGAGCCTGGTCATCGTGCCTCGTGTCCTCGCGGGGACCTTTTTTGCCTATTCAGGGCTTGGCCTCGTGAAGTACGTCGCCGCCTACTCGGCGCTCCTCGCCACGGCATGGTCTCCCGATTTCAACAAGCTCACGGACACGCTCCTGATCCATGTTGCGAGCAGCGATGCGGCGTCTCAGGCGGCAACCACAGGTGCCCAGGTCAGTACCTTCGGCCTGATCGTCACCGCGCTCTCGCTGAGCAGTCTCACTGTCATGGTCCACCTTGAACTGGTCGTGCGTTCGGCGCTGATCCTGACCATTGCCTCATTTGTGCCTCTGGTCAGCGTGATGTCGATCTGGCCTCGACTCGCCAAGGCGGCGACCACGCTCTCCGAATTCCTGATCGGCCTCCTCCTCTCCAAGTTCGTCGTCGCCACCGCGGTCTACGTCGGCTTTCGGCTGGTCGTGAGCGCACTCGTGTCGCCCACCAACAACGACGCAACCGAAAACTGGATGGCGTCAGGCGTCGCGGTCCTGTTGATCGCTGCCTTCTCCCCGGTCGTCATCTTCACCTCGCTGCGCTTTGCCCACGCTCAGGCCGGCAGCGTGGCACGAAGTCTCACTGGTGCGGGGTTGTCTTTCGTTCCGACCGGCCGGCTCCTCGGCAACGCGAGTCGTCTCACGCAGCCTCTGGTGCGATCGGCACGACGGCGACTCACGGCCAGGATTACTCGGCTTCGACCAAGGCCATGACATCGCCTCGTCTGCCAAGCAATTCAGCACCGGCTTCACCTGAGCGCCGCGGAAGGGGTGCGGGGAAACCGGCGGCGCATCCGGTTTCCCCGCCGGGGGATCCTAGTACAGAGCGATCTCTCGGAACGGCACTCCTCATCGACAGCCGGGAGGTTGCGCGCCTACTAGGAATCGGGCGGACGAAAGCCTTTGAGCTGATGGCTCGTCAGGAGCTCCCCGTTGTGCGCATAGGCCGGTGCCGGCGCGTATCACGAAAAGCCCTAGAGGAATGGGTCGCACAGTCCGTCTCTCGATCGAACGACTCCGAACCCGCCGAAGCCAGTTCGTTCGTGTACGCCCAGCGGCGGTTGTGATTGCGGAAACACAGGGGCGCCAACGAAGGAACGATTGTCCAGCGCAAGGATGGGCGTTGGGCAGCAGCGATTAGTGTCGGCGGTCGTCGGCGAAAGTGGTTCTACGGGTCCACAAGAGAGGAAGTCCACCGCAAACTGACGGCTGCCCTACATGCCGCGAACACGACTGGCCTTGCCGACGCCCGGGGGTTAACGGTTGGGGAGTTCCTCAAGCAATGGTTGAGTGAGGTTGCTGAACCATCCATTCGACCCATGACGTACCGCGGTTACGAAGTGAATGTCCGGCTTCACATCAATCCAGTGCTGGGAACCATTCCCCTTGAGCGGTTGGAACCATTGCATGTCCAGTCGCTTGTCAATCGCAAACTGAAACAAGCCTTATCGCCGAAGACAGTCAGGTACATTCGCGGCACGTTGCGCACGGCGCTCAACCAGGCTGTGCGGTGGGGACTTGTCGCGCGCAACGCTGCTGCCCTCGTCGATGGTCCGCGAGTTGCGTCGTTTGAAATCCAACCGTTTTCGCCAGAAGAGGCCAGGCGCTTCCTTACGGCAGCCAAGGGCCATCGCCTCGAAGCGCTTTACTCAGTCGCCCTGACCATGGGCCTTCGGCAAGGCGAGGCGCTCGGACTGCGATGGCAGGATATCGATCTGCAGATGGGTTATCTGCGGGTGGCCCGCCAGTTGCAGCGATTTGATGGCGTCTTCCAGCTGGTCGAACCTAAGACCACGCGAAGCCGACGAACCATCGTGATGCCGTCCACAGTGTTGGGTGTTCTCGCAGAGCATCGCGGCAGACAGGATCTAGAGCGCGACGCGGCGGGTCCGGCTTGGAAGGAATGGGGGCTGGTGTTTACTCGTCCTGATGGCTATCCCCTAGATGGAACCGTTGTTACCCATCAGTTTCATCGGTTCTTGGAGCAAGCCGGTCTCCCGCAACGACGATTTCACGATCTTCGCCACTCATGCGCGACTCTGTTGCTTGCTCAGGGCGTTTCACCGCGGGTAGTCATGGAGATCCTCGGGCACTCGCAGATCGCCCTGACAATGAATACATACACGCACGTTGTCCCCGACCTTCGGAAGGATGCCGCTGCACGGATGGAATCGTTACTCAACGAGCGCGAGCGTTAACGGCCCAAGGCGACGAGGGCGGTTCTCGGACGGATTGTTGCGCCCCAATTCGCGCCGATCTGCGCAACTCGTCCGTGAGCCTTGTTCCGAGTGCCATCGACCGTAGACTCGGTGGAAGTTCATGTCGGCCTCAGGTCCAATTTCGGAACGCACGTTCACCGAAGGGTTCATAGACCCAGACGAACCAGCGCCATGGTGGCTGCTCAATTTCTACCTGGAGTTGCCCTTCTACTTCCCGTATCTAGATGGGGCAAAGTTCAACACTTATCTTCACCGTGAGAAATGGGCCGAATCGGCGGCCGCGAACTTGCCGGAACCGCCGTTCGTGTTGCTTGCCGCGATCCAGACCTCTGTTCCAGCGCCGATCGAACCGAGTCCAGCCATGGCAATCACCATGCGGAACTTGCTACATGACCGAGCCAAAGGTGATCTCAGAACGGCTTTCGATGTCATCCCTGTAGAGACAGGGATGCAAATCGCTTCCATTGTTGAAGCAATCACACCGAAGGTATTGCTCCAATCGGAGGTAGATGCCGGCCTGCCGCATCACCCCACGACGTATCTCAATCGCTGTCTCAACGCTTTGAATGTGTGGATACGATCGTTCGCGTTCCTTACGCTGGATACCTCTGTAAGAACCGTCCAGGCAGAGAATCTGCCTCAATTCATGGCGTTCTTTCATCAGCGGCCCTACGACGGAGAGATCATCCGGTTCGATTTCTTCCGTGCCCACGATAATCCGATTCGCTCTCGAAACGCCTTCGCGACTCGATCGCTCGCCGAAAAGACTCGCTCTGTAGCGTCGTCGGTCGATGATACCCACGGTGTGTTCAAGTCCAAAGAGTGGTTCCACACTGCGGTGCGTCTTTCAACTGTTGAAGGCCGACATGACTTGGCCATCGTCGCGATCAATACCGCATTCGAGCTGTTGGTATTCGGACTGGCTCGTGTCTTGCTTGCCGATGAAGGGAGGTCTTCGCAAGACATCGAGGTCGAGTTTGGAGGCCGCATGGGCGTCGGGACGCTCTGCCACAGGTACATCGAACCGCGAATTGGTGGGCGGTGGGATACAGGTGACCAATCCTGCCCGATCGGTGACGTGACAGCAACCATCGTTGAGGTACGCAACAAGGTTGCTCACCAGGGACTTCCAGTGTCACCTGGGCAGGTCAGCGCTGGCTTGACTAGTTTCATCAATTTCGCGGCCTTCATGGTTCGTAGGACCGCTGCAAGTAGATGGCGCTACCCTCGCGCTTGCATGGACTTGATAAACACGTATCAACACCCGCCTGACGTGACGGTTGGAGCGCGGTTTAACAAGACAGCGCAGGCAATCGTCAAAGCAACGCCTAAATACTGGCTACCGCCTGACGATCCGCGGCAGTCCTCTATGCCGCACGTCGTAGTGCAGGGGACGACTGGAGATCTCCCGGGTACGATCAGCAGCGAAAAGAGAACGCATTGGGAGACAACCAATGAGTTCTTCATGCATTGGGTCGTGCGACCGGGCGGCTCTGCTCAGCAGGACGCAGCAGACGGTAGGGGCGGGTCCCCACCACAAGACTAGGGAGGTTCTCAGTCAAAGATTTCGGGCGAGAAGGATCAATGATGTGGTCGTGGCCGCCCCGGTGAGACGGTTGACCGGCTTGGTCGATTCCCGATTAGGTTTCACCTAATCATGTCCGAGCTCAGTCTTGGTCGTCGACTCGTAGCGTTCCCAGCGTCCGTCGCGCCACACGCGGGTTCGTGACTCGGTGCGGATCGCGACTTCATAGTCGGCGGGTATTGCGTCGACAGCATCAATCGTTTGTGGGCCATCAACGATGTAAGTCACGTCTTTGCTCTCGGGCGTGCGGATCGTCGATACCAACCGCACGAGCCGCTTGCCAATTACCTTGACTAGAACCGCAACGCCCGATTGAATCACCACCGCCAGTAGCGCAGCGGCAGCTCCCTCAGCGACGTTCAGCCAGACGTCGACGTTGATTGGGAGTCCACCTGGCCCGCCGATGCCGAGGTTGGAGACGATCTGCTCATCAACACGCACCTCACCGAGCTCGCTCTCACGGAAAGCATTGACGAGGGCTGATCGCTCTTCATCGGTGAACTTTCCAACCTTCAGATGGATGACCAGCTGAGCGAGATGGGCATCGTCAACCATGGCTAACCATGCTACGGAGACACATAATGTCTGACACACAAATAGGCACGCAGTTCGCAGCGGATACTCGATCGCAGAGTGTCGTTTCGTATTCGGTGCCTGCGTTCTGCACTCACCTGTCCCGAACCCGACTTTCCTTTAGGTCTGAGGCGCCCAGGCGCCAAACACTGCCTGTTGTTGTCAGGTTGTTGTCAGGTTGTTGTCAGCCCGTCGCCTGTTGGGCGCGCCTGGCGCCGATTGGAGTTCAGAAATTGGCTCCGGGACAGGGATTCGAACCCTGAACCTTACGGTTAACAGCCGTCTGCTCTACCGTTGAGCTATCCCGGAATAGACCTCGAATTCTAGGTCTAGGGTTCGCCCCGCCGCCGGATCCGGGCGGGCACGTAGACCCCGCCCGGAATCCGCAACGCTACGCCGCTGCTTCGATTGCTTCGGGGACCGACTCCGCCTGTTGCGTCAGCGGCACCTCGCGCAGGAACACGCTCGCGATGACTGCCACGCCGGCCACCACCGCCGCGACCACGAACAGGTCGTGCAGCGTGCCGGCCAGCCCGATCCGGCTCGGTGGGACCGGCAGCCGGTTGACCAGGATCGAGCCGAGGATCGCGGTCCCGATCGTGCCACCGAGACTCCGCCAGAACGTGAGCTGGCTCGTGCCGACTCCGATCAGCCGGTGGGGCAGCCCTGCCTGGATCACGATGAAGGTGAGAGGGAACGTCACGCCCAGACCAGCGCCGATGACGATGATGTCGCGCGTGACCTCGATCGGGCTCGAGCCTACCACGACACGCGTGAGCAGGGCCAGGCCGGCCACCATCACCGCAAGCGCGCCGGCGCCCAGCCACTTGTAACCGGAAATCCTGGAGACGAGCGCGCCCGTGGCGGTGCTTGTCACAACGACCGCCAGCATCATCGGGGTCAGCAGCTGGCCCGAGTTCGTCGCGCTGACGCCGAGCACACCTTGATAAAGGAGAGGGACGAAGATCACCGCGCCGAACATCCCGACTCCGCTGAAGAAGGAAATTGCAGCAGGCACCGCGAAGACGTTGAGCCGGAACAGATGGAATGGAACAACCGGGTGCTCCGCCCGACGCTCGACGAAGTAGAAGGCGAAAAGAGAGACCGCGGCCACGACCAGCAGTCCAAGAACCTGCGCCGACACCCACGCGTGGTCGCGCGTCATCGACAGCGCGATGAGGAGCGGCGTGAGTCCCGCGAACAGCAGCCCGGTGCCGATCCAGTCGATGTCGCGCAACCGCGCGCTTGACTTGACGAACGGCAGCTGCGCCGCGACCAGGAGCACCGCGAGGATCCCAAGCGGCACGTTGACGTAGAACACCCAGCGCCATCCCGGGCCGTCGGTCAGGTATCCACCGAGGGAAGGTCCGACGACCGACGACAGGCCGAACACAGCGCCGAAGACGCCGCTCATCCGCGCCCTCTCGGTTGGCGGAAAGACGTCGGCCAGCACCGCGAAGGTCGACGCGAACAGCACGCCTCCGAACACTCCCTGCAGGGCGCGGAAGAGCACCAGCTCGACCATGCTCTGGGAAAGGCCGCAAAGCGCCGACGCGCCCACAAACCCCACCATCCCGACCAGCAGGAACGGCTTCCGTCCGAACATGTCGCCCAACTTTCCGGCGACCGGCACCAGCGCCGTGGACGTGATCAAATACGCGGTCGTCACCCACGCGTAGTAGCTGAGGCCGTGCAGCTCCTGGACGATGCGCGGCATCGCGACCCCGACCACGGTCTGGTCGAGCGCCGCCAGGAGCAACCCCACCGCCACCCCCAGCGTGGCCAGAACTACCTGCCTTCTGGACGATCCCTGGGTCATCTTCTTACCTCCATCTCGAGCCGTTTGCGACGAGAGAAGGCTATGAGTCATTGCGGCAGAGAACGTTCCGCAATACGATGCAGGATTGAGAAAGCATGCTTAACACCTCGGCCCGGCTGCTGCGCCTCCTGACCTTGCTCGAAACGCGCCGCGACTGGAGCGGCGCGCAGCTCGCGGAGAGGCTAGAAGTGAGCACCAGGACTGTCCGCAACGACGTCTCCAGGCTCCGCGAGCTCGGCTACCCGGTGGAGGCGGCGCCCGGCGTCGCCGGGGGATATCGCCTCGGCTCAGGGGCGGCCATGCCACCGCTTCTCCTCGAGGACGACGAGGCGGTGGCGGTGGCGGTGGCGCTCCGCTCCTCGACAGCCGGCGGCATCGCGGGGATCGAAGAGACGGCGGTTCGCGCTCTGGTCAAGCTCGAGCAGGTCTTCCCCGCTCGACTGCGCCGGCGCGTGAACGCGCTCCAGGCCTACACCGTCGCCGTCGCATCGACGGGACCGACTGTCGATCCGCACATGCTCGCCACGATCGCCAGCGCGTGCCGCGACCTCGAGCTGATCCGCATCGACTACAAAAAGAACGACGGCACGGAAAGCACGAGATCCGTCGAGCCATACCGCCTCGTCCACCTCGGCCGTCGCTGGTATCTCGTGGCGTGGGACCGCGACCGCCTCGCATGGCGTACGTTTCGGGTCGATCGCATGCAGGTGCAAAGACCGACCGGCCCACACTTCACGCCACGCGAGCTCCCCGCTGAGGACATCGCCGCATACGTCACGCGCAGCGTGCGCTCTGCTCCGCAGCGGTACGAGGCGCGCGTGATCGTCAAAGCGCCGGCCCATGTGATTGCGGAGCGAGTGCCCCGCGACGTCGCCATCGAGCCGATCGATGAAAGCACCTGCGCCGTGCTGGCGCGTTCCAATTCAGTGGAGATGCTCGCCCTCTATCTCGGAATGCTCGACGCAGACTTCGTCGTCACCGATCCACCCGAGCTCGTGGCTCGCATGAGCACGCTCGCGGGCCGTTACGCTGCCGCCGCCAATGTCGGTTAGCTCGATTCGCACGCCGCACCTCGAGCTGATTCCTTTCGACCCCATCGCCATCCGCAGGCTCATCGAAGGGGACCGCCCGGAGGCGGAGCGTGTGCTTGGCCGAATCGTTCCCGACGAGTTTCCAAATAGCGACGAGCTCGAGGGCTTCCTGCCGATCCAGCTCCAACGCATGGGGCAATCGCCGCGCCGGCGGGAGTGGATGGCGCGGCTCATGGTGTCGGAGACGTTGGGGGTGGTCGGCCACTGCGGCTTCCATGGGGCGCCCGAGACGATCGGCCGGGCGGAGATCGGCTACACCGTCTTCGAACCGTTTCGCGGCCGCGGCTTCGCCAGGGAGGCGGCGGGCGCGCTGGTCAAGTGGGCGTTCGAGCATGGCGAGAAAAAAGTATTCGCCACCGTGTCGCCTGACAACGCGCCTTCGCTCGCGGTCGTCCGCGCGATCGGATTTCAACAGGTCGGCACGCAGCAGGATGAGGTCGACGGACTCGAGCTCGTTTTTACGATGGACGCGCCGGCGGGCTAGCTCGCGCGCCGGCGCAGGAACGCCTCGTGCGCGCGCTCTATATCCGAAGCGACCGCCACGGCAGTGTCCACGAAAGCGGCGACCGCCGGCTGCCGGTAGCGGTCCCGATGCCACACCACAACCAGGACGCGGGGCGGGATCGGCTCCACGAGCTGCGCGACCCGCACCTTCCGGTCGGTCTCGTCGACCGCGAGCAGCGGCGCCAGCGCGACGCCAACCCCTGCCGCGACCATGGCCTGCACGGTCCCGTTGTCGTTGGAACGGAACACGATGCGTGGCTTCACGCCCCGGGCCCGGACAAAATCCTCGGCCAGGTCCTGGTGCTCGCCGCGCTGAAAGCCGACCATCGGCCGGTCGGCCAGGTCGGCCACCCTGGGCCGGCGCCGCGGCAACGCCGAACCGGCCGCCGTCACCAACACATAGGGATCGCGCATGAGCTCGCGCACCTCGAACGGACCGTCGCGGATGGGCTGGATGGCGAAGGACAGGTCGAGCTCGCCCCGCTCCACCGAGGCGACCAGGTCCGAGTCCAGGGCGGCCTCCGTCACCACGACCTCGACGTCCGGCCAACCCTCGCGGAACCGCCGCATCACCTCCGGCAGCACCTTGTTCGCGACACTTTGATAGATGCCGATGCGCAGGCTGCCCGACCGCCCGGCGGCGTAGGCCCGAAAATCCGCCTCCGCCGCCCCGAGCCTGGACTCGATCGCGTCGGCGTGGCCGAGGAGCAGCCTCCCCGCTTCGGTCAGCTCGACAGTCCGCCGGCCCCGAGAACGCTCGATCAGGCGCTGCCCGACCAGGGCCTCGAGCGCCGTCACGTGGTCGCTCACCGTCGAAAGCGAGCTGTTCAGCTGCTCGGACGCGGACCAGAACGTCCCGGTCTCGGCGATCGCCCGCAGGGCGCGCAGGTGCTTGATCTCGACGCTCTGCCAATTATCCGGCACAGCGATATTTTATCAGGCAAATCCATGTTGCTCCGGAGATTCAGATTGGGAACACTAGATCCATGGAAATCATGTTGGCGGCCCTCATCACGGGATTCGTCAGCCTCGGCATCGGGTTGATGGCGCTGCGCTGGGGCGCCGACTCACGCCTGCCCGACACCGACCGGGCGACTCCGTGGTGGCCTGCGTCTCCGCGCGACTGACCCGATAACCGTCACCATCTGGTGACGCTCCTCCGGCCCTCCCGCACAGGGGCCGGGCAGAATTCGCGTTAGGAAACAAGGTGAGGTGGCTTGCGCCCGCAGCAGCCGGTCTGATCCTGGCCGTCGCCTGCACCGGCTCCTCCCCACCGACCACAGCGGCCGCGACGACCCTCAACTTCTGGTACCTCGCGAGTGGTGCGCAGCCTGACCAACAGTTCCATGCCGCCGCCAAGGCATTCCACACAGCCCACCCGGACATCGAAGTCAAAGGCACGATGATCAACGCCCCCGACGCGTACGCCAGGATGCTGGCGGCCCTGAGCGGCGGCGGCGGACCCGACGTCATGCAGGTCGATGCGGGGTGGGTCGGGGCCTTTGAGGCCACCGGCGCGCTGCATGAGTTCTCGGCCGCCGAAGTTCAAAGCCTCGGCGGCAAAGATGCGTTCGTCCCTGCGGCGTGGAACACATCGGGCGCCTTCCACAGCGGCAAGACCACGGCGATCCCGTGGTTCATCGACACCAAAGCTGTTTACTACCGAACCGACATCCTGCAGCGCCTTGGCATCGACCCGGCTGCTGCATTCACGAGCTGGGGTGCGCTGCAGCAGACCTTGACCGCGATCCATGACGCACACACCCTTCTGCCGCTCGGACTCGGGAAGGGTGACGGGAGCCAGGTCGGCGACTTCGCTCCCTGGGTGTGGGGAGCCGGTGGCTCCTTCGTCAGCGACGACGGGACGCAGGCGATGATCAACCAGCCCGCATCGCTGAACGGGGTCGACGAATATCAGCGCCTCGCAGGCATCTTCTCGGACGCGGCGACCATCCAGCAGAGCGACACCGCCGTGGCGTCGATGTTCGCGGCCGGCAGATTTGCGGTCACATTCAGCGGACTCGGGCTCGGTGCGCAGCTTCACGGCAACTATGGCGTCGCGCCGTTTCCGCCCGGTCCGGCCGGCCACATCGTCTACGCCGGCGGCAGCAACCTCTCGATCCTCAAGGCGAGCGGGCACGAGACGGCCGCCTACGAATGGGTGAAGTGGCTGGCCGGCCAGGAAGGACAGACCACTTACGTCGCGCAGATCGGGATGTATCCCGCGCTCGTCGCGGCAGCCGGCGCGAGCGTATTCGCGAGCAACCAGTACTTCGCGCCGTTCAAATCACAGATCAGCGCCGGGAGAACGTTCCCGACGATTCCGGCCTGGCCCAGGATCGAGAAGGCCCTCGAGCCGTACCTCGGCCAGATCTGGGCGAGGGTCGTCGGCGGCCGCGCACCGATGCCGAGCGACGAGGAGGCCGCGCTCCTGGACAAGGCGGCAAAGGACATGCAGGCGGCCATCCAACAGCCGTCTTGACACGCCGCCCCGACACTGCATAAGGTCGAAGTGCTAAACCGCCCCTAACCCACGCATAACGCACGGTGGGTTACGGTCGGTGCTCTGGTGCAGGCGGCTGTTCAGCGATAGGGGGTACGGCATGAAGCGGTTGATCCGGCTCGTGGTTGTCGCGGTTCTCTCAGTCGGGTGGCAGGCTGCGGCAGTCCCAGCCCACGCGAGTAGCGCCGCCACCAGCGTCTCGAATGCGGCGTCGTCGAGCTGCCAGCTTGGCAACGGCGTGCAGCACGTGATCAACATCGTCTTCGACAACACGCACTTTTCGCGCGACAACCCGAACGTTCCATCCGATCTCGAGCAGATGCCGGCGCTGCTGAACTTTCTGAAAGACAACGGCACGCTGCTCACCGACCAGCACACGCCGATCATCGCCCACACCGCGACAGACATCTTGACCAGCCTCACCGGCGTTTACGGCGACCAGATGGGGGTGCCCATCTCCAACTCGTTCCGCTACTACCTGCCCACCAAGAAGACGAGCCTGGGCGTGTCCTTCGCGTACTGGACCGCCCCGCTCTTCGACCCCACCTCGGCGGCGGGCACCGACACGACATTCAACATGCTCACGGCCCAGGGCAAGAACGCGCCCGCCCCGTGGGTGCCCTTCACGCGCGCGGGATGTAACGTCGGCGGAGTCTCGACCGCGAACATCGAGCTCGAGAACATCGGCATCGATATTCCGACCGTTTTCGGCGCCGGGTCCGCGGAGGCGGCTGAGGCGGCTGCCAGCGACCCGAGCACCGGCCAGCCTGCAACCGGAGACTTCGTCGGCATCGCCATCCACTGCGCGCACGGCAACGTCATGTGCGCGAGCTCGAGTCACGCTCGACCTGACATGCTGCCTGACGAGCCCGGCGGGTACGCCGGCTACCAGGCGCTTTTCGGACACAAGTACGTCGCGCCCGCAATCGGCGGCGTCACCGCGATGAACGGCTCGGCGATCACGGCGTTCCCCGGCTTCGACCAGATGCCGGCCAACAACACGCTGGGCTACGTCGCGCAGATGCAGGAGCACGGCGTGCCTGTGACGTATGGCTACATCTCGGACGCCCACGCCGCCCACCTGCCGTTCACCGACGCCAACCCGTGGGGGCCCGGTGAAGCCAACTACGTCAAGCAGCTGAAGACCTATGACCAGGCATTCGCGGCGTTCTTCGCGAGGCTTGCCAAAGACGGAATCAACCGCTCGAACAGCGTGTTTGTCTTCACCTCGGACGAGGGCGACCACCTGATCGCATCCCCTCCGACCCCGGCCGGCTGCGATGGAGTCAACGTGCCCTGCACCTACAACCCGATCGGTGAGGTATCAGCCAACCTGAAGGGCCTTGTCGGATCGCAGACCACCGCCACCACGAATTTCACCGTGCACAGCGACTCGGCGCCGACCGTGTACATCAACGGCAACCCAGACCAGACCTCGAGCGACGCCCGGGGCCTGGAGCGGGCCGCCGGCACGATCACCGCGACCAACCCCTACACGAACGTGAATGAGCGGGTCGACAACTTCCTGGCCGATCAGGCCGAGATGAAGCTGATGCACATGCAGACCGCCGACCCGAAGCGCAATCCGACCTTCACCATGTTCGCCAAGCCTGACTACTTCCTGTTCGCCGGCGCCCCGAGCTGCAGCTCGCCGTGCATCAGCATCAACCCCGCCTTCAACTGGAACCACGGCGACATCGCGCCCGAGATCAACACCACGTGGCTCGGCATCGTCGGGCCGGACGTGCGAAACCTCGGCGCAACCGGTGGCGTCTGGACCGACCACTCCGACATCCGGCCGACACTCATGGCGTTGACCGGCCTCCGGGATGACTACGCGCACCAGGGCCGGCCCATCTCGGAAGTGCTGGCTGAGTCGAGCCAGGGCTCGAACCAGCTGGCCGCCGTCTACAAGCAGATCAACGCCCCCGTGGGGCAGCTTTCGCTCGACAGCATCCGGTTTGCCACCAGGGCAATGCTGAGCAACAGCGCCGGCGACCAGACCTATGCCAGCGCAGACGCGACGATCGCGGACTGGAATGCCAGGCGCGATTCGCTGGCCGCCCAGATGATCACGCTGCTCGACAGCACAGCTCCCGGGTCGGGACAGCACAACGAAAGCGAGAAGGCAAGCCTCATCGCCCAGGGCCGGCAGCTCCTGGCTGAGGTCCACGCCGCGGCCTCGTAAACCCAAAGGGGCAGGTACCCGAAATCAGGTACCTGCCCCGCTTAGTTTCAGGTGTTTCCCGCCTTTTGAACGACCACCCCTGATTCCTACTCTCACATCACGGCTCGCACGACGGGCCAAATCAAAAAACTGAGAGGAGACAGAGATGGAAGCCAGGGCATCGTTCAGTGGGACTTCGGTCCCGAAGTTGTTCGTCGCAGCCGTCCTCGTCCTCGTCGCAATGGGTCTTGCGGCGATGGGCGGGTACGTGGCCAGGGGTGTGAACGGAAGCGGCGCGGCCGTTGTCGGCAGCCAGGCCGTGCACCCAGCCGCAGGTACCGTCCTGCGCCAGGACAACCCGGCGCTCGCGGGCGCCGAGCTGCCGAGCTACATCCCGCAGGCAAAGGCCCCCAGGGGGACTCGGATCCTGCAGGACGACCCGTACTTCATCGCGCAGTACGGCAACACCAGCACGGCGGCGGCATCGAACGACGGTCTCGTGACTCGGAAGGGTGGCCACCAGGAGCTCCCCTAAGACGGTCACACCCGCACCCTTCATCCCCGGGGTGCGACTACAGAGAGAGGGATTCCCCAATCCCTCTCTCTCCTTTATCTCCATAAGGCAGGTCCTCGAAATGCATCCGGGCTGCGGCAAGATACGCGAATGGACAAGGTGGCTGGCCGTGGCCACCAGGCGGCATCTCCACCCAGCAACCTGCCCCTCCACCTCACCAGCTTCGTGGGGCGCGAGGCCGAGCTGCGCTCGCTCAAGACGCTGGTCCGCAGCTCCCGCCTGGTCACTCTCACCGGCACCGGTGGCGCAGGCAAGACCCGGCTCGCCGCGGAGGTCGCCAGGGCGAACCGCGGAGCGTGGCCAGACGGCATCTGGTGGGTCGAGCTGGCCGCCGAGACCGACGTCGCCGCCGCCGTGGTCGCGAACCTCGAGCTGCCTGGCCGCGGAGCGCCCCAGCACGTCGTCTCGTCGTGGTTGGCGCAGCGCCGAGCGCTCCTCATCCTCGACAACTGCGAGCACATCGTCACCGCATGCGCCGCCTTCTGCCACCACCTCCTCGCCCACTGTCCAGACGTCACAGTTCTCACGACCAGCCGCGAGCCTCTCGGCGTGCCGGGCGAGGTGCGATGGCCGGTCTCGTCGCTCGGCGACCCCGACGCGCTCAGCCTGTTCGAGGCAAGGGCAAGGCTCGTCTCGCCCAGCTTCAAGATTGCTCAGCAAAACCGCGAGCCGGTCGCCGCGATCTGCAATCGGCTCGACCGGCTGCCGCTGGCAATCGAGATGGCGGCAACTCGGCTCGACCTCATGTCGGAGAGCGAGCTGCTTGCCAACCTCAACGACCGCTTCCGCATCCTCGCCTCAGGTGCGCGGACCGTGCCGGAGCGTCAGCAGACGATGACGGCCGCGATCGATTGGAGCCATCGCCTCTTGACCGCCGATGAGAAGGCGCTTTTCCGCCGCCTCGCCGTCTTCCAGGGCGGGTTTACATTCGAAGCCGCGCGCGCCGTCTGCTTCGACCCGGGCGAAGGGGACGACGCGCTTGGACTGCTCGCGGGCCTGGTCCAGAAGTCGATGGTCGAGGCGGACAGGATCGAGGACGGCAGCACGCGCTACCGCTTGCTGGAATCGAACCACGACTTTGGCCTCGAGAGGCTTGATGAGTCCGGTGAGGCCGGCACCATCAGGGCCCGCCATTACGAGTTCTTTGCGGCGCGGGAGTGGACGCGGCGCGAGTCGGCCAACTTCTGGGCCGCGGTGACCTGGGCGAGGGACAACACGGAAGACGCGGGACTGGCCGTCGCGATCGAGCTTGCCGACGCCGAGTTTTCCGACTACCCCAGGACGCGCAGCCTGCTGATGGATCGCCTCGAACGTGCACCCGCTAGAAACGCGACCCGCGCCCGGGCGCTCAACCTGGCGGCGCGCCTGGTCTCCCGGCAGGGCGACCATGACACCAGCCGCGCCCTGGTCGACGAGAGCCTGGCCCTGGCGCGCGAGCTCCGCGACCCCGCGCTCATCGCCTACGCCCTGCGCGGGGCAGGGCCCGTCTATCACGCCAGTGGAAGGATGGACATGTCGGCCCGCATGTACGACGAGGCGCTGGTCCTCCTGCAGAAGTCTTCCGACCAGGCGCTGGCTGTCGAGGTCAAAAACCAGATGGCGTTTCTCGCCATCGAGCAGGGCGACTTCTCCAAGGCGCTCGAAAACCTTCCCGACTGCGTCGCCTTCAGCAGGTCACGCGGCGACCGCCCCGCCCTGGAGCGGTATGTGGAGAGCCTGGCCAACGCCCAATTCGGTCTGGGCGACATAGACGGCGCAGCCGCCAGCTGGTCCGAATCACTGTCGATCTCACGCGACCTCAACGATCCCTTCGGCACGATCTGGTCGCTCGGCGGACTCGCGCTTGTCGCGGCCGCCCGAAACGACGACGAACGCGCGCTCCGCCTCACCGCCGCGGTCGACCGGCTGTCGCGCGAATTCTCGCTGAGCACCTGGCCGCTCCGGGTCAGCCAGCTGAAGGAGTCGAGCGAGCGCATCCGGAAGAAGCTTGGACCGCGCAAGAGCGAGGCGATCTGGAACGAAGGCCAGGCGATGAACCACGCCGAGGCGCTCGAGTACGGGCTCGGCGAGACCGGCCAGGCCGCCGAGCCGGAGACCGAGGGGGGTCCGTTGAGCCGGCGCGAAAGAGAGGTCGCGGCGATGGTGGCGGCCGGTTTGACCAACAAGCAGATAGCGCAGCGCCTGTTCATCGCGGAGCGCACAGCTGAAGGCCACGTGGAACGAATACGTAACAAGCTGGGCTTCCGTTCCCGGACAGAGGTTGCGACGTGGGCCGTGGCGCACGGTCTTGTGCCTCGCGAACCTTGACAAGCCGACCGTCTTGAGTAAGGTCTGAGCGGGCCGCAGTCTGCAGCCGGTTCGTGTTCAGTGGGAGGGGTACTCGATGGCACAGCCGAAATTTGACCCCGACGATCGGTTCCTGGGCAACCGTAGAAAAGTCGGCCGGGACGAGGTCGACGAGCACCTGAGAGGCAAGAAGCTGAAGTTCCCGCGCACGAAGGTCACCACCTCGCGGGATCGGGGTTGGAGCAATGCCCTCATCGAGCGCAAGGGCATGCCAAAGGGCTGGAACACCTGGCAGCTACCGCTCTATATGAAGAACGGGACGTCGTTTTTCTTCATCCAGCAGTGCGAGACCGGCGCCGAGCTACCCCGCCATGGCCACAACGTGGATCAGGTTCGGATTGTCATGTCGGGGAAGGTGAGCATCGACGGAAAGGAGCTTTCCACCGGCGACTGGGCGTTCATACCCGCTGGAGTCAAATACTCGATGAAGGCTCTATCGAACGCCGGACCCTGGATCACATACTGCTACTGACGCTAGAGAGAGTGAGGCTGTAGCAGCTCCGCGATCGAACCTTCGAATTTGGCCAGCTGTTTGTGGACCTCGAGCACCTCGTCCGAGGTGACGGGGTCCATGGGGTCGATGTCGGTCAGGTGCTCGGTCCACTCGGTCCCGCACTCGCACCGGTGGAACAGAAAGCGGTCTGTGCGTGAGCGGTAGGTGTAGATGGCGGCGTCTTTCAGGCGCCGGCCACAGAGGCATTTGCCCTTGTCTGACTCCAGCTTCGACCTTTGCACTGACGTGAACCTCGACCTGTATAACGATCCAGAAAAGGAATTCGTTGCATGGTACATCCGCGGCATTCAGATTGGAACGCTAAATTAACTGTAAAAAGCCGCCCCTATTCGTGCGGTTGGCACGATGTCAGGCGGCGGCGTTCAGCTCTCGCAGCAGGCCGTCCAGGTCCCGGAGCCGCTCCGTCCGAGCCGCGTGCTCGAGCGTCTGGTACTGGGAAAGGACGTCGACGAAGCCCTCGCCGAGGTCGTAACCGTGCTTCCGCAGGGCTTCCCGGCCCCGCTCGCCCAGCCGGTCGACCACCTCGCGGACCTTGTGTTGGGGGCTGAAAAGCTCAGGCACTGGGCGGCGGTTCGATCTTCTTGAGCACGACGCGGTGGCCGTGCCACCGCTCCGGCACTCCCTGCGGCTCGTCGCCCTGGTAGCTGAGCTCCAGGCACCAGACGCCGTCGACCAGCACTGGCGCCACGCCCAGCCTGCTTTTGGGGTTTTTGGGCTGCAGCGTCTGGAGAAGCGCGACGCCGTAGAGGACTAGCGCGCCAGGCAGGTTGATGGTGTTGATCCGGCCACCCTCGCTGGAGCCGTCGACGCCGGACGTGCGTGAGCCAAGGGAGTGGACCATCGGGGTGACTAGGTTAGTGGCTTTCGTCGCTTGAGCGACGCGAGGACGGCGTCGACCGTCGCGTCGTAGCCCAGCCGCCCGGTGTCGAGCACCAGGTCGTAGTGCGCCGGGTGGTTGCGGTCGTGTCCGTAGACCTGCTTGATGTAGGACGTCCAGTTCTCGTCGGTCTGCTTGATCCGCCGCCTGGCCTCTTCCTCGGATTTGACGTTGAAGCGGGCCATGATCACCTTTGCCCGCACCGACTCGGACGCGCGAAGAAACACGTGGAGCGCGCCGGGGAAGCTGCTGAGGATGTAGGCCCCGCCGCGGCCGACGATCACGACGTTGCCCACGCGCGCGGCCTCCTCGATCACGTGTTGGGTGATCTGCAGGACGGCCTTCCTCGTGTCGAAGGTCGGCACCGTGTTGGGCGGCGTCCAGGCCGGGGCCTCGGGCGGGATGAGCGGCTCGCTGCTGGCGCTGCCGAGCGCGACCAGCAGCCGGGCGAGAAGCGAGCCGGGCTGCTCGTCCTCGGCCTCGACCTCTTCCTTCGGGAGCTGGAGCCGGCGCGCGACCTCGTCGATGATCCTCGAGTCGAGGAAGTCGGCCTTCAGCTCGGTGGCCAGCATGTGGCCGACGGTCGCCCCGCCCGCCCCAAACTGCCGCCCGATCGTGATGACCGGCACGGCGCTAATTGTCAGGCGAAACGGGCGCGGGATTCCGCCTCGCTGTATCCAACGCAGCCGACTTTCAGAGCTAGATGGGGACCATTGGATACAACGGAGCGAAATAACTCTCAGGCGACAAGGCCGATAGGCGTTTTTGGCGCCAAAAAGGTCTATTCCGAGCCGCGATAGGCGTTTTTGGCGCCAAACGCGTGTATCGAGCGCCCCCTACTCCAGGTAGTCCCTCAGCTTCTTCGAGCGAGACGGGTGGCGCAGCTTGCGCAGCGCTTTCGCCTCGATCTGGCGGATTCGCTCCCGGGTCACCCCGAACCGCTTGCCCACCTCTTCCAGCGTCCGCTGGTGGCCGTCGATCAACCCGAACCGCAGCTGCAGCACGCGCCGCTCGCGCGGGGTGAGCGTGTCCAGAACGTCCTCGACCTCCGAGTGAAGCATCGTCAGAGAGGCGGCGTCCGACGGCGAGACCGCCTCACGATCCTCGACGAAGTCGCCCAGGTGTGAGTCCTCTTCCTCGCCGATCGGCGTCTCGAGAGAGACCGGGTCCTGCGAGACCTTCACGATCTCGCGCACCTTCTCGGGCGTGATGCCCATCTCCTCGCCGATCTCATCGTCCGAGGGTTCCCGGCCGAGCTCCTGGAGCAGCCGGCGCGAGACGCGCACCAGCTTGTTGATCGTCTCGACCATGTGGACCGGGATCCGGATCGTCCGCGCCTGGTCCGCGATCGCGCGCGTGATGGCCTGCCGGATCCACCACGTCGCGTAGGTCGAGAACTTGTAACCCTTGTGATAGTCGAACTTCTCGACGGCGCGGATCAGGCCCATGTTGCCCTCCTGGATCAGGTCCAGGAACGACATGCCGCGGCCGATGTACTTCTTCGCGATCGACACGACAAGGCGCAGGTTGGCCTCGGTCAGGCGCTGCTTCGCCTCGTACGCGCGCTCATAGCGCTCGGTCAGCCGGTAGCGCGCGATGCGATATGACTCGAGCGCCTCGGCCCGCACGCGAGGCCGCGCCCCGTTGGTCAGGCGGCGCCTCTCGGCGGCCGCCGCATCCGTGAGGTTGTCCAGCTTGGTCAGGTCGGCGAGTCCGAGCAGCTCCTGGGCGATGTGCGCCTGCTGGCCCTTGCGCTTCACGGTGGCGAGCCGCTCGATGACTTCCGGCAGCAGCTCGTCGACCGAGCGCTGGCGACCGTCGGTCTCTTCGGTCACGTTCAGCGCCTTCATCGCGTCATGCAGCGGCTTGGCCTCGATCGCCTGCGCAAGCTCGACCTCGTCGTTCGCGGTCAAAAGCGATACACGGCCGATCTCTTTCAAATACATGCGCACGGGGTCGTCGAGCGAGACGGAGTCCATCATCTCGATGTCAAGCAGCATCTCGTCGTCGATCTGCTCGACCTCTTCGAAGTCCTTCTCCCCGTCGGTGACCTCGATGCCGATCTCTTTGAAAGCGGCGAAGATGCGGAAGATCTGGTCCGGCTCGGCGTCGATCTCGGGGAATCCCTGGAGAATGTCGTCCGGGGTCAGGTACCCCTGCTCTTTGCCTTTGATGATGAGCTGCTCGGCAACCGCCATCAGCTCGTCTTCGAGTTTCTGCTCCGGCTTTTCAGCTCCCGTCTTGGCGGGCTTGACCGCTTTAGGCGTGGCTGC
The DNA here is from genome assembly GCA_005880915.1 of Chloroflexota bacterium. Taxonomy (GTDB): domain Bacteria; phylum Chloroflexota; class Dormibacteria; order Dormibacterales; family Dormibacteraceae; genus 40CM-4-65-16. The sequence goes on along the minus strand of VBIW01000035.1, from coordinate 154,975 downwards.
CGGCTTCACTACACGCGCGATGACTAGCTTCTCCTTTCCATGTCGCTGATGGCGCGGTAGATCTCTCTGGCTTCAGCTTCGAGTTGCGCCACCCTCTCCGAGTCCTTGCCCCTTTCGGCCTCGGATAGCTGGCGGATTATCCCACTGTGCATACCCTTCATGTGCTCCAGCCGGATTCGTTCTGCAAGCTCAATGGCCACCTCGTCATCAACATTCGGCGGCGGAGCCGCCCACGCACGTCTGATCAGATCCTGTTCGTCGGGGGGATACCCGGCCAAATCGGCCTCGAGCCCGGCCGGTCCTCCGCGCTCGTAACTTCCCAGCATACGGACGAAAACGCCGCGATCGCCTGAATCCAGCTCCTCGGGCGTCAACCGATCGGACACCCGTTCGAAGGCGGCGGGCCGTACGGCTAGCAACTGTACGAGATATCGACTTGGCGTCATCTTCTGCGTCGGCGTCCGGGAACCCGAACCGTTGGTCCTGGCAGGCGCCGGCGGCGCCGGCTCAGGGTCGCGCAGGAGGAGGTGGCGCGAGATGCCGGTCTGCCGTTCCGCAACCTCGGCGTAGGCCTCGTGCAGGCTCGTCGGAAATTGCCGGATCCACTCGCGCAGCCGGCCTCCCACCGCCTCGACCTGGTTGGGGTTGCTGGGATTGAGGCCGGCGGCGAGCTCGACCACCCCCGCTTCGAAACCCGACGGCGCCTTGTCCACGACCGCCTGCCACAGCTGAAGCGCTTCGAGCCCGCCGGCGCGCAGAAACTCGTCCGGGTCTTTGGCGCCGGGAATAGTGGCCACGCGTGTGCGCATGCCGTGATGTGCGGCAAGGGCGGCGGCCTTGCGCGCCGCGTCGCGGCCTGCCCGGTCGGCGTCGAAGACCAGGAGGAGCTCGTCGGTGAAGCGCTTCAGGAGGCGCACCTGGTCGTCGGTCAGGGCGGTGCCCGAGCTGGCCACCGCGTTGGCCAGCCCGAACTGGTGCGCGGTGATGACGTCGAACTGGCCTTCCATCAGGACGGCGTGGCCGCGCTTGGCGATCTCGTCGCGGGCCAGGTCCAGGCCGAAGATCACTCGTCCTTTTATGTATGTGGGTGAGTCGGGCGAGTTGATGTACTTGCGCTGCTCGTCCGCCCGGACCGTCCTGGCGGTGAAGGCGAGGACCTGCCCGCGCTCGTCGCGGATGGGGATCACCAGCCGCTCGGCGAAGAAGTCTGTGCCGTCCCGGCGCATCAATCCCGCGTCCTGGGCGTCGGCCAGCGAGCGCTTCTTGGCCCGCAGGTACTCGGCGAAGCCGCGGCCCGCCGGGGCGTAGCCGAGCTGGAAGCGCCGCGCTGTTTCCTCGCCGACATGGCGCGACTCGAGCACGCGGCGGCCGGGCTCGCCCGCCGGCAGCTTCCACAGCACGTACTCGTAGTACTGGGCCGACAGCTTCATCAGGTCGAGGATCCGCTTGCGGAGGTCGGCCCGGTCCCGCTGCTCGGGGCTGAGCTTCTTCAGCTCCACGCCGGCCCGCTCCGCCAGCATCTGCAGGGCGCCCCGCTTGTCGGTCTTCTCGATGAGCTCGATGAAGGTGAAGACGTCGCCCTTGCGCTCGCAGCCGAAGCAGTACCAGGACTGGCGCTGGGGGTTCACGTGGAAGCTCGGGCTGTCCTCCTGGTGGAACGGGCACAGGCCCCAGAAGTCCTTGTTCCGCTTTGTGAGGCGCACGTATTCCTGGACGACCTTGACCAGGTCGACCTTGGCCTTGACATCCGCGAAGGCGTCGTCGGACGACAGGGTGGGCACGTGCCTATTGTGAGGCGGCTCGGACTCTATCGGCGGCGGATTAGCTGAGGAGCGCTAAAGACGCCGCCGTCAAAACCGTTCCGACCACGAGGAACCCGATGGCGAGCAAAGGCGCCAGCCACTCCGACAACGGCACTCGGTCTGCATCCTTGTCGTCTCTAAAGACAAGGCCCGAGGCGCCATAGAGCAAGAAGAGCGGTCCGAACACGAGCCCGAATGGAATGTGGCGGAGGAAAACGACGCCCAGTGCGACGAGCCAGATCAAGGCCATCCCGTACCACACCAACCGACCTATTGACCCGCGGGTCAGCACATAAGAGAAGCGCCCACCAAGGGCGGACTACCGGGCTCCGACAGCTACCTCTTCGGCTCGGTCCGCCACCTCCACCGCGACCGGCTGGTCCTGCGGCTCTCGCTCGACGCCCAGGTCGCCGATGCCGATCCAGTCATAGAGGCGGCGCAGCGGGCGGGGCGCCCACCAGTTGACGTCGCCCAGCAGCCTCATCACGGCCGGCACGACGAGCGACCGCACGATGGTCGCGTCGATCGCGACCGCGATGGCGAGCCCTATGCCGATCGCCTTGATGATCACGACCTCAGCGAGACCGAAGGCCATGAACACCGCGAACATGACGGCGGCCGCGCCGGTGATCAGCCTGCCTGTCTTCTCGAGGCCGCTCGCCACGGCGGCGGTGTTGTCGCCCAGGCGCACGTACTCCTCGTGCATCCGGCTCACGAGCAGGACCTCGTAGTCCATCGAGAGCCCGAACACGATCGAGAAGAGGATCACGGGGATGCTCGGGTCGAGCGACTGCGGCGTGAAGCCGAGCAGGCTGGAGAAGTGGCCCTGCTGAAAGATGAAGACGAGCGCGCCAAACGAGGCGCCGATGGAGAGGAAGTTGAGGATGATGGCCTTCAGCGGCAGCACCACTGATCCGGTGAGCAGGAATAGCAGCACATAGGTCAGGAGCACCACGGTGCCGACGGCCCATGGCACCTGGCCGTAGATGAACTGGATGACATCGAGGTCGACCGCGGTCTCGCCGCCGACGAGCACCTGACCGTCAGTCACGCCCTGGTCGGCGCGGATCGCCTTCACGATGTTGCGGGCCGTGTCGGTGCTTGGCCCGGCGGCGCTCGTCGCCTGGATCAGGACGATGTGCTTGCCCACCGTGCTGGCCATGAGGGGCTGCACCGCGGCGGGGATCTTGCTCGGGTCGCCGGTGTACATCTGCTCGTAGTCGTAAAGGCCGAGGTTCGGGTCCAGGTCGTAGATCGAGGTCGTGTGCAGGACGTTCGGGATCGCGGCGATGCGCCTGTCGAGCGTGTACTGGTCGGCGATCCGGTTGGCGGTGAGCGGTGATCCGGACGGGTAGTCGACCACGATGTTGAAGGTGGTCTGTCCCTGGCCGGGGAAGTCGGCGACCAGCCGGTCGTAGCCGGTGCGGGCCTCGATGTGGGTCGGGAGCATGTCGACGTTGCCGTTGGCCAGGCGCAGGCTGAAGAAGGGCGTGGCCGCGATCACAAGGAAGCTGACGGTGGGCACGAGGACGACGATCGGGCGCTTCATGACCCAGCTCGCAAGCCTGTGCCAGAAGCCACCGCCGGTGCTGGTCGAGCGGCCGAAAGACGGGATACGCCATCGGTTCACGTTTGGCCCGAGGACCGCGAGCAGCGCGGGCAGGAACGTGAGGCCGTAGAGGACGGCGACGGCGACCACGATCGCGCCGGCTGCGCCCATCGAAGCCATGAAGGTGCCCTGGAAGAAGAGCATCGCCGACAGGCCGACCGCGACCGTCAAACCCGAGAAGGTGATGGCGCGGCCTGCGGTCGCGATGGTGGTCGCTATCGCGTCCTCGCGGCTCGCGCCCCTGGCCAGCTCGTCGCGGAAGCGGTTGACGATGAACAGCGAGTAGTCGATCGAGACACCGAGACCGATCAGCGTGACGATGTTGAGGGCGTACTGCGAGACGTCGGTGAAGTGGTTGAGATAGAAGGTACCGCCGACGCCGCCGACGATGGTCAGCATGCCGACCCCGAGCGGCAGCCCGGCCGCCACGATGCCCGCGAAGATGATCACGAGCAGGAGCAGCGTGATCGGCAGCGAGACGTACTCGGCGCGCTGCAGGTCGGTCTCGAGCGTCGTGTTGAAGGCCTGGTTGATGGGCACGAATCCGGTGCCGGTGATCGTCAGCGTGCTCGTGTGGATCTTTCCTTTCAGATCGGCGTAGTCCTTCCAGGACTGGTGACCCGAGGACTTCAGCTCGACGACGACCAGCGCTTCGTGGCCGTCCTTCGAGGTGAGGGCGTGCACGGCGCGCGGGCTGGTCACGTTGTAAGGGGTGGTCAGGGTCAGGATGCGGTCGTCGCCCTGCAGCGGAGCGATCGCGTCTGTGAGCGCTGACTGGTACGCGGCTTCGCCGACTGAGAGGGTGTCGCTCCTGAAGATGAGGTCGAAGCTCGAGGTGAACTTGACCGCGCCGAGCTCGGAGGTGACGAGGTTGCCCGCGCGCGCGGATTCGAGGTTGCTGGTCAGCGGGCCGCCGCTCGTGAGCGTGCCGCCCATGAGCAGCCCGACGACGGAGATGGCAAGGACCACGCCTGAGCCGACGAGCGTGGCCCAGCGGTTCCTGTAGACGAATCGGCCCCACCGTTCAAACACGATTCCTCTCCCTAGCCCTGCGCTGCCGGCACAGAGTTGAATACAGCGGACAAAGACATCGCGGTGAGTGCATCGACTGCCTCGTCGGCGTTGAAAGTAGGGTCGACGAGGTTCTGGATCATGATCCCGAGCACCGCGGCCTCGATCACCCCGGCAATGCCTCTGGCGGGCGCCGGGTCGACCTCGCGTTCGGCGAGGACCTGCCTCGCGAGCTCCTCGATGTGGGCGCGGTCCTCGCTGAGGAAATTCAGGACTCCCGCACCGACCTCTTTGTCGTGCAGGCCGACGGCGATGAGCTGGAGGTACAGCGCGTGCGTATCCCGGTTGTCCTTGAGCAGGGTCTTGAACGTGTCATAGGCGTTCCGCGCGCCAGCCTCACCCTGGACCGCGTACAGCTTCATGACGCGGCACACCTCGCCCAGGACCGCCAGGACCAGCTGCTGCTTGGACTTGAAGTAGTAGTGAATGAGGCCTTGCGCCACGCCGGCCTCCTCCGCGATGTCCTTGATCGAGGTGTTCTGGTAACCCATGCGGCTGAGAACGGTGAAAGCGGCCTGGAGGATCTTCTCGCGGTTGTCGGTGCTCATGCGCTCCTTGGTTGAACGATCATTCAAATTTGCTTGGTTATTCAACCAAAGGATTGGGTGGTTGTCAAGGCCTGGAGGCGACGAAAGCTGTGAAGAGGGTGTGGTGGGGTGGTCTGAGTGGCCGAAAGTCGGGCGGGGTTGAATAGATTTGCCTGTTAATTTCGCTTGATGGCGAACCTATGTTTGGTATAATTCTTGCATGCCCTCCGAACTCGAGAAGCTGACGTCTGCAGTCTCGGATTTCGTCAATCAGGCAGACCAGCTCGAGGTAGATCCGAAGCAGCTCCGCTCCCAGATCGACCGGTTGGAAGGCATGTTCTCCCGGGTCGTGCGGCGACGCTCTGAGCGCGGCGACCACCTGGTTAGGGGCCACTGCAGCGCTGTCTCCTGGGTCATGAGCACCTGCACCATGTCGCAGAGCTCGGCCTCGGACCGGCTCTGCGTCGGCAAGCAGCTAGAAGCCATGCCTGAGGTGGCGGAGAAGCTGAGCTCAGGCGAGATCGGCTACCAGTCCGCCGCGGTGATCTGCCACCTCAGCCACCAGCTGGGCGAGAAGGGCGAGCGCCTCGACGAAGCGGAGTGGATCGGTTATGCCCGCGAGTTCTCGATCAAAGACCTGAACCTGCTCTCCAACCACACCCGCTACGTGGTCGACCCGGATGGTTTCGACCGGGAGACGGAAGAGAACTACGCCGAGCGCTTCCTCCAGATCAGCGAGATGGACGGCATGTACCACCTCAGCGGGGTGATGGACCCTGAAGGCGGCTCAGCGCTCAAGTCGGCGGTTGACGCCCTGGCCAAGCGCCTGGGCGGCGATGACCTTCGGACGCCAAAGCAGCGCCGGGCCGACGCGCTGACCGAGCTCACCTACCACGCCCTGGAAGCCGGCACGCTGCCCAAGCGGCAAGGCGTCCGGCCCCACATCACAGTGACCACGACGCTGGAAGGCTTGAAGGGCGAGGTTGGCGCTGCCGCCGCGGAGCTGCAGCCGGGGATGGTGGTCTCGAGCAAGACCGTGCAGCGCCTGGCCTGCGACGGAACCCTGAGTCGTGTCCTGAAGGCGGACTCGGTGGTGGTCGATGTCGGGCGGGCGACGCGGGCGGTCTCGGGCGCGCAGTGGCGTGGACTCAAGGCTCGGCACCGCGGCTGCGCTTTTCCCGGCTGCGACCGCCCGATCAACTGGACCCAGCCCCATCACATCGAGTTCTGGGCGCACGGCGGGCCGACCAACCTGCCCAAGCTGCTCCCCCTCTGCTACTACCACCACCGCCTTGTGCACGAAGGCGGATGGCAGGTGGTCCAGATAGAAGAAGGCGTCAAGTTCATCCCACCGGATCACGAAGTGCGGCGGCGGGCGCGCGCGCCTGGGATGCGCTGGGCGGCCTAAGCTCTTACTCTCGTGACCAGGGCCGTCGAGGAGCTCAATCGCCGGATGCTTCGCTCGCGCGACGCGATCGACCGCACCTACGCCCAGCCTCTGGACATCCAGGCGCTGGCTCAGGTGGCCAGCGTCTCTGAGGCCCACTACATAAGGACGTTCCGGGCGACTTACGGAGAGACGCCGCATCGTTATCTTCAGCGCCGCAGGGTCGAGCGCGCGATGTTCTTGCTCCGCGAGACCGACCGCAGCATCACCGACGTCTGCCTCGACGTCGGGTTCGCCAGCCTCGGCACGTTCAGCCGGACCTTTCGCGACATCGTCGGCGTGAACCCGACCGACTATCGCGCGCACGCCGAGGCGGCCGTCGCCCCGAACTGCTTCACCATGGCGTGGACCAGACCCAGCAGTTTTGGAGAAGCGGCCTCACGCAACGGCCAATAACATCGGGGCATGATCAACACAATCAACATCTCGCACGTTTTCGTTTTCGACCAGGAGAAGGCGCTCGACTTCTACGTCGGCAAGCTCGGCCTCGAGGTCAGCAATGACACCAACCTGGGCTTTATGCGCTGGCTCACCGTCCGCGCTGCCGGGGATCCCTCGCATGACATCCTGCTCGAGGTTCCCGCGCCGCCCGGGATGGACGAGAAATCGGCGGAAAAGGTCCGCGAGCTCATCGCCAAAGGCGCGTCAGGATTCGCTGTCGGCTTCTCGACGTCGGACATCAAGAAGACGGCCGCAGAGCTCAAGGCCAAAGGCGTGGAGTTCACGTCGGAGCTGACCGAGAACGAATACGGCTCCGACATCGGCATCCGCGACCCGTTCGGCAACCACATCCGGATCGTCCAGTTCGCGCCGAAGTCCCATCAGCTCGGACCCAAGCAGGCGACGAAGCGGTAATGCGATTTCGGACCAAGGTCCTCCGCGCCGGCAAGACCGCGACCGGCGTGGAGGTCCCGGCCAAGATCGTTGAAGGGCTGGGCTCGACGAAGCGCCCGCTCGTCAAGGTCACCATCAACGGCCACACGTATCGCAGCGCCATCGCGCCGATGGGCGGTGTCTTCATGCTCGGCATCAGCGAGGAAGTACGCAGCAAGGCCGGCGTCGCAGGCGGCGACACGATCGACGTCGAGGTCGAGCTCGACACGCAACCTCGCGAAGTCGAAGTGCCACCTGAGCTGGCCAGGGCTCTCGCCAAAGACGCCAGGGCGAAGAAATATTTCGAAAGCCTCTCGTACAGCAAGAAGTACGCGCTGGTCGCGCCGATCGCCAACGGCAAAACGCCCGAGACACGCGAAAGAAACCTGGCCAAAGCCCTCGAAACCCTCAGAACCTGAAAGGTTTAGTAAGTGTCCTCCCCACCTGTGGGGAGGTGGCTCTTCCCCACGCAGTGGGGAAGTACCGCCGCTTGCGGCGGGGATGGGGCTGCGCCGGAGGGGTTGGGGCTTAGCTTTCTGTGGTCCTCAGGAGATCCCGCAACGACTGCTCAGGTCCACGCCGCAACTCCCGACCCACCAGCAGCTGGACGAGGCGGCCCCGCCACCCGGGCGGGAGGTGAAAGTCTCAATTGAACCGGACCAGCGTGCCGCCGTCCTTCATCGCGGTGAGCGTCACGTGCTCGTGGTTCTCGATGCCCAGCGGCAGGTGGACCACGAGGTCGAGCCAGCGATGTTGCGGATCCACGTCGCGCACCTCGATCGTGACCGGCCACTCGCGTCCGTAACCTCGCGCCGCAAGAGACACGACCTGGCCAGGTTCCACCGGACCCGTTGGTTCGGCTGAAACAAAGCGCGCGTCCTGCCACTCGCCGAATCGCTCCACGGAAGTCAGCACCGTCCAGATCCTCTCCGGTGGCGCTGAGCTGACCGCAGCAGGACACACGTTGACGACCACGCCCGTACGTTACGTCCCCGTGCGATGTCGGTCGTTTTGCCGACTTTTCCTCCAGGGCCGGCCGATGTTTCATGCGGACCAGGCCAAGGCTCCAGCCGAGGCCAAGTGTCAGAGGCGGGGTGGCCCGCCGACGTCGTACCTGGGAGGTGCCTATGTTTCGGCGCTACCGTCACTTGATCCTTGGCGTGCTCGGTGCGTTGCTGATTCCGCTGAGCGCGGCACCCGTTGCCGCCGCGCAGTCCGGGAGCCCGGCGCCGCCCACCCCGGTGTTCTCCGGCAGCGGGACACTGGCCAGCTATCAGGCAGCTTTTGCCGCCCTGCCCGCTCCGACGGCGCAGCAGATGGCAATCGCGCAGGCGTGGCTGGCGAAGCATCCCCAGATGGCGGGATCGGTCGCCAAGATCGCTCAACCCAAGGGCACATCGACATCCGGTGTGACCCCTTACGTCTCAGTCCAGTGGGAGTGGTTCGGTATCCGCCTCCATCTGACGCGTGACGACGTTCACAACATCTGGGACCTGATCTGGGCGGCTGGAATCGGTGCGGCGGCCGCAATCCTTTGCGCGCCGGGCGGTTGGCTCGCGGTTGCATGCGCCATCGGTGGCGCGGTGATCGCCTACATCGTCGCCGAGCTGATCTGGAACGTGATCGGCTACTGGGTCCCCTGGTGCGGCGTTCACATCGACTTCTACCTGTGGTGGGGCGGTTACGGATACGGGGCGTGCTGATGCAGGCAGCAGCTCTCCACCGACCAACCAGTCCCCAGGTTGGTGACCACGTGCAGGCGAGCTCCATCCGAGCTCGCCTCACATGGGGTAACGGGGCACGGCTGGCGCTTGCCACCATGGCAGTCGTCGCCATCCCAATCGACATCAACCACCGAGTTCTCGGTCCGGATCCAAACTGGCCTCTGGTCGCCATCGAGCCGGTCGTGTTGATCGCGTTCTTGCGCTGTACGTTGGGCTCGATTCGATGAAGAGCCCTCTTGGAACCTGGGGCATCCAGGTGCTGGTGCTGGCGATCGTGTTCACCGTGTTTTTCGGCGCGCTCGTCGGCAAGCGTGGCCTGGACCTCATCGTGTTCGTGGCGATCCTTTCGCTTTTGCCACCGACGATCATCTGGCTTCGGACGCGAACCCAGAGCCGCAGTCAATAGGCCTGTAAGACAAGCCCTGGCCGGGAAACCGGTCAGGGCTCTCTTGTTCTGTGGCGGCACACGTGCTGGACCAATCCAAACTGCCTTCCAACCTGGTCGTGACCAGGGTCTGGGTGCCAGACGATGCTGCGCATGCTCGCCGGCCGGTCGCTCAGGTCAGCGAGCCGCGCAGGCAGATCGCCGGCGCGGTCCTGATCGCGCTCGGCGTGATCCTGGGTCTGGCCGTCCTCCTGGCAGACGGCCCGTCCTGGCCGGCTTTCGGCTCCCTCCTCATCGCCTGGACGGGGGTCGCCTACGCAAGTGGCGGGCGGAGTGGTTTCTACGAGGTCGACACGGACGGCGGCCTGGGCGGCTACCTCGGCCGCGCCCGACCGGACGTCAGCTCGATGCGACCACGCAAGCCCACTGGCTGAAACGTCCCCCTTTTGTTAACTCAACCGGGCGATAATCAGGAACCGGTGGGGCGGGCCAGGATCTTTACCCTGCTGCAGCCCAGGCTGTCGCGGGCGACTAACGGGAACGGCCACGGTGCCTCCACGCCCATGGCTCCGCCGCATCCCGCGGTTTTGTCGCTCAAGCCAGAGTTCCTCGGCTGGCTGCGCGAGGCGACCGGGTGGCAGCGGATCGGCCGGTTCGTTCCGATGTCGTGGATCGTGATCCTCGTCTGGCCGTTGATGCTTCTTTTGACCCGAGGCCTCGCCTCTGCGGACCTGGCTGCGTCGCTGCTCGGCGTGGCGACTTTCGCCGTCGTCTGGGTCTGGTTCTGGCTCGAGCCGCGGACGGGGACCGACCCCTGGCTGTCGGTGGGCGTCATGCTCGGGTTGGGCGCGATCGCGACCGCCCTCACCTTCAGCAACCCACGGATCTGGCACGACGGTCTGATCGGCTACTGCATGGTCGTGGCCGCAGTCTGGCCGAGCTGGCGTCCGTCCGTCGTCGCCGTCCCCGCGGTGGCTGCCGCCGTCTTCCTTGCAGTGACCGCGACCGGATCGGGCCCGATCAATGCCTTCGGGGTGGCTCTGGTGTGGCTGTTCCTTGGTTTCGGATTCGTCGCCGTGCAGCACCTCCTGAGGGCCAACCTGCAGCTGCACGAGGCGCGCGTCGAGTCGGCTCAAAAGGCGTCGTTGCCGGTCGTCGAGGCGATGACCGTCTCGCCGCGCCAGCGGGAGATCATGCTCCTGGTCGCGACCGGCCTTTCCGACAAGGAGATCGCCGCGCGCCTGCAGGTGTCACCGCACACGGTCCGGACTCACCTTCAGCGGCTGTACGCCCAGCATGGGCTGCACAACCGGGCGGAGGCGGCGGCCACCTGGACGAGGGGAAGGCCCGAGCCCGCGGAGGATGCGAACCCGGTCTGAGGACGCGTCGTCGAAAATGACGACACGAGAAATCGCGAATTGCGGTTGCGGTTCGCCCCGCCTTTGCTTGCGCTACCGAGATGGAAGCGCGATTCAGTCCCCGACAGACCGAGATCGTCGGCCTCATCGCGTCCGGCTATTCGGACAAGCAGATAGCCCTGCAGCTGAACGTCTCCAAACGCACCGTGAGGACGCAGCTGGAGCGCCTCTACGCCACGCACGGCCTGCACAGCCGGGCCCAAGCGGTCCACATCTGGATGAGGTCGGGGCAAGGTAGGTCAAGTCTGTAGCTTCACCTCCCCGCTTGCCGGGGAGGTCGGCGCCGCAGGCGCCGGGTGGGGACTGATAAACCAGCATTAACGACCTCAGTTGATTCGTCTCAAGAGAGTCGCAATGGTTTTGTCATGCACTCACCCGAGACAGTCCGAGCCCGCGAGCTGCGGGGCGACATGAGCGGCACCGAACGGCGTGTCTGGTACCGACTGCGTGGGAGGCGGCTCGGCGGCTTCAAGTTCCGGCGCCAGCTTCCGATCGGACCGTATTTCGCGGACTTCGTGTGCCTTTCCGCACGGCTTGTGGTCGAGATCGACGGTGAGTTCCACGAAGAGGAATCAGATCGACGGAAGACCGCCTATCTCGAATCACAAGGATTCCGAGTCATGCGGTTTCCAGCTTCCGCTACTGATCAGGGCCTTGACGACGTGATCGAAAGCATCTTTTGGAAACTCGACGAAGGCCAAACTCTCCCATCTCCCCACCCGGCCCTTCGGGCCGACCTCCCCGGCTAGCGGGGAGGTAAAGAATCGCTCTCCCATCCCCCCACCCGGCCCTTCGGGCCGACCTCCCAGGCTAGCGGGGAGGTGAAGCGCTAATCCTTCGTTGTGTCTCCGATTGCCGCCTGGGCTGCCGCCAGGCGGGCCACCGGGACGCGGAACGGGCTGCATGACACGTAGTTCAGGCCCAGCTTGTGGCACAGGTGGATCGAGTCGGGGTCTCCCCCATGCTCGCCGCAGATCCCGACCTCGAGATCCTTCCGCGTCTTGCGGCCTTCCTTCACCGCGATCTCCATCAGCCGGCCGACACCCTTTTCGTCGATCGTCTCGAACGGGTTGCGCAGCAGGATCTTCTGCTCGAGGTACCGCACGATGAACGCACGCTCCGCGTCGTCGCGCGAGAAGCCGAACGTCGTCTGCGTCAGGTCGTTGGTGCCAAACGAGAAGAACTCGGCCTCCTGCGCGATCTCGCCCGCGGTCAGCGCCGCGCGCGGGATCTCGATCATGGTGCCGAACTTGTACGGCACTTTCACGCCCTTCTCCTTCTGCACCGCTTCGGCAACCGGCTTCAGCTCCGCATGCACGGTCCGGAGCTCGGCCACCGTGCCGGCGAGCGGGATCATGATCTCGGGCCGCGCGTCGATCTTGCGCTTGCGCAGGTCGCACGCCGCCTCGATGATCGCCCGCACCTGCATGCGCGTGATCTCGGGGTAGAGGATCGAGAGGCGCACGCCGCGCAGGCCCAGCATGGGGTTGGCCTCGTGCAGCTCCTCGACGCGGGCCAGCACCTTCTCTCGCTCGGCCAGCAGTTGTGGGTTCTCGCCCGTGTCCTTGAGGTGCGTCGTTTCGCGGATCAGCTCCTCGAGACTCGGGAGGAACTCGTGGAGCGGCGGGTCGATGAGCCGGATGATCACGGGCAGCCCCGCCATCTCCTTGAAGATGCCCTCGAAGTCCCCCCGCTGGATCGGCAGGAGCTTGGCGAGCTGCTTCTCGCGGTCTTCGGTCGTGCTGGCCATGATCATCGCCTGGACGATCGGCAGCCGCTCCTGCTCCATGAACATGTGCTCCGTCCTGCACAGGCCCACGCCTTGGGCGCCGTTCTCACGCGCCTTGGCCGCGTCGCGCGGATAGTCGGCATTCGCCCACACCTCGAGCCGGCGGAATTCGTCGGCCCACTTGAGGATCGAGCTCGCCGCGGGGTGCTGGTTGAGCGAGCGGGCCTCGATCGTCGGCACGTTGCCCACGTACACGTCCCCTGTCGTGCCGTCGATCGTGATCTGGTCGCCTTCCTTGATCGTGGTGCCGTTGGCGGAGAACTTCCGTTGGCGCACATCGACATCGATCGCGCTCGCGCCTACGACGCACGGGCGCCCCATGCCCCGCGCGACGAGCGCAGCGTGGCTGGCCGTGCCGCCTGTCTGGGTGAGGATGCCCTTCGCCTCGACCATGCCGTGGACGTCGTTCGGGTTGGTCTCGACCCGGACCAGGATCACGGCCTTGCCCTGCTTGCCCCACGCCACCGCGGTGTCGGCGTCGAACACGGCGCCACCGGATGCGGCGCCCGGCGAGGCGGGCACTCCGCGCGCCAGCGGATGCACCTTGGCGTTCGGGTCGACGCGCGGGAACAGCAGCTGCTCGAGCTGACGCGGCTCGACGCGCGCCACCGCGTCCCTCTTCGTAATGAGGCGCTCCTTGACCATGTCGACCGCGATGTGCACCGCAGCCTCACCGGTGCGCTTGGCGGATCTCGTCTGGAGCATGTACAGAGTGCCGCGCTCGATCGTGAACTCGAGGTCCTGCACGTCCTTGTAGTGCTTCTCGAGCTGCCTCGCGTAGCGCTCGAACTGCGCGTAGACCTTCGGCATGTGCCGCTTCAATGCGCTGATCGGCTCGGTGTCGCGCACGCCGGCGACGACATCCTCGCCCTGCGCGTTGGCCAGGTAGTCGCCGTACAGCTCCCTGGTGCCGGTGATCGGGTTGCGCGTGAAGGCAACGCCGGTGCCTGAGGTGTTGCCCATGTTGCCGAAGACCATCATCTGCACGTTCACCGCGGTGCCGAGGTCGTCGGGGATGCGCTCCATGCGGCGGTACGTCTTGGCGCGGTCGGTGTTCCACGACTTGAACACGGCGTCGATCGCCTCGCGCAGCTGCTCGACCGGGTCGGAGGGAAACTCCTTGCCCGTCTCTTCCTTATATATGGAGAGGAATCGGGCGACCAGCGGGCGCAGGTGCTCGGGCTTCAGCTCGGGGTCAGTCTTGACCCCCGCCGTCTTCTTGGCCTCCTGCAGGGCGTGCTCGAACTTGTCGCCGTCGATGCCCTTGACCGTCTTGCCGAACATCTGGACGAACCGGCGCCTTGCGTCAAGCGCGAACCGCTCATCCTTCGTCAGGGCGGCGAGGCCCTTGGCGGTCTCTTCGTTCAAGCCGAGGTTCAGGACCGTGTCCATCATCCCGGGCATGGAGAACTTGGCGCCTGAGCGCACGCTCACGAGCAGTGGATCCTTCGCGTCGCCGAACTTCTTGCCCGCCTTGCGCTCGAGCGATTTAAGCGCGGGAAGGATTTGCTCCCACAGGCCCTTCGGGAACTTGCCGCCCGCCGCGTAATACGCGCGGCAGGCCTCGGTCGTGATGGTGAAGCCTGGTGGCACGGGCATCCCGGCCCGCGTCATCTCCGCGGCGCCGGCGCCTTTGCCGCCGAGGAGGTCGCGCATTTTGGCGGAACCCTCGCGGAACTGATACACCCACTTATGGGCTTGGGGCATGGAGGTGTTATTTTCCCATGGATCAATGGACGACCTGGGACAGGCGACGGAAGACCAGGTCATCCTCGCCTGGCTGCAGGCCGAAATCGAGTCGCCTGAGTTCCAGGCTTACCTCGTCGGGAACCCGCCCAATCCCGCAAATCTGTCGCTGGCGCTGAAGGCGGCGCGCAACCCGGACCTTCGCGACCAGGCGCAGAACGACCTGCGGCGCCAGATCATCACTGCGACGTATGGGTTCGGCCAGGGAAGCGGCAGCTTCCAGGGACTGGGCAACGACATCACGTGGAGGCGCTTCCGGCTCAGCACCGACGAGGTCGGCGATCTGCTCTACGCACGGCAGGGCGCCGCGTGGCCCATCCTCTCGCCGGCCACCCGCAAGGTGGCGGAGGGCGCGACCAACGTCGGCCACGTCTTCACCGGCGACCAGACCAACATGGTCGTGCTGTCGCTTGCCTCAGGGCTGTGCCATTCGGACAAGAAGGTGCCTGAGATCATCGCGCTGCGGCGGCCGGACGGACGCCTGGTGATCCTCGAAGGGCACGCGCGAGCAACCGCAATCGTCCTCGAGGCCCACCGCTTCCCCAAGGGAGTCGACGCGTTCGTCGGCGATGGGCCAAGCGTCGCGAACTGGCCCTATCTCTAATTACTTCGGATGTCCCCGCTGTTGCCGCCGCGGTCGGCCGACGCGTTCTTCCACTCATGCGAGGTAAGTGACTGGTCGCCGGCTGAGTAGTGGAAGAAGAAGGTCGGCACTGTGCAGTCAATGCCGTAGCTGCACGAAAAGTGAGTGTCGATGAAGGTCGCGGTGTCGCAGTTGGCATTGGTCATGGTGGCGGCGTTGCAGTGAGGGTCATTGCTCAGTTGGGTCGTGCCTGGAGGCACGGTGATGATGAAGTAGCCATGCAGACTTCCGGTTATGCCGGGACTGACGACGCCGCCGTTGCCAAATGGCGGCGGGGCGGTGTTGCAGGCTCCCGGACTCTGGTTGGTGTTCGGGGGGGTCGTCGACGGTGTCTGGAAGTTGCCATCTTTAAACTGCTCGATGACCGTGTAATTGCCGCCATTCTGGCGGACAGTGAAATGGCGGTCGAAACTGTCATCGGCCCAGTTGTTGCCACACGTGCCGGAGTCCGGAGAGACACTTTGGTACGGACCGTAGTGCTGGGTTGAGGTCGAGGTTGGATCGATCAAGCTCGTCAGGTCTGTCGTCGAGAAGACATCGTCTCCGGCGCTAGCGACCACGGCCAGCAGGAGTGAATCGCTGACCCCTCCTGGTCCCGGCGGTTCCGCTGCTGCGGATGCCGGTAATGCCGCCGCCGCGGCAAGCGCTGTCGCGGTGATCAGGGCCCACAGCAAAGAGGTCGGTCTTTTCACAATCACACCCCCGTGCTCATGTAAGGAAGTCTTCAGCTAACCATCGTTCAGGTCGGTGGGGCGCGTCATCGTACGTTTGGATGATCTCCCGCTCTTCCCCACGCAGTGGGGAAGTACCGCCGCTTGCGGCGGGGATGGGGCTGCGCCGCACGCCCGATTCCGCCTCGTTGTATCCAGCGAAGCGTCTCGCGAGGCCAGATTCAGCTCCGTTGGACCCACCGAGGCGGAATTCGTGGAAAGGCGATAATCCGCGGGAATGACCCAACCGCGAAAGATCCGCCGCTACGGCTGGATCCCTGACCAGCCCGACCAGCGCGACCACCTCTACGCCGCGCCGCCTCAGTTCCTCGTCGCCCTCCCTCCGCGCGCCGACCTCCGGCGCCGCTGCCCGCCGGTCTACAACCAGGGCCAGCTGGGCAGCTGCACGGCCAACGCGATCGCCGGCGCGATCCAGTTCGACCAGATGAAGCAGAAGCTCTCCGCCTTCGTGCCGTCGCGCCTTTTCATCTACTACAACGAGCGCGTCATCGAGCGCACGGTTCGGATGGACAGCGGCGCTCAGCTGCGCGACGGGATCAAATCGGTGGCGAGCGATGGTGCTTGCCCCGAGCCTGAATGGCCCTACGTCATTGCGAAGTTCGCGACCAAGCCGTCCGTGCGCGCCTATCGCGACGCCAGGCTCGACCGCGCGATCTCCTATCAAAGCCTGGTCCAGGACTTGAACCAGATGAAGGGCTGCCTTGCGTCGGGCTATCCGTTCATCTTCGGGTTCACCGTCTACCAGAGCTTCGAGACGAAGACGGTGGCTCGCTCAGGGCACGCGCCGATGCCGATGTGGGGCGAGCGGCCCATCGGCGGGCACGCGGTGATGGCTGTGGGTTACGACGACGCCAACGAGTGGTTCATCGTGCGCAACTCGTGGGGCAAGGGCTGGGGCATGAACGGCTACTTCACGCTCCCCTACGCCTACCTGATCCAGCCAGGCCTGTCGTCGGACTTCTGGACAATCCGGTTAGTGGGGAAATAGTCCTTTTCAGGCCCCTCTCCCTGTTAGTGGGGAAATAGTCCTTTTCAGGCCCCTCTCCCTGTTAGTGGGGAAATAGTCCTTTTCAGGCCCCTCTCCCCTGCCCTCTCCCCTGGGGGGAGAGGACCCCCCGTTGCCCGGCGAGCTGATTGGGAGGGGGCTCGCCGGGTCGGTTGGAGCATTGACCTTCGGAGTAGAGGTGGGAGAGAAGGCCGCGCTCCGGGGCAAAGGCGAACTTACGAATACAAATAACGGGCGCTCGGTTCGAACCTTGCGGCAATTCCGTTTGAATTGACGCCGTGCCCAAGAACCGGCTCGAGGCGTTTGCGGACGGCATCTTCGCCATCGCCGCCACGCTGCTGGTCCTCAACCTGACGGTCGCCGGCAATGACCTGGGCCACGAGCTGCGGATCATCTGGCCGGGCTACCTGGCGTACGCGCTGAGCTTCATCACGATCGGGATCATCTGGGTCAACCACCACACCGTGATGCACCAGGTCGCCCACGTCGACCGCTTCTTCCTGATGGTCAACGTGCTGTTCCTCATGTGCATAGCGTTCATCCCGTTCCCGACGCGGCTGCTCGCGCAGTACATCACGACATCCCAGGCCGAGCCGGCAGCTCTGGCCTACGGGATCACGCTGACCGCTACCGCCACCTTCTTCAACGTGATCTGGCGTTACGCCGCGACAGGCCGCCGTCTGCTGCGCCACGACGCCGATCAGAAGGCGGTCGACGGCATCGGGCGCAGCTACCTGCCGGGTCCGCTCCTGTACCTGGGCGCCACGCTGGTCGCGCTGATAAACCCGCTCGCCAGCGGCGCGCTTTACGTGGCTATCGGCCTTTTCTACGTGCTCGAGAGCTCGATCTTCGGCCGGGGGTGAGGTAACCCAGCCGGGTATCGAGAGCCGTCGCCGGCGGCGTTGGTGGAGGTGTTGTGCAATGGCCCTTTGGCGGAAATTTGTGGTTGTCGGAATCGGCGCGCTGAGCCTGCTCGGCGCGAGCGCGGTGAGCGTCGGGGCTCATGAAGGCAACACTCTGATCGAGTTCGATTCCATGACGCCGGTAGGCCACCCTCCCGTAACCGAACGCGGCATTCCCGGAGGCGGAGCCGCGTGGAGCATCGTCTCGGGCACTGGCTCAGTCGACCGCCAGGGACACGTCTCGGTGACCGTGAACGGCTTGATCGTGGTCGCCGCGGGCAAGAACCCGATCACCCCGTTCCAGGCGGTTGTCAGCTGCATCACCCCGGCTGGAGTTGTGAACGTGGAGACCACTGGCGCCCCGGCGAGCCTGGCCGGTGATTCGACCATCAACGCCACGGTGGACTTGCCCCACCCGTGCAAGGATCCGGTCGTATTCGTCGGTGGATCACCGCGCGGCAGCTTCCTCTGGTTTGCCATGTCCACCGCAGAAGACGAGGACTAGTCGAGACAACTCGGGCCGGTTGTCCGGCCCGAGTTACCCCCGAACGCTTAATACTGCCGGCGGCAGTTCCCTAGGTCCAGACGCCTACGTATCGAAAGGCGATTTGGCGTTGAAGACGTTCGAGAGGTCGTTGACCGCGCCATCCCGCGAGCCCAGGGCGGCGACGCCCCAGCGGTGCTCGATGGTGGCGAGGATCGAGGTGGTGTCGTACTGGGTGTGGTCGACGACGAAGTCGCCGCGCAGGCGCGGCGCGATGATCAGCGCGGGGATCCGGGTGCCGGGCCCGAACTTGTCGTGCGGGCCGGCGGTGCCGCCCTGTCCGGGAGGCGCGACGTGGTCCCACTGCCCGCCGAACTCGTCGTAAGTCACGACGACCATGGTGTCCTTGCGGCAAGCGCTGCTGTTGATCGCCGACAGAAGGCTGATGAGGTGGTTGCTCCCGGCGGTCTCGCTCGTGTAACCGGGGTGCTCGTTCTCGAGCCCGATCGGCTTGACGAAGCTGACCGAGTTGAGCTTGCAGTCCTTGGTCGACGTGCCGACCAGGTCGGAGAAAGCCTGCTCGTCTTGCAAGTGCGTGCGGCCAGGAGTGCCCGGCGCGTAGTTGAGGAAGTAGTTGAACGGCTGGTGGTGAAACTGAAAGACCTTGTTCGGGCAGTACCACCGGGTGCCGCTCGTCCCGTTGAGGCTCGAGTAGGGATCGCTGCAGACGCCGAAGGTATTTCCGTTAGTCCACCCCGGCGCGCCGGCATCACCATCGGCATTCGACCAGCCGCCCGAATACCAGGCCCAGCTGACGTTGGCCTTGCTCAGCTCGTCGCCAATCGTATTGCCGGTCTGCAGCGGGAGCTGCGGAGAGCCCTTGAAAGGCTGCTGGCCTGGCTGGATCGTGTTGACCGCGAAATCGCCGCAGGCGAAGCCGGCCACAGTGGTGGTGAGGCCGCAGGCCTGCGTCACTCGCTGGTCGGACACCGGGGTGGCCGGGTGATAGAGCGGGTAGGTCGAGTTGGGGAAGCCATTGGCGTCGAGAACCGAGTGCTGGCTTGCCGGAGCTCCGGTCCAGACCGGGGACGCCGCCGCGATCAGCCACTGGTGGTTGAGGAACGATCCGCCGAATGCGCTCTGAAAGAAATCATCAGCGATGGCGTAATGAGGAGCGCCGTCGCTGTGCAGGTACTGGTAGATGGGCAGCGTGGTCGTGTTGTAGTAGCCCATCGCAAGACCGACTGCGTCGCTACCGGTCACGTACCGGTTCTGCATTCCACGGTTGGTCTGGTACTGCTCCTGGTAGAAGCGATGCACGATGTCCTCGGTGCATCCGCCAGGCAGATTGCTCGGGCTTGGTCTCGAGCCGTGCGGGAAGAACCCGCCAGGCTGCGGGCAGGTCTGCGCGCTGGCCGGAATGTAGCTCTCGATGCTGAACGGCTGGTTGAAGAAGTGTGTCTTCAACGTCGCGGTGTTGGAACAGTCAGGCGACAGCGGCGGGGACGTGAGGTTGACGTCGTTCTGCAATAGACAGCCGTAAGTCGAGCCGTCCTGCGCGACCTGCGAGGAGTTGGTGGCGTTGGCCCGGCCGTTGACTCCCTCCCAGGCGCCGTACAGGTTGTCGAAGCTGTGGTTCTCCTCGTAGATCACCACGACGTGGTTGATGGCGCCGAAAGCCGTCGGCTGGTTGGCCGCCTGGACGGCGGTGAGGGCCGGTCCCGCGGCCATGACCACGAGCGAGCCGGTCGCGAAAGTGAGCACGCGTCGCAGGGATCGAGACATACGCGCTTTCCTCCAAAGAACCCCGTGTGCCTATGCGTGAATGCGGCTCCTGGAAGTTTATTCGGCTCCAGGCGAACGGCAAGCGATGCCCAGGTTATGGCTCCGCGAGGTGCTTCTGGAACCAGCCCACGATCCGCTCGAGCCGGTCCACGCGGCGGTCAGGCCGGCCGATGATCAGCATCACGTGGGACTCGCCCGGGTAGCGAATCATCTCGACCTCGCGGCCGAGGATGCGAAGCATGTTGAAGACCATCTCGCTGTTGCCCGGAGGGCAGCGCAGGTCGTTCTCCGCCTGCAGCAGCAGGAGCGGGGCGTGGTTCTGATGCATGTGAGTCGAGGGCGAGCGGGCGAGGAACGCGCCGATGTTCTCCCACGGGTTCTGGACCTCGATCGACCGCCGGCCGATGATGAAGCCGAAATCTGAGCTCGCCCACTCGAGGAGCAGGTCGGTCACGGGGTTCTCGCTGACCCCTGCCTGGAAGACGCCCGGGTGGTTGGCGAGCATCCAGTTGGTCATGAAGCCGCCATATGAGAGGCCCATGATGCCGATCTGCTTGCGGTCGGCCAGGCCCTCGCCCACCGCCCAGTCGATGATCCTGAGCAGGTCGCTTCCGTCCGGCTCGCCCCACCGGCCTTCGAGCGATTTCGCGTAGTCCTCGCCGTAGCTCGTCGAGCCGCGCGGGTTGGACCAGATGACGTGAAAGCCGGCGTCGGCCAGCGCGTTCACCTCGAGCCAGGGCGTGGGACCGAATGAGGCGTTGGGCCCGCCGTGGACGTCGATCACGAGCGGCGCCTTCGTCTTTTTATCTTGTGCCGTCATCAGCCACGCGTCGATGTCGTGGCCGTCGGGATGCTTGATGCTCAGGCGCTCGGTGCTGCGATGAAATGGGCCGTACCAGCGGCTGCCGGCGTCGGTGAGCCTGCGCAGCTCGCCGTTCTCGACGGCGTAGACGTCGGACGGTTCGTCGGTCGACGCGACGACGGCGACGCGGCCGCCGCCGGCAGCCATCGCAAAGCAGACCGCGGTTGGCTCGGCCAGCTCCTCGACGGTCCCGTCGACGCCGAATCGGAACGGATGGCTGTGGCCGCGATGCCCGACGAAAGCAAGCACGTGCTCGCCGTCTTCCCACATGACCGGCGGCGCGCCGTTGTTCTCGCTGTCCAGGTAGTCGCCGTAGCTTGTGAGCTGGATGTTGATGTGGCGGTCGGCGGCCAGGCGTCTTGTCGTGTCTCCGTCAGCAATGTGCAGCTCCATGTCCGCCCAGCCCGGCTGGCCAGGCTTGTCGACAGCAAGAAACGCGATGTGCGTGGAGGGAGCCCAGGCGACGTTGAGGATGCCGCTCTTGGGTGACGCGACGTGGCGTGGCTCGGACGTGCCATCGACCGCCAGCACCCACAGCGAGCTGATCTCTTCCAGCGCGGCGCTCTCGCGCATGTCGGCGCTGAAGGCAATGTGCTTGCCGTCCGGCGACCACGCAGCCGCCTCGACGTTGTAGGTCGGTGGGGTGAGGCGCACCGGCTTGGCGCCCGCGAGGTCGGCGATCCAGACGCTGGTGTGCTCGTCCCTGATACCCGCGCCGTCCATGCGCCATGTGTAGTCGCGGATGCGCCGCGCGGTCGGGTCGTCCTCCTTGCCGACGAGGAAACGCTTCTCGCCGGAACCCGCGAGCAGGAGGAGCTGCCTACCGTCCGGTGACCAGTCGGCAGCGCCGACGCCGTTTGGCATGTCGGTGACCTGACGCGGCTCGCCGCCGCCCAGGGGCAGGACCCAGGCCTGGGGCTTGCCGGTGCGGTCGGAGATGAAGGCGAGGTGGCGCCCGTCAGGCGAGAAGCGGGGCCGGCCGTCGCTGGCGTTGGCGTTGGTGAGCGGCTCGGGTTTGCCGCCCTCGAACGTCGTCCGCCACAGGCGCCTGGCGTACTTGCCGTCCTCGACCGTGCGCTGGACGTAGACGATGGATGCGCCGTCGGGGGCGACCGCCAGGGTCGAGATGACGACCTGCTTCAGGACATCCGCCGGCTGGAAGCGTTCGCGCTGCGCGGCCGCCCGCGCGGGTTGAGCTTTTTGAATTGTGGCCATGTTCCTAGCATGAACCGATCTGAGGCCAGCAGCCTCGACCACGGCGGAATACGATATCGGCGTCGCCGGGGCACCCGGCGGACTGTGGTTTCGGGATGACGTACCAAACACCAGGGGAGGTATGAAGTTGGTACCACGCATCGTCAAGCCATTCGCCTGGCTGGCGTTCGCCCTGGTCGCGACGCTCGTCGTCGCCGCCTGTGGCAGCCAGCCTTCAGGCAACACGGCCGTGACCTTCAAGGGCACGAAAAAGGTCGGCTATTCGGCTCCGCTGACGGGCCAGTCGGCCCTCTACGGCCACGCGGTCAGCCAGGCTCTGAACCTGGCCGCGGACGACATCAACGCCAAGGGCGGCGTCAACGGCTACAAGATCGAGATGGACATCCAGGACGACGGCACCACGGTGCCGCAGGCGGTGAGCAACACCAAGTCGATGATCCTGCAGGACAACGTGGTCGCCCTGATGGGATCTGTCACCTCGGCCCAGTGCCTGGCCGAGAGCCCGATCGCCAAGCAGAACAAGATCATCACGATCGACGCCACCTGCAACAGCTGGCAGCTGACCATGGAGCCAGACGTCGTCAACCCGTACTGGGTTTCGATCGTCCCCAACACCTACATGGAGGGCACCGCTGCCGGCCGGCTTGCGGCCAGCCTCAACGTCAACAAGATCTTCATCGTGTCGCCGAAGTATCTGTTCGGCATCTCAGAGACGAATGCGTTCGTCGCGGCTTTGAAGAAGGCCAACTCGAGCGCGCAGATCGTCAATGACCCCAGCACCTGGTACGTGCCGTTTCCGACCAACCCGCGCTGGGATTCCACCATCAACGCCATCCAGGCGGCCAAGCCAGACCTCGTCTACTCGAACATCTTCGCCGCCGACGAGATCAACTTCGTGAAGCAGGCGCTGGCCGTCGACCCTCAGTTCTTCGTCAAGTACCCGATGACGACTCTCGTCTCGGTCGACGAGCTGAACTCTCTCGGCTCGCAGTACCCCTCGGGCATGCACGCCTACATGCGCGCGCCGTTCTTCGCGCTGCAGAACAACAACGCGCGTCTGACCGACTACATCACGCGTTACCGCGCCAGGTACAGCGGCGAATATCCGTCCGACTGGGCGATCATGGACTACGACGCGCTCAGCATCTGGGCGCAGGCCGCCAACTCGGCCAAGTCCTTCGACGCTGACATGGTCGTCAAGCAGATCTCGGGCCACACGTTCGACAGCCTGCGCGGCTACAAGATCACGATCCGCTCCAACGAGCTGCAGGCAAACGTCGGCGAGACGGTCGGCACCACGACAACGTCGAGCACCTATCCGTTCCCCGTGCTCAAGGACTCGGTGAACTTGAAGGGTGACGACTTGATGATGCCGCTGCAAATGGTCAACGAGATCAAGGGCAACCAGTGCGACCTGACAGCGGGCCAACCCAACACCGCGAACTTCGCGCTGTGTCCTTCCTGGAAAGCCAGCTAGCCAGAACTTAGAGCCAAAAGCACCCAGATGACGCCGGGACAGCTCCTACTGTTCGCGGTGGGCGGGCTGGCGAATGCCGCCTACCTGTTCATCGTGGCGGCGGGGCTGTCCCTGGTGTTCGGGGCCCTGCGCGTCATCAACATGGCGCACGGCTCCCTGTACATGATCGCGGCGTTCGTGACCGTGGTCATCGCCAACCAGATCGGTGCCGAGCTCGGGTTCTGGGCCGGCTTGCTCGTGGCCGTCGCGGTCACCGGTGCCATCGGGGGAATCGTCGAAATCCTCGTCCTCCGGCGCGTGTATGGAAGGGAGCACCTGGTCCAGCTGCTGGGGACGTACGCGGTGAGCCTGGTCATCGCGGGCGGCGTGCGGATCGTGTTCGGCGCCAACTATCGAACTGTCGTCTCGCCGATCCCGGGTCACATCGACGTGGGCGGTTACAGCTACGCCAGCTATTCGCTCTTCATGATCGCCGCCGCGATCCTGATCGCCATCGGCGTGTGGGCGATGCTCTACCGGACAAACCTCGGCCGGAACATTCGAGCCGCGGTCGCGGATCCGGACCTCTTGAATGCCACGGGCGTTGACGTCACGCGGCTGTACACCACAGTCTTCGTGATCGGCGCGGGGCTGGCCGGTCTTGGAGGGGCGATCGTCGCGCCAAGCCAGGCGATCAGCTCGAGCATCGACACCGACGTCCTGGTGCTGGCCTTCGCGATCAGCGTCATCGGCGGGCTGGGCAGCATCGTCGGCTCCGGCATCGGCGCGCTGATCGTCGGTATGGTGATCTCGTTCGGCCTGGTCATCCCGGCCACCAACCCGTACGCGCTTGCCTTCGTGTTCATCATCATGACCGCGGTCCTGATAGTGCGGCCGCGCGGCCTGTTCGGCCGGCCCGAGAGTTGACCCGGCTTCTTCCCCGCTCCCGTGGCGACCGCCTGCGGTGGGGGCTCGTGCTCGTGCTCTTCGTCTTCGTGGCGGTCATCCCGCCACTGGCCGGCCTGTACGAGAACCTGAACCCGGACGCCAGTGCCCGGTTCCAGATATTCCTCGGCACGTCCGCGCTGGTGCTGGCCCTATGGGCCATCTCCTACAACCTCATGCTGGGCTACACGGGCATGGTTTCTTTCGCGCACGCGGCCTACTACGGCGTGGGCGCTTACACCGTCGCGCTGTTGTTCAAGCGCTACAACGTGCCGGTCATCGTCGGCCTCGCCGCGGCGCCGTTTGTCGCGGCCGTCGTCGGACTGATCACCGGCCTCGTCGCGCAGCGGGCTGTCCGGCTGTATTTCTCCCTGCTCACGCTCGCGATCTCGCAGCTGCTGTTCTCGCTCGTCTACCAGTCGTACGACATCACCGGCGGCGACAACGGCGCCTCGATCACCCTGCCCGACCAGCTGACCGACTACACGACGCTCTACTACTTCACGGCGGTGGTCGTCGGCGTGTGCCTTTTGCTGATGTTCATCCTGGTGCGTTCGCCGCTGGGCGCGGCGCTGCTGTCGATCCGCGAGAACAGGCAGCGCGCGTCTGCGATCGGGATCAACGTGAAGGTGTACGAGCTGGCGGTCTATACCATCGCCTCTGTCTTTGCCGGCGTCGCGGGAGGCCTCTTCATCTTCTATCAGCAGCAGGCCTACCCGGAGATGCTCTACTGGACGGCCAACGCGCAGCCTGTTGTGGTTTCGCTCATGGGTGGGACCAACACCTTCCTCGGGCCGGCGATCGGCGCCTTCATCTACGTCGTGCTGGAGAACGCGATCTCCAAGCACTTCCCCTACCAGTTCGACATCATCCTCGGCGCCATCGTGCTGGGCGTGGTGCTGGCCGTGCCGGGAGGCGTGTCGGACCTGCCCACCGTGTTCGCACGACTGCGCGAACGTTTTCACCGCGCGGAGGAGGCAGAGGCGCCGGTGGAAAGCGCGGGTGAGGCGATTCGCATGTTCGACGTGCGCAAGGCGCTCGCGAGCGAGGCGATCCAGGCCGAGGAGGTGCACTCCGGAAAGACGCTGCTCAGCATCGAGCACCTGAGCAAACGCTTCGGTGGTTTGCGCGCGGTCGAGGACGTCAGCCTCGAAGTGAAGCAAGGCGACCGCCACGCGATCATCGGCCCGAACGGCGCGGGCAAGTCGACGCTCTTCAACCTGTTGACCGGACAGCTGAAGCCCACCTCGGGCAAGGTGATCTTCGACGGCCGCGACATCACGGGCAAGCCGCCGCACGTGATCGCCCGGACCGGGATCGGCCGCGCCTTCCAGATCACGACGATCTTTCCAAAGCTGACCGTGCGGCAGAACCTGCAGTACGCGATGCTCGCGCACGGGGGCTACACCGTGCGGCCATTCGGGTTCGCCAACCGCATGTTCAGGGCGGAGGCGCAAGAGCTGGCCGAGGCGGTGGGCCTGGGCGCGTGGGCGGACCTGCCCGCCGGCCAGCTGAGCCATGGCGACCAGCGCGCAATCGAGATCGCGATCTCGCTCGCCCTGGGCTCGAAGCTGGTGCTGCTCGATGAGCCGACGGCGGGAATGTCCTCGTACGAGACGGACAAGGCGATGGAGCTCGTCCGGCGCCTGGCCACTGAGCGGCACCTGACGCTTCTGTTCTGCGAGCACGACATGTCGGTCGTCTTCAGCACGGCGCGCACGGTGACCGTGATGCACCAGGGCCGCGTGTTGACGGCCGGCACGCCGGAACAGATCCGGCACAACCCAGACGTGCAGAAGGTCTACCTGGGCGAGCTGGAGCAGGAGGAGCTGGGCGCCTAGCCATGCTGAAGGTCGAAGGATTGAACGTGCGCTACGGCAAGAGCCACGTGGTGTTCGACTTTTCTGCCGAAATCGCCGACGGCGAGCTTCTTGCTGTGCTGGGCCGCAACGGCGCGGGCAAGACGACGACGATCCGCGGCATCATCGGACTACTGCCCGGGGCGTCGGGAAAGGTCAGTTGCGGAGGCCGCGACATGAGCGCGTGGCCTGCGCACCGCCGGACGCGCCATGGACTCGCCTACGTGCCCTCCGGAGCGCGCTGCTTCCAGAACCTTTCCGTGGAGGAGAACCTGGACATCGCTTCGCACGCCAACGGCGGCGGCGTGAGCTGGACCAAGAAACGGATCTGGGAGCTGTTTCCGAAGCTCGAACCGTTGAAGAACAACCTGGCGGGCGGCCTGTCGGGCGGGGAGCGCCAGATGCTGGCGGTCGGCCGCGCGCTGATGAGCAACCCGCGCGTGATGCTGCTGGACGAACCGACGGAAGGCCTGGCACCCGTGCTGGTGCAGTCGATCGCTTCGCTGCTTGGCTCTTTGAAGTCGACAGGCGTGTCGATCCTGCTGGCCGAGCAGAACCACCAGATGGCGCTGCGCGTAGCTGACCGGGCCGCCTTCATCGAGAAGGGCCGGATCGTCGAGGTGCTGCCGGCGGCGCGGGCGCGGGACAGCGAGGCGCTGCACCGAATCCTCGGTGTCTGATCACTCTCTGGACGAGCTCCAGGAGCTGATCTGCTCGCTGGTCGCGATCGAGTCGGTGAACCCGGACCTCGTGCCATCGGGGTCGGGCGAGGGCCTGATCGCCTCGTTTGTCGCGTCATGGCTTTCGGCGGCCGGGCTCGAGGTGACGGTGGTAGAGCCCGTGCCGGGCCGGCCGTCGGTGGTGGGCGTAATGCGGGGGAGCGGCGGCGGGAAGAGCCTGATGCTGAACGCACACATGGACACGGTGGGAGCGGGCGGAATGACCGACGCGTTTACGCCAGCGGTCCGCGAAGGCCGCGTCTACGGCCGAGGCGCCTACGACATGAAAGCAAGCCTGGCAGCAAGCATGCTGGCCGCCCGATCGGCCAGATCACTGAACCTGAAAGGCGACGTAATCGTCACCGCAGTAGCAGACGAAGAAGTAGCAAGCCACGGCACATCCGCGGTCCTCGATCAATTGTTCCCCTCCCCCCGCAGGGGGGAGGGTCAGGGAGAGGGGCGTGAAAAGCTACGCGCCGACTACGCGATCGTCACCGAGCCGACAGAGCTGCGCCTATGCGTGGCGCACAAGGGATTTGTGTGGCTGGAGGTGGAGACCACCGGCGTCGCGGCCCACGGGTCGCGGTCGGACCTGGGCGTCGACGCAATCGCGCACATGGGCCCGATCCTGAGCGGAGTTCTCGACCTGAACCGTCGCCTGCACGAAGGCCCGCGACACGGACTGCTTGGCACAGGCTCGATCCACGCGTCCTTGATAGAAGGAGGCCAGGAGATGTCCACATACCCGGCCCGCTGCGTGGCAAAGCTGGAACGACGAACGGTGCCAGGCGAAGACGGAGCAAGCGTGCTGCGCGAGATCGCTGAGATTTCCCCTCCCCACTCGCTGGGGAGGGCCACCGTTGGGACGCGAATCGTGCTCGAGCAACCTCCATCAGAGGTCGCAGCCGACCACCCACTGAGCCGCGCCGTCGCACGAGCCGCGGGAGATCCAGTCATCATCGGCGTGGCGTACTGGATGGACATGGCGCTGCTGAACGCCGACGGCATCCCGTGCGTAGCGTTCGGCCCAGAGGGTGCAGGCGAACACGCAGACGTGGAATGGGTCGACGTCGCTTCGGTGCAGAGATGCGTCGAGGTCTACTTGAAATCGGCGGAGCTGCTGTGCAACTAGCGGGTCATTGGACATCGGACGAGCTGAGCGCATCGGGCCAAGTGTTCGAATTCCGCCTGTGGGCACTGCTGACCGAACAATCGCGCGGATCCCTCCATGTCTTCCTGCCACTGACCGACCGTGGCATCGACGCCCTGGTGCACCGCCTGAGCGATGGGAAGTACATCTCTGTCCAGGCGAAAGGCCGCTCGACCTTAGACGACGGAGAGGTGCATCTCGTGGTGTGGGCGGAGAGCCTGAGAGACGACAATGCCCTCCTCGTCAGCGGACTGATCATCGACGGCGGATTGGGCCCAACCATGCTGGTGATCCCAGAGGGCGACTTCAAACGCCTGGCTGAGGCATCTCACGACGGCGACCGCCCGATCTACAGCGCCAGGTTCGGCATGCGCCCCCAGCAGCGGAGTCGGTTCTATGACTTTCTTGTCCCGACTGAGCGCCTCGCCGAGCGATTCGGCATCAGTCCGACGGTCGCGGCCGCGCAGCTAGTCGCTGAGCGGCCGATGTGGCGGAGCGACGTTGGTTTCCTGGGTGAAGCCAAGGTCACTCTCCTACTGGCCGAGGCTGGCGACTTGAACCTGTTCCGTCCATTTCCAGACCTGGAGACGGCGGAGCTGGTAGCACTTCAAATGGACAGCCGGCGCGCCGTTGGCATTCAGGTCAAGACGCGCAGCATCGATGCATCGCATTCGGCCACGACGGTCAACATCCGAGCTTTGAGCTTTCGTCCGGCGCCGTCTACCTACTTTGTGATCCTGGCCTGGCTCCGCGATGAGGATCGCTTTCATGGAGACTGCCTCCTCATCCCTTCGGTCGAATTTCGTGATGTCTGCCAACCCGAAGAGGTGAATGGCCAGCTGAAATTCGAGTGGGACCCGATGACGCAGGTGCGGAGCCGGCTGCTGCGCTACCGGACTCCGCTAAGTGCGTTGAGGCTTGAGATCTTGTCGCGCCTCAGAGGGTGATGACGAGTTTGCCCTGAGCGCGTCCGCTCTCCAGGTCGCGAATGGCTTCGCGAACTGCTGCCAACGGGTACTTCTTGCCGACGACTGGGGTGAGCTTGCCGGCTTCGATGAGGTCCTTGAGGACGAGGAGATCCTCGGGGTTCTCCTTGCAGATGAAAGTGCCGACCTGCTGGCCCTTGGAGCGAGACAGCAACATCGCGCGGAGCTGGCGGTCGATACCTCCGAACCAGGGCCCTCGAGCACCCTCGCCGCCGCCGATGACGAGGGTTCCGTCAGGGGTGAGGACGCTGCGTAGGCGCGCCAAGTACGATCGAACCACGTTATTGACCTAGGTCCCATCGGCGCGCATAGTTCGCTCAACTTGCTGGCGGCAACGCCCGGGATCAGTGCCGGGGCCGCCTAGCGGGGCGGCGAAGGACGAGAGATGAGGTCCTATCGAGAGTTCCTAACCCACGGCGTTGAGGCTATCGCCAAGAAACTTGAGGCACCTGATGATCTCGAGCTGACCAGTGCCAATCCGATACAACAATTCTTCTCGTGGGTCGCCGCCGACAACAACCGTCAACGGCTAGCGGGACGTGTCGCCTGGGTGATGCTCTTGCTGGTCTTGCTGCTGATCACCATTGTGTTTATCCCAGGGCTTGGCGCACAGGTGTTATCGTCGCGGAGTTGGGCGATTGGCTTCTTCTGCGCAATTTGGGGACTAGTCGTCGGCGGTACCCTGGGCCTCATCTTGCCAAGCAAGGTTGTTACAGCGATTTCCGGCGCCGCCGCCGGACTGACTTTGAATGATCTCACGAGCGGCTCGTACACAACTGGACTTGATGCGATAGCCAAGCAAGTGGCAGCCTTGGTCTTGCAGTCGCCCGGCTCCCCCGATGTTTTTGTGATTCGACTCTACGTTGTCGTGTTTCTGATCTTTATGGCACTTGCGTGCGCACCGGCATTCTTCACGGACTGATCGGGAACCCTCAGGACAACGTTACCCTCCTATCGCCGCGAAGAACCAATGAATTCAGGTTCCATCCCAGCCTCGCCACAATGCCGGGGCGGCTTGGATGGAACCGACCCTGACCACCCACGTAGTACTGGATCGCCTCGCGGTAAATGTTGTGACCAAATTCCAACGCATCTCCCGCGGTAGCTCCACGAACGATCATTCGCAACAGCGGAGCGGTGGCGACCTCTCCAAATGTCGATGCTCCACCTGCGAGGAATCGGAACCTTCGCGTATAGCCGATGTAGGCCCTCGTTCCGGTTCGCGCTCCAATCCAACCCAGACCCAGAAACTGTGCCGAATTGCACGCGACTGCCAAGATGACCTTGCCCCGTAAATGACCCGCTATCGCATTGACAACCGAAATGACTGGCGCGCCGTGGTGCCCGAGCAACGCGATCGCGGTGCCGTGCCCGAAGAAAGCGATTGAAGTCTGGCTGGGTAGGGCGGATCTAATGACGCCAGGCACGACATTCGTGTCAGCGATGTCCTCAACGCCGGCTAGAGCGTCAACGATCAGCTGCGCCCAAGAGTGCGTGAATGACGTCGCTTTGTCGTAATTCGGCCGAATTACGAGCACCAGACTCCCGCTAGGTCGCGGTTCTCAGATTTCGGCCCGAAAGGGCGGTACGTCGCGGTCGCCGCCCAGCGGCTCACGAAACATGTTCAGCACCCCATCAATTCCAATATCAGGTCTGATTTGCGCCAACTCACGAACGCTTTGGACAAACTCACGACCTATCTCGTCGTGATGCATCACGGACTCCAGAAGCTCGGAAAGACTTAGCGGCCGATCCGACAGGGTCACATATAGCTCCTCGTCCGGGTATGGATGGTGACGGATCCACTCACGAATGGCCTCTGCGATCGCTTCATACGTTGTACGACCCTCCGGAGACGGTTGGGCCTTGGACGTAGTCGCCATAACAGAACCAAGAATACGCCCGCCAAACAGGATTCGAATCCTCTAGGGTTCGAGGATCTGAGAGATACTTCCACTCACGAGCAAACTTAGACGTGGGTTCAGGCCCTCGATCTGAACTCGTTCCTGCCCCGTCGAGTCGCGCTGCCGGATCGTCACGGCTCTGTCGTTCAGGGTGTCGAAGTCGATGGTGATGCAGAACGGGGTGCCGATTTCATCTTGACGGCGGTAGCGCCGGCCTATGTTGCCACCCGTTTGGTCGTACTCCACTCGGAACTGGCCCCTCAGGCCCTTGATCACTTCCTGGGCTACTTCGATCAGCTCCGGCTTCTTCGATAGCGGGACCACAGCTACCTGGACCGGCGCTACGTTCGGGTGTAGGTGCAGCACCACTCGCGGTTCGTTGTTCACCACGTCTTCGTCGTAGGCGTCCACCAACAGCGTGATGAAGATTCGCTCCATGCTCACCGCCGGCTCGATCACCCACGGTAGGTAGCGCTCGTTCGTTTCGGGGTCCAGGTAGGTCAGGTCTTGTTTTGATTTTTCCTGGTGGACCGCCAGGTCGTAGTCGGTTCGGTCCGCGATTCCCTCCAGCTCGCCCCACCCGAACGGGAACTCATACTCGATATCGGTCGTCTGCTTTGAGTAGTGCGACAGCGATTCCTTCGGGTGGTCGTACATTCGCAGGCGCTCGGGGTTGATGCCCAGAACTTCCGTGTACCAGCGCAGGCGCTCTTTGCGCCAGTAGTCGAACGATTCGTCGTCCTGGTTCGGGCGGACGAAGTACTCCATCTCCATCAGCTCGAACTCCCGCACTCGGAAGACGAAGTTGCCTGGGGTGATCTCGTTGCGGAATGCATTGCCTTGCTGCGCGATGCCGAACGGTACCCGGACCCGCGTGGAGCTGATCACGTTCTTGAAGTCGACGAACATGCCCTGCGCGGTTTCGGGGCGCAGGTAGACCTCTGAGGCTCGGTCTTCCAGCGGACCGACAAAGGTCTTGAACATCAGGTTGAACAGGCGCGCGTCGTCCAATGGACCGCCGCACTCTGGGCACTTCTCGCCCAGGACGTGGTCGGCGCGCCATCGCTTCTTGCAGCGGCCGAGGCACTGGCGCAGTGGGTCGACGAAATTCTCCAGGTGGCCCGATGCTTCCCAGACCGCCCTTGGCATCAGCAGCGTCGACTCCAGGCCGACCACGTCGTCCCGCAGCTCCACCATGTGGCGCCACCACAGGTCGCGGATCGCTCGCTTCAGCGCTACTCCGTACGGGCCGTAGTCGTAGAAGCCGGACAGACCGCCGTAGATTTCGCTCGATGGGTAGATGAAGCCTCTCCGCTTTGCGAGAGCTACCACCTTTTCCATTACTTGTTCGCGCGGGATGGTCATAGTCCGAGCAGCCCCTCCGGCGCCTGCGGCGCCACCTCCCCATGAATGGGGAGGAGCGACCTCTCAATGGACGGACAAGGCAAGTCCCCACTCCCCACCCGGCCCTTTAGGCCGACCTCCCCGGCTAGCGGGGAGGTGAACACCTCTTCCCGCAACACCGCGTTTTCCATTACCTGTTCTTTCGGGACGGTCAAATTCGGACGAGCCCCATCCCCCGGCTTCGCCGGGTACTTCCCCATAAATGGGGAAGAGCCACTCCCACCAACTTGTCCATCACGTTCGCATCGTGTTCAAAAATGCCAGGCTTTTTAGGCGGCGGTCTAGGTGGTATTCCAGTTGGGTGTGTAGGACTCCTTCCAGGGACGCCATCAGGTTGTCGTCCAGTTTTAGGCGCCGGTATGTGGCCAGGTCGCCGCTTGCCATCAGGCGCAGCACCTTGATCGTCGCCAGCGGAACCTCGTCCATTGCCGGTAGGGCGCACTGGTCGCACAGGAAGCCTCCCGCTTCGGCGCTGAACGCCGCCGGCTTTGCCGCCAGCGGCTTCTCACACGAGGCGCACGACATCAGCTGCGGCGCATAGCCCAGCAGATCCAAAGCCGAAAGGAGGAACCACGCTGAGGCTCGGCGTGGGTCCGACTCGCGGGCCAGCTCTTCCATCGCCATCACCGCCAGGTCGTACACCCCGTCGACCGGGTGGCGATCCTCGCACACCCGCTCGGCCAGCTCGGCGATCAGCGCCGCGTGCGCCATCCGCTCCACGTCGCCTTCGATCCGGTAACCCGGCACCCGCTCCACCTGCGCCACCACGTCCAGCTCGCCCCGGCCTCGCGCCAGCAGCAGGTCGACGTGGCCGTACAGCTCCAGCGACGGGCCCAGCTTCGATTCCGGCCGGCGCACGCCCTTCGCTATCGCCCCCACCTTGCCGTGGGTGCTCGTCAGGAACGTGAAGATGCGGTCCGCCTCACCGTAGTCGAGCTTGCGCAGGACGACGGCGCGGTCACGATAGGTGGCCAGTTCCTTCCTCCACCCCGGCTTCCGGATGCTGGCCGTCGCGGCCCATCACCTCGTCGGGCCACGGGCCCTCGGACACCAGGCCGATCGTCTCGATGCGCCGGCCCTTCACCTTCTCGACCGTCCAGCGGGCGCGGCCCGCGACGAACGAATCGCCCGCTTCGGCCACCTTGCCGAGCATCGCGTGCACGTAGCCGCCGACCGAGTCGTAGTCGCCCGACTCTTCGATGCCCAGGTGCAGCCGCTCGTTCAACTCTTCCAGCGGGAATCCCGCGTCGACCCGCGCCTCGTGGTCGCTGAGAATGACCAGCGGCTCCTGCTCGGCGCTGTCGTACTCGTCGCGGATCTCGCCAACGATCTCCTCCAGCAGGTCTTCGAGTGTGACCAGGCCGGCGGTGCCGCCGTACTCGTCGATGACGATCATCATGTGGACTCTCTTCGTCCGCATCTCGTTCAGCAGCTCGTCGACCTTCTTCTGCTCCGGCGTGAACTCGATGGGTCGCAGCACCTTGTCCATGTCGAACTTCTCCGAGGTGGACAGCGTGTAGAAGAGCAGCAGGTCCTTGGTGTGGATCAGGCCGATCACGTGGTCGATGTCCTTCTCGAACACGGGCATACGCGTGTGCCTGTACTGCTTGAACAGCTTGACGATGTCGCGCAGGGTCGCGTCGTGGGCCACGGCGATGATGTCGGTGCGCGGGATCATGATCTCGCGCACGGTCTTGTCGCCGATCTCGATGATGCCATGGATCATCTGGTGCTCCTGCTCCTCGATCACGCCCTGCTCCTCGGAGACGTGGAGCACCGTGAGCAGCTCTTCCTCAGTGAGGTAAGGGGCGCGCGCGGCGCGGCCGCCCGTGATGCCGCGCGAGATGATCGTGACCGCCCACAGGATCGGGCTCAGAAAGCTGGCGACGCGGTCGACCGGCCCGGCGGCCGCCAGCGCCCACCGCTCGGCCTGGGAGATGGCCAGCGTCTTGGGCGTCACCTCGGCCACGATCAACAGGACGATGGACAGCACGAGCGATACGAGCAGCGTCCCTACGAGCCGCCATGTTGACGGGACATCCGCGCGGGTGAGGATCGAGTCGGTCATGAGCGCTGTGGCCGTTGAGGCGATGATCAGCGCGAGCGTGTTGGTGAAGAGGACCGTGGACAGGAACCGGTTGGGGTCTGCGCGCAGCCGCTGCAGGATGGCCGCGGACTGACTGCCCTGCTCGGCCAGGTGACGCACGCGAAGGCGGCCGACCGAGGTGAGCGCCGTCTCGGTGCCGCTGGCCAGCGCGGCCACGAAGAAGCACACGATCAGCACGATCAGCTCAACCAACTCTTGACCGCTCATGACGACGGGTCTATCTGAAGAGCTCGCTGACGCTCCGGTTCTCGTGTACCCGGATGATCGCCTCAGCGAGGAGAGGTGCCACCGACAGCACCTTGAGCGGCGGTCCCATCTTGTCGTTCGAGATGGGCACTGAGTCGGTCACTACCACCTCTTCCACGTCAGCTTTCCTCAATCGATCCATCGCGTCGCCGGTCAGCACCGGGTGCGTCGCCGCGATCAGCACGCGGTTCGCGCCCTGGTTGCGCAGGGCGGCCGCGAGCTTGGACACGGTGCTGCCCGTCGTGATGATGTCCTCGACCACGACGCAGTCGCGTCCCTTCACGTCACCTGAGACCGCGATCACCTCCACCGATTGCTCGTCCGGCCGGCGCTTGTAGCCGAACGCGATCGGCGCGCCCAGGTCGTTGGCCACGGCCTCGGCCCGGCGGCCGCCGCCGGCGTCCGGCGCCACGATCGTGATGTGCTTCAAGTTCAGCCCCTTCAGGTACTCGGCGAAGATCCGGTGCGGCGAGAGGTGGTCGGTCGGCACATCGAAGAAGCCCTCGATGGCTTCGGCATGGAGGTCGAAGAGCAAGAGCCTGTCGGCGCCCGCCAGGGTGATGAAGTTCGCAATCAGCTTCGCCGAGATGGGCTCGCGAGGTTGCGTCTTGCGCTCTTTGCGGGCGTATCCGTAGTAAGGGATGACCGCCGTCACACGCCCGGCCGAAGCTCGGCGCAGCGCGTCGAGGATTATGAACAGCTCCATCAGGTGCTCGTTCACGGGCGGGCTCGTGGGCTGGATCACGAACACGTCGTGACCGCGCATCGAGTCCTCGATCTTGACGTTGATCTCCCCGTCCGGGAAGTGCCGCAGGCGCGGGTCGGTGAGCCCGACGTCGAGGATCTCGGCGATCTTGGAGGCCAGCGGCATGTTGGCGCTGCCCGAGATGAGCTTGAGCTCGCCCCACGGCGAGGAATCGGTCCCGGTGTACTCGACCGCCGTCTGCAGCCTCCCGATCACCTCTCGTCCTTGGCTTCCACTGATTTTCTCCGTATCACCCTAGCGGGAACTCCCACGGCTGTCGCGCCGTCCGGGACGTCCTTCGTCACCACGGAACCGGCCCCGGTGCGCGCGCCCTTGCCAAGTCTGACGGGAGCGACCAGCATCGTGTCCACGCCGACGAAGGCCCCGTCGCCGATCTCGGTGCGGTTCTTGTCGGCGCCGTCGAAGTTGGCGGTGATCGTGCCGGCGCCGATGTTGGCGTCCTCGCCGAGGTCCGTGTCGCCCAGGTAGGAGACATGCGGCACCCTGCTGCGGTTGCCGACCTTCGTGCGGACGAGCTCGGCGAAGCTCCCGATGTGCACGTCCTCCGCGATCTCGGTCCCGGGCCGCAGCTTGGCGAAGGGGCCGCAGTCGGAGCGGTCGCCCACCCTCGCGTCCTCTATATAGACGTGGGGACCGATGCGGCATTCTGAACCGATGATCGTGTGGCCCCTCAGGACCGTGAAGGGCTCGATGACCGTGTCCGGTCCGATCGTCACCGCGTGGTCGATGAAGGTCGTGTCGGGGTCGACGATCGTGACGCCTGCGAGCATGGATCGCTCGAGGAGGCGGCGGTTGAGGATCTTTGTCGCCTGGGCCAGCCTGATTCGGTCTTTGACGCCCATCGCCTCGTTGGGGTCGTCCAGCTTCACGATGGTCACCGGATTCACGAAGCTGAAGACGTCCGGCAGGTAGAACTCGCCGGCCTTGTTGTCGTCCTTGACCTTGTCGAGCGCTTCGACCAGGCGGCTGCCGTCGAAGCAATAGACGCCGACGTTGAACTCGTGGATCTTTTCGCGCTGCCCGGGCGTGGCGTCCTTGCGCTCGACGATCCGGTCCAGCGATCCGTCCGGCTTGCGGATGACGCGGCCGTCGTTGCGGGTCGGGTCGACGACGCTGGCCAGGGTGGCGGCGGCTTTCGCCTCCTGGTGCGCGTGGATCACCTTGAGGATGCTCGCCGCGGTGAGGAGGGGGGAGTCGCCGTTCACGACCAGGACCTGGCGGCCGCGCAGGTCGCCGGCGGGGATCTGCTGCAGCGCGTGGGCCGTGCCCTTCGGTTCGCGCTGATAGACCACTTTTACCTTTTCACGCCCCTCTCCCTGACCCTGCGGGACAAGCCCGTTAAGGTCGCGCTTCCCGCGCCGATTGATCGCTCCCCTGTGGGGAGAGGGGCTCAAGTGCGCGGCTACGTCGGCGTGGTGGGGGTTTGCGATCACTGTGACGTCCTTGGCGCCCGCCTCGTTGACCGCCTCGAGGACCCAGTCGATCATGGGTCGCCCGCAGATGGGATGGAGGACTTTGGGAATCCGCGACCGCATGCGCGTGCCTAGGCCGGCGGCGAGGATGACGGCCGTGAGGGTCTGGCTCAGATCCACCCGATTATGCCAGCCGCTCAGGTGCCTGCGGCGCCGGACCTCGGCTTCTATAGTGGAAAGCAGGTATGCGGGTGCGGCCGCTCTTGGTGTCGGCTGCGTGCTCAACGGCCGCAGCTCTGGCACTCGTGATCAGTGAGGGGGCGACATCAGGCACGCACGCCCCTCTACATCTCGTCGCTCCTCCGCCCCAGGCCAGAAGCGGCGACGGGTCGGCAGACAGCGGTCAAAGTACCAACGGCACTTTCGACACCGGCCCGAGTCCGTCGCCCGACTCGCAAACCGACCAGCAACCAGTCGATCAGCCGCCGTCGGGCGGGCAGCCGCAGTCAGGTTCCGGCGGGATCGACCCGAACAGCCTCGCCCAGCTGCTGCCCGCGCCACCTCCGATCAAGGTCGGCCCATAGCGGCCACGGACACGCGGCACACGTAACAGTCGTGCTCATCGACCAACTGCGGTCGATGGGAGTTCGTGGCAGCCCCTCCGTCGGCTTCGCCGACACCTCCCCATGAATGGGGAGGAGCCATCTCGGCCGTGGCAGCCCCTCCGTCGGCTTCGCCGACACCTCCCCATAAATTGGGGAGGGGCCCTGTCCCCTGTGGGGAGAGGGGGTGGCGGGCGTAGCATCACTTCTTCATGAGTGAGATGCCGGCGGTCAACCTCGAGGGTGCGGTACCTTCCCACCTGCCCGTGCTGCCGTTGAAGTCGACGGTGGTGTTCCCGCGCATCTTCATCCCGCTCTCCGTCGGACGGAAGAAGTCGCTCCAGCTGCTCGAGGACCTCAGCGGGGTGGAGCGCCACATCGCCGTCGCGACGCAGCTCGACGAGTCCGCCGAGGAGGTCGACTTTCACGACATCCATCACATCGGCACGATGGTCCGCGTCCAGCACCTGCTGAAGCTGCCCGATGGGACGGTTCAGCTCGCGGTCCTCGGGCTGCGGCGCATCCGGCTGACAGGCGTGCAGTCGGAGGAGCCATACCTCACATGCACTGTGGAGATGAACTCCGAGCACTCGGAGGACATCCTCACCATCGAGCGCGAGGCGTTGATGCGGCGGGCGATCGCGTCGTTTCAGCAGCTGGTGTCGCTGGCTCCCCACCTCCCCGCCGAGCTCGCGGGCGCCGCCGGGGCCATGGACGACCCGCTGCACCTCGCGTACTACATCGCGAACCACATCCGGCTGACGACCGAGCAGCGGCAGGAGATCCTCGAGCTCGACTCGGCGAAGGCAAAGCTCGAAAAGCTGCTCGGCCACATGGCGCATGAGCTCGAGGTGCTCGAGCTCGGACGCAAGATCCAGTCCCAGGCCGAAGAGCAGATGGGCAAGGCACAGCGGGAGTACTTCCTGCGCGAGCAGCTCAAGGCGATCCAGCGCGAGCTGGGCGAGCTCGACACCGAGCACGCCGAGCTGAGCGAGCTGCGCGAGCGGATCGAGAAGGCCGGGCTGCCGGCCGAAGCGAAGCGCGAGGCGGACCGCGAGATCACGCGCCTGGAGCGCATCCCCTCCGCGTCACCCGAGTCGTCGATCATCCGCACGTACCTGGAGCTCATCGTGTCGCTGCCCTGGAACATCTCCACCGGCGCCGAGGTCAACGTCAAGAAGGCGCGCGAGATCCTCGACGCCGACCACTACGACCTGGACAAGGTGAAGCAGCGCATCGTCGAGCACCTCGCGGTGCGGCGGCTGAAGCAGGAGCGCGGCTCGACCGACCGCGGCCGCGAACCGATCCTGTGCTTCGTCGGGCCGCCGGGTGTCGGCAAGACCTCGCTCGGTCAGTCGATCGCGCGTGCGATGGGCCGCAAGTTTGCGCGGGCCTCTCTCGGTGGCGTGCACGACGAGGCGGAGATCCGCGGCCACCGGCGCACCTACATCGGCGCCATGCCTGGCCGCATCCTGCAGGCGATCCGGCGCGCCGAGTCGAACGACCCTGTGTTCATGCTCGACGAGGTCGACAAGATCGGCGCCGACTGGCGCGGCGACCCTTCCTCAGCCCTGCTGGAGGTGCTCGACCCGGAGCAGAACAAGGACTTCCGCGACAACTACCTCGACGTGCCGTTCGACCTGTCGAAGGTGATGTTCATCACCACCGCCAACTCGCTCGAGACCATCCCGCCCGCGCTGCGCGACCGCATGGAGGTGCTGCACCTCTCCGGTTACACCGAGGAGGAGAAGGTGCAGATCGCCGAGCGCTTCCTCGTGCCGAAGCAGGTGAACGCGCACGGGCTGCGGCCGGACGAGATCTTGATGTCGGAAGCAGCGGTGCGCCTGATCATCCGCGAGTACACGCGCGAGGCGGGCGTGCGCAACCTGGAGCGCGAGATCGCTTCGGTGATCCGGCGCGACGTGGCGGACATCGCGTCGGGCAAGAAGATGAAGCAGGTCGACGACGTGAAGAAGGTGCGCGCCGCGCTGGGCAAGCGCCGGTTCTACGACGACGTTGCCGAGCGCATCGACCGGCCCGGCATCGCGACCGGGTTGGTGTGGACGCCGACCGGCGGCGAGATCATCTTCGTCGAGGCCGCTCTGACGCCGGGCAAGGGCGAGCTGAAGATGACCGGCCAGCTCGGAGAAGTCATGCGCGAGTCGGGAGCCGCGGCCCTGTCCTACTTGAAGGCGCGGGCGGCGGACATCGGAATCGACCCGACGCTGTTCGACAAGAACGACATCCACGTCCACGTGCCCGCGGGCGCGCAGCCGAAAGAAGGACCGTCAGCGGGCATCACAGTGCTGATCGCGATGGCGTCGATTCTCACCGGACGGCCCGTGCGCGACGACGTGGCGATGACGGGAGAGATCACGCTGCGCGGCCGCGTGCTGCCGATCGGCGGCATCAAGGAGAAGGTGCTTGGCGCGCACCGCGCCGGCTTGCGCCGCATCCTGATGCCGAACCGCAACGAGGCCGACCTCGACGACATCCCCACCGACCTGCGCAAGGAGATGAAGTTCGTGATGGTCGAGTCGATCGACCAGGTGCTTCGGGAGGCCCTGGCGCCGCGCGGCCCGGTCGCGTCGGCGAACGGAAACGGGTCCCGGCCTAGCGCCGCTGTGCGCGCTGCAGGATCCAGCCGTGCGCGGCAAGTTCCGCCGAGTCATCGAGGTGGGAAAGGGCGCCGCCGCCCCGTCGCGTGAGGGCTCTGCCGATCAGGTAGTCGGCGAGGTGCGGATTCTTCGGCAGAAGTGACCCGTGCAGGTAGGTGCCGGTGATGTTGCCCTGCACCAGGCCTTCGGTCCCATCAGAGCCGTTGTTGCCGTGGCCGACCATGACCTTGCCGAGCGGCTTCGCTTGCGGTCCGAGGAAGGTGCGGCCGCTGTGGTTCTCGAAACCGACAAGGCTCGTCGGGGAGAGACCATCGATCTCCGTCCTGACGACGACGTCGCCTATGAATCGCTTCTTCCCCGCCTGCGTCGTCACGTCGATCATCCCGATGCCATCGAATTTCTGGCCGTCCGCCGTCTGGTAGTAGTGCCCGAGAAGCTGATATCCGCCGCACACCGCAAGCACCTGCGCACCGTTTTGCTCGACCACTCGCCGCAGCGGTTCGTGCTTGAACTCTCTGAGGTCGTCGTAGATGAGCGCCTGCTCGCGGTCCTGGCCGCCGCCGAAGAAGAAGATGTCGACGTCGTCCATCTCGCTCGGCGCCGGGCCGCGGCCGAGCTCGACCAGGTTTGGTTCGAGGCCGTGCCACTCCGCCCGCTTGAGCAGCGTGAGGATGTTGCCGCGATCGCCGTAGATGTTCATCAGGTCGGGGTAGAGCCAGCCGACCGTGAATCTCATGTTTCCCAGTATGGCTGCGCCCATCCGCGCCTCACCAGCTCGCCTCGCAGGTCGAGCATCGCGGTGTACGTGCACAGCAGGTAGGCGAGGTCGCCCTCGTTGGTGTTCTTGATCAAGAGGTCGAGCGCTTTGCCCGGGTCGGTCTGCGGCTCCGCGGCCGTGACACCCGCGTACTTGAGGCGCACCGCGAGGTCGTGCGCGCGCACGCCGGCGGGAATCACAATCTCGGCCTTGCCCTTCAGCTGCTCGAAGTCCACGTCCCAGATCCACGACACGTCGGTGCCGTCGGCCTTGCGGTCGTTGAGGCCGATGATGAAGTTCTTGCCCCCCGCAAGCTCCACCGCGGTGCGCACGGTTTCGTTGAAACCCGCGGGGTTCTTGCTCAGCACGAGGACGAGGTGGCGACCCCGAAACTCGACTCGCTCCTGGCGGCCGAAGGCGGCTTTGAAAGTTCTCAGTCTTTCGGCGATGTAGCCGGCTTCGAGGCCGAGGCTGCGAGCCGTCGCGTACGCGGCGAGCACGTTGTAGCAGTTGTAGAGACCGCCTAGCGGCATCTCGATTCGCGTGCCACTGATCGTCAGGGCCAGGCTGTCGAATCCGTCCAGCTCGATGTCGGTGGCTTTCAATTCGGGCTCCGGTCTTGCGAAGTCGTTGTTGGGGCAGCGATAGACGCCGTCGTGACCGACGTAGACCGCATCGAAGATGAGGCTCGCGCCGCATCTCGGGCATGTACGGGCGTCGGCGGCGTGAGGAAGCGTCTTGCTTGCGACCGATGGATCGTCGAGGCCGTACCAGAGCGGCGGCCGCTGCAGGCTGAGGCCGATCTCGGCGACCCTTGGGTCGTCGGTGTTCAGCACCGCGCGGGCCCCCTCGGGGAGGGTGGCCAGCGCCTGCTCGATCTTCCTGGCGATGGATTCGAGCTCGCCGTAGCGGTCGAGCTGGTCGCGAAAGAGGTTCAGCACGACCGTGGCCATGGGCTGGATCTCATCGATCGCCCTGGGCAGGCTCGCCTCGTCGATCTCGAAGACGCCCCAGTCGGCGCGCAGCGTGCCGTCCGGGCCCGCCTTGTTGAGGGCGGCCGCGGTGACGCCGAAGATGAGGTTGGCGCCGGCGCGGTTGGCCACCACCTTGTGGCCGGCGCCTTCGAGCAGCCAGCTCACGAGTCGGGCGGTCGTTGTCTTGCCGTTGGTGCCTGTGATGACTACCGAGCCGTGCGTCAGGTCCTGGGTGAGGCGGGTGAGGATCTTCGGATCGATCACGCGCGCGATGTCGCCGGGCAGCGTGGTGCCGCCGCCGCGCCGGGTGATTCGGCTGAGCGTGCCCGTCGCCTTGCCCGCCAGCACGGCGGCGGTTTTCCGGATCACGCCATCGCTACCAAATCGCGACCGGGCGGGCGACGGTGGTCCATACCTCGAGGTCCCTGGTTGATTCCCTGGCCTGCTGCTCGGTTTGCCCTCTCTTGAAGAACGCGGAGCCGCTGCCGGTCATTTGCCAGCCTTCGCCGAGGCGCTGCGCGAACTCTTTCAGGCGCGGCTCCACGTGCTCGGCCGCCTTTCTCAGGTGATTCGGTCCTTCGCCTTTGACGTCGTCCCAGGCGCGGTACACATCGACGGTGGCGAGCTCGATGCCGGGCCACGCTATGGCGAACCACGCGTGTTCGTCTGCGAGCTGGGTCACTTGCTCACCACGGCCTTGCGCGCGCGCGCGGCCGCCCTTCAAGAAGAAGGGGACGTCCGAGCCGAGCTCTTCGGCGATTGGCGCGAGGTCGATCTCCAGCGCGAACATCGTTTTCAAGCCCCTCAGTGTCGCGGCTGCGTCGGAGCTTGCGCCCCCCATACCGGACCCAGGTGGGATGCGCTTGTGAAGATGGAAGCGCGCGGGCAGCTTGCGCTTTGTGTGCTGTTCGATGGCGTCATGAGCTTTAAGCACTGAGTTGTCGCGGTCGCTTATCGGAAGGCCAGAGACCGTGAGCTCTGTCTTGTCGGCTCGGTCGATTGCGAGGAGGTCGTGCAGGTCGATCGCCTGGAATGTGGTGCGCAGCTCGTGGAATCCGTCCGCGGTGCGGCCCAGGACCTCGAGGTCGAGATTCAGCTTGGCGCGCGCGGGCAGCGCGATCGTCAACGCGCTTGGATCGGCTTGAGCTCCGCCCGATACCTCGTCGCGCGATCTTGATAGTGCGGCGCGGTCATGCCGACCCAGTTGCTGGATGAACCGTCGATCGGCTTTTTGACGGTGGCGGGGACGCCGGCGGCGAGCTGTCCGGGCGGGATGTGCTTGCCTTCCTGCAGGACGGCGCCCGCGGCGAGCATCGAGCCCTTGCCGAGGCGGCTCCGCTGCAGCATGGTGGCGCCCATCCCGACGAGCGCGCCCTCTTCAACGACGCAGCCTTCGAGCACAGCAGCATGGCCGACGCTCGCGTTCTTCTCGACGGTCGTCGGCAGGTCTTCCGCGCAGTGAATGGTCACGTTGTCCTGGATGTTTGCGC
Source organism: Chloroflexota bacterium (assembly GCA_005880915.1). Taxonomy (GTDB): domain Bacteria; phylum Chloroflexota; class Dormibacteria; order Dormibacterales; family Dormibacteraceae; genus 40CM-4-65-16. The sequence goes on along the minus strand of VBIW01000035.1, from coordinate 111,561 downwards.
CCTCGCCGATCGTGATCTTCGAGTCATCGCCTCTGAGGACCGCCCCGAACCAGACGCTCGCGCCCTTATGCACCTCGACGTCGCCGATGAGGACGGCGGTTGGTGCGATGTAGGCGTCCGGATGGACAGTCGGGCGCCGGCCACTCAGCTCGAATTCCACTGGCCCCTATAATCCTATGTCCGTGATGGTTGACTCCCTCCTGGTGATGGCGCGTGGCTAAGCGAACCGCTTCGGCGAAGAAGCAGGCGCGCTCGGGTGCGAAGCGCTCGGTGCGGAATCGGGCCTTGAAGTCCGAGGTCAAGACGCTGGTCGTCAAGGCGCGGAAGTCATTGGCCGCGGGTTCGCCGGAGTCCGTCCTCGACGCGGTGCGCGCGCTCGACCGCGCCGCCTCGAAGGGGACGCTGCATCGCAACAACGCGGGGCGGCGCAAGTCGCGCCTGGCCCGGCAGCTGGCGAAGGTGGCTTCGGCGGCGCCGGCCGCGGCTCCCGCGAAGGGCAGGAAAGCAGCGGCTCCAGCTCCCGCAGCAAAAGCTCCGGCCAGGAAAAAGTAGGAAGAAGGAGGCTCCTCCCCATTCATGGGGAGGTGGCGCCGAAGGCGCCGGAGGGGCTGCGCCGCAGGGGCTGCGCCGGGGGCCCTAAAGCCTCGTCAACAGCACATCCAACCCAAGCTCCGCGTCGACCTGGCCTGACTTGACCTCCCACTCGTAGTCGCGGATCTGCTTGAGGGCCTGCTCCAGCCGTTCCTCGTTCGCTTGCTGCGCGGTGTCAAACGCCTTCTGGAGCACGAAGTTGTGCTCGGACATGTCGGACTGGACCTGCTGCAGCGATTCGCCGCGTTCCTGGCGGGCCTTGACCTCGAGCACGAGCGCGATGTGCCTTGCCATGCGGTAGGCGACCGAGGTCGGCTGGAGGCCTGATCGCGTCAGGTTCCTCGCGATTTCCAGGGCCTGGGCCGTCGGTTTCGGGAGGAGGTTGTCGGTGAGCTTGAAGATCTCGTCCTCACGGCCGCCGGCGAGCAGCTCTGTGACGGCTTCGTTGGTCAGCTTTGCGCCGCTCGCCTTGTAGGCGGCGAGCTTGGTGAGCTCGGAGTCGATGACGCTGAGGTCGGGCGGGGCTGCGCGTACGACCTGGGCGGCGATGACGGGTGTGAGGCCGTGCTTCTCGACCGCTCTTTTGGCCGCCCAGTCGCTGAGCGCACGGCCCTTGAGGTGTTGTGACTCTTCGACCGCGCCGCCCGCGGCGGTGATCGCCTTGGCGAGCTTGTTGGTGGCGCCGATCCGGCCGGCGACGGTGATGACGAGCCGCGTGGTCGGCGGGATCTCCGCGATCGCCGCGGCCTGGCTTTCGGCGCGGTTGGCCGGGAGCATGCGGACGAAGACGACGCGGTAGGGGTCGAGGAAGGGAGCCTGGAGGACCGCGTCCTGCAAGCGCGCCGGCTGCAAGCCGCTTCCTTCCATCGTCTCCAGGCCGAAGTCCGAGACCAGCGCGGCGCGCCAGTCCTCGAGGATGGCCCTGGCCCTCTCGTCGACGAGGAACCGCTCCTCGCCATGGAGCAGAAGCGCGGTGGATACAGCTCTGGCGGTTCGCGGCAAGCCTTTCATCGTAGACATACGCGCGGGTTGCATTGGGCGCGGCTCCTGTGGCTTCCTGGAGCATTCGACCCCCCGGGGGCGGTCACATCGCCAATGTGATCGTCCCCTCCTGATCCGTACGCAAGACGCTGGGCGGGTAGCCGGCAGCCAGGCGGCCGGGCCCGCGCGATGCGATGAGCTGGGTGGTGGCGGAGACCGCGGCGCGCTCCAGGTCGGGCGAGAGGCGGCTCCGACCGCCTGCTGGCAGCAGAATGTCATCGCAAGGCCCGCGCAGTCGGGCCGCCGCGACGGTCTGGGCGTCGAGGTCGAGGTCACTGAGATCGCAGAAGGCGCGGCCGTCGGGCGCGACGATTCTCAGGGCGAGGTCGGCCGCGCCAGTCTGGTCGCCAGGAGCGCCGGGTTCGGGCGCGAGGACCTGCAGCTCGAAGCTGGCGACATGGAGCCGCTGCCCCGCACGCAGCGGCGCGATCGAGGCGCCGCGCGCGGTCTCCTCGAGGGCGGCCGTGCGCCACGCCGAGCCGACGAGGTCAGCCTTAGGCAGGAAGACGGTGGTCGCGGGCCGGTCGAAACCGGCCAGGCCTCCGATGTGGCCGAGGCCGGGCGCGGTGATGACCAGGGCGTCCAGGCCGTGCTGCCAGGGCGGGAGCTGGCCTCCCAGCTCGGCGTTGAGCCGGGCCGGGCTCGGACCGCCATCGATCAGGATCGTTCCGTGGGGGCCGCGGACCAGCACGGCCTGGCCGTCGCCGACGTTCATGACGATGACCTGCGGGCTGGCGTGGGACCACATGCCGAGGGCGATGAGGGTGATGACAGCCGGCACCACGCCCGCCGTGATGAAGGCGACCCTGCGTCCATTGCCTCGGGCGTGGGCACCGGCGATGGCCGGACCCAGGGCCGAGTAGTAGGCGACGCCCATCCAGTTCGGGAACCGGGGGATCGTGATCGCGGCAGCTGGAAATCGCGCGAGCACGTATCCGACCTGCTCGATGTAGGCGAGCAGTGCGGCGATCGGGATGCCGGCGGCGCGAGCAACGTCCGGGATGAAGGACAGAGTTCCGAGCAGCAGGCCGGCGGCGACGAGCACCGGCAGGATGGGCAGGGTCAGCGCGTTGGCGATCGGTGCGACCGGGGAGAGAACGTGGAAGTCGGTCGCCATCATCGGCAGAGTTCCGACCTGCGCGGCGCAGGTGACGGCGAATGGGTCGCGGAGAGCGTGCGGGAGGAAGGCGACCTTCTGCGCGATCGATGGCGTCAGCAGGATGATCGCCGCGGTGCCGGCGAACGAGAGCTGGAAGCCCACGTCCCAGGCCAGCTCGGGATACCAGCCGAGCATCGCGGCGGCGGTGATCGCGAGGGACGTCCACACGTGCGACGGCCTGCCGAGATGCGTGGCGGCGATGGCAAGTCCACCCATCGCCGAAGCGCGCACCGCCGCGGGCGTCGCGCCGCCGACCATCGCATAGAGGCCGATCAAACCCACCGCCGGCCACGTCGCAAAGCGTCCCAGCAGCGGGTTGAGCGCGCCCTGCACGATGCGTGCGAAGACTGCAACCTTGAGACCGCTCAAGACGAGGAGATGGATGAGTCCCGTCGCGATGAGCGCATTCTGCAGCTGCGCGGGAATCCCCTGGTGGATGCCCAGGACGATGCCGAGCAGCATCGCGGCATGCGGCGCGGGCATGGCCGCATCGAGAGTTTCGGTGTAGCGAGCGCGCAGCCACCCGGGAAGTCCGGCGACCCCGCGCGCCGAGCCGGTCACCTCGAAGCTCGAGGCCTGGAGCTCCAGATAGACCTGGTGCTGCGCGAGGTAGGCGCGACGGTCGAACGCGGGCAGGTCGCGAGGCAGCGTCAGCTTGCCGGTGGCGAGGACCGAGTCGCCGTACGAAGCCTGGGCGGGCCCGCGCCAGCGGACCATCAGGTTGCCGATGCCGCCGATGGTCGCCGTCGCGGACTGCATCCGGCTCGGCTCGACCAGCACTTCGGCGCCGCCGCCGGTCCGCCTGCTGTCATCGGCGACTCGACCGGTGATGACGATCGTGGTGCCGGCGAGCGACGCCGCGCGAAGGTGCATCATCGGGTCGACCGGCGGCAGCTCCGCCCGACCGACCGCCAGGAGCGCCGCCGCGATGGCGAACGCCATCATGGCGGGCCGGAGGAACAGCGCCAGCAGCACGAAACCGATTGCGGCCGCGATGGCCGCCGCGCCGAGCACCGGCTGTTCGGGAGCCAGCACAACAGCCGCGGCCAGGGCGGCGGACCACGCTAGCGCGATCACGAGCGCTGGATAGCGCGTCACAGGGTGAGGTAGTGCCGCGCGATCACATATTCGGCCTCGCTCATGCCCAGGATGTCGACCAGCTCACGGGTGTTCTGAAATCCGCCGTAGTTGGTGCGGTAGTCGATGCAGTCCTGCGCGAACGCTGCACTGAAACCAGGCACTGTCTCGAGCTCCTCGAGCGTCGCGGTGTTGAGGTTAGTGCGCACCGTCGTGGTGCCAGATGCGGTCTTGGCGAACGCGACCCTCACCTGCTCGCCGTCCTTCAGACGGCCCGCGAGGTTGGGCAGCTTAGACATATCGGCGTCCGGGCTGAGCCCGCCGGCCGCGGCGACGGCGTCGAAGACGCGGTCGCCCCGCGGCAGCCGGTAAAGGCCGGGATTCTCGACCGCGCCCGTGACATCGACGAGGAGACCCGGCTGAGCGGGCACGGAAAGCGCGGCGTTGGGAGCAGGCGGAGGCTGGGCGGCGGTGGCCGCGGACGACCGGTAGGCGTAAGCGCCGGCCAGGGCAACGCAACCGATTGCGACCGGCGCGGCCAGCAAGACGAGGCGCTTTCCGCCGGGGACGAATCGAACGGGGAGAAGCATTGCCCCGAGGCTAGGGGTCGCGCGACGCCGTGGGAACCCAGGCCGTTAAGAGCTGGTTCCCGGGGAAGGATTCGAACCTTCGGTCGAGGATCCAAAGTCCTCTGCCTTACCGCTTGGCCACCCGGGAGCGCGCCAACCAACACTACCTCGGAGCCCGCGAGCTCAATCTCGGACCACGGCGTGACACATTGATACCCGGCGGCGTTGGTTTTGATGATGAGACAGGCGTTGCTCGGCGCCACTTTGCTCCTGGTCGCAGCTTGCGGGGCGTACCAGTTCCCCGGCGAAACGCCCTCGCCCACCCCCGCCACGGCCACGGTTAACGGGCGAGTCGTCGCCGTCCCCTGCTCGCCCGTCCAGCAAGCGGGCAGCGACTGCGCGGGACGGCCGGTGCAGGGATTGGAGCTGGATTTCATCGGCGGGCAGGCGACCTCGTTTTCCGTCGTGACGGACGCATCTGGGGGCTACCGCATCAATCTGCCCGCGGGCCAGTACGTCGTGAAGCTCAAGACCTACATGCGGGTGCTCAAGGGAGCGCAAAACCTGACCGTGACTGCGGGCGCTCTCATTACGGACGACTTTCTGCTCGATTCGGGGATCCGCGTTCCGGCGCCGCAGGCATAATCCGCGAGCCCCTCCGGCGCTGCGCGCCACCTCCCCATAAATGGGGAGGAGCAAGCGGCGGTACTTCCCCACTTCGTGGGGAAGAGCCACCTCCCCTGGCTAGGGGACCAGGTTGATCAGGCGGTCCTGGACGTAGATGATCTTCGATGGGCGGCCGCCGTCCAGCGCCGCGCGGACCTTCTCGCTCGCCAGCGCCGCCTTCAGTGCGTCGGCCTCGGACAGCCCGGCGTCGACCTCCAAGCGATCGCGCAGCTTGCCGCCGACCTGAACGACCAGCACCACCTTCGGCTCGCTTGCCTCGCTCGCGTCGAAGACCGGCCACGAAGCATCGGCGAGCAGCCCCTGCTCGCCCAGCCGCTCCCACATCTCCTCGCCCACGTGCGGCGCGAGCGGATTGAGCAGCTTGACGAGCGTGTGCACGGCGCCATCCCACGCGGCGTCGCGCGCGCCTCCACCACGCAGATAGTCCTGCATCGCGTTCGCGAGCTCCATCTGAAACGCGACCGCGGTGTTGAACCGCAGCTCGTCGTAATGCTCGGTGACCTTGCCCACGGTCTGGGCAACCTTGCGACGAAGCGCGACGGCATCGACTGCAGCTCCGAGCGCGCCGCCCTCGGCCGCGATCGACTCGGGCTCGAGCACAAGCCTCCACACACGCTGCAGGAACTTGACGACGCCGTTCAGGCCCGCGTCGGACCATTCGACGTCCTCCTCGGGCGGTCCGATGAACATCTCGTAGATGCGCCCTGCGTCCGCGCCCTGCGCGTTGGCCAGCTCGTCGATCGACACGCCGTTGCCCAGCGACTTCGACATGACCTGGCCGAACCTCTTCACCATTCCCTGGTTGAACAACCGGCTGAACGGCTCACTCGCCTCGACCAATCCGGCGTCGTGCAGGACCTTCATGAAGAAGCGCGAGTAGAGCAGGTGCAGGATCGCGTGCTCGACGCCGCCCGTGTACTGGTCGACCGGCATCCAGTGATTCGCGAGCTCGGAGTCGAACGGCTGCGTCTTGTCGTGAGGGCTGGCGTAGCGAAGGAAATACCACGACGAATCGATGAACGTGTCCATCGTGTCCGTCTCGCGCCGTGCGTCGCGGCCGCATTTCGGACATGTGGTGCGCCAGAACGACTCCACGTCGGTCAGCGGCTTGTACTCCTCGGGGAGCATCACCGGCAGCTGCTCGCGCGGCACCGGCACCATGCCATCGTCCGGGCAGTACACGACGGGGATGGGCGCGCCCCAGTAGCGCTGCCGGGAGATCAGCCAGTCGCGCAGGCGGTACTTCACCGACCGCTTGCCGATGCGGCTCGACTCGAGCCAGTCGCAGATCTTGTCAAACGTAACCATTGACTCGAGTCCGTTGAAAGGACCGCTGTTGACCAGGACCCCGGGCCCCTCGTACGCCTCACGCACGATCCCGTGCTCGGCCGGTGGCGCGATGACCTGGACGATCGGCAGGTCGTAGCGCCGCGCAAACTCGAAGTCGCGCTCGTCGTGCGCGGGCACGGCCATGATCGCGCCGGTGCCGTACGTGACCAAAACGTAGTCGGCGACCCAGATCGGGATCTTCTCGCCGTTCATGGGGTTGATCGCAAAACCCCCGGTCGCGACGCCGGTCTTGTCCCGCTCGGTGGACAGCCGCTCGATCTCCGTCTCCTTGCGCGCCTGCTCGACGTACTCGCGCACTCGCGCCCGGTGCTTTTCGGTCGTGATCTTTTCGACGAGCGGATGCTCCGGCGCGAGGACCATGAACGTCGCGCCGAACAACGTGTCCGGTCGCGTCGTGTAGATGCGCACCACCTCGTCGGGATGCCCGTCGACCGGGAAATCGACCTCCGCCCCCATGCTCCGCCCGATCCAGTTGGTCTGCATGACGCGGACCTTCTGCGGCCACTTGTCGAGCAGCGCCAGGTCATCGAGCAACCTGTCGGCGTAGTCCGTGATCTTCAAAAACCACTGCTCGAGGTCGCGCTTCTCGACCTCGACGTCCGGATGCCGCCAGCACCGCCCGTTGATGACCTGCTCGTTGGCCAGCACCGTCTTGTCGACCGGGCACCAGTTGACCGGCGCCATCGCGCGGTAGGCAAGTCCTCGCTCGAGCATCAAAAGGAACAGCCACTGCGTCCACCGGTAGTAGTCGGGCTCGCAAGTGGCGACCTCGCGGTCCCAGTCGTAGAGGATCCCGGCCATCTTCAGCTCGCGCTTGCCTTTCGCGATGTTATCGAGCGTCCACGTCCTGGGATGCAGGTTGCCGCGCTTCATCGCGGCGTTCTCCGCGGGCAATCCAAACGCGTCCCACCCAAACGGATGGAGCACCTCGAATCCCTGCATCCGCTTCATGCGCGCGAGGACGTCGCCCATCACGTAGTTGCGGAGGTGGCCGACCGTCAGGTCGCCGGACGGATACGGGTACATGACGAGGTCGTAGAACTTCGGCTTGGACGAGCTGTCGGACGCCTTCATCACGCCGCGCTCGACCCAGATCTTCTGCCACTTGGGCTCGATCTCCTGGGGTACGTAGGCGCTACGGCGGGGACGGCTTGACATGAACCTCAAATTTTAGGGATGCGAGTTCGTGGCCCACGATCGCGGCCAGCACCAGCGCCGCTCCGACAGCCTGAAGCAGGCCGAGCCGCTGGCCGGCCAGCACCACCGCAGCGGCCAATGCCCACGCGGGCTCGGAGGCCAGGATCAGCGCCGTGCGGCCGGGGCTGAGGTGCTGCTGGGCCCAGGTCTGGATGTAAAAGGCGAGCGCCGACGCGAACACGCCCGTGATCACGATCGCCCACCACACCGAGGCGCTCGGCATGCGCAGCGACCACGTGCCGCCAACGCTGAAGATGAGCGTGCAGCTTGCCATCTGGACCATCGCGAGCGGCGCCGCGGGCAATCCCGGCGACCACTTGCCCAGCAGCACGATGTGCAGCGCGAACAGCACCGCGCAGGCGAGGACGAGGACATCGCCGAATCCCATTCCGCTCGGCCCGCCGGTGAGGAACAGGAGGCCGCCAAGAGAAAGGATGGTGGCCACCCACGTCCACCAGTGGATCGGCGCCCCGGTTGCGCGGTTGAGCAGCGGCGTGAAGACGACGAAGAGGCCCGTGATGAGGCCGGCGTTGCCGGGACTCGTCATCGTCAAGCCCACGGTCTGCGTCAGGTAGCCCGCGGCCAGCACCGCGCCGACCAGCAGTCCGATGCGAAGCTCTCGGGAGGTCGGCAGGCGGCGGACCAGGAGCGCCATCACCACCAGGGCGAGCGCGAACCGGACCTGCAGGAAAGGCAGCGTCGGGTACTGTGTGACTGCGTCCTTCACCAGGACGAAGGTCCAGCCCCACACGGCCGTGACCATCAGCAATAAGAGGACGTAGATCAATGGAGAGGCTGTGGGCGCCGTGGCGCATGCAGTACGTCGGCGTCGAGCAGCCCCCCGGCTGCCTGTTCTGCCGCGTGATCGATAACCCGGAGGACCCCGACGCGTCGCTCGTCGTGTGGCGGCCCCAAGGCGCGATCGTGATGCTGAACAAGTTTCCCTACAACCCGGGCCACGCGATGGTGGCACCCGTCGCACACAAGGCGAGCCTCGAGGAGCTCGGCGACTCGGAGACTTCCGACCTCATGCGCGCGGTGCGGCGGACCTTCACCGTGCTCAGGCAGACGATGAACCCCGACGGGCTCAACGCCGGCGTGAACGTCGGACGCGCGGCGGGCGCCGGGATTCCTGACCACGTTCACTTTCACGTCGTGCCGCGCTGGAATGGCGACACCAACTTCATGGCAGTGATCGACGACGTGAAGATCGTCAATGAGGCGCTGGATCAGACCGCTGAAAAGCTCAAGCGGGCTTTCGCCGCCACGTGACGCGGCCTCCCGCCACCGTCGCCACCACCTGGCCATCCTCGACCACGGTCATGTCGCACAGCTTGCCTGCGCGGAGGGAACCGACGTCGTTCTCCATGCCCGCCGCGTAAGCCGCGCCTGAGGTGTAGGCGCGCACCGCTGAGGCCCGCGTCAGCGCGAGCTCCGGGTGCCATTTCGCGCTACGCCTCCAGGTCGTCGCCGCCTCGATGCCGGCCAGCGGATCCGCCACCTCGACCGGCGCGTCCGAGCCGAACGCCAGCTTTACGCCGGCCTTCTCGAGCGCGCGCCACGCGTACGAGCTGGCGGTCAGCGCCGGCCACTGCGCGTCAGCAAGCTCCCGGTCGGCGACTGCGTGGATGGGCTGCATCGACGCGATCACGCCGAGCTTTGCCATGCGCGTCATGTCCTTTGGGTTGACGCACTGAGCGTGCTCGATGCGGGGCCGCCACATGCTCCAGGCGTTCCGATGCGGGGCCAGCGCGTCGAGCGCGCGTCTTACGGCGCCGTCACCGATGGCGTGGAGGCAGACGTTCAGCTCGGCGCGGGCACAGCGCTCGATCATGTCGACCAGGTCGGGCTGCGTCAGGCGAGCCGTGCCCGAACCGTCGAGCATCTCCGCCGTCCGGCTGCCGAGCGAGCCGTCGAGGAACGCCTTCACGCCCCAGATGCGCAGCCACGGGTCCCCCCAACCCGAGCGCACGCCCATCCGCTCCGCGTGCGGCAGGTCGGCGAGCGGGAGGTTGTAGGTGACGCGAACTGGCAGCGGTCCGCGCGCCATCAGTCGCTGCAGCGACCCGAGCGTCCGCGCTGTGTCCATCGAATGGACCGAGGTGAGGCCCAGCCTCGCGAGGTCCGCGAGGACGTGCGCAAGCGCCGCGTCGAGGTCCGCGTCCGCCGGAGGAGGAATCGCCTTGGCGACAAGCTCCATCGCGGTCTCGCGCACAATCCCCGTGGGCTCGCCGGCGTCGTCGCGGTCGATCACGCCACCCGGCGGATTCTCGGTCGTGCGGTCGATTGCCGCAGCGCGCAGAGCGGCGGTCGAGACCCAGGCCGAGTGGCCGTCCTTGCGCCGCAGATACGCGGGCCTGCCGCCGGCCACCTGGTCCAGCTGGCGCCGGTTGGGAAAAGAGGGGTCCGGCCACAGGTCGTTGTACCAGCCCGACCCGGTGATCCAGGCGTCTTTGGGCAGCTCCCTTGCCTCTTCTTTGATTCGCGCGAGCGCCGCGGCGCGATCCGCCGCACCGGTCAGGTCGACGCTCACCCTCCGTTCGGCCAGGCCTTCCAGGTGAATGTGCGAGTCGACCAGCCCGGGCCACGCCGTGCCGCGCAGCCGGACAGTTTCCGCTTTGCGGCCCGCGGCCGCCCGCGCTCCGGCCCCGACCGCGATGATCTTGCCGTCGAAAGCCGCCACCTCGGGCAGGCACCCGGCGAAGAGGATGGTCTGCATCTCAGAGACCGTAAGTCTTGGCGATGATCTCCTTCATGATCTCGTCGGTCCCCGCGCCGATCCTCGCCAGCCTTGCGTCGCGCCACGCGCGCTCGACCGGAAACTCGCGCATGTAGCCGTGACCGCCGAGGACCTGGATCGCCTCGTCCGCCACATCGCACGCGACCTGGGTCGCCAGCAGCTTGGCCTGCGAAATCTCGCGCACCGGATACTCGCCCTCGTCCCACTGCTTTGCGGTCTGGTAGACGAAGGCTTGGACCGCGGCGATCTTCGTCCCCATGTCGACGAGCTTGTGCTTGATCACCTGGAAGTTCGCGATCGGCTGGCCGAACGCCTTGCGCTCCAGGGCGTAGTCCTTCGTGTATTCGAACACCCGGTTCGCGCCCGCGATCGCACCCGCGGCGGTGATCATGCGCTCGCCCTGCAGCTCCCACATGAGGTTCTTGAATCCTTCGCCTTCCTCGCCGATCAGGTTGCCGACCGGGACGTGGCAGTCCTCGAACAGCAGCTCAGCGGTGTCGGAGGAGTGCATGCCGAGCTTCTGCAGCGTGCGCGTGACCTCGAACCCTTTCGTCCCTTTCTCGATGACCAGCAGGTTGTAGCCGGAGTGTCCACGCTCGCGTTCGCCCTTGGTGACGACGAGCGCCCACTGGCAGCGAGCTCCGTTCGTGATGAAGATCTTTCGACCGTTGACGATGAACTCGTCGCCGTATCTCTTGGCCGTGGTCGTGATCCCGGCGACGTCCGATCCTGCGTCGGGCTCGGTGATGGCGATCGCGGCGATCTGCTCGCCCCGGATGGCCGGCGCGAGCCACCGCCGCTTCTGCTCCTCGGTCCCGAACTTGAAGACGGGCGGGGTCGCCATCTCCGTCTGGACCGCAACGGCCATGCCCAGCCCGCCGGAAGCGGCTTTCGCCATCTCCTCGGACAGCACTATGGCCGAGAAGTAGTCACCGCCCTGGCCGCCGTACTCGGGCGGATACCGGAGGCCGAGGAACCCGAGCTCGCCCATCCGCTGGAAGATGGAATCGGGGAAGGTCTTCTCTTCCCACTCCTCGAGGTGAGGCTGCACCTCTTTCTCCAGAAACTTGCGGATGTGCAGGCGGAGCTCTTCGTGCGCGTCGGTGAAGTACATGTCGCCTGAGTGTATGCCGGGCACGGGGGCAAGGCTGGTTACGGTATGATTCCCGGCCAGACCTCAGCCGTTTAGACAAACATGCTCTGGGAGTTGGATTGGGCTCGGTAATCAAGAAGCGGCGCAAGAAGATGCGCAAGCACAAGCACAAGAAAATGCTGAAGAAAACCCGATGGGCGCGGCGCGCCCACGCCTAGGCTTGGGCGCGGGCTAGGATAGGCGCGGGAATGGGCTGGGTCATCCTCGCGGTCGTCGTCATCCTCGTCGTCGGATGGCTGATCCTCACCTACAACGGCCTCGTCACGGCGCGAAACCGGACCCAGGAAGCGTGGTCCGAGATCGATGTCGAATTGAAGCGCCGGCACGACCTGATCCCGAACCTGGTCAACACCGTGCAGGGGTACATGGGCCACGAGCGGGGCACGCTCGAGGCCGTCACCAACGCCCGGGCCAACGCCGTGGCCGCCGGAGCCACCGGCGACCCGGCCAAGATCGGCCAGGCCGAGAACATGCTCTCGCAGAGCCTGCGCAGCCTGTTCGCGGTGTCGGAGAACTACCCCGACCTCAAGGCCATCTCCGCATTCACCAACCTCCAGGAGACGCTGACGGCGACGGAGGACAAGCTCGAGTTCTCCCGCCGCTTCTACAACGGCAACGTGCGCGACTACAACACGAGGCTGCAAACCTTCCCGAACTCGCTCATCGCCGGGCCGTTCGGCTTCAAGCCTTTCGGCTTCTTCCAGGCGGATGAGGGCGACCGCGCGGTGCCGCAGGTCAGCTTCGGCAACATGCCCCCCGCGGGTTCGCCCGGCTCATTGCCACCCGCCGCCGGTCCAGGCGGACCGCCCGGGCCCGGCTCCGCCGGACCCCCTCCGCAAAGCTAAGACAAGGCTTCGCCAGAGGGGCTCACGCGGACCTCGCCCAATCCAGCTCGAATCTCGCAAGGTAGGCCCCCACCACAACAGCGTCGTCCGTCTCGATGTCGAGCTCGTGATTGACGCCCAGTCCGCTCAACGTCCAGTTGGCCGAGCCGAGCACCAGCTCGCCGTCAAAAAGGCCGATCTTCGCGTGCAGCAAAACACCCTTCGGCACGGGGTACCACCGCACCTCGACGCCCCCGGCTCGCAGCACCGCGTACGAATGCAGGTTGTAGGACTGGTTGGGATCGAGGATGACACGCACCATCGCGCCGCGGCGGTGCGCGAACACCATCTCGGCGGTCACCTCAGCGTCCGTCAGCGTGTAGACCTCGGCCAGCACGCGATGCACCGCTCGATTCAAAGCGCTCTCCAGCATCGTGCGGATCTCGGCCCCGGGCGACGTTTGTCCCACCGGACCAGCCACGGCGGGCAGCGGCGCCGGATGACCCCCCGCGAATGCCCAGTCCTGGTCGAAGACGTGGACCAGCCTCTCGATCTCTGACGCAAGGCGAGTCTCGAGGACGTAGTCGTGATTGCGGTCGCTGTGCCGTCCCCAGTTCATCCCGCCGACCGCGGCCTCGTCGTCGGCGACAAGCAGCTTGACGTGGTCGATCTGGTGCCGCCGGTCGTCCACGGGATAGACGCGCTCCGGCACGCCGAGCGAATCGAGCTGCGCGACCGCGCTCCGGCTCGCCTGCACAGTGGGATCGGTGATCACCCGCACCTCCACCCCGCGACCTTCGGCTGCGCCAAGCGCCCGCACCACCTCTGAGCGGCCGAGCTCATACATCTCGACCAGGACCCTGCGCTGCGCCGACCCGATCAACTGCCCGACCAGCGTGAAAATCTTCGCGTCTTGCCAGAGCCGCACCTCGCGCGCGGCAACCGTCGAAGCCGACCCGGTCGAGACCGGGCTCGAGCAGCCCGCCAGGGAGAGGAGGATGCTAAGCAAGCAGACCACTCGAACCACAGCGCCGGCAAAGCTACAAAAGAAAAGAGCTGGCGCCAACCCAGCCTGTTAATAAGACCTACGCAGAATCAGCCTCGGTATCACGAGCGTCGGGACAAAGGTCAGAAACGTCCCCACGGTCAGCACGCCCAGCACAACACCTGCCCAGAAGTCCGAGGCCGCGATCTGCCCAGACGTGTAGCCGTACCTAACGAAGAAGTAGGCCATGATCCAGTAGAGGACGCTGGTCACGAGGCCAGGTGAGAGGTTCCTCTGCCGGATGGTCCAGAAGAGGTGAAGGGTGACGCCATGGACCGCAAACCCGACCACCCAGATCAAACCCAGGATGATCCAGCGCCCTCCGAACAGGTCAAAGAGAAGGTTGCCCAGAGTGATCGACAAGACAGCACCTGCATTGAAAAAGAAGTTCATCCGCGCGTTGTAGCTCGGCCAGAAGCTCGTCTGGAACCAGCGGACGAACCCGCCGTTCATCAGCGTCTCGTCGAGCAGATGGACGATGTAGGACGCGAGAAAGGCCCACACCAGAATGTCGAGGGTCACGGCGGTCTAAATCGTCTCGACCTTCATCCCTGCCCGCGCGCCGAGCAGCTTGTCCGCCCGCGCCTCGCGGACGCCGATCTCCAGGTACCCCATGCTCCCGACATATACGAAGGGCTCGCCGGGCCGCGCCTCCGCGTACGTCTTGGCGTTGGCGATGATGTCGTGCCCGTGCACCCGCACCCGCCGCACCGGGGGTTTCAGGTTGGTGACCAGGTTGCCAAATCCGTCCGTCCACAGCACGCGAGGCCCTGTGTCAGGCAACCCGATCGGCGGATCGGTCGGCGGACCCAGCGACTCGATCGGCACCCCCGACGCAAGGGCCGCAGCAGCCGGTGCGAACACGTCGCGGCCCTCGAATGTCGGCGCGCCATGAGGCCGCGGCGCGAGCTCATGCACCGCCTGCACCCCGACCTCGTCGATCACGATCGCGAACAAGCCGTTGTCGGGTCCGATGTAGTAGCGAGAGCCGGCCTGGACGATCAGGCGGCGGCGCGAGCTCCCGACCCCAGGATCGACCACCGCCAGGTGAACCGACCCGCCGGTGAAATGCCGCGTCCCGGCGAACAGCATGAACGCCCCCGCCGAGACATCGAACCGCGGCACCTCGTGACTTACGTCAACGAGCACCGCTGTCGGGCAGCCCGCCAGCACCACGCCCTTCATCGCCGCAACGAGCGGCGAGCCGGAACCGAAATCGGTCGTGAAGGTGACTACGGGCGGGGCGGCCGGCCCGCTACCAGTACCTCGTTTCTTTCCAGGGGTCTGCTTCGTCGTGATAGCCACGTTGCTCCCAGAAACCTAGCCGGTTGCGATCCATGAACTCTAGCCCGCGCAACCACTTCGCCGACTTCCAGAAGTATTTCGAGGGCACGAACAGGCGCAGCGGCCAGCCGTGGTCGGGGGTCAGGTCCTCGCCGTTCCACGCGTAGCAGAGGAGGTTGTCCGGGCCGTCGAGCACGCTCAGAGGCACCGAGGTCGTGTAGCCGTATTCGGAGTGAGCCGTGACGTACTTGGCGGTAGGTTTTGGCTTGACCCGGTCGAGCACCTCGCGGATCGGCACGCCGGTCCACTTGTCGCCCAGCCTGCTCCATCCCGTGACGCAATGGATATCCGCGACCACGTCTTTGGAGGGCAGCGCGCGCAGCTCGCCATAGTCGAGGGTCAGCTCCTCCTCGACCGCGCCGAACACCTTGAAGTCCCACTTCGCGATGTCGGTCTTCGGCACCGGGCCGAAGTGGAGGAGGGGCCAGCGATCGGGAGCCGTCAGGGTCTGGCCGGGCGGGATACGAGCCGGGTCGACGCCTTCCGGCAGGCGCTTGCTTTTGAAGAACGAAGCCACTGCAAGGGAGTATAGGAAGCGCGGGTATACTCCCCTCTCAGGCCTCCGAGACTATGTGGGCCCGTGGCGCAGCTGGGAGCGCGCGTGAATCGCACTCACGAGGTCAGGGGTTCGAATCCCCTCGGGTCCACCAAGCGATTTTCAGTCGAACACCGACCAGCAGATCTCGTTTCGCAACCGCTGATCCTCCAGCACGAGTTCGCGAATCGCACCCGGAAGCTGTTCGCGCTGCCAACGGCACTCGAGCCGCCCAGCGCTCTCACCCTCTCCTCCGGCGGCCGCCGCACGAGCGGCCTTGATCGCGTAGGCCGCAGCACCGAGCTCATGTGCGGCGACATGCGCCACCACCGCCGCCTGGCCGGCTGCATATGCGGCGTGCCGAGCGGCTCCTCGCAACTCTCTTGCCGCAGCCATGGCATGGCCACCCGCCGCACGGGAATCGGACATCCTGATCTCGCCTCGGGCCCATGCCCGAATCTGCTCGATCGCCAGACGGGGCCGCGAGTCCGAGGGCTGCTCCGACTCGAAGAGGTGCAGGACGTGTTCTGCGCACGCGGCAGCCCACAAAGCCAGGAGCCGATGGTCCGAGTCCGTGAGCGTCCCCCCGCGGCGGATGGTGATGAAGCGGGGGTCACGGTCTTTGGGCAGGATCACTATTCCACCGTTCCTGAGTGCATCTGACCAACCTGGCCAGGGGCCATGTTAGTCGTGCGACTTGCACACTCCACGCGGTCTGGGCGTTGGATTGGAGTGCGGGGTTTCAGAGCAGTCGGCCTGGCCTCGGGTCTCGCCTTCCTTCTTCTGATCGCCGCCGACGCGCCTGCCTCACTGGCTTTATCACCCAGTCAGGTGGGTGCCTTCGAAGCGGTGTTCGCGGAGCCCGGCCCCAACTGTCCGCCCGACGCGCTCAACGGACAGAGCGGCGATGGGCCGGCGGGACCGGCCGGAACCCCGTGCAAGCCGGCGGCCGTGACGCAAGCCGTCCTGCCGGGCGGCAGCATCCTCTATTGGGATGGGCTCGAGGGCATGGAGGATGTGCAGTACGCCACCGCCCTCAACTACGGCGCGGCGGCCGGCTGCGACCAGAGCAGGATCATGAGCCTGGGTCCCACGCCGACCTGGTCGATGCCGCGCCCCGCCGACGCAACGTGCAGCATGGGCTACCAGCCGACCTATCTCGTGCCGAATCCGCCGGCTCCGCTGGGGCCGGTCCTCAACAACCAGGGCAACGCCCCCGACGCGCTCTTCTGCTCGTCGCTCGTGTTCCTCGGCAACGGCAAGGTGCTCACGGCCGGGGGCACCGATTACTACTCCGAGCCGGGCATCCCAGGGACTCCATACGGGGCGGTCGAGCTGGAGGGCACCAAAACAACCCGCCTGTTCGACCCGAAGACCGGCGGCTGGATCCGCCTCGCCGACATGAGCTACGGCCGCTGGTATCCGAGCCTCGTCACCCTGCCAAGCGGCAACGTTTTCGTCGCCAGCGGAGTCACCAAGCTCGTCAAGCCGATCTACCCCAACCAGCCGCCCCAGGACTCATTCACGAACGTCCCCCAGACGGAGACTTTCAGCCTGTCCTCCCAGGCTTGGAGCTATAACGGCGCGGGCGGAGACCGCTCGCTGCCACTCTATCCGCGACTCCATCTGCTGCCCGACGGAAACGTCTACTTCGACGCCGGCGGCCAGGTGTTCAATCCGTTTGGCCAGTCGGTTGACGAGACGCTGTGGAACGACGCGGCCGTCTACAACCCGACGGCGAAGACGTGGATGACGCTCGGCGTGCCGGGCCTCCCAGGTGCCGCACCAGGTTTCCGAGGATCGACGTTCTCGATCATGCTTCCGCTCGCTCCGCCTTACACGCAGGCGTCATTCCTCACCGCGGGAGGAATCCTCGGTACGACACCTGGGACTTACATCGCCATCGCCGACAGCCGGATCGCCACCGTCGACACCGCACACGGCGACGCCTTCAGCTGGCACTCGACCGGTCCGCTCAACAACGCCCGCTGGTACACGACCGGTGTGCTGCTACCCGATGGAAAAGTCTTCGCTGTGAGCGGCGCGAATCGTGACGAGGTCGTCATGCCTGGCAGCGGTGTTCCAGTGCATCAGGCCGAGATCTTCGATCCCGCGACCGGGCAATGGGCGCCCGTGGCCTCAGAGAATCACGACCGCACCTATCACAACACCGCGGTGCTGCTGCCAACCGGCCAGGTCCTGGTCGGCGGCCATGCGCCGATCAACACGGGCTACGGTTCGGCGACCAATGTTCCCGGCGCCTCGAACAACTATCGCGATGCGACGTTCGAGATCTACGACCCGCCGTACATGTTCGCTGGAGCTCGACCAGTTATCTCGGGGGTCAGCTCGCCCTACATCGGCTATGGCGGCACGCTCACCCTGGCCGTGCATTCCGACTCGACGATCACCAAGGTCATGCTCGTGCGCAACAGCGCTTTGACCCACCTCACCGACGCCGACCAGCGAACGGTTGAGCTGCCGATCGTCGGCCGCAACGGGTCCACGATCACCGTGGCCACGCCACCCGGCGCGGCCGTCGCGCCGGCAGGACCTTACATGCTGTTCGTGGACGCCACGGGCTCAAACGGATTGATCCCGTCGGTTGCGGCGCAGGTTTACGTGACGGGCTGAGCTTTTTCTTGCTGCGTTCTACGTCGGGGTTGAGCCTCGCCATCATCTCTGCGTCGCTTCTGCTCGTGGCTGCGCCTCCACCTGGCAGCGCAGCTCTGACTCCAAGCGCCACAGCCCATTCCTGTCCGGCGGATCTTTCCGCCTGGCAGTCCACCCTGGGTGCTGCCTGGCTCGATTGTCATCAGGTGGCCGACCTGACGACGACCAACAACCCCTGGACCGACCCCTCCAGCCTGTACGGGATGGGCTTCCCTCCACCAGGAAGCGGAACGCTGAACTCCCACTACACGAACCCGACCACCCCGGCGGTCAGCGGCCTCCAGCTCGATGGCTACTTCCCTGACGGCTGCAACGCATTCCTGCCCGAGCCGGCGCTGACGAGCAAGGCCGGCCTGCCGTTCATCAAAAGCTGCACTCCCGCGCTCGGTGCCGGAACGTGTGCGGCCGACTGCCACCACGACGCCCAATTCGTGATTCGCATCCCCGACGCATGGAGGGGGCGACTGCTGAGCGCTGGCACACCCGGAATTCGCGACGCATTCTCGAGCGACTTCATCCTCTCCGACTACGCGCTCGAGAAAGGTTGGGCCTACGTCGCGCAGGACAAGGGCAATATGGGGGCCAACTTCTACCGCGACGGCTCCGACGAGGTCGGCAGCTGCGGCGGCGCATGGTGTCCTGCTGTAGCGATTCAGGAATGGGCGACCCGGATGAGGCAGGCCACCAGGCAGACGCTGGCGCTCCTCAACAAGATTGCAGCGAGCTATGGGCTCAAGCGCGTGATCCGCTCCTACGCGGCTGGGATCTCCAACGGCGGCTACCAGACGCGGATGGCCATCGAGCTCGACACGCCAAAGGACCGCCTCTATGACGGCGGCGTCGACTGGGAGGGCACGCTTTTCCTGCCAGGCGTTCCCGCCGGTGTCAGCCTCAGTGGAGCCAAGACTGGCTTCAACCTCTTCACCTACCTGCCCGCGACGCTGTTGAACTACCCGGGCGACGTGACCGGTGACCCCTCGGCGACCGCGGCGCTGGCAGCCGTCGGCTTCAACCCCCAGTCGCAGCCGCTCTGGCCGTATCACTGGTCGATCTACTGGGGCCTGACGCAGAAGATCTACCGGCTGGAGATGGACCCCGAGTACACCGGCTACACATGCTCGACCATCGGCGGCACGGGGCCGTCATGCGTCTCACCTCCAGCCGAGCAAGTTCCGCCCACGGATCCCGACGCGACTTACGGCTATGCAAACCGCGTGAACGCAAACCCAGCGCTCTCGAGCCGCATGCAGTCGGTCGCCGAGACAGGCAACATCCAGCATCCGCTGATCACGCTCCATGGCGACCAGGACTCCCTCCTTCCGGAAAAGACGGACTCCGACCTGTACGCCCAGATGGTCCAGCTGGCCGGGCGGGCCAATCGCTACCGCTATTACGTGGTCGCCGGCGGCAACCACGTCGACTCGCTGTTCGACGACCACTACGGGGTGGACAGCTATGGAACCAACGTGCTGCGCCCGATGCTGCCGTGCGTCCGTGATGCCCTGGACGCGCTTGTGCCGTGGGTCGAGTCTGGGATCGCGCCGCCGCCGAGCCACACCATCCCGAGGCCGGCCGGCGCCAGCGCCGCAGACCTCGCCAACAGCTGCACCTTGACCTGATGACCTGGACAGCCAGGGTTTGCGCCGTGAGAGCTGCCGTCTACGACAGGTACGGCCCGCCCGCCCTCTAACTAACCCTCGAACTCGGGTTCGATCGGGCCGTAGATCGCGTCCTCGAGCTCCCGGATCCGCTCCCGCTCTCGGATGCGATCCTCCTCCCGCAGCTCCTCCCACGTCGGTGGAGGCGGCTTGCGCGGATCGCGCCGGGCGCGGTGGCGCGCGTACCAGATGAGGAACAGAACGAAGAAGAGCATCGGCGTCGCGTAGACCGCCATCCCGCCGGTGAAGTTCAGCCAGTCGGGTGGCGGCGCGCACTGCGACGGCGAGAAGCTCAACAACCCCGCCGCGCCCACCGCGTACACGAGACCGCTTGCGTCGTCGAAGACCGCGCCTTTTGAGTTCGATGCGGCGGGTACAGAGCCGACGAAGTTTCCGTGGCCGTCCATCACCGCAATCGAGCTGTCCCGCGGGCCGTGCGCCGAGCCAACGGTGAAGCGGTCCAGTCGCGCGTCGTAGCCGACGATGTCGCCACCGGGCACCTTGAGCGAGATGGTGTTGAGCCCGGTGTCGAGCTTGATCATGACAACGCTGCTCCCACATGCGACGAGGGCGAGCTGACGAGCTGGATTGATGGCCACCCCGTTGGGCCGGCAGCGTGCCGACAGGGCGTAGCGCCGCGTCACGGTCCCGTTCGCCGGGTCGACCTGCAGCAGGTAGTTCGCCCCGTGCGCGGTGACGTACAGCATCCCGTCGGCCGGGTTGTAGCGCGGCTGCCCGAGTGGCGTCGTGAGGTCGTAGCTGTCAGTTACCTTGTCGGTGGCTGCGTCGACCGCGACGATCCTCCCACCGTCAGACGTGCTGACGTAAACATGCCCGGTCTTCGGGCTGTAATCGATCAGGTCCGCCGTGGCCTTGTCGACTTTGACCTCGTCGATCTTCTTCAGGTAGGTGGCAGAGCCCTTGGCCATGTCGACCACCGCCAACGAGCCGCCCTCGATGCCGGCGTAAAGGCGGTTGCGGTCGGGGGCGTAGGCCAGACCGTTGGATGGAGCGCCCAGGTCGATCGTGCCCACGAACCGCGGCGTTGCGCCCGAGGTGTCGATCACATCGATGCCGGTGGTCTTCCTGTCGGCCAGGAAGACCCGGTGGTTCGCCTGGTCGGCCTCGATCCCGTCGAAGTACCCGGTCGCGAGCACCGGCATGGCGGTTTCGCGGACGGTGGAGGCGCAGGTCGTGCACGCCCCGAGCAGCATGACCCCGGCTGCGGCGCCGCACACCGCGGCGGCGACGGACGCGACCGAAGCGGCCCACGAGACAGGCTTGGCCCACGATCGCATGACACCGAAAAAACGTGCCAGTCGCCCGAAGTACGATCCGGGCCTTGCGGAGGCTGCCCCTAGCTCTGGGAGCTCCCCGCCTCCACCAGCTCGCGCAGCCTCGCCCGGGTGAAGCGGCCTACGAACAGAGGTACGAACTGGGGCACCCTGGAGTCGGCCAGCCGCTGGATGGACTCGTCGGCGACCAGGTCGATCGACTCCTCAGGGACTTTGCCGCGGTATTCGGCCTTGATCGTGCGGACCTCAGATTCGATCAGCTTGATCACGGTCGCATCGAATCCCGCCTTCATGGTTCGCTCCTCCACCGCCTAGCCGCCCAGCGCTACCCTCCCAAGGGCCACCCGCATCATAGGGCCTCCTGGGGCTGGGCCTCGGAGGCCCGCTGCCGAACCTTTTCGGGCGCCCGCGGGCGCGTCGCCAGGGTCGAACCGGCCAGGACGAGGACGAACCCGAGCCCCATTCCCATGGTCAGGGACTCGTGGAGCACGGCCACGCCGAGGATCGCCGCGACGGCCGGGTTGATGTATGTGATCACCGTGGCTCGCACGGGCCCGATCTCTGCGACCAGCTCGAAGAAGAGAAGAAAAGCGAGCGCCGTGCATACCACCGCCAGCACCGCAACCGACCCCACCACCTCGAGGCTCGGCATCCTGTGCGGCCATTGCAGCGCGGCGAACGGCGCGTATGCCACGGCGCACATCGCCAGCGAGACGCCGATCACGGTCACCGAGGGCACGCCGGCCAGGTAGCGCGACAGGATCGCGGGCCCAAGCGCGTAGCCGAGGACGACCAGAGCCATCTCCACGAGCGCGCTCGGGCTCGTCACACGAAGATCGAAGCCGACAATCAAAGCCACGCCGGCCAGTCCGAGCAGCAAGCCGCTCATGCTCGCCAGGGCGAGGTGCTCGCGGTTGCCGAGCGTGATCGCGATCACGACCCCGACCAATGGCACCGCCGAGATCAAAAGACCGGCCAGCGCGCTCGTGATGTGCTGCTCGGCGCTGGACAGAAAGAGCCAGGGGCCGGCGATCTCGAGGACGGCGAAGACGACCAGCGGGACCCACCGATTGCCGATTCCGCGCAGACCCCCTCGCGCGAGCACGACCGGCATGAGGATCAAGGCGGCCACGCCCGTGCGGAAGAACACCAGCGTCGCGGGCGACAGCTCGCCCACGGCGATGCGGATCAGAAGGTAGGGAATGCCCCAGATCACGCACATGGCGCCGAACAGCAGAAGACCACGGCGCGTCACCACGAGCTACAACTTACCGCCCCTTCAGGGGCTTCCATTGAGTACTCGCGCTTCGCCTCTTCGTTCTCTTGGTGATGTTCATGAGATTCAGGCTGACGCGCCTGATGATGTGGATGGGCCTCGCGGCCGCGGCGACGTACTTCCTCGATCCAGACCGAGGCGAGCTGCGTCGCAAGGAAATGCGCAAGCGAATCGACAAGATGCGCAAGGCAGGCGAGAAAGCCAAACTCCAAGCGGGTCTCTGAAGAGACCCCCTCTCCCTCTTCAGGGGAGAGGGTCGAGGTGAGGGGCGTGGACCCGTAAGAATGGGCCGATGCCGTCACGCCCGGAAACCCTTGATCGCCGCGCTCTCAACCGTGCGCTTCTAGCCCGCCAGCTCCTGCTCGAACGCCGCCGCGCCTCCGCCGAATCGACCATCGAGGGCCTGGTCGGCATGCAGGCGCAAGCCCCCAACAACCCCTACGTCGGGCTGTGGACTCGCCTCGAAGGATTTCGCCCCAAGGAGCTGTCGCGGCTGATCGAGACCAGAGCGGCGGTGCGCATCTCGCTGATGCGCAACACCATCCACCTCGTCACAGCAAAGGACGCGCTCGGCCTCAAGCCCCTGTTCATGGCGCTGCACGAGCGCGGCTACATGCGCGGCAGCCCGTGGGGACGCGGCATGAGTGAGGCAGACGTTGCCGCCATCGGCAGCGCGGGCCGCGAGATCATGGGCGAGAGATCACGCACGGTGGCCGAGCTGGCGAAGCTCCTGGCCCAGCGCTTCCCCGGCCGGGACGCGCTCGCGATGGCGTACGGCGTGCGCTACATGGTGCCGCTGGTCTTCACGCCGCCGCGCGGCATGTGGGGGGAACCCGGGCCGGTGGCGTTGACCACCTTCGAAGCCTGGCTCGGTCGCCCGCCCGGCCCGGCGTTTCCCGCCGAGCTGCTCGTCCTGCGCTACCTCGCCGCATTCGGGCCTGCGTCACCCGCGGACATGCGCGCCTGGTCGGGCCTGGCGATGAGGGCCGTGTTCGAGCAGCTCAGACCGCGGCTGAAAGTCTTTCGCGACTCCAGGGGCTCCGAGCTCTTCGACGTGCCTCGAGCTCCTCGCCCACCCGGCGATACCCCGGCGCCGGTTCGCCTGCTGCCCGACTACGACAACATCCTGCTCGGCCACGCGGACCGCACGCGAATCATGCCGGAGGGCCGGCACCTCGGCCTGTTCAGCAGCGCTGGGCAGCTGCAGGGCTCGGTCCTGGTCGACGGCTTCGTGCGCGCCATGTGGCACCCGAAGACCGAGAAGGGCGCGACCACGATTCGGGTCACGCCGTTCGCCAAACCGCTGCCGGCCGGCGACCGGAAAGCGATCACCGATGAAGCGCTCGGGTTGCTGGAGCTGCTGGCTCCAGGGCAGAAGCTCGACGTGGCCTTCGGGCCGGTGAAAGACTAGGCGAGGACCGGGATCGCGCTTGCCTGGCGAACCGGTTCGCGCTCGGTCTGACCGAGTGCCGCCAGCGCCGCCTCGACGACCTGCGGGTTCCACTGCGTCCCGGCCCCGCGACGCAATTCCTCCAGCGCGGACTCCCACGTCCGAGCGCCGCGATACGCCCGCGCGCTGGTCATCGCGTCGAGCGAGTCGGCCACGGGGATGACCTGTGCGATAAGCAGCAGCCGCCGGCCGACCGTGCCGTTCGGGTAACCCTTCCCGTCATACCTCTCGTGATGTGAGAGCACCAGGTCGAGCACTTTGGCGTATTCGGAGAACGGCCGGAGGATGTCGAACCCGAGTCGCGGATGCGTCTCCATGATCCGCCGCTCCTCGGGCGTCAGCTTGGCCGGCTTCAACAACACCGAGTCCGGGACGCGGATCTTGCCGATGTCGTGCACCTTCGCGGCAAGCTCGAGCAGCTCGACGTCCACGGAGCCGAAGCCGAGCTTCCGCGCGATCGCGTGCGTGTAGATCGCCACCCGCTGCGAGTGGTTATACGTGTACGGGTCACGACGGTCGACCTCCTCCGCCATGCGCTCCATCGCGCGCATCGCGTCGCGGCCCATCTCGACCCGCTGCCGCAGCGAGTGATAGACGAGGACGGCAGGGACGATCGCGAGCAGCGGCAGCCACGTGTAGCGGACCGCGGCAAACGCGGCCGCCGTGCCCACCAGGTACAGCGCCGCGAACTGGACGTACACGAGCTTCTGGGTGTTGAAGAAGAGCGGAAGCGGGCTGCGCGAGGTACCGATTGCTATGGCCACCGCAACAAAGAGGAGGTTCGCCAGGTACATCGTCCCGGCCGAACCGACGAGCACAACCGCGTCACCAGGCCCGGTCAGGCCCGCGCGCGCCGAGACGCCGGCGGTCGACAGAAGGGAAGCCGCCGCGAGCGTCGACAGATACGCCTGGCCCCCGTTGAAAACGATGCTGCTGGCTACGGCACGAAGCGGCGGGCGCTCCCTTGTGGCGCGCACCTTGCGGAATGCCGCGACGCAGATGTCGATCGACTGCAATAAGCCGACGAGCGCGGCCGCCTGCCACACGGGCAGGAGGAGGACGGCGGCGAAGAACACCGCCGTCGCCACACTCACCTTTTCGCTGATGTTGACGTGAAGTGGGAATTCGAGCGCCAGAATCCCTGCCACCGCCAGCGCCGCCACAAGCCACCAGTCCGGACGCTCGCCACGCAGGCGCGGCGCCGTCGCGGCGAAAGTCGCCAGGGCCGCAAGGCCGACCCCGACGCGATATAGCTCGGACCGCTGCCGCGGCGTCAAGGTCTTACGGCTGGGACAGGATGAACTTCAGATGCACGGGTGTGCCGCTATACCCATTCTGCCGCGCAAGCACCGTGCCCGAGCCGAGCAGGCCCGTCGTGACCTCGTCGGTCGTGGCGTAGCGGAACAGCAGGCCGGTTGGTGTGTAGATCGTCATGTCGACCGCCGTGTGGGGATGGCCCGTGACGTCGTAGACACGGGAGACGGTGTAGCTCTCGAGGGGTAGGCCCAGGTCAAGAGGACTGGAAGTCCAGACGCTGTCGTAGACGGGCACGATGTGCCCACCTGGGGTCACCACCAGCACCAGCGGATCCCAGTCGCAGAACGTGGCCCACGCCCCGGCGGTCGTCGGCGACAAGACCAAAATCCCGGCCGCCAGCATGGCTGCCACGAGCACCCTCTTCATCTTCCATCCCTCCGAAAACGAAAACCCCAGATCCTCTCGACGGCAGATGAACGCTAGTCCGGTCCAGATCGGTCTCCGGTAAGAAATGTGTAAGACGCTAGGCCGGGATGTCCTTGCGCGCGAACCGTGCTGTGGCCAGCGCCAGCGCCACAGCGCCAACCGCCACGATGACGAGCAGATCCGCCACCTGGATGCCGTGCAGCAGGGGCGATCCGTAGTAGTAGAAGGGGGACAGCTTCTGGGTTGCGTCCGGCAAGCTCAGCCCTGGGCCGATGAAGCTGATGAAGACCCAGATCACCAACAGGAAGCTCAGCAAGCCCGTGTCCACCGCGGCGCGCAACCACCCGGCAAACAGGTAGCCGATCGCCGCCACCAGCAGCCCGAACGGAATGATCGAGAGAGAGGCCGCGGCAAGGTTGCCATAGTCGAGGGACAGGCCGGTACCGGCCGACGCGACCGACGTGGCGACCAGGGTCAACACCGAGATGAAGATCGTCGCGGTGGCGACGGCTGCAAAGCGCCCGAGCAGGACACGCAAACGAGGCTGCGGAGTTGAAAGCACGATCTCAAGGAGACCATCCTCCTCGTCCGCAGACCAGCGGTTGGCCTGGGTGACGGCAAAAGCCATCAGCAGGACCGGCATGAAAAGGAAGAACGCACTGAGGATGCTGGCGTTGGTCGCGCTGTCGCTCCCACCAAGCTTCAAAAAGTCGCCCATCGCGGGTGAGCCCTGCAAGAGCGACTTCAACTGGGCCTCCGTCTGCTTGACGATGACAACCATCCACGCGGCGAATCCGGCGATCGCCAGGGTCCACCACAGGGTCGAGGTCGCGATCATGCCGAGGCTGCGTGAGTAGACGGAGTGCAGCGACCAATCGGCTCGAGGCAGAGCCCGTACGGGCTGAGAGCTCCGTTCAGGCAGGGACAGGCTCACGCCGCCTACGTCGCGCCGCGCGAAGAGCCAGACCGCGGCCGCGCCGAGGAGCATCGACAGAGCCAGCAGGATGAGCATCGCGCCGGGGTTAGGCCCGTAACCCGGCACGAGCGGCTTGCTCAGGTTGTAGTAGTAGACCGGCGAAAGCTGGCTGAACCACACTGTGTTGGGAACGACGCGGTGGACCATGTCCACCACGATTGCCACTACAAGGATTCCAGCGGTAACGCCCGATGCCGTGCGGCGCTCCTGGGTGAACTGAGAGACCAGCAGCGCGATGGACAGGAACACGGCGCAGATCAAGGCGATGTTCACGCCGAACGCAATGCTCGAACCGAGGGTGAGATCTGAGCTGACCTTCGCCCCACCGGCAAATGTCAGCAGCCCGATCACGAGGCCCATCGCGAGCAGCGCCGTCCACATCGCCGCCACCTTCTCGAGGGCGACGCGGACACGACCGCGGGGCAGCGACAGGAGAACGTCCATCGAGCCTCGGTCCTCTTCGCCGCGGAGCATGCCCGTGCCTGCGAGGAGGGGCCAGATGACCACGACAAGGATCGTGATTCCGTACTTCCAGGTCGCGTAGCCGCCGGCCGTGTCGATCTTGATCGGCTCCGCTATCCACGCATACGACGCGCCGAGAGAAACGACGGCCGCCTTCGCGGCCGGCGTCGCAAACACGGTGGGGATGGCCACGAGAACCACCGCCATCAACGCACCGAGTCCAAGGCCCCAGCCGAGGATGGGCACACGGTAGTCGCGCAGGCTCTTGAGATAGATGCTCCTAAACACGAGCGACCTGCCTCGGAGCCTCGCCGCCGTCGCGCTCGTAGTAGCGCAGGAAGATGTCCTCGAGGCTGGGCTCGTAGCTGGTCAGCGAGACCACTGGAAACTGCGCCGCCGCCTTGACCACCGCGTCCGCGGCGCCTTGCATGGCGAGTCGAACGGCCAACCCGTTGTTGAGCGTCTCCACCTCGGCGACACCATCGAGCCTGGCGAACGTGTCGGCCGGGACCGGCTGGGCGAAGGCGATCGTGATCTCGTAGCGCTTGATGTCCTTGAGCTCATGCACGCCACCGACGCGGACGATGCGGCCGTCGCGGATGATCGCGACACGTGAGCAGGTCTTTTCGACCTCACTCAAAACGTGCGAGGAGAGAAACACCGTGCGGCCCTCCTCGCGCGCCTCGCGCACCATGCCGTCGAACTCCTGCTGGTTGAGCGGGTCGAGCCCGCTCGTCGGTTCATCGAGGATGAGCAGCCGAGGCCGATGCATGAAAGCCTGGATGAGTACGACCTTCCGCTTGTTGCCCGTCGAGTACTGGCGAAACTTGCGACTGGTGTCGAGGTCCATCCGCTCGATGAGCGTCTTCAGGTAAGCGCGGTCGACGCCGCCGCGGAGGTTCGCGAAGTACTCGAGGATCTGCCCGCCGGTCAGGTTGCGGTCGAGCGAGGGCTCGCCTGGCACGTAGCCGATCAACCGCTTGATCTCGATCGTCTTCTCCCAACAATCGAGCCCCGCGATTCGGGCCGACCCGCCGTCGGCGTGGAGAAGGGCCATCAGGAGCCGGATCGTGGTGGTCTTCCCGGCGCCGTTGGGGCCAAGGAAACCAAAGACCTCTCCCTCGGCAACGTCGAAGGAGACGTCGTCGATGCCTCGCTTGCCGCCGTAGCGCTTGGTGAGCCTTTCAACCTGGATGATCGATGACATGTGGCCTCCTTACCCGAACCACTCGCGCAGGATCGCCTCGTCGGCGACGATCGTTTTTCCGACAGGAACACCGAGGATTCGATCGAACGCCTCGCCGAAAGTCGCCATCCTGAGCACGACGTCCTCATAGCTGATGAGCCTTTTCTGCCGAGCGACGAAAAGCTCGGTCGCCCCATCCTGAAAACCCTGGAGAAGCATCACGAGCACCCTCGCGGTCTCGTTGGGTGACGACACGATGAAGGCTCCCTCATCGACGCCCTGCTCGACTATGCGTGAGAGGAGCGAAACCATTCGCTCAACCGTGGTCCGGCGAAGCTTCTCGCGGACGATCGCGTTGTGATCGGAGAGCCAGACCTCGAGGAGCGACATGACCAGGGCCTTGCGGTCGGTCTTCCACCGGCCGATCCCGCTGAAGACCTTCTGGAGCTTCTCGGTCGCAGGCAGCCCTGGATCGACCACGACCGGCTCCACCGCGCCGAGCCCTGCATCCACCATGCGATCGATCACCGCCTCGAGCAGCGCCTGCTTGGAGTCGAAGTAGTGGTAGAAGGCCCCACGAGAAGCGCCGAGCTCATCGAGCACGTCCTGGATGCTCATCTGCTCGTACCCCTTGGCCTGCATGAGCCGCTGCGCAACCTCGACAAAGGCCTCCCGCCGAACCGTATGCACCGCCGGGTCGAGCGTCCGAGCCATCGCCGAAGTATGACAGACCGACAGTCGGTTTATTAATCCAGGCTCATGCGGCCTTCACCTCCCCGCTTGCCGGGGAGGTCGGCGCGCAGCGCCGGGTGGGGACGTGGCACCTACCGTCGGGCGATCGCATCGGCAGCCCGAACGTGGCTTCGGTTCGAGCCAGGAAAGGAGGGCTCGGACCTGATCGTTGGGTTCTTGCGTCGAGGGCGTTCGGTACCCACCCAACCCCCACGACCTTCCCACTTCCCACCCCGCCGACCCAAATGTCACCTACGTAACACTCCTCCTCGACAATTACCGGATGCGCCTCCCGGCCGCCCTCTCCCCCCTCACCGAACGCAACTTCCGCCTCCTCTGGACCGGCCAGGCCGTCTCCGCCATCGGCGACTCCCTGACCCCGGTCGCCCTCGCCTTCGCCGCCCTGATGGTCGGCCACTCCGCCACCGCCCTGGGCGTCGTCTTCGCCGTCTCGATCCTGGGCCGCGTGATCGCCCTACCGATGGGCGGCGTGTGGGCCGACCGCCTGCCCCGCCAGCTCGTGATGCTCACCTCCGACTGGGTCCGAGCCGCCGTCCACGCCGCAATCGGCCTCCTCCTGATCACCGGCCACGCGCAGCTCTGGGAGCTGGTGACGCAGGCGCTCCTCTACAACTTCGCCGGCGGCTTCTTCCAACCCGCCTCCGGCGCCCTCGTCCCCCAAACGGTC
Organism: Chloroflexota bacterium; assembly: GCA_005880915.1. GTDB lineage: Bacteria > Chloroflexota > Dormibacteria > Dormibacterales > Dormibacteraceae > 40CM-4-65-16. The sequence goes on along the minus strand of VBIW01000035.1, from coordinate 82,170 downwards.
ACCCCTCAAAAGCTCCAGCAGGCAAACGCGCTGATGGGCCTCTCGAAGAGCTTCTCCCAGGTCGGCGGGCCCGCGATCAGCGGGATCCTCGTCGCCCTGGCCGGCCCCGGCTGGGTCTTCGTCATCGATGCGATCACCTTTGTCGCAAGCGCCCTCTCCCTCGCGCTGCTGAAAATCCCGCCCCTGGCCGCCCCGGCGCAAAGCCACTTCTGGCAAGAGCTGGCGGAAGGGTGGCGCGCCGTGACAAGCCGCCGCTGGTACGTCCTGAACCTCGCCTCGCACGCGCTATGGAACTTCGCCATCACTGCCGTGTTCGTGCTGGGTCCGATCATCGCGGCGCGTCACCTCGGCGGCTCGTCCGCCTGGGGTCTGATCGCAGGCTCGATGGGAGCGGGCCAGGTTCTCGGAGGCCTGATCGCCTTGCGTGTGATGCCCGCCCGCCCCCTCGTCGCCGCCAACCTGGCGCTGACGCTGGCCGCGCTCCAGGCCCTCGCGCTCGCCGTCCCGAGCCCGACCGTCCTGATCATGGCCGCGTGCGTCGTGGGCTGGGCTGGGCTGACCTTCCTCAACGAGGTGTGGTTCGCGACCGTCCCGCAGCTCATCCCGCAGGAGGTCCTCGCGCGCGCCAGCTCCTTCGACTGGCTGCTGTCGCTGATCGCCATGCCCCTGGGCTTCGCCATCGTCGGCCCCGCCTCAGATCACATCGGAATACCGACAACTCTGGTCCTGGCCGCAGTGCTGCTTGCAGTGCCGAGCGTCTTGATCATGCTGGTGCCGGGTGTCCGCAACGTCCGGCGGAACAGCGAAGGCCTGGTGATTCAGGAGCCGAGTCCGGCGTAACCCTCATGCCACAGCTCGAACGCGAACAGCGTCCACAGCTGCTTGCGATTGTCCCGCCTGCCCGCGAGGTGCTCCGAGATGAGCGCCGACACCGCGCCTGAGTCGAAGAACCCCTCACGAGCGATGCGCTCGGGTGACAGCACCGACAGCATCTGCTCCTTCAGGGGCCCGCGGAACCACTCGGCGACAGGAATGCCAAACCCCTTCTTGGGCCGGTTGAGGATCCGGTCCGGCAGGATCCCGCGGAGCGCGCGTTTCAACAGGAACTTAGAGCGCAAACCGCGCAGCTTCATGTTCAGGGGAAGGCCTGTCGCGTAGGAGACGAAATCGTTGTTGAGCAGGGGGACGCGGCCCTCGAGCGAAGCCATCATCGAGGCGCGGTCGAGCTTGACCAGGATGTCGTTCTCGAGGTAGAGCCGCATGTCGAGCATCAGGGCCTGGTGAAGCGGATCGAAAGAACCGAACTCTTCGAGCACCGCGGCGCCGTTCCCGCGCATCGCTGGAGACAACACGGCGGCGCGCTCCTCCGGTGCAAACGAGCCCATCCATCGTTGATGTCTCTCCGCCGCGCCGTAAGCCGCGCCGGCCACAAAGCGCTTGGCCCGGAAGTCAAAGCTCAGGTTGCGCCGCGACACGGGCATGCGCCTGACCATCGGCTCGACGACTCCACGCCTCAGCGCACCCGGCGCGCGCATGTAGTAGCCGGCAAGACGATGGGCCTGCAGTGTCGGATAGCCACCGAACAGCTCATCACCTCCATCGCCACCCAACGCAACCTTCACGTGCTGCCGCGTGAACGCGGAAAGGAGGTACGTGGGAATGATCGATGCATCTCCTAGCGGCTCGTCGAGAAGCACTGGCAGCTTCGGAACCAGGCCCAGCAACATGCTCGGTTCGAGCGTCAGCTCGTGATGGTCGGTGCCGAGATGACGCGCAACCTCTCGCGCGTAGGACGCCTCGTCGAATGACCGTTCTGCGAAACCGACCGAAAAGCTCTTCACGTCGCCGCCAAGCTGGGTCATCATCGCCGTCACTGCGCTGGAGTCGATTCCGCCCGAGAGGAATACCCCAAGCGGGACATCGCTGATCAGCTCCTTGCGCACCGACTCGCGCAGAACCGCCCGCAGCTCGGCGCACTCCTCGTCCAGGTCGCGTTCGCGCTCGCCGCCGTCCACGTTCAGCGACGGAGCCCAGTACCGCTTGACCTGCGCTTTGCCCTCAGCAACCGACCACCTCAGGGTGTGTCCCGGGCGCAGCTTGTTGACACCCTTGACGATGCTGCGCGGCGAGGGGACGAACTCATAGGCGAGGTATTCGTCGAGGGCCACCGGATCGATGCCCCGGCGCAGGGCCGGATCGCGAAGCAGCCCCTTCAATTCGGAGGCGAACACGAGCCTGTCTCCATCGACGGCGTAATGCAGCGGCTTGATGCCCATGCGGTCCCGAGCCAGGAACACTATCCCCGCGCGACGGTCGACCAGAGCAAACGCGAACATGCCATTCAGCCGCTCCACCACGTGCTCGCCCCACTGCTCGTAGCCGTGGACCAGGACCTCGGTGTCGGACTGCGTGACGAACACGTGGCCTGCGGCGATCAGGTCCTCACGCAGCTTAAGGTGGTTGTAGATCTCACCGTTCTGCACCACCCACACGGTCGAGTCCTCGTTGTGCATCGGCTGGTGGCCGCCGCTCAGGTCGATGATGGAGAGGCGCCGCATGCCAAGCGAGACGCCGTCCACCTGCGCGATCCCCTCGTCGTCAGGGCCACGGTGAACCATCGCCGCGGACATGCGCTCGACCAGCTCGCGGCCGCGCGCCGGGTCTCCCCCCGCAACGCCGCAGATCCCACACATTTACCGAGCTCTGACGGCGGGTCTCCCGTTCGTCGCCGGCTGCTTGTGGGGAGTCTTTTCGATGATCTCGCGAACGACGTACACGGGCTTCGCCTGCGACTCGTGCAGCGTGCGGATCGAGAGCTCGGCCAGCAGGCCCATCAGGATGAACTGCACCCCCACGATGACGAGCACAACCGACAGCAGAAGCAGCGGGTTGTTGTGCGCATACACGTAGGGCGGCAGCACCTTCTGGATGATCACGATCGCCGCGAGCACGAGGGCCACCGCCCACAGGGCGAACGCGGCAAACCCGAAGAAGTACATCGGCTTGGTCGAGTAGCTGCCGAGCAGCTTAACGGTGATCAGGTCGAGCATCACGCGCGATGTGCGCGACAGAGAGTATTTGGATTTGCCGTACGTCCGGGGCCGGTGATTGACGGGGAGCTCGGTGATCCGGGCCCCGACCATCGACGCGTATACGGGGATGAAGCGGTGCATCTCGCCGTAGAGCTTCACGTCTTGAACGACGTCGCGACGATAAGCCTTCAACGTGCAGCCAAAGTCACTCAGATGAACGCCAGTTACGTTCGCGATGATCCAGTTCGCGACCTGCGACGGCAGCACTCGAGTGATATCGTCGTGGCGGTCGTGCCGCCAGCCGCTGACCACGTCGTAGCCCTCGTCGATCTTTTCCAGCAGGTGCGGAATGTCATGCGGGTCGTTCTGCATGTCGCCGTCGAGAAAGACGAGGATCTCGCCGCGGCTGTGGTCGATCCCGGCCTGGACCGCGGCGGTCTGCCCGAAATTGCGGCGAAAGCTCACGACCCGCACGCGCGCGTCGCGTGAGGCGAGCTGACCCAGGCGCTCGGTGCTGCCGTCGCGGCTGCCGTCATCGACATACACAACCTCGAACGAGCGGCCGAGCGCTTCGAGCACCCCCATGAGCTCGCGATGCAGCGGCTCGACGCTGTCCACCTCGTTGAACACCAGGACGATCACAGACAGCTGCGGAGTGTCGGTGGCCGGTTGGCGGGCCATGCTCGGATTATGCCTTGCTAAGCTCCGCCTGCGATGACGGTTGACGCCCTCCGAATTGGAAGCTCGCCGCGGGAGAGGACCACCACCGAAGCGTGGTGGGTCTATCCCGCGATCCCGATGCTCGCGGCCGCGATGGCATTCGCCTGGACCTTGCATGGCGATCTGCAGCGCATGTACGGCATGACCAGCGATGCATGGGACCTGGCGTACGACCAGCAGGTCATCTGGGGCATCACGCAGGGCGACTGGTTCTACTCGAGCTTCGCGCGGGCCAACTTCCTCGGCATCCACCTCGAATTGATCTTCGTCTTGATCGCGGCGATCGAAAAGCTCTGGCCGAGTCCGACCGTGCTTTTGATCTTCTCGTCAGCCGGACTCGCGGGCGCCGGGCCGGCCGCATACCTCTTCTTTCGCGCCATCCTCCCGGCGGGCCGGCGCGCGTCGCCCTGGCTCGCGGTCGCCCTGTCCGCGCCAGTCCCGTTTTGGGCCGCGATCCAGGAGTCGGCGCGCGATTTCTTCCACCCGGAAAACATGGCCCTCCCCTTCGCCCTGCTCGCGGCTTGGGCCGGCATCCGCGGGCGACGAGGATTGCTATGGACGTTCTGCGTCCTCGACCTCACCTGCAAGGAGGACCAGGTTTACACGGTGGGCGTGATCGCCCTCCTCATGTCCGCGTACGGCGCGCCCGAAGTGAAGAAACACTGGCGGTTCATCCTCTATCTGGCGGTCGGATGGTTTCTGATCGGCACGGGAGTGGTCCAGCAACACCTTCGCGCCCCTAACGGCTACACGGACTTCGTTTACTACCGCTGGCTCATCCACCTCGATCCCAAGGTGCCTGTCTCGGGGCTCGCCGTCATCGAGGCGCTGGTGCGCCCGGAGGCGCTGCTGATCCTCGCGGCGATCGTCGCCTCGATGTTTGCGCTGCCACTCCTGGCGCCCCGCTGGCTGCTGCTCGCGATCCCTCCATACGTGGCCAATGTCCTCAGCGAGCACGTCCCGCAGAACATCCTCAATCTGCACTACGTGATGCTGCTGCTGTTCCCGCTCATGGTGGCCGGGGGTATCGGCGCCCGCCGATTCCTGGAAAGGGTCTCGATCAAGCCCGCGATGGCGCTGGTCGCTGCGCTGCCTGCTCTGCTGCTTGGTTGGGGAACAGGCGGAGTGCCACCTGCTCTCCTGGCATGGAACGACGTCTACTCGAGGCCAAACGCCGTCGCCCAGCTGCAGGCGGCGGCCGCTGTGATTCCGGCTGACGCACCTGTGAACGCCGATGCCGGGTTGTGCGTGTGGCTCGCGAACCGCCACACCATCAACGACTTCCCGGACATGCTCGAGGCTGGCTCGTATGTGGTCATCGACAGCGACTACTACCTGGGCAACAACACGACCCGGGCCAAGCGCCAGGCGGCGGCCGATGCGATCCTCACAAGCGGCAGGCGGCTGCTCTACGACGACGGCCGCTTCCAGGTATGGAGCCCGGTCGGGGACTAGATGGAAAGGTGACTTCCCCACCAGTGGGGAAGGTGGCGGCGAAGCCGCCGGATGGGGACGTACGCTTACCCATCACGATGGAAGTTACAGGCACTGTCCGCGAGCGTCTCGATCAGCTGTTCCAGCAGCGGATCGTGATCCTCGACGGCTCGATCGGCGTCCTCCTGCAGCGCAGGGGTCTCACCGAGGAGGGCTTCCGCGGCGATCGGTTCCGCGACCACCCGAAGCTGCTGCGCAATGACGCCGACGTGCTCTCGCTGACACAACCCGAGGTGGTTTCCGAGGTCCATCGCTCGTACCTCGAAGCCGGCGCGGACATCATCACGACCAACACCTTCACCGCGACGCGCATCTCGCAGGCCGACTATGGCCTCGAGAACTACGTCTACGAGATGAACCTCGCAGGTGCGCGCCTGGCGCGCCAGGCCGCGGACGCTTACGAGAACAGATTCGTCGCCGGCTCGCTGGGCCCGACGAACGTCACCCTGTCGCTCTCGCCCAAGGTCGAGGACGCGTCCTACCGCGACGTGACGTTCGACGAGCTCCGCGATGGCTACGCGGAAGCGGCCCGCGCTCTGAAGGAAGGCGGCGTCGACATCCTCCTCATCGAGACGATCTTCGACACCCTCAACGGAAAGGCGGCGATCGCGGCGGTCAAAGAGGTCGCGCCGGAGATCCCACTTTTCATCTCTGTCACGATCGTCGACCGGAGCGGACGCAACCTTTCGGGGCAGACGGTCGAAGCGTTCTGGACCTCGGTCGAGCATGCGCAGCCTTTCGCGGCGGGCATCAACTGCTCGCTTGGCGCCACAGAGATGCGCCCGTACATTGCTGCCCTCTCACGCGTCGCCCCGGTCTACGTGACGTGTTACCCGAACGCGGGTCTGCCCAACGCGTTCGGCGGCTACGACGAGCAGCCGCCCATGACGAGCCGCCTGCTGAAAGAGTTCGCCGAAGCGGGCTACCTCAACGCCGCGGGCGGATGCTGCGGCACCGGTCCGGAGCACATCCGCCAGATCCGGGATGCGCTGGCCGACGTCGCGCCGCGACCCCTGGCGGGACGCGAGCCGCGGACCCGATTCAGCGGCCTCGAACCTTTCGAGATCAGCCCGGACTCGGGCTTCGTGGTCATCGGCGAGCGCACCAACGTCACCGGCTCGCTCAGGTTCCGCCGGCTTATCGAGTCAGGCGATTTCGCCAGTGCGGTCCAGGTGGCGCTCGACCAGGTGCGCGGCGGGGCGAACCTGCTTGACGTGAACATGGACGCGGACCTGCTCGACTCGGAAGAAGCGATGGTCCGGTTCCTCAACCTCATCGCGACCGAGCCCGAGATCGCGCGAATCCCCGTGATGGTCGACAGCTCCAGGTTGAGCGTCCTCGAAGCCGGCCTCAAGTGCCTCCAGGGCAAGGGCGTGGCCAACTCGATCAGCCTGAAGAGCGGCGAGGATGCGTTCCTCGAGCAGGCCCGGCTTGTCCGCAGGTATGGAGCGGCCGCTGTCGTGATGGCTTTCGATGAGACCGGCCAGGCGGACACATTCGAACGCAAGGTGGAGATCTGCAGCCGGGCGTACACGCTGCTGACCGAGAAGGCCGGCTTCGAGCCGGAGGACATCATCTTCGACCCGAACATCCTGCCCATCGCAACCGGCATCGAAGAGCACGCTGCCTACGCGAAGAATTTCATCGACGCGACCCGCGAGATCAAGAAGCGCTTCCCCAGGGTCCACGTCTCCGGCGGAGTCTCCAACCTCTCTTTCTCGTTCCGCGGCAACGACCGCGTGCGCGAGGCGATTCACTCGGCGTTTCTCTTTCACGCGATACGCGCCGGCCTCGACATGGGCATCGTCAATGCCGGCCAGCTCGTCGTGTACGAGGACATCCCGAAGGACCTGCTCGAGATGGTCGAGGACGTCATCTTCGACCGCCGGCCCGACGCGACCGAGAGATTGGTGGACTTTGCCAAGTCGGTCTCCGGCGCGGGGCAGAAGCGTGAGGTGGATCTCAGGTGGCGGGAAGGCTCGGTCGAGGAACGGCTGAAGCACGCCGTGCTCCATGGCGAGGTCGCCTACATAGAAGAGGACGCGGAAGAGGCGCGCGTCAAGTACGGCAAACCGCTCCTCGTGATCGAAGGACCGCTGATGGACGGCATGCAGGTCGTCGGCGACCTGTTCGGCGCGGGCAAGATGTTCCTGCCGCAGGTAGTGAAGAGTGCGCGAGCGATGAAGCGCGCGGTGGCCTACCTCGAGCCGTTCATGCAGGCGGAGAAGGACGCCGCCGGCGACCGCAGCGTTCGCGGCAAGCTCGTCCTCGCCACCGTCAAGGGTGACGTCCACGACATCGGCAAGAACATCGTCGGCGTCGTGCTCGCATGCAACAACTACGAGGTCCACGACCTCGGCGTCATGGTGCCGGTCGAGAAGATCCTCGACACCGCGGTCGAGCTGGGCGCCGACGTCGTCGGCCTGTCCGGCCTCATCACGCCATCGCTGGACGAGATGGTGGTCGTGGCCAAGGAGATGACTCGCCGCGACTTCCGCATCCCGCTCCTGATCGGAGGCGCGACCACGTCAAAGCAGCACACGGCGGTGCGCATCGCCCCCGCGTACGACGGCACGACCGTGCACGTGCTGGACGCATCGCGCGTGATCGGCGTCGTGTCGGACCTGCTCGCCAAGGACAGGCGGGAGAAGTTCGAGCGCGACAACTACACGCTTCAGGAGAAGCTGCGGGCGCAGCACACATCGGCCAAGCGACCGCTGCTCACGCTGGAAGAAGCGCGCGCCAAGAGGCTGCGGGTACCCTTCGACCAGCTGGCCAGGCCACCCTTCATTGGCAGGAAGGTGATCGAACCGTCGCTCGCGGAGCTGCGCCAGTACGTCGACTGGACATTCTTCTTCCACGCGTGGGAGCTGAAGGGCAAATATCCCGCGATCCTGGACAGCCCGGCGCAAGGCGCCGCCGCACGCGAGCTGTTCGGCCATGCGCAGGAGCTGCTCGACGAGATCATCGCCAAGGGTTGGCTCCAGGCGCGTGGGGTATACGGCTTCTGGCCCGCGCGTGCCGACGGCGACGACGTCGCGCTCGACAACGGCATGCGCTTTCCAATGCTCAGGCAGCAGGTCGACCATGGGGACGAGAAGCCGTACCTGTCACTCGCCGACTTCGTCGCCCCGGGAGAGGGCGATCACATCGGCGCCTTCGCCGTCACGGCGGGCCTTGGCGTGGACGAGCTTGCGGCCCGCTTCGTCGCGGAGCACGACGACTACCGCGCGATCATGGTCAAGGCGCTGGCCGACCGCCTGGCCGAGGCATTCGCGGAGCACCTCCACGAGCAGGTGCGGCGGTCGTGGTACGAGATGGGGCCGAAGCAGCCGAACGACGAGCTGATCGCTGAGAAGTATCGCGGCATCCGGCCGGCGTTCGGCTACCCGGCCTGCCCGGACCACACCGAGAAGGAGACGCTGTTCAACCTGCTGGACGCGCGGTCGATCGGCATGGAGCTGACCGAGAGCGGGGCGATGACGCCGACCGCCGCGGTCTCAGGCCTCTATTTCGCCCACCCGCAGTCGCGCTACTTCATGATCGGCAAGATCGGCCGGGACCAGGTCGAGGACTACGCCCGCCGCAAGGGGATGACCGCCGCCGAGGTCGAGCGCTGGCTGCGCCCGAACCTTGGCTACGACGAGTGAAGATCTATCACCGGCGCGCGATCGGCGCGATCGCCGGGGCGATCGCCGGCGGCGTGCTGGGGATGTTGTCCTTGATCGTATTTGTTTTGCTGTACAGACCCCTTCACATCGCGGTGGGCATGTCCCACGCGCTTTTCCTGTGGCTGTGGATCCTCGTGTCGATCGCGCTGTGCGCGCTGGTTGGATGGTGGATGCCCAAATGGCTCATCGCGTTCGCAGCGCGGTTCGGGAAGCGTTGGTCGGCGTATCTGGATCGGACGCGCCGACGCTACGGATCGAGGTGACCGACTCCTGGAACCTCGTCTATATGCGAGTGCCGCGCGGTAACGGTGCGACCGGAAGGTGCGCTTCGATGAACGCCGTCGCGTCGATGAACTTGTAGGGGAACGCGGGGAAGCCCGAGCACGCGCTCGGAGGCAGCGCCCCGTTCCAGGCATGCGGCTCGTAGTCGGCGTTGAAAACCGCGAAGTGCAGATGCGTCAAAGTCCCCATGTCGGCCACGTCGGCGAACACTTCACCGCGTTTTACTCGCGAGCCAGTGCCGTACCCGGACTTGAGCCAGACGTGCCAGTACTGCGTGATCACGGCGCCCGAGCTGGTCTGATGGCGGATCAGCACGCCACCCCGAAAGGTCTGGTCGATCAGGTAGCCCACTATCACCCCATCTCCCGCAGCCGCCACCGGCTGCCCGACCGTGGCGATGACGTCAGCACCGGTGTGGAGCCAGACCTCACCCGACGCGCAGGCCCGAAGCGCGGTCCCGTTGCAGTACGTCCACTTGCTGCCGAACCCGAGGCAGTGTGGAGTCCATGTGGGCAGAGGGAACTCGAACACGTCCCCGGGATTGCTCGGCGCGGGCGCACTCGGGGCGACCGGCGCGGCGACGAGCACCTGGAGCGCGCCGAAAACAACCGCGACAACCCCCCGAATCACTGCTCCAGTATCACCCGGCCGCCCCACGCACTCGCCAAACCCTCAGCTGAGGTCGACGATCACGTTCTTGAGCTCTGTGTAGAGATCCAGCGCGTAAGGCCCCAGCTCGCGTCCCCACCCGCTCTGCTTGAAACCGCCCCACGGCGTGACCGGGTCGACGATGTGGTAGCAGTTCACGTAAACCGTCCCCGCCTTGAGCGCGTGCGCCACACGGTGTGCGCGGCCAACGTCCCTGGTCCACACGCCGGCCACGAGCCCGTACATCGTGTTGTTCGCCTTTTGCACCAGATCCTCTTCGTCCTTGAATGGGATTGCCGCCACCACCGGGCCGAAGATCTCTTCCTGCGCGATGCGCATCTTGCCGTCGACGTCTGCGAAAACGGTGGGCTGGACGAAGTTCCCGCGATCCATACCCTCTGGCCGGCCGCCTCCGATGAGCATTCGCGCCCCTTCCTTGTTGCCGAGGTTGATGTAACCGAGCACGCGGTCCATCTGCGTCTTCGAGACGAGAGGACCGATCTGCGTCACAGGATCCATGCCCGGGCCCACCCGTGCCTCGGCCACGGTCTTCAGCAGCGAATCGACCGTCTCGTCGTAGACCTTCTCCTGGACGAACAGCCGCGAGCCGGCTGAACACATCTGGCCCTGGTTGAAAAAGATGCCGAAGAAGGCGCCCGACGCCGCCTTGGCGAGGTCTGCGTCGGCGAACACAATGTTCGGCGACTTGCCGCCCAGCTCCAGGCTGACGCGCTTGAGGTTGCTGTCGGCCGCCGCCTTCGCGATCAGCCTCCCCACCTCGGTCGAGCCGGTGAACGCGACCTTGTCCACATCGGGGTGCGATGCGAGCCTCGCGCCCGCCGTCTCACCAAAGCCCGGGACCACGTTCACGACCCCGTCCGGCACGTCCGCCTGCTGGAGCAGCTCAGCGAGCAGCAGAGCGCTGAGAGGCGTCTCCTCGGACGGCTTCAGCACCACGCTGTTGCCGCAAGCGAGGGCCGGCGCGATCTTCCAGGCCGCCATCATGATCGGGAGATTCCACGGGATGATCTGGCCCACGACGCCGACCGGCTGGCGCAGCGTGTAGCTCAGGTAGTTGCCGGGAAGTGATATCTGCTGCGTCGCGCCGTCGAGCTTCGTCGCCCAGCCGGCGTAGTAACGGAACGTCGCGGCAGCGAACGGCACGAACCAGATCAACGCGTCGTTGATAGGCATGCCGTTGTCGAGCGAATCGAGCTGGGCGAACTCCAACGCCCTCTCCTCGATCATGTCGCCGACCCGCCACAGCGCTCTGGCTCGCTCGGCCGGCGGAAGGTCGCGCCATACGCCGCTGTCGAACGACTTGCGGGCGGCCGCGACGGCCCGGTCGACGTCCTCCGCGCCCGCTTCGGCGACCCTGGCCAGCACCTCGCCCGTGGCCGGGTCGAGAGTCTCGAACGTCTTGCCGCTCGCGGAGTCGACCCATCTCCCGCCGATGAACAGCTTCTTCGGCTGGCCCTTCAAAAATGACGCAACTTCGAGGTCCTCGGCGATCGCCATGGCAGCATCGTACCCGTCCGTTAGGCTTGGAACTGTGCTCATGGAAGTCACGTGCCGTTGCGGCTACGTGATGCGCGGATCGAAGTCAAAGCTGATCGAGAAGGCCTGAGCGCGATCTCAGAGAAGGCGCGCCGCTGGGGCATCCTTCCCGCCTACCACGGCTGGCAGGGCAACGTCGTCGAGACGCCGGCCGCCGTGGAGCAGGCAATCCTCGAGGCGATGGGCGCGTCAGGGGAACGGCCGCCGCGCATTCGCCGCCCGAGGCTGCCCGACGAGCCCTGCTCTCCGGCCCCGCAACGCACGTGGGGTTGGGCCGTCCAGCTTTACGCGCTGCGCTCGCGCGACAGCTGGGGCGTCGGCGACCTGGCGGACCTCCGCCGGTTCGCGAGATGGTCGCGGAAGGCCGGCGCGTCGGTCATCCTGCTCAACCCCCTCGGCGCACAGACTCCGACACTGCCTTATCAACCCTCGCCGTACTACGCATCGACGCGCCGCTTCCGCAACATCGTCTACTTGCGAGTTGAAGAGGTCGAAGGCGCAGAGGGAGTCAACCTGGCCGCGGAGCGCGACGCGGCACGACGCCTCAACGACCAGCGCATCATCGACTACGACGAGGTCTTCCGGCTCAAGTCGCGAGCCCTTGAGCGCATTTTTCGCGCCGCGCCCAACCCCCAGGGATTGCACAGGTACATGCGCCGGCAGGGCGCCGCCCTGCGCGACTTCGCGACCTTCAACTGCGCTTGCGAGATGCACGGACCCGCCTGGCGCAGCTGGCCGCGTGACGTGGGACTGGTGAGCGCGGAGCGTGTCGCATATCACGAGTGGCTGCAGTTCCACGTCGACCGCCAGCTCGCGCGGGCCTCGCGGGAGATCGGCCTCATCACCGACGTGCCCGTCGGATTCGCTTCAGACGGCTTCGACGCCTGGCGCTGGAGGAACTACCTGTCGCCTGGCATGCGGGTCGGCGCGCCGCCCGACGAGTTCTTCCGCGACGGTCAGGATTGGGGCCTTCCGGCCTTCAACCCGTGGCGCCTGGGCGACGCAAGATGGGAACCGTTCATCGACGCGATCCGGGGCGCGGCCGGCCACGCCGCCGGCGTCAGGCTCGACCACGTGATGGGCCTTTTCCGGCTGTTCTGGATTCCCGACCGCATGACCGCCGCGCAAGGCGCCTACGTCAAATATCCTGCGCACGTCCTTCTCGCGCTGCTCGCGAACGAGAGCAGGCGCGCGAATGCGTTCGTCATCGGCGAAGACCTCGGCCTGGTCGAGCCCAGCGTGCGCAAGCACCTCCGCAAGAAGGGCTCGCTGTCCTACCGACTCGTCTGGTTCGAGGGCTCGGAGCCCGCGCGCTGGCCCCACGATGCTGTCGCCGCGGTCGGCACGCACGACCTGCCCACGGTGGCTGGGATCTGGACCCGCAGCGAGCCGGAGCACCGCCTGCATCATCTTCGCGACAAGCTCGTCAGCCTCACGCACCTGCCCGACGACACTCCTCCGGTGGACGTGGCCGTAGCCGCCTACCGTCACCTCGCACAAGGCCGGACGCGGATGGTGCTGGTCTCGATGGAAGACGCGCTCGGCGTGCACGAGCGGCCCAACGTCCCCGGCACGACGGACGAGTTCCCCAACTGGCGCATCGCGCTGCCCGTGCCGCTGGAAGAGATCGAGCGGGCGGACGGCGTGCAGAGGATCGCGCACGAGATGAAGGCTGCGGGACGGTGAGATCGGAAGGCGCACCCGCCTCGCGCGTCCTGACCGTGCTTCCACGCAAGAGGACTTTCGCGCCCGTTGGCAATGGACAGGTCCTCGCGTACGTCTTCGCGCGCCGCGGCGAGAAGCTCGGCTATGTCCGCGGCACCAATGTGCTCCGGGTGACCTCTCGACAAGGAGAGTCGCGCGTCGCGGCCATAGGCGACGACATCGAGGTCGCGACTCAGGGCGCCGGATGGCCGCTCGAGTTTGATCCTCCGCCGCTCGGTGGCGCGACCCGAGCGTCGATTCTCGACCGAGTCCCAGACCTCGACGAGCGCGCCGCCGCGTCGGACCTCTACGCGCGCAGCGTGCTGGTCATTGCTGTGCACCAGGAGCGGTCAGGCGCGTTCGCGGCGCCACTCGGCGAAGACGTTCTGATGGCCCACGCCCTCGACGTCTGCGGGGAGCGCGGAGCCGCGGAGGCGTTCTTCGATTGGGCGCTGTCCCACCGTCCCATCGACGGGCTGCTCATGTGGGGGATCGAGCAGCATCTGCGTCTTGCGTATGGCAGCAAGCTTCGCGAGCCGTTCGAGCGGCTGCGCAACGGCCCGGGTCCGGAGGTTGCCTCCGTGCCACCGGCCCTTGCGAAAGATTCCCTCAAAGCGATTCGCACGGCAGTCAAGCGCAAGTCGCAGCTCGGCGTCCTGACGACCGACGAAGGGATCGACCTCGGCGCGCATGCGCGTTTCCTGATCGACGTGCAGGCCCTTCTCCCGAAAGCGAGCTGGGGTGAGGATTTCTTCTTCGCGCACCAGGCGGACGTGCAGGACATCCGGCGTGCGCGGGCGCTGTACGCCGGCGCATTTCACGGCGGAATGACCGCCTCTGGCGGTGACCCGCTGAGCGAGGTCGAGGTCAGAGCCGACATCGGGGCGAGCACCGCAACGCTGCAGCCTGTCGACGCCGAGCGCTACAAGGTCAGGGTCCAAACACGGTCAGGCGTCCTCTGGGCTTCCGACTCCGACCCCAGGCCCGGCGGCCAGGAGTTCGCCCTGAGCGCCGAGGCCGATCCGCCCGACTGGACGCGGGACGCGGTGGTGTACCAGGTAATGGTCGACCGCTTCGCGCGGGCGGATGGCATGCTGCCACCGCCGAATTCGTCGACGGCGTTGTATGGCGGCACGCTGGACGGCATCCGCGACCACCTCGACTACATCACCAGCCTGGGCTGCAACACCCTGTGGCTGACTCCCGTCCACCAGACACCAAGCCACCATGGCTATGACCACGAGGATTTTTTCAAGGTCGATGAGCGGTATGGCGGCGACACAGCGCTGAAGCGCTTGATCGCAAGCGCACACGAGCGCGGCATGCGCGTGCTGCTCGACTTCGTGCCCAACCACACCGGGCGCGGTCACCACCTGTTTCGCGACGCGATCCAGCGAGGCGGCGACGCGGCCGAGTTCTATCGCTTCTGGCAGTGGCCCCACTATTACCGCTGCTTTTTCGACAACATCACACTTCCCGAGCTCGACACCGGCAGCCGGCGTGTGCAGCAGTACCTGGTCGAGGCCGCGCGACACTGGGTCACCGAGTACGGAGCCGACGGGGTGCGCTGCGACCATGTCGCGGGGGCCGACCCATCGTTCTGGATCGAGCTGCGGCGCGGGCTTCGCGAGGTCAAGCCCGACGCCCTGGTCATCGGCGAGGCGACGGGCCACTTCGACTGGCTGGCGCATTACGCGGGCCGCCTCGATGCGATCTTCGACTTCGACTTTGCCTACGTCGTCCGAAACGCATTCGGCCGTGGCCGCATGGACCTGGTCGAGTTTGCGCGCTGGATGGACGGTCATGAAAACGCCCTGCCTGGACTGGCGCTGGCGACGCTCCTCGACAACCACGACATGAACCGTTTCCTGTGGCTGGCCGGCGGCGACGCGCGCCGGCTGAAGCTCGCCGCAACGCTGCTCATGACGCTTCCCGGCATGCCCGTCATCTATTACGGCACCGAGGTGGGCCTGACCCAGCGCCACGATGCGGCGATGGAGAATGCCGAGGCGCGGCTGCCCATGCTCTGGGGCGCCGACCAAGACGCGGGTCTGCTCGCATATTTCCAGCGCCTCGGCCGCCTGCGCCGCGAGTCGCCCGCGCTCCGTCGCGGCTCGAGGCGGACCCTCCACGCCGACCCATATGAGCTCGTCTACGAGCGAGTCTCGGGTGACGATCGCCTTGTGGTGTCGCTGAACCTCGAGACGCTAACTGGGTCGGTCGTCGACGGTTCCGGTCGCGACCGCCTTGGCCAGGATGATGTACTCGGCGTGAGCCCAGACCAGCGGCCGCGCTGAGCCCGTCGGCAAACCGGTGCCCTCCCAGACCTGCTCGCCGAGCAGCTGGTCGGGGCCGGCAAGCGACTCGAGCTCGGCCAGGGGCACCGTTGCGTCGCGACCGGCCAGCACGTTGTAGATGCCGCGCTCGCCTGTGAGCAGTGGCCACAGATGGCCCTGGCCGGGAGGCGCCGAACCCGGATTTCTCTCCCCGTAACCGTCGTGCGGGTATCGATACCAGAGCCTGACGAGGTTCACCTGCCCTGACGCGCGGGCGTCGACCGCTGCAAGCGTCGAGAGGATCCGCGGGTCGTTCGGCTGTCGCACCCCGAGCCGCACCAGCTCGAGGAAGCTTGGGTCGACGATCTCGCGCTGGTCCCAA
This sequence comes from Chloroflexota bacterium, assembly GCA_005880915.1. Lineage (GTDB taxonomy): Bacteria > Chloroflexota > Dormibacteria > Dormibacterales > Dormibacteraceae > 40CM-4-65-16. The sequence goes on along the minus strand of VBIW01000035.1, from coordinate 66,404 downwards.
ACACCACCGCCGTTCGCGATGTCGATCGGCTCCGCCCTGGCCGGGGTCCCATCTGGCGAGACGCGTAGGTAGTAACCAGGCCCGAACGTCCAGGACTCGACCGAAGAGTCCCACCGCTGGATGATTTCATGCAGCGGCAGCGCGCGGTCCACGACCTGGTTGGTTGCGATCTCCCAGCGCTCCACCGCTCGCAGAGCAGCGATCTCTGCGGCAAGCGTCGCGGGCGAGTACCCGCCTGCCTCCTCCCACCTCTCCTGCTGCGTGGCCGGCCCCTTTCCGAGCAGGTAGCCGGCCGCCTTCTCGATGTCCGGACCCGTCGCCTTGCCCGAAAGGCGCACCGCCAGGAGGATCGCGTCCGCGGTCTCGTCCAGCTGCTGTCCAGTCCACACCGGCGTGCCGTTCAGGTCGGTGTTCTGCGGCATGCTCCCGTCCGCCCTTTGCATCTTGCCCATGAAACGGAGCACGTCGTAGGCCGTCGCCGTATCGCCAGCCGCGAGCATCGCGCTCGCCGCGTGATACAGGTCGCGCGGCCAAACCTTGCGGTAGCCGACATCACCGTCGTTGTCTGGCGCGGTGTCGCCCCACGGCCGGGCCAGCGACGCGACGATCGCGCCTGGGTGCAGCTTGTCCTCGGCCATCTTGATGACCTCGACGCTGTGAAAGAAGAGGGCCGCATCGCCGGGAGGCGCAGTCAGGTGCGCCGTGTACTGGCGCCAGCCCGACCGGTAGGCGTCGAAAACGCCCTGCGGCCCCACGTTCTGCGTCGCGTTGAGCTGGGCATCAGCGGCCTCGCGGCTCGGGCCAAACGCCAGCTCCGTCACCCATGGGCCGCCGCCGCCGTCGACTTTCCACGTGAGCGTGACGCGGCCGGGACCGGCCTGGCGGTACCGGTTCTCGAGCGCGTCGTGATGCAGCTGGTCGTACCCATCTCCCCGACCGAGGTAGCCGGCGGTCCGCTGATCGGTCATCGCGTCGCCCCCGATCGCCAGCCAGAGACCGCCCTTGTTCACGTAGCCCCGGCTACCGTCGAAGAACGCGGTCTGGCCGGCGCCCGAGCCGCCCAGGTGCGGCACGAGGTAGGCGTAGACGCTCAGGTTCGATGCGTGGCCGAGCAGGTGCGCCCTCACCACTACCACAGGGCGGTCAGGATCTGTGGCAATTTCGGTGACCAGGCTGAACTGGTGCACCGGGTCATCGACCTGCATGGCATAGGTGAGGGCGCGATCGTCGGTGACCCGCGAGCTCGCCACGCCCTGCGTTGCGGTGTCGAAGAAAAATCTCGAGCCATCGGTGACAAGAAAGCCGAGCTGGCGCAGGTTGTCGGCGTCGACCGTCGGGTACAGGACATCGGCCAGGGTGCCATGGGCGGCTGTGAACCACACGTTCGACTGGCGGCCCGCTGCAGTCCCGATTGCGTCCTTGTCGCCGGTGGTCCAGTGGTCGGGTAGGACGCTGGCCACGGGAGCGACCTCTGCCGTCCACTGCGCCACAGGCCGGAAGACCACGATCGCCACGATGGCGAGCACTGCGACGAGGGCGCCCGCCACCACCACGAAGAGATGGAGCCGGCTCAGCCTTTGACGCCGCCCACGGTGAGCCCGGATCTGAAGTATCGCTGCAGGCCGAGAAACAGCACCATCACCGGAATCGACACGATCAAAGATCCCGCGGCGAAGTAGCCCCAGGGGATGCGGTAGTTGCTGGCCAGGCCCCATAGCCCGACCGGCACCGTGTAGGCGTCCTCGTTGAGGAGCAGCGTCTGAGCCATGACCCACTCGTTCCACGAGGTCAGAAACATGAGCAACGCGGTGACGGCCAGGGCCGGAAGCGAAAGCGGCAGGATGATGCGGACAAACGCTTGCGTCACCGTGCAGCCGTCGATCAACGCCGCCTCATCCAGCTCACGAGGGATCGTGTCGAAATAACCCTTGAGGTTCCACGTGCTGAAGACGAGCGCGCCCGCGACGTAAGCCAGCATCAAACCAAACGGCGAACCGACCAGGCCGACCGTCTTCAGGATGATGTAGATCGGGATCAGCGCGAGCACCGACGGAAAGGCCTGGATCGCGAGCAGCGTGATCAACGTGATCTTCTTGCCGGCGAATCGAAACCGGGCGATCGCGTACGCGCCGGTGGCCGATCCGATGAGGCCGCAGATCATGGTGCCGATCGCGATGGCGAGGCTGTTCCGGAGCCACGTCGGAAAGGGCTGCTGGGTCCAGATGTACGTGAAGTTGTCCCAGGTCGGATGGTCGGGCCACAGGCTCAGGCTCAGCGAGTAAAGCGACTGCCCGGGCCGGAACGCGGCCTGCAGGACGAAGAAGATGGGAAACAAAGCGAAGATGACCATCGCGACGAGGAAGGCGTGGATGAGCACAGGGGCGGCGGCCCGCGAGAGGAAGCGCCGTCCGCGCGCACCGACGCCAGGCTCGGTCGCCGTCCTCGGCCTTGCGACCAGGGGCGCGTCAAGCTCTGCGGGGCGCACCGTCATCGAGCGTCCTCCTGGATCAGGCCGGTGAAGCGAAGGCTGCCCATGGTGACCGTGAACAGCAGGAAGAAGATCACCACGGCGAACGCTGCGATGTAGCTGTAGTTGAAGAGCAGGAAGGCGTTCCTGAACGCGTAGACCATCACGAAGTCGGTGGCACCCGGCTTCGCCGCGCTGGAGAACGGTCCGCCCTGGGTGATGAGGTAGGCAGTGTTGAGGACGTTGAAAGTGACGATGGCGCTCAGGATTGTCGCCGGAAGAATGGCCGGCCTCAGGAGAGGCACCGTGATGCGCCAGAACTTGCGCCACGCGCCCGCGCCGTCGACCGCGGCGGCCTCGTACATATCGCTCGGGATGCTCTGCAGCGCCCCGAGGATGACGACCATGAAGAAGGGATAGGACATCCACACGTTGGCCAGCACGACGGATCCAAATGCCCAGTTCGGATCGGTCAGCCACGGAAGTCCAGCCTGAGGCCCGGCGACTACGCGGTAAAGCTGGTTCAACGTTCCGAACTCTCCGTTGAAGAAGAACTTCCACACCAACGCCGTGATGTAGGTCGGCACCGCCCAGGGCACGATCAGGGCCACGCGCCAGAACGGCTTCCAGCGCACAGACGGGTGATTGACGGCGAGAGCCGTCAGCATCCCGACGATGAGGAAGAGAGGAATGCAGACCCCGACGAACAGGAAAGTCCTCGCGAGGACGATGAAGAAGTCGGCGTCGAGTCCCTTGAACAGCTTTCCGTAGTTGACTAAGCCGACGATGGAGTAGTGCCTGAAGTGATAGAGGTTCTGGTTCGTGAACGAGATGTAGACGTTGTAGATGATCGGAAAAAGGCTGATCAGGCTGACCCCGATGATCATCGGGGACAGGTAGGTCAGCGTTAGTCGGGCGCTCGTCCGATTCAAGCGTGAATGACCGAGGACGGCGGCGGAAATGCCACCGTCCTCGTGTCCTCCCTACTTACTTCAGCTGCGCGATGTTGTTTTGCGCCGCGGTGTGCGCGTCGTTGAGCGCTGAGTCGACCGACTGCTTTCCAGTCCATACCGCCTCGAGCGCCTTCGCGACCGGGTCCCAGAGCGCGCCCATGAAGGGAGTGTTGGGAAGCGGCACGCCGTTGGCCACCTGAGCGCCAAACCCCTTGACCTCAGCGATCGCCTGGACCGTTGGGTCCGCCAGGGCCAGCTTGTTGGCCGGGATTTCCTTGTTGGCGACGGATTGCGCGATTTCGTTGTCCTTGTTGTCGAACCATTTGATGACGTCAACCGCCAGCGCCGGGTTTGCCGCGTTCGCCGAGACCATCAGGGTCTTGACGCCGACAAACGGTGAGACGGCCTTTCCATTCGCGGTGGGCAGGGTGGCGAGGCCGAAGTTGACGCCGGCCTTGCCGTAGTCGGCGACCGACCACGGACCGTTGATGATGATCGCGGCCTTCTTCTCTTTGAACAGGGTGTCGGCCACGCCGTAGTCGACCCCTGCCGGGATCGAGCCGCGGAAGCTGGAGATGTAGTTGAATCCTGCCTTGGTACCGGCCGTGGTCAGTCCATCGGTGCCGTCGGCCTTCACGTAGTAGCCGCCGAACCCGTAGATCCACGGTGCGTTGAAGTACGCGTCGTTGCGGGTGTTCCAGACCACGCCGTACATGCCGGTGTGCGCTTGCGGGTACGACTTGGCGAGGGCGAGCAGGTCGTCGGTGGTCTTGGGCAGCTTGTCTGCGGTGATCAGGTCCTTGTTGTAGATCATCGTGATCGCTTCGACCGTCTCCGGCATGCCGTAGATCTTTCCATCGAAGGTGTCCGCGTCAACCGCGGCCTTGCTGAAGTTGGCGTTCATGTAGCTCATGTCGACACCGTCGATCCCATCGATCGGCTTGATGATCTCGAGCTTGACGAACTTCCCGACCACGTCATCGACCCACGCGATGACGTCCGGGCCCTGGCCTGCGGGAACCGCCGTCGTCACCGCGCTGGTGAGGTCTGGCTTGTGGACGAGGTTGATGGTCACGTTCGGGTACTGCTTCGAGTAAGTGTCGAAGATCGCCTTCTTGGCGTCGAGATAGGTGCCTTCCCAGTTGTGCCAGATGGTGATCGTGCCGCTGCGGGTGAGCGTCGGGCTGTTGTTCGGGGTGGTCCCGCCGCACGCGGCGACCACCATGGTCAGCATCGCGAGCAGGGCTACCCCCGCAGATTTACCCCATCTACTCGGGACCATCAAAGCTTCCATCCTCCTTGAGTGCCGGGCCAGACCGCCCGGTGCCCCACCCCGCTTAAGGGACACGGTTAAAGGTGGGGAGTAAAACGGTTTAGCGGAATCTAGTCCGGGCCTTGATTCCTGTCAAGGACGAATTCGGCCGCTGTTCGAGGACGAATCCGGGGAGGGCGTATCTTTGCCTTCTGTGATTCAGCGCGCGCGGCTGGGTGGATCGGGGATCGAGTTCTACCCCCTCAGCGCACTCCCGAAGGCTGGATTCCACGATCCCACCGGCCTGCCGATGACCGTTAAGGTCCTCCTCGAAGGGCTCATCCGGCTCGCCGAGGCGGGCACCACCGAAGAAGTCAACATCGACGCGCTGGCGAAGTGGCCGGAACAGACCCCCGGCAGCGAGCTTCCGTTCCTGCCCGCGCGCGTCCTGATGCAGGACTTCACCGGCGTGCCGGCCGTGGTCGACCTGGCGGCGATGCGATCGGCGATGCAGCGGGCGGGCAAGGACGCCGGGAAGGTCGACCCCCTGGTCCCGGTCGACCTCATCATCGACCACTCGGTCCAGGTCGACTCGTTTGGATTCCGCGACTCATACGCACGCAACATTGAGAAGGAGATCGAGCGCAATCGCGAGCGCTACTCGCTTTTGCGATGGGCGCAGCAAGCGTTTCACAACTTCTCGCTGGTGCCGCCCGGCATGGGCATCTGCCACCAGGTCAACCTCGAGTATGTCTCGAAGGTGGTGCAGGTTCGCGACGTCGACGGTCGCAGGGTCGCCATCCCCGACACGCTCATGGGCACCGACTCGCACACGACGATGGTCAACGGCCTCGGCGTGCTCGGGTGGGGAGTCGGCGGCATCGAGGCGGAGGCCGCGATGCTCGGCCAGCCGGCCTATCTCGCGACGCCCATCGTTGTCGGCGTGCGGTTCCACGGCGCTCTGCCCGCGGGGTCGACCGCAACCGACCTCGTGCTGACTCTCACCGAGATGCTGCGCAAGCACGGCGTGGTGGAGAAGTTCGTGGAGTTCTGCGGCGACGGTCTGTCGAGCCTCTCGGTTCCCGACCGCGCCACGATGAGCAACATGTGCCCCGAGTACGGGGCGACATCGGCGCTGTTCCCTGTCGACGCGCAGACACTGCGCTACCTGGAGATCACCGGCCGCAGCCGCGAGCAGATCGACCTGGTCGAGAGCTACAGCAAAGAGCAGGGCCTCTACCGCAAGGACGGTGACGCAATCCCGAAGTTCACCGAGCTGCTCGAGCTCAACCTGACGCAGGTCGAGCCAAGCCTCGCCGGCCCGAAGCGGCCGCAGGACCGCGCGCCGCTGCCCAAAGTCTGGGAGAGCTTCACCTCCGCGTTCGCCAACAGCCCCAAGCCGAGCCCTGACGCGATCTCGCGACTCACCGAGGAAGGCGGGCCGATCGACGGACGCGCCGCGGTCGCGGTGGCCGCCGAACCGACCGCGAAGCTCGAGAACGGCTGCGTGGTGATCGCGGCCATCACCAGCTGTACCAACACCTCGAACCCGTCGGTCATGGTCGCCGCCGGTTTGCTGGCGAAGAATGCGGTCGAGCGCGGGCTCACCGTCCATCCATATGTCAAGACGAGCCTTGCTCCTGGGTCGCGCGTCGTGACCGACTACCTCAACACGGCGGGCTTGATGGAACCTCTCGAGAAGCTGGGCTTCTACCTCGTCGGCTACGGATGCACCACGTGCATCGGCAACTCCGGCCCGCTCGCAAGTCCCGAGGTCGAGGCGGCGGTGACAAAAGAGAACCTCAGCGTGGTCGCCGTCCTTTCCGGCAACCGCAACTTCGAGTCCCGCATCCACCCGCTCGTCAAGGCGAGCTACCTGGGATCACCTCCACTCGTCGTCGCCTACGCGCTCGCCGGCACAGTGAACATCGACCTCACCAGGGACCCCATCGGGCACACAAATGACGGCACGCCGGTGATGCTGTCCGAGCTGTGGCCGGCCCAGGAAGAGGTGAACGCCGTCGTCCAGCAATGCGTCAAGCAGGAGATGTTCAAGCGCGAGTACTCGCACATCTTCGAAGGCGACGAGCACTGGAAGAAGATGAGCTCGCCGACCGGCCCGATCTTCCAGTGGGACGAGGGCTCGACCTATGTCAAAGAACCGCCGTACTTCGAAGGTTTCGGCCCGCAGCCGCCGGCGCTGCGCGATGTCGATGGCGCGCGGGTGCTCGCGGTGCTGGGCGATTCGGTGACGACCGACCACATCTCACCCGCGGGCGCGATTCCAATCGACAGCCCCGCGGGCAAGTACCTCATCGGGCACGGCGTGGAGAGGACCGACTTCAACAGCTACGGCGCGCGGCGCGGCAACCACGAGGTGATGGCTCGCGGCACCTTCGGCAACATCCGCCTGCGCAACAAGCTCGTCGAGCGGGAGGGCTACTGGACCGTACACCTGCCTGGCGGAGAGGAAACGACCATCTTCGAAGCCGCGGAGCGCTACCGCGGTGAGGGTGTGCCGCTCATCGTCATCGCCGGCAAGGAATACGGCTCGGGCTCCTCACGCGACTGGGCGGCGAAAGGCCCGCTCCTCCTTGGTGTGCGTGCGGTGATCGCGGAGAGCTTCGAGCGCATCCATCGCTCGAACCTGGTCGGGATGGGCCTCCTCCCGCTCGAGTTCGCAGCGGGCGAGAGCGCGCAATCGCTGGGCCTGAGCGGACGAGAGCGCTACACGATCCACGGCCTGGCTCAGATCAAGCCGCTGCAGCAAGTCGACGTCGAGGCGGTGGGCGACGATGGCAAGGTCAAGCGCTTCAGGACCCGAGCGCGCGTCGACAACGAAACAGAGGTTGGATACCTCCACCAGGGCGGCATCCTGCCCCTGGTCCTGAGAGAGCTGATCGCCAGGAATTAAGCTCCTCCCCATTCATGGGGAGGTGGCTGCTCCCCATTCATGCGGAGGTGGCTGCTCCCCATTTATGGGGAGGTGGCTGCTCCCCATTTATGGGGAGCTGGCGCGAAGCGCCTGAGGGGCTGCGCTTAAACCGCTAAGCCGCCGAGATTGCGGCTTCGCTTTCCTCGTAGCTGGTCTTCATCGGCAGCCAGCGCTCGTGGCCGCACTCGGGACACTCGAAGAGTCCGACCAACACGTCGGGTCGCGCCGCGTCTGAGTGCATCGTGCGCAGCTGCAACCGAACCTGAGAGTCGTGCCGGTCGCAAGCCGGGGCCTCTTCGTAGGTCATGCTCGAAATTTAACGCAGCGCGTCGAAATCCTTCTAGTGCCCGCCGCACAAGCCCCAACCGAGCTTGCTTGTCGTCCGTTCACATCCTAAGCTTGCCCGCATGGCCACAAAACGGGTCGAGCCAGAGGTCCGGGAGCCCCGACCGACTGTGCGCGAGGCGATGCATTCGGTGCTCGCTCAGGCCAAGCTCGTCGCCGGCGAAGACGGCCTCGACCGGCCCATCGAGTGGGTCCGAAGCATGGAGACCCCCGAAGTCCAGCCCAGGGCGGGCGACCTGATGTTCACGACCGGCTTTCCGATCAAGGACGACATCGCGGCTCAGATACGCCTTGTCGGGAGAATCGCCGAGGGTGGTGGCGTCGGCCTTGTGGTCAGGCCGCTGCCCTACCTCCGCAAGCTGCCTCCGGAGATGGTCTCCGAGGCAGACCGCCTGAAGGTGCCCCTCTTCACGATCGCCTCCGACGTCCAGTTCGTCGACCTGATGACGCCCCTCCTCGAGAGGATCATCAACGCTGAGCACTGGCGCCTGAAGCGATCGATCGAGATCCACCGCCGCTTCACCGAGCTGGTCCTGGACGGCAAGGGAGTCAACGAGATCTGCCGCACTCTGGCCGACCTGCTGGAGAGCGCTGTCTCGGTCGAGGACGCGAGCTTCCATCTCCTGGCCCATGCCGGTGGCAGCGCCGACCCGCACCGCAAGGAGACCATCGCCCGGCAGGGCACGCCGCAGCGCGTGCTCTTCGACCCGCAGATCCAGCGCATGCTGCGCGAGGTCGAGGCCAGGCGCGGCCCGCTCAAGGTGCCGGCGTTCCCTCACCTCGGCATGTCCCGCGAGCGGCTTATCGCGCCCATCCTGTCTTCCAACCAGGTGCTCGGCTACATCTCGGTCCTGGATCACCCGCCACAGAACGAGGAGCTCGCCTTCATGGCGATCGAGCAGGCCGCCCTGGTGCTGGCGCTGTCAATCGCCAAGGAGCGCGAGCTGTCCGAAGTCGAAGGCAGGGTCCGTGGCGAGTACCTCGAGGACCTCCTCCACGGCACCTACGGCGACGAGGCTGCAGCGCAGCGGCGCGCGCGCCACCTCGGCTACCCGCTCCACGGCAGCCACATCGTCGTGCTGGTCGACATCGACGACTTCCGCGGCTTCAACCGGGCCCGCCAGATCTCCGAGGACGCGATCCAGGCCCTGAAGCGTGAGTTTCTGCGGCGGGTGACCGGGGTGGTTCGCGCGTCCTACCCGCGCGCCCTGGTCCAGGGCAGGTCCGACCAGGTGGTGGCGCTCCTGCCGCTCGGCACCGAGCCGGGCGACCACCAGGCACGCAGCCACGCCCTCGGCCTGCAGATCCGCCAGGCAGTGGCCGACTGGAAGCCCGGCTTCACCGTGTCGGTGGGCTTTAGCGCACCTGCCGAGGCCCCGGGCGCGGTGGCCGGCTCGCTCCGCGAGGTGACCTCAGTGATGGAGTCGCTGGCCCGGTTCAAGCGCTGGGGTCAGGTCGTCGCGGTGCCTGAGCTGGGACTCACCGGTCTGCTTGCCGCGGTCAGCGACGAGCGGCTGGTCGACTACAGCCGGCGCCACCTCGGCCCGCTGATTGAGCACGACAGCGCGCGCAAAGGCGCGCTCGTCGCAACCCTTCGCGCCTACCTTGAAACCGGCGAGCAGCAGCAGGCCGCGCACCGCCTGCGCGTCCACCCCAACACGCTCCGGTACCGCCTCGACCGCATCCGCGAGATCACCGGCCTGGACCTCGAAGACCCCGAAACGCGCTTGAACCTGTCCGTTGCCTTGCGCGTTCAGTCTCTTTTGGGAATGTAGAGACCACATAACAAACTTGGCCGCTTTTTTGTCAGCGGCACACTAGTTCCTCAAGCCTGAGCCCGCTACCGTTCCCGACCAGTGCCCCCCAGCCTTACTCCTTCGCGTCTCGCCTGGCCGGGAGACCTCCCCGAGTCCCGCGCGGCCTGCGGCATGGGTTTTGTCGCCACCCCCGAGCTTGGCCACGAGGCGGTCGACCTAGGCGTGGGCGCCCTTGCGCGCCTGGCGCACCGCGGCGGTCTGGATGCCGATGGCAAGAGCGGCGACGGCGCCGGCCTGTTGATCCAGGTTCCGCACCGCCTGCTCGGCGGGCAATTCGCCGTGGCCGCGCTCTTCGAGTGGGACGACAGGGCACGCGCCCTGGTCGAAGATGCCGCCGCCGGCGTCGGCATGCGCGTGGGGGCTTGGCGAGCCGTGCCCCTCGACCCCGACAGCCTCGGCACACGAGCACGCGAGACGATGCCGGCGATCTGGCACGGCCTGCTCGAAAACCCCGGCCTCGATCCCGACGAGTGGGAGCGACGGCTGTACCTGGCCCGACGTCGTGCCGAGAACGAAGCCGTCGCGAAGAACGTGCGCATGTACATCGCCTCGTGGTCGAGCCGGACGCTCGTCTACAAGGGCTTGATGGCGGGGACTCGACTCGCCGACTTTTACCTCGACCTGGGCGACGACGCGTGTGAGAGCCGCCTCGCCGTGTTTCACCAGCGCTACTCGACCAACACCATGCCCGACTGGCGGCTCGCGCAGCCGTTCCGGATGCTCGCGCACAACGGCGAGATCAACACCGTCACGGGCAACCGAGCCTGGATGCGCGCCCGTGAGGCGGAGCTCGAGCCCGAGCTGCGGGGCGCGATCTGGCCGGAAGGGTCTGATTCCGCCTCCCTCGACAACGCGCTCGAGCTTCTGGTCCAGCGGGGATGGGAGGTCAGCGAGGCCCTGATGAGCCTTGTGCCCGACGCGTGGGAAGGGCGCGGTGACCTCGCGGCAAAGGTGCGGGACTTCTACCGCTACCAATCAATCCGCTTCGAGCCATGGGACGGCCCGGCGGCGCTGGCGTTCAGCGACGGAATCGTGGTCGGGGCCGCCCTCGACCGCAACGGCCTGCGGCCCCTGCGCTGGCAGCGCACGAGGCAAGGCGTGGTGGCCGCGGCGTCGGAGGCCGGCGTCGTGGCGATGGCACCCGAAGATGTGGTGGAGCGCGGCCGTCTCGGCCCCGGCCAGATGCTGCTCGTCGATACGCGCGACGGTTCGCTGCTGCGCGACGGCGACGCCAAGGAACGCGCCGCCTCGCGCCACGACTACGGCATGCTTGCCGACCGGACCCTCGTCCCGGTCGAGCGCCACCACGTCGACCTGGAGCCGCTCGAGGACCTCCCCGCGCAGCACGCGCTGCATGGTTGGGGTTTCGAGGATGTGAAGTTCGTGGTCGACGTCATGGCCGAGTCCGCCGCCGAGCCGGTCTACTCCATGGGCGACGACATTCCGATCGCTCCCCTTGGCCGGACGCCGCGCCGTGTGTACGGCTATCTGAGACAGCGGTTCGCCCAGGTCACCAACCCCGCTATCGACCCGCTGCGCGAAAAGGCGGTGATGTCGCTGCGCATCCTGCTCGGTTCGCGCGAGCGGACTCTTGAGCCTGAAGGCGGCGCCGACCGAGACCTTTTGCGTCGCCACCACCCTGCAGTTCCCACGGACGGCAAGCTGCTGGAGCTCGAATCCCCGGTGCTCGGCGCGGCCGAGCTGGCGCGGGTGCTGGAGGACGCGGTCGTGCTCGACGCGACGTACGCGCCGGATGAAACGCTGCGCGACGCGCTGCTCCGGTTGTGCCGCGAAGCAAGCGAAGTCCACGGCGTGATCGCGCTGAGCGACCGGCGCTCGGCACAACACCGGCTGCCGGTGCCGATGGCGCTTGCTGTCGGCGCGGTGCACTCCCACCTCCTGGCCACCGGCCGCCGCATGTCGACCGACCTCGTCGCAATCGCCGGCGACGCCGTGGACGTGCACGACGTGGCGTGCCTGATCACGATCGGCGCAACGGCGGTTCATCCATATCTCGCTTTTGCAAGTGCGGCGCAGCCCCATCCCCCGGCTTCGCCGGGTACTTCCCCGCCAAGCGGGGAAGACGCGATTGCCAAATATCGCAAGGCGCTCGAGGCCGGGCTGCTCAAAGTGATGGCGAAGATGGGCATCTCATGCGTGACCAGCTACCGCGGCGCCGAGGTGCTCGAGGCGCTGGGTCTTGGCGCCGAGGTGATGCGTCTGTGCTTCCCCTCCGTGCCCTCGCGCATCGGCGGCGCAGACCTCGATGACATCGATGACGCGGCCCGCGCGCGGCCGCCCGCCCTGCCCGACCACGGCCGCGTTCGCTTTCGCAAGGCCGGCGAGCATCACGCATATAACCCCACAGCCGTGCGCGCGGCGCAGAAGGCCGCGCAGACCGCAGACCCCGAGGCGTACCGCGAGTGGCGGCGCCTCTCGAGCATGGGCGAGCCGCAGTCGCTGCGCGAGCTCATCCAGGTCAAGGAATGTACGCAGCCGGTTCCGCTTGCTGAGGTGGAGCCGGCGTCGGACATCGTCAAGCGATTCGTCAGCACAGCAATGTCGCTGGGCGCTCTTTCACCTGAGGCCCATTCAGCGCTGGCGATTGCCATGAACCAGGTGGGCGCGCGCTCCAACTCGGGCGAGGGGGGCGAAGACCCCGACAACTACACCGACGACGGCGGAATCCGTCGCGACAACAAGGTCAAGCAGGTCGCCAGCGCCCGTTTCGGCGTCACCCCGAGTTACCTCAAGCGGGCGGAAGAGCTGGAGATCAAGATCGCCCAGGGTTCCAAGCCTGGCGAGGGTGGGCAGCTTCCGGGTCTCAAGGTCACGAGCCTGATCGCACGGCTACGCCACGCGCAGCCCGGCATGCAGCTCATCTCCCCGCCGCCCCACCACGACATCTACTCGATCGAGGACCTGGCGCAGCTCATCCACGACCTGAAGACGGTCAACCCGACCGCGCGCGTGGGCGTGAAGCTCGTCTCCGAGGCGGGCGTCGGCACCATCGCGGCGGGAGTCGCGAAGGCGCACGCCGACTACATCCTCATCTCGGGTCATGACGGCGGCACCGGCGCGTCGCCGCTGTCGTCGATCAAGAACGCCGGCTCGCCATGGGAGCTGGGCCTCGCCGAAGCGCAGCAGGTGCTGGTGTCGAACCGCCTGCGCGAGCGGGTGAGCCTTCGCACGGACGGCGGCCTGCGCAGCGGACGCGACATCGTCGTCGCCGCCCTGCTCGGCGCCGAAGAGTTCGGCTTCGGCACCGGCGTGCTCGTGGCGCTCGGCTGCGACATGGCGCGGCAGTGCCACCTCAACACATGCCCGACAGGTATCGCCACGCAGCGCGAAGATCTTCGCGCGAAATTCGAAGGCAAGCCGGAGCACGTCGTGAACTACCTGTTCCTGATCGCCGAGGAGGTGCGTGAGCACCTGGCGCGGCTGGGCGCGCGGTCCCTCGACGAGATCGTGGGCCACGTCGAGCTGCTCGACCAGGACCCCAAGGCAAGGCTCGACCTTTCCTTCGTCCTTGCAGCCACCGACACCTCGCTGCCGCGGCGTCGCGCGTGGTATCGCAACGGCGACGTTCCCCCGCCGGCGCCGGAGACGGGAGACATCGACAACTCGCAGCGGACCGTGGGCGCTTCCCTCTCACGCGGCGAACGCCGCGAGTATCGCGGCAGCGCGGGCCAGAGCTTCGGCGCGTTTCTCGACGAAGGCGTCGAGCTTCGCCTCGAGGGCCAGGCGCAGGACTATGTGGGCAAAGGCATGGGCGGAGGCGTGATTGCGATCCGTCCGTTTGGCAACGACTCGACGGACGACCCGGTGCTCGCGGGCAACACGATCTGCTACGGCGCAACCGGCGGCAAGCTCTTCATCGCCGGCCGCGCCGGTGAGCGCTTCTGCGTTCGCAACTCGGGCGCGGTCGCAGTGGTCGAGGGCGCAGGCGACCACTTCTGCGAATACATGACAGGCGGGGTGGCCGTCGCCCTCGGCCCCGTGGGCTGGAACGCGGGCGCCGGGATGACCGGAGGCACGGCCTACCTGGTCGAATGGCGCCAGCTCAACGCCGACAGCGTGGTCGCGCGCGAAGTCCCCGCCGAGGATGCTGAAGAGCTCAGGGCTCTGGTCGAGGAGCACCTCGCGCGCACGGGCAGCCGGGTGGCCGCGGAGATGCTGGCGAGCTGGGCGGAAGCAGCGCGCCGTTTCCGGCAGATCGTGCCCGTCGCACCTCCGCAGCCGCAGGTCGCGGCGGCGCCTGAGGAAGCCGCTGAAACCGCCACCCGAAACCCCGCCTAAATCGGCGGCGTAGCCAGAACCGGTGGGTATGCTGGGGTCGTGCGTCGGTTAGCGATTGTCCTCGCGCTGTTCCTGGTCGCCGCCTGCGGCTCGATCGGGGTTCAGGCTCAGACGCTGAAGCTGGCCTACAAGGCCGGCGACACCTACAAATACGGCTACCACGCCGCCTTCAAGTACACGATCGGCATGCAGGGAATGTCGATCCCGGTCGACCTCGACATGACCGCGAAAGAGGCAATGACGGTGAAGTCGGTCGACGCGAGCGGCACGGCGACGATCGCGGTCGCAGTAACTGATCTGTCAGTGAAGACGACGGCAAATGGGGTCAGCAACACCACGACCACCACCACGTCCTCGACCGCTGAGATGAAGGTCACATCCGATGGAAGGATCGTGAGTGTCAGCGGCAGCTCGCTCGGGAACTACACCCTGCCCGGGCTCCCAGGGTCCCAGGGTGGCCTGGTGACGGCGATCCTGCCCGACACCGCGGTCAAGCCCGGCGACACATGGACGAAGAATTACGACTCTCCGAATCCGGTCGGCTCCGGGGCGAGCCACGTCACCACGAATAACAAGTACCTCCGAGACGAAAAGGTCGGCGGCGTCAGCACTGCCGTCGTCGAGAGCAACATCAAAGGCACAATCGACCTCACCATCGATATGTCCGCGGCGGGGGGAGGCACCTCGTTGTTTCCGACCGGCGGCAGCAGCGGTCTGCAGGGCCTGAGCATGAAAGGAACGACCACCTCTGACGTGACCTCATGGGTCGACGCGAGTGGCCGCAGGGTCCTGAAGAGCCACTCGACCGGCGGCGTCGATGCCACGATGAGCCTGAACATGGCCGCAGGCGCCACGACCCCGGGGCTGACAGGCCCGATCACGTTCAAGGGCACCCAGACCATGGACATGACCCCTGCCTGACACCGACGCCGTCCGTCGCGCGCTCGAGAGCGAGCGCAAAGTCGAGCAGGAGTTTGTCGATCAGGCGCGCCGGACTGAGTCAGCCCCAAAGGGTTGGCCCGCGGCGCTGGTCATGTTTCACCTGGGCATGTGGCGAGAGAGGATGCGCAACTCGCTGACCGAGCTCGCCGAGGGCAAAACGCCTACGCCGCCGCCGCCGATCGAGCGCCAGAACGAGTTCAACGATGCGGAGCTTGCCAGTGGAATCGGCACTCCACTGGCCGACGCGGCAGCCAGATCAGACCACCTGCTTGGCGAGATCATCGAGCTCTATCGAAGTCTCGGCGAGCAGCCCTTCCGGTGGTATGCGGCCGGCAACACCACCGAGGCGGTGCTGCGCAGCAGCTTCATTCACCCTCGGACGCACCTGTTCGCGTATCTGAATGAGAACGGCGAGCAGGATCGCGCGAACGCGTTGTTCGAGAGCGCCTACTCAGACATGAAGGACGCCGGCGCGCCGCCACTGATCATGCACACAGTGACCTATAACCTTGCATGTGCACGAGCGCGCCAGGGCCGTTCCGAGGAGGCGCTGGACCTCCTGGGCGAAGTCTTGCCCGCTCGCCCGGACATGATGGAGCTAAGCGCGAAAGACCCCGACCTGGTGGCGCTGCATGACGATCCGCGCTTCCAGAAGCTCATCAAGGGCTGAACGCCCGGCGGATCCGGTCAAGGACCCGCATGTTCGCGATCGAGTCGCTCAGTGGGAGGGCTGGCGGGTGGTCATGCAGAACACTCTCGCCGAACGACTCGACCATCAATCTGTACGGGTCGTCGGGATGACCCGCGGTGAAAGGCCTCTCGCGACGTTGCACGGCTTCCCGAGTGACGACCGTGAGGTCTTGTTCCTCGGGTGATTCAAAGCTTGCCCAGAGCGAGGCGGTCGCTCCGGTCGAAAACGTGAGCAGCGAGCTCACCGTCATGTCGACGCCGTGCTCGACGCGGCCGCGAGCCAGCACCTCGACCGGCTCGCCGAGGATCCATCGCGCGATGCTGACCACATAGCAGCCGACGTCGAGCAGCGCACCACCGCCAAGCGCGGCGTGCATGCGGTAGTTGGCGCTGTCGCTCAGACGAAAGCCGAAGCTCGCCTGAACGTGTAAGGGATCGCGGACCGATTCCACGAAAGCGCGCATCTCCGGGTTGAAGCGGTACATGAACGCCTCCATGACGAGCTTGCCCGCGGCCGCGGCCGCGGTCGCCATCTGTTCGGCCTCCGCCGCGTTCATGGCCAGCGGCTTCTCGCACAGCACGTGCTTGCCCGCGGCAACGGCGCGCAGCGTCCAGTCACTGTGCAGGCTGTTGACGAGCGGGATGTAGATGGCGTCGACGTCCGGCTGCTCGAGCAGCGCCTCGTACGAATCGCAAACCTGCGCCTCGGCGTACGGGGCGAGCATCTCGCGGGCTCGCTCAGGAGCCCTGCTCGCCATTGCCGCCACCCTGCCGTTGCTGGATGCGGCGATCGCCGGCAGTAGAGCCTTGCGGGCGATGTCGGCCGCGCCGAGGACACCCCATCCGACGCGGCCCGCGCCTATATCTCGACCTTGAGTGGAGCGCCGCCCTGCGCGATCGACCTCGTCGCTGCCTCCATCACCGCCACCGTGCGTCGCGCTTCGTCGGGTGTGACCGCTAGCGGTTCGTCCCAGGCCAGGTGATCGGCGAGGTTGCGGTAGAACCCGTGCTCGTCGCGGCGTGGAAGGCTCAGAAGCTCCTCGTGCGCTCCTTCTTGCGCGGCGCGGAACACCTTGACGCGCGCCGGAAAGTCAGCGGGCACCGCCTCGTCGCGCCACTCCCCGACGACCGCGCCCGCGGTCCCGAGCAGGTACCACTTGGGCTTGCGCGCTGCGGCGATCTCGGACTGGAGAAACATCGCCTGCGCGCCGCCGGCAAACTTCAGGTCGACGCGAACCTGGTCCGCGTTCGTCACGTCGTGCCAAACACGCTTGTGCGCATCGGCGGCTACCGTCTGCACCCGATCCGCAAAGAGCTGAAGGATCCAGTCGAAGTAGTGCGAGCCCCAGTCATAGATGGTCCCGCCGGAGATGGTTTCATGGCTGTGCCAGAAATCGCACGGATGGCCGTGACCGCCGATGAACGACTCCATGTAGAAGGGTTCGCCGATGCGGCCGGAGCGCGCGACTTCGCGCATCGCGAGGTAGTCGGGATCCCACCGCCTGCTCTGAAACACGGTGAGCACGAGGCCGCGCGACGCCGCTGCGTCGATCATCCGGTCGACCTCTTCCAGGTGCAGCCCGAAAGGCTTCTCGCAGACCACGTGCTTGCCCGCGTCGAGGGCCGCCAGGACCGGGTCAGCGTGCGCGCTGGGAGGTGTGCCCACGACTACGAGGCCGACGTCGGGATCGTTGAGCATCTCCTCCTGGTGAGCATGCACAGTGACTGACCACTCACTCGCCGCCGCCTGACGCCGCTGGGGCGATATGTCGCAGACACCCGCCAGGCGCAGGCCGCTTGTCGCCGCGATGGAGGCGGCGTGCTCGCGGCCGATCGCACCATAGCCGAGCAGGCCCACTCCAAGCGGCTGAGGTGCCGTCCGGCCCGCGGCGAAGAGAACGAGACGGCCGATCAGCTGCTCGAAGGTCGGGCTCCCATCGTCATGGAGGCCGACGTAAACAAATCGCCCATCGCCGAATTGACGCTCGTACGCGACGACCTGCTCCGTGTAGCGCCAGCTCGTGCGGAGGAGGATGGAGGCCTCGAGCGGAGGCCCCTCCGACGTGTACAGCCTCTCGCGGATCTTCCATTCGGGATCAATACGCTGCGTCACCGGGTGATTCGGATCCGGCCGGACAATGAGCTCGGTCCGTGGTCCAGGGCCTGATGGGACCCAGCCGGCCATCTCGCGGATTGGTTGCATCGAGGACCACGCGGCAAGCGAGTCACCGAGCAGGACGAGCCCGCCGCCCCGCCCCACGAAGTCGCGAACGATATCCGCCTCTGGGGCACTGATGGACCGATCCGCTGCGACAACAATGACCTGCCGCGCGGATGCGACATCCGTGCCGGTCTCCACGTCGAAGCGCCGTACGTCGAGCGGCAGCCTGCCATCGACGAGGGCGAGGACCGAGATACGTTCTTTCAACTAGGCCACCTTTCGCTCCGAACCCTGACCGATCCGCCGTAGGACGGCCAGCGTGCTCCTGGCTGCGTTCGCCCAGGTATAACCCTTCGCGCGTCGCTTCCCTTCCTCGCCGAGCTTGATGCGCAAGCCGTCGTCGGCGAGCAGCCGCTCGAGAGCACCCGCGATCGCGTTGGAATCGTCGGCGTCGACCGAGATCGCTGCGCCAAGCGCCAGCTCTGGCAGGGCGCCGGCGGTACCCACCACCGCCGGGATCCCGCGCGCCATCGCCTCGAGCAGCGGGAGGCCGAAGCCCTCGTAGAGGCTCGGGAAGGCAAGGACCGAGGCCGCCGCGTACAGAGCCGCCAGCGTGGGCTCGTCGACGTGTCCGAGGTAGCGAACTCCGGGCTCGGAAGCGATTCGTTGGAGGGTATCCCCGTAAGCCCATCCCGGCCGTCCCGCTATGACCAGCTCTGGGACTCCAGGACGTCCGTTGATGATGAAGGGGAGCGAACCATGCCGCCCGCGCAGCTGGCGGTACGCGACGAGCAGCCGCGCGTAGTTCTTGCGCGGTTCGACGGTGCCGACCGCGAGGATGAATCCGGGCTCGATGCCTTCCGGAAGCGGCCCGGGGTCCACCGCGGGCGGCAGGCCTTCGGAGATCACCTCGACCCTTTGCTCCAGGCCGGGGATCGGGTAAAGCTTCAGCAGGTCTCGCCGCGTCGACTCGGACGGCACCAGTACCGCCGCCGCGCCGCGGAGCGCCGGCGGAAGGACGGTGCGGAAGTACAGGCGCTGCTGCCAGGGCACCTCCGCCGGCCGGATGCGGAAGGCGAGGTCGTGGACGAAGATCGCCGCCGGCGGGGCGCCAGGCCGGCGCACAGGCGGGCTGGGCCAGTACGGATAAAGAATGGCGTCGCTCTGCAGCTTGGGTTCGATCGCCGGGATCCAGCGCGACTTCAAGGCCAGCTCGTGGCGGTACGGAGACAGCACCGCCTCGCAGTCGGCGCCTTGCAGCCCCTCTGGCCGCTCGCGGCTGCACAGGAGCACGAAGTCATCACCCGAGCGGTTGGCGACTAGCGCCCTGGACAGCTCCACCGCCACCGTCAGCATCCCCACCCGCTGGGGCCGCCAGCAGGCAGTCACATCGATGGCGAATCGGCTCACACAGAGAATGTAAGAGAGGGGAAGTTGGCCGCGCGCGCGAGACCGGGTCGCGCTAACATGGTTTTTGGCGCCGATTTTGGCGCATACCTGGCCCTCCCTCCTTTCTGAAGGTCCTCTGCCCCCCGGTGGAGGGCCTTCTTCTACGTATGAGAGGGAACCCGGATATGTGCGGGATTGCGCCTCGCTGGATACAGCGGTGCGCTTGCCGGCCCCGGATTGCGCCTCGGTGGCGCCAACGATGCGTTTTAGCTCGTCTCTGAGGCCCGGATTGCGAACGCGCAGTCGAACGTGCCCGTGACTGAGCCGCATTCAACTTCTTCGACGTACCAGTCGTTGGCCAGGCCCGCCCACCTCAGGATCGTCTCGATCTGCGACGTCCACGCGTAGCACGACTTCACGGTCTTGATCCGGCCCAGGGCGAACATGTTCGAGAAGTGGACGAGCCAGAACTGGTGCTCGTCGACCTGCAGCCAAGCGTGAGTGTGCTCACCGCGGACGTTGTCCATCGCCTCGCTGAAGTTCTTCACCACGCCGGCGAGCTTGCGCTGGCGACCCGGCACGAAACGCCTGGCCCCACCCAGGCCATGCCGGCCCTCCGCCAGCCAGCGCTCGGTCGCGCGGCGGCCCCAGGCCCGGATCATGTCCTCCGCCTCGGGTCCGTAGATGGTTTCGAACGCCTCGTTCAAGCGGCTGAGCGACTCGACCGGCGATGACAGCTGGTCGTCGTGCGGGGCGTCCTGCTCGATGTACTGGACAAGGCCGGCGGCATACGCGACCTCAGGCCACCGATCGCCAGTCACGTCGCGCGCGACGTGGACGAAGTTGCTGAAGTGGGAGTTGAGGATGAAGCGCCCGCGCGCGCGTGCTGGACGCACGCCCATGAGCTCGAGGGTCCGGATCGTTGACGCGCCCGCCGCTGTCGGCGTTGGTATCGGCGAACCATGAAGGATCTGCGCAGCAGGCACTGGTGGCGATGAAGGCATGGCGCGCATCGAGGTCGTGTCGGGGCCGTTGGCTGCAGTCGTAGGCCGCCCCAGGACAGCGACGCCTCCAGCGGGCGCGGCCGAAGCGATCGGCGATGCAGCCACAACCCCCGGCGCCGACGTGCGCCGTTGCGGCAGTCGCGCCATCAACGCAAGAAGCTCGCGCACGGTCTGCGGCCGCTGCGCCGGATCTTTCGCGAGGACCTTGGCCAGCAGCGCGTCCAGCTCGTCCGGCAGGTTCGGGTTGATCTTCACCGCTGAGGGGATGGGTGAGTTGACGGTCGCGTAGGCGACCTCCATCCGGTTGGAGCCGATGTACGGAAGCCGGCCGGTCAGCATCTCGAAGGTCAGCACGCCCATCGCGTAGATGTCCGCGCGCTTGTCGACGTCGTGCCCCATCACCTGCTCGGGCGCCATGTATCCCGGCGTGCCGATCGCGAGCCCGATGGTGGTCAGGTGCGTCGGCTGCCCCGCGCCGCGCGCAAGACCAAAGTCCGCGAGCATGGCGCGTCCATCCGAGTGGATGAGCACGTTGGTCGGCTTCAGGTCACGGTGGACGATCCCCGCGTCGTGCGCGTGCTGCAGGCCGTCTCCGATCTCGCGCAGGTAGCGCCACGCGGTGAGTGGGTCGAGGGTTCCGCGGTTGAGAATGTCGCGCAGCGTGCCGCCGCGGATGAGCGGCATGGTCAGGAACGCGTTGCCGTCGATGACCTCGAAGTCGTAGATCGGCAGGATGTTCGGATGGTCGAGCCTGGCGAGCGTCTTCGCCTCGGTCTCGAAACGCTTCACGAAACCGTCGTCCTGGAACAGCTCTGACGACAGCGCTTTGAGCGCAACCTCGCGGCCGAGCGGCTGCTGCACCGCACGATAGACGACGGCCATCCCGCCGCCGCCGAGACGCTCCACGATCTCGTATCCGCTGAGCCGCGTCCCGGTCAGGTCCTTCATGTCGCGCTCGCCAGCTTCGCGACGATTGCGATCAGGTCGGCCAGCCGGAACGGCTTGCTCAACACGTTGTCCGCGCCCGCTGCGAGGAAGCGCTCACGGTCGCTTGCCATCGAGTGCGCGCTGGCGATCACGATCGGCATCGTCGGTATCTGTTCTTTGATCCGGCGCATGGCCTCCAGCCCGTCGATGCCCGGCATCGCTACATCCATCAGGATCATCGCGGGCCGCTGGCTCATCGCGATGTCCACCGCCTGCAGGCCGTCCGCCGCGATCAGCACGCCGTACCCGGCCTTTTCGAGCACGCGCTTGCAGAGCCGCTGGGCCACCTCGTTGTCGTCGGCCACCAGCACGGTGAACGTGCCGGCAGTGCTTCCCTGGCCGACCGCTGTTCCACCTGCGTTCGCCTCAGCCATGGCGGAGCTGCTGCAGGGACTCAGCGCCCTCGGGGGCCAATGGGACCGTGAAGTGGAACGACGAGCCGTGGCCGACGGCGCTCTCCACCCAGATCTTGCCTCCGTGCATCTCCACGATCTGCTTAACGATCGTGAGGCCAAGGCCAGTCCCGGGAATTGATTGCGCGGCGCCGCTGCGGACCCGCCGGAAACGTTCGAACACGTGGGCGATCTCCTCTGCCGGGATGCCAATCCCGGTGTCGGTCACGCTGACGAGGGCGAAGCGGCCCTCGACGCGAGTGGTCACGGTGACCGTCCCGCCCTCGGGCGAGTACTTGACCGCGTTGTTGACCAGGTTGCTCACCACCTGGATCAGGCGGTCGCGGTCGCCGGCCACGATGGGGAGCCGAGGGTCGAGGTCGGACTTGAACTCGACGGCCGTCGCCGAAGGGACCGCCCGGGACACCGCCTCGGCCAGGACCTCGTTGATGTCGACCTCGGCGCTCCGCATGGTCATTCGGCCCGACTCCATGCGGTCGAGGTCGAGCATGTCCCCGATCAACCGGTTCACGCGGTCCGCGTCATTGAATATGTATCCGCCATACGCGCGAACCTCATCCGTCTCCAGGCCGCCATCCCGGATCAGCTCGCTGAAACCCTGGATCCCGGTGAGGGCGGTCCGGAACTCGTGGCTCACGATGCTGAGAAATTCGCTCTTGGTCCGGTCGAGCTTCTCCAGGTTCGTGTTTGCATCGCGCTGGGCCTCGAGGGCTTCGGCGAGCTTGTCGGACGTCTCCCTCACCACGGTCACGTCCTCGATCATCAGGAGCACATGCTCGGGCCGCCCGCTCGAGTCCGGGATCGAGGTCGCGGTCAGCTGCAGCCACAACCAGCTGCCCGCCCCGGTCGCCGCGCGCACCT
This sequence comes from Chloroflexota bacterium, assembly GCA_005880915.1. Classification (GTDB taxonomy): domain Bacteria; phylum Chloroflexota; class Dormibacteria; order Dormibacterales; family Dormibacteraceae; genus 40CM-4-65-16. Next base: position 43,889 of record VBIW01000035.1, on the reverse strand, counting down.
GGACGCTGCTGCCATCGGTGATGCCGGCAAGGAAAGGCGCTTTGTGCTGGCGCGCTGCAGCCTGGTCGTACGCGTGCAGCAGGTCGGGCCACGCGATGGTGCGCATCGTCTCCTCGTCGTGCTCCACCATGTGAAGGAGCGCGGGGTTGGCCTCCATCAATTCGCCGCCGCTGCTGATGCGGGCGATGCCGAACGGCGAGCGCTCGAAGATCGCTCGGTGGTCGGCCTCGCTCCTCCGCAGGGCCTGCGCCGTGTCAGAACGGCGGATGAACTGGCCCAGCTCGACGCCTGCCGTGGCCAGCATCGTCACCTCGTCGTCCTGCGGGGTGCGCGCCTGTTCGGAGACGAGCTCGACGACACCGATCACCTCGCCGCCGTCGACGACAGGAAAGGCGACGGCCGACCGCAGGCCGGCCCCGCGCGTCGCCTCCAGGCGGTCGAGGTCGGGCGAACTCTCGAGGTCGGCCTCGCCCGCGAGCACACCTGATCGCCACACCCGCCCGATCAACCCAGCCCCGTTGGCCACAGCGAGGCCGCGGCTCGCGTGCAGGAATCCCTCGACCACAGCACCTGAGGCGTTCCACGCGCAGCGCACGCGCATTGCCTGGCGGTCGCCGTCGACGCTCCAGAACTGGCCGGCGTCCCATCCGAGGTGTGCGCAAAGTGCAGCAAGCACCTGCGGCAGCGCCTGGTCCAGGCCGGCCGACGTGACAATCACCTGGCGCACGGCGGCTGCGCCGTCGCGCAGCGCGTCGGAGCGCCGGCTCGCCGAAGTGTTCCTCACCTGGATGAGGAGCGCGGGTTCGCCCGTCGCGGTGTTAGGGAGCTTCGAGATGAAGACCGCGACGGGCACCGGTGTCCCGTCGGCGCGCACCTGGTTGATGTCCGCCTGCCACCGAGTGATGTCGCCACTCCCGAGCATGCCGAGGGCGTCCTTCAGGGCATCGCGGTCCTGTTCCGCGGTGAGCTCGATCAGCGTGGCCTGGGCCAGAGCATCGCGGCTCCGACCGAGCATCGCCGCCAGCGGCTCGTTGGCCTGCAGCAAACGGCCCTCCAGGTCGCTAAGCCCGAGCCCAACCTCCGCCGACTCGACCGTGGCCCGCAGCCTGCGCTCGCGGCCGGCCAATTCGCTCAGCCGGCGCTGAACCTCACCGGAGGCTTGGCGCTCGTGCCGGGCCAGCTCGCCCATCGCGACCGCCACGCCCAGGAGCAAAGCCGCCAGCAGTACCGCCGGCGCGACGTCTGATGCCCGGCCTGCGGTGGCTAGGGGAATCACCAGCACCGCCGTCGCCGCAGCGACAGCCACGGCGATCGACTCCACTCGGTTCTGCTGCAGGGAGACCAGCAGGACCACCGTCAGGTAAAGGGGGAAAGCGACCACTGGCTGGGCGTCGGCCAGGGCCTGGACCGCGAAGATGGCCGCCAGCGCCACAAACGGCGTGGCACGACGGACCGAGAGCCGAGTCCGAGAGAAGGACTGCGAAACGGCCCCTGGTACCCCTGATGCCTCGCCCCCCCTGGCGGGATGGAAGGTGCGCAGGGCACAAAGTTTATCGACGAACCTCGCTCCTTAAGCCGCGTTAAGAGCAGGCGACGGAAAGTTGCCTTAAGCTTCCTGCGGCTTCCCAGATTGAGTCATCCGAGCACACCGCTCCAGGGCGAAGGACTTAGCCGGCGGGTCTACCCGTTCATCGGGCTGGCGATCGTTGGCCTGGTCAGCCTGCATGGCTTCGCCGCGGTCACGACCTCGCTTGCCCTCAGCGGGGCCATGGCGGTGGGCGTGGCGCTCGTCCTGATCCCCCTGGCCCAGATCGACACGCCGGCGCGAAGCGGAATCGTCACCGCCATCCCGGTCGTGGGCGGTTTCGTGCTCGCGCTCTACCCGCTGTGGGCGGACGGCACCGCCTTCGGCGTCGTCGCCTCGGTGCTCATCACTTCGCTCGGCAGTGCCCTGGTGGTTCTGCCCTGGGAGCGCATCCCCCGCTATCTCCACGCGATCTCGCCCATCGGCGGCCTGGCGGTCGCCTTCGCCCTGGAGATCCAGTTCGGGCTCAGCATCGTGCGCTCGTTCCCGTTCGTCCTCCTGCCGCTCATCTTCCTCGCTCTCTACTTCACAACGGTCGAGTTCGCGGTCGGGGCGACGCTTGCGGTCGCGGACCTGATCCTCGTCACCTTCGTCAACCCCGCCTCGGGCGATCCTGCTGCGGCTGTTCTCGAGGCGCTGCTGCTTGTCGCATTCGGCATCCTCGTGCACCGCGTCGTCAGGCAGTGGGAGCGGAACCGGCAGGCTGCGATCCAGGCCGAGGTCGACAAGTCGGTCCTGCTGTCGGACCTTGCGCAGCGAAACCAGGACCTGCAAGAGCTGACGCGGCTCAAGTCGGAGTTCCTTGCCACCATGAGCCACGAGATCCGGACACCGCTCAGCGGCGTGATCGGCATGACCGGCCTCCTCCTCGACACCACGCTCACGCCTGAGCAGCGGGAGTACGTGGAGACGATAAGGACGTCGGGCGACTCGCTGCTCGAGATCATCAACGACATCCTCGATTTCTCGCGGATCGAGGCGGGTCGCGTCCGGCTCGAGTCCCTGGAGTTCAGCCCGCGCTACGTCGTGGAGGAGGCGGTCGAGCTCTTCGCCGAGATGGCCGCCAACAAAGGCATCGAGCTGGTGCTCGACGTCGACTCGGACGTCCCCGAGCTCGTGATCGGGGATCCCGGACGGCTGCGCCAGGCCCTGATCAACCTGATCGGTAACGGGATCAAGTTCACCGATGCAGGCGAGGTGGTCGTGCGTGCGAAGAGGCACGAGGCCAAAGGCCCAGGCATTTCCGTCCAGTTCGAGGTTCAAGACACTGGCGTCGGACTGACCGAAGAGGAATCGACCCGGGTCTTCGGGGTCTACTCCCAGCTCGACAGCTCGACGACGCGGCGCCATGGCGGGACCGGGTTAGGTCTGGCCATCGCCCGCATGCTCGTCCAGCTCATGGGAGGCGAGATGGGGGTGGAGAGCGAGAAAGGCAAGGGCAGCCGGTTCTGGTTCACCGCGCTGTTTCGCGAGGCGGCCGCAAAGGCGCGCGGTCCGCGCGCGAGCATGCAGCTTACCGGGATCTCGGTCGCGATCATCGATGACAACCGCACCAACCGGACGATCCTCGAGCGCTACGTGAGCTCATGGGGCATGCGGGGAAGAAGCTTCGATTCAGGCCATGAGGCGGTCCGCGAGATCCAGCGCGCCTCGAATGGCGACGACCCATTCGAGGTCGCGATCGTCGACCTGATGATGCCGGGCATGGACGGAGCCGCGGTCGCTGCGGCATTGCGCGCTGATTCGGCGCTGCACGATATGTCAGTCGTCCTGCTGACCTCAGCTGGGCGTTCTGAGACCGCGGTCCCCGGAGTCGACGCCGAGATGGTGAAGCCAGTCCGCCCTTCGCAGCTCTTCGACGTTCTGCACACCCTGCTTGCGGGCCGGGCGCATGCGGAGACCGAAACCGCGTTTCACACGGTGGCTCCGACCGGACGCGGCGCTCGCGTCCTCGTCGTAGACGACAACGTGGCCAACCAGAGGGTCGCCCTCCGCATGGTCGAGCGGCTCGGCTATCGGGGCGACGTCGCCGCGACCGGCGCGGAGGCGGTCACGATGCTCGGCAAAGGCCGGTACGACGCGGTCTTGATGGACTGCCAGATGCCGGAGATGGATGGCTACGAGGCGAGCCGCCAGATCCGGCACGACGAGCGAGGCGGGCGCCGCGTGCCGATCATCGCAATGACCGCGGACGCTGTCTCGGGGGAGAGAGAACGTTGCCTCGCGGCCGGAATGGACGACTACATCTCGAAACCGGTGAAGCTCCACGTGGTAGCGGCAGTCCTCGAGAGGTGGCTGGCAACGCAGCAGGCGGTCTAGTCGATGGCCCCCTCTCCCCCCAGGGGAGAGGGACGTGGGGAGAGGGGCGTGAAAGGCGTACTAGGTCCGCTTTAACGCCAGAACCGTCACGTCGTCGGACAGCTCCTTGTCCCGCGCCCCGCGGGCGAGCGTGTCCACCATCTCCTGGGCGCTCGCCGCGCGCCGCGCCTCGTAGGGCAGCTGCACCTCTTTGGTCGCCAGGTCGGGCCGGAGGTCGAGCAGCCCGTCGGAAAAAACCACGAGCGAGTCTCCGGGTTTGAGAGTCACGGTGCCGGAGATGAACTTGGTGTCGGGAAAGATGCCGATCGGCGCGCTGCGTTGCGGCAGCAGCTCCTGGGAAGTGCTCCCCCTCAGCAACCTCGCGTGGCCATGGCCCGCATCCACGTAGTCGAGCTCGCCCGTACGCGGGTCGAACCTGCCGTAGAAAACGGTCACGTAAGAGTTGTTGACCTCGAGCGCCGCCGACATCACGCCGGCCGCTTGCTTGATGCCTTCCACGACCGGCTCGATACCAGCCACCCCGCGCAGCGCCGCGCGCGCGGTCGCCATCGTCAGCGACGCGAGGAGGCCCTTGCCCATCACATCACCCAGGGTCAGGGTGATGTGGCCGGGGCTTGCGCCGTACCAGTCGTAGAAATCGCCGCTGATCTCGCGCGCCGGTGTGAAATGGGCAGCGAGCTCGAAGCCTTCGGCCTTGAAAGGAGAGGCCGGCAGCATGCCCGCCTGCAGCTCGGCAGCCCGGCGCATCTGCTCCGCGCGCTCCGCGACCATCGCTTCGAGCCGGTCGAGGTTCGCCCGGTTCTCCCTCTCGAGGCTGCGGCGGCGGACGTTGTTGACGACCAGCAGGTAGAGCTGCGTGGCCCCGACCGGCTTTACGTGGTACGCATATGCCCCGTGCTCGAGGGCCGCCTTGCCCAGCTCCGGGTCGTCGACCCCGGACACCATGACCACCGCTGTGTCAGGCCGGCTCGCTCGCAGCTCCTCCAGGAGGCCATAACCAGACTCGTCGGGCAGGCGCACGTCGAGCAAGGCGACCGCATAGTCGTTGGCCTGGAAAAGCTGCCTCGCCTCAGCACCGTCGAGCGCGACGTCGCACTCGAAGCCCCGACTTCGGAGGGTGCGCGCCATCACCCGAGCCAGAGGCTCGTCGTCGTCCACCACGAGAACGCGTTCGCTACCTACCGAGGCGGCCACGGCCTGCAGTGTAGGTGACAGTTTTGGCGCCAAAGATGTCTGTCGCCACTGGGATCCCACAGTTTTGGAGCCAAAAACGCCGAATCGCCGAGCCGCGTTGGAACGCTTCGCGGCCCGTGAATCGACCGCGTCTATGGAGGCTAAAGTCCCGACTTTCTGCCATATGCTGGTCGCCTCCAAATTGAGCCTCGACGTTCAGACTCGCCAGACAGACGGTGGAGTGGCCGTGATCGTGCCCAGCGGCCGCCTAGACGTGGCCGGCGCACCCGCGCTCAAGGACGCCATCAGCCAGCTCGCCAAGAACGGGCCGCCGAAGGTCGTGATCGACATGGAGGGCATCAGCTTCGTCGACTCCACAGGCCTCGGCTCGGTGATCTCAGCCCTCAAGGAAATACGCAACAGCCAGGGCGAGCTCCGCCTTGCCGCCCCCAACCAGCAGGTCCGCGTGGTGCTGGAGCTCACCACCCTGGACCGTGTGTTCCCTTACTACGCCACTGTCGAGGAAGCCCTCGCCGGCTTTTAAGCCGTTGGGGAGTGATCACGAACCCTTTGAATTCGAGGCCACGTTTGCCGAGCTTGAAGAGGGGTTGGACGTCCTGCACCAATCCGTCGAGCGGCTCCGCCAGGCCACTGGCCGGTCGGCCGGCGACCGCGCCCTCATGCTCTTCGAGACCGCGCTCGGCGAGATTGGCAGCAACGTGCTCACCCACGGCCGCCCGCCGGGCACGGAGCGTCCGGTCGAGTACGACCTGCGATTCGATGCTGGGATCGTCGTCGCATCCCTCACCGATTCAGGGCCCCCGGTCCACGAACACCTGGCGCGCGAGATGCCAGACGTCGACAGCGAAGCTGGCCGCGGCATCGCGATGGCGCGCGCGCTTGTCGACGAGCTCGGTTATGAACGCGTTGGCGAGGTGAATACGTGGAAGCTGGTCAAGAGACTGTGAGCTCCGAAGCGACCCCGATGGATCCGATGCGCGTGTTGATCCACGACTTGCGCAATATGCTGGCGGTGATCGTCAACTACAGCGAGCTCATCGGCGAGGAGCTGAACGACCCGGAAGCGATTCGAGCCGACATCCAGGAGGTCAAGGCCGCCGCTGAGAGAGCGATCCTGCTCACCGAGAAGCTGCCGCGCACAGGCCAGCAGGCGACATGACCGTCGCAAGGCGAATCGACACGCCGTCGGACAGACCTCCTTCCGCCCTGGTCCACCGCGACATCGCGCTGGTGATCGATGACGACGACCAGGTCCTGCGCCTGGTCAAGCGCGTGCTGGAACGCGCGGGTTTCGAGTGCGTCACCGTCAACGATGGGCAGGCCGCCCACGAGGCGGCGGTCGAGTGGCGGCCAGACATCATCCTGCTCGACCTGATGCTCGGCGACGTGACGGGCGATCAGATCATGTCGCAGCTGCGCGAGGACTTTCGCACGCGTTTGATCCCCGTTGTATTTCTGACGGTGAGGGACTCGCTCAAGGACAAGGTCGAACACCTTCTGTCAGGCGCAGACGACTACGTGACCAAACCTTTCATCCCTGAGGAGCTCGTCGCGCGCCTGCGTGCGGTGATGTCGCGCTCGACTACGACTCGCGGCCTCAGCCCGCTTACGGGCATGAGCGGCAACAGCGACATCCTGCGTGAGATCAGCCGCCGGCTGGCGCAAACCCAGCGCTTCGCGGTGCTGTATCCAGACATTGATTCGTTCAAGAGCTACAACGACCACTACGGCTTCCTGCGCGGCGACGACGTGATCAAGACTCTCGCGACCATCATCCTCGAGGTCCTCGAGGAGAGTCACACCGGTCAGCATTTCGCGGGTCACGTCGGCGGTGACGACTTCGTGATCCTGACCGAGCCGAGCATGGCCGAGTCGATCGCAACCGAGGTCACAAGGCGTTTCGATGAAGCCATTCCGGCGCTCTACGACCCCATCGACCGGGAGCACGGATGGATCGAGGTCGAAGAGCGCAATGGCAACCGGCTGCGGGCGCCGCTTGTCTCTGTGTCGATCGGGATCGTGATCGCGGAGCCGGGCAGCTACAGCAGCGCGGCGGCGGTGGCCGCGCGTGCGTCAGAGGTGAAGGGCGTCGCCAAGCGCATGCCCGGCTCAAAGTGGGTGCTCGATCGGCGCCGGCCGCCGGAGAGATTCAGCTCATGAGATCCGCATTCATAAGGAGAGGGAACTTTCGGAAGCCGGTGCTAGCATCCGCCGGGCCCGCAGCCTGATGAGCGAGGTCACGACCATCCCACCGCCCGGCTCGCCCGACGACCCCGAACAGCGCACGCCGCGGATCCGGGTTGTCGTCCACCGGCTGGACGGCGGGCTGGAAGAAGGGGAGTCCGACGCCCGCACCATCACCGCGGCCGGCTTCCCGGTCTATTCATCCCCAGACTCGGACCGTCCCCGGCTGACGCCGAGCCGCGACATCAAGTACGTCGTCTTCGGCTCGGTCGACGATCCGCAGCTCGAGCACGATCCGGGCGACGCCGCGGTCGCACGCAAGGCCATCATTCGCTTCAAAGACGGCGAGTGGATCGCGGCCTACATCGACCCGGGCGAGCAGCCGGACGGTGATGGCCTCGCGATCAAGGTCCGCCTGGCCGAAATTCAGCGTGTGATCCCCGCGGTGGCGGCGTCCCCGTCGGTGCTCGAGATGCAGTTCGTCGACATGTGGACCGCACCGAGCGCACCACCCGGCCAGCCCCAGCGCCGGCGCTCCGACATCCTCGCGGCGGCTGCCCGGCAGGGCCGCGACCTGAACAAGCTGGCAAACGACTTCCGCGACCGCCTGGCCCTGATCCGCGACGTCGGCTTGACGACAGGCGACACGCTCGCCTTCTCGAAAGCCGTCCGCACGCACCTGGACCGGTTCCTGCTCGAAGACAGCATCAGCCTGAACTCGCAGGAGAAGTCGGCCCTCGCGGACATCATTCTCCGCGCCGCGGTCGGCTACGGACCGCTCGACAGCCTGCTGCACGACCGCTCTGTGAGCGAGATCATGGTCAACGGTCCGGACCAGGTCTTCATCGAGCGCCGCGGCGTCCTGACCAAGGCCGACGTCCGGTTCGAGGATGAGAACCAGCTGCTCGAGACGATCCGCCGCATGGTCGCGACAACCGGACGCCACATCGACGGTCTGAACCCCATGGTGGACGCGCGGCTGCCCGATGGGAGCCGCGTCAACGCGATCATCCGGCCCGCGGCGATCCACGGCGCCGCGCTCACGATTCGCAAGTTCAAGGACGCGGTCCTGGGCATCGACGACCTGAAGCACGAGGGCAGCTTGAGCCCCGCGATGGCGGAGTTCCTGCAAGCCGCCGTGCTCGGCCGCATGAACATCCTCGTCTCAGGCGGCACAGGCTCGGGCAAGACGACAACCCTGAACGTGATCGCGCGGTTCATCCCCACGAACCAGCGCGTGATCACCATCGAAGACGCGGCCGAGCTGCAGATCGACCACCCCCACGTAATCGCGCTAGAGCACAGGCCGGCAAACGTGGAGGGCAAGGGCGAGCTCACGATCCGCCAGCTCCTGCGCAACAGCCTCCGGATGCGTCCTGACCGAATCCTCGTCGGCGAGGTCCGCGGCTCCGAGGCGCTCGACATGCTCCAGGCGATGAACACCGGGCACGACGGAAGCATGTCGACCATCCACTCGAACTCCGCACGCGACGCGCTGTCCCGCCTGGAGACGATGGTGATGATGGCCTCGATCGACATCCCGTTCGAGGCCGTCCGCGCACAGATCGCGTCGGCGGTCAACCTCATCGTGCACCAGGCGCGCATGCCGGACGGCCGGCGCAAAGTCGCGCAGATCGCCGAAGTCGTTGGCTACGACTCGAACGGCCCCATCCTGCGCGACATCTTCCTGCTCGGCATGGGCCCTGACCTCAGGCTTGAGTACAACGCGACCGGCTACGTGCCGACCGCGCTGGACAAGGCGGCGTTTTACGGCGTGCAGGTCAACCAGGACCTGTTCGACCCGGTGAAATCACGCTTCGTCCCGGCCGGGTCGGACAGCATGATGCCCGTCACCAAGGACCCGCTGATGTCGGGCCAGGGCAAAACCCCCGAGACGGTCGAGCGCCGAACCGTCGTCGTTGTCCCCTTCAGCTCCGAGCGACCCGCTTCCCGCGCGACAAGCGGGGGGCCGGCTCAGCCTGAGGCCGCGCCGGCGGCCCAGACGCCGGAGATGCAGGAGGAGATGCGCAAGCTCATCGACGCTGCGAGGTCGGCGGTCGCCGACCTGCAGGCCGCGGCACCGCAGCAGGCGGAGCCGGCTGCGCCGGCGTTGGGAATGCCGCCTCCTCCAGCCGCTCCGCAGGGCGCGCCCCCACAAGCCTACCCGGCGCCGGTCGTCTATCCGATGCAGGCGCCGCCGGCGCAGCCGGGCGAGTTCACCATGCCAGTGCCTGGCGGTTACATGCCGGGCCAGGACTTCCATGCGGGTCAGGCCCTCGAGGCCGCCACCGCCATGGCGCGCGCAACCACCGCGCTCGGCCAGCTGGCCGCGGCGTCGAGCGGGTTCGGCGGCATGCTTCCCACAATCCGCGGCAACGAAGCGACGAGCCCAGCGGGCGCCTCGCGGCGGATCCACGCGGTGATAGAGAGCATCATCACGCGACGCGGACTCAGCCTGCGCTTGGCGCCGGCCATGACGGATGCGTTCGAAGGCGCCGAGCTCAAGGCCAGCGACTACGCGTCAGCCAACAAGATCAGCAAGGACTCGGCCGGCCGCGAGCTTCGGCTGGCGACCGAGGCCGGCTTGATGCAGATGGTGCGCTACCCGCAGGGCGAGGCGGGCTTCAAGGCTTCACAAGGACTCCTGCGCGAGATCGCAGAGGGTCTCGGACAGCCGATCAACGCGGCCTCACCGCTTTCCGCCGAGACCATCATCGGCAGCCTGGCGGTCGGTCAGACGGAAGGCACCGTGACAATCATGTTCACCGACGTCGAGGAGTCGACGCGGCTGCTCTCGACGCGAGGCTTCACGACCTCGCACGAGATCATGAAGGCGTACGAGACCATCATCGACGAGAGGGTTGGCCAGCACGCGGGGCGGCGGATCAAAGGCCTTGGCGACGGCTTCATGATCAGCTTCGGCTCTGCGCGCCATGGTGTGGAGTGCGCAATCGACATCCAGCACGCGATCGCGGAGTACAGCAAGCAGAATCCTGAGCGAAAGCTGCGCATCCGCATCGGCCTCAATACCGGCGAAGTTGTCGAGGAGGCGGGCGACATCTTCGGCGCGGCGGTCAACGTCGCGGCGAGGGTTGCGGGCAAGGCGAAGGGGGGCGAGATTCTCGTCTCCGATATCGTGCGCCAGCTCGTCGGCCCGGTCGACGAGATGAAGTTCGACTTCCGCGGCCGGTACAAGCTGAAGGGCTTCCCTGACCGCTGGCGTCTGCACCAGGTCACTCCAGGCGAGGTCAAGGAAGCAGCGCGCGTGCTGATCTCCGGAGACGGATTCGTCGACCGCGAGCAGGAAAGGCTGGACATCAGGATGACTCTCGACCGCGCGGCGACAGGCAACGGATCGGTGGTCTTCGTGACGGGCGCGCCCGGCATCGGCATGTCGAGGCTCGCGTCCGAGGTCGCGGGCGAAGCAGCCGCAAAGGGATGGCTCGTCCTTGGCGGGCGCTGCCTCGAGGTGGCCGGCGGATCGTACGGCCCGTTCCGCGAAGTCCTCGGTGCGGCCGTGGCGGCCTCGAGCGCAAAAACGCTGCAGGAGGCGGTGGGTCACCACGGTTCGCTTCTGGCCGCGCTCGCGCCGAGGCTGCGGCAGAAGGTCAGGTCGATTCCCCCCGGCGCCGAGCTCGCCCCGGACAAGCTTCGCGAGCAGCTCTTCAAGTCGATCCACTCGTTCTTGTCCGACATACAGGGCAACAAGCCGCTGCTGATCGTGCTCGATGACCTGCAGTGGGCGGACGAGGCGTCGGTGGTGCTGCTGCGCGATCTCGCCGAACGTGTGAACGGATCCCGGATGGTCATTCTCGGCACCTACTGGGACTCGGAGCTCGATTCTGGCCGGCCGTTCAGCACCGCAGTCTCACGCCTGGTGAAGAGGCGCCGTGCCCAGCGCATCGCGTTGAATCGCCTCACCGACCACGACGTCGAACGAATCGTCACCGGACTCGCCGAAGCACCGATGGACCCTGTGCATCTCATCGGCATCCAGGCCGCGACCGAAGGCAATCCGCTCTTCGTCGAGCAGTCGTACCTTTACATGGCGGAGTCGGAGAGCATGCTCGGCCACGGCGCGAGGTCGCAGTCGAGCTACACCGAGGAAGACCTCGAGCTCGCGCAGAGCGTCCGCGGCCTGATCGGCCGGCGCATCCAGCGCTTGAGCGAGCCGGCGCAGCGCATGCTCGTCGCGGCAGGAGTGATCGGCCGCGACTTCGACATCTCCCTTCTCGAAGCGTTCGGCGAGCTTGGCGGGCACGAGCTGCGCGACGCGCTCGACGAATCGACGCGCGGTCGCTTCCTCATCGCCGCGGGCAAGGACACGTACAGGTTCACGCACGACCTGGTACGCCAGCGGGTCCTCGCGGCCCTGCCCCTGCCCCGCCTCCAGGCGTACCACCTGGCAGTAGCCGACACGCTGGAGCGCGTATACGGCCGCTCGGCGCCCGAGCATGCCGCCGAGATCGGCCATCACCTGTACCAGTCCGGAACGGCGGCCGATGCGTTCCGCACCGCATCGTTTCTCGGCCAGGCGGCGAAGAACGCGCTAGAGGTCGGAGCCTTCGATGAGGCCCTTCGCCTGGCCGACTCCGCCCTGCAGCTGATGCCCGCGGACAGGACACGCGAGCGGGCAGAATCGCTCACCGGCCGCGCTCAGGCCCTGTGGGGCATGGGCCGGATCGATGACGCGAAGGCAGCGTGGCGGGGCGCGATCGAGCGCTACGAGGAGCTGGGCGACGGAAAAGCGGCGGGCACTCTGCACCACCGGATCGCGCGGCTGCAGTCGCGGGGCGATGCGTCCGACACGAATGGAGCCGCTCCCGCAGCGGTCGCGGAGGCCGCCGAAGTCAGTTCGTGATCCGGCTCGCCGGAGGAACGGGCGCGTAGCTCGAGCTGTACTTGATGGTCGGCAGAGTCCCGCCAAAGCCCATCGAGTCAGCGATGATGCCCCCGGTTCCCGGCACCTCGTATGTGTAGGGCGAGATCACCGCGAGGTACGCCGAGGGCATATAGACAAGGCCGATCCAGCCCGAGTTGCCCTGTGCACCCAGCAGGTTCGCACAGCCGTTCGCCGGCGGCGAACCGGGTCCAGGTTCGAACACCGTGACCCAGTTGTACTGGTATCCGCTGAAGACGTAGTCGTCGGCACCGTTCGAGGTCGCCAGGCAAGCTCCTTGAGGAAAGTAGAGCTCCACCGCCCCCGGTGAGATCGGCGCGGGACAGCTCGCGTACGAGGGGGCGAGAGTTTCGCAGTTGTTCTCATTGGCCCTATCGCCCTTTGAACCCGGCCCGCGGGCCGGGTTCTGGTTGGGCAAGCCCGCAGCAAGCGGAGCCGTCTCGCCGTCAGGCGGGTACGAACCGGTGACCCCGGCCGCCGCCGCTCCGTTGGGCGCGAAAGGAGGCACCAGCTGGGTGGAGAGCGTGATCGACTCATTGCCCAGCGAGCACCCACCGCCGGTGACATTCGGACACGCGCTCGTGCCCGCGCTGGTGTTGAGGACTGAACCACTGACCGGAAGGTTGGCCGCCAGGCCGAAGGGACCGGCGCAGCCACTCCCAGGCAGGGCAACGTAGATGTTGTAGGAGGTGGCTCCCGGGACGTTGCTGACCGAGACTTCAATCCCATCGAAATGAGTGTTCGTCGTCACCTGTTGGCACATCGACGGCGCGCTCTCTCGCGTATAGCTGACCCCGTTGTAGGTATCGGTCCTGAGCGAGGTGAGAACAAAGGACCAGGTGCCGTCCGGGATGTCAATCGCGCTCGTGGTCTTGCTGAGCAGAAACGTACCTGCACACCGGACGCCGTTCGTATCCCAGAACTGGGGGCTGGCCCGGAGCGTGTTATCGACGGCGTTGGGCTCGTCGGGCGGCTTCAGCTCGTTGCTGACAAAATCTCCCAGGTTGATGAAGCCGGCCTGGAAGTTGTAGACCCCGCCACTCATGAACCAGCAGTGTGAGCCGCTGAGGATAGGAAGGGCCGCGTAGTTGCCCGGCAACAGCGCGACCACGCTGGTCACGGAGCGGCTCAGACCACCCAGGCTTGGCGGCGGAAAGTTGGGATCGGCCAGGCGGAACCCTGGACGCGTGGCCCCGGCGACATCGGGGTAGGTGCACGGCGTCGAGGCACCACTTGAGTAGCAGGCATTCGTGACGGACCCCGGGATCGGTGACTGGCAGCGGGCGTAGATGTCGCCCGCGACTCGAAGGCTGCCGCTCGACATCGTGATCGACCCGTTCGACACAACATCACCGTTGACGTTGAGCGTGCCGCTGCCATTGACGGTGATCGCCGTCCCGCCCGCCCCTCCACATCCCGCTTGGTTCAGCGCAGCGAGGGTGGGCGTGTAGAGCCGGTTGTTCACATTGCCCGTCGACGTGGCGGCAAGGGTCGGGCTTGCGCCGTTGGTCAGGATGCGCGCGAACTGCAGGTCGAGGTTGCGTCTGGCGGTGATGGTGAACTGGCTGCCTTGCGGTCCCAACGCGCCCACGACTTGAGTCAGCACCGTGCCGTCGCCATACGTGCATGTCACGGTCACAGGAGCCGGCCCCGGCGAGACCCAGCCCGAGCAGGAAGGCGCGCTGTACAGGCGTAGGTTGCTGGCGAAGATCGCCGCAGCTGCCTGCTCAGCTCCCGTGTAGTTGCCGGGAGACTGCTGCAGCTTGTCACCCGCGGTGAGAGCGGCGGCGTCAATAGCCGCCTGGAGGTCACGCCGCACGGAGTACGCGCGCGCGCCGTCGATCGCAATCGCCGCCATCCCGATCAGCACGGTGAGCATGAGCGCGATGAGGACGATGGCCTGCCCATCTTGCGTCCCCGCCGGCTGGGGAACCAGTCTTTGCGCAAGGCGCACTGACTGCCGAGGACGTGGAGTTCCCTTCATCAGCGCTCAGTACTCCGTCCGGAAGATCGCCGCCGCAGTGATGATGACGTGGTTTGCCGTCGCCTGGGCCACGATCGGAGTGATCAGGACCAGGTTGAACCTGATCGTCACCTGCAGCTGCGCGTTGCCCGAGGCGGGGTTGACCGCGCTGCACGAACCGCTGGCGCTGGAGGAGTATTCGCCGCCAGGCGCGTTGGGAAGCGGCGATCCTTCCACGCTCGCCGGCGGGCTGGGCTCGGTGATGTACAGCCACCCAGAGTTCTGCGCCGGGGTTGCCCCCGTGACGGGGCCTTGCGGACATGGCGCTGTGATCGGCGCACCGAGCATCTGGGTGCTGACCGTGGTCAGCACGTCGGCGTTCGTTGGGAGTTGATTCGACGCCCGCACTGCGGTGCGCGCACCTTCGCGCGCTGCGTGATTGATCGTGTCGTAGTAGAAGATCGCACGCCCGATGTCGACGACGCCGAACAGGAGCAGCAGGAGCACTGGCGAAACCAGGGCGAACTCGATGAGCGCCTGCGATTGCTGACCGTCTCTCCTACGCATCAGAAACCCTGCACGGTCATGTGCTGGTTCGCGGCCACCTGGAAGACCCCGAACTGCGATTTCACCAGGGGCGTCAGTGGACCGTACGTGTAGAGGACGATCACGTTCAGGTCAAGCTGGCCCTGGTTGGTCGCTGGGCTCGTGAAGTCGACCCCAGGCGTGTTGTTGTAGCAGATGTAGAGCCATGGCTGATTGGCTGTCGGGGGGTAAGCCGAGGAGACGTATGGGGGGTTGTGCAGTGTATTTCCGTCCGACACCGAAGGGCAGGTGGTGCCGCCGGGGTTCTTGAGGACCGACCCGGGTAGCGAGATGGAAGCCAGCTCGGCGTCCACCGCGGCCTGGATCTGGGCGTCGTCCAGGTAGGGATGCGCCTGCCTGGGGGCATCGAACCAGGCGCCGTGGCGCGCCCCCTCGCGCGCTGCGTTCGACAGGGCCTCGGAAACATAGATCGAGCGTCCGATGTCGACCAGGCCCCCGACCAGGAGGAGAAGTATCACCGAGGACACCGCGAACTCCACCAGGGACTGTCCGCGCTGCTCCAAAAGTGGCTTTTTCAGTATCACGTAAGGGGGCTCGGCACCGGGATATCTTGCCTATGATTGGTCGGCCTTGCGGAGCCTTAGCACAATTACTTCGCGCCGCCCGTTCACACTCCTCGGCGTCCTCCTGGCCATCCTGGTCATCGTTGCTTTCGTCCTCGTAGCTCTCAACGCCAGCCAGGCCGGCGCGAGTCCCCAGCAAACGGTGGTCGTCGCGAGCAGGGATCTCCAGCCGCGGATCCCCATCACAGCCGATGCCCTCACGATGAAGAGCATCCCGGTGCCGGGTACGTACCCCAAGGTCTACTTCACGCGGATCCAGGACGTCCAGGGCATGGTCCCGCTGGTGTCGATCCCGTCCGGCCAAGCGGTCGTCTCCAACGACGTGGCCAAGCCAAACAACGCCCTCGGCTCACAGTCCGAGTACCTGCCCATCCCGCAGGGTTACGTCGCCCTGACTCTCCCGACCAGCGAGCAGCAGGGCGTCGCGGATTACATCCAGCCGGGCGACTACATGTCGGTAATCGCGACCGTCTCGACGGCCGGTAAGGTCGCGGTGAAGACGATCTTCACGCAGGTGCATGTGATCAAAGTCGGTTCTGCAAGCAGCTCCGGCAACGCCGGCGCGACGAGCCTGACGATCGTGGTCACGCAATGCGAGGCCGAGGTCATCACCTGGTTCCTGACTTATGCGGCTTTGAAGTACACCCTCGAGTCGTACAAGGACTACGCGCCCGGCGAGAAGCTACCGGACCCGAAGTGTCCGAGCGTCGGCGATGCCAAGGGCGTCACTCTGCAGGTCATCCAGGCCGCCTACCCCACCCTCTTTTAGTCTCGTCATGAACCTGCCACCAGAGACGATCGTTGCAGTCCCCATGGCGGCCGCGATCTTCGTCTTCTTCTGGGCCCTTGACAAGGTCCGCAAAGAACGGACACGCGCCACCGATACGATGCCTCCTCGCGCCACGCCGAGGGAGCTCGTGGAGCGCCTGCTCAAGCCGGCGGCAGAAAACCTCAGCCAGCGCAGGAAGGTGCAAGGCAAGCCCACGCTGACCGAGGACCTCGCTCGCGCCGGCCTGAACCTCACCGCGCCCGAGTACCTCCTCATCCGCATCGGGGCGGTCGGCCTGGGCGCCCTGGTTGGCCTTTTCCGTTTCGGCTTCACGCTCGGACCGATCATCCTCGGCGCGGTCGGCTTCGTGATCCCACCTCTCGTGGTCAACTACTTGCAGCGGCGACGACTGAAGCTCTTCAATGACCAGCTCGCGAGCATGCTCCAGCTTCTGTCGAACTCTTTGAAGACGGGATATGCGATCGACCGCGCGCTCGAGACGGTGGCGGCGAAGTCGCAGCCGCCCGTGTCCACCGAGTTCGAACGCGTCACGACAGAGATCACGCTCGGCACCTCGGTCGAAGAAGCGCTCAGCGCAATGCTCCTGCGCATCAACAGCCCAGACCTCGAGTTCATCGTCACGGCGATCCTTCTGCATATCCGGGTCGGAGGCAACCTCGCCGAGGTCCTGGACAACATCTCGGACACACTTCGCGATCGCCTTCAGACGAAGCGCGACATGAGCGTGCTGACCGCGCAATCGCGCGCGTCGGCCAGCATCATCACCGGCCTACCCATCCTCCTCGCCCTCGGACTTTATATTTTCGTTCCCGGCTACTACGCGCCGATGACGGGCACCTGGGTGGGCTACGCGATGCTGGGTTTCGCCGGGGTGATGATCCTCATCGGCAACCTGCTCATCCAGCGCATGACCTCGCTGGAGGCCTGAAGGCGATGCTGCAGGTCGCCATAGTCTCAGGCCTCATCTGCGCAGTGATCGTCTTCGCATACTTCATCGCCATCGACCAGTACCGTGCCGCCGCCGCCAATGGTGGCTTGGTGCCCGGCGCCCCTCGCCAGGGCTTCCTCAAGCAGCTCGAGTCGGCGCTGCGGCCGGTGTCGCGACTCCCGGCCGGGACAGCGATCCAGCTCCGCCAGAAGCTGAGCCAGGCGGGCAACCCAGCCGGCCTGACGCCGGCCGGCTTCCAGGCCGTCCGATACAGCATCGCGGCGATGATGGCTATCGCCGGACTCGCAATCGGCCTCCTATTGCCACTCTCGTTCCCCGATTACGTGGCCGCGCCCCTGGCCGGCGCCATCTTCGCGGCCGCCGGCTACCTGGCTCCTGGCCTGTGGATCGAACAGCGAATCGGCCAGCGCAGGCGCCAGATCCAGCGCTCGCTCGCCGAAGCGACCGACCTGCTGACCCTGGTGGTTGAGTCTGGCATGAGTCTCGACGAAGGACTGCTCAGCATCACAGAGCGATTCCACAACGCGCTGGGCGACGAGATCGGCAAGGTTCTGCGAGAGATCAGGCTCGGCAGGCCACGCATGGGAGCCCTCGAGAACATGGCCGACACGGCGGGCGTGCCGGACCTGCACCACCTTGTCGAGTCGATCGTGCAGTCAGACCAGATGGGGGTTCCAATCGCGCGGCTACTCCGGGTGCAGGCGACCGAGATGAGGCGCCGCCAGCGCCAGGGCGCTCAAGAGCGCGCGGCTCAGGCTTCCTCGCGCATGGTCTTCCCGATGGTCGGCTGCATCTTTCCCGTCTTGTGGATCGTCCTCCTGGGCCCGGCCATCATCCAGGTCTTGAAGTCCCTTCACTGATGGCAAGCAACAACCGCGGTCCAAGGGGTCATCACCAGTCGTTCAGCGACCTTGACAAGCCGCTGTACACGATCAGCGTCGCCGCCGAGATCCTCGAGACGCACCCGCGCACGTTGATGCTGTACGAGGACGCGCGCCTGATCGAGCCGCATCGCACGATGACAAACCGGCGGCGCTACTCACAGCGTGACATCAGCAAGGTCCAGGTGATCCAGAACCTGACGCGCGAGAAAGGAGTCACGCTCGCAGGAGTGCGCCACATCCTGAGCCTGTTCGACGTGATGAAGAAGCATCGCGTGGAACCCCCCGCAGAGCTAAGAGAAATCTTCGACCGCTACGCCCAGCTGATCTAGAAGGGCTCCTCCCCATTCATGGGGAGGTGGCGCCGAAGGCGCCGGAGGGGCTCGTGGCTTTTGCTAGGCCGAGGCAGCCCTCTTCCGCCTTTTAGCCGCCGGCGCCCACAGGCTCTCCAGGTCGTAGTACGACCGCTCCCCGGGCAGGAATACGTGCGCGAGCACCGAGTCGAAGTCGAGCAGGATCCAGCCCGCGTCTCCGTAGCCGTCGACCGCAAGCGGCCTTCGGTCTTTCGCCTTGGCCGCCTCCACCATGCCGTCCGCGATGGCGCGAACCTGGCGGTCGGTCTCGCCTTCGCAGATGACGAAATAGTCGGCCACCGAAGTCTGATCGCGCACGTCGATCACCACGGGGTCCCAAGCCTTCTTCTCGGCTGCCGCGCTCCTCAAAAGTCGCGCGAGCTGGAGCGGCGTGAGTCGCCTGGACGGGTCAGCAGCCAATGTCTCGATTATCCCCATACAGCCGATTTTTGGCGATGTAGCGTTCGACCGCCTCCGGCAGCTCGCTGATTGGTTCGCCATGCGCGATGGCCCGCCGCAGCGCGCTGCCCGAGATGTCCGGGGTCGGGCGCAGACACACGATCGTCTGCGCCGGATCGAGCCCCGCGGCGCGCAGCGAACTCTCATCCGGAGCCCCGCTCCTGGGCCGGCTGACCACCACGACGTTGGCCAGGCGGCGCACCTCATCGGGTTCGTGCCACGTGCCAAACATCCGAGCCGCGTCCCACCCGAGGACGAGGAACAGCTCGTCGCCAGGTCGCAGCCGCTTCAGCTCGCGAAGAGTGTCGGACGTGAAGGAAGGGCCGGTTCGGCGCGTCTCGATGTCGGAGACTTCGAACGAAGGGTCATCTCCGATGGCGAGCCTCACCATCTCGAGCCGCCGTTCCGCTTCCGCCACCGCGGGCCTGCGGTGCGGGGGGCTTCCCGAGGGAACGAGGACCAGGCGATCGAGCTCAGCGCACTCGATCGCGGCCTGCGCCGCCGCAAGATGCCCGAGATGGATCGGATCGAATGTGCCGCCGAGGATCCCGACCCTCACGGCTGGTACTCGAACTCGATGCCGCCGATGCTCACGGTGTCGCCCGGCTTCACGCCCGCGGCCTCAAGGGCCTCGTTGACCCCGAACCGATCCAGCTCGGCCTGAAAGCGGGCGAGGCCGCCTTCCGATTCGAGGTTGGTTCGCTCGACCAGCCGCTCGACTCGCTCGCTATGGACGGCAAATCCGACTGGTTTGCGTTCGACTACGAGCTCGTCGCTTCGACGGATGGGGAGCCTGGTGACGGCGACCGGTGCAGGCAGGCTCGGCGGTGGCGCCGATGCGACCGCCTTGCCGATGGCACCGATCAGCGCCGGCAACCCTTCGCCCGTCAGTGCCGACACGAAGTGCACGTTCGGCCGCCGGTTGCGCGCCCGCAGGCGTCGCGCCGGTTCGAGGTCGACCTTGTTCACCGTCACGAGGTGGGGGCGCTCCGCCAGCTCCGCGGAGAACTGCGCCACCTCCTGCCGCACCGTTTCGAGGTCCCGCCACGGATCTGCGGTTGCGCCGTCGAGCACGTAAACCAGCACCTTGGTGCGCTCGACATGGCGGAGGAAGCGCTGACCCAGCCCAGCCCCTCGAGCCGCGCCTTCGATCAGCCCTGGGATGTCGGCCAGGACGATCCTGCCGCCCGCGACCTCGGCCACACCCAGCTCGGGGTCGAGCGTGGTGAACGGATAGGCGCCGACTTTGGGATGCGCGGCGGTGAGGGCGGCCAGCAACGAGGACTTGCCTGCGTTCGGCGGTCCGACCAGGCCGGCGTCGGCGATGAGCTTCAAATCGAGGGTGATCTCGCGCTCTTCACCTTTCAGACCCGGCTCCGCAAAGTCGGGCGCCTGGCGCGTCGAGCTTTTGAAATGGACGTTGCCGCGCCCGCCGGCTCCGCCGCTCGCGACGACAGCGCGCGCGCCCGGGCGATCGAGGTCCGCGATCAGCGATCCGTCGGAATCGAGTGCGATCGTGCCAACGGGAACATCGAGCGTCACATCAGACCCGTTGCGCCCCGTCTTGCGCGTCGAGGCGCCGTTCCCGCCCGCCTCCGCCTGCCAGCGTGATCGCCTCTTGTATCGCGAGAGGTCCGTGACCTCGTCCGAGGCAACCAGGACTAATGAGCCGCCGCGCCCGCCGTCGCCGCCGTCAGGACCACCGCGTGGTGTGAACGGCTCGCGACGGAACGTCGCGGCACCGCGTCCCCCATGACCGCCGCGCACGACGATGCGTGCGCTGTCGACGAAGTGCCGGCCGTCAGTTTTGTTCGGCGTTCGTGCCTTGCTGAACGACAGTCACGCGCCGGCCGTCTTTGCCCACGCGCTCGTACTTCACCTGGCCGGGTACCAGAGCGAAAAGAGTGTCATCGCGGCCGAGCCCGACGCCAGTGCCGGGAGCGATCTTGGTGCCGCGTTGGCGGACCAGGATGGCGCCGGCGGTGACGACCTGTCCACCGTAGATCTTGACGCCGAGCATCTGCGGGTTCGAGTCGCGCCCGTTACGCGAGGAGCCGCCGCCCTTCTTGTGTGCCATCTACTCGCTCTCCTTCTTGGCGCGGCGGCGAGGAGCCTTCTTCGGCGCCTCTTCCTCGACAGGCTCGGGGGTCTCGTCGAGCGCCTCGGCCTTAGCCGCCAGGGCCTTCTTCTTGGGCGCCGCTTTGGCCCGGCCCTTGGGCTTGGCCTTCTCGGGTGCCGCTTCCTTTTCTTCCACCGGTAGACCAACGCCTCCGACGGCGATGATCTCCAGCGCAGTCAGGTGGGCGCGGCCGCCCGCATGGACCCGCACGCGCTTCTTCGACTTGTACCGGAGGCTCTCGAGCCGCGGCCCCCGCGGATGGGCTATGACCTTGGCTTCGACGTCCAGGCCTTCGATCGCCGGGTTGCCGACCTTGACCTCGTTGCCGTCGCTGAACAGCAGGACACGGCCGAGCTTTACGGAAGCACCTAGCTCCGCGGCGATCCGGTCGACCAGGATGCGGTCGCCCGGGGCTACGCGGTACTGCTTGCCTCCGCTGACGACGACAGCCGACAGCGAACTACCAGGCTTGGGCACGGCGACAGATTGTACCAAGGCTCCTCACCATCCTCGCAGTGACCCGACGCCAGGGGCGTGGGGTGGTCGGAACGCGCCGGAGGGGCTCGTCCGATCTTGATAGGCGACAGACCGGCGCCTGAGCATCACCGACTGAACGAGCCCGAGCGCCGTCAGCGTCGTGATCGTGGCCGACCCGCCGTACGAGATCAGGGGCAGCGGAATGCCTGCGATCGGTAGGAGGCCGGTGTTCATTCCTACGTTCTCCACGACCTGGACGAACAGGATGCAGAAGACCCCTCCGGCCAGCAACTCGCCGAAGCGGTCCGGCGCCACCGCCGCTGACCGGAGGAGACGGATCAGCAGCGTGCCGAACAGGGTAAGGAGGACGAGGCAGCCCACCAGCCCGAACTCTTCGGCGAACGAGGCGAAAACGAAGTCCGTCGCTCGCTCTGGCACGAACCCCAGCTGGCCCTGGAGGCCGAGGAGCCAGCCGCGTCCGAACACCCCACCGGACCCGACCGCGATCCGTGCCTGAAGCAGGTTGTACCCGGCACCGAGGGGGTCCTTGTTCGGGTCGAGGAAGATCTCCAGGCGCTGCTTCTGGTAGCCGTGGAGGAGGTGCGGCAGAAGGGGCAGGGCAACCACCCCGGAGGCAACGATCGACATCAGCTGGGCGGGTCGCGCGCCGCTGAGGAAGAGCATGCCTGCCGTCACAGCCAGCAAGACGATGGTCGTGCCGAGGTCGGGCTGGACGAGGACGAGCGCAGCAGGGGCGGCGACCAGGCCGAGCGCCCCCATGAATACCCTCCACGAAATTCGCTCCCAACGCGACAAGTACGCCGCCAGAGCGATGACCACGATCAGCTTGGACAGCTCTGATGGCTCGAGCGGAAACCCGGCCACCGCGAGCCACCGTCTTGCGCCAAGCGCCGTGTGCCCAACCAGGGGCACCGCGACGAGCATCAAGAGCATTCCCGCGTAAAGGGCGGGGGCGATGGTACGCAGCCGCCGGAAGTCGTAAAACGCCGCGGCCACGTAAAGCACCCCGCCGAGAATCAACCACACGATTTGCCGCACCCAATCGGCGTGCGCGCTGAATACCGTCATCACGCCGAGGGCTGCAAGCATGACCGCGAGCACCGGCTGCAGCTTGTCGAGACGATGCGTCACTGCCTCAGGCTCGGATTGCGCCGACGTTGTTGCGATAGAACTTCATGATGTCGACGCCGATTGGCGCTGCCTCCACCTCAGAGAGCTCGCCGCGTTCGACAAAGATCGACAGTGCGATCTCGGGCTGCGCGTAAGGAGCGAAGAATACAAACCACGCGTGGGTCGGCAGGTCGAGCCCGCTCCCTCCCCACTGCGCGGTCCCGGTCTTACCCCCGCCGTCGGCGGGAACACCCGCGGCGCGAAACCAGTAGTTCATGTTGTACGGCCGGTTGATCTCCTCGCGCATGCCCTCGCGTACGGCCTGGATATTGTCGGGCGATGCCGGCACGCTTCCTGTCACATCCGTCACTTGCTGCTTCACCGGATGAGCTGACGCATCTCGCACCTCGTGCACGAGGGTCGGCCGGAGCACGTGACCTCCGTTCGCGAGCGCCGCGACATACACGGCCTGGTTGAGCGGCGTCGTCAGGAGGTAGGACTGTCCGATGCCGAACGTGATGGTGTCGCCCTCGCTCCAACGACACGCGTCGGAGTTGAAATCGGGCACTCGGCACTGCAGCTGCTTCCAGATCCGGTCTGGCACCAGCCCGGGCATCACGCCCGGCATCTCGATTCCCTGGGCCTGGCCGAATCCATAGGCGCGTGCGTAGCGGGCCAGAGTGATGTCGCCGACCATCGCCGCGACCTGGTAGAAGAACGTATCGCACGAGGTTGCCAGCGCGCGGGCCACATTCATGCGGCCAAGGCTGTAGCTCGCCCAGTTGTGGTAGATCCAGCCGTTGACGTTGATGTAGGGCGGACACGACAGAAGAGTCTGCGCAGTGATCTTGCCTTCCTGCAGCCCGGCAGTCGCCGTGACCATCTTGAAGGTCGAGCCCGGAGCGTACTGACCTGAGATGGCGCGGTTCAGCATCGGCTTGTCGGGGTCGGTGAGGTACCGGTTGTAATCGGCCCGCGAGATGCCCCGCGTGAAGAGATTGGTGTCGTAGCCGGGCATGCTGACCATGGCAAGCACTTCGCCCGTCCGGGGATCGACGACCACGGATGCGCCTGCCGTCTTGTGGTCGCGGGCCAGGCCCGCGCCGAGCGCGGCGGCCGTCGCCTCCTGGAGGCTTGCGTCGAGTGTCAGGTAGACGGAATGGCCGGCGACCGGCGGCTGCATCGCCAGCACCTTCTTTACCTCCCCTCGCGCATCGACCTCTACGTCGGCCCAGCCATCCGCTCCGCGAAGGGTCGATTCGAGGCCCGCTTCGACGCCGACCTTGCCCACGAGCTCGTCGGGTTGGTAATCCTGCAAGCTCAGCTGTTTCGCTTGCGAAGGGTCGATCGGTCCTATGTAACCGAGCACATGGCCGAAGACCAGGGCGTCGCGATAAGTCCTGACCAAGCGCTGCACGATCGATGCGCCGGGCAGCTCAGGAAGCCTTTCGCTGATCGCCAGCTCTTCAGCCTGATTCAGGTTTGCCTTCACGGTGAGCGGGGCGAAGGGATCGGCCGGCAGGAGCTGCGCCGCGAGCTTCTCCTCAGCAATGCCGGAGACGCGCGACAGCTCGACCAGCTCCTGCGCGCGGTCCCGCGCGCTCGAGGGCAGGGCCGCGGGCATGACCGCGAGACTCCAGACCGGGCTGTTCTCGACCAGGGGAGCGCCGTGGCGGTCGTAGATGATGCCGCGGTCCGCCTCCAGGACGATTCGGTGGACCGTGTTCGACCGGGCAAGCGCCGCCAGGCGCGACCCGTCGGTCACCTGGAGCTGCCCGAGCTTGACCGCGAGCGCGCCGATCACAATCACCCCGACCGTCGCAGCGGCAGTGAGGCGGAGCGACCACCGCGGTCGCGGCGCGAGGCCGCCGAGCTCGATCAATTCGGTAGTGCTTCCCAGCGGCTAAGCGCTTGTATCCGGCGGAAGACCTCGAGCGCGGGCGGCATCAGCAGCGCGTTGTAGACGGCGGCGGCAAAAGCCAACCACACCATGCTTTCGGGCCGTGGCACGCTGAACCCGAGCAAGCCGCCCGCGAGCACGAGGACGGCCGAATAGAGGACGGTGCTGACCGCCGCGGTCAGCGCGACGTAGACCCCGTTCGGCCGTTCCATGCTGCGTGTCCAGAAGCCGATGACGTAGACACCCGCCAGCAGCGCGAGTGCGTGCGGTCCGATCGGTCCCGATCCCGTGAGGTCGAGGAGGACGCCGCCCGCGCAGGCCCAGACCATGCCGGATCGAGCGCCGACCGTCCATGTGACTGCGACAGCTCCGAGCAGGACGAGGTTTGGAAACGCGCCGCCGACCTCGAGATGCGGGGCCCAGGTGGCCTGCGCGAGCGCCGCCGCCGCAATGAGTGCGGCGCCGGCGATTCGCCTCACGACGGTTGGAAGTCCGTGATCACCAGCACGAAGCTGAGGCTGGATGGCTCGTTGACCCACGCGACCTGCGCCACGTCTGTCGCCGCGGCGTCACGCCGGGTCAGACTCGCGAGCTCGCCGACGACCAGGCCGCGCGGGAACGCGCCGCCGACCCCGCTCGTGAGCGCCCATTCGCCGTTCGAAGCGACGACGCCAAGAGTGTGCTGGAGCTCGAGCTGGAGCGATGTCGGACCGCCCGAGAGCGTGCCCTGCAGGCTGGAGGTCGACAGGTAGACGCTGACCCGGCTCTGCGGGTCGGCCAGCGTCTGCACGATCGCGGCGTGTGGGCCGGCCTCGCGGACCCGACCCAGCAGCCCCGCGCCCGTGACCACGACCATTCCGGGTCGCACGCCGTCGGCCGTGCCTCGGTCGACTTCCATCGTGCGGCTGAAGCCGTCCGGTCCCGCGCCGATGACCTCGGCCGCAACCGTGTGATGGCCCGACGATTTCTGGAAGGCGAGCGCCTGCCGGAGCGACGCGTTCTCCTTCGCCGCCGCATTGAGCTCGACGACCTGGCGTCGCAGCGCCTCATCGGCCGAGCGAAGTCGCGCATTCTCAGCGCGAAGAGTCGAAACGTCGCCGAACACGGAGGTCATGCGGCCGACCTGCGTCGCGACCGAGGTCATCGCCACCTCCCCCGGCGCAAGCGCGCTCTTCGCCGCGCTCCGCGCGCCGGCCGCCCACGGCTGCTGGCTCAACATCGCGAGCACCAGCATCGCCGCGCACAGAACGAGGAAGAGGCCGGTCGACCGCGACTGGCTCCTTGCCCCATGCATCGGCGTCTAGTGCACCACTTAGCGCCGCACCACTTAGTAGCGGAGGGCCCTGGCACGGCGAGTCCGCATCAGGACCCGGTTCAAGGTGTCGATCTCCTCGAGCACGATGCCCGTGCCGCGCACAACGCAGGTCAACGGATCGTCGGCGATGCGCACGGGCATAAGCGTCTCGTGGGCGAAAAGTTGGTCGAGGCCGGCAAGGAGCGCGCCGCCGCCGCAGACGACGATGCCTCGCTCCATGATGTCTTCGACAAGCTCGGGCGGGGTCGCGTCGATCGTGGACTTGACGGCACGGACGATGTCGATCAACACGCCGGAAAGGGCCTCCCGTACGTGAGCGCTCGTCATCTCGACCGTCTTCGGCAGTCCTGAGATGAGGTCGCGGCCGCGGACGAGGAAGGAGCGCTCGTGCTGCGTGGGGAAAGCCGATCCCATGGCGATCTTCATGTCTTCGGCGGTGCGCTCGCCGATGAGCAGACCCATCGTCCGCCTGACGTACTGCACGATCGCGTCATCCATCTCGTCGCCGCCGACCCGGACTGAGGTCGCTGCGACGACGCCACCCAATGAGATGACGGCGACCTCGGTCGTGCCGCCGCCGATGTCGACGATCATCGATCCGCCGGCCGCCTGGATCGGCAGCCCCGCGCCGATCGCGGCCGCCATCGGCTCTTCGACCAGGTGCGCCTCGCGTGCACCCGCCATCGTTGCGGCATCGGTGACCGCCCGCTTCTCCACCTCAGTCACGCCAGATGGAACGCCAACCACGACGCGTGGATGGCTCACGTGCCACGCCCGGTTGTGGGCGCGGGCGATGAAGTGTCTGATCATCTGCTCGGTATGCTCGAAGTCGGCGATCACGCCGTTGCGCAGCGGGCGCATGGCGACGATGTCGGCGGGTGTGCGGCCGAGCATGCGCCGGGCTTCGGTGCCAACCGCGAGCACCTGGCCAGTGCGTTTGCTGACGGCAACCACGGAAGGTTCGTTGAGGACGATCCCACGTCCGCGGACATGCACCAGCGTGTTGGCGGTTCCCAGGTCGATGCCGACGTCGGCAGACCAGATCCCCAACACGGACGTCAACAGTTTCAAAGCGCGTGCAAGACGATTGTCAAAATGTGGTCGGGTCGGGCTGGATGATACACCCGCGTCCTGCGTTTTCCACAGGGTGATGGGAGGACTTATCTGACGAGTATCGAAGTCACCACAACGATCACGAGGACGAGAACCGCGTAAGGACCCACTGCCCGAGCGTATAGACCGCGCGCAATCAAAGCGCCTCGGCGCTGCAGCAAAAGCCCGATTGCGATGACAAGCGCGGCGACAAGAAAGACAAGCCCGAAAAAGCGCACCAGGCCGATCAGGTCATCGGATGACGGCGTGATGAACAGCGTGGTGAACAAACCGCAGTAGGGAAACCACGTCAGGATGCGACCCGCGTCGAGCCGCCGCTTGCCGCGTCTCTCGCTCGGCGCGGTGATCGGCCACAACCTGAGGAGCGCAGGCAAGCACAGCAAATACAGAAATGCGCATGCGACCTTGGCGGGGAGCAGCGCGGGGACCAACACGCTGCCCAGCGCCTGCGGACGCATGCTCTCGGTCTGCACCGCCGGGCCCAGCGCCGCGAGTAGCCAGCAGAACTGGATGAGGAGCAGCAGCCCCGGCTCGGCCACGAACTCGACGGTCAACGCGAGCAGCGCCCAGGCCGTGAACGCAAGCGCGACCGCAGCAAGCACGACACTCCGCTCGTCGCCCGGCAGCGGATTGAGCGGCGCCGCCACCTGGACGGCGGCCACAACGGCGCACAGGGCGGTCGTTGCGACGACCGGGCTGGGGCGCCGCTGCGGCAGCTCCGGCCACTCCCACCCGCCCGCGCTGAGCCGCATCCACGCCAGCTCGATGAGTGCCCCGATGGCGACCATCCCGAAGAGGCCCGGATAAAGAACCAGCGCCACGGCATGGGTCGCGATGCCTAGGAGGACCTGGATCACAGCCGTGCCGCCAGCAGGATCGGCAGTGGATACAACCCCGCGGCCACGCTGACGGCCAGCACCAGCCCGACGCCGATCGCCTGCCTGCCCCGAGGCACCGCAAGGCTGCGGCCGAGGCGCAAAGATCCCGGCAGCCACAGCAGCATCCCGAGCGCGAGCGCCAGCGCCAGCGGCCAGTAGAGCTGGGTAGCCGCTCGCAGCAAGAGAATGCGGGCTACAAAACCCACGAACGGCGCCGATCCAGCCAACGCCCCGGCAACGACAAAGTTGATGGGACGCTGCGCCACCGCCTTATCGCGTAGGGCCTGGCGCGACGCAACGTAGAGAGGAAGGCGCACGACCACGATGCTGAACATGATCAGCAGGGCGGCGCGCCCGCCGTCGGCGAGCGTGAGGCCGAAACCGCATAGCACGAGCCCCCAATCCGCGACGAACGAATAGCGCCATGCCGCCACCTCGCTTTCGGTCAGCCACGCGGCGATGCTGCCCCAGGCGATGTTCAGAAGGCCAAGCCCGATGAGCATGCCGCCGAACACCCCTCCCGCGTCGGGGGCAAGCATCTGCTGCGCCCGGGCCACGACCACCGCCGCCAGCACCGGCCCCACGAACGCGATCCACGGAATCGGCGACGAAGTCATCGGCTCTTCAGGGTCGAGGGAATGCAGGTAGGGCAGGAGCCCCACCGCCGCGGCCAACCCGGAGACCAGGCCGACCGCTGCAAAACGCTGCAGTACGTCCGGGCCCTGGGCGTGGGCGAAAACAAGAGCGACGGCCAGCGTCGCCACCGCCACGACGGGCGCCCTGAGGCGCACCGCAAAAGCTCGCCTGCCGTCGATTGCTGCATGCAGGACGCCGACCGTGAGCAGGATCAGGAGCGCGAGGTCGAACGAGGGGACCGCGGCGATGGCCGCGCTGGCTGCCAACCCAGTCCCCCCCTTTAGCAGCAGCGCGCGCCGCGATATCGGCAGCGGATTGAACGCGACGGTGAACGCGAGGGCCGCCCCGGCGCAGACCAGCAGGACCGCGGTCTCAGCCTGCACGAGCAGTCCTCTGCGGAAGCCATCCCACACCGGCCGCGATCAGCGCTGCTGCGAGATAGGTCCACAGCCCGGAGCCATCCGCGAAAGCGCCGGCCAGCGCGACGACAAGGGCGAGCAGGCTTGTCGCGGTCAGCAAAACCGATGCGTTGTCGCTGGCGAGAACACGCGCCCCCGAAAATCCGGCGACCACCATCACGGTGAACCGCAGCGACGCCCCCGGACCGGTCGTCACCGCGGCGGCAATCCACAGGACGATCAGCCCTCCCGCGATGCACAGCACCAGGCGTGGAGTCGAGCCTGGCGGCATGATTCGCCACCCGTCGGCACCTGAGCTGAAACGCCTCGCGGCGGCAACCGCGCCGCCGCCGGCGATCGCAGCCGCCGCCAGCGGTCCCGCGGTCTGCCAGGCGATCACGGTCATTCCAGCGGTGGCAAGGAGAACGCCGAGGGCAAGGGCTCGACGTCCATCGCCCAGCACGACGAGCGACGCACCCAGCCAGCTGACGAACGCCGCGACGCCTGCGACCACTATCTGGTCACGGCAAACACGAGCGCGAGGAGCGCCGCGAGCCACAACACGGGGCTGCCGCCGGCGGCCGCGGATTCGAGCTCGCGGATGCTGAGGATGGAGCGGTACTGCTCGGGCAGCGTGGCGGCTCGGATGGCTGCTCGCGCCCGAACGAGCGCGCCAGATGCAGGAAGCTGAAAGATCGCGGGCCGCGCCTGGGTGCGGATCGCGGAAAGGCTCGTCACAGCGTAGAAGAGCACCGCCAGTCCGAGAAGCGGGACAAAAAGCGTCACCGCGGGGAGCACGCTCGAGACGGTGATGACAGAGGTCAGGCCGCCCGACAGAGAGCCGGCCGAGGACTGCATCACCTCCGATGCGACGGGATTGGCGAAGCCGAGTTGGACCGCGGCGACGCCAGGCCCCGCGACGATTGTGAGTGCTGCGATAAGCATCGAGACGCGCGGAAAAGTCTCGTTGAGGGGGTGGCCACGCCCACCTGGCAAGCCGATCGCGCGCGCCCCGCCCACCATCCATGTCGCCCACACCGCCGCGCTGGCGACGCCGATCAGGCCGAGGAAGTCACCCGCCTCAAAGGTCGCCTCAATGCCGATCACCCGCGCCCCGAACACGATGCCCGGAGGAAGCCCGACGGCGGCCGCGATCGTAACCAGGGATGCAATTCCTGCCCGATCGGGCAGCAGCGCGAGACACGCCACGAGGGCGGACGCGGTGCCGAGCAGCACTAGGCCGGCGACGAGCCCGAGGGGCGTGCCCAGCGCGAGCGCAGTCAGCGCAAAGCCTCCCAGGCCCGGGATGACCTCGCCCAGGAACTCGCGGCGGCTGCTTACGGCCTGCGCCCTGGCGGCGGCGGCGACCGCTGCTGCAAGGCCGAGCAACGCGAGGAGCACGTTGAAAGCCGGATGCGGATAGCGGCCGTTGCCCAGCTCATAAGCCCGGACCAGGAGATAGAAGCCGAGTGGATAGAGAGTGGCTACAGTGATCCCGGCGGCACGAAGGGATGGCCGGGTCCACAGCTGCGACGGCCAGGTGCGCCACGGAAACAGGCTGGAGGCGAGGATCGCCGCCGCCGCGAGGAGCGTGAAGACGGGGCCGGTCACAGCGGCGAGCGGGACCGCCGAATAGACGGCGGTTCCGCCGTCCACCTGGAGGATGGCGCCGACCCAGCTGAGTGCCAGCCACCCAGCAAGCAACATGCTCCAGCTCGGCCTGGAGGCCCGCGAATCCTCCGTGTCGAGCACGATCACCGCCAGCGTGGCCGCAGTGCCCCCGGCGATCGCGCTCAGCACGACGCCGCCCGCCTCGACTGCCGCCATGGCCGCGGCGACGCCCAGCAGCGAGACGGCGGCCTCGGGCCAGGTCCGCGGTTGAAGGGTGAGGAGAAGCGCTGCGGGCACGACGATCATCAACCCGAATGCGAAGCTGACGCTGTCGATCCGCAGGTCAAGCGACGATCCATAACCGAGCTGGCCGAGCAGGAGCTCGAGCGAGGAGCGGACTGGAAGCCACGCCACAACGAGCGCAATTGCCGATCCCCACGCCCCGACCGCGGCGGCCACGCGCCCGAGGTTCATGCCAGCGAGACCGAAAACCGCGATCACGGCGGCGGCGACGAGGGGCAGGACGACCGGGCCGAGGACGGCGGCTGGCGGCATTCGCCGTCTAACTTAGCTGGCTTGGTCTTTCAGACGGTCGAGCGCCTCACGGGTCGCGTCCGCCCGCTGCTGCAGGTTGTCGATGACCTGCTGCGGTGCCTTGGCCTGGAAGTCGGCGTCGGCCAACCGCTCCTCGATCTTGGCGAGGTCCTCCTCAAGGCGCTTGCGCTCCTTCTCGCGCTTCGCGTCGCCGGTGCCCGAAGGGAATGCCACGCGGCCCGGGGCGATCGCCAGAGGAGTGCCGCGCTCCAGCTGGCCGACCAGGTCCACCTTGCCGAGCCGCGCGGCCAGGGCCGCGATCGTGTGGTTGACCGCGCCCTCCAGATGCAGCTGGCCGCCGCGCTGCGGCGCGCCGGCCGCCTGGCGGTGGCCCCGAATCTCCTCGACGATCGCCATCACCAGCTGAAACTCGTCTTCGGCTGCAGGGTCGATAAAGCCGCCGTGCAGGTCCGGCCACTGCGCGCGCATCACGTAGCCACGGTCGCCGGGCAGCTTGGACCAGAGCTCTTCTGTGACGAACGGCATGAAGGGATGGAGGAGGCGAAAGAGGTTGTCGAGACAGAAATAAGCGACGTCCTGCGCCGCCGCGTCTCCCGCCTTCAACCGCTCCTTGGCCGCTTCGAGATACCAGTCACAAAACTCGTTCCACGCAAATCCATACGCGGCGTTGATCGAATCCTGGAAGGAGAAGCTCTCGATCCCCGATGTGATCTCCTCGCTGGCAGACGAGAGGCGAGAGAGTATCCACCTGTCTTCGAGATGCTCGTGGACCTCTAGAGATCCAGGCTGGGCGGCGGGCGGGGTTCCGGGCGAGCTCAGGACCAATCGCGTCGCGTTCCACAGCTTGTTGCAGAAACGCCGATAGCCCTCGACCCTGCTCTCGTCAAAGCGCACATCCTGGCTCGACATCGCGACCGATGTCGCCCAGGCTCGCAGCGCATCCGCGCCGTATTTCGTCATCAATTCGCGAGGATCGACACCGGTGCCGAGCGACTTCGACATGCGGCGTCCATCAGCGGCTTGGACGACGCAGTGGATCACCACGTCCGAAAAGGGAACATCGCCCATGAACTCGAGGCCGGTCATGATCATCCGGCTCACCCAGAGGTTGATGATCTCCCGCGCCGTGCAGTTGATGTCGGTCGGATAGAAGGCGTCGAGGTCCTCGGTTTCGTCGGGCCAACCGAGTGTGGCAAAGGGCCATAGGGCCGACGAAAACCAGGTGTCGAGCACGTCTGGGTCTTGCTCTAGCTGCGTGCTGCCGCACTCCGTGCACGCTTGCGGCCGTTCCACAGCCACGGTGACGTGCCCGTTGTCGCAGTGATAGACCGGCACGCGATGTCCTAGCCAGAGCTGGCGGCCGATGTTCCAGTCGCGGAGCCCTCGCAGCCAGTCGAGGTAGGTGCGTTCGTAACGCTCGGGATGCCAGCGCACTTTACCCGCCTGCGACGCTGCCAGCGCGTTGTCCCGCAGCGTTTCCATGCTCAACCACCACTGCTCGCTTATCAGCGG
Organism: Chloroflexota bacterium; assembly: GCA_005880915.1. Taxonomy (GTDB): domain Bacteria; phylum Chloroflexota; class Dormibacteria; order Dormibacterales; family Dormibacteraceae; genus 40CM-4-65-16. Next base: position 11,498 of record VBIW01000035.1, on the reverse strand, counting down.
CTCGATGATCGTATGGCAGCGGTCGCAGTGGCCGACCTCGTGTGTGTACGGCTCTTCTTTGATCAGGAAGCCCTGCGCCTTCAGGTCTTCGACCACTCGCCTGCGGGCTTCGATGGCCGGCAGCCCGTCGTACGGCAGACCCGGGACGTTCATGCTCCCGTCCTCGTGCATGCCGCTCACGGCCTCCAGGCCGTGCCTCTGCCCGATCTCGTAGTCCAGTGGATCGTGGCCTGGTGTGACCTTGAGCGCGCCTGTGCCGAAATCCTTCTCGACCGCATCGTCGGCGACGATAGGGAGCTTGCGTCCCACCAGCGGCAGGACCGCAGTTTTGCCGACAAGCTCGCGGTAGCGCGAGTCGTCGGGATTGACCGCGACGCCCGTGTCGGCGAGCATCGTCTCGGGCCTGACGGTCGCGATGGTGACGTCGCCACCGCCCTCAATCGGATAGCGGATGAAGTAGAGCGTGTCGTGGTGCTCCTGCCACTCGACCTCGAGGTCTGAGATGGCGGAGCGGTCGTGCGGGCACCAGTTCACGATCCGCGGCGCGCGATAGATCCAGCCTCGTTCGTAGAAAGCGACGAACGCGGTCATCACCGAGCGGTAGTAGCGGGAGTCCATCGTGAAACGGAGTCGGGTCCAGTCCATCGAAGCGCCCAGCAGCCGGAGCTGGTTGATGATCGTCGCTCCGACCTGCTCGTACCAGGCTTCGACTCGCGCGTCGAAACGCTCGCGGCCGAGCTCTTCCTTCGTCAGACCTTCGCGTGCGAGCTGCTTCTCGATCACGTTCTGCGTAGCGATCGCGGCATGGTCGTAACCGGGTAGGAACAGCACCTCGTGCCCGGTCATGCGCTTGTAGCGCGCGATGAGGTCGTACACAGCCGTCTGCAAGGCATGCCCCATGTGCAGCTCGCCTGTGATGTTCGGCGGCGGGAAGCACATGGCGAACTTTTCCTTGTTGCTCGCCGCGTCGGCGATGAAGAGGCCGTCCGACTCCCAGCGCGCGTACCAGCCGGCCTCGACGGCCTGTGGATCGAACGCTTTCGGCATCTCGGTGTCTTCTTCTGGCATAGGGGCGTGCGTCATTGTTTGAGATGGTTGAATGACGCCGGCGAGGTGGTCGCGGTTAGCGCGACGGAGCCGGCGAGGATACGGATACGCGCTCGTCCCGGCTCATGGTGACTTGAATCTTAGCGCGGAGGTTCAGCAGGCGGTGTCGACGTCGACGTTGTTGGTCGTGACTTGGGTCAGCCAGACCGTTGTGCCCGGCATGAACGGCAAAGCGCCGCTGCAGGATGCCGCAGGCAGCCAGTCGCCGGCGACGTCGCTTGGGACGAAATTGCCGCCCGTGATCCTGCCCCACGCGGTCGCGGTCGAATAGACCCCGACCGGACCGGTCGACTTCAGCCGCTCGATCGCCCCCTGAATCGCGCTCCGGTTTGGCGCCAGGTTGCCGGACGACCAGCTGTTGGCCGTCTCGACGTCGAGCCACCACATCGACGGATTGACGCGGACGTTGCTCAACGAATACTCAGCCTCGCTGCACCCGATGGCCCAGGCTTGATTCCCACCTGACGCAGCCGAGCAGCCCGACGTTATTTTGCTGCGGTAGGTCTTGGCGTAGCCCGTGTTGATGTAGACGGAGTTCGCTGCGCCGCCGTACTCGGTGCCGAAGCACGGGTTGAGGGTGAAGGGTCTGCCGTCGTTGACGCCGATGATGCCAAACGATCCCGCGGGCGCCTGCGTTCCCGGACACTGCGGGTAGGAGACGTCGTATCCGGTCTGTCCCGCGGTGTACGGACCGAATGCGTGCGCAGCCAATGCGTTGAGTACAAGCGCGGTAACCACGACGGGCCCCCCAAAGCCCAGGAACCGCGCGCCGCGGATCAGGCCGACTCTCCGACTGCTCGCGCCGGTCCTTCGGTCTCTTCCGTCACCTCGAATTCCGGTTCAAGCGCGTCACGTATCGAGCGCTCCGAGATGATGCAACGCTTGATCTCGGGCCGCGACGGGATCTCGAACATGGAGTTGAGCAGCGCCTCCTCGATGATCGACTTCAACGCCCGCGCGCCAGTCCCCCGCAGCAGCGCGAGCTCGGCGATCGCGTCGAGCGACCCCTTCTGGAAGACGAGCTCGACGTTGTCCAGCGTGAAGAACTTCTGGTACTGCTTCACGAGCGCGTTCTTGGGCTCGGTGAGGATGCGCACGATGTCCTGCTGGTCGAGGTGGTGCAGGGTGACGATGATCGGCAGACGACCGATGAACTCGGGGATGAAGCCGTACTTCAGGAGGTCCTGAGGCTGCAGGTGCTTCAGGGTCTCCGAGACCGCCTTCCGCTCTACTTTGATGTGCGGCGCGCCGAAGCCGATCGCGCGGCGGCCGATGCGCTGCTCGACGACCTTCTCCAGCCCGTCGAACGCGCCGCCACAGATGAAGAGGATGTTCGTGGTGTTGATCTGGATGAAGTCCTGGTGTGGGTGCTTGCGTCCACCCTGTGGCGGGACGTTGGCGACCGTGCCCTCGAGGATCTTCAGCAGCGCCTGCTGGACACCCTCACCGCTCACGTCGCGCGTGATCGACGGGTTGTCCGACTTGCGCGCGATCTTGTCGATCTCGTCGATGTAGATGATTCCGCGCTCGGCGCGGCTGATGTCGAAGTCAGCGGCCTGGATGAGCCGGAGGAGGATGTTCTCCACGTCCTCGCCGACGTAACCGGCCTCGGTGAGGCTCGTCGCGTCGGCGATGGCGAATGGGACGTCCAGGATCTTCGCCAGCGTCTGCGCGAGGTACGTCTTGCCACACCCGGTCGGCCCGACTAGAAGCACGTTCGACTTGGTCAGCTCGACGTCGCCTACCGACTTGGACGCGCTGATTCGCTTGTAGTGGTTATAGACCTGGACCGAGAGAACCTTCTTGGCGCGCTCCTGGCCGATCACGTACTGGTCGAGCGCGGCGCAGATGGTCTTGGGGTTGGGGATGAAGCCTGTCTTTTGCTTCTTCGTCCCGGCCGATCGGTTGTCGTCCTCGAGGACCTCCTGGCACAGGTCGATGCACTGGTCGCAGATGAAAACTCCAGGGCCGGCGACCAGCTTGCGAACCTGGTCCTGGCCCTTGCCGCAGAAGCTGCAGCGGGTGTAACGGCGGCGGTCTTCTCGTTCGTTCATGGGTTCCTATAGATGGACATTACGGGGATGCGGGCGCCGGGGGATTATGGCCCCAGAGAATCTCGTTGGCAAGGCTTATACATTCACTGCAGATGAATACACCCGGACCCGCGATCAGGCGGATCCCCCTGTCCCCCTGAGCCTTCCCGCAGAACGAGCACTTCGCACGGTGCCTTTTGACCTCGTCGCGCTTCGTTCTGCGTCGAAAGATCATCCGGCGATGACCTTTTCCTTTTCTTTCTCGGCTGTCTTGTCTTTGTCCGCGACCTTCTCCTTCTCGCCGGGCTTGGTCGGGGTCAGGATGATGTCGTCGATCAGTCCGTACTCCTTGGCCGCCTCGGCGGTGAGGAAATAGTCGCGCTCTGTGTCTTGGGTGACCTTCTCGATCTTCTGGCCGGTGTGTCGCGCGAGGATCTGGTTCAGCTGCTCGCGCGTACGCAGGATCTCCTTGGCGTGGATCTGGATGTCAGTGGCCTGACCCTGCATGCCGCCCCACGGCTGGTGGATGAGGATGTTGGCGTGCGGAAGGGCAAAGCGCTGCCCGTGCGCTCCGCCGGCAAGCAGCACCGCCGCCATCGAGTACGCCATCCCGATGCAGATGGTCGATACCGGCGGGCGGATGTACTGCATCGTGTCGTAGATCGCCAGCCCAGCCGTCACCTGTCCGCCCGGGCTGTTGATGTAGAGGGCGATCTCCTTTTCGGGATCCTCGGACTGGAGAAACAGGAGCTGCGCGACGACGAGGTTCGCCACCTGGTCGTCGATCGGCGTGCCGATGAAAACAATCCGCTCCTTGAGGAGCCTGGAGTAGATATCGAACGCGCGCTCCCCGCGGCCGGTGTTCTCGACGACCATCGGGACGAGGTAGCTGGAAGGACGTGGGTGTTGGGTCATATCGCGCACAACGTCATTCTAGACACGCCGTCTGCGGATGCCGTCAACTACGCATTCCCCGCAACCTCCACGAGGCGGTCCAGAACTCGGCGTCGCCTCAGCCGCGAAGCGAAGTAGCGGCGCGCCGCCGCGCTCTTCTTGAGGTCGGCGAGCTGTCCTTTGAGCTCCTCGTCCTGGCCGGCCTGCTCTTCCAGGTAAGCAATCACGTCCTCGTCCGAGGGGTCAAGACCCTCCCGCTTGGCGTACTCGCCGAGCACCAGGTCGATCTTGAGCCTTGAGGTAGCCTCAGGGCGCTCGTCAGCCATCCACTGATCGATCGTCTTGCCGAGATAGCCGAGGTAGCTGTCGAGCTTCAGCCCCTGACGGTTCACGCTCCGTTCGAGTGACTCGAGCTCACTGGTCAGCTCGCGGTCGACCAGTGCCTCGGGTACCTCGACCGTCGAAGCCTCGACCAGCGCTTTCACCACCGCCTGCTCGCGCTCCATCTTCGCCACGGCATGGCCGGATTCTTCGAGCTCATCGCGCACCGCGGCGCGATATGCGTCGACCGTCTCCTGCTTGCCGTTGCTCAGGCTCTTCGCAAGCGCATCGTCCAGCGGTGGCAGCACCTTTTCCTTGACGCCGCGCACGGCGACCCGGATGATCGCGTGCTTTCCCGCCAGCTCAGGATTGCTGTAGCTCTCCGGAAAGTCGACGTGCACTTCGCGTGTCTCGTCGACGAATGCGCCGGGCAAAGCGGCGAGGAGCTCGGGCAGCAGCACGCCCTCCTTCAGCTCTGCCTCGGTTGACTTGCGCGACTCGGATTCGACGATGTTCCCGTCCACCTCGACCTCGATGTCGATGACTGCGATGTCGCCCGTCCGAGCCTCGCGCTCGACAGGTGTGATCTCAGCCATTGGCTCGCGCACGTCCTCGAGGCGTCGCTCGAGCAGCTCCTCGGTCACGTCATGCGAGTGGTCCGGCGGCTCGACCTTGAGCGTGGCGATGTCGGCCAGCGTCACATCTGGCATGACGCTGACGGTCGCCTTCAGCTTCGCCGGCCTGCCGCGCTCCAGCTCCACGACCTCGACGTCGGGGTTGTCGATGGGGTCGATCGACTCGCCGTCGAGCGCCTGACGCACGACCTCGGGCACCATCGTGTCGACAACCTCTTCGCGCAGTGCTGCGGATCCGATGCGGGCCTCGACCAGCGCGCGCGGCGCCTTGCCCGGTCGAAATCCTTCGATCTTGGCTCGCGACGCGAGCCGGTTCAGCACGCGGTCGTAGGTCGCGTTGACAACCTCGGCCGGCACCTCGATCGTCATGCCGACCTGGCTCTTGGGCAGGCGTTCCGTCACGACAGAGAGAGGCTCGGGCACGAGCCCGAATTCTACGGAGTGCGGTCTAGCAGCCCGGTGGCTTGGGATTCGGAAGCGGCGACGGACACGCTGTGGGGCTCGGGCTCGCGAGCACCGGGCCGGTGCCAGGGTCGGGAGGCACCACGTAGACCGGTGTGTTCGGCGTCGGGCTGGGCGGGTTGTCGCCCGGCAGCTTGTCGACGCGCGTCGTGTCGGCCAGGTACCAGCTGTTGCCAGGCCCGGCGACGACGCCGGGAGGCGGCAGGTACCAGTGGCTGCCGTCCACGTTGGCGAGCGCCTGCGAGACAAACGAGTGGACTCCGGGCGATGCGACGAACACGCCGTCGGAGCCGCTGATCATCGTGTAGCTGTTACCGAGGATGTCTCCCACCCACAGACCAACCGCGAGGTCGGGGGTGAAGGCGATGGTCACGGCGTCCTTGAAGTTGTCAGTCGTACCCGTCTTGGCGGCGACAACGCGGTCCTTCCAGTGCAGCGCGCTGTTGCAGCCGAAGATCATGCAGCGGTTCTGGTCGTCGGCCATGATCTGGGCCATGATGAAAGCCACCGCCGGGTCGATCGCCTGCCGCGCGCGCTGATCGGGGTGCGACTGGTACAGAACCTGGCCGTGTGAGTCCGTCACCTTCAGCACTGATTCCGGCGAGTGGTACACGCCCATGTCTGCATAAGTGGCGATCCCAGCGATGTGCTCGAGCAAAGTGATCGGGTAACCACCGAGGGTCAGCGACGGCCCGTACTCGTCAGCGGGAGCGTTGGCGTCATAGCCGGCGAAGGATCCGTCCGGGTTCGCGATCACGTAGCGGGGCCGCACGTTGAGGTTGCGCATCCAGGAGAGGACGGCGGGGACCCCGATCGACAGCTCGGTCTTGACTGCGGCGATGTTGAGCGAGTTGCCCATCGCCTTCTTCAGCGGCAGAACCCCGTGCGACTTGCCGTCGTAGTTGTAGAACTTGGTCGTGTTGCAGCAGTCCTTGTAGACCAGCGGAGTCGGTCCGTCGTAGACCGGGGTGTCTACCGTCGCGGCGCGTGCGTTGATGACCGCGCCGTACGTGTACGGCTTCATCGACGAACCCATGTTGCGGGGGATGGTCGTGAAGTTGATCTGGCCGCCTGTCGAGTTGTAATCCGGCGAGCCGACCATCGCCAGGATGTCACCAGTGGTGGGCTGGACGGCGACAAGGCCGGACGAGAGGACTCCTCGCTTGTCCCGCCAGGTGTTCGCGGCGAGGTTGTTGCGGACGTTGATCTCGCCGATGAGCTGCATGTTGAAGTCGAGCGTTGTCTGGACGTTCAGCTGCTGGATGCCGGGCTGAAAGCCAAGCTGGCGGAGCTCCGCCAGAACGTAGTCCACGAAGTGCGGCGCCTTGTAGTGGTTGGTCGGCGAGTAGTAGGTCAGCTGCTCAGCGAGCGCCTTGTCCATGTCTTCCTGGGAGATGAAGTTCGAGCGAACCATCGCCCTCAGCACCTCGGTCTGACGGAGCCTGGCCTGGTCTGGGTGCAGCACCGGGTTCCATTCGGTCGGCGCCTGCGGCAGGCCGGCGAGGATCGCCGCCTGGGCCAGGTCGAGCTTCGAGGCCGGGATCTGGAAGTAGCTCTCCGCGGCGGCTTCGATCCCGTAGGACTGCGAACCGTAGAAGCTCTTGTTCAGGTAGAGCTCCATGATCTGGTCTTTGGTGTAGGTCTGGCTCAGCTCGTAGGCCAGCGCCAGCTCCTTGATCTTGCGGCTGGCCGTCTGGTCGGGCGTGAGGAACTGCTGCTTGGCGAGCTGCTGGGTGATCGTGCTGCCACCACCCACGATGTGCCCGGCGCGGATGTTGTCGAATGCCGCGCGGATGATCCCGGCCAGGTCAAAGCCGGGGTTGGTGTAGAAACCGCGGTCCTCGATGGCGACGGTGGCCTGGATGGCGATCGGAGCGACGTCATGGAGCTTCACCGCGACGCGGTGATCGCCCTGGTTGCCGACGTCGGCCAGCTCCACCTTGCCGCTGCTGTCGGTGATCACGGTGTCGCCAGCGAAAGTGGCGCTGTCGAGGCCCTGGATCGAGGGCAGGCTGTCGAAGAACGACTGGGCATAGGCGTCGGCCGCCAGGCCGATCACGAGCAGCACGGCGAGCACGGCGCCAAGGCCGCGCAGCACTGTGGTGCGGCGCATCTTCTGGCCGATCGGGGACCACGCGGCATGAATCCGCGCACGAGGACTGTGTCCCCCCTTCGTCTTTATCCGCTCAGGACCGTTTCGAGCCATGGTTGGGGGCGCGCAGGATTCTACGCTTTCCCACCCCTCAAAACGGGCGGTCCCGGGGGACGGTTACGCGGCAGTTCCAGGTCGAATTCTGGAGAGCAACCCAGCCTTCGCCAGCCGCCATTCATCAGGCTCGATCGCCCTGAGGAAGAAGATCCCGAGGGCATAGACGACAAAGCCGGCGGGAGCGGCAAGGAAGATCGAGTACCGGCGCAGCGGATACAGGGCGATCCCCATGGCAGCGCCCGCCACAAGGATTCGCCAGCTGAGCTTGATCACCGGCAGGCGAAGCTCAGGTCTTTTCAACTGGACGAACCACCAGCCGAAGGCACACAGCGCCGCCTCGGTCAGCACGGTCATGGTGCTCGCGGCGATGTATCCGTATAAGGGAATCAGGGCGAAGTTCAAAGCGACGTTGATCGCGGCGGCCAGCGCCGTGGCCCAGGCGTTGAGGCCTTGCCTGTTGATCGCGTTCAACATCGCGTAGAAGGCAGAGTTGGCAAAGAGAAACACGATTCCGAACGCCAGGATGCGCAGCGCCGGCTCGGACTGTCCGAACGCGCCGGACCGGTTGAAGATCTGGTTGATCGGATGCACGAGCACGAACGTGCCAACGGTGAGAGGCCAGCCCAGCAACACAAGGACCTTGAAGAATCGCTCGTACGCCAGCTTGAGCCTGGCGGCGCTGCTCACGAAGTAGACGCCGAGCAGGGGGTAGACCACCGTCTGGATGGCGAGAGGCACGAACTGAAGGGCCTCGAACGGCTTTAGCGCGAACGTGTACCAACCGACCTCTGCAAATGGCCGGAAGTGCTGGAGGATGAGCACCCCCGCGCGGAAGTAGACGTTCGTCAGAAAGAAGGTGAAGGCGAACGGCAGAGCGAGCGGCAACCATCGCACGATCAGGTTCAGGTCGAGCCCGAATCGGATCCGACCCAGGCGGAAGACCTGGATCACCACCGCCGAATAGACGATCGTGAACACGTACGACGCGGTGTAAGCCCAGATGTAGTAGGCCACGCCCGAGTGCCGCCGGGAACCGAAGACGATGAGTCCCGCCTGGATGAGTGTCTCGACGACGATGGCAATCGCGTCGAACTCAGCCCGCCCTATCGAATAGAAGGTATTGCGGAGCAGGCTGGCGTAGGCGGTCGCGACCAGCAACGCGCACCCGGGCACGATCAAAGCCGGCAGTCCAGCGCCAAGACCCAAGGCGACTGCGAAGAAGACTGACGCCGCGACGGCCAGGAAGATTCGGAAGACGATGAGAGTGCCGAGGTAGTCGCCGAGCTGGGTCCGATTGCGGGCGGCCTCACGCGTATAAAGCGACTGGAATCCGAGATCGCCGACGACCGCCACCAGGCCCGAGTAGGCGATCAGAGTTGTGTACTGCCCGTAACGCGTATCGCCGAGCGCATTCGCGAGGACGATGACGACGACGAGTGAGACGACCTTGGAAACCGATCGAGCAACCAGGATGAAAAGCGAGTTGCTGACCGCACGGTTGCCGAGCTGCGCTGCGGCGCTCGCAGCTGTATCCGTCACGCCGGCAGTTTAAGTTCCCCCTCCCCTCAGGGGAGAGGGGTCGAGGGAGAGGGGCGTGGCCCCTAGATCATGCCCGGCTTCACCTTCGGCGCCGCCTCGGGCGCGACCAGCAGGAGCACCTGCCCCTCGCTCAGCGCGGGGTGGTGCTGGTCGAGGTCGTCGATTGCATGCGTCAGCTGTGCGTACGAGATGTGGTACCCACGTCCCCACGAGATGCCCGGGTCGTTGAGCCAGACGCCGGTGCTGTCATAGCCGATGATCAGGACGAAGTGCGGCACCGACCAGCCCGTCTGCTCGTAGTGCGACGCGTAGCCGGGATAGTGCGTGTTGCCCAGCCCGTGAGTACGCACCTCGGCGAGCAGGGGACGACCGGCCGACAGCTGCTGAGCGATCACCTTGGGATCGTTAGGCAGGAGGCGGTAGCTGTAGCCCCAGTGTTTCTGCGCGAGCTGGCCCATCATCGTGTCGTTCAGGTCGGGCTGGGATTTCCAGCTGTCGATCATCCGAATGTAGTTGTCAGCCCCATGTGGATCCAGCACCACCGATTGGTCGTGCTGCCAGTAGAGGTACAGCATCGTCAGGTTCGCCGCCTCGCAGCTCTCCTGGTGCTTGTCCCAGTTGTTGAGCGGCGCCTGCGTCGTGAACGGCACCTGCAGCAGCATGTGGTCCGGCAGGGCGGTCGGCGAAACGTCGGACCCTGGGCCGACCGTCGGGATCGGCTGCGCGTGGACCTTCATGACGCCTGGAAGCGGTCGCGCCACGCTCGCGTGCAGGTAGTGGCGCCCGATCACGGCCGAGGCGCCACCGAGGGCCACGGCGACGATGACCGCGACCGCGATAGCGCCCCAATGCCGGTCTGCAGCGCGAAAACCCCGATCGCGCCTCAGTTGGACTTCCACCGACAGATCCCTCCTCCGCCCAGGTCCCGAATCGCCAATAAAACGCGGGCGTCGAGACACCTACTCGTGGTGGTTTAGGTTTGTAAATCGCGGCCTATACTCATCCGGCGCCGCGGAGGCGCAACTTTTTGAGGGCGGTTTCAGTTCTAGAAAGGGATGCTCGGCGCTCTTAAGTGGCTGGTCGGACTCGGCCTGATCGCGGCGATCGGCATCGCGGCGGGAATTTACTTCGCGTTTTTCGGCGCGGGGCCCCAGGTGAGCTACTCGACCCCAGACCTCGTGCCAATCGACTTGAACACGGCGGCGCCCAGCGACCAGCCGCCGGTCAACCTACCCACGGCGGTGATCCTGCCCGTGCCATTCACGCCGCAGGCGCCCCTTGGCAACTGGGCGGCCAGGCAGCACACGTGCGAGGAAGCAAGCCTGACGATGGTCGACCGCTATCTCCACGGCGACCACTCGGGAGGTCTGATCGATCCCAAGACTGCCGATGCCACTATCAACCAGATCACTGCATGGAAGCCGGCGCAGGATCTAACTCCCCTACAGGTGGGTCAGGTCGCCCAGAAGTACATGGGCTGGGCGTACAAGGTCCTGCCGTCCGACCGCCTCAACATGAAGCAGCAGCTCGCCCTCGGACGGCCATTGATCGTCGGCGTGCGCACCCACGGCCTTGGCAACTCCAACTATCCCGGCTACACCAGCCATTACGAGCAGGCGGGTTGGTCTGTATCGCACTACCTCGTCGTCACCGGTTACGACCAGTCGGACACCTACGTCCTCAACGACCCCGGCCTGACCCGCGGCCACGGCTACCACATCAGCTACGACCAGCTGATGCACGCGATCGACGACCTGGACCAGGCCTACCCGGACCTGAACATGGGCCGGGTCTTCCTCGTCCTGGCTCCGTTCTCTAACTCCGCAACCTAACCCGCATCGCCCTGGCGGCCGGATTCAGTTCGGCCGCAGGCCTACCCGGACTGAGCATGGGCCGGGTCTTTCTGGTCCTGGCTCCGTTCTCTAACTCCGCAACCTAACCCGCATCGCCTTGGCGGCCGGATTCAGTCCGGCCGCAACCCGCGCCCTTTCTTCACTCCCATACGCTGCTGGCGGAGGACAACTAAAGACAAGTCCCAACCGTATACCGGAAAGAGAGCAGGCCCGGCGCAAAGCGCCCGGCCGATGAGAGGGAACCATCCGGCGGTCTCATGCGGTGGTAGCACCACTCGCCGCTGACGATTGTTCCAGGAACTCGGCCAGTCTCTGGGTTGGTGAGCGCCAGCCCAGAGTTTGCCGGGGACGACCATTGAGCTGGTGGGCGACTCGATCAAGCTCTTCTTGAGTCACGCGGGCCAGGCTGCGACCCTTTGGAAAGTACTGGCGCAGGAGACCATTT
>VBIW01000087.1 GCA_005880915.1 Chloroflexota bacterium | reverse complement strand
CGAGAAACTCCGGCTCGTTGTCGAACGCGGCCACCACGACATGGCGCCGCTCCCGCCGCGCCGGATCAAAGCGGTAGTGATGGACAATAAAGCGCCTGATACTGTCGTCATCCGGCTCAACTCGGCCCACGGACCCAAGGCTAAGCCTCGGCAGCGTCATCAAGACCACCGACGGCGGCCAAACGAGGGCTGTCGTCCGAATTGGTGTGACTTGGATGGAGCTTCACTAGCTGGCGACCACTAGACAGGATCGAACGCGAGGGCTAACCTTCCACTTGCTCGTCAGTAGTCTTTAGGAACCCGCAGCGCGGGTTCGGGAGGTTGGGGCAATGGCTACGTGGCTCAGGCTTACCTGACGACCAGCTTCACGACTTGGTTCCCGTTAGAGACGTACATGTTCCCGTGATCGTCCAACGCGATCTTGCTGGTGAAACTAAATCCTCCTAGAGGCCCTTCCCATTGAGCGACATATTGCCCGGTAGACGAGAACTCCTGTATACGGCCGTTCGTGCTGTCCACCACAAAGACATTGCCTTTACTGTCTACCGTCAAGCCGGTGGGTTGATTGAACTGCCCGGGGCCCGCTCCAGGCCCTCCCCACTGTGCAAGTGGCTCTCCAGACGGCGAGAACTTCTGGATTCGATCGTTCGGGGGACTAAAAGCATTCGGCTCTGAGACGTAGACGTTCCCGGTCGTATCGAGGGCGAGGTCGTAAGACACGTTGAACTGCCCCGGACCCCTTCCACGGGTACCCCATTGGGTGAGCGGTTGGCCGAGCGAAGACAGCTTTTGGATCCGGGCACCCCCCTCCTCGGCTACGTAGATGTCGCCCTGCTAGTCCACCGCGATGCCAACCGGCGTATCGAACTGGCCAGGCGCGGACCCGAACGTGCCCCATTGCGCCAGGGGCACGCCGGTCGCAGAAAACTTCTGGACGCGGCTGTTCCCAGCGGTCGATTTAGATCCAACCTCGGTCACATAAAGGTTGCCTTGCGCATCAAAAGCCAGTTTGTCGGGGCCTTCCAGCTGACCGGGGCCCGAGCCGTGCCCTCCCCATTGCGCCAGCAGCTTTCCAGAGGTCGTGTACTTGTAGATCAGATCGTCGTCGAACTCTGTCAGATACAGGTTCCCTTGGCTATCGAGCGCGATGCCCGCGATCCCAAGGTAAACCCCGGCGGTTTTGACGGTCAGGATCACCTGCCACGCGCTCTGATTCGACGCATGGCTCGGTACAGGCGTCGCTGCCGCGCCACCACAAGACGCCAAAGCGACGGAGAGGACGCTCATAAACGACAGCAAATGCAGCACTCGGATCAACATCACCGATTTCCCCCGTTGGGCTTGGAGCTCATCACCGACCATGTCTTACCCGCGTCCGCTGTCTTCCCAGCTCTCCTCAACCACTACCCTAGTCGTCCGGCTCGGCCCTGTTCCGTCGGTGGACTTTACCTCGTGCTGCCGGCGCGATGCGGCTCGGGTCGGACAGCGGGTGTGGTGGAGCGGGAAACGAGTCTGGAACTCTTCGTGGCGTAAAGTTGCCCAGCTTGGTGCCCTCGAGAGGAATCCGGCTGTGATTCCCTTCTCGCGCCGGAGGCTTTGGATCAGGCCCGTGACCGCGTCATTGCGGGCGAGTCGTCGCCACGCATCAGCATCCACACATCACCGGCCGCTTCTCGCTGGGTTGAGGCACGCGCACGTGAAGCCAGTGGTCGCAAGCTGCGCCGAAGCACCGGCAGGCTCGCCTTTGACATCATCGGCCGACCTTCCATGCAGCCGCTGGGATCGCGATGGCACGCCGCTGACGGAGACGGCCTGACTCAACCTGGCAGACGACAACCCGGTCCGGACGCTCACCGTACGCCATGGTCAGTGCGCCGCTGTCGCTCACTGCCAGGGTCGAGAATTCACCAAGCCGTTCGATGTCGACCTCCTGGATGATCCTTCCCTTCGACAGATCGGCAGCGCGCGCCCGGCCGTGGTCGGCGCCGTCATCGTCTTCATCACTCCAGAACCAGGCGAGCAGCGCGCCCGACGGGGACCGGGTGATCTGTTCCAGGTTCCCCCATCGGAATGTCGACGCGGGCTTCCAAGTGCCGCCGCGCTGTGGCGCTGGCCGCAGCAGCGTCAGCGCACTTTCGTCATAGGCGCCGATGGCACCGTCGGCAAGCGGGAACAGGAAACCATTAGGCTTTCGCGGCGCCCCCTCGCCGTGCCAGACCTCCGGCCAGTCGTCGCCTCGTAGCTCGAAGATGCTGACGAAGAACTGGCCGTCGCCTTGCTGGGCGCGCGGGCCCTTTAGGCCCCAGACCAAGGTGCGCCCCCGATGCCCATCGACCTGAACCTCGTCGACCGCGCTTGGTCCGAGCGACGCCGAGCCTCGCTGGTCGGCCAGGCCGCTTCCTCCCCAGGCCCTCAGCGTGGCTCGGTCGTCCTCGTCGCTCGCGATGCCCACCACGAGGTCGTCGTCGACGGCCAGCCTCGGCAGTGGCCCATCGATCCGCACCGTGCTCAGCAATCGGCTCGGCCGGCCACATTGATACAGAGAAAGAAAGTCGTCCCCCGCCACCGCGCATCTCGACGCCGTTGGCGTAAGTGCGGCAATCGTGGCTTCGTCCGGTGTCTCCAGCCGCTCGATCGCCCCGTCGTCGCTCCAAAGCAGGTAGGCGGCGCCGCCCGAGACCACCACGCCAGCCCGGCCATCGCCGCTGAGAACGGGTCGGGGAGCAACTTGGACCATCGTCATTTCGCCGTCAGCACCTTCTTGATCGCCTTGAGCGCTGGGCCTTTGAGGTGGTCCTTGAGGGCGGCTGCGATCTCCGGGTTGCCCAGCATGTCGCCACGCTCGGCCTTTCGGAGCGCCGTTACAGCTACTCGCACGGCGGCGACATTCGCGTTCGGCGCCTTGGCGGTGTCGGCGTCGCAGTCCGCCTTCGAGGTTGCTTGCAGCTTCTTGTAAAAGTCATCGACCCTGATCGAGTTCGCCGGGTTGATGCTTTCCGGCCGGTTGAACGCCACCACCGCCCGCTGAAAAATCCGGTTCGCGCGCGGCTTACCGGCTTCCGCGTCCCATGCCGTCTTGACGTAGGCATAGTCCGCGCTCGTATAGAGGTTTTTGAAGATCGCGTACTGGCGGGCGTTCCAATCCCAGCCCTTGCGATGAACTTGCCGGGTTGGCGAAATGGCGTTGTACTCACGGCTCCCAAGCCAGTAGGCCCGGAACTCCGTTTTGTAGCCGTCGAGGTTAGTGTTGGCGTGAAAGTCGGCCGCGTGCTGGATCTCGTGCCGGAGCACGCCCCACAAATATTGCCGTCCCTGGTCAATCGCCGATTGCATGAGCGCAATCTCACCCGGGTTTTGGAAACCGTCTACCGTCGTGCTGTCCTCGAGGTTGACGTTCGTGTTGTCGTAGGCGGCGTCCGCCGCGGCCTTTCGCTTGTAATAGACCGCCGGGCTCATCAAATCGCCGGCAGGATAAGAGAAATAGGCCGCACCGGAAGCCTTGCCGGCGGTGGCCGCGCGGGCCGCGCTGTCGTGCGTTGGAGTTAAGGGAAAGATCTTGATCCGGCCGCTGCGCACCCACTCGCATGAATTCTTTAGCATCCGGTCTTTCTTCTGGTTCCACCCCTGGTTCACGAATGTGAGCAGCGTCGTGCGATTCGTGTCGTGCTGGCCCTTCGCCCCGTCATACGCCGTGATATCGGCCTGCTCGGGTCCGGCGACAGCCGGCGCGGGCGCGGGCGCCGGCCCAGGTCCATTGCGTTGCACCGACTCGATCCAGGACGACACCGCGTCGTTGCCCGCGAGGCGCTGCAGACGCAGCATCTCGGTCCCCCTCCACAACAACTCATTCTGGCGAGGCTTCCGCTGAGGCCGCTCCTCGGTTTCGGGCGGCTTCCGCGTTTCCGTGCGGGCGTGGTCAGGCCGCACGCCGCCGGTGCCCATCGACTTCACGGTGCGCCCCGATGCGGTGCGCGTAAAGGGACGCCAAGCCTGCTTCCGGTGTCGAAAC
>VBIW01000086.1 GCA_005880915.1 Chloroflexota bacterium | reverse complement strand
CCATGTTATGGAGTCGCTCCGCCACCCGATCGGGGGACGCTCCCAGGTACACCAACGAGTTGTGAAGGTTCTCCTCCTGGCACTCCAAGTGCTCCTCCCACCGAACGGTGGTCATCTGCTCAAACCGCTGAGCCAGTTCCTGCCACAGGGTCATCCAGGAGCACTTGATACCCATCATCTGGGCCAGGGTGGGCCGTGAGCCAACCGGGATACCCATGATGTCGCAGGCAACCGCCTTCCATGCGAACGCGGGGAATCGCGCCTCATGGGCCTTCTTGGCGAACTCATACAGCTCGGAGTCCACCAGGTCGATAAGCAGCCTTGTCATTGTCTCAGCCTCCATATGGGGATATGGCCCCTGAACACTCCCACATGGATGATCGATTCTGGCTGATTCACAGCAAGTTGTGACCATACCGTGACGTAGGGCGGGGGGCGCCAAGAGTAAAGCGGAGGCAAAGACTCTACTTGGCCTTGAGCTCCAAACACCATGCGACACGATAGTTAGCGCTTCTGATAAGCACGCTGATCTGATCCGTGTTGTTCGGCGTGGCCCATTCGTGCCTCGCATCCTGATTCAGCGTGACGTCCAGCTCTTGGAGGTACTGGGGACCTGATCCGCCTTGAATGCTCTGGGTGCCGATGAACCAGATATGGATATCGGCGGTCGCCTGAGGGCCGCCGATAGCGAGCGAGAACGCTCCCCATTGGGCGATAAGCGAGTTATCGGGCCCGCACGGGAACGTCAGGTGATAGAACTCATTCGTTCCCGCCGGGAACCAGCCCATGCCCATATTGCCATTCCAATCCACTTCGCCGGTGCTGACACCGGGCGGTAGCTGACCCTTGCTGTAAGCCCATACGTGCAACTTGTCTACAGAGTCGAAATTGCCTCTATCGAGGTCTACGCCACTCTGTCCGTACTGCCAAAAGACCCATGTGGCCGTTGGGACGCTGGATGGTTCCGCAATCCACAGTCCATCTCCGATAGGCACGTTGTACGGAATGATGATGTTGTTATAGGTCCACAGGTTGCAGTACATAACAACCCGATTGTTGGTGTACGCGGCCATAAGCAGTTGCATGGTCTGAGTCGCCATGCCAGCCAACGCCTGAGCCGAGTACTGATTCCACGTCCCGTCATTCTCGAAATCCAGAGCAACGATATCGCCGGACTGGATTGCCGCAACGGTGTGGAAGAACTCCACGTGTTTTGAAGGTGTGCTAGCGGTGCGGAAGAACAGATACGCACCCGCTATCTTGCCCGCGTTCCTGACTGCGGCGTGGCGAGTCGTGTAAGTCGCATCCTGATATGTCTCACCCTCAGTCGCCTTAAGGAACACGAACGCATAGCGACTGTAATCCTGGTCCACATTGTTGTTCGAGATGTCGATACCCTCGACTGTCACGCCTTAGCCCTCCTTCGGTCCGGCGGTCGCACGGTCGCCAAGGTTGGGCCTAGCAGCTGCTCTGCGGAGACGTCCAGCGTCGCCCCTGCGTTCGCTGTGAGCGTAAGCATCTGCACCCGCCGTGCCGGACCATCATCGTATTGCAGATGGGTCAACCCATCCGGCCTATGGTCAATGCCCAGAAGGAACGGCACCGGTCGCACCTCCCGTTGATGTAGATGGCGGAGCCGGTTCCGCTCCTGTCGGGGAATCCTTGAGCTTGGCAGCCTCTGCAATCATGGTCTCTTGCACAGAGGTGTAGGCGTCCAGCGCACTGCGGAGAGTGCTCACCGGGTCACCCGAATTGACTACCGCCACGATGTCGCTCCTAGATGGCCATGTATATCTCGGCGTCTTCCTGAGTGTAGCCGCGTTGGATCAGTCGGTCTATTGCCCACTGTTCGTCATAGTTCAGCTTGGTAACTGCCTTCTTGATTTCTGCGGCTGTGAGCAGAGTGACCTTGGCTGTCTGTTCCTGGTCCCATACGGACAGAAGGTAGTCCCGCTGATTGGAGGGCACATGGAACTGATCCAATAGCGCAGACGCCTTCTCCCGCGAAATCTTGTGATTGATATACTGGGTATGGGTTGTACTAATGGCCGTGTCGCGGAACTTCTGTTCTCGCTGCAACTGCCACGTCAGGATGATGAAATCAGCTTCTGTCCCATCATACTTGAGCTTCATAAGCATGGTTTTAGCTTCGCCATCACCGATAGCTTGGTCTTGATAAAGCGTGCCGATAGTTCCGGCGGCAAGCTCCTTGAACTTGTTAGTCTTGGCGTGTGCCGCATCGGATAGGTAGGCAGCGACCAGCGCGGGAGCCAATCCCTGTCGGGCGAGAAGGTCAGCCGCATCCGCTTTGTTCAGTGCACCGCTGTTATACATCGCGGTAATCGTGCGCGGAGGAGGGAAGTACTCGGCTGATTTGCGCCATGGTGCGAGCCACTTGTCACGCCACGGACCTTCTAGGAAGGCTTGTTCGAACGATATCGATTCGGGCCCGGTGCCTTCCCATGGAATGATTCCCCGGTTGGCCATCTGAGCAGCCTCGTTCGGGGTGGGGGCGGACCCTTCGGCATTGAACATGAGCTGGAAATATTCGGGATCGCCACCAAGCTTCTGGTATAGCGCCCTACCTTCTTCGTGGCCTATCTGCCCCTGTAGCGTGGCACGCAAGATATCGGTTGGGGTCGGGACTTCAACACCCAACTCTAGGATCGTATCGACCCATTCATTCTTGATACGGGATTGCTTGACTGCCTTGACGACGTCATCCCGGGTGACCTTGCCTCTCCGCATGAGCTGCAACATGTCCAACGCGGATGGCGGTTCGCCGGTATTGGTCACTAGCAGGTTGAAGTCAGCGCCATTGACGCCCGACTTGGCCGCCGTTAACGCTGCCTCGGCGTGCTCGATAACACCGCGTACGACCATGTCCGCCAAGTCGTTTGGTGACAACGGCTTTAGCGGATTGTTGGCGTTCACGTCGGAAGATAATGCAGTGAGATAGGGTTCTAACCCTGCATTGACAATAGAGCCTGCTACGTTCCAGACAAAGAATTGCCTTGCCATCGATTCTTTGCCAAGTAGCCCGCCAAGGACGTCCGCTACACCCATTACCGCGCTCCCTAAAACACAGTACCAATGACATCCGCGAATCCCTTTCCGACACTCACCAGAGGCTCAATGCCGATTGCGTCGGTTTCCCGTGCGGTCGCTTCGGGTGATTCAATGGCTGCAACGATGAATGCAATCATTCCGGCCGTGAGTAACGCGTCACTCAGCCCCGCTACTTCGTCGCCGAATCCGTGGAGGTTCTTACAGATGTCGACTCCACAGCGAGCAACATATTCGATAGCGATAGCAATAGCGCCCAATAGAGCCGCGAAAATAGCCGGAATCGATAGGGGTAATACCCGTGGCAGTGCTCGGATGTCAGCAAGGATATCCTCAAGGACGCCAGGGATTGCAGCTCCGATTGCGTCAATAGCGTCAATGACTCGTGGCCAGGCGGGCGCAAGCGCAGTGGCTGTTCCGAACGTAAGAGTATTGAGGAGTACGCCGATTGCCCAGTCTGCGTACTGTTTCGCATACTGTTCGGCAATGCTGACCGCCTGCTGTATAGCCCAGTTGGCGAGAGATACTGCATACGCTTCCAATCGCGCTACCTGTGCCGCAATGTACGACATCAGTTGGTTGTAGATACTGTTAATGAACGAGATAGCGCTATTATACAGCCCTAGCGCATAGGCTGTCACGGACGCTATCGCATCG
>VBIW01000083.1 GCA_005880915.1 Chloroflexota bacterium | reverse complement strand
ACCAGTGGCTATCTGGGCTACGCGAAGTCGACCGGCACTAGCCTGAAGCCGTGGACAAGCACGGGGATCGCCTACAACAACGGGGATCCGTTCGCGTACGCAGCCGTGGTCGCCGACACCAACGGAGATGGACTCTACGAGATCGTCTATCCCGTCACCTCGACCAATGTCGTCTCGGTGCTGCCTCATAAGGGAGCGACCGTTGTCCCGGATCTCGCGACCAGCTTTACGGACGGCTTCGCGATCAACTACAGCCCAACCTATGCGCAACTCACGAACTCGAACGTTTACGGCAAGGGCTCCGCGGCGGTTTTCCCCGAACAAGACCTCGAAACCCCCCTCACGGTGGTCTCGTCCTATTCCGCATCCGACGGTATCGGCGGAACCTATACCGTCAACAAGTTCTACTCGGGCGAGCGCAAGAACGTTCAGCGTCAGGAGTTCGAGGGGTTCGCTTCAGTGCGAACCATCGACAACCGCGACGGCCTCTATCGGTACGCCTATTTCAGGCAACTCTTCCCGCAAACCGGAGTCGTGTCGCGCCAGAGCGTCTATCAGTCGAACGGCACGACGTTCATCAGCGACGTGCAAAACACGTTGGCCTCCGCGACGCTCGATGCCACGTACAAGCGCTATTTCCCGTATATCTCGCAGAGCGTTGCCAACGCCTATGAGTACAGCGGGGGGCTGAACGGCACTCTCATCACGCAGAAGACGACCACGGTCGCCTTCAACGGCTCAAACGGCTTCACATACGGCAACCCGAGTCAGATCACCACGACGACGGTCGACAAGGATCCCACCTCGCCCTGGCCCAATCAGACCTTCACCGACACGCTCAACATCACGCCATACGAGGTAGGTGGGACATCCTCGACCGGCTGGTGCATTCACTTCTCGAGTCAGATCGCGGAACAGCGCACCCAGCCGAGCGGCGCAACCCTGACGCACACCACGTCATATGGGTTAAATGCGAACAGCGAGTGCGAAGTGGACAGTAAGACCGTCGAGCCATCGAGCTCGGTCGATAAGGTCGTCACGGCGTATCAGTTCGACAGTTGCGGCAACGTCAAGTGGGCCTCAGTCACCGGCCTGAATCCCGGCGGCACCTCAATGACCGCCCGGACAACTCAGTTGGGCTTTGGATCGCACTGCATCGATCCGGAGACCGTGACCAATGCTTTGTCCCAGTTATCGAGTCTGGGCTATCGCTACGACCTCGGGTTCCCGACATCCTCCACTGACCCAAACAACCTGACGACCAGCTGGACGTACAACGACATCGGGCAGAAGACACTCGAGCAGCGCCCGGATGGCACGCAGACCGCCTTCAGCCTGACCGCCTGCGTGAGTCATTGCGGCTCGAGCACGCCGCTCGAGTATTACGTGCTCACTCAGGAGCAGGACTCGACTACCTCGCATGCGACCTTCCGCCAACACTACGACTATTTCGATCAGTTCGACCGGCTCATCCAGGACCAAGTGCAAACAAGCGCCGGACAGTACGCTGACATCTGGGCGAGCTACGACTCGCTCGGGCGGCTCGCGAAGAGGAGCAGTCCCTATCTGGATGGATCGACGCAGTATTTCACCACCTCGAGCTACGATCCCCTGAACCGCCTTACCTCGACCTCCCGCCCGATCAGCTCGACGAACTCGACTCTCGAGTACACGTATTTCACATACCAGGGTCGCACGCAGACGGTGAAGGATCCGAAGAGTTATGTCACAACGCGGCAGTCGGACGTCATCGGCGAGCTCGGCATCGTCATGGATCCCGATGGGGTCTCAAAGACGAGCTATTCCTACAATCCGTTCGGTCAGCTGACGATGATCCAGGATCCCGCGAGCAATCAAACGAGCCGGGCCTACGACACCCTGGGTTACCTCCTTACGACTTCCAGCGATCCGGATCGCGGGAGCTGGACCTGCCAGTTCGACTCCCTGGGTGAGCTCATCAATCTGCGCGATGCAAAGACGACGGCACCCAACTGGACACAGCAGCTGAGCTACGACGCCCTGGGGCGAACCACACAGCGCGTCGAGACGGAGGGTACCAGCACGTGGACCTGGGGCACGTCCGCTTCGGCGCACGAGATCGGGCAGCTGAAGCAGCTCTCCGGACTCGGCGATATTGAGACGAACAGCTTTGACTCGGCGGGGCGGCTCTCCTCCCGCTCGATGAACTTTGGCGTCACGTACACCGTGGGGTATAGCTATAACACGCTCGGCAAGCTGAGCGTGCTCACCTATCCGCTCGCTCCGGGGCAGACGAATCCCCTCCAGGTCCTCTACGGCTACAGCAACGGGTATCTCTCCTCGCTCAAGAACTACACGGGCAACGTAGCCGGCACCACTTTCTGGCAGCTCACCTCCGGGGTCACGAATATGGATCCCTGGGGACACGTGGTGGACGAGACCCTGGGGACCACCTCTGCGGTGCGCATCCAGTCGGCGTTCGATGCCGTGACGAGCTGGTTCAACACCCGTACGGTGGGTTCGGGCGGCTCTCTCAATAACCTTCAGAACCTCGCCTACCAGTGGGACCTCAACGGGAACTTGGGGCAGCGGCAGGATCTGATCCAGAACCTGACCGAAGTCTTCGGCTACGATAACCTGAACCGGATTCAGAACTCGACGCTGAACGGCGTGCAGAATCTCTCGCTCGCAATCGATGCCACCGGCAACATCACCTCACGCACCGAAGGCGGGGTCACGTATCCGTACACATACGACCCCGCTCACAAGCATGCCGTGGACACGGTGGGGACGGGCTCGAACCAGACGACCTACAGCTACGACGCCAACGGCAACATGGCGACCCGCAACGGGCTCTCGGTCAACTGGGCTTCCTACAACCTGCCGACGTCGATCCCAGGCTCCGGGGGTGTCTATGCGAACTTCGTGTATGGTCCGGATCGGCAACGCAAGCAGCAGTCCGCCAAGTATGTGGCGGATGGCCAGTCTGGAGTAGAGACGACGACCTATGTCTTCGGACTCTACGAGTACCAGACCACGCCGGCGCAGACGCACAGCAAATACTTCGTCCAGGTCCCGGGCGGCACGCAAATCGTCTACGACATCCAGTCGCTGAATGGGACGCAGACCGCCTACATCACATCCGATCACCTCGGGAGTGGCAACCTGTTCCTGAGCGCCGCCGGAAGCGTCCAGATCCGAGAGAGCTACTCGGCTTTCGGCTACCGCCGTAGCAGCAACTGGTCGGGGCCCCTCTCATCCACTTCGAGCGACTACACGACTATCGCTTCGACCACGCGCCGGGGTTATACGGACGCGTTCCATGAGATTCTCGACAACCTGAGTCTCATCCACATGAACGGACGGGTGTACGACCCCGTCATCGGGCGGTTCATGTCACCGGACCCCGTCGTCACGCAGGTTGGCAACTCGCAGTCGGTAAACCCTTATAGCTACGTACAGAACCGCGTTCTGACGATGACGGATCCCACTGGGCTTGTACTTGTAAACGCGTCTAACAAACCGAAGGACGGCAACATCGGACGCATCGGTCCCATGCTGGCCTACATGATGGCTAAGCACCCAAGGCTGCGGCAAACAGTGCTAGGCGAGTGGGGGACCCCAGCGAAAGGAGGGACAGGCGGAGGCGATTCATATCAGGTGGTTGGAGGTAACGATCTAAACACGTCCGACATGATGGGCGACTCATTCGGAGTGCAACTCTTCGGCGACGGGCTTAGTTCGCAAGAGTGGCAGCAGTCGTTGGCGTCGATGAATGCGGAGGTGAATGCTGAACTGGACGCGGTAACGCAGGCGGCGACCGATCAAGAATCTGCACGTATTGCGGGTGAAGCATCGGGACTTCTGACGGCGCAGATCACCGCGGGACAGAGGAATGTGTCTCCGCTCGACAATGCAGGTACGGGCGTGACTGCCGCTGAAGCGCTCTTTGGCGGAACAACGCTTACCGTCGGGGAGAACACTGCTCAATTCCGTCTGAGTGGATGGTCAGGCAACCAGTCTGTAACT
>VBIW01000031.1:32123-57088 GCA_005880915.1 Chloroflexota bacterium | reverse complement strand
CCCAAATGGGAGTGCCCCCGCGAGCGAACGTGGCTTCCCTGCAAAGCGCGAATCGAATCCACCGCGGGTGGGCGCGGCTAGCCAGAGCGCAGATTGTTGCTGAGATTTTCCCGAATGTGGAGCGCGCCTTCACAAAGGAGGCCGAGAATGAGTTCTGGATGGCTGACGATTCAACCCAGCGTCGCATATTGGAGACCTTCGCTCATGCGCAAGCGGATATCGCCGTCGCCGCCGACATGCCGCCTAGTGTTCATTCACACGGATGGCGACCCATCGGACAAACCGGGTATTTCGTTTACTTCCTCACGCACGGTCGTGGGAGGCCGCGACCGTAGCGTCGCGGCCTTGGTGACGGTCGCGGCGGAAGCGTGTCTACCGCACGAAGTAGATCTTCGCCATGTAGTAGCCGAAGGCTACATTTGAGGCGATTGCCCCCACGGACAGGAGCAGAAACCGAATAGGAGTCAGTCCCCCCCAGCGCCGAACGAACGCCGAGTCAGGAGTAAGCAGCACGTAACCTAGAGGAAGCAGCAGCACTTTGCTGAACCGGAAGATGGCCCAGACGTTGTCGCGATTGACAACGACGGCCATTATGAGCAAGCCAACGGCGACAGATACCCCGATCCAAAACCTCCGCCGGTAGCATGGCAGGAGCAACATCCCCGCCAACGACAAGGCTGACAGCACGAGTACGACCTTCGAAACCTTGGCAAAGCCTCCAGCGATCAAAGAGGCGACGATTCCGTCGAACACGGGGAAGAAGGAAGTCTGAGAGGTGAGCAAGTTCTTCATGCTCGAACGCACGGCCCATAAAATGTCGTTGTGGTGCGCGGCCCCCGCCGCGATCAGAGCCAATAGCGGCACCGACGCGACTACCAGCGGCAGGCGGGACTCCCGATGCTTGATGAATGCGATTACCCCCAGAGGAAGCGCGAAGAACCAGATCGCTTTGTGAGTTAGGATCATCAGCCCGAAGAACACGGCGCAGGAAACCCACTGCTCCCTGTGATAATACAGTAGGCACAACAAGAGTAGCGCGGTGGCGACGCTGTCAGCGTCCGGATAGACAGCGCTGGTCAGGCCGACGAACGGGTGGACGGCAAACAACAAGCTGACTTCGCGCGGGGATGTAATCCCGGCCTCGCTCGCGAGCAGGGCGAACACGGCCACTCCAATTACATAAGAGGAGCCTGCGATCAACATCATCACGGCGAGCGGCGGCAACACGCCGAACGTCGCCGCCCGCACCGACGCGATCATGGCCGGATAGCCCGGCACCCACCAGGTGCTGTAAGGAGTCGCGAGGGTCAGGCTATCGTTCCAGTACGAAACGACGTCGCCCTGAAACAGCTCGAAGGCCAGCGCTCCCTTCATGTACAGGACGAAGAAAGTGTATAGCACCACAGTCAGGGCAAGCAGCCGCATCACCGAGAGCGGCGCCCCGGTCGGAGCTTGAACGCTTGGAATCTTGTCGCGAAGGGACATAGCGCAGCCGTGGGGCGGCAACAACTGTACCACGCTTAGCCGGTACACTTCAGGTGACATGACATCTTGTGCGTTAGAGGGCGTTGGATCGGCGGCGCATGCAACCACAGCGGGTTTGACCCGCATGGGCGACAATCGAGGTGACCGTCAGCGCGACAATGCGGGCAGGCTCAGGACGCGGGACACCAACAACTTGTGCTTGCGCAACCACGGGTAGCATCGAGTGAAGAGTTCAAAGCGCCAACGCGAGAAAACGTAGTAGCGGGGGGATACGAACGCGATGTGCTCTGGACGAAATCCCATCTTAAAGCGCATTACGCCAGCGCTTCCGCCCGAAGTCAGATCATACCCGAGCAAGTCCAGCTCTCTTGCCTTTCTCATGGCCATCCAGTGCAAGAAATGGCCGATCTTCAGGTCTCCCCCATCCCTTACCGTCCCGCCCAAGAGATAGCTGTATCGCCCTCCGGCAAGGACCCCATAATGGGCGCCGACCGGCATGTTGCAGTGCCGTGCTACAAGCATGATGGCTTGACGTTTGGCAACTTGGTCGAGGAGCGTGGGCCCAAAGTCGTCCCATGAGCGCGTAGCATAACCTTGCTGACGGCCGTTCGCCTCTATGATCGAGTAGGCCTGCCGCATCTCCGATTCGCCGACAACCTCCCGGAGTTCGAGCTCCTGCTTTTGGGACAGCCGAATGTTCCGCCTGGTCATCGTACTGAAGCCACGGAGCATCTGCTCATCCCAAACCTCGCCATCCGACTCCCTGGGGAATCCAATCCACAGCATCTGATTGGGTGCGTGTGCGGTCGAAAATGGCAAGCCAGCGTGCGCTTGGGTACTTTCAGGTAGGGGAATAGTTTCGAGCAGCGCGGCGCTGCAAGCATCCACCGAGCACGGAAACTGCAGCTGCAGCAAAAACACGCCACTGCTGCGCGCGTGTCGCAACGTCTCCTCCAGCAACGGCTGACCCAGGTCCTCGCACCCGATATCGAGAATTGGTCCCATAGGTACGGTCATCAAGCCGAGCGTCTCGTTTCCGAACTGCAAGACACCGACCCCACCAGCAATCGGACAGGACGGAAGCCTTCGCGCGATCAAGACTGTGAAGGTGAACCGATATGCCTCGAACGATCTCAGCCACGTAGACAGCTGGCAGTAATGACCACGTGGCGTGTTGAGCAGAAACTCGTCCCAGAGCCGCAGCCCTTCACTGTCGTCCGGTGTCAGCCACTCAAGATGCATTTGGACGCGTCGACCAGTCCTGGCTGGTCACGATGGTCACTGCGCGGCCAGGCGGCACCTCCACCACACTCAAGTCATCACGGAGCGTAAGCGTTGCAGCGCCCTCGAGGCGCGAACCTGATGTGGCACGGCGGTCGCCAGCGATGACAGCCACACCACTTTGCTCGGCTCCACGCGCGGACCACCCGGCCTCGGTGCGCGCCAGCGACGCTCGCGAGAATGCCGTCAACGCAGCGCGCAGGCGAGCGAAGCTCATAGAGATCACGTCACCCGCGCGTTGACGTTCCGCAAGGTGCTCGAGGTTCTGGGCGAACGAGGGAGAGACACGCAGGCTCCCCCTCGATCTCGTCACACAGTTTCCGGCGATGTAGCTGTGTTCGCAGCTCAGATAGGAGTGACCGAGCAAGAGTCCGGAATCGGCGCACAGCCGATCTATCAGCGCCGGCTGGAGCTGAACCGTAGGGTGATTCAGCAAGACCGTGTCGAAAACCCAGGTGCCGGCGTGGCTCAACGTGAAATCCCGGCCGTCCAGACCGTAGAGCACGAAGGGCTTGGCCCGGAGCGCTTGGAGGCGTCTACCGTGGCGCCAAGCATCGGCCCATTTCCCGACGGCAAGTGGTGCCCTCCGAAGGGCACTCACATGGTGCGGTCCGTAGGAATTCTTGAGGCCCTGGATCAGCAACATTCCAAGCTGGCTGGGTCGGGTCGGTCTGAGCAATCGCGCACCCGCTAGAAAATCCCAGAGCACGTCCCCCTGCGCGCGTGCGCGCCAGGACGACAGATCGCGGAACGGGTTCTCCCATGTGTCGACGTATGACCAATAGTTGCGAACCCCATAGGGTTCCAGGAACTTCATCAGTTCCCGACCATCCTCGAGAAGTCCACCTCGCGAGAAGAGATACGATCCGGTACCGTGATCTATCCATGTGCTGGGCTGGAATTGGCGCAAAGTCGCCGCCCTGCGAACACATTCTGCGAGCGGTGGGGCGGCGACGCGAGGACCGAAACCGTGATACGCAACCTCGCTGCCATGCGTGTGGAGCCTCGCGACTGCTGCGGCGTATGGCGTGACGTCCAAGCCAGGCTCGCACTTGCTGCCCACCGGCTCGCTTCGAGGGAAGACGGATTTCGTCAACCGAAACTCCGTTTTCACGAACAGGTCGGCCAGGAGCTGCAGCTTCTCGGTGGTATCGAAGTCTGCGTGATCGGTGAGGCAAATGGCCGCCCGCGCACCAGCAGGATATGGCTCGAGCCACAAGCAGTCCGACAGGGCGGACAATGTATCGCGAGCAATGGGTAACGTCTGTCTGGCGGGTGGACGGACGAGCTTTCGGCGCCCCCACAGCGCTAGCCCGCACCTATGCCAGTCCAACAGGGTAACCGCCACCTCCACGCCACCGTTTCTTGTGGAGAGCCGAAAGTCCCCGCCCCAGGGAAAGCTGTACTTGAACAGCCCATCGCTGCGCTGGACCACAACGAATCGTCCGACGGGGAATGGTGGGTCGACCGTTCCCGTCAACGGCGACAGGCGGCGATCACTGGTCAAGTACCACGCCGCATCACAATCCAAGAAGATCGAGACTCTCGCCAGGTCGACGTCGGGAAGGGATAGGTCTACGTCCAGCTGGTAGTCCGCATGCCAGTCGTCCGTGGTGCCCGCCGTGAGTCTTGCGGTCGAGACTTCGCGCGTTCGTGCTTCACGAGAGACGACCTCCTGAGACGCGCGGACACCCAGCTCGCGGCCAGCCGCTGGAGCGTTTCGGCCTGTAGCTCGAGCTGGCCTAATCACGGTCGTGGCACTCACCGCGTTCGTTCACTGTCACGTGCGAGAATGCCAGGACCTGGGGCCGTTGCCGATCTCCGATGGAGAAGCCATGGGCGTGCCGGCCGCGTCGTCCCGGAGAAGCCTTCTTCAAGAGCACCGATCAGCCGTGCGGCAATTGTATCGCGGTTAAAGAACTGCACAGCCGCTGCCCGCCCGTTGGCACCTAACCTGCTTCGAAGATCTGCGTTACAGGACAATGCCTGCAGGGCATTTCCGAGCCCTGCCACGTCGCCTGGCGCGACGACGATTCCTGCGTCATGACGACGCACGATGTGCGCGGCTTCTCCCTCGGCCATGAGGACGACAGGGCGCCCGCTGGCCATAGCTTCGTATAGCTTGGAGGGCACTGCTCCGGGGATGTAGCTCGCGAGGGGCACCAACAATACATCAGCAGCCGCGAGAAGCGCGGGCATCTCCACATGTGGGCGCGATCCGAGGAACCGCACCCGCTGAACCTGTCGATCTCTCACGCGATCTACGACGGTCCTCTTTTTCGGACCGTCTCCCATTAGGACCATTTCCAAGGCAGCGCTTGACGGGAGCGAGGCAGCGGCGTCGACCAGCACCTCCAGTCCCTGAGCGAATCCGTGCAGTCCCGCATACAGGGCCACGCAATTCCCGTTTCGGCCGAGTAGCTGGTGGGATTCGGGTGTGGCTTTGTCCGGTCCAAATGCATCGCAATCCACACCGTTTGACCAGTGGAAGGTCCGGCACCGGGGAAAGCGGCCTACGATACTGCTCACGATCTCGGTGGATTGACCCGTGATCAGCCAGGCGTGCCGGTAGCAAAAACCTTCGAGCCAGCTGCCCAACCGATAAGCCGCACCTGCGTCCCGTAACACCCCTAGCCGCACGGCACTATCCGGCCAGAGATCCGACTTCCGAACACGGCCGCCGACAGCACGAATGAGAAGTAGCTGGCCAGACGCCGCGGGAAGTCGGTCTTTTGAGTCGGCCAAATGAAGGTGCGGAGAATGGTCACGCCGTCGCGCTGCTCCCGTATGAACGTGCCCCCGTAACCTTCCCGTATCCTGCCAGTGGGATAATTGGGCATGGCCGTGAGCACCGTGACCTGGTGCCCACGGCGTGCCAGCTCGCGTGCCAGCGTCGACAGACGTGACTGCGGCGCGCCGACCTCGGGGGGATAGTATTGTGTTAGTATCGCGACGTTCACAGCCTTACTCCCGACAGGGCGAACGGTAGGGAGCGCAACAGCTGTACCTGCCGGGAATGGCGCCCCGGCCTTGGGTAGGCGATCCTAAAGCGTTGTGGCGTCGCGGAGTGCCATTACCCAGCGTGGCAGGGCGCGGAGCGTTGACCCGACGACGCGACAGATCTAGTGACCAGCATTGTGACAGCCAAGCGTGGCCCGAGCTGGTCGATGGCGAGCTAGCCTTTAGCAGACTGAGCGCGCGCCTTTCGCGCACTCGCCCACAAGCGCCACCGCTGCCGGATGAAGTCGGACAGTCCGGGATAGGTATAGGCTCTGGCGATGCCTCCCGCTCGCTGCAGGGGCCGAGCAGTGCCTGCCTCTAGCTCTCCGAGAAGACGTGCCACTGCCGGCAGACTGTCTATAATCGCCTTGTGTCCCAGGTAGAGGTGGCCGTGCCGTAATGGGTCTACATTCTGCGCCCGCCCCTGGACGTAGACGGCGCCGGCATCCACCGCGTCGTCCATGCACAGGACTGTGTATCCAATTGCCTCGAATTCCAGATTGTGGACAGCCCAGAACGGCGAATAGAGGCCGCGGTACTCGGGAGTGATCCCTTCATGCCAGAGGAACACGCCCTGTTTCGGCGTGGCGCGAAGCTCCTTGCGGAAGTAATCGCTCACACACATGGCAAAGGCGACGTCAGGCCGGCGGTGCCGGAGGAAGGACACCACCTCCGGCGCGTTGAGGTGCCCGGCGAACATCTCATCGCCCGTCCAGCGGGGCACGCCGTGTTCTGCGTGATACGGCGTGATCACATCGCGTCGCAGCGCAGTTTGATCTCGCCGGTTGAGCAGGGAGTGATAGTACAGATAGAAGAGTGTTTCGTCGAACACCTTTGCGAGACCATACCGTATCAAACGCCGCCGAGCGAATCGCCACCGCCCTCGCCAACTTCGCTGCCAGGCTGTCGACTGCGTCCAGACCACGCCGAGTAGCTGCGTGCGCTGAGAGAGCCAGTGCACCAACACCTGGTCGAAGTCGTTCCTGGATCCGATAAACACAGCCTTCAGCATGGGGTTGCGTGCGGCCGGAGGTTGCACACGACGGCTCGGACTTTTCCGCCGCGTGTTCGCTCGATCATGTCGACCGCTTCAAACAAGACTTCGCACTCACCCACACGAGCCTTCAACGCGCTGGCCATGCGTGCCTCATGCGCTGGTCTGCACCCGTCTCCCGGCACATAGCGAATCACAAAACGACCCCAGTCTTCCTGGATGATCTGCGCCTCCCGGATCGGAAGATCGCCCTTGAACATCGGGTCGAGCCGACCGATTCGACGCCCATCGCGCGTATACAATAAGTCATCGCTGCGCCCTTCGATCCTCGCCAGCGCGGGTGCGGCGTTCCCGCACGGGCACTCGAAGCCCTCCGGCAAGCCGACCGCCGTGTCGCCGGTGCGATAGCGGATCAACATCTGCTCGCGATTAATGAGGGAGGTGGTGACCACCTGGCCCACGTGCCCCGGCGGAACAGGTCGGTCGTCGGAGCCCACAAGCTCCAAATAGCCCAGGTCCGGCCAGGTGTGTAGATACCCTTCCCGGCAGCTCACGGCCATGACACCCATCTCCGTCATTCCGTATGTTTCCACGACCGGACACTGAAATGCTCGCGCGATCAAGGCGCGCTGATGCGCGTACAGTGGCTCCGCATTGGTGATCACGACCTTCGGCCGAAGGTCTGTTCGGCCGGACTCAAGGACGAACTGTGCCAGTGCGCAGAGTGCCGACGTATACCCGAGAAAGTACCGCGCATCGAAGCGAGTGATTGCGTCGGCGTAGGCGCTGGCGAACTGCCGGCTGAGGTGATAGCTCCATCGAACTCCCCAAACGTTGCGGACTCGAACCTCGAACATGGCGTACCAGGCCTGCTCCGTGCTAGCGCTCCGCAGCACAAGGAGCGGAGTTCCAGTGGTGCCGCTCGTGTGCACGTGGACGAGGTGACCGCGGCGACAATCTCGCCCCACAAAGTCCAGGGGCCGCGCGCGCACCGGCTGCTTGTCGAGGATGGGCCACTGCTCCACTTCGCCGCCGCTCGACGAAAGCCTCCCGTTCGTTACCAAGCTCCGATAATACGGGACTTGCTCCGCCGCACGGCAGAGCAAAGTGCGCAGTTCAGTTCGTTGGTACGCATCCCACTGTGCGCGAGTCCAGCCTTGTCGCTCTTGGAATAGCCGCACCCATCGCGAGAATCCAGGACCGTACCTCCGCCAGCGGAGTCGCACGCCTCCCGCAGTCGCTGCGAGCATTCGCACCGACGGCGGAAGAGCGTGGAAGATGTTGCGAACGAAGTCGGACATCTGGTACCGTTCCCGAGACTCGTATGGGATCGCTCTATCGCTTCTCAGCAACACATGCTTGGTACCACAGCTGGATCATGAGCAGCTGCCTAATCACATGATACCCGCGCAAATCCCCAGCGAGAAACGCGCGCACCATCCGTCGTAGCGTCCGGCGCTCGAAGGGACCATCACTGATCGGGGCGGACTCCGGCAGTGACGCAACCGCGTCACGTATCCCGGGCGCATTAAGCATGTACTGTTCCCAGGGCACGCCAAATCCCCACTTCGGCGTCCTCAGCACCTGCGTCGGCAACCGGTCCCCCACGGCCCGGCGGAGAAGCGTCTTGGTGTGGCGCGGTGCGGCAAGAGTGGACGTTGGCAGAGCTGCCATGCCCTCCACGAGACGGTAATCGAGGAACGGAACTCGGCACTCAATGGACGCCCCCATAGTCATGCGATCGTTCCTGTCGAGTAACGAGCAGAGAAAGGTGTGCTGATCCATGTACATCGCCTGACGGAATGGCTCGCTTGGATACAGAGTCTTCGCCTCCGCCAAGGCAGCCTCCCGGTACGGAAACCTCCCAGACGGCCGCATGCCGATGCTAGTAAGATCCGCTGGAAACACGGTACAGGAATTGAACAACACGAACGCGTCACGGGAATCGAGTTCCAACAGCCTTCCCAGCTTCCGCAGCCTCCCGTTGACCGAGAGCCGCAGCGCGGCGCTCGGGACCAGCGCTCGCGCGACCGCCAGGACGCTGGGGTGCCTCAGTGGCGCGTATCGGATGTAACCCCCAAGGGTTTCGTCTCCGCCTTCCCCGGACAAGAGAACCGTGACGAACGGTTTGGCACACGCAGAGACCGCCCTTAGGTGCAACTCGTTTCCATGAACCAACGGCTCGTCGTTGAGCCAAGATGCCTCAAGCAGCCTGGACAATAACTCGCTCGGGGGGATTCGCACCTGATGATGGGTCAGGTGCCAACGATCCGCCACTTGTTTCGCCAGCGGCCCTTCGTCATAGCCATCCTGATCGAACGCTACCGTGAAGCCATCGACGCCTGAGCCCGATTGGCGCGCGAGCGAGGCCGCCACGCTGCCCGAGTCCAACCCGCCGCTTAGCAGCACACCCACCGGAACGTCACTGATGCGCCGCACCCTGACGGCGTCGTCAAACGTTTCGCGGAACCATTCCGTCGCGCTCGGAGGCAGTGTTTCTTGACGTCGGCGGGCGCGATCCGCAAGATGCCACCAGCGGCGCACGAGAATTCGTCCATCCTGCCACAGCAAGAAGTGGCCCGGTAACAGCCGTCGCACGCCCGCAAACGGAGTCTGCTCGCCGGCGACGAATCGGAAGCAGAGTAGTTCCTCCCAGGTGCTTGGGTCGAGATCCGGGTGTACGCCGGCTGCGAACAATGCCTTTTGCTCCGAGGCAAACCGGAGCGTGCCACGCTCTAGCGCATAGTAGAGAGGTTTGACACCGAGGCGATCACGGGCCAGGAACAGCGCCCGATCCCGCGTGTCCCATATCGCGATGGCGAACATTCCGTTCAGGCGATCAAGCATCGCCGGTCCTTCATCGACGTATAGATGCAATACAACTTCCGTATCAGTGCGAGAGCGGAACGAATACCCCCTGGCGAGCAGTCGCTCCCGTAGCTCGGCCGTGTTGTAGACCTCACCGTTATAGACAATGAGAAAGCGCCCGTCCGCGCTCTGCATGGGCATCCGACCACGCTCCGAAAGGTCGAGAACGGACAGCCGACGTGAGCCTAGACCGACACCAGGACCCTCATAGTGCCCAGCGTCGTCCGGTCCACGATGCCTCATGGTATCGCGCATGAGCAACAGTTCACGCTCATCGACCGGGCGAGATGGCTCACAATGAATGATCCCACAAAGGGCACACATCAGGTTTCCGATTCCTCGCGGAGGTCACTCCGTGCGGCGCGGAGCTGGGCGAAGAGTTCCTCCCACTGCCGGCCCACCTGCTCCCAACAAAACCGCTCGGCCACTCGGCGGCCATTGCTCGACAGCCGCGTGGCCAGCGCCGGATCACCGAGTAGACGCGTGACCGCTTGCGCCATCGCGTTGCTGTCGTTATCCGGCACCAGCAGCCCGGTCTCGTTGTCGGTGAGGAGATATGGGACGCCTCCCACTGCAGTCGAGACAACCGGTAGTCCCATCGCACAAGCTTCAATCACTGCGCCCGGCAGGTTGTCGACGGAGCTCGTGTTGATGAAAATGTCCGCGGCGTCTCCCTCACGTACCTTTGCGGCCGGGTTCAGGAATCCCACGAAGCGCGCCGCCCCGTCGAGCCCAACCCGCGCGGCCTCCTTATGCACCATCCCCTCAAGTCCCTTGTCTTGCCCAGCCATGACCAGCGTCGCATCGGGGTAGACAGACCGCACACGCTCCAGGACTCGAAGCGCCATAAGCGGGTTGTACGTCCGATGAAAACTCCTCATCCAGAACAATCGAGCGCGCAGGCGGTTGCGTTGCCTAAAGGGACACGCAGCCAAGTCTATTACGTTGGGAATGATGCGCAGCACATGATCGTAAGTCCCCCCAGCTGTGGCGAGGAAGCCGGACGGGGTGACGATCGCATCCGCCCGGCCTAAGACGCGTCGGGTCCACCTCGGGAAACGCGCCATGAATTCCGGCATCGCTCCCCCGTGCAGATGCATGATGGTGTGGCCGCCCGAAACCCGCGCGAGCGCGCTGGCGACATCCTCAACGAGGAAGCTCAGCCCACCATAGACCTCCACGAGAACGATGTCCACACGACGCAGGCAGCGCACCAACGTGGCGGTGATATCGAGGAGACGCATATAACGGTTGGGTGAACTTGACACCGAGATGACGTCATAACCGGCCGCGCGGAAGTAGTCGGTGAGAAGCTCGCCCTGAGTCGTCACATATCCGGGATTGCGGCCCACCATCGGACCCACGATGCACAGCCGCGGCAACTGCCCAGCGCGCCTGTTCATCGCGCGCCGCGGAACGCCGGCGGTCGCCTCGTGCATGCAAGCCTGTTTAGCACGCCGGCGTCAGTCGATGGGCGAGGCGTAGCTCCACACGCCATGACCCGCAGGCCACCCGACACGAGGACTTGCAGGCCACCCGGAAGCATGCGAGCCCGCGCTCCGCACCGTGCGACTGGGTGAAGCCAACCCACGTGGTGATGTGCCGGATCGGGTATCGAGGTCGCACCTAGCGCTCCTCAAGGTCGGTGGAAGACTCGGTGACCTACCGGCGGGAAGCGCAACGACCGTACCAGGTCGAGAGGGGAAAACTCCATCCCTCGAAATCACGTAAGATATTGTAGCGAGGCGCGTTGAGAAGCCGACTTGGCTGGGAGTCCGCGGGATTGCCTTACGAGAGCGACAGTCGAGCTGACCAACCCCGCGACAACCCGCACCCCTACGCTGGTCGCCCATCCGTCTCGCTGCTCAACTCAGCAGAGCGCCTGCGGATATCCACCGCGGCACGGTAGTTAGCCTGTTTCAACCAGACACGGCCTCCGTCCCTCCGCAACATGACGCAGGTCACGGCCCACGGCATCGCCCTCCGGTAGGTTCATCGTTGTCACGGCGCAAACGCCGGTACTGCCCTATGCCAATCCGCTTGCGGTCCGACACAGGTCAAGAGGAGCGATCACTCCTCCTGCGCTTGTCAAGAGAGGTGGCGGAGAACGGCGTCTACGGCGCAGCGCAGCGGCTCGAGTAACTCCATCGGTTCAGTCGGTGGAGCTGTTCAATCCTTCTGCACCGACCAAAAAACGCCCGGCTCGCGAAGCTATCAGAGCCGTGAAATCCGCCGCGCGATTACCGCACAAGTCTTGGCTTCATGGGTGGTTAGGTGTTCGATCACGGAAACGGCACGCCAGTTGCTCTGGCGTCTGATTCGAGCTGGACGCGTGTTGCACGGTCGCAACGAAACATTTGTTAGGCACTGGCCTGTAACATGATGACGTATGTCACGGAAGCACCCAGACATGGCTCGGTAGCTTAACCCGAGCGTAGGTCGCCGGATCGGAGTGGCGACCACGGACAGAGCACGCTGCTCAGAGCAAAGCCGTCGAAAGACGGTGACGCAGAGTCACGGGGCTACCGCGGATCTCCGCCACGCCAGCCGGGCCGCCAGCGTTTCGACTGCATGTCGAAATTGGCGGCCCGGCTTTTTTATGTCGCCCAACAGAGGGAAATGATACCGTGGCCTTCAAACACAAGCTCTCTGTTCGCTTAGCCTTGCTCAAAGATCTACTGCTCTCCTTTTGCGCCCGAAGGGAAGTGTCCCATGACGTTTAAACACAAGCTCTCCGTTCGTTTGGCCCTACTGAAAGACGTACTACCGCTCGTCCCCCTGCTTGGGCTGCTCGCTGCGTGCGAGCAGGCCAGTATGTTGGCCCCTCCCATCAAGACGAATATCAACGTTTCAACGATTGTCACCGTCCCCGCTTCGGTCAACCTGGACCCCGGCCAAAGCTTACAGTTCGCATCCTATGGCCGTACTCCAGCCGGCGACAGCGTTGACATCAACGTGACGTGGCAGGCGGTCGGGGGTGGCTTGATCTCGGCCAGCGGCCTCTATACCGCCGGCACGCTGCAGGGCGACTATGCCGTGAAGGCTACGCTGATCCCGCCCGCGGCCATCGGCGCGCCAGTCGTCGCAGTGCCAATGCAGACGTCCGTGGTGCACGTCGATCCGGTGGCGCAAATCGTGGTCGTGCCCGCGAGCACGAGTGTGGTGACGGGCGGGACCCAGCAGTTCGCCGCCTACGGGCTGCGCAGTACCGGGGACTCGGTGGCCCTGAGCGTGGTCTGGAGCGCGACCGGCGGCACGATCTCGTCGTCGGGCCTCTATACCGCCGGCGCTATGCCGGGCGGCTACGTGGTGACCGCCATGGCCGGTGGTCTCAGCGGCACGGCAACCGTCACCGCGTCCAGCACCCCGGTGGACTCGGTCATCGTAACCCCGCCAGACTCGGTGAATCTCTCGGTCGGGTCGACGCAGCAGTTCACCGCCGTAGTCAGGGACGCGAGCGGAAACGTGCTCACCGGCCGGACGGTGACGTGGGAGACGAGCAACAGCGCGGTCGCGACCGTGTCGCCGAGCGGCCTTGTGACTGGTGTGGGCGTCGGGTCCGCCACCATCACCGCGACAAGCGGAGGGAAGAAGGGGCACGGAAACGCTAAGGTGTCGAACCTGCCGGTCGCCTCGGTCACGCTGAGTCCCAGCCCGGCAACCGTGTATGTCGGCGCGACCATGCAGCTCGTCGCAACCCTGAAGGACGCGAATGGCCATCCGCTCTCCGGGCGCACAGTGACATGGACGACCAGCGATGGCACCGTGGCGACGGTCGATGGCACCGGCCTGGTCACCGGAATCGCGCTCGGCGCGACGACCATCACAGCCACGAGCGAAGGCCAGACCGGCGTGGCGACCGTGACAGTGTCGAGCGTCCCCGTGGCCTCGGTCGTCGTCGCCCCAAGCATAGCGAACATTCTCGTGGGCAACACGGTACAACTCACGGCGACCACGCAGGATGCGGCCGGCACCGTGCTCGCCGGCCGGGCGATCACCTGGTCGAGCTCGAATCCGTCCGTCGCCACCGTGTCCCCCACCGGCCTCACGACCGGCGTAGCAGCCGGTACGGCGACGATCACCGCGACGAGCGAGGGCAAGAATGCATCGGCAGCTGTCACCGTTGCGAACGTCCCGGTGGCTTCGGTTGTGATCAGCCCGGCTACCGCGCTCGTGCTGGTGGGAGCGAGCGTACAGCTCGTGGCGAGTCCCAAGGACGCGGCCGGCAACCTGCTATCCGGCCGCGCGATCACGTGGACGTCGAGCGCGCCAGCCACGGCGACCGTCTCCCCCACCGGGCTCGTGACGGGCGTCGGTGCGGGCGCCGTGACGATCACGGCGATGAGCGAAGGGATGACGGGTAGCGCCGCAGTCACGGTGAACCCCGTCCCAGTGGCGTCGGTGAGTCTCAGCCCAGCGACGGTAAGCGCGGCGGTGGGCCAGGCGGTGCAGCTCACGGCGACCCCGCGGGATGCGAGCGGCAATCCCCTGAGCGGGCGAGTCGTAACATGGGCGACGAGCAATGCGGCAGTGGCAACTGTGACCGCGAGTGGCCAGGTGACCGTTGGCGTGGTCACGGGGGTGGCAGCCGGCTCGGCAACCATCACGGCCACGAGCGAAGGCAAGAGCACCACCGCCACGGTTACGGTCACGACCGCGCCCGTGGCCTCGGTTGCGGTGACCCCGGCCACGGCGACCATCGCGGCCGGCGGCAACCAGCAGTTCTCGGCGGTGACCAGGGACGCGGCCGGCAATACGCTCACGGGCCGGGTCGTCACGTGGGCGAGTAGCAACCCCACGGTCGCAACTGTGAGCAGCGGTGGACTGGTGACCGGCCAAGCCACGGGTTCGGCGACGATCACCGCGGCGAGTGAAGGCAAGAGCGGGACGGCCGGCATCACGGTGCAAGCGTTACCGCCGGGAACGCACACCGGCCATTACGTGGCGCCGAACGGGTCTTCGACCGGTGACGGCACCACGGGGAAGCCGTGGGACTTAGCCACCGCTCTCGCCCAGCCGAGCGCGGTGCAGCCCGGAGACACGATCTGGCTGCGAGCCGGCACCTACGGCGGCGCGTTCACGAGCCGCCTCACCGGCACGGACGGCGCCCCCGTGATCGTGCGGCAGTACCCCGGGGAGAGAGCGACGATTGACGGCAACCTCGTTATCGGCGGCGCATATACGTGGTACTGGGGCTTCGAGGTGATGAGCTCCGTGCTCAACCCCATCGACCTAATTGGTGTGAATGTGCAGGGCCCCGGCACGAAATGCATCAACATGATCTCCCACGATAACGGTGGCAACGGATTCGGATTCTGGATGCCGGCCGTCAATTCTGAGATCTACGGGTCGATTGTGTACAACAACGGTCGCCAGACCGCCGTATCGGGCTACGCACACGGCATTTACACGCAGAACGAGACTGGTACCAAGCTGATTCGAGACAACGTCCTGTTCAACCAATTCGGCAAGGGCATCATGGTATATGGTTCCCTGTCGGCTTTCCTCAACAATTATGACATCGAAGGCAACATTTCCTTCGACAACGGCTCGCCCGTCGGGGGGGCGAATCCAGACATCCTCGTCGGCGGGACCGTTCCCGCAACAGGCATCAGCGTGCAGAACAACATGACCTATCAGCAGGCCGGCGGGGCGAGCGTGTGGTTCGGCTGGACCGATGCACAAAACGCGGACCTGGTGGCGCAGAACAACTATATGGCAGGCCAAGTACTGGTCGTCAATTGGAACTCGATAATCTTTACGAACAACGGCATCTATCACGCGAACAAACTTGACTTGCGGGTCCCGACGGCGACCGTTCCCGCATACAGCTGGGACAACAACGACTATGTCATGACGACCGTGAACGACGTCTGGGGCGGCCCGTTTGGAGCAATAAAAGCGGGGGTAGCAGCCAATTATAGCACGCTGGGTAACTGGCAAGCGGCGACGGGACTAGACGCCCACTCCGCAGCCCTCGAGCCCGCGAGTGGAAAGCCCACGGGTGTGCGTGTCTTTATCCGTCCCAACGCGTACGAGCGTGGACGGGCAAACATCGCCATCTACAATTGGGATCAGGCGGCCACGGTATTGGTGGACCTTTCGAGCATCCTGCAGCTGAGTGACTCCTTCGAGGTTCACAACGTGCAAGATTTCTTTGGCCCAGCAGTCGTCAAAGGCCGCTACAATGGAGGTTCGGTCCAATTGCCGATGGCTGGAATCCAGCCGCCCGCGCCGATCGGGAGGTCGTCGTTGTCGCCCGTGACCGGACCCACGTTCAACGCGTTCGTGCTGCTGCGCACCGGCCCCTGACACTAACGCAGGGCGGCAGCTCCCGCATGCCCGGGACGCAGCGGAACATCGCGGTCCGGGCATGATTGCTGCGTAGGTCTTGGGCACTAGGCTGTGTGAGGAGGCAGGAGGTGCCCAGGGAACTTCGAGCGAACCCGAGCTGTCGACTTAACAGCGGGCGGTCGGAGAACGTGCCATCCCATCCTGGCACGGGAAATGCCGATGTTCCACTAGTGCGACAGTGGTGCCAAGTCACACTCAAGCTCAGCCTTTTGGTTGAGCTGGCTGTCTGTGTTTTTCCCTCCATGGCGGCGCTGGCCACGAACGATCCTGTCCTCGCGGCGCGGTGGCTGTTCCTTTTGCTCCTGCTGCTCGCCGGCGTTCATCTGGTTCTTGGTGCACCCCAATCTGCCCTCACGCTTGTCGTCGCCGCGCTACCCGCCGAGATGCTGCTGCGTAACATGTTTTTCTTCACAGCGGTCGTCGTCCTGCTCGCGATCGGCATCTGTGGGCTCATTGTGCGCTTCCCCAGAGCCCTGAACGCTCTCGACGTCACGGCTTTCTTATGGCTGTTTACGTTGAGCGTGGCATACTGGTTCGCCACCTACGTGCTCACCGGCCACTATTTTGCCAACCTGCGTGTCCTCGAGCTGGTCTTTAGCGCTGCAGCCGTGAGTTTGCTGGCGCAGCACCGCGAGTACCTCGCCACGGCGCTCTCGGGAATCCTGCTCACCGCATTGGCCATGGGACTCGCTCTCTGGAATGCTGGCGACCGTTTGGGGATGGGCACGTTGAACGGTGGCGAGCTTGGGAATCCCATAGCGTTCGGAATTCCGCTGGCGCTATTGCTGATTCTCACTACCGCTGATGGCGGCCGGTGGTTATTACTCGAGCGACGCATCCGGACTCGCATACTGCTCGCGATCCCCGTGGGGATCCTGTTGCTCCTCTCGACCTCGCGCGCGAGCTGGTTGGTGGGCGCCACGGGCATGCTGATGATTCTGCTTTGTAACCGATACGATCGGCGCGTGGCAGCAGCGTCTCTGGCATTGCTTGGTATCGCCACGATCATCGTGCTCCAGACGAGACGGGGGGCGTCCTTGACCACTTGGTCTGAAAGGACCTTCTCGTCGGACCGCACAATCGCGCAGAGAACGAGCGGACGCTCTGATCAGTGGTCGGTTTTTCCCGCTGTCCTGAAAGACACCCCTCTGTGGGGCTTTGGACCGGGGTCAGGGCCGGAGATCTACGCCCGATACTCTGCGCATCAGTCAGACGTAACGCTCGAGTCACAGGGCGGATTGCAGTGGCATTCGCTTTATCAGCACATCGCCGTCGAAACGGGCCTCATTGGAACCACTGCAGTTGTGCTCCTGCTGGTTCACATGTTCAGGTCGAACTATGGGTGCTGGCGTCGGACCGGCCACATCATGCCGCTCCTCGGTACCACCGGGTTCATGCTCATTGCCATCACGGTCTCCGGTCTTGATGCAGCGTCCGGACTGTTTCTCGGGTTCGGCCTGCTGCCGTGGCGACCGCGCACAGACGGAGCGTAGGCGTGCCCGACGCTCGGCTCCGCACGCCACGACCTGACTCGGGGCGGGATCGACGTGGGTCCCGTTCCTCGCTTCCGCCGTGGCTTTGGTCGGCCTTCAGCACGACGATCCCATGACCACCCCACACCGCTTTGACCTCACCCTCGCCGTCGTCACCCATGTTGCGCACTGGGCGCGGGAGGATGGGTTGTGGGCGTACGAGCCGTATGTGCGCGAGATGAGTGTCTGGGCTGACTTATTCAGAACCGTAGAGGTCTGCGCCCCGGTCGGCGAAGGCCCCATATCCGGCAACCAGGCGCCGTATTCCGCCCGCAATGTGAACTGGAAGCCGGTGCACTACTCCTCGTCCAACGGCGCCGCGGGACGTATGCACCGCCTCCGCCAACTGCCCACTCTCGCGCGGGTCCTCCGGAGCTTGATCAAGCGGAGCGACCTTGTGCTATTAAGAAGCCCGGGCCACCCCGCTTTGGTGGGGCGAGCGATCGCGGACGCGCTGCGAACTCCGCACATCACCAAGTGGGCAGGATTCTTTGGTCCATTCCCAGGGGAGCGTCTGCCCAGACGATTGGAACGCTATCTCGCGGCCCGCAGTCGCAAGCCGGTCCTAGTCTACGGTCCCGCTGAAGCTCCACATCTGGTGACGT
Organism: Chloroflexota bacterium; assembly: GCA_005880915.1. Lineage (GTDB taxonomy): Bacteria > Chloroflexota > Dormibacteria > Dormibacterales > Dormibacteraceae > 40CM-4-65-16. The sequence goes on along the minus strand of VBIW01000031.1, from coordinate 38,969 downwards.
TCCTACCCGCACTCATGACCGAAGACGAGCTGGAACGCGCGCGCAACCTGTCTCTGCGACGCACCTGGGACGAGCCATGGAGAGTGCTCTCGGTAGGACGTCTCTCGGCAGAAAAGGGGTTCGACCTCGCGATTCAAGGGCTGGCCAGACTGCGCCAATGCTGTCCCGAGCTCCCTTGGGTCTACAAGCTCATTGGGGACGGTCTGGAGGCACCCGCGCTCCGCAATCTAGCGAAGCGCAGCGGCATCGACGATCGAGTCACCTTTACGGGGGCTCTGAGCTTCCGGGCCGTTCAAGAGCACTACGCCACGGCGCACGTGGTTGTCATGCCGGGAGCCTGCGAAGGCTGGCCGAAACCGATTGCCGAAGCCTGGGCGCACGGAGCCGTCCCCCTCGCCGCAGTCGGCGGGATCATACCATGGATCATGAAGGGGAAGCCGTCGGGCCTGACCTTTGCTCCAACGCCCGATGGACTCGCCGAGGCGCTTCGTGCCCTCATCTGTGATCCCGCCCTAATGCAGCGCATGAGCGATCAAGGACCGTTACTCGTGAGAGAGCTCTCTCTTGAGTCCTTTCGAGCGCGCCTCGAGCGCGTGCTCGTCGACTCGTGCCGTCTCTCTTGAATACGCACCAGCCGGTCGCCGTCGGACTCGTTATTGATACCTTGGCACGCGGCGGCGCCGAGCGAGTTCTCTTGTCCATTGCGAACACGCTGAACCGTGGGCGCTTTCGCGTTCACGTCCTCCTCACCCGTGATCCCGGCGTCCTGGCCCAAGACCTTGCGAGCGATGTCGCAGTACATTCCCTGAATCGGCGTACGCGCTGGGACGTCGTGGCGCTTCGTCGCCTCGCAAGAATTGTCAAGCAAAACGACATTGCCCTCCTCCACACCCACAGTCACACGGCGGCCTATTTCGTACGGCTCGCGCGCGCATTCAGCAATCGCCGTTGGCTCCAGGTAATGCACGATCACCACGGCCCGATCGAGGGCTCGTCCCTACTGCGGATGCTCGACACCCTGTTCTTGCAAGGCGTGGACTATTACTTCGCCGTATCGGATAGGCTCGGTCGTCATGCGGCGCGCCGGCTCCAACTCCCATCCGATCGATGGGAGTGGTTGGTGAACGGCATCCCCGTGCCCGACGGCCAGCGACGTCGGAAAGCAAGCGTCTTTACGATCGTCCAGGTAGCGCGCTTGACACCGGACAAGAACCAGGAGTTGGCGATCGCGGCAGCCGCCAGGCTCCGGAGCAACCTGCCTGTGTTCAGGTGGCTACTGGTGGGCCGTACAAGCTCGGACTACGCAGAGGCGTGTAGGGCCATGGTCGATCGCCTGAGCCTCGGGGATCATGTGGTCTTCCTGGGCGAGCGGCAAGACGTGGCAGAGTACCTGGGAGCCGCTCACGTAGGTGTCCTGACGTCGCGCTACGAAGCGCTCCCGATCGCGCTTCTCGAGTACATGGCAGCCCGCCTCCCGCTGGTCGTGACGGATGTCGGGGAATGCGGCAACGTCATTCGATCGAGCGGCGCCGGCTTCGTGGTATCGAGCGATGACGCTTCGGGGTTCGCCGACGCCCTGTGGCAGCTCGCGCAGAACCCCGTCGCCGCCGAGCAAGCCGGCCGCGCGAGTGCGCAGTACGTGCGCTCCCATTTCAGTGCCGACGCCATGGTGCGACGGGTCGAGGACGTCTACACCGCGTTGCTCTCAGGCCAGCCGGTTCCCCCTGCCGCCATCGTTCGATAAGCCGCCGTATCCGGCCAACGACCGCTGACATATTTCGTACTGCTTGCGAGCCACCGGCTCGTCATAACGTACGGGAGACAACGCGCAGCTCAGCACACCACGGGCCACTCCACAGGCGTGCGCCAGATGCTCGAGCTTCCATGGGTGCAGACCGTACGATGCGACGTCGAAGACCGCAGTGAAACCAATGTCGAGCCAGAACCGGAGTGCATCACGCATGGTCGCATTCGACGAGTAACGCGTGCGAATGAAGCAGCGATTGCGCACCTCCATGAATCCCTTCCTGAACGCGTTGGGCCGTCCGGCCTCCGAGGGCTCATGCCGAACACGTGCGTCTGCGGACCACAAGATCCGCCACTGTCGCTCCACGCGCAGCGACATTTCCAGGTCCTCACCCTGGCTGTAGCCGCTGAAAAAAGTGGAGAACCGATTACGGTCGAGCACGCGGCGTCGGAAGGTCATGCTGCATCCGGCCAGGATATCCACTTCGCGCACGCCTTGGAACGGCATAGCCAGACTCCTCGGAACGGATGTCCCGGAGGGATCGTATCTGCCGGGAGCGACGCGCGGAGCCAGCCCGAGCGCCAACCGGAGTCGCCACTTGAAGGATGGACGCTCGGCGGCTTCGTTCTCGATGAATCCAGTGACCGCTCCGACCTTGCCCGCCTCGTCCTCGACGAATACCCGCCTGATCTCGCGAAAATAGCCCGGGCACGGCACGCAGTCGTCGTCCAGGAAAAACACGAACGTACCCGCGCTCACGTCAATCCCCACGTTCCGTTGCCGGGTGAGTCCGGGGGGACTGTGCACGTAGACGACATCGAAGGGAAGCAGTTCAGCCACGAACCGCTGGAGCACGGCGGCCGTGGTGTGGTCGGGCGACCCATCCACGACGACCACTTCGCCTGGCTTGTCCGGCAAGGCGATCAGTGTTTGCAGCAGCGTCAACAACTCCGTCGGGCGTCGATACGTGGGGATTATCAGCGTGCAGTCCGCGAAACCACCGCACACCGATGCGCGGACGCACCAACCGTCAAGCTCCGTCAGGCAATGGCCGCCGTCTGTCCCTTTCATTGCGCCAGCGTCCCAAGCAAGGCGTCGATAATCGTGTCCCACCGAAACATGCGTGTAACACGCTCCCTGCCCGCCGTACCAAGCTGGCGGCGCAGCTCCCGGTCCTGAATCAGCCGCTCCAGGTTCGCTGCGAGTTGTTGCACGTCGCCCACGTCTGCAAGTAGAGCGGTCTCGTTTTCGGCCACGACTTCCCGGACCCCCCGGGCCCGCGTGGTCGCGACGGGGAGGCCATTGGCCATCGCCTCGCCGAGGACCAAGCCAAATCCCTCTCGGCGCGTCGGAAAGAAAAAGATGTCCGACGCGCGGAAGTATTCCGGCATCCGTTCGTAAGCGACACGGGTGAGATGCTTGACGCGTGAATCGCTCCGGGTCAACGTCGCGATCAGCTCCGACTCGTATGGAGCAACGGGCTTGGAGATGATGAGCAGACGAATGGGACGGCCATTGCCCAGAAGCTGCCAGGCGGCGATCAACTCCGGGATGCCTTTCCGCGCTACGGCCAATCCCGCGAACAGGATGACGATGTCGGTTGCCGCAAAGCCCAGCTCCGCGCGTATCTGGTCCCGCGGCCGGCCGCCGTTATCGTGCCGCGTCGTATCGATACCTAACGGCACCACTGTAACACGGGAACGATCCACACCGGGACACCGCTGCAGGACGTCGCGCCGGGTGTCTTCCGACAGGCAGGTGACCAGCGCACAGCGCTTCGGGAGCCAGGAATCGGTCCACCGCCAGAAGCGGTCGTCTTCGCAATGCAGGTAAGAACCCCAGATACGATGCCGCCGAGCGGCGGCCACGGTCCCAATTCCGACAGAGTACGGACTGTTGAAGCGGACCCAATCGACACGACCGAGCTCTGCGAGGAGGTGTCGCAGATCGATGGCCACGTCCAGGTTCGCGCTGTACGGCACTCTCCTGTAGAATCGTCGCTTGTAGTAGTGCGGCACCAGATTGCGGTGCTGGACTATTTCGTGGCCCTCTGTCGCCAGGACATGGAGTTGCACACCTCGATCAGCCAGACGCGTGAGAAATTCGCGGTCGGTTATCTCCCCCCCCAAAACGGAATCCGCCTCCAGCCCCGTTTGGACGGCGACGATACGCATCAGTGGACGCTGCCCGCCTCTTGCCGCGCCGACAGGCTGGACACCGCATCGCTGTTTGCCTCAATCCACGCCACCAGTTTCCGGACACCGGCTTTGACAGCGGTCTCGGCTTGCCACCCGAGCTCCCGTCGGGCCTTCCCGTTATCGCTGTAGAACACCTTCTGATCGCCGGGACGCCAATCTGAAAACACGTACTCTACTGGCTTCCCGATGACAGCTTCGAGCATTGCGATGACTTCCAGCACGCTGGCGCGCCGATCCGGCCCGCCGCCGGCGTTGTAAATGGTGCCGGCAGCCGCCCGGTCTAGGCACTGTTCGTACAGGCCCAAGAGATCGTCGATCCACAACAGGTCCCTCGTTTGCCTGCCGTCGCCATAGATCGTGATGCGCTGGCCGGCGATTGCCGCGAGCGCGAACCAGGCCACCCATCCCTGATCCTCGACTCCAAACTGGCGGGTACCGTAGATGCACGACTGCCGGACGACCACGGTGTCCAGCCCGTACACCCGCGCGTAGTCCCGCACGTACTGGTCCGCGGCGCCCTTCGAGCACCCGTAAGGCGAGTGGAAGTCGAGCGGCGTCCGTTCGGACGCGCCGGCGGGTAGGTCGGCGAAGTCGTATCGGCCCCCGCTCAACACCACGGGCTGCCCCTCCATGCCACCGTACACCTTGTTCGTGGAAGCAAACAACAGCTTCGCCTCCGGTGTCACGGTCCGCACCGCCTCCAAGAGATTGAACGTACCCCCCGCGTTGGTGTCGAAGTCCGTGCGGGGATCGTCCACCGAGGTTGTGACAGCCACCTGCGCGGCCAGGTGGAGCACGGCGTCCACACCGCGCGCCCGCCGCAGCCAGTTCTCGAGATCGTCTCGGGAGCGGACATCCCCCAGCGTGAAGTCACAGTCGATCTCGCGGCGTAGATGCGCCAGGTTCAGCTCGCTGCCGCGCCGAGAGAGGTTGTCGAGCACCGAGACACTCCAGCCACGCGTGGCGAAGTAAACGGCCGCGTGCGAACCGATGAAGCCCGCGCCGCCGGTAATCAGCATCTTCCTAGCCATGACCTACTCCTTGCTCGGCCCGCGCCATGCGGGCATAGGTGCGCTCGCTGGCGGTCGTGACCGCCCGGCCCCAGCAGAGGTCGGCGATCAGGTTCGCCACCCGCGCGCCGGATCTCCCGTCGACCAAGCCGCATTCCGAAGCCACCAGTCGCTTCCTCTCGAGGTCGTCGCGAGCCCGATCCCGCACGTACGCCAGGGTCTCGGAAACCAGTTCCGCCAGGTCGTGCGTCAGCCGAACGCCGCCGCTGTCCATGATCGGGCGGTAATGAGTTAGCGCCGCCGCATCCAAGGCGATAGTGGACGCCGTGCTGAGGCACGCGTCGGCATGGAGCAGCGTGCTCACCAAGTGACTTTGATCTTCGGCGCGCACGAGGTCCGGGGCATCCCATGGCACGCCCGGCACTCGCTTCCAGGGCCAACTGAGCATCAGCCGGTCGTCGTGAGCGACTGCCCGCTCCCACCGGTCTGGCTCATCGACTGGGTGCGGCCGCACGACGATGCGATGGCGCTCGAGGCCCGGCGCCTGGGAACACCGTTCGGACAGCGCCGCGAGGAGCATCGGCTCCGTAGGCAGGCCCGACGGCGCATACACGATGTAGCGGTCATCGCTCCGCAGGCCCAGGCGCTGCAGGGTGACGTCGCGGCTCCAGCGCCACTCCGGGCGGACGTGAAAGTCGAACTGCGGCGTGCCCGTGACGTGGATGGCACGACGGTCGCGGTCCGCGTGGAACCTGAGCACTTGGTCCATCATGCGTTGATTCCAGACGGCGTAGTAGTCGAACACCGGCAGCACACCACGGGTCGTCAGGTTGTCGAAGCTCTGGATGCACCCGAGCGTGGGAATGCCCAGGTCGTGCGCGGCGAAGAGATACGGTAGTTCGTCGCTGAATTGCGCGTTCGTCGACACGACGAGCGAAGGCTCGAGGCGGCGCAGCTGCAGGAGCACAGGACCGATGTCCTGGCTGCGCCTCACCCACCTGTCGCGGTAGCGGACCTGCCAGCTGTAAAACGGCTCCAGGCCACCCAGCACCGAGAGCGCCTCTACCACGACGTGACGCACTCCCAGCCACGCGCCGTCGTTCCGGCGCCCCCACCGGCTCACGATGCGGCGGAAGTTGACCCCGTAACGCCGCGAGAACGACGCGTGGAGCACCGCGTTGAGGAACGGACGCCCTCGCTCCGACCCGATGACCTGGGCGCGCAAGAGCTCGACCCGGTCCACCTCGTCACCCCAGTCCTGCCTCGGCTCGCACCCGGGGTAGCGGGCCGCGATGATGCAGGTTCGCAGCCCGCGACGTTGCAGCTCCGTGAGGAGCCCGGAATGCACCACGTTGCGTACGCCCCAGGCCCGGGAACAGAGAATCGCAACGAGCGGCCGAGGCCGCATCGTCTTCTCCACCGGGTGTGAGTTCCACGACCGCTCCGTGGCCACCTCAGCGCCCTCCGAAGTCGTGCGCGTGGCCAGGCGTCGCGACGACCTCGCGCGGACTGCGATCCTGGTGCTGAGCGCCCCACAGTTGCTGATACGTGTCACACGTCGCCAACAACTCCTCGTGCGTGCCGCAACCGACGTTCCTGCCCTGATCGAGCACCAGGATGCGATCCACGGCGCGCAGCGTCGACAACCGGTGGGCAATCACGAAAGACGTCCGGTCCTCCATCAACCGCTCGATCGCACCCTGCACCGCACGCTCGGCCACGGAGTCGAGGTTGCTCGTCGCCTCGTCGAGGAACAGGATCGGGGCGTTCTTGAGCAGCGCGGCCGCAATACAGATGCGCTGCTTTTGCCCCACGGAGATGCCGCGACCCTCACGGCTACGACCGACTACCGTGTCGTAGCCACCCGGCATGAGGCTGATCTCGTCGTGGA
>VBIW01000031.1:0-32106 GCA_005880915.1 Chloroflexota bacterium | reverse complement strand
TATCGATAAAGAGGAACGGCTCCTGCAACACGATGGCACACCGGTCCAGGAGATCCGCGTGCCGGATCTGCCGCAGCTCCGTCCCATCGAAGAGAATGCTCCCCCGCGTCGGATCGTACAGCCGCAGCAGCAGCGCCAGCAGCGTCGACTTGCCGGCGCCTGAGGGCCCCACGATGCCGATCTTCTCGCCCGCGCGAAACGTGGCCGAGACCGACTGGAGCACGGGGTCCGGCTCGTCGTACGCGAACCACACGTCTCGCAGCTCGATCCGCTGGGGCGCGCCGGCGAGCGACCGCGCGTCGGGCGAATCGGGGAGCTCCGCCGGCATCGCGAGAATGGTCTCCACGCGGTGCAGATTGGGAATGACCGAGCGCACCGAACTGAACACGCCCAACAGGGCCAAGATTGGGGCGTAGACCGCCATGACGGCGATCAACAGGCCCATGAGCGACTGCCAGTCGAGCGTGCCCATGGCCACGTCGCGACCGCCCACGATCAGGACCGCAATCAACCCCAATCCCGACACCGATTCGAGCAGCAGGCGGGCGACACCGGAGTTGCGGACCTGGCGAATCGTGCTGCGGTACAGCTCGCTGCTGATGCGGCGCGCGCGCTCGAGCAGCTTGGGCTCGCTGCGATTGACCTTGATGACCCGTATCCCCGTGGACGTCTGCAGGAAGCTGTCGTAGAGGGTCTCGGTGGCGCGGCGCTCCGCCCACGCCGCCTCCGTGATTCTCCGCCCGAACCAATACGCCGGAATCGCCCCCAGTGGAGCAGCGAAAAAGCCGATCAACGCGAGCCGGGGACTGATGAGCCACGCCACCACCGCCAACCCGGCTACGCGGGACGCCGCCAGCACGATCTGGCCCAGGGCCAGCGTGACCGTCCGGACGCCTTTCAGGTCGTGATAGGTCGCCATGACCAGGTCGCCCTGGCTGCTGCGATCGAAGAATCGCACGGAGAACGTCAGCAGCTTGGCGAGAACCTTCTGCATGGAATCGATCTCGACGTGGTGCGCGAGCCGCGACGACGTCAGCTCGCCCACGAACGTGCAAAATGCCCGGAGCGACCACGCGCCGAGGATCAAGAGCGCGCCCCACACGAGCACACCGAGCGAGAAGGTGCGCTCGCCACTGAAGTCCAGGAGGACGTGACGCAACGCCCAGACGATGAGCCCCTGTAACACGCCCTGCGCCAGCGTCGTGATGACAAATACGCTGGCCAGCAACGGGTAACGACCTAGGCGCCGAATCCCGGCCTGGAGAGCGAGCAGGGGGGTGTTGACACCCCCGTCCGGCTCAAGGTGGGAGGCCGCAGGGCTCGTTACTTCGATCGTTGCCATGGTGTGCTCAGCATGCGTGCGCATCCTCGGGTCGCACCGACGGTCCGACGCTCCCGCTGGCACTCGGCGTCGCGGCTGCGGCCGCCCCCGGCCCATGCACCGATTGTACCTGTCCGGTTGGGGGGCCAAGCGGCTGCGCAGCATACGGTTCGCCCCCGCGCCCGGCCCATCGGAGCGGGTCGAAAGTGTCGCCCCAGACCACCAAACGTTCCACAACTGTGACGCTCACGAACCACGGCCAATCGGGACCTTAAGCTGAATTCACTCAAGCGGTTGCTGCTCGGCGGCGGGGCTCGAATAGAGTCTCGGTTAGGAGAGGAGAGAGAGCAGCTTCATGGCGATGCGATCGGCGCTGTGTCCGTCCACGCGAAGAAAGACTTCCCGAGCAGCCGCGCGCCGCGCCTGCCACTGGGCGACGTGTTCCGGGTTCTCGACGTTGTTCCTAAGCGCGGTCACCAGCGCATCGAAGGTGTCGGCGTGCTCTACCCCCTGCTTCATTCGCAGCGCGCGCTGCTCGTCTACGCCCTGCCAGAAGTAGGCGCTGATAGCCGGCCGGTCGATTCCCACGGCCCACAACAACGACGACGAGATGGTTGACACGACGACGCCCGCGGCCGCCACCAGTTCGCCGATCCCTCGCGACTCCTGGAGCACGATCGCGTGCGGATCGACGGACTGGATGCGCGCGCGATCATCGTCGCCCTGCTTGGGATGTAGCTTGACGACCCGAGGCAGCTCTGGAAACGCCGTCCTCATCGCTCGTAGGATCGTGGCCATAGCGTCGCGTCCCGACTCCGGCGAAAGATGGTGGAGGCGCGCCACGTGCTCCACGGCGTAAAGGAGGTAGGGCCGATCCGGCGGAACGCCGACGGAGCGCCGCACGTCCGCAAGCGTTGCAGCGTCGAGCTGCGAGCAGCGGTACATGTCGTCGCACTGGATATTGCCGGTGACGACCAGTCGCTCCGCCGGCAGTCCTGCCCGGAGACACACATCACGGTAAAACGGACCCGGTAGGGCTAAGCAGGTTACCGGCATGAGCGGCGCCCAAGACTGCTGTCCCAGCCCGGCCAACCGGTAGAGAGCGCGTCGCACCTTGCGCCGCAGGCGCACGAGCGGCCGGGCCTCAGCGTCCGACGCCCGCGTCTCAGCTTTAGACCAAGCGCGGTGAAACTCAGGTGTGCCGACGTGCGTCCACAGGACGCCGAGCGATGGTATCCCGAGCCTCCGGGCCGCTCGAAGAAAGTGCCCGCCCAGGAAGTTGTTCGTGCAGAGGATGGCTCTGGGCCTGATGCGTTGCAAGATACGCTGGGATACGGCGATGGAAGCCTTGCGAAGGAGGTACGTGTGGTAAAACGGATTGTACGCGTGGCCCACGACGTCAGCGTCCTGCTCGGACAGCTCCTCGTACAGCTCGACAGCGCGTTCCTTCAGAACGCGAACCGCCGACTCCCGCTCCGGACCTTGAGCCGTAAGGAGGGAGATCGGCCGCACCTGCGTCTTTTGCGCCAACGTATCTACGACTCTCAGGAGAGTCCGAGTATCTTCCTGGTAGTAGCTAATGAGCAGAATGTCGTGCACGGTCGCGCCTGAGCGTCGCGTGACGGACCGTTCCCCGAACCGGTCGATGGTCGCGGTCCGAGTCACGCCGAGCTCGCGACGATCAGTTCTTCCGCACGTGCCCAGTCCGCTGCCGTGTCGATGTTCACCCACGGCCCCTTCTCGACCACGTATCCGACGACGCGATCGCCGTACAGGCTGTCCCGTTCGAGCAGGACGTCGCGGCGAGTGACGTATACGGACCCATCTCGGTGATAGGCGGGCGGGAGATCCTGGCGCCGCCTGACCGGCGTGGCTTCGCCGGTGCTCAGCCGGAGAGCGCCGTCGTTGTCGCGGAAGTACGTCCAGTGCGGGTTACACTCATCCGGCACCCGCCGAACGGTCACAACGGCATCCGCTCCCGACTCTTCTAACAACGCGATGCACGCGTCGATCTGCTGTGCGGTCCGCAATGGACTCGTGGGCTCGAGCAGGCACACGGCATCGTAGCGCTCTGCGCGTGCTTCTAGCCAGCGCAGCGCATGCTGGACCACCACGAGCGACGGTGTCGCGTCTTGTGCCAGTTCGGCGGGGCGCAGGAACGGCACGTCCAGCCCGCAGCGCCTCCCGACGTCCGCCACCTCGGCGTCATCTGTACTGAGCACTACGCGGGCGAGCCGCCCGGCTGTGAGCGCGGACCGGGCCGTGTACTCGAGCAGCGGCCGGCCGCCCAGCGTCCGGATGTTCTTGCGTGGGATGCCCTTTGAGCCACCGCGCGCCGGTATCAGGCCGAGGACGCGTGGCAGTAGCGCCGTGCTGGACCGCTCGGGCTGGGACACCGATCACGTCTCCTTCAGCGCGGCGGCCATGGCATTACCCGGGACTCCCGGCTCAGGCATCTCACGATGCCACCGGGCCCAGGGTGCGCTGTCAAACAACGAGTGGACGGTGAACGAGGGTTGCCGGCCCGCCGGCAGTTCGTTGCAATCGAACCGGGCGAGATGCAGCGGCCGATCCAGATCGACATTGGCCGCGCGCTCCATCGTGAAGGCCAGCTCCACGCCGGCTTCGGCGACGGCGGCAGCCTCGACGCGCGAGGCCTCCAATGACCCGAACGGGTAGGCGAGGGCAAAGGGTCGGACACCGGTCCATTGGACCAACGTATCCAGCGACGTCCGCACGTTCTCCTGCAGCGCGGGCCGGGACAAGCGTCCCAGGTGGACATGCCGGTGGCCGTGCGTCCCGAGGTAGCCGCGCGCGCCCAGCTCGCGAAGCCGCTCGATGTCCATATAGAGGTCGCCGCTGATGGCCTCCTCGGCATCACCGAACACGTGACGGAAGCACGGTCCGATGATCGCATCCTTGACGTCGGGCGCCAGCTCGTGATTCAGGAAGTACTTGAGCTGCGCGCTCTCAGGCGAATCCCAGGGATACTGCACGGCCGCCGCGGCGGGCACCACGCCCGGTCCGACCTCGATCCCCTGGCGACGGCCTTCGGCTTGGAGCAGCGCGTAGAAGTTCGTGGGCGATGTGTTCGCGCGCAGCAGGTGGATCTTATGAACGGTCGATATCGCCCGATTGGCGATCGGCCAGGTGTTCACGAAGAAGACGGCCGGAATCCCCAGGCGATCTAGCACCGGGAGCGCGTGGTCGACCTGCTCCCGCAGCCCGTCGTCCAGGGTCACGAGTAGCGCTCGCGGCGGCAGCCGCCCACGGTCGCGCACGGCGGCCCGCACCTGCGCAATGCTCACGAATTCGCCCACCGTGCCCAGGAGGCGGAGCTGCGTCTCCAGTTCCCCGGGGGTGATCCCGTAGATGCCCGGTGCAGACCCGGCGAAGCCGGGTCGGACGTAGTGATACGTCACCGCAATGAGCATCGTTTGCGCCGAGGAGCCTTGCGGGAGGCGATGCCCGTTTCCCGACTCGCCGGCCGTCACTGGCTGACTCCGATCGCTGGCACCCTGCGATCTGGTCGTTCCACGCCCGGCACGATCTCTCGCGGCCGGTCCTGGTCACCGTTCACGACCATGTCGCGGAATTGTTTCTGTCGCGGAGTGGCCCACATCCGCGGGGTCTGGAGCGACCCGACGAACAGTTTGGCGCTCTGGCCGCGGCCAAAGTGGAAGCTCGGAGGAATAGCCCGAGGCAGATGATCGAGAGCGGCCAGAATGGACGTCTCGTCCTCCAGCACGTCGACGATCGACGGGTAGCGGTAGCGGTTGGCCTGGCGCGTCCCGATGTTGACGGACGGCACGCCGTACACCGGGGCCTCGCGCACGCCACAACTGGAGTTGCCGACCACCGCGCGGGCGTGCTTCAAGAGCGTGAGAAAGTATTCGAAGCGCATCGACGGCAAGCACCGGAATCGCGAATTCCCCTGCAGCTTGAGGACCGTCTCCAGGATCACGTCCGATCCCGTGTCGTTGTTGGGGTACAGGACGACAAAGTTCCAGTCCGAGCGCTGCACGGCCGACACGACCGTGGCGATCCTCTCGCGGAGTCCCGCCACCTCGGTGGTCACCGGATGGTACAGCAGTATTCCGTAGTGGCCGAACGCGATGTCGTAGTGCGCTCGCACCTCGTCCATGGACGGCAGGGAATCGGACAGCATCACGTCCACGTCCGGAGAGCCGATGACCGAAATGGATTCGCACGTTTCCCCCATCTGCATGAGCCGGACTCGTGCGTCGTCGTTCGCGACGAAGTGCAGGTGCGAGAGCTTGCTGACGGCGTGACGGATCAACTCGTCCACGGTGCCGGAGATCTCACCGCCCTCGATGTGGGCGACGAGCGTGTTGTTCAGCGCGCCGACGATCGCTCCCGCGAGCGTCTCGACGCGGTCCCCGTGGACCACGATCAGGTCCGGCGGAAACTCGCGGACGAAATGGCCCAACCCTTGAATCGTGTTGGCGAGCACCAGGTCCATCTGCGTGTTGACCGACCCGTCCTGATTGACGTAGGGATAGATGTGGTCGAAGCCGCTGCGGTAGATCTCGTTGACCGTCAAGCCGTACCGCGACAGCATGTGCATTCCCGTCGCGAAGATCCGGTACTCGAACTCCTCGCGGCACGCCACCTCACGGATCAGGGGCTTGAGCTTGCCGAAATCGGCCCGCGTCCCCGTGACGAACAGGACGCGCCGACGCGACTGCCCCGCCGGTCCGCTCGGGCTCCAGGCGTCCACGCTCATGCGAGGTCCTCGAACGACACCTGCGCGTCTTTGCGAATCGGCCGGAGCGCCACGCGACCCAGCACGTCCTCGTAGGCCACTGCCTTGATCCCACCGGTCCCCGGACGCTTCACCCACACGTTCCCGGGAGACAGCGGTTCGCCCGCTGAGATATCCCGAATGGCCACGACGCAGGAGTATGCGAAGTCGATGGTAGGTTGCTCTTCCGGCAACACGGACTTATGGCCGCCGAGGGCGGCGAACACCGCACGCGACCCCTGGACCAGGTCGCGTAACTCGCTCGGGTCGATGGAGATAGGGATGTCAGGCCCGGGCCAGGTCTTGTCAGAGGTGAAGTGCTTCTCCAGCACCCGCGCCCCGAGCGCCACGGCCGCCAGGCAGGCGTAGTTGCCGATCGAGTGGTCGCTCAGGCCCAAGACCGCGTCGGGAAACCGCTCGGCCAGGTCGTGCAGCGCGCCCAGGCGCACCTTGTCGTACGGCGTCGGATACATCGAGGTGCAGTGCATCAGCGCGTATCCCGGTGCTCAAAATCACGTGCTTGCCGAACGACGCGATGTGGCGAACCATGGGATAGTTGTTGCACTCCCCCGAGCCGATCTTGTAGGTCTGCACGCCCATGCGTTCGAGCCGGTCCGCGGCCGCCCGGGAAAAAGGCGTGCACAGGTAGATCATGCCCAGGGACTCGACGAGCTCCTTCAGGCAGCGCTCGTCCCCCTCGTCCAAAGCGCAGCGCGACATGATGTCCCAAATCGACTCGGTCGCGTTCCCCGGGACGACCACGTTGGGCACCATTTCGTCATCGACCACGTGAGACTGGAACTTGACGCACTCCGCGCCCACCGCATGCGCATCCCCCACCATCCGACGAGCTTTACCCGGGTCGCCCTCATGGTTGATGCCTACCTCGGCGATCACGAGTGGCGGATGATGGTCGCCTACCCAACGATTGCCAATTCTGAGTTCGGGCATGGTCCTTCCTCGCGACGCCATGAGCGGCGCCGACCAGCCTACGCACTGATCGTACCCGGCGGTGTTCACGCTTAAGCCGAATCGCGGCATGCGGTTCGCCAAAAGCTGCTGCTCACTCCGCTCGCAAAAACTGTCGCCGCACGTCACCAAACGTTCCAGAGTTGCGACGCCCACGCCCCACGGGCATACGCGCCCCTTAAGATGAACTCGGGCAACTCGTTGCGACTTTCGGAGCGACGCGCTTGGCATGGGCAGGCTACTTGCACCGCTCAGACGTCGACCCAACCTCTCGAAGCATGGCGCACATCCGGAACCGGTACCTCTTCTGCTCCGATCTGCTGCTCCTCGCCGTCGCCCCGTTTGCCGCCTACGCGATCCGGTTCGAGGGGCTAGCGTGGAACGCCGCCGATGGCCACACCGCGTCAGTCTACGCTGCGGCGTCCCTCGCGCTGAAGCTCGCGCTGTTCCTGCCGTTCGGCATGTACGGCAGGCTCTGGCGTCACGCGGGCGTCCCCGACATGGCGAAGATCATCCAGGCTACCACGACTTCGACGGTCGCGTGTGCGACGCTCGGACTGTTCGTGCTGCCGACGAGTGGCCTCACGATGCTCCGGGTTCCGATCTCCGTCGTCATCCTGGACGGGTTTCTGACCGTTGTGGCCGTCGCAGCTCCACGCTTGCTCATCCGCGCGCTGGCCACCCTGCAGCACTCCGCGCAGACGACCGACCGGCGGGCGCTCATCGTAGGGGCAGGTGCCGCCGGGGAAATGATTCTGCGCGAGCTGCGCAGCAACCCGCAGCTGGGCCTCGCGCCCGTAGGTTTCGTCGACGATGACCCGCGCAAGCAGAACTCCCGTCTCAACGACGTTCCCGTGCTCGGGCCGCTCTCTCAGATTCCCGGACTCATCGCCCAGCACGACGTCGAGGAGATCGTGATCGCGATGCCCACCGCCCCGGGGCGCGTGGTACGAACCGTGGTGCGCGCCGCGCTGGACGCGGGCATTCCCACCCGCACGGTGCCGGCCCTGTTTGAGATCCTCTCGGGACGGGTCAGCCTGTCGCACCTGCGCAAGGTGGAAATTCAGGACCTGCTGCGCCGCGAGCCGGTGCGCACCGACCTCGGGCCCGTGCGTACCATCGTCTCGGGCTTCCCCGTGCTCGTCACGGGTGCGGGCGGCTCGATCGGCAGCGAGCTGGCCCGACAACTGGCACACTTGGGCCCCTCGCACCTGGCCCTGTTGGGGAACGGCGAAAACGAGATCTTCGACATCCTGAGCGAGCTGAGAGCAGCCCATCCCTCGCTACAGCTGAGCCCGGTGATCGCTGACGTCCGGGATCTGCCCCGGCTCCGCAGCGTGTTCCAGCGGCTCCGCCCCCACGCCGTGTTCCACGCGGCGGCGCACAAGCACGTGCCGCTGATGGAAGAGAACGTCGCCGATGCGATCACCAACAACGTCCTCGGGACCAGGAACGTGGTCTGCTGCGCCGCCGAGTCGGAGACCCAACACTTCGTCCTGATCTCGACGGACAAGGCGGTGCGCCCAACCAGCGTCATGGGGGCCACGAAGCGCGTGGCGGAAATGGTCGTCCAAAACGCAGCGGTCCGACACGGGCGCAACTTTGTCTCGGTGCGATTCGGCAACGTGTTGGGCAGCCGTTGCAGTGTGGTTCCGATCTTCCTGAGCCAGATCCACGCGGGCGGGCCGCTCACGATCACCCATCCCGAGATGCGCCGGTACTTCATGACGATCCCCGAGGCCGTCCAGCTGGTGCTGCAGGCGAGCGCCCTCGGCCGCGGCGGAGAGGTCTTCGTGCTCGACATGGGTGAGCCGATCCGCATCGTGGACCTCGCCTCGGACCTGGTCCGCCTGTCGGGCCTCGAGGTGGGCCGCGACATCGAAATCCGCTTCACCGGCATCCGCCCGGGCGAACGGCTGTTCGAGGAGCCGTTCTTCCGGCATGAAGAGGTGGTCCCGACCGGGCATCCGAAAGTCCTGCGAGCCACGAACGGCCACGTGGCACCGGACGTGGCGACCGCCATCCAGACGTTGGTCGCCGCCGGGCGGGAGTGCTACCCGGACGAAGAACTGAGACGTCTCCTGAAGACGCTCGTACCGGATTTCGGTGAGACCGGGCTCCCCGAGGAGCATCGCGAGCGGCGCAGGGCGACACCGAGCGCGCGGACCTGGCGCGGCCATGCCCCGGGCGCCTGGAGCTCGATCGAGCGCCGCGCCGACCCGGACCGCCGCCGGAGGGAGCGACGCACGCACGCGAGCGCCGTTTCCATCGAGCGCCGGGCCTTGGGGGAGCGCCGCTGCGGCGGCGACCGCCGGATCACCCCGCTTACCACCGCGGTTCCGGCGCACGCCCCCCTTCTGTCCCGTCGCCCGGCGGTCGCGAGGACCTAGGGGCCTGGAGCGAGGCATGAACCTGCTCAAATCCAACCACGCCGTCAGGACAAGCTCAGTCGCCGTCGCCGCCGAGGACCAGGTCTCGTCCGAGCTCGCCGGCGAGGCCGTCATTCTGAGCCTGCGAACAGGCATGTACTACGGCTTGGACCCGGTCGGTGCGCGAATCTGGGCGCTGCTCGCCTCTCCCACGTCGATCGCGGACATTCGCGACACCATCGTCGGGGAGTACGACGTGGACGTCGATCGCTGCGAGCGCGACGTCCTCACCTTCGTGCGCCAACTGCTCGCCCAGGATCTGATTGAGGTCGGAGATGGGACCCCTCCGTAAACTGTGGCGCCTGCCGGGCGCGGATCGCATCCTGCTGTCGAGGACGGTCCTTTGGCTCGCCATGGCAAGAGTGGGGCTGTGGGTCCTGCCCCTGCGGAGCGTCCGGCGCCTGTTGGCTCGCGCGGCGCGGGGGGGCGGGACGCCACGCGGGCCGCTGCCCTCCCAGGAGCGCATCGTCTGGGCGGTCGGCGTCGCCTGTCGCGTCATCCCGGGCGCCACCTGTCTGCCCCAGGCCCTTGCCACCGAGGCCCTGTTCCTCCAGAGCCATCACCCGGCGGATTTGCGGATCGGCGTCCTGAAACCGGGCGCTGGTCGCCTGCTGGCCCGCCTCTGCCCGGGGCCCAGGTGACCTCGCGCGGCGCGACGTCGTGACGGCGCCGCAGGGGCACCACACGGGCACCGGTCCGAGTCACTCGTGCGAAACTGAAACTGTCCCGGGTGCCACCGGGTATCCGCTCACCGTCCGCGTGTGGCGCGCCGCTCACCCCGTAGCGAGCGTCGTGATGCTGCACGGCCTTATCAGCCACTCGCAGTGGCTGGCGCCGGTGGCCGAGTGTCTCTCGGACGATGGGATCACGACCGTCTGTCCGGATCGCCGCGGCTCCGGCGCAAACCCCGCTCCCCGGGGCGACGCCCCATCAGGAGCGGTGCTGCTGGACGACCTGGACCACATCGTTGACCGCTACGCGTCTGAGGGGTCGGATCTCCACCTGGCGGGGTTCTGCTGGGGCGCGGCATACGCGGTCAATTACCTCGCCCTCCGCGGCCGCCCGGTGAGTTCGCTCGCGATCCTCGCTCCTGCGATCGTGCCCGCGCCGTCGGTGCGCGAGCATTCCATGATCGCGGGACGGTCGGGCGACGCAACCGTTGACCCGATCATTCCCGCCGAGGCGTTCACGCGGGGACCGGCGTACGAGCAGGTCATCCTTCCCGACCCCCTGCGCCTACGCAAGCTCTCACCCCGCTTGAACGGCATCCTCGCGGAATTCGCGTACATGGTGGGCGCCAAGCTCACGCGGCTGACGACACCAACCGTGATCGTGCTGGCTCAAGCCGATCGCGTGGTGGACAACGCTGCAACGCGGCGCCTGTTCGGCACGATGCGGGCCAGCCGCAAAGAGCTGCACACGGTGCCAGGAGAGCACGGCGTACAGTTCGACGCGCCGCACGAGGTGGCGGCGATCCTGCGCGGCTGGATGGGCGGTGCGCCGCGGAGGCCGCGCGAATGAACCACTATCGGACCGACGTCCTGGTCGTGGGTGGGGGAGGCGCCGCCACCGCCGCCACGATCGCGGCGCACGAGGCCGGCGCCGGAACGATGCTCGCGGTGAAGGGGCGCTTCGGCGTTCCCGGCGAGCGAGGAGCGGGCGCCACGTCGAACCCGCTCGCCGACTTCTGGACCATTCGCACCGTGGGGCCGGAGGGCAGCTTCTTCAACCCGCCGGACGCTGTGTACGGGGACATGATCCAGACGGGGCTCGGCATGGCCGACCCAGAGCTGTGCCGAGTGTTCGTGAACGAGGTCAGCGACGCCGTGAAGCGGCTCCGCTCCATGGGGATGCAGTTCCAGAGTAAGATGCTCGCCACCATGGAGGCGAACCCCAAGGCCGGGAACACCAACAGTATCGTTGCGATCCAGAAAACGATCATCGAGCAGACCGGGACGCAGGTCCTGGAGCACGCCAACCTCACCGATCTCGTGGTCGAGGACGGCGGCTGCACCGGCGCCGTCGGTGTGGACGACGAGGGCGAGCCGTTCCTGCTGGATGCCGGCGCCGTGGTGATCGCCACGGGGGGCGTGGGTCAGCTGTTCCGGTACAGCTTCAATCCGCCGGGCAACACGGGCGACGGCTATGCGATGGCGCTCCGCGCCGGCGCAGAGCTATTCAATATGGAGTTCATGCAGCAGGGCCTCGCCACGACGTGGCCGAGCCAGGCCATGGTCATGCTGTACGACATGGAGGAGCCCTACCGGATTCTGAACGCGCACGGGAAGACCTTCATCCACGAGTACTTGCCAGCCGGCGTGACGCTCGAGGAGGTTTCGCGCCTCAAGGCATCGCACTGGCCCGTGAGCTGCCGGGACGCGGCGCTGCATCTCGACCGGGCGATTAAGGGCGAGGTGCTGGCTGGTCGAGCCACCGCACACGACGGCGTCTTCCTCGACCTGTCCGGCGCCGAGCGCGGCTTTCAGCCCGAGCTGTTCATCAAGTTCCTCGAGTCGCGCGGCATCGATATCCGTCGAGACCTGCTCCAAGTGCAGCTGCATCACCACACGAGCAACGGCGGCATCCGCATCGACCCTTGCGGACAAGCGACGCTGCCCGGGTTATTCGCCGTGGGCGAAGCCTCCGGGTGGCAGGGCGCCGACCGGCTGGGCGGCACCATGCTCGGGGGCTCACAGGTCTTCGGGTGGCGGGCCGGCCGAAAAGCTGCCGAGGTCGCCCGCGGCCGCGGGGACGTGAGCGCTACCTCCCCCGCACTGGAACCGTTGCTCGAGCCGTTGGCCCGGATGCGCGAGGCGCATGGCCGGCATCGTCCGGACGACCTGCGCCCCACCTTGCAACGCGTCATGTGGGAGTGCCTGATGGTCGAAAAGGACGCGACCTCGCTGGGGCGTGCCCGTCAATTCATCCTCGAGGAGCGCGACCGCCTGGCGCACGACCTGCTGGACGTCGCGGAGGTCATCGTGGAGGCCGCCTCGCTGCGGACGGAGAGCCGCGGCAGTCACGTCCGGAGCGATTATCCGGCGCGCGATGACCAAGCCTGGCTCACGAACCTGTTCGCCACCCGAGACGACGGACAACTCCGCTTCGAGCGTAAGTGGGTGGCGCAGGCACACGGCTGGACGGACCGTCCCGGAGACATTCGGATCAAGCCGTGGGGCTGATACCCAGGGTCGCGCTGGTGACCGGAGGCGGACGGGGGCTCGGGCGGGGGATCGCGGAGCGCCTCGCCGCCGACGGCCACAGCGTCGTTGTCGCCGCACGATCCACCGCGGAGGTGGAGGCGGTAGCCAAGGCGATCCGCGACGCGGGTGGGAAGGCCGAGGGGCGGACCCTGGACGTGACCGATGCGGCGGCGGTCGACCGGCTGGTGACGGACGTCGTGCACACCCACGGCCGGCTCGAAATCCTCGTCAACAGCGCAGGCACGAGCTACATCGCGCCCGTCGTGCTCGGCGATCCGGCCCGGGCGCGTGCCGTCCTCGAGACCAATCTGCTGGGTGCATGGCTCGTCTCCCGCGCGGTGCTGCGACCCATGATGGCGGCCCGCTGGGGCCGCATCATTCACGTCGGGTCGATCTCGGCGGAGCTCGGCGCCCCCTTCAACGCGATCTACGCCGCGTCCAAGGCGGGGGTGAACGCACTGGTTCGCTCGCTGGCGCTGGAGCTCGCGCAGTTCGGGGTCACCGTCAATGCCGTCGCGCCAGGTACCGACCGGACGGTTCATCGAACCAGCTGAGCTCGCCGCCGCCGTTGCCTATCTGGCCTCGGAGGAGGCCCGGTCGGTGACGGGACACGTCCTCACGGTCGACGGTGGGCGGACGGCCGTGTGACAAGTCTGTGGTGGGTCCCTAACGTCCCAGGACCTCGCTGAGATCAACCCGATCGAGCACGTGCTGCGGGACGCGGTTCCGGGCTGCATAGTGCGCGAGATCCGGCTTTGCCGTGGCGTCGAGACCCCATTTGGTAGTCCGCCCCTCACGCTCCGAAGGATCGAGGCCGGTGCCCGCCTGATCAGGAATCACCACGAGATCGCGATCGATCTGGGTACGGGTGGCGACCGCCCATTGCGTGCGCGGCAGGCTCCGCAACTCGACGTCCGGATCGAAGCAGACCAGGCGCTTCAGGTATGGCTGCGAGGTGAGCACCTCTCGGATCAGCTCGCTCACACCTCGCCCGGCGAGCCGGGACTTGTCGAGCTTCAGGAACAGCGTCATCGGCGCCGGGAGATAGAGCTCGAGGATCGTCTCGGGGTAAGCCCGTCGCAACGCTCGCTCCAGGTGCGCCCGCAGGGCGACTCCCGTCATCGTGAGATGCTCGACCCGGCCCGCCACGATGTCCTGAAACACCGGCTGGTCACGGTGACTCAGGAGTGCCACCTCGAACACCGGCTGCGTCGCCCGCGGCATCGCGTACCCCGCGTACTCCCCGAACGGGCCCTCGTCCACGTGGCGGTCGTGGCGAATGGATCCCTCCAGAACGATCTCGGCCGATGCCGGCACCAGCAGCCTGCCGTCGAGCAGCCCCGGGACGACCTCGAGCGGCGCGCCGAGCAGGGCACCGATGATGCCGAACTCGTCGAGCTCGAGGCCTCCGGCGGCGAGGCTTCCGAGCGACCACAACGGGTGTCCCCCGATGAACACGGCGATCGGCGTGTCGGCCCCGCTGGCGACGTTCTTCGTGTGAATCGCGTGCAGGTGTCCCCCTGGCGCCATGAAAATCCCGGTCGTCGCGCGGTCGCAGATCATCAGCCGATGGTAGCTGATGTTGAGCGTACCGCCGTCGGGGTCGCGCGCGACGACCGCGGTCGCGGTCAGGTACGGGGCCGTCTCGACCTCGGTGTAGCGCATTTGCGGTAGCCACCCCAAGTCCACGGCGGCGCCACGCCGTACCTCGTGTCGCACCGGGGCCGCGGCGCCATCGGCCACGATCCGGGGTGGGATCGGCCGGTCGTACGCGCCCGCCAGCATATCGTCCAGCTCGCGCTCGGTGCGGCCGACCGATCGCGCGATGCGAGAGAGCGAGGCGCAAACGTTGGTGACCACGGGGAGCGTCGTGCCGCTGACCTGCCGGCACTCGATGATTGGTGCGCGCAGCGCCCCTTCCAGTTTTGCGACGATCGCCGCGAGCTCCCATTGAGGCGAGATCGTTCTGTCCAGGCGAACGTACTCCCGGGGACTGTGGTCCCGGACGAACTGGAGGAACGACCGGAGATCGGCGCCTGACATCAGCCGACCGCGGCTCGCAGGACACTCCCGGGACCCTGGAGCATCCGCTGGCGGTCGACCTTGCCGTTCGGCTTACGAGGGAACTCGGCCCAGATGTGGTACGCCTTTGGCGCGCGGGCGAACGGCAGCTGGCTGAGGCACTGCTGCCGGATGCGATCGGCGAGATGCTGCGTGGCCGCGTCCCCCGCCGGAAGCGGCGGCTCGACGCGGACGTGGGCCTCGATCCGCTGGCCCGCCAGCTCGTCGGGGACGCCCACGACCACTGCCTCGACCACCCCTTCGCATTGCAGCAACACCGCCTCGATCTCGTCGGCGAAGACGCGCTCCCCCGCGGTCTTGATCATCGCGTCGCGCCGCCCAGCGAGAAACAGGTCTCCCTCCTCGTCGAGCCGGCCAAGGTCACCGGTGTGCAGCCGGCGGAGTGCATCGATCACGCGAGCCGTGGCATCCAGCTGCCGCCAATAGCCGACCATCACATTGTCCCCGGCTACGACGACCTCGCCCACTTCGCCCTGCGGGACTTCCTGCCCCTCGTCGTCCAGGATCAAGACGGTCACGCCGGGAATGGGCGAGCCTACCGAATCCGGCTTGCGGTCGATGCGTCGGGGATCGAGCGCCGTCGCCCGCGGGGCGCACTCCGTCTGGCCGTACGCGATGTGGATCTCCAACGCCGGCTTTGCCTTCCGGATTTGCGCCACCCGCTCCGGCGGCATCCTGCCTCCGGTCACGGTGATCCACCTGAGGTGCGGCAAGCCGGTCTGCAAAAAAGTGCTGCGATCGATCAAGGCCGCGAAGTGGTAGGGGACCCCGGAAAACCCGGTTACCCGCGTGCACACCAGCTGGTCGAGTACGACGTTCGGGAACAGGAAGTCCTTAGCGAAATGAATCGTCGCGCCGCTCAGCGTGTGTACGAAGAGCTGCATCAGCCCGTGAACGTAGTGCAGCGGCACGACCATGAGATACGAGTCGTCGGCCGTGATCGGCATGTGCGTCGAGACGGCCCTCACGGTGGTATTCCAGTTGCGGTGCGACAAGCACACCCCTTTGGGGCGTCCCATGCTGCCGGACGTGTAGACGATCGTGGCCACGTCGGACTCGGAGGTCGTGACGGGGAATCGTCCACCGTTCCCCGGGGATCCCACGAACAAACCGCCCTCGTCCTCGAGCACCAGCACACGACCCATCCGCCTGCCTGGTTGTATCCGGGACAGCTTCGCATCCGCATTGCGCCGCGAGGCGATGACCACCACCGGCTCGCAATCGTCCAGCACTTCGGCTAGGGCTTCCGGGGCGAGTTGCTCGTTGAGATAGACGGCAATCCCGCCCGAATTGAGCGTCGCCCACAACGCGACGACCAACGCGGCGCAGGAGTCGCCGAGCATCGCCACGCGGTCCCCCGGACCGACGCCCAGGGCGCGCAGACGCGCCGCCAGCGCCCGGCTTCTCCGATCGAGCTCCGCAAAGGTAAGCGCTCCCTCGGCGAAGCTGAGGGCGACTTTGTCGCCCAGCCGCCCCGCGACATCGTGCAACCGCTCGTGCAGCAGCATGGCCTCAGGCCACCGTGCACGCCTTTGCGACGTAGACGGCCATGGCGTTCAGGGTGCCGAAATTCTCCGGCACGAGATCCTCCGTCTCGATCGTGATCCCGAACGTCTGCTCCAACCATACGATCAAATCCATCATCGCCAAACTGTCGAGGATGCCGTCTCCCAACAAGTTCTGCGCGGGATCGAATTTCAGCGACGCGTTCGGGTTCAGCTTCGTGCGGATGTACTCGAACACCTGTTGCTGCGTCGTCATGCGCTTCTCTCCAGTTAGGGAACGCGTCGAAAACCGACGAGAAAGCGGTGCCGAGCCTCCTCGTTCTCACTGAACACCGCCGTCGGCCCGTGCCTGCTACCGTTGGTGAACGCTTCGTTGTACACGACGTTGACCGGCTCGCAGGCCAGCAACGCGCGGTTCTGCGCCAGCCCTTCCACGTAGGGCAAATCGTCGGTGTGGCCCAGCAGGAGCTCCGAGCCGTGGCGGAGCACGGCGGACTCGCCGACCATGCTTCCGCCAACGAGCCGGATGCCGCTGGCCCGGGCCGTAGCCATGATTTGCGAGCTCCCCAGCAACCCGCCGCATTTCCCGACCCGGACATTGAAGTACTGGTAGGCTCCCACGCCCGCCCACCGCCGAGCATCGGAGAGACGGCACACCGACTCGTCGGCCACCAACGGCACACCGCTCCGCGTATGGACCTCCCGCAGCTTATCAGCCAGGTCGGGCTCCTCGGCCGGGAACGGCTGCTCGAGCGACTCGAGCGGCAGCGCCGCACACCCGGCGAGCAGCGCGCTCGCCTCGTCCACCGACAAGCTTCCGTTCGCGTCCAGGCGCAGCGGCATGGTTCCCTTCCAGCATTCGTTGAGCAGACGCAGTCGAGCGACATCGTCCTCACCGTGCTCTCCGCCGACCTTGACCTTGACAACCGTCGCACCAGCCAGGCGCGCCTCGCGCGCCCGCAGCCGCAGCTGCTCGGACGCCTCCAAGCCGATGGTGAAGCAGTTCCCCGGCTGGGACACGCGGCGCGGCCCAAGGACCGCACTCATGTCCCACATCGCGGCCTGCTCGAACAGATTGATCAGCGCCGCCTCGAACCCTCCGAACAGCGCCGGCGGCCACTGTTCCGCCGCGAGCTGGTCCAAAAGAAACGCTACCAGGGCTTCCTGTGTCTCGAACTCCCGGCCGACCACGCCGGCCCCGAGCTGCGGCGCCCCCGTCGCGAAGATGGCCTCGCTGCTCTCCCCCGTGACGTAGCGTCGCGCTAGGATCTCGCCGAAGCCGCGGTGGCCGGACTCGTCCTCGAGCACGACGAGGACGGTGTCCGACGCGTCCCGCTCGGCCGCCGCATGGCGAAACGCAGAGCGGAACGGCAAGCGCAGGCGGAGGATCTCACAACCCGTCACGCGCATGGATCGCCCGTTGAACGGGGAGCCCGGCATCCAGATCCAGCTTGCGGCTGAGGACGCCGAGTTTCACCTGATCCTCGCTCACGCCGGTCTGAGCGAGCTCACGACGATACGCGTCAAAGCCTCCTTCCCCCACCACCAGACCCACTACGCTGCCGAGCCGGCCCGAGCTGCGCTTGTCGCCGTATTCCGGGTTGATGGCCATGAGCTGGGCGTCGAACCGGGCAAGCCAGCGCTCGAGCGGACGGCCCGGCGCGGCGGCCTCGGGAGAAGCGGAACCGCCGGGCCAGCTGAGCAGCAGGCCATAGTGCGGATCGGGACCAGAGCGTGGGAAGCAGAGGAACTCCAAGGGAGCCACCGCGCCGTCCCCCACCGCGCGTCGGGCCGCCTCCAGCACCTGGTACTCCGTGAGTTTCTCGCCGGTGATGCTGGAGGTCTTCCCGGTGCGATACAGGAATTCCACCACAGGCACCTGCCCGGCGAAACCCTTGACCCGAAAGCAGTCGCCGATGCGATAGCGGTACAGACCCCCGCTCGTCGTGACCACCAGCTCGTACACGCGCCCCGCCTCGAGCTCCCACGCGAACCGCGTCACCGGCCGGGGCGACTCGATGGACGCCTCGGGGATGAACTCGAAGAAATGAGAGGTGTAGGCGAGCTGCCCCCCCGACGCTCCATCGGCCGTGGGGATCGCCATGATGCACTCGCTTGCCTGAGTGATGTAGTCCCGGCGGCCCACCCCCGCGAGATACGGCTCGAGCTGGCGGAGGTGCGGCGCCACGATTTGGGACTGCCAGCACACGACCAGCTCGAGCTCCGGCCACACCCTCGTGAGCTCGAGCCTCGTCGACCCGGCGAGATCGCGCTCCAGCCGCCGAGCGCGAACGGGGTCCGGCTGCAGATAGGGCCGCAACTGGTCCGCCACGTCCGACGGCACGTGGCCGGGATAGCCCAGCGCTCCGTCTGCAATGGCTCGGACGAGCAGGGGCACGTGCCGTTCCATCGTACGGCACAAGAGCAGGAGCGTGCTCGGGTTCAGGCACATGATGCCGTGCAGCGAACTGGCCATCGCCAGGCGCGACACGGCAAAGTATCGCAGATCGGAATTGTCGAGCGTCCGCAGCACAGCGGGCAGGGGCCAGCCGGACCAGGACTGCAGGCCCTGCATGCGCCGATTCCAGAAGGTCGTCTCCGAAGCCACGTCCAGGCCGCCCGCCGAACGCTCACTGCGCCCGGCATCACCGAAGTTCGCGATCCATTTTCCCGTCTTCAGCGTCGGATGCGCCCGATGAATCAGGTGCCAAAAGATGCCGAACGCCCGTGCCTTGTCGCGTATTAATGATGGAGTCACGGGCACGAGCTTCGGCGCCGCCAACGATCCACTGGTCTTGAACAACGTGGTGGGACGTTCGACGGTCAGCACCCCGTCCTCACCCCGTGCCACCCGCTCGACGGCGGGCCGCAGCTGCTCGTAGTCGACCAGCGGCACGAGCCGCCGGAAAGCATCGGGATCCGTCACGGCGGCGAAGTGATTGTCCCTCCCGTAGGCGCACCGCGCGTTGGGAATGACGATGCTCTCGAGCAGGAGTCGCTGCTGCACGCCGGCGAGATCACCTCGCGCCGTGAGAAACCGGTCTGCTTCCGCGGAAGCGAGCATTGGCTTATGGGTCGCGCCCGGGCCGCCCGCTCACCGCCCGCACCCGCGTACCCCGGTCACGACGGCCGCATACTGCTCCGGGAACACGCGCTGAATGGCCTCGAGGTCGGGAAAGATCGCCGCGTCGCGGAATCCCGCCTGCTCGAGCCCTGACAGCCAACAGCGCGGCGACAGGTAGCCATGCGCGACGCGGTGCGCCGGATGTCGCTGCGCAGCCGTGCGGTGATACCGCGACAGGTTGAGCGTCAACTCCCGGGCCGCCATCTCACTGGAACGCCCGCGCACCCGCTCGGCGAACACGACGCGCCCGCCCGGTCGGAGCGCCGCCCCGCAGTCTCGCAGCATCCCCACCATGTCTTTCGCGACATGCGCCGCGTTCACCCCGTAAATCAGGTCGATGCTCTCAGGCTCGATTCCCTGAGTGCTGAATGATTTATTGATGTCCAGGTACTTCCAGTCGCACGTCACCGAGGGGTACGCTTCCCGGACCGCACGCCGCGTCCCGAGGATGAAGCGCGGACTGACGTCGGTGAAGATGTAGCGCTCGATGCGGTCGAGCGTCCCACGAGCCTGCAGGACGTCGAAGAGGTGGCGGATCCCGTTGCCGGTGCCGCCACCGATCTCGAGAATGGTCCCCCCAGGAAACAGCTCCGCTATCGCCCTTGCCCCCATCCGACCGTGCAGATCCTGCATCGGATCAGCATTGGTGGCCTGGACCCACAGCGGATAGTGCTCCGCATCCGCGCCCGACAGCACCCGGTCCATCATGCCTGGGTCGTCCCGCAACGCGGTGACGAAATGCGCACGGCCAAACTCGACGCACTCCAGTGCGACCACGAATCCCGGGCCCAGCTCGACCATGGCGCTACGTAACGCCGTGAGCTCCGCGGTGCCGTCCGGGACCGCGGCGCGTGCTTGAAAGTGTGCTGGTGGGCTCTGCTCCACGGAGACTACGCCGGTTCGCTCGGCGAGCCGCGTCAGCAGAGCTTCCAGCGCGATGTGGGCGCTGGGCTCAAACCCAAGCTGATCCGCGACTTCCCGCGCGGTGCGCGGGGTCGCGAGCATAAGGGCGATGCCCAGCTCGCGGTGCAGCTCCAGCAGATGGAGATCGCATACCCGCTCGAGGATCTCCGTACCCCGGCGGATGGCCGGCGTATAGACCTGGTCTTCACACCAGCGTGTGAATGCGGCTGGGTCCAGATTGGCGGTTTCGCGCGTGGCGCTCATGAGCCTCCCCGCGCGCCCGTAAAGCAAGTGTCGTTCCCTATCACGACAAACTGCAATCACTTGTCGCGCTGTGACATAGGAACGAGCCCGTGTGCCGCCCCAGGCCCTGATCGTCGCGTCCGTTACACTGGGTTGCGCGTGTGTCACACAACTGCAACAGTCCGGCCCCTCAGGCCGGCCGATCCTGATCGCCGTCAGATTTCGTCACGTACAGGCGACTCGAGGCGATCAGGTCGGCAAACCGCCCCTGCCATTGGCTGGGGAGCTGCAGCAGCGCCGGCATGGTGAAGTGGCCGCCCTCGAGGGGCTGGAGTCGGCACGGAAACGCCACGTCGGAAGGTGGGGAGGCGGACCGGAATCCGAGTCGCTCCAATGCTTGCGCCGACCGCGCGGAGCTGCAGTAGAAATCGGCAAAGGCGACACGCGCGTCGCGTCCCGCCTGCACCACGGCGAGTGCGAGCGCCGCCTCCGCTTCGGGCGAAGCCAGGAATTCCACGACTCGGAGCACCCGCTCCGGCCTTGCCCTCACCTGTTCGACCCGGAAGACCGCAATGCCCAACGCCGATCCGTCGGTGGGGCGGCGCGCCATCCGCAACTCGTACCGGAACCGCGGGTGGTCCGCGTAGCGCCACCGCAGGTAGCCCGAGTCCCTACTGGCCCCAACGAGGCTCCCCGCCAGCCGCTCGCGCCAATGCCGGTCCCACGCTCCCCCGAGCTCCGGAGTCCACCGGACAACGTCCACGCCGTCCACGGATGCGTGCGGCCGCGCGCCATCCACCACACCGTGGCGAAGACAGATCCGCTCCACGACGTCGCGAGTGGCGGTGCCCGATGCGGCGAGAAGCGACGCTGTCTGACCCGCGTGAAACACGCCGACCCAGCGAGGGAGGTCGGGGATGAGCTCGTAGCCTAGCGTGAGAAGCGCCTGAGTAGAAAGGTCGTTGGCCCCGACCGCCCCGAGGGCGTCGAGCCCCAATTGCCGCACCGCCAGAAGCAGTCGCGCGGCGACGTTGAGGTGCCGATACTCCGGGACCGCGAGCCAGTGCGACATCCACGCGGCGCGGACCGGGACTCCCTCCGCGTTGAGGTCGAATCCCGTGAGCCCCAGCATCCCCACGAGGGTGTGGTGGTGCCATGCGAGCATGACGGTCGGCCCCTCGGGAAAGCCTCCGGGCATCCGGCCGGGATCGAACTGCCACCGCAGCAAGACCTCGTCGCGGCTCAAGATGTGGCCGGCCTGCCAGTGCGCGTCGATGAAGCGCATCAGCGCAGGAACGTCCTCGTCACCGCATGCCGAAATTCGGATGTCGTCGCTCATGATCGCTCACGCCCCGACCTCGGCGGAAAGGTAATGCTCCAGTGGACCTTCAGCCGGGTTCCCCCGTTCCCGAGAGCTATTCTGGCCCCCGGACAATCGTCACACACCGGCAACAGTGCGCCGGGGGACGAGCGGCTCCTGGGGGCCGTGCCCAGGGCGAGCCGCGCTCGCTCCAGCCTTCGGTCGGCGGGCGCACAAATTGCTCTCGCTGGAGATAGCCGTCACCCGGCCCGATCTATACCTCGATGCTTCGACCGAGCCCGAAGGACTGCGCTTCGGATCTGCTTCTGGAAACGCTCCGATTGTGCCCGACACGGAGCGCGGCGGAGCTACGGCAGGCGTGGCGCGAGACGCGAACCGACGGCCTGCCCCAACTCGTGGCCTTCGAGGGGTGCTCGCTGTGGCTGTATCGACGGCTGCAGGAGCTGGGCGTCGTTGCAGATGTAGACGCGGCCTTCGCAGCATGGCTCGCGCAGTCGGCCCGGCGGATTACCGCACACAACCTCGCCGTAGGCACGCAGCGTGACGTGGTCGTCAGCATTCTGAACGACTTAGGGTGCCCGCACGTCTTGCTCAAGGGTGCCGCCGGGGAGCTCGTCAGTGATGTGTATCCGTACGCCGACGCCCGAGCCATTGGTGATGTGGATGTCCTGCTGCCTAGCGACCTCGCATCCGCTACGTGGCAGCGGCTCCGCAGTGCGGGATTTGATCCTGCGCCTGACGCGGAGCAGAAGTACGCCAGCCACTATCACCTCGCACCGCTGTCCAACGGGCGTCGGGTGAGCGTCGAGCTGCACACGTCGACGTCCAAGGCGCTGGCGCCGGCGGAGGCCTGGCGCCGCATCACCGCCGACGCGCACGTAGTGGAGCGCGCGACCGGTATTACGAGAGTGCCGGCGCCCACGGAGCGGCTGTGGCACGCGCTGGGCCATGCGCTCGTCGGGTCGTCCTCCTACGGGTTTCGTCTGCGCTTCTTGCTTGACGCCGCGGTGGTGTCGACATCGGGTCGGCACGTCGATTGGCGAGCCGTCGCGTCCCGGCTCGACGCCGGCGAGCTGCCCGACGCGACGGCAGCGAGGCGCTGGCTGGGTGCCGCCGCCTGGCTCGCGGGAACGCCTTGCCCGGCGGAGGTCACGCGCGGGATAGCTGCCTTCGACCTCACACGGGCGTTGCGATGGCGGCTCCAAGTGTTTCGGCGGTCTGAAAGGCTCCACCTCGTCGCAGAGCAAGGGCTCTGGGCGACGGACGCCGGCGCTCGCGCGCGACGGCTCCTCATCAATGAGGGAACACGGTCCGCACTCGGGTGGCCGCTCACCCCGGCTCGTCGCGCCAGCGGCGCCCTGGTACGCAGCGGCAGATGGGCGGCCGCCGCGGTTGCCCGCCTGTGCTTCTGGGGCTGGCGCGCGGCGCGTCGCACGTGAGGGCACCCGCATGATCGCGGTCCTGTCGCGGGCTGCGCCGCCGGACCCGGCGACGGCCCGACGGATGCTCGCTACGTCGCCGCATCGAGGCACGTGCTTCACGCTGAAGCAGCGCGGGCAATGCCTGCTCGGCGCAAGCAGCGGAGCCGACTTCGCGGACTCCACGATCGGCCAGGATGGCGAGCTGTCGGCGGTGGTGTCGGGCTCGCTCGATAACGCGGCGGAGCTGATGGCGCAGCTCGGGAAGATCGGTCACCCCCCGGCCGGGAGGGCAGCCGCCGACGTGGTCGCGGCGGCATTCCGTGCCTATGGCCCGGCGGCCGTCGGTCGCTTCCGCGGCGCCTTCGCGGGTGTGGTAACCGACGGGCGCCGGCTCTGGTGCTTTCGCGATCACCTCGGCCTGCGACCGCTCTTCTACCATCACGGGTCTCGAGGATTCTTTGCAGCAACGGAGGCCAAGCAGATCGTCGCGGGCGCCGGACTCCCCTGGGAACCCGATCTCGAGGTGCTCGAGCGGATCTTTTACGGGAACATGCTCGCCGATACG
The DNA here is from genome assembly GCA_005880915.1 of Chloroflexota bacterium. Taxonomy (GTDB): domain Bacteria; phylum Chloroflexota; class Dormibacteria; order Dormibacterales; family Dormibacteraceae; genus 40CM-4-65-16. The sequence continues at coordinate 8,255 of VBIW01000031.1, read as the reverse complement.
CCCCACGCCCTGAAAGGCGTGCGGCGGCTCCCCCAGGCCACGATCCTCACCGTCGCTGCAGGGGGAGCTACCGCTGAGCAGCGCTACTGGTTTCCCGAAGAACGGCTCGAAACCTTACGGGTCAGCGCCGGTGATGTCGCCGACCGGTTCACGGAGCTGTTCGGCCAAGCGGTGCGGCGCACGCTCACGGGCTGCGACGTCATCTCGCTCAGCGGCGGCATCGACTCGACGGCGATCGCGGCCTACGCGGCACCGCAGTACCGCGAGCGCGGCGCTGGCCCGCTCCACGCGCTGTCCGCGGTGTTCCCCGACTTTCCCGCCGTCGACGAGCGAGGCTACATCGAGTTGGCCGCCGGGCACCTGGGGATCTCGCTCCACACATTCCAGCAGCGCGCCCGTCTGCTCGACGACATCGCCAAGTGGTGCGAGCTTTTAGACGGGCCGGTCCCGATCGTGTCCGTACCCGAGATCTCCGAGAATTACGCCCTCGCCCGCGAGCTCGGCTTTCGGAACCTCCTGACCGGCGACTTCGCCGAGTTCGTCGTCGACACTCGGCCGCACCTCATTAGCCACCTGCTGACGCGCGGGCGGTGGACGGCGTTGGCGCGCGTGATCGCGTCAGAGGCGCGCCGTGGCGCATCCCGGCGCGCGATCCTTCGCGGGCTGGTTGTGCCGCTCCTCCCCGGTTGGCTCGCGGCCTCGTACCGATGGTTGCGCGGTCGAACCAGGCCGCCGCGCGTCCCCGAGTGGCTGGCCTGTCGCAAGTTCGCCGAGGCGCGCTACCAGTCGGACCTGCGGCCCGCCGGTCGCTCGCGCTGGTCGGCGCTGCAGCTGGCGGCATTCGAGGGCGCCACCATTACGATGGAAGCAGACGAGCTGTGCGCCGCACTCAACGGAGTCACCGTGCGCCGCCCGTTTGGCGACGTCGACCTGTGGGAGTTCTTCCTCGGTCTCCCCGCCGAAATCAAGTTTCCCGACCTGGGCTCGAAAACGCTGGTTCGCGGGCTGTTGCGCGGGAGACTGCCGGACGCCATTCTGGACCGCCGCTACAAAACGGCGTTCGACGATCACGTGATGTCGCAGGTGGATTATCCGACCCTGCGACGCTTTCTGCTCGCGCCGAACCACCAGATGGACGGCGTCGACTACCGCCGCCTGGCGACCCATCTGGAGCGCGAGGACTTGGCGCTGTTCGATTGGTTCTGGGCGAAGGAGCTCGCCGGGATCCATGCCTTTCTGAGCCTATGCTAAACGGCGAGGGTTCGGCGTACGGTTTCCGGCTGCACTCGGCCTACCCGCTGCGGTTCCTCCGACAGGGTGGCGGTGTGGAGCTCCTGCACGTAGCCCCGGCGGCCGCCCAGCCGCAGGCACCGCAAGGTGCTCCCGTGTTTGCGTGGACCTATCAGGTGCGCGGCCAGGACGCTCAAGCGAGGCTGTACGGCAGCGACGATCGATTCGAGCTGCACACGTCCGGAGGGGCCGCCTGGCAGATCGACCCCGGCAGCCGAACCGTCCGAATCGCCAACCCCGAGGACGAGCGCTTCTGGGAGCCCGGCTTGTGGGGAATCCCCGCGCTGCTGTGCTTCATGCAGCGCGGCGACTTGCCACTGCACGCCGCCGCAATCGAGGTCAACGGCGAGGCAGTCCTCCTCGGGGCCCCCGGACGGTCGGGGAAAACCACCCTGGCGCTCGCGTTTCATCGCCATGGATATCGGCTCCTCACCGAGGATCTCGCCTGCTGCCGGCTGACCCCCGGTCCTGTGCTGTTGCCCGGCCCGGCATTCCTGCGGGTCAGGCCCGACATGTACGACGGCGCGGCACCGGCAGGGACGCACGTCGTCGCCACGCGAACCGATCGAATCTACCTGGGCGTGAATGAGGCCTGCCGCGGGACGGGCGAGCCGGTCCCGATCAGCACGATTGTGTTCTTGCGGGAGTGCGATAGCGGCGTGCGGCTGGAACGCATGACGGCGCAGCGCGCCCTCTCCGGCCTCTGGCCGCTGAGCTTTCGTCTCCCCACGAGAGCCGCGCAGGCTCGGTGCTTGCGGCAGCTGAGCGCCCTCGTCGGCACTGTCCCGGTTTGGACACTCCACCGGCCGCTGCAACGGGGCAGCCTGGATGCCACGGTGGCTGGAATTCTTGAAGTCTGCGGTGCTTGACAAGCGACGTGGGAGGGGTAATGTCCATGGTGCCGGAAAGCGTCCTGAAGGGCCTTAGTTGGGGAGGGCAGCACATGAAGCGGCCATACGAGACTCCGAGACTAGTGGAGTACGGACCCATCGCTGATCGGACGCTCCAGACGCCTGGACAATCCGCGCTGACGCGCAACGAGACAGGTACGTCAAAGGCCCGCCCATCACATCGGTGAGGGCGGGCTTGTCTCATGGGGGGGAAGGGGGCGTCTACGAGCCGATCTCCACGCTCACGCCTTCGCGCCGTAGCTTCCCCAGCAGCCACGCCTCCACCCGCGCCGTCACCTCCACAACGCCGTCCATCTGACTCTCGGCCAGCACCTCCGAATCTCGGTGCAGCGCTGCGAGCAGCTTCCCATTCTCGACCGGAATTCGGATCCGTGCCACTGGACGGAGCGCCTGGGCGGATGTCCGGAGAGTGGATCGCAACCCTTCGACCCCACCCAAGTGCGGAGTGCGGAATGCGGAATGCGGAATGGACGAGGCGAGCACGGCGTGCGGGTAGCGCTCGCGCACCCGAGCGAGGAATTCCGCGGGGTCGGGAAGCAGGTCTGCCTTGTTGAACACGTGGACGGTGCGCTTGCGATCGGTGGGGACCGCTCCCCGCTCCCCGCTCCCGCGTTCGTACAGCCCCATCTCGTCCAGCACCGTTTCGACGACGTCCACCTGTTCTTCCCAGCCCGGATGCGACGCGTCGATCACGTGCAGCAGCAGGTCTGCCGCCCGCGCCTCCTCCAGCGTCGCCCGGAACGAGGCCACGAGATGGTGCGGCAGCTTACGGATGAACCCCACGGTGTCGGTGAGCCGGAAGCGATACCCACCCCCGACGTCCACCTCGCGAGTGAGCGTATCGAGCGTGGCGAACAGGCGGTCCTCGACGAAGATGTCATCGCCCGACAGGGCCCGCAGCAGGCTCGACTTTCCCGCGTTGGTGTAGCCGACCAGCGCGGCGCTCGGCAGGTCGCGCCGGCCCCGGCGCTGGTTGGCCCGGTGGTCGGCCACGTCCTCAAGCCGCTTCTTCAGGATGGAGATCTTGCGGCGGATCGCCCGGCGGTCGGTCTCGAGCTGGGTCTCGCCCGGCCCCCGGAGTCCGATGCCACCCCGGATGCGCGACAGGTGGGTCCACATGCGAGTGAGGCGCGGCAGGAGATACTCGAGCTGCGCCAGCTCCACTTGCATCTTCGCCTCCGCCGAGCGCGCCCGCGTGGCGAAGATGTCCAGAATCACCTCGGTGCGGTCCATCACCCGCACCGCCAACGTCTTCTCGAGATTAGACCCCTGCACCGGCGACAGCGGCTCGTCGAACAACACCAGAGTCGAGCCGGCCTCCTGAAGGATGCCCTTCAGCTCCTCTGCTTTTCCCTGCCCGAGATACAGGTTGGGCGTGGGCGCCTCGAGCCGCTGGTAGGTTCGGCCGACGACCTCAGCGCCGGCGGTGTCGGCCAGGCGGCGGAGCTCGTCGAGATGCTCGTCCACCTTCGTGGCGTCGGCCGTCCCCTTCCGCGGCGCACCCACCAGGAAGGCACGCTCCATCGGCAGTTGAACGTCAATGAGTTCGCGGATGCTCGGACCTCCTTACGATTGCTCAAGTATATCGTGTTCCACATAGCTGCGGGGAGGGAGGGCTCTGCCGAGACCGACGACGCGAGGAAAACCTGCTTTGGATCAGCCAGATGGGGCGGCTCGATCGCTACTCCGCTAGGGGAGAGCGAGGACGCGCTGCTACAGGGCGTTCAGAGTCTGGACGAACTGTTCGACGGCTGCCCCGAGCGGCGCGAAGTGTCGCAAGAGTTGCGTACCCCGCACGTCGTTGAACTGCCCTGCTCGCCTCCTGGACTCGAGCCAGTCGTCCACTGACAGAAGCGCCTCCGTGAGCTCGCGGGCGACGTCGCTCGGGGAGCGCGGACCCTCGCGCGTCGCGCGCGACCCGCGCTGCACAATCCGCTGCCGGCGGTCGCCTGCTGCGCGTCGATCAGGGACAAGACGCCGTTCGCTGCGTGCGCTACCCATGGGGTTTAGCCTGTACTGAACGCCACTGGCACGCAAGGCAAGCATCGGGCCCGCTATGTCAGGCTTTCGTGATCTCACCGGATCAGCTTCCTCAGGGGCACATTTCCCTTCCCCGTGAGCCCCACCGTCCGCTCCCCCAGAGGCGTGTCGACCAGCACTCGCCCGGTGATGCCGTACCCGACCGCTCGCTTCGTCAACAGCGCCTTCGCCCCCGCCCCGAGGCCTGCCCACTCGAACCGCACGGGCACCACGACGCGACTGTGATTGGTGGGCGAAAGATCGAGCGGCCGGTCGAGCAGTGCGTCACCGAAATGGGTGCCTTCGAGATCGATGCCCACCTCCATCCGGGTCGAGCGGATGCGGTAATCGTTGGGGTTATACACGTCGAACACCAGGTCGAAGGTGCCGCCCGTGAGGCCGATCCCGGTGACGCCGATCTCCTGCAGGGCGACATCCAGCTCGGTGAACGACAGGCGGCCGAGGGTGGCGCAGGAGACGCACACGAGCGCAACTACCGAGATGCGGGATGCGAGATGCGGGATGCGTTGGTGCATTTACCCTTCCCGCTTCCCGCTTCCCGCATCCCGCAGTAACTGCTCCTTCAACTTCTTCCAGAACTCCATCCGCTCTGCTATGGTCTTTTCGAACCCTGAGTCCGTGGGTTGATACCAGCTCGCGCCTCGCAGTGCTTCCGGCAGGTACTCCTGCGGCACATACGCATGCTCGAACGCGTGCGCGTACTTGTACCCCGCGCCGTACCCCAGCTCCTCCATGAGCCTGGTCGGAGCATTGCGAATGTGCAGCGGTACCGCTTCGGCGGGGTGCGTCGCAGCCGCCTCCATCGCCTGCGTGAAGGCCGCGTAGACGCGCTTCGATTTGGGAGCGGTCGCGAGATATACCACGGCCTCGGCCAGCGCCAGCTCACCCTCCGGCGATCCCAGGAAGTGGTAGGCGTCTTTCGCGGCCAGCGCGAGCGTCAGGGCCCGCGGGTCGGCGAGCCCCACGTCCTCCGCGGCGATGCGGACCAGACGGCGCGCGATGTAGAGGGGATCCTCACCGCCCGCGAGCATCCGCGCCAGCCAGTAGAGCGAACCCTCCACGTCCGACCCGCGCACGGCCTTGTGCAAGGCGGACACCACGTTGAAGTGCTGCTCGCCGGACTTGTCGTAGGCGGGGAGGGGCTTTTCGAGGGCGGAGACCACGATCTCGCGAGATGCGGGATGCGGGATGCGGGATGCGTGGACGTGTTGCAGCACGGCCTCGAGGCCGTTGAGCGCACGCCGAGCGTCGCCCTGCGCGTAGGTCACCAGCGCCTCCACGCCTTCGGGGCTGACACATCCCGTATCCCGCATCTCGCATCCCGTCTGCTCGAGCGCGTGGCGGACGATCTTGCGGACGTTTTCGTCGTTCAACGGCTCGAACACGAACACGCGACACCGCGAGAGCAGCGGCGCTGTCAGCTCGAAGCTGGGGTTCTCGGTCGTGGCGCCGATCAGGGTGATGATGCCGTTCTCGACCCAGGGCAAGAACGCATCCTGCTGCGCCCGGTTGAAGCGATGGATCTCGTCGCAGAAGAGGATCGTGCCGCGACCCTCGTACTTGAGTCGCTCCTCCGCCTGCTTGATGATTTCCCGCACCCGCCCCACCCCTTCGGTCACCGCGGAGAAGGGCTCGAACTGGCGGTCGGTGTAATTGGCGATGAGCCGGGCGAGCGTGGTCTTTCCGGAGCCAGGCGGCCCCCAGAAGATGCACGACCCGACGTCGCCGCGACGGATCAGCTCGCCCAACGCCTTCCCGGGGCCGAGCAGGTGCTCCTGGCCGAGGAACTCCTCGAGGGTCGCGGGGCGCATGCGGGCGGCGAGGGGCTCGCCACTACCCCGCTTCCCACCCCCCTGGAAGAGCGTGGGTTCAGACACGGGAGCCGGGATGAGGGATGCGGGATGCGTAGAAACAGCACCTGCCCGCACGAATCGGGTAGCGCTGCCGCCTCCTGCCCAAGACATGTTCACGGACGTGAGGAAGCTCGAGCATCTCGACGCTTGGCGGTGTGCTCAAGAGCTCGCCTACCAGGCGTATCTGCTTACGCTGAGCCCTCAACTGAGCAAGCATTTTGCCCTCATCGATCAGATCCGGCGGGCGGCTCTCTCCGTACCGGCCAACATTGCGGAGGGATATGCGTTGGGGACAACGCCCCAATTCCTCCGGGGGCTCAAGATCGCGCTGGGGTCGAATACCGAACTGTACAGCCACCTCGCCGTGCTTGCGAGACTCGACCTCCTGCCCACGGATGACGTTCACACAGTCATCGACCTGTGCAACCGTGTCATCGCAATGACCATAGGCCTCATCCGCAACCTCAGCCACCGTCGGTCGTGACCTCTCTCTCATTCCCGCATCTCGCATCTCGCATCCCGCATCCCGCATCCCGACTACGAGACGTGATCCAGTACGGTCTTCGTGACATAGAATATCGCTGCGCCCGCAAAAAACGCGGCCGGCAGCTTCCACCCCCGCTTTCCTTGAAACTCCGGCACCAGATTCGACGCGGCCACATAGATCGTAACGCCGGCGGACAATGCCAGCCCATGATGGACCAGGAACGAGATCTGGTCGGTGAGCGCCACCCCCGCGAGCGTCGCGGCGCCGAGCATCGCCGCAGCACCGACCGCCTGGCCACCCGACCGCCCACCCGCGATCATCAGGCTCGACACGGTGACGCCCTCCGGGAGCTTATGGAGCAGGATGGCGATGAACACCATGAGGCCGAGCGCCGGGCGCACGAGAAACGCGCTCGCGATGGCCACGCCGTCGAAGAAGGTGTGCAGCAACAGTCCCACGAGCGCCGAGGTGCCGGCCACCCGGTTGACGGCGTGGGTCTCCTCACCGAAGTGAAAGTGCGGAGTCAGGGTGTGCTGGGTGAAATGCACGGCTAGGTACCCGGCCAGGACCAGCGCCGGCGCCGCAGGGCCCGAGCGGTGGAACGCCTCTGGCAGGAGCTCCACCAGGGCCACGGCGAGCATGAACCCCGCGCCGAACGCGACGAAGTGCTCGATCAGGACGAGCTCGCGCGCCGCCCGGCGCGTCACGGCGAGCGCCCCGACCACGTTGCCGAGCGCGGCCACCAGGGCATACCACAGGGCGCTAGACACGGGAGAGCAGGTAGTCGCGCGTGTTGCGGGTCGGATCCTCGAGCACCTCCGCGAGCAGCCGTCCGAGGGTGTCCCCGACTTCCGGCCCGGGGCGCACGCCCGCGGCGAGGAGATCGTCGCCCTTCACCGCGAGGTCTTTGACGGTCAGGGGATCCTTTGCGGCGCGGATCGCCGCCACCACCTTCGCAAGGTCGGAGACGGGATGCGGGATGCGGGATGCGGGATGCGCGGGCAGCAAAGAAAGCAGGTCGTCGGCGTATTCCCCGACCTGCGACAGCCAGCGGCGGACCTCGGAAACATGCTTCGGGTCCGGATACCTGTCGCGCCACTGGCCGATGGCTCTCCCGCGCTCGATGTCCTTGTTGGAGGACTTGAGCCGAGTGAGGAGCGAGGCCGGATCGGAGGCGAGAAACGCTGTGATCAGCACCGGATCGCGCGGCAGCTTGTCGACGGCCTTCCACGCCTCCCGCATCCCGCCTCCCGCATCACGGATCTCGGGCAGCCATATCCTCGCCGCCCCCACATCGAGCCACAGCGTCAGCAGCTTCGACACCCGCTTGGCCGTCGCGATTCCCTTGAACCACTCGTCCCGCACGCGCTCGGCCGAGAGCTGCGCCAGCCCCTGCACGTTCGCCTTCGCGGCCTCGAGCGTGCGCGGGTAGATCCGGAACTCGAACCGCGCGCTGAAGCGCAGCGCCCGCAGGATCCGCAGGTAGTCCTCCTGGAATCGCCAGTTGGCGTCCCCCACCGAGCGGATCAGCTTGTGCTCGAGATCCTCGGCGCCGTGGAACGGATCGCGCCACTCGTGCCGGATCGGGTGGTACGCGATGGCGTTGATCGTGAAGTCACGACGCGCCAGGTCGTCCATTAACGACACGCCGAACTCCACCACCGCGTGCCGGCC
>VBIW01000095.1 GCA_005880915.1 Chloroflexota bacterium | reverse complement strand
CGGGACGATGAACGTCTACGCCGGGCACCACCGGGTCGCCTGAGCGGCGTCCCGCGGGTCAGTCGTCCGGGCCGATCTCCAGGATGCCCTGGCCGGCCCGGCCGACCACGATCAGCCGGCTCTGGCGCTCGGTGGCCAGGGGCAGGGTGAGCGCGGCGCCGCACTCCAGGCAGCGGCCGCGGAGCTGATCGTCGACCTCCACGAGCATCCGCCGGCGGCCCGAGCACTCCGGGCAGGAGGCCAGGCGCAGGTATGCGGTGAGATCGGGTCGGGCCTCGGGCGGTCGCTGGGCCACAGGGGGTGCTGGCATCGCGCTTCCCTCCTCCTCAGGACTGCAAGGGGGGGATTGTGTCATCAATCCCGTCAGGAGGCAAGAGGCCATTTGCAATCTGGCCATAAGTGGACAGAACCGTGACGCACGTTGTCACGGAACCATGACGGCCGAGTTCTCATGGGCAGTGTTATTGCAATAGATGACAACAATGCACCGCGTCGTGAACATCGGTTCGCGACACCATGTCCGCGGTCAGCTCGCTGCCGCAGCTCCCTGGGGTGCCCGCAGGACCCGGTCGAGGAACTCGACCATCCGCGGGTAGGCGTCGAGCCGGTTGGAGAGCCGGGCCAGACCGTGGCCCTCGTCGGCATAGACCAGCAGCTCGGTGTCCACCCCCTTGGCGCGGAGAACTGAGTGGATCTGCTCCGCCTCGGAGAGTGGCACCCGGGGATCGTTGGCGCCATGGACGATGAACAGCGGCGCGCGCATCCGCTCCACGTGGGTCAGCGGCGACGCCTCGAGGAGGAAGTCGCGGTCCTCGGCGAGCGAGCCGTACTCGCGCTCCCTGGTCGCCCGGCGCCAGGGGGAGGTGTTCTCCAGGAAGGTGACCAGGCTGGAGATCCCCACCACGTCGACGCCGGCCGCCCACAGCTCGGGCTGTATGGCCAGCCCGGCCAGCACCATGTAGCCGCCGTACGATCCGCCGTAGAGCGCGGCGCGGCGCTGGTCGAGCCCGGCGCCGGGCAGCCAGGCGTGGATCGCCGCCAGGTCGCGGACCGAGTCGAGGCGCAGCCGGCGGTCGTCGAGGTGGGTCCAGCGCTTGCCGTAGCCGGTCGACCCCCGCACGTTGGGTGCCACCACCGCATAGCCGCGGCTGACCAGGTATTGGATCACCGGGTTCCAGGCCAGCACGGTCTGGGACTCGGGACCGCCGTGGATGACCACCACCACCGGGGGTGGGCCGTCGACCGCCCCCCGCGGGCGGTACAGGAATGCCGGCACCTCCTCGCCGTCGAACGACGGGATCCGGTGCGAGGTCGGCTCCGCGCAGTCCGCGGCGGGCACCTCCCGCGGCGACGAGGTCAGCCGCCGCAGGCCGCCGTCCGCGCCGGCCAGCCAGACGTCGCCGGGCTCGGCGGGGGAGGTGAAGCTCATCACCACCCCACCCCCCTCCACCGGCTGAGGCGACGGCACCACCGACGGCCGCCAGGCGATCCCCTCGCCGGGCAGCGGCACCGATTCGACCGTTGCCAGGGTCCCGGGGTCGAGGAGGTCGAGGCGGCTATGCCCGTCCTGGTTGCGGGCCACCAGCAGCCGCCGCCCGGCGGCGTCGATCCAGCAGCTGCACTCCCAGCCCACCTCGAAGGCGTAGCTCCACGAGCCGGACGCCAGGTCGAACCGGGCCAGGCTCATCGTGTCCCGGCCGCTGTCGGTGGCCATCAGCACCGCGCCGCCGCCGGGCAGCCAGGCGGGCTCCTCGAAGATCGCCTCGTCCTCGTGGGGACTGAGGTGGATCACCGCGCCGCCGGCGAGGTCGCAGACGTACAGCTGGTTGTCCATCGCCCGGTCGGTGGCCACGCCAACGGTGACGAACCGCGCGTCCGGGGAGAACCCACCCGCCTCACACCAGCCGCCGCGGTCGAAGACCACCCGCTCGGAGCCATCGCGCAGGTCGCGGACGACGACGTCGAAGTCGACGCCGTTGCGGCGGTTTGTGGCATAGCTGAGCAGCCGGCCGTCGCGGCTCAGGCCACCGAGGCGGTGGATGTGGTCGTGGTCGACGACCAGGTCGCGCAACTCGCCCATCGGCTCGTCGAGCCGGTACAGCTGGTGGCGCTCGTCGCCTCCGTGGTCCATCGACACCACCACCTGCGACGACCCCGGCACCAGGCGCCCCGAGACCGGCTCGGGAAGGTCGGTGAGCTGGACCGGGTCGCCGCCGTCGACCGGCACCCGATAGAGCTGCATCGTCCCGCTGCGGTTGCTGGCGACCAGCACGTCGGCGCCGTCGGTGCCGACGTCGAGGGCGTGGCTGGCGGGGATCTCCAGGAAGGCGCGCAGCGAGGGTGCCATCGCCTCGACCCTAGCAGCGGAGCGGGACGGTCAGCTCCGCCCCGACTGTCCCGACATCCGCCAGGCGCGGCGGAAGCTCAGGGCGAAGACCACCACCACCAGCCCGATGGTGAGGTAGAGGCCGTAGTGGGAGATGGCCTCGGCGATGCTCACCCCGCGGTCGCCGAGCGACCAGCCCAGGCCGATCAGGAAGCCGACCCAGAGCAGCGTCCCGGTGAGGTCGGCGAGGGCGAAGATCCAGATCCGCATCCGGGTCTCGCCGGCGGCGATGTAAAAGAGCGGCGTCGGCGCGGGCAGGAAGTAGGAGGCGACGATCGTCCACGGGCCCCAGCGGGCGAAGAAGCGCTCGCCGCGGGCGATCCGGCGCCGCCAGCGCTCGTCCTGGCCGGCGTAGTAGTCGATGATCCGGCGCCCGTAACGGCGCCCGGTCCAGTACAGGAAGGGGTCGGCGAACATCAGCAGGGGCAGCGGCGCCAGCACCGCCTGCCACAGGGGCAGCTTGCCCGCCGCCGCGTACGACCCGCTGGTGATGATCGCCGAGATGCTGGCCCGCAGCAGCGAATGGAGGGCGGGACGGGTGATCAGCGAGGGACCGATGGGGATCGACGCGTAGCTGTAGACCAGGCTGGCGATGATCGGGCCGACGCAGGCGACGTCGACCCAGGTGATGTGGATCGAGGGCAGCGACGGGCCTGCCGGCTCGCCCCCGGCGGCGACCTCGTCGGCGCCGCCGGTCGCCGTCTCGGTGTCCATGGGCGCCCATTGTCGCCCAGGGCCTCACCGGGCAAGCACCGGCGAGCGGCGCCGGGACCCCCGGGCCCCGACGCACGTTGCCGGTGGACCGGTCAGGCGGTCGCGGCCGCCGAGGGGACCAGGCCGAGCTGCTCGAGCAGGTCGAGCCGGTCGAAGAGGAGGCGCTGGCGGACGAGCTTTCCGTTGCGCGCCTCGATGACGTTGATGTACAGGCCGACCACCGAGCGGCCGCTGGGCGGGACATCGCCCATCGGGGTCTTGAAGACCCCGGTCTGGGTGCCCTTGAAGGTGCCCTCCTGGATGGCGACCTCGCCGTCGTAGTACGTCCTCTGGATGGTCACCGAGGCATCCGGGAACCCTTCCCACCAGCTGGCCTGGAAGTCGACACAGGCCGCCTTGCCGCGGACGGTCATGTTGCTGGGGGCCTCGATCACCGCGTCGTCTGCGGTCAGCGCCTCGCTGGCGGCACGGTCGTGGGCGTTGAACGCCCGGTTGCCCTGCTCCACGAGCTCACGGATCGTCATGCGAAACCCCCTCTCTGCGATTTGGAGAACCTACTCACGCTAACACCGCACCGTGGCGCATACAAGCCAACGCCTGTTCACTCCTCGATGCCATCGGGGGCACCGGCCGGGCGTGTACCCTCGCCGCGGTGAGCACCGTGTCCACCGCCCGACGCCTCTGGGACGCCTGCGAGCCCATCGCCGGCAGCGTCTACTTCGTGCCCCAGTGCCGCGATCGCTACCGCGCCCTGGGCATGCGCGGTCGCCAGGGCTACTTCTGGTCGCGCAGTGCCCCGATGGGAGCGGTGTCGCCCGGCGTCACCGCGGCGACCTTCGCGGTGTTCGAGCCCGGCAACGCCCGCGACCAGGTGGCCGGCGGGATGGCGGCGTGCAGCCGGGAGGACGTCCTCCGCGCGCGGTTCGAGGGCATCGCCGAGGCCTTCCGCGAGGTGCTCGCCGGCATCGACGTGGGTGAGGCCGTCGACCTGCTCCGCCCCGTCGCCGAGGCGGGGGCGGTGCACGGGCGTCCCCAGTAC
>VBIW01000094.1 GCA_005880915.1 Chloroflexota bacterium | reverse complement strand
GAGATCGCAGCCTCGCTGCCCGGGTTTGCCGGGCTTCATCCCTACCAGCCCGAAGAGACGGTTCAGGGCGCACTGGAGCTGATGTGGGACCTCGAGCAAGCGCTCTGCACCGTCGTCGGGATGGATCGGATGAGCCTGCAGCCGGCGGCCGGCGCCCATGGCGAGTGGACGGGCCTGCGCATGATCCAGGCCTACCACGAGGACCGCGGCGACGAACGGACCGAGGTCCTGGTGCCGGACAGCGCTCACGGCACCAACCCGGCCAGCGCCGCGCTCTGTGGCTTCCGCGTGGTCGAGGTCAGGTCGGCCCCCGACGGCCGGGTCAGCCTGCCTGACCTGGAGGGCAAGCTGAACGAGCGCACGGCGGCCATCATGCTCACCAACCCGAACACCGTGGGGACCTTCGAGAAGGACATCCTCGAGATCGCCGAGATGGTCCACGCCGTGGGCGCCAAGCTCTACTACGACGGCGCCAACCTCAACGCCCTGATGGGCATCTGCAGGCCCGGCGACATGGGCTTCGACGTGGTCCATCTCAACCTGCACAAGACGTTCACCACCCCGCACGGCGGAGGCGGGCCGGGCGCCGGCCCGGTCGGTGTCAAGCAAGAGCTGGAGCCATTTCTGCCCAAGCCCACCGTGAGCGGGGAGAACGGCGTTTTCCGGTTCGACCAGGAGCGGCCGAAATCGATCGGACGGGTGCGCAGCTTCTACGGCAACTTCGGCATGCTGGTGCGCGCGCTGACCTACATCCTGGCGATGGGCGGCGACGGCCTCTCCCAGGCCTCCCTGGATGCGGTGCTCGCCGCCAACTACCTGCGTGCCCGGCTGGACGGCCTGCTGGAGTTCGCGCAGCCGCCGCCCTGCAAGCACGAGTTCGTCGCCTCGGCCCGCAATCTGCCCAACGGGATCAAGGCGCTGGACCTGGCCAAGGGGCTACTGGAGCGCGGTTTCTACGCGCCGACGATCTACTTCCCGCTGATCGTGCCGGAGGCGGTGATGGTAGAGCCGACCGAGACCGAGTCGAAGGCGACCCTGGACGCCTTTACCGACGCTGTTGTTGAAATCGTGCAACTGGCGCAGGCTGATCCCGACCGCCTGCGCGAGGAGCCGACCAGCCTGCCGGTGGGCCGCCTGGACGAGGTCGCCGCGGCCCGCAACCCGGTGCTCCGCTGGAATCCCCAGGCGGCCGATTAGGCGGCGCCGGTGGCCCCCCGTAGGGGGGCCAAGGAACCTCGGTGTGGTAGAATTGATCCTGTCAAACCCTACGTCTTGCTGCGACACGCCCTTTCGGCTGTCGGCCGGAGGAGGCGCCCATGAATAAGTCCACGGTGAACGACCCGGATCGCTTCGCGCGCTCCGCGGTCGGCCGCAGCGTCCGACCCCGAGCGTTGGGCGCCGACGTGGCTTACACCGCCGAGCAGATTCAAGTCCTCGAAGGTCTTGAGCCGGTCCGGCGGCGTCCCGGCATGTACATCGGGTCGACCGACAACAGGGGCCTCCATCACCTGGTCTGGGAGCTGGTCGACAACTCCGTCGACGAGGCGCTGGCCGGCTACTGCACCGAGATCCTGGTGACCCTCCATGTCGACGGCAGCGTGTCCGTGAAGGACAACGGTCGCGGCATTCCGGTCGACAAGAAGGAGGACGGCCGCAGCGCCCTCGAAATCGTGCTCACCGTGCTCCACGCCGGCGGCAAGTTCGGAGGCGGCGGGTACAAGGTCTCCGGCGGTCTCCACGGCGTCGGCCTCTCGGTGGTCAACGCGCTCAGCGAGCGGCTCGACGCGCACGTGCACCGCGATGGCAAGGAGTACACCCAGAGCTACGTGCGCGGCGTGCCCCAGACGCCGGTGCAGACGGTCGGCAAGAGCTCCTACCGGGGCACCATCGTCCGCTTCTGGCCGGACCATGGGATGTTCCCGGACACCTCCTTCGACCGCGAGCTGATCATGAACCGGCTGCGAGAGATGGCCTTCCTCAACAAGGGCCTCAAGATCGTCCTCGACGACGAGCAGGCCGGCTACCCGTACACGTTCTACTTCGAGGGCGGGATCGTCGCCTTCGTCAAGCACCTGAACCACGGCAAGGGCGTGGTCAACGCCTCCCCGATCTACGTCGAGCGCGAGGTCGACAGCACGACCATCGAGGTGGCGCTGCAGTACAACCAGAGCTTCGTCGAGAACGTGCTGAGCTTCGCCAACAACATCAACACCGTCGAGGGCGGCTCGCACATGACGGGCTTTCGGACCGCCCTGACCTTCGCCCTCAATCGCTACGCGCGAAAGGCGGGGCTGTTGAAGGAGTCGGATCCAAACCTCACCGGCGAGGATGTCCGCGAAGGCCTGACGGCGGTCATCAGCGTGAAGCTGCTGGAGCCCCAGTTCGAAGGTCAGACCAAGACCAAGCTCGGCAACGCAGAAGTGCAGGGACAGGTCTCGGCAGTCCTCTCCGAAGGCCTGGTCCAGTACCTCGACGAGAACCCCTCGGAGGGCCGCCGGATCATCGAGAAGACGCTCACCGCGGCCCGGGCAAGGGAGGCCGCGCGGCGTGCTCGCGACCTCGTCCAGCGCAAGTCCTTGCTGGAGTCGACGACGCTTCCGGGCAAGCTCGCCGACTGCTCGGAGCGGGACCCCGCGCTCAGCGAGCTCTACATCGTGGAAGGCGACTCCGCCGGCGGCTCAGCCAAGATGGGCCGCGACCGCCGCTTCCAGGCCATCCTCCCCCTCCGCGGCAAGATCCTCAACGTCGAGAAGGCCCGGATCGACAAGGTGCTCGTCTCGGAGGAGATCCGCAACCTGATCACCGCGATGGGGACCGGCATCGGCGATCGCTTCGACATCGAGAAGGCGCGCTACCACCGGGTCATCACCATGACCGATGCCGACGTCGATGGAAGCCACATCCGCACCCTGCTGCTGACCTTCTTCTTCCGCTACATGCCGGATGTCATCGAGCGGGGTTACCTCTATATGGCGCAGCCGCCGCTGTTCAAGCTGACCAAGGGCAAGACCAGCTTCTGGGTCTACAACGAGGCCGAGCGCGACCGCGAGATCAAGCGCCTGGGCGGCAAGATCGAGGTCAGTCGCTTCAAGGGCCTCGGCGAGATGAACGCGGACCAGCTCTGGGAGACGACCATGAACCCGGCCAACCGGGTGCTTCTGCAGGTCAAGATCGACGATGCGGCGGCCGTCAGCGATGTCTTCGAGAAGTTGATGGGCAGCGAGGTCGAACCGCGCAAGAGGTTCATCCAGGCGCACGCCAAGAGCGTGCGCAACCTCGACATCTAGCGCCGCTTCAAGGGTGGCGGTTCGGATCGCGGTCGATGGGATGGGTGGCGACAACGCGCCGGCCGAGGTCGTCGCCGGGGCGGCGCTGGCCGCTTCCGAATACGGCTGTGAGGTGGTCGTGGTCGGACAGGAGGCGGTGCTCAAGCCGCTTCTCGCGGGCCACCCGCGGCTGCAGTTCCAGCCCGCCTCCGAGGTCATCGCGATGGACGATCACCCTGCCCAGGCCGTGCGCCAGAAGAAGGACTCTTCGATGAGCGTCTGCGCGCGGCTGTGCGCGGAGGGCGAGGCCGCGGGCTGGTGCTCGGCCGGCAACTCGGGCGCGATCTTGGCTGCGGCGCTCTTCCTGCAGGGCCGGGTCAAAGGGGTGGAGCGGCCGGCGCTCGGCAGCATCGTGCCCTCCAGCACGGGCTTCATCTACTTCCTGGACGTGGGCGCCAGCGTCGACGGCCGGCCCGAGTTCTTGGTCCAGCAGGCGCGGATGGGGACCGTCTACGCCGAGCGGATGTTGGGCCGGGAGCGGCCGCGGGTCGCCTTGCTCTCGAACGGCGAGGAGGCCTCCAAGGGCAATGCGTTGATCCGCGAGGTCTATCCCCGCCTGCAGCAGTCGGGCCTCAACTTCGTCGGTAACGTGGAAGGCAAGGACATGCTGGCCGGAAAGGCGGACGTGGTGGTCGCCGAGGGCTTCGTCGGCAACGTCGCGATCAAGATGATGGAAGCAACCGCCGACTTCCTCTTTCGGACGCTCCGCGAGGAGCTGCCGAAGTCGCTGCTGGGGCTGCTGGGCGGGCTGCTGATCCGGGGACGGGTGCAGCGGATTCGGTCTAGCATCGACTGGCGCGAGTTCGGC
>VBIW01000093.1 GCA_005880915.1 Chloroflexota bacterium | reverse complement strand
CACTCGGCATCCCATCACTAGTCGCCGGGCGTATCGTTACGCCGGAAGATGCGGAAGCGGTACTCGCGTCGGGCAGCGCCGACTTCATTTCGCTCGGCCGTGCGCTCTACGCGGACCCCCATTGGTGCGCAAAGGCGTTTGGCCAGATAGATGCGCCCATCCGGGAATGCATCGCGTGCAATGTGTGCTTCGAGCGCTTGACGCTCGAAAAGGACGTAGCGTGCGTCACCAATCCCATGATCGGTACGGAATTCGAGGGACTGGAATACGCCGAGCCGCACCTTGCGAAGCGTAAAGCTGGCGGGAGCGGCAAGCGGCTGCTTGTGCTCGGCGCCGGCCTTACCGGTATAGAGGCTGCGCGGGTTTTGGCGGGCCACGGCCACGCGGTTGAAATTTGGGAGAAGGCTTCCAAGCCTGGCGGACAGATCCCCTTGGCGATCGTAGCGCCGGACAAGCAGGAAGTGGAGCCCGCTTGGGGGTATAGGTGGAAAGAAATCGGGGCGCTAGGTGTCCCGGTTCGCCTTGGCGTTGATGTGAGCGCGGCGGTCATCAAGCGCTTCGCGCCCGAGTTCATTATCGTTGCCACCGGAGCACGGCCAAGACCAGCTCCATTCGATGTTTCCCGGCTTGGCGGCGACATTCGCGTCATCCACGCCTGGGATTACCTACGGGACCCGGATGTTTTGCGCCCTGGTTGTTCCGTTACGGTGGTTGGGGGCGGCATGGTGGGGCTCGAGGCGGCGGATCTGCTTACGACGAGGGGCTTGACGGCTACGGTGATAGAGGCGCTCGATCAACTGGCATCCGGAATGGCACGAAACAATCGCATGGAGCTGATCGAGCGTTTGCGGGAACGAGGCACCAAGCTATATACCGGCATGCACATCCTCAAGGCCGAGGGGATGCACTTGTCGCTCCGCACCGTTAACGACGGACTGACCAAACTCGAAATAGGCGACTGCTTGATGATTGCGATTGGCCCGCTACCTAATCGCGACGCACTCGGCGCAGTCGAAGAGGCAGGCGTTGAATACGCGCTAGCCGGCGACGCCTACCGGCCTGGCGATTTCCTGTCATGTTTGCGCGACGCGGCGATGGTAGCGCTGGCGGTGGATCAACGGTTGAAGGGAAGCCGCCAATGACGCCAGTCTATGAACTGTTCGCAATTCGATATGCGACGAGAGAGGCTAGACGCAGCGCGAATTTCCTGGGCGGCGATCCGCATGACGCGCCGATGCCGATGGATTACTACGTTTGGGCGGCGAGGAGCGCTGACCGTTGCATTGTTATCGATACGGGGTTCACGGCCGAGACGGCAGCGCGCCGCAAGAGGAATTATCTTCGCTCACCTATCGAAGGACTCGCTGCGCTGGGAATTGGTGCGTCAGATGTCCATGACGTCATTCTGACTCACCTGCATTATGACCACGTCGGCGGCTTTCTCTTTTTCCCTGAAGCGCGCTTCCACCTACAAGACGATGAGATGAAGTACGCCACGGGTCGGCACATGTGCTTCGACCGGTTTAATCATGGTTACGACGTGGAGGATGTCGTCGGCATGATGCGGCTGGTTTTCCGAAAGCGCGTGGCGTTCTACCGAGGCGACGCAGTGGTTGCACCCGGCATTAGTATCCATCGGATCGGCGGCCATACTGCCGGTTTACAGTGCGTGCGGGTCCACACGGCTCGTGGCTGGGTAGTCGTTGCATCTGACGCCAGTCACTATTACGAGCACTTCGAGACAGATCGAGCCTTTCCAACCGTGTTCCATGTTGGTGAGCTACTCGATGGCTACAACATCCTGCGGCAGCTTGCGGATTCTCCCGACCACATTGTTCCGGGACATGATCCGCTCGTAATGTCCTACTATCCCGCCGTTTCGGAAAGCCTTAGGAAGATTGCCGTACGGCTTGATTCGCAGCCAATCGGGCGAGACGCGAATGCAACGGGTAGGCAGCCCAACGCGCGATAAGCTCCGCCCGCGGGACCGAGACACCGTCATCTCGCTCGGCGCGCCTGAATCGCCCGAACGACTGGACGGCATGGGAACGCGCATCATCGGGGGCAAGCCGGGACGGTTCGGTTCTTGGGCTGCAGGCTGCTTGTGAAGAGTTGATTCCGAACGCGATATGCCGGATCCGTTCATTCGCAAATACTGATACCGATTTCCAGCCGGATTCACTTGAGCTCGACCGATAAGCCTGAACAAGCGACCGACCTCATCGTCATCGGCTGCGGCATATCAGGGCTTTGTGCTGCCGTCTCGGCCATGCAGGCGGGCGCGAAGGTCGTGGTCCTGGAGCGCTCTACGGAGGAGGAGTTTGGAGGTAATACTCGCTGGACCGAGTCGTACTTCCGAATGAAGAACGATCGGGAGGTCAGCGACGATTTCGAAGAGTTGCTGGTTACGAATGCAGGTCACAACATCGATCCGAACGTGATCGCGCATGCAGCATCGCCGTACGAAGACTGGCCCCCGTACGTGAAGGCGCACGGAATGCCGGATCCTGAGCTGGTATCGACGCTCTCGATCCAGGCTGGTCCGACCGTTCAATGGCTGAAGTCGTTCGGGATCCGGTTTGACGCACTGCCAACTTATTTCATGACCGCCGCGGCGCCCCGGCTAATGCCGGTGGGCGGCGGTCTCGCCCTGATTGAAGCGCTGAGAGCCTACGCACTCAAGCACGGCGTTACGATCCTTTACGAGACGACCGCGACGCATTTGACGCGCGAGCAGGATGACCGCGGCCTGCGTGTCCAGGCGAACGGCAACACAGGCCAGATCGTTTCATGGCGAGCCAAGGCGGTCATGATCGCCTCAGGGGGATTTGAGGGAAATCCGGAAATGCTGACCCAGTATATGGGTCCGACCGCAAAGTTCATTAGACCTGTGGCGCGCGGCGGTTACTACAACAAGGGTGAGGGGATCCGGCTTGCGCTCGGTCTCGGGGCCGCGCCTGCGGGTGACTTTAGCTCCTTTCATGCAGAACCCCTTGATCCACGTTCTATGCAGCCCGAGGCGCTCGTTTTGAATTTTCCGTACGGCGTGTTGGTGAACCGCCGCGGCAAACGCTTTACGGATGAAGCGCCTGGGCCGGTGGACGTCAGTTACGACCACATCTCGCGGGATATCAAGAACCAGCCTGACGGTATCGCGTATGTGATCTTCGACGAGCGCATCAACGACGTACCAAACTGGAAGAAGAGTGTCCGCACCGATCAACCTCCTTTCCACGCCGATACCATCAAGGGGATTGCGCAGGCCTGCGGTATCTCCGCAGATGGACTCGCGCTCACGGTCAAGGAATTCAATGCGGCGTGCCAGGAAGGCAAATTCTCACCTCTCGCCGTAGATCAGCTGGCCACCATCGGCCTTGAGCCGCCGAAGTCGAACTGGTCTCGCCCAATCGACAAGCCGCCTTTCTATGCTTACCCGATCATCGCCGGAGTTTGCTTTACCTACGGCGGTGTCAAGATCAATAAGCATGCGCAGGTGGTCGACAACGACGGCCGCCCGATCCCCGGCCTGTACGCGGCAGGGGAAGCGGCGGGTCTGTACTACCAGGTCTACACCGGCGCGACGTCCGTCATGCGTGGTGCCGTATACGGCAAGATCGGGGGAGCGCACGCAGCCAATCTCGTAGCCAAAATGATGCCACCGCTGCGTAGCTGAAACCTACTTATTCCTTCAAGGAGACCGACATAAAGCTTATTGCAGCGGCGGGTCGAACACTCTCGCTCCTGAAGCTCAAACAGGCGTTCGTGCTGGTCCTGGGACTCGCAACGGTTGGCGACGCGGGTGCGCAGGCGATCTGGACGGCGCCCAGGCCAGTGAAGTTGCTGGTGCCTTATGCGCCGGGCGGTGGAACCGACGTTCTCGCCAGGATCGTCGCTCAACGCTTGGGCGACAGCCTCGGAAAATCCGTCGTTGTGGAGAATCGCCCCGGCGCGAACGGCATCGTCGGCGCGAATGCCGCTTACGCTGCTGCCCCGGACGGCACGACACTCCTCTTCGCCGCCGC
>VBIW01000092.1 GCA_005880915.1 Chloroflexota bacterium | reverse complement strand
GCCCGTGCCTACGTCAGCGATGTGGAGAGGGCCGGCGGGCGATGGCGCCCGCCGCTGCACACAAGCAAGAACGGTTTCGATTACATGTTCGGTCTCGGGGCGTGGGATGAGGACGGCGGGAGTGACGATGAGATCCATGCCCCAGAACTCCTGATGTCCGGTGATGTATTGGGCGGGGACGCCGCGGGTGCGCTGGTTCAGCGCGGCTTCGTACGCTGCGGATTCGTCGGAAGTGAGTTCTCGCTCAGGATGAGCGTGGAGGTAGGCGCGGTCGGAGTTGAGGGTGAACATCAGAAGCAACTCGGCATTCATGCGCGGAGACGGAACTTGATCTGCCGTGAGGCGGGTGATGGCGGAGGTGAGGGCTTCTTTCAGGTGCACAACACCATTTCACCACAGAGACACCCTTCGGCGGCGCTCAGGGCAGGCTCCGACACAGAGAAAACAAAAGTCGGGAATCAGAAGTCAGAATGAAGAAGTGACAAATGGGGGCTTACGCGTTCTTCTGTCGCTGCAATTCATAGACGAGGTAGATCATTTGGCCGATGTGGTGCTGCATGTGGGCGGCACACTGGATGACCATGTCGAGACGATTTTCCGCGGTTGCACCGACACCGGAGTATTGCTTTGACCAATCCTCGGGCGATTGGGCCCGGATAGTCTTGAGCACCATCGCTACGGCGTCGTCGAAGCGCTTGAGGGCTTCTTCCTTCGATGGCGGATTCGGGTCGTTGAATTCTTTGGGGCGGTCGCGGACGTAGCCGGTATTGGCGATCTGTGTGCCGATGTAGTAGTTGAGGTTGCCAGTGAGATGCAGGACGAGGTGGCCGAAACTATTTCCGAAGGGGAAGGGCTTTTGCCAGAACTGGGAGTTGGTTAGAGGCGCAGCCAATTCGCGGATGCGGGCGGCGTTGCTCGTGTAACGGTCGGTGAGGGTGGAGGAGAGCGTGGAGTTCAGGTCGTTCATATTTGGTTTCTTGCCGCTCTATGCATTTCGCGGGCAGGAGTGCCCGCGCCACATTCTTAGACTACTCCCGCGGTTTCCTGCTTCAGTTTTTCTGCCTGGTAGTGGGTCACAAGCGCTTCGATCAGAGGCTGGAGTTTGCCGTCCATTACGGATTCGAGTTGGTGGATGGTGAAGCCGATGCGGTGGTCGGTGAGGCGGTTTTGCGGGAAGTTGTAGGTGCGGATTTTTTCGCTGCGGTCACCGGAGCCAACCATCGCCTTACGCTCTTTGGCCAGGGCCTGCTGCTGCTTCTCCATTTCGATTTCGTAGAGGCGGGAGCGCAGGACTCGCATGCCTTTCTCGCGGTTCTTGATCTGCGATTTTTCGTCCTGACAGCTGACAACTGTATTGGTTGGGATGTGGGTGATGCGGACGGCGGAATACGTGGTATTGACCGACTGGCCGCCGGGGCCGGAGGAGCAGAAGGTGTCGATGCGCAGGTCTTTGGCCTCGATCTTGATGTCGACGTCCTCGGCCTCGGGCAGCACGGCGACGGTGACCGCTGAGGTGTGGACGCGTCCCTGCTGCTCTGTGGCGGGAACGCGCTGCACCCGGTGCACGCCGCTTTCGTATTTGAGTTGGGAGTAGACGCGGCTGCCTTCGATGATGGCGATGACTTCTTTCAGACCGCCGACCGAGGATTCGGATGTGGAGAGCACTTCGACCTTCCAGCGCTGGGTTTCGGCGTAGCGCGTGTACATGCGGAAGATTTCGGCGGCGAAGAGGGTGGCTTCGTCTCCGCCGGTGCCGGCGCGGATTTCGAGGATGACGTTCTTTTCGTCGTTGGGATCTTTGGGGAGAAGCAGGACTTTCAGGTCTTCTTCGATGGCGGCGACGCGGGGCTGCAGCTTGTCGAGTTCTTCCTGCGCGTAGGCGCGCATCTCCGGATCTTTTTCTTCGGCGAGGACGGCCTTGCTTTCGGCGATGCCCTTTTTCAGATCTTTGTATTCGCGATATTTCTCGACGATGGGCGCGATTTCACTGTGGGCTTTGGCGGTCTTCTGGTATCGCGACGAGTCGCTAACGATCTCCGGCGACGCGAGAGCGTTGGTGAGCTCGTCGTAGCGGGCTTCGATTTGGTCGAGTCGTTCAAACATGGGATTCTCTCGTAGAGACGTAGCTTGCTACGTCTCGGCTGACGCCGCAGCTCGTACCGCGGGCGAGGAAGACGTAACAAGTTACGTCTCTACGGCATTGTAGTGTTGTGGGAAGGCAGAGAGAAAGTATTCGCGGCGGAGCCGCTAGGCAATCACCAATTCGCCGCCGCGCTCTTTCTCGAGAGTCATGGCTTTGTCGAGGGCGGTGATGGCGCATTGGGCCTGGTCGTCGGATGGAGGCTTGGTGGTGATGCGTTGCAGCCAGAGGCCTGGAGCGGTCATCAGGGCGAATAGCGATCCGCGGTGTTTGGCGGCGAAGCGGATGATTTCATAGGAGACGCCGGCGATCACGGGCAACAGCGCGATGCGGGCGCCGAAGCGTGCCCAGAATGTGGTAAACGGAACCAGCATGTAGAAGCCGATCGAAATCAGCATCACGGTCATCAGGAAGCTGGTGCCGCAGCGGGGATGATAAGTCGAATACTTCTGGACGGCCGCGGTGTTGAGCGGATCACCATTCTCGAAGGCAAAGACCGTTTTGTGCTCGGCGCCGTGGTATTCGTAGACGCGGCGAATATCCTTCCAGAGCGAAACTCCCCAGATGAAGAGCAGGAATAGGATCAGGCGGACGGCACCGTCGATGAGGTTGAAGATGATGCGGCCGCCGAGGGCTGGGTCAATCTTCTTCAGTTCGGTGGCGGCGAGCAGCGGGATGTACTTGTACATGAAGATGAAGAAGACGAGGGAGATGATGATGTTGACGGCGGCTAGCCAGCCGCTGAGGGTGGCGGCTTTTTCTGCCTTCCGCGATTTGCCAGGTTCCGCCTCGCTTCGCTTTGGCGGGACGGGCGAGGCGCCCGTCGCCACATGAGTCGTGCCGGCTTCGTCCTGCTTCATTATGTCTTCGATGGCTACGTTGGCGGAGAAGCGGAGGGCGCGGTAGCCCAGGGTCATCGCGTGTCCGAGGGTCATGACGCCGCGGACTATGGGCCAAGCCATCCATTTGTGTTTTTCTGAGGGGCGTTCCAGCGGTTCGCTCATGGTCACTACTTCGCCCGACGGCTTGCGGCAGGCGATTGCCCAGGCGTGCGGGGAGCGCATCATGACACCCTCGAGGACGGCTTGCCCGCCGACCAGGGTTTCTTCACCGCTTTCGAGGGCGGGCAAGAGCTGCACGGCGGCGAGAAATCGCAAGTAATTTCGCACAGAAGACACGGCTATTAGATGCTCCGAGAGGCGGGAAGCGCCAAGCATTAGGGTACCACAGGAGCGCGCGGCTTCCTATCCACTTCGAGTCGTACAAACAACGCATATTCAGTAGCTTAACTTCGCGGGTTCGCAATCGGGTGAGGTGTCCTCTATGCTTTCGTCATGGAAGAGTTTGCGAAGACGTCTGAGGCGATCACGGCGACGACCAAGAAGCTGCTGAAGACGGGTCTGGTCGCGGATTACCTGAAATCGCGTGGCGTCGACGAGGCGGCGGTGTCGGCGGTGTTTCTTTCGGGGCGCGCGTTTCCGGTGTGGGAGGAAACCACGCTGCAAGTGGGAGGGCGGTCGCTCTGGCAGATCGTGGCGGAGCTGGCGGGGAAAGATGAAGGGACGCTGACCGAGGCCT
>VBIW01000091.1 GCA_005880915.1 Chloroflexota bacterium | reverse complement strand
TGCGCTCGATGGTCGACGACGAGAGTGGAAGCGAGAACTCCATCTCCCCTCCCGCGGCGCCGACCATCCCCTTCAACGTTTCGACTGTGGCCGTGACGTGAAGATTTGCCGGCTTGCCCCCGCAGGCCAGCTCGACCAGGGCGTCGGCATAGCGCCGCTCCAGCTCCCGGTTGTCGCCGACCCCCGACTTGCGCGCCAGCGGCTCCAATGCCGTCCGCACCGCCGCCCCGCCAACCGGGTCGAGGACTCCGCTGACGAGCAAGCAGCCGTCTTCGGCGGTGCTCAGCGACAGCCGCCGATTCTCCACCAGCTCGGTCTGTTCGGCGCAGTAAGCCTTGGCGTCGACCGAGTGTCGGTAGTGGAGGCTCTTGTAATAGAACTTTCCTGGAGAGGTCTCCCTGGCCAGGGGCAGCAGCATCGATTCGTCGAATGCCTTGCCCACGGACTCGGCAGTGCGTGCCATCACCTTCAGGTGCGCGTAGCCGATCTCGCCGTCGTAGACCGCCTGCTCCGACTCGGGCATCCGTTGCAGCTCCTCGCCAACGCGAATGCGGTCCCACGCCACCGTGTTGGTGACCTGGCACTTGAAGCGCATCCAGTCGCCGGCGCTGTTGTAGCCCTCGCTGTCCCAGTGCTTGGTCGCGGAGAGCTCCGCCGCCAGCCGGCTCGCCTTGAGCTGGAGGATGCCGATCAGGTGCTCGGTCTCGATCAGCTCGCGAGCGATCTGGTCGTCGGTGGACAAACGCTCCGCGAGGATCATGAAACGATGGTACCAAACAAATGTTTGTCAATCAAGCGATTTAACCGGAAATTTCGGCGCCCAGGTGAAGTTGCCGCCCATGACTGGCACTCGCCTACTGGCACAATGTGGCGGGAACTTCAGCTAGGCCGTCGTAAAGACTTCGACTGAGGGCGTTCCTTTAACGCTTCCGTCGAGCGTTCGCTCCAGGCTGGTGAAGTCCGGCCCAGCATGGAACTTCCGCATCGCATCGCTCGACTCCCAACGCGAGATCAGCACGACCTGGTTCGGATCGCCATCTGAGCTGGCAACCTGGGCACCAAAACATCCCGAGGCATCGCGCGCGGCCTCCGCGACAGACTTCAAGACGCCGGCCACCTCATCGCGCCTTCCCCCTGCCGGTTCGTGCCGCTCCACCCTTACAACAGTTGCGTGTTCGTTCATGACTTCAGCATAGAAACGGGCTAAGCGCCAGAGCCACCAAAGGCAGTTCTGACCACCGGAGGACCCAGGGCCGCGTCATCTGGTGAGTTCGAACAGCCGTAGGGGTGACAGCGGCATCTCGGTGATCGGTATGCCAAGCGCCTCGTCGATCGCCGAAGCAATCACCGCCCCGACCGGAATGACGCCCGCCTCCCCGGCTCCCTTCACCCCCAGCGGGTTGAGCGGCGATGGCGTCTCGATGTGGTCGATCTCGATCGGCGGGATCTCGGTCGCGTACGGGATGAGGAACTCCATGAAGGACGCGTTGCGCAGCTGCCCGTCGGCGTCATAGGCGAGGCGCTCGTAGAACGCTCCGCCTATCCCCTGCGCGACTCCACCCTCGATCTGGCCCTGCAGGACCAGCGGATTGATCACGCGCCCGCAGTCGTGCACGACCACGTATTTCAGGATCTCGAGCCGGAAGGTCTTCGGGTCGACCCTGACGTACGCCGCG
This sequence comes from Chloroflexota bacterium, assembly GCA_005880915.1. Lineage (GTDB taxonomy): Bacteria > Chloroflexota > Dormibacteria > Dormibacterales > Dormibacteraceae > 40CM-4-65-16. Next base: position 2,410 of record VBIW01000091.1, on the reverse strand, counting down.
TGGCAGCCCGACGCCCACGTCGAGCCGGGCGGGCTGTAGTAGCCGGTCGCCTCGAGCCCCGGTTGCTCGCCGTCCTGGAGCGGCGGGCCTGGCCGCGGTTTCCCGGCGAACTGCGTCGCCGCCTCGGTGCCGCCGCCGAACGCGTAACGCACCGGGTTGGACAACACCGCCACGGCGCCGAGCGGGATGCCGCGGTCGGGCGAGCCCTTGACTCGGACACGGCCGTCCACCAGCTCCAGGTCGTCCGCATTCGCCTCGAGGTGGTCGGCCGCGATGTGCTTCGCTTTCGTCGCAACCATGCGCGCCGCGATATGCATGGCGTTACCAGCGGTCACAGCACCCCTTGAGGCGAATGTGCCGACGCCCCAGGAGAACCGTCGCGTATCACCGCTCGTCACCTCGACATCCTTCACATCGACGCCGAGCTCATCGGCAACCACCTGCGCCCACACGGTTGCATGCGCCTGGCCCTGGCTCGGGATCCCGGTCGCTGCGATCACCTTGCCCGAGACAAGTACCTGGACGTGCGCGCCCTCGTATGGCCCGACGCCCGTCCCCTCGACGTAGATCGCCAGGCCCATGCCAACGTGGTCGCCCGGGGGCCTCGGACCCAGCTTCTCGAGCGCACGGTCGAGGAGCTCGGGGTAGTTGCCGCTGTCGTAGACAACTGTGTTTCCGTCCTGCCACGCGACCCCGACGTCATACGGAAACTGGTCGGGCTGGATCAAGTTGCGCCGCCGTACTTCGACGCGGTCGAGGCTGAGCTCGGCCGCGATGGCGTCGAGGGTCCGTTCCATGACGAAGCAGGCGTGCGGTCTGCCCGCGCCACGGTAGGGCGAGGTCGGAGTCGCATTGGTGTACACGTCGCGAAAGCGGACGCGATAGCTCGGGATTCGATACGGCCCCGGCACCTGCGCCGCCGTGATGATCGGCAAGATGATCCCGTACGGCGTGTACGCGCCGCCGTCGTGAATGAAGTCGTCGCCCAGGGCCAGCACGCGGCCCTCGTCGTCGAAGCCGACCTCGACCTCGTGCACCTGGCCGCGCTCCTGGTTGACCGCAGTGAAGTGCTCCTGCCGGTCCTCAGTCCATTTGACCGGACGGCCGAGCTGCATCGCCGCGAATGGAACGAGCAGCTCGTCGGGATAGAAAAGCATGATCTTCGGTCCGAACCCGCCGCCCACGTCGGGTGCGATCACCTCGACGCTCGACTCGGGAAGGCCGAACAGCACGGCGAGGCCGCCGCGGATCGACGTGGGGGACTGCGTCGAGTCGTAAACGGTCAGCTTGCGCTCGGCTTCCGACCAGCGCGCCCAAACAGCTCGGCCCTCCATCGGGCTCGCCGCGCCGCGCTCGTACCGGAAGTGGAGGGTCTTGCGATGCGGGGCGACGGCCAGCGCCGCGGCGACGTCGCCGACCTCCTGCAGCATCTCCGCGGCGACGTTGCCCGGCACGTCGTCATGTACGAGGTTTTCGGCTCGCGCCGCGGCTTCAGGCGTGATCACCACCGGCAAGGCCTCGTACTCCACGTGGACCAGCTCAGCTGCGTCCTCCGCGACGTAGCGGCTCTCCGCGACGACGAATGCCACCGCTTCACCCGCGTAGCGCACGACCTCGGAGGCGAGACAGCGCTGCGTGCGCCCGTGGGTCAGGTTCGGATGCGGGATCAGGAGCGGAAGGTCGACTCCTCCGAATGGAAGGTCGGCCGCCGTGTAGACGGCGACGACGCCTCGCACCTCGCGCGCCGCGGCGACGTCGATCGAAGTGATCCGCGCGTGGGCGTAGGGCGAGCGGACGAAGCAGCACTCGAGAGCTCCCCCGTCGATGTCGTCGGTGAAGCGGCCGTGGCCGCGCAGCAGGCGGTCGTCTTCCACGCGCTGCACCGGCGCGCCAAACCATCGGGTGGTCATTGGGCGGAAAGCTCTGCCGCGCGGGCCACCGCTCGCCGGATCGACGCGTAGCCCGTGCACCGGCAAAGGTTGCCGGCGATGCCTTCTTCTATCTCCTGCGCTGTGGGATTGGGATGCTGCGCGAGAAGGCCGACCACCGACATCACGAAACCGGGCGTGCAGAAGCCGCACTGCAAGCCGTGGCATTCGTGGAACGCCTGCTGCACGGCGTGAAGAGGCCCGTCGTCACGGGCGAGGCCCTCCACAGTCGTCACCTCATGACCCTCGGCCTGGACCGCGAGCATGAGGCACGAGCGCACAGCGGCGCCGTCGAGCAGGACCGTGCAGCAGCCGCACACGCCGTGCTCACAGCCGACATGAGTGCCCGTCAGGCCGAGGTCGTGGCGGAGATGGTCGGAGAGCAGCCGGCGCGGATCTTGGGGCGGCGGATGCGCGACTCCGTTGACCCTCATGCCGCGAAAGCCCTTTCGGTCAAGACTTTCACGAGGTGGAGGCGGAAC
>VBIW01000054.1 GCA_005880915.1 Chloroflexota bacterium | reverse complement strand
GTCGCCCTCGATCGCCGAGCCTTCGCCGGTGATCACCACCCAGCGGCTCGACAGGTTCGAGAACTGGTCGAGCGAGGCACGGCTGAATCGTTTGCTGCCGCGATGGGTGAGCACGATCAAGCCGTCCCCGTCGCGCAGCGCGGGCGGGTAGTTGGCGAACTCGAACGCGCGCACGGCCCACGCCTCTCGACCCGCGCTGCGCAGCAGGTACTGCCCAACCAGGGCGCCGTGGTAGCTGGTCCCGGTGCCGATGACGAAGATCCGGGAGCAATCGCGAATGCGAATGGCCGCCCGGGCAGCGGAGTCGTCGCCCAACAGCCTCGCGAGCTCGCGCGGCTGGCTCTCCAGCGTCTCCTTCAGATACGCGCCCGGCTCGTGGGGCTCAGCCACCCGATTCCATCGGCGGCATCGCGATTCCCTTCTTCTGGACCAGGTCCAGGATCTCCCGCTGCTGCTGCAGCATCTTGCCCTGCTGCTCGAGCATCTTGAGCTGCTGGACGTTGATGGCATGCAGCGTCGTCAGGGTGATGTGATCGGCCTCGGCGCGGGCGTCCTGGCTGGCCGAGATCACGTTCTGGCCGACGATGATGATGGGCAGGAGCACGAGCTGGAGGAAGGTCTGGCTGATCAGCGCGATCAGGAGGATTAAGAACGGGTTGTTGGTGACGAGCCCGACCGCGCCGACCAGTGCGATCACCGTGAACACGTACGCCGCCCACATCGTGCCGACGCTTCGAGTCACCAGGACCGCAAGCCAGGTATTGAAGCTTCCGATCGCCCCGGCGCCGTGCACCTGGCCGGCGACGGACCTCGACGTGATCAGCTTTGGTTTGTGGTCGGCCGGGGAATCCTTCGCCGCCTGGTACTCGGCCCGGTGCTCCTTGCTGGCGATCCGGCGCTCGATCCGCGTTTCGCGCGTTTTCGGTTGCTCCATCTCGGCGCATAAACCTAAGACAATTTGGCCATGGGGAACGAAGTATTTGAAGCTGTACGTACGATCCTGGCCGTCAGGGAATACGCCGACCGGGATCTTCCGGAGGATGTCGTCGGGCGAATCGTGGAAGCAGGACGCCTTACGGCGAGCGGATCCAACGTCCAACCGTGGCATTTCGTCCTTGTGCGACAGCGGGACGCGCTGCGCAAGCTCGGTGGGCTGGTGCGGACAGGGCCCTACACGGCGACCGCCGCCGCGGCGGTCATCGTCGCCTATGAGAAAGAGAAAGGTGAGATTGGACTCTCCGACGCGAGCCGCGCCATCCAGTCGATGATGCTCTCGGCTTGGGGCGACGGCGTCGCGTCGAACTGGACCGGCTTCGCCGGCCGCCTCGACAACGTGCGGACCGAGTTCGGCCTGCCTGACACATACGAGGTCCTGGCGTCGTGCCATTCGGCTATCCGAGTCGAAAGGTGACCGGCCGGAAAAAGCGAAAAGCGCTCGGGCAGGTGGCTTCAGCGGAGCGCTTCGGCACCCCGCTGACCTGAGCTCAGAGCGCGCCGCAGCCTGAATGGCGCGTCCAGGATGGCGAACAGCACAAACGCGATAAGGGTCGCCGAAAAGATGTAGACGGGCCACGGCCCGAGCACGTCCAGCAGGGTGGGGCTCGGCGGCTTGCTGCGCAGGTACAGGTAGTTCGCGCCTGTCACCGCATCGGCGATTCCGACGAGCGCCGCGTAGGCGATCGTCAGCCCGGCCACCCTGACCACCGCCCACGAGCGTGGATGCAGGCGCATGCCCACCACCAGGATCAGCGCCGCGGCGACCACGCCGCCATGGGCGATGTAGTACTGGAAATACGGGTAGCTCGGGAAATGCTGCGGCACGTCGGGCGTGAACAGAGCTTGAATCGTGCCCGCCAGGCCCCAGAAATAGCTCACTTCGACCGCGAGTCGGTTCCGCGTCCACAACGCGGCGGCTGTGACGAAGATGGCCACGTCACACAGCTGAAGCGGGAGCGACTGCGCTAGCTGGCTGCCCGGCTCGCCGCCGAACAGCAGGTAGACCCACCAGCTGACCTCGTCCACCACCAGGACGGAGGCCAGCACCTTGAGCCAACTGCCCGGTCGCTTGCGGGCGGCAACGACGAGACCCACGGTGGCTATGGCGATCACAAAGAGCGCTGCGACATGCTCGGCCGCCAGCAGGTTGCTCACCCGCACTCCGAGCCGGGTTCATCGCACTCCGGCCTGACGCCCAGGCGATGGAATCGTGAGCGGCGCGGAGCGAACCACCTGTAGAGGGCCTCCTCGATCGCGGCTACCGGAGGCAGTCGGTACGCGGCCGCGAGCGACGACCAGAAGCCGCCCAGCTCAGCCAGCACGCGGTTGATCGCCGCGGCGCCCTCGAGCCGATTCCCAGCGCCATCGACAGTCCAAGCCGCGCGGTCCGCTTCGTCGCGCGTGATCGCGTAGAGGTCGAGGACGCCCGGCTTCTGGTTCGCGATGACCAGCACACGGCCGGCCCGGTCGCGCCGGAGAGCCCAGCGCGCCAACCTTGTTCAAACGCCTCAAGTGCCGTCGAACAGGAGTACCAGCGGTGGCCCGCTCACGCCATCGACCAGCCTGCGAGACCGAAAAGGACATAGAAGACCGCGTTGAGGTCGCCGTGAACGATGGCCATCGTCCGCAGGTCGAGCGCCGGGATGGGGAGCACACGGGCCGCCGCGTAGTCGACACCTAGGAGCATCGGTACAACCACCACAACCGCCGAAATCGTGAGCAGCGCGCGCCCGGCGCGAGCGCGCCGGGCGGGAGCGATGAACAGCAGCGTGAGGGCCGCGGTGGTCAAAATACCAGCTGCCAGCAGCACCGGTCCGATCACGGTCAGAGCGGCGGTCCCGATGGCGATCCCTGTCGCGGTAATGGGCGTACCGGCGACGACGAGCAATCCAGCCGCGGCACTCGTGCGTTGCACCCTGATCGAACGCTGGCGAAGGGCCGCAAGAGTCAAAGCGGACATCAGGGTCGCCGCAAACCCCGCGTAGTGAAAGTGCACTGCGGTGAGCTCGACGATCGGAGTGCTGTAGCCGAGGCTGATGCCCGCCCGGTAAGCGACGAACCATGCCCCGGCCACGGTCAGAAAGCCGAGCGCAGCGGCGGACAGCAGGTGGGCGGGCCAGAACGAGCGCGACTCGATGAGCTCGGCCAGTCCGGCGAGACCCGCGACCGCGCAAACCGCGAACCAACCCGCCGCGAGAAGCGCGGCCGCCAGGCCGGTGCGCGGCAAGAAGGACAGGATGGCCGCCACTGCGCCGGCGGGCTGAAGCACTCGGGCGAGGCGCAGCAGACGTGGGGCCGACTGGCCGGAGACGAGAACGAGGCGAAGCCCGAGCGGCGCGACGCCGACCGGCGCGAGCAGGAGGAGCAGGTCGACGAGGCTCAGCGGTCCGACCAGGATCGGAAAGGGTTGGGCCGTTATGCGGACACTGTAGCGCCTAGGTGCGCAGTCTCCTCCGCAGGCGCAGGAAACCAAGGAACAGCAAGAGGACCGCCGTGAGGCCAAGGATCAGCATCACCCGCGAGCTGACGGGGTCGCCAAACCCAACGAGCGTGGAGTAGCCGATCCACCCGACGAAGAGCACTACCCAGAGAGACAGATTGACCGCCGTGAAAACCCTCACACCTTCACTGCGTCAACGCGCGATCGGCGCCGGTGGACCGGGCGAAGAAGAGGCGCCGCGAGGCGGCGCCCCTTCGGCGAGCAATCAGCCCATCGCGGGCCTGCGGACGCCCTGCGCCTCAGGAACCTCCTGCTCGTCGTATTCCTGCGTGTGGTCATATGCCGAGCGGTCCTTCAAGAGCGCCACTGCGATGAAACCGACCACGCAGCACGCGAGGATGTACAGGCTGATCATGTAGGGATTCTTGGCGGGAAGCGGCGAGAGTAACTTCCAGGGTCCAATGAACAAAAAACCGGTCCAGATGCCAAGTGCGATGCTCGGAGCCGGACCACCCGCGATGATCGAGGCGAACTGGTAGCCAAGCGAGGCGCCGCTGTAGCGCAAGCGCCCGGTGAAGCTTTCGGCGATCAACGATGCCTGCGGGCCGTACTGCATGTCGTGCGGAATCAAGGAGAGCGCGATCACGACGAAAACGACGATAGGTATCGCGGTCGCGTAGAGCCCAAAGTAAAGGAATCCCCAGATGGCCATGACCACAATGCCGGCCATGTAAATCGTCTTGCGACCAACTTTGTCCGACAGGTGCCCGAAGAGCGGGATGGAAATGAACGAGACCAGGCCGGCGACGCTCACCGCCCAGGTCAAGAAGGGCTTGTCGAGCTTGGTCGCGGAAGCGCCAAACGTGAATACGAAGACGGTGAAGAGGTAAAACGGTGCTTGCTCAGGCAGCCGGAGCAGCGCGCTGAGGATGATCTCCCTCCAGTTGCGGCGAATTACCTCCCGGACGGGCGCCGGCTCGGTTCGTCGCTCCTGCAACAGGGCCTGGAAGACCGGTGTCTCCATAATCCCGAGCCGGATGTAGAGACCGACCGCGACAAGGATGATGCTGAGTAGAAACGGGATTCGCCAGGCCCAGGACTCAAACGTCGCCGACCCGGCAAGTGTCACGGTAGCCGCCGTAATACCGTTGGAAAGGACCAGTCCGATCGGTACGCCGAACTGCGGCCAGCTGCCGAGGAAGCCCTTCCGTTTCTGACTTCCCCACTCCATCGACATCAGTACGGAACCGCCCCACTCGCCCCCGACGCCGATGCCCTGGCAGGCACGGAGGATGACAAGGATCACCGCTGCCCACAGGCCGATGTTGGCGTAGGTCGGCATGACGCCGATCAAGAACGTGGCGATTCCCATGAAAAGCAACGTGACGATCAGCGTGGCCTTGCGGCCGATTCGGTCGCCGTAGGTGCCGAAGAGCCAGGCCCCGACCGGCCGGGCCAGGAAGCCGACGAAAAAGATCGCGTAGCTGTTCAGTGTCCCGGCCAAATGGTCGGACTTGGGGAAAAAGAGATGCGGAAAGACGAGCCCCGCCATGGTGCCGAAAAGGAAGTAGTCGTACCACTCGATTGAGGTGCCTACGGTGCTCGCGACCACCGCCCGCACCATCTGTTTGCGCCGCTCCTCCGGCGACATGGACGACAAGACAGACGAAACAGCGTTGGTGCCCATATTCAAAACCCCCCGGTCAGACGCGATTCCGACTCCCCATCCGGCCCGGCCGCTTTGCGGCTGGGCCACCTTCCCCAGCAAGTGGGGAAGGGTATACCTAATTCTTTAGCACTTTTTGCCGATCTTGGCCAGCTTTCGCTGCCTCCCACCGGGCTTCGGCCTCTCCGATCGGGGTCGACGGCGGTCCGTTCCGGAAGGGCCAGATCTCTTCCGCGATCCGCCGCCAGTTCCCGGTGGCGTGGAGAGCCCCGAGCAGGGCGTACAGCCCGAGGTTGATGCGCTGCATGATCACGTACGCGCGAGGCACGTCCGAATACGGAGCCAGCGGGCCACGGGCGTCGAAGAACCGCCGGACGATCGCAGAGGCATATGCAGGCGTGATGGTCATCGGCGCGTCCTGGAGCACGGTGCCGTAGAACTGGCCGAAGCGATCCACCACGACGTCGGTGGACACAGGAGCGCCCGACCTCAGGAAACCCGCTCTCTCGAGCGCGGCGCGGAAAGCCTCGTAGTCCTTTTCGAAGACCAGGAAACGGACCGCGTCGACGAGCGGAGCCAGGTCCTCTGCGGTGAACAGCTTGGTCAGGCCGAAGTCGAGGAAGGTGACCCGACCGCCGCGGTGGAAGAGGTAGTTGCCGGGATGCGGGTCGCCGTTGAAGGCGTGCAGCCGGTACAGGCTGCGGAAGACGAAGCGGTGGATGGTCTCGGCCGCCAGGTCCTTCTCCGCCTGGTCCCACTCGAACAACTCCTCGAAAGACGCTCCCGAAACCAGCTCGCTGGTCAGGACACGCGAGGTGCTTAGCTCGGGGAGCACGTGAGGAACGCGGATGAAGGGATGGCCGTCGTAGTAGTTCGCAAACAGCTCCTGGCTCTCCGCCTCCAGCGCGTAATCGACCTCTTCCTGGAGCCGTTCGCCCAGCTCGTCCACCAGCGATCGCACGTCGAGACCCGGAAAAGCAGCGCCGACGATGCGTCTCAGCAAGCCGACGTTGCGCATGTCGGAGGTGATGCTCCGGGCGATGCCCGGGTACTGCACTTTGACCGCAACCGCGCGGCCGTCGCGCGTGATCGCCCTGTGCACCTGGCCGATCGATGCCGCCGCGAACGGCAGAGGGTCCCACTCCGCGAAGACGCGCGCCGGCACCTCGCCAAGCTCCGCGAGGATCACCGACGAGGCCAGGTCCGCCGTCATGGGCGGAGCCTTCTGCTGCAGGCGCGACATGGCGGCGCGGAAGGTCGCCGGCATGTCCTCGTAGATGTAGCTCGCCATCTGGCCAAGCTTCATCAGCACGCCTTTCATCGACCCGAGCTCCTCCGCGACCTCGTCGGCGGAGCGAAGCGCAAGGTCGTGGCGGAGCGCGCCACGCCGCTCGACCGATGCGAAGAGCAGGTGCGGCGAACGCGCCGCGTAACGGCCGCCGATGCGCAGGGCCAGGCGGGCGAGGGCGGCGCCGCGGCTCAACCGCGACTGGCGCATGGCGGTGGTGGAGGCGACCCGGCGCTCCGGCACCAATGAATCAGTCGTCACTCCGATTGCAGCGCCGGCCACGCGCGCATGCGCAGCTCGATCCGCTGTCGCGCCTCGAGCACGCCGGGCAGCGACTCGAACGCCAGGTCGAGCGCGCCGAGCAGCTGGCGCACGGACTCCCGCTCCATCAGGTCGGCGGGCGGCGCGTCGAAGCCGTACATCTTGCGCGCCCACTCGGGCAGCGTGCCGACGGCGACCTGCCCCAGGTCTCGCCAGAGCTCTTTCATCTCGCCGTCGAGGTCAGGCGAATCGAGAACAACGCCGATCGCATCCTTCGCCGCCGGCGTAGCTTTCCGCAGCTCGACAGATTCGAGATACGCGCGCAGCGACGCAGCGGTTGACGGTACGTCGTCCCTCGGCACGCCGACGATCTCGGCAAAGCGGACCATCTCGGCCACGTACCGATCCGCGTCCTCTTCTTTGTCCAGGGCTCGGCCGTAGCGGCGCACCACCTCGACGATGGAATCGACCATGCCCGCGTGGACCCAGAGCAGCAGCGCAGGATCCTCCGCGCTGTACGGCAGGCCGGTCTCGGGATCGGTGCCACGGACGTGCGTGTGGATCTTGCGCACCCAAGCGGCGGCGGCGAGGGCCGAGGCGGTGTCCCCGTACGTGGTGGTCAGGAGGTAGCTGCTGGTCGCCGCGAGCCGGCCGAACGGGTCCTGGCGCCAGTTGCTGTGCTGCGCAACTCCGGCCATCGCCAGCGGATGCAGCGCCTGAACCATCAGGGAGCGGATGCCAGCGAGGGGGAAGCACCGGTCGCGGTTGACGCGCCAGACCAGGCTCCTGGGCCCGAAGAGGCCATCGTCCGCGGGCTTTTCGGGCACCGCGCGCTGGTAGGCCCTGGCGAGCGGCTCGAGCGGGCTCAAACGGGCGGTATCCACACCGCCAAGATACGGACAAGGATTACGCCTCGATGTATCCAGCGACATCAATCGAGTACGGAAATGACGCCTCGTTGGCGCCAACGGGGCGGAATCCTAGGCGAGGACCTCCTGTCGGCGGGAGAGGTGCTCGATGGCCTGGGAGCGAATCTCCTCGAATCCCCCCGCCAGGCCTTTGCGCAGGATGCGCGCGCAGGCCGCGGCGGAGTACAGGCGTGGGATGAATACGAAGTCCGCCCCCTCCTCGTAGAAGCGCAGCGCTTCGGGTATGTGGTCGGACGTCAGCACGACTTTGGCGTTCGGAGCGTTGTTGTGGACGCTCTTCATGATGCGGAGGTTGCTGGTGCCCCGAAGCACGTCATCAGTGATGCTCGAGACGACGAGGTCAGCATGCTCGACCCCCGCGTGGCGCAGGGTGTCCGAGTGCGCGATGTCGCCGTAGACACACTTGATCTCCTTCCGGCGCAGCTCCCGCAGCACCGTTGGATTGAAGTCGATCACGAGGAGCTTATTGATGAACTCGCGAGACTCCTGCGCCGAGCCCTCGTGCTCAAACTCATAGAGGATCGAGCTGGTGTCACGGAAGAAGCCGAGAAAGATAACCGGCTGGTGCAGCTCCTCCGCCTCCACTGCCTTGCTCGAGTCGAGGTCTTTGAGGCCCAGCCGCTTGAAGACCGCTGTCAGCACGTTCTGGATGGGGTGGCTCGCGTTGATCATGTAGGTCGACACCACCGACGTGACCGCAAAGGTGACGATGACGACGGTCAGCACGTCCTGTGAGATCTGGTGGAACGTGACGCCGATGGAGGCGATGACGATCGAGAACTCGCTGACCTGGGCGAGGTTGATCGCCGGCACGATGCTGGTCCGCAGGCCGAGTCGCAGGGCGTAGAGGATCGGGACGACGACGACCCTGCTCACGATGACGAAAATCGATGCGGCCAGGGCCAGCTCGAGCACCTGGAGGCTGGGAATCGTGATCTGAAGGCCAAGCGCGACGAAGAAAAGGGTCACGAAGAAGTCGCGGATGCTGACGGCCTTGGCGGCGACATCGAGGCTGTAGGGAAACGTCGAGAGGCTGACCCCAGCGATCAATGCGCCCATCTCGCGCGAAAGCCCGATCAAGCTCGCCGCCCCGGCCAGGAAGAAGCACCACCCAAGCGCGGAGACCAACACAAGCTCTGGCGCCTTGGCCACCATCCGGAACAGGTGCGGCAAGACGTACTTCGAGAGGGCGAATGCGCCGACGACGAGGAGGGCGCCGCGCCACAAGGAGCCCAGGAGTGGAACCAGGTTTGGGTTGAGGAGGTTCGGCTGGACCGCGAGCATGGCCACCGCCCACAGGTCCTGGATCACGAGCACACCCAGGGTGATCCGGCCCGGCAGGGTGTCAAGCTCGAACTTGTCGTTCAAGATCTTGACCACCACGAGCGTGCTGGAAAGGCTCATGCAGGCCGCGAGATAGAGGAGCGCGTAGTCATTGGGGCGGTTCTGCACGCCGAGCACGTAGAAGAACCCGATCCCGAGCGCGACACAGATCGGCACCTGCAGCGCGCCGGTGAGCAGGACTGCAGGGCCCCCGGAAGCCATCTTGCGGAGGTCGATCTCCAGTCCGATGACGAAAAGGAGAAGGATGAGGCCGATCTCGGCGACCGTGGAGATGCTGCCCTGGTCGGTTACGAATTTGAGACCGATGGGGCCGATGATCACGCCGGTCACCAGGTAGGCGATGATCAGCGGCTGGCGGAATCGCCACGTGACCGCGGCGATCAGCGCCGCAAAACCGACGCAGATGCCGATGCTCGCAAGGAGCCCTGTGGGGACGTTCACTCGCTGGTTTCCGCAAGCACCAGGAAGCGAGGATTCTGGATGGCGTCGATCAGGTTGTCGACCAGCTGCTCGCTCGGCGTCGATTGCTCTTCCAGGTCATGCGCTCGGTGGAGCATGCGCCCCATGCCGCGGGAGCGCGTGTTCTGGCCGATGCGGGGGCCGCCCGAACCCGTGCTGAACAGAGAGATGTTGACGCCGGTTCCGGCCAGCTGGCTGGCGAGGCTGCGCGTAAAAGCGGCCAGCGCGGCGTGGCCGGTGTCGTAAGCGGTCGTCAACGGATCGCTGGGCGCGAGCCCACCGGCGCTCACCGTGTTCACGATGTGACCCGAGCCTCTCTCCTTCATGTGAGGAAGCACAGCCATGGTCGTGCGCACGGGGCCGAGCAGGTTGGTCTGCAGCATCCACTTCCAATCGCTCGTCCTGATTCGTTCCACGGGTCCTTTCAGAAGGACGCCGGCCATGTTGATGAGGATGTCAACCTGGCCCATCGCCTTGATCGCGTCGCCCGCCATGGCGTGGACGGAGGCGTCGCTGCGGACGTCGGTGAAGATGGCCATCGAGTCGGTGATGCCGAGCTGCAGGATCTCCTCGACCGTCCGCTCCATGCGCTCGGCGTCGAAGTCGGCGATCACCACGCGTGCGCCCTGTCGCGCCAGGGCCCGGGCGGCGACCCTCCCGATTCCGCTTGCCCCTCCGGCGACGATCGCGACCTTGCCCGTCAGCGCGCCGCGCGGCTGCGGCTCGTCATTCAACACAGCGGGCATTCTATTCAGGCGCGCACGAGGATCGGCCGGCTAGAAGCGGTTGAGGATCGGGATCCTCGGCGCGAGGACGTAGTTGAGCTGGATCAGCACGATCAGGGCGATGCTCACCCAGGTCGGGAATATCACAGAAAGGAGGGTCGCGACCGCGTAGAGCGCCTGCGCGATCAGGATGCGTCCCCGCATCAGGTGAGTGATGTCGCGGCGGTGCTCCTCCTGGAAGAGGCCGGCGCGGAGGCCGTACTCGAGGCCCGCAAACAACATCGCGCCGAGCAGAACGATGTTCAGCCAGTACTCGATCAGCGCCACCTTGAGCCAGTAGTAGTGAGCCAGCAGCATGGTGGAGAACGGCACCATGGTCACCGCGAAAAGAAACACGAGGTGGATCCAGGCGAAGTTGCGATTGCTTCGGGCCAGGTGCGCGAGCTGTGTCCCCTGCCCCAGCCAGAATATGCCGAGCGTCATGAAGCTCATGGTGTAGACGAGGACGTTCGGAGCGAGGGCTCGCAAGGCGTCCCAGAGCTGTGCATCGGTGCTGATCGACTTGCCAACCTGGCCCACCGCGAGGCCCAGCACAAGGAGGGTCATGCCGACCGAGAAGATCCCGTCCGAGATGCCTGAGAGCCGGTCGGGGTTGGTGCCCGAGAGGTCGGCCAGGCGTCGGGGCGGGCTCGACTGGTGGCTCACGCCCGTAAGGATGAAGCCTTGTACAGTCGTCAAGCTGTGCCGAAACCTGAGAACGTGGTCGTCTTCACTACGCCGGATGAGCTCCGCGCGTGGTTCGAGGCGAACCACGAGAGCGCAATTGATCTCTGGGTCGGCTACCACCGCAAGGCAAGCGGCCGGCCGTCGGTCACGTGGCAGGACGTCGTCGACCAGTCGCTGTGCTTCGGCTGGATCGACAGCGTGCGCTACAAGGTGGGAGACGACAGCTTCGCCCAGCGCATCACGCCGCGACGGAAGCGGAGCACGTGGAGCGCAATCAACATCAAGCGTTTCGGCGAGCTGAATGAGCAGGGCCGCGTGCACCCGAAAGGACAGGCAGCGTTCGAGCTACGTGATGAGGAGCGCTCGCGCATCTACTCGTACGAGAACCGCGTTCCGCTCACGGATGCAATGGAGGCCGAGTTTCGCAAGCACAAGGGCGCGTGGAAGTTCTTCGCCTCCCAGGCGCCCTGGTATAGACGGGCTGCGTCCTACTGGGTGATCAGCGCGAAGCGTGAGGAAACCCGCGAGAGGAGATTGCGCCAGCTCATCGAGCACTCGAAGAACGGCGTGAGGATCCCGCCGCTGACGCGACCTTCCCCTTCCCCTTCGCCTCCCTCTCCTTGACACGCGCCTTGACGAAGCGGCGGAGAAGCGCGACCGGCAGCGGCTGATTCAGCGGAAAGCGATAGGTCCCGGTGCTGGTCATGTACGGCTTCATCTCCGGGTGCTTGTCCGCATGGCCGCCGGGATAGACGCCGATGTGGTTCTTGAAGATCGCGAAGTAGATCAGCCGTCCGTGGTAGTGGTAGTAGGGCATGCCGTAGCTGATTCGCTCCTCGGCCTTCGGCGCGCCGCTCAGAATCAGCGCCCGCAGCCGGCGGAGGGGCGGCTGCGCCGCCCTTGGCGCAGCCGCGATGTAGGCGTCGACCGATCTTGCGCCCGCGGCGGCGCTCACTTCTTTCGGTACGTCAGATCGAAGTCCACGTGCCATCTCTCTTCATCCTCTGCTCGGTGACCCAGTCAGCGAGCACAACGTCGAGCTGAGTCAGACCCGCCTCACTTACCGCCCTTCATCTGGTCAAGGAGCTCCGCGAGCCGCTCCATCGATTCGTTGGCCCCTTCCTCCATGCCGGAGCCGACCATGCCATCGCGGTCCATGACCGACTGGAAGACCATCTGGGCCACGACCTTCGTCTGGTTGCCGAGGGGCTCGAACGTGGCCGTCTGCAGGGCGACGTGTCCTGGAAATCCTTCGTACTCGAAGGTCTGGCAGATGCGCTCTGGCGCGGTGACGTTGTGGTTGACGCCGCGGAACCCGTGCTGGCCGCCGTCGTCGCCGACCTGTACGACACGCCACTCGCCGCCCGACCGGGAGTCGAACTTCTCGACCTTGTTGTTGTAGCGGCGCGGTCCCCACCACCGCGCGAACAGCTTGGGATCGGTGTACGCCCTGAACACGAGCTCGCGTGGCGCGTCGAGGATCACCGTGCTGATGATCTCCTGCTTGCCGGGTTCGATCGTGTACTCAACTTTCGGCATGGTCGTGGTCTCCTTGCTGGTCATCGGTTTTCTCCTTCTTGATCAAATCTTGCAGAACTTGGTCGAGGCGCTCGAAACTCTCGTCCCAGAAGCGGCGGTACTCCCCCACCCATTCGGAAGCCTCCTTCAGGCGGCTCCCCTCGAGGCGGCACGGCCGCCACTGCGCGTTGCGGCTCTGCGTGATCAGGCCGGCGCGCTGCAGCACTTTCAGGTGTTTGGAGACGCCGGGAAGGCTGAGGTCGAACGGCTTGGCCAGCTCCGTGACTGAGGCCTCCCCCTGGGCAAGACGGGCCAGGATCGCTCGCCGGGTGGGATCGGCGAGGGCTGCAAACGTGACGCTAAGGTGATCTGTTGGCATCTATTTTTCTAC
The DNA here is from genome assembly GCA_005880915.1 of Chloroflexota bacterium. Taxonomy (GTDB): domain Bacteria; phylum Chloroflexota; class Dormibacteria; order Dormibacterales; family Dormibacteraceae; genus 40CM-4-65-16. The sequence goes on along the minus strand of VBIW01000054.1, from coordinate 34,114 downwards.
TTGGCTAATTAGCTAAGTGGAAGAATACACCGCCAAGAGAGATCGTGTCAAGGGTGCTTTTCGCGCCCCTCTCCCCTGAGCCCTCTCCCCTATGGGGAGAGGGTGCCTATGGCCTTGCGGAAGGCCGGGCCGTGATCAGGAGCGCGGCCGCCATGGCGCTCAGGACCATGATCGCCGCGCCCCATGCGGTCGCCTGGGCGAAACCGTGCAGCACAGCATCAGTGCGAGGTCCGACGTATGCCGCGGTCGCCGTCGCGGCGATCGTGTTGAGCACCGCAACACCGAGCGACGCGCCGATCTGCTGGGCGGCGTTGACCGTGGCCGACGCCACCCCAGCCTCGCGCGGATCGACCCCGTGCGTAGCCACGCTGAAGGCCGGCACCATCGCAGTCGACAGCCCGAGTCCGAGCAGCAGCTCGGCAGGCAGGACGATCGACACGAAGCTGCTTCCGGCGTGGAGCTGGGTCAGCAGGACGAGCCCCGCCGCGGCCACGAGCGCGCCCGGCGCCATGAGAGCGCGCGGCTGTACCAGCGGCATGAGGCGGCGGGCGATGAGCCACGAGCCGGCCTGCGACGCGACGGTGATCGGGAGGAAAGCGAGGCCCGCCTGGAGCGGCGTGTAGCGGAGAACGACCTGGAAGTCATAGGTCAGGAATAGGTAGGCGCCGAACATGCCGGCCAGGGCGAGCCCGACCGCGAGATAGGCGCCCCCGCGATTGCGATCGGTGACGATGCGGAGGGGCAGCAAGGGCGAAGCCGTACGCGCCTCGCGAAGCACGAACAGGACGAGGAGCACGGCGCTGGCCGCGACGAGGGTGATCACCGTGGCCGACGACCAGCCGGTCCTGACCGCTTCAGTCGTCCCGTACACGAGCGAGACCAGTCCCGCGCCGGCCAGCACCACCCCTGGGACGTCCAGGGATGGCCGGTCCCGGTTGGATGACGCGTGGAGGACGATCCAGCCGCCGATCGCGGCGACGACGGCGATGGGCAGGTTGACGTAGAGGCACCATCGCCATGAGAGGTACTGGGTGAGCGCGCCGCCGAGCAGCATCCCGATCGCCGCTCCGCTGCCCGCGATGGATCCGTACACCGCGAACGCCGTGGCGCGCTCTCGGGCCTGGGTGAACGAGGTTGCAAGCAGAGCAAGAGCTGTGGGCGCAAGCAGCGCGGCGAACGCACCCTGCGCCGCGCGGGCGGCGACCAGGGCGACGAAGTTCGGCGCCGCGCCTCCAGCCAGGGAGGCGAGGGCAAAGCCGGCAAGACCGATCACGAACGCCCGCTTCCGGCCCAGGTAGTCGGCGATCCGTCCGCCGAGCAGCAGGAGCCCGCCGAACGCGAGCGTGTAGGCGGTCACGACCCACTGCCTGTCGCCGTCGGAGGCGCCGAGGCCGGCTTGCGCCGACGGTAGAGCGATGCTGACGATGGTTGCGTCAAGCGCGATCATCAGCTGGGCGATCGCGATGAAGGCGAGGGCGACCCACCGCCGCTGGTCCGGCTGCGCCGGAGTCCACGTTTGTTCGGCGGGCGCTGCCGTCACGACGCCACCTGACGACGGAGGACGAGTCCCGAGCCCCCGGCGATCACCGCTACGACGAGCACCACGCCCGCCGAGATGAACAGGTTGGGCTTGACGGTCATGTCGAACAGGACGCCAAGGGCCATGCCGATTCGAACCAGCCAGCTGGCGATCGCTGCCTGGCGATTGATGCGCCCCCTCATGACGTTGATGCCCGTGTACGCGCCGATTGCCGCGATGAGGACATAGGTTGTGATGCCCACGACAACCCACCCGGCCCAGCCCCACTGGACCGCCATCATGTAGATCCCGGGGATCAAGATCGCCACCGCCGAAATCGGCCCCAGGATGCGGTTCAGAGGCGCGTACGCGAAACCGAACCTGAGCCCGAGTCCTTCGACGGTCAGGAGCACGAAGACAAGCACGGCGCCGACGATGTGTGCAAACAGAGCGATCGAATAAAGGTCCATCTGAGTCCTCCTTGAATTGCCAGCCTTGTCGCCTAGGCTACCATAAATTTATGGTGACTTAAAGTATTGGGCGACTGAGCTTATTCCAGTACAATCCAGGACTGATGGCTGCGGAACCTGGTCTTCGCGAACGCAAGAAGCAGCAGACGCGTCAGCAAATCTTCCAGGCCGCGCACAGGCTGTTTTCGGAGCGCGGGTTCGACGCGGTGACCGTGGCAGACATCGCGCGGCTTGCGGACGTCTCAGAGGTGACGGTCTTCAACTACTTCCCGAACAAGGAAGACCTCTTCTTCGCCGGGATGCAGTTCTTCGAGGAGCAGCTGCTCGAAGCGGTGCGCATGCGACCCCGGGGCGAGCCGGCGATCCGCGCGCTGAAGGGGCGTCTGCTCGAGAGCGTCGAGAACCTGGGCGAGCGGGGCAGGATCGCCCAGATTCTCAAGGCGGGCGACGCTATGTCCTCGAGCCCCTCCCTCGCGATCCGGGAGCGCGAGATCGTCGACCGTTACACGCGGCTGCTCGCCGAGCTGCTCGCGGGTGAGGCCGGCATCGATCCGGACGATGTCGAGCCCATGGCCGCCGCGGCGGCGCTGTTCGGCGCCCACCGCGCGGTTGTCCAACGAGTCCGCAAGCAGGTGATCGCGGGCCGGCGCGGGGCAGCCCTCATCGAGGACACACGGACGCAGATCCAGCGCGCGTTCGGCCGCCTGGAAAAAGGGCTGGAGGACTACGCCAAGCAGCCCAATCCCGCGGCTACGCCGGGGACTTCGCCGCGAGCGGGGAAGACTAGGGCCTGACCTTGAGCGCCGCCTTCAGGTCCGAGACGCCGAAGTAAGCCGTCTGCTTGCGTGCGCTTCCGGCCGAGCCGGTGTAAGCGAACGTGATGTTCACGCCGGCCTTGCCCAGCTTGGTGGCGTAGCGGCCGAGCGATCCCGGTGTGTCGGACAGGGTGACGGCGAGCACCTCGTCCTCTGTCGCCCTCCAGCCATTCTGAGCGAGGACCTTCTTGGCGGCGGCGGTCTTGTCGACGACCAACCAGATCATTCCGCCACCACCTGTCGTGGCCCCGCACACGCCTTCGATGTTGACCTTCTTCTGTCCCAGCGCTGTGGCGATGTCGCCCAGAATCCCGGGCCGGTCCTCGACCGTAAGGGTCAGCTGCTTCGCTCTTGGCATGCCCAAACCTCCAGATGAATGACTCGTGGATCGGCGTAAGTCTATGCCCGCACTATTAAGAAGACGCGAGGGCCTCCGAGCCGACCCGAATCCCGAGGCCGACCAGCACCGCGCCAAGGGCGGCTTCGAGCGCACGGCGAACCCCTCCCCGCCGAAGCCAACCGCCGAAGCGTTCCACCGCGAACGCATAGCCGGCGAGCCACGCCACGGTGAGGAGGCTGAAATTGAGTCCGAGCGCGAGCAGCAGCACGAAGCTCGGATGCGGTCCCGCGAATGGCGGAAGGAGGCTGATGAAAAACGCAACCATCTTGGCGTTGGAGAGGTTGCTCAGGAATCCCTGCAGAAACGCGGAGCGGGCGCCGAGCCGCGGGGCGAGCTGCTGCGACGCGACTTCAGGATCTGTGTGGCGGATCGCCTTCATCAGCGAACGCGTGCCGAGGTAGATCAGGTAGGCCGCGCCCGCCAGGCGGATGGCAAAAAACAGCGGCGCCGAAGTTATGAGGACCACCGCCAATCCGGCGCTCGTGGCGACGGTCCAGGCCGCCTGGCCGGTCGACACGCCGGCCGCAGTGGCGACGCCCGTGCGGCGGTCGCCAAGCAGCGTGTTGCGGATGGTCAGCGCGGTGTCCTGGCCGGGCGTGCAGATGACCAGCAGCGAGACACCGATAAATGCGAGGTACTGGCTGAGCCCGATCAATCACACAATTGTGTCTGTACAAAGGTGGCGCAAGTTCGGGCCTGCCCCATCCCCGCCGCAAGCGGCGGTACTTCCCCACTACGTGGGGAAGAGGCGCAAGTTCGGGCCTGCCCCATCCCCGCCGCAGGCGGCGGTACTTCCCCACTGCGTGGGAAAGAGCCACTCCCTGGATGAGTAGGTCCTGTTTAGCCTCCGGCGTATGGGCGGAGGGTGTCCGCACGGCCCGTCTTGCGCAGCTTTTCGAGCGCCGCGCGCTCCAGCTGGCGGACGGTTTCGCGGCTCGTGCCCAGCCGGTGCGCGACCTCGTCGAGGGCCCTCTGGTGTCCGTCTGTGAGGCCAAACCTCAGCTGGATCACGCGCCGCTCCCGCGGCTCGAGCGTGCGAAGCACGTCATCGACCTGGTCCTTCAGGTCGGACTCCAGCGCGGCTGAGGCAGGCGATTCCGCGTTTTCGTCTTCGATCAGGTGACCGAGCTCCGTGTCGCCGTCCTCGCCGATCGGGGTCTCGAGGGACACCGTGTCGCGCGCCGTTCGGCGCAGCCCCTGGACCTCGTCTGTGGTGAGTCCGAGCTCCTCGGCGATCTCCTCATCGGTCGGCTGCCGGCCGAGCGAGTCGCGCAGGCGATCGGAGATGCGGACCAGCTTGTTGGTCTGGTCGCCGATGTGGATGGGAAGCCGGATCGTCCGCGACTGGTCGCCGATTGCTCGGAGCACCGCTTGACGAATCCACCACGTGGCATAGGTCGAGAATTTGAAGCCGCGCCGGTGGTCGAACTTAGCGACCGCCCGCATCAGCCCGACATTGCCCTCTTGGATCAGGTCCAGCAGCGGCATCCCACGGCCCTGGTACTTCTTGGCGATCGAGACCACCAGGCGCAGGTTCGCCTCGGTCATGCGGCGGCGCGCGGCATCGGAGCCGGCCTCGATCTGCTTGGCCAGCTCGATCTCCTGCAGCTTGGTCAGGAGCGTGCCCCGGCCGATCTCCCGGAGGTAGGCGCCGAGGGCGTCGTCCGGCTCGACCTGGCCCGGCTCAGGAGCCTGCTTGGGCTCGGATTCGATCTCGGAGAGCACATCGGCGAGGTCCGGCGTGCTCTCGCGGGGGCCGGCCCTGTCTTCGTCGTCGGCTGCGTCCAGCCACAGTGATGCGGATGATTGGAGTTGCATGCAAGTTCGGTTTTACCCTCGAATGCGCCCGCGCAAACGCACGCGTAAGGTGGATTTTGACGACCAATCTCAAGGAGGTGTGTAGATGAAAGTAGCTGTTGTGCTCGGCCCCAGGTTCGAGGATTCCGAGTTCAAGGAGCCATACGACGCCCTGCGTAGCGCCGGGCACGAGCTGACGATCGTGGGCCTGGAAGCCGGCGCCGAGCTCGAGGGCGACAAGGGCAAGGTCAAAGCGCGCGTCGACAGGTCGTTTCAGGATGTCAAGCCGGAGGATTTCGAGGCGCTCCTCGTCCCAGGCGGCGGCAGCCCGGACAAGCTGCGCGCCCACGACCAAGCGGTGCGGTTCGTCAAGGCTTTCATGCAGGCAAACAAGCCGGTTTTCGCGATCTGTCACGGTCCGCAGCTCCTGCTGACCGCGGACGAGTACAAGAACCACAAGATGACCGCCTGGAAGACCATCCAGGGCGACCTGAAAAAGGCCGGGGCAAATGTCGTGGACCAGGAGGTCGTGGTCGACCGCAACCTGGTCACGTCCCGCCAGCCGGCGGACATCCCGGCGTTCATCAAGGAATCACTGAAGCTGCTGGAGCAGATACCCGCCAGACGTTAAGTGAGCTGGGTCACATTGGAGGTCAAGACCACGCGGCGCGCGCAGCTGGTGGATATCACCGAGCGCGTCGCCGCGGCGGTCGAGCGGTCAGGAAAGTCGGACGGTGCGTGCCACGTTTTCGTACCGCATACGACGGCGGGCGTGACCGTCAACGAGGGTGCCGACCCGGACGTAGCGCGCGACATCGAGTCGCGGCTCGCGGAGCTCGTGCCGAAGGAAGCCGCGTTCCAGCACGCTGAGGGCAACTCGGACTCGCACATCAAGACCGTGCTGGTCGGGCCATCCTGTGTAGCGCCGGTCCACGGAGGCAAGCTCGCGCTCGGCCGCTGGCAGGCGATCTTCCTGTGCGAGTGGGACGGTCCGCGCACCCGCAGCGTCGAGGTTGCCGTTTCAGCCCTCTAAATAGCGAGGCGCGGCGAACTTAAGGGCATACTAACCGCCGTTAATCAAGAGTGGCACGCGGTCGACCCTTGCAGGTCTACTTCGTGGCTCTGGGGGTATTGGTGGTTCTAGCCGGCGCAACAGCCGGCGCGTACGTCTACGTCCAGTCGGCCAGCGAAGCCGAGCATGCTGCCGCAGCGGACGCGAGCTTCACGGCGAAGAAGGCCGCCATACAGCTCGGATTGGGCCTCGACACCATTCGAACCACTTCGGCAGCAACGATTGGAAACCGCGCGGACATGGAAGCGACATTCTCCAACCCCGCTCGGTGTCAGCTCAGGAACGCGCCGATCGGAGCCTTCGACACCGGTCGTCACGAATACGTGCGGGCCAACGGCCTGGTGATTTGCTCCTCGAAGATTGGCTCGGCCGGCGCTGTCTACTCAGCTCAATCCTGGCTCCAGGCTTCGGAGCCCGTCGTGGTCGCTCCGACGGTTGATCCACTCGACGGGCGCCCGGTTGCGGTCATCGCGTACCCCATCGCGGGCCTCGGGTTTCTCGTCTGGTTCGAGGACCTGACATCGATCGGGCCAACGCTTGCTTCCGAGTTCGGGTCCGCCAACCACCAGCTGGAGTTCCTTGTGGTCAGTCCCGACGGAAAGTCAATCATCGCGCGGTCGATCGATGCTTCGAGATGGACGGGACGAGCCTTGACGAGTGACACCACCGCCGTTGAAAGAACCGATGTTGCGGGGATCAGGCGCTGGTACGGCGAGTCCATCGTCGCGAGCACCGGTTGGAAGGTCTACGTCGGCGCAGACCGCGCCGCGGCGTTGGCCTCTGTTGTGCAGCTTCAGGAGCGCGAGATCGGCATCATCCTGTTCGGCGTTCTCCTCACGCTGCTTGCCTTCGCGATTGTCTACGGTCAGGTTGCAAGGCCGATGACGTCGCTGAGCAAGGCGGTACGAGCTTCGCTAGGCACCGATTCGCGAGTCCCCGTCGCCGGGCCGGCGCAGGTCGCCGCCCTGGGCGAGGACATCAACGCATTGATTGCTTCGTTGAAGCGGGAGGGCGCCCAGCGCGAAACGGCCCAGCAAGGCTACGCCGACCTGTTCGAAGGCAATCCACTGCCAAGCCTTGTCATAGACCCGAGATCGCTCGAGATTCTGGACGCTAACGACGCGGCAGTGAAGGCGCTTGGCTACTCACGCGACGAATTCAAATCGCTCAAAACGTTGGACCTGGCCGTGCCAGATGATGCCGCGCAAGCGGCCCGTATTGACATGCATCGGGCCGCCGATGCCCCGCTGCTGCGGTTCGGGCCGATGGGCTATCGCAAGAAAGACGGGTCAATTCTGCGCGCTGTCACAACGAGCTACGTGGTCCGGCACGCCGAGCAGAAGGTGCGTGTGGCGATGCTCGAGGACGTCACCGAAAAGGAGAAGATCGAACGGCAGATGCAGCAGGCTCAACGCCTGGAGAGCCTCGGCCAGCTGGCGGGCGGAGTGGCTCACGACTTCAACAACTTGCTGACCGTGATGCTCAACGTCACTTCCTCATTGAAATCAAAGGTCACCGGATCCGAGTCCATTCGTGACGTCGACCGCCTCGACCAGGCGGCGAACAGCGCAAGCCGCCTGACCCGTCAGCTCCTTGCCTTCGCCCGGCAAGAGGTTCTGCCCCGATCGGCGGTCGATGTTCGTGAGCAGCTCGCCGAGCTAAAGGAGCTGCTTGCCCGCACCATCGGCTCCCATGTTGTGCTGACGATGCACCTGGGCGCCGATACCTGGCCGGCCTTGATGGACCGCGGACAGCTCGAGCAGATCGTGATCAACCTGTCCGTGAACGCGCGCGACGCAATGCCCAAAGGCGGCCGGCTCGTCATCAGCGCTGAGAACTTCACCGTCGACGATCAATACGCCCGGACGCGCGCCGGGCTGCAGCCGGGCCGGTATGTCCGCCTTCAGGTTTCCGACTCGGGTACGGGGATGGACAAGGCGACCCTCGACCACCTGTTCGAGCCGTTCTTCACCACCAAGCCCGCCGGTCAGGGCACCGGCCTTGGCCTCGCGACCGTGTACGGCATCGTCAAGCAATTGAGCGGGGACGTTTCCATCTACTCAGAGCTTGGCCACGGCACCACGGCGACGGTGCTCCTGCCGGCGACGGCCCAGGTGGTGGTGGTTGAAGCGCCGGTCACGGTGCGAAAGCCGGGTCCGGAAACAGGGACCGTCCTGGTCGTCGAGGACTACGGCGACTTACGGGAGCTCTTTGACGAGATCCTCAGCGGAGCCGGCTATCGCGTGCTGGTCGCCGGAAATGGCTCCGACGCGATTGCGCTGGCAAGGGGCCATAAGGGCGCCATCGACATTCTTCTGACGGACATCGTGATGCCGAACATGCTCGGTACGGAGCTGGCCCAGCAGCTCCAGGCCGAGCATCCAGGCTTGCGCGTCCTCTTCATGTCAGGCCACGCGCAGCCGGTGATGGCCGGCGCCTCCCCCCTGCCAACCAACGCGACCCTCCTCCAGAAGCCGTTCATGGAGGCGGAGCTTCTCGAAAAACTGAGCCAGGTACTCACAGGCCCGCTTGTCGATCTCGGCGTATGAACGCGCCAGCGCGCGGCACCGTGTTGATCGTGGAGGACAGCAGTGAATCGGCGGCGCTCTTGGTGGAGCTCGTAGAAGGCGAGGGATTCGCGGTCGAAGTGTGCGGCACAGCCGCCGAAGCGCTGGATGCCTTCCAAAGGATCCGACCGGTTGCCGTCCTTCTCGATTGGGGTCTGCCTGACAACCCTGGCCCTGAGGTATGTCGAACGATTCGTGGGCTCGACAGCGCAGTCCCGATCGTTTTTGTGAGTGGCCGCAATGACGAGACCAGCATGGCCCGCGCCCTGGAGGCGGGTGCCGACGACTACGTGCCGAAGCCGGTGCGTCCCGGCGAGCTGATGGCGCGGCTCGAGGCTCACCTGCGCCGGGTCGCGGCTCTCCGGAACGGCTCGCACGAGCCCGCCGGTGTGGCACCCAAGGCCAGGAACGCGCAGATCGGTCTGGTCGAAGTGGACCTCATCGCGCGAGAGGTCCGGAAGGCCGGCCGGCCGGTCAAAATCGGCCCGCTCGAGTTCAAGCTGCTGGAATACCTGCTGGCGAACGCGGGCGCTGCAGTTTCCAGAGACCAGATCCTGAGCGAGGTCTACGGCTACGAAGCCGACATCAGCTCCGAACGGGTTGACGTCCTGGTGCGCAGGCTCCGATCCAAGCTTGGCGAGGGCGAAACCGGTGAGCTGATCGCAGCCGTTCCCGGCTACGGGTACCGACTGGACAGGCGGGCCGGCAGATGAAGATCAAGGTCCTCATCGCTGACGACGACCACGGCCTGGCCTCGGCTCTCGCCGACACCATCGCGGCCGCCGACGACCTCGAGGTGGTCGCCATTCGTCATGACACCGACGCGGTGGTGGACGCGGCGGCGACCTATCATCCTGAGGTCATCTTGATGGACGTCAAGATGCCGGGGGGCGGAGGCGTTGCCGCGACGAAACGTGTGCTCTCGCAGCACTCCGGCATCGCCATCGTCGGCCTCTCCGCGCATGAGGACCAGGCCACCGCGACGCAGATGCTCGAGGCCGGCGCGGTCGCCTACATCGTCAAGGGCATGCCTGAACCCGAGATCGTGGAGGCCGTGCGCCGCGCCAAGCGCGGCCAGATGAGCATGCCGGCCGACCTCGGAGTCGGCACGTTCCGTGACATGGTGGCAAAGCTTCGCGATCGGACCGACTCGGAGGCCGCTCTGCGGGTGAGCCAGGAGCGCGTCAACACGCTGCTCGACGCGATGCCCGACGCGCTGCTCATCGTCAACCCACTGCAGCAGATCGAGGTCGCCAACGCATCGACCCAGCGCATGTTCGGCTACGCCCCAGGAGAGCTCATCGGGCACAGCATCGAGATCCTCATCCCAGAGCGTTTCAGAGGGCGTCATACCGGCCTGGTCAAAGGCTTCCAGGAGCATCCCCGCGCGCGTCCCATGGGCAGCGGCCTGTCCCTGTGTGGTCGCCGCAAGGACGGATCTGAGTTTCCCGTCGAAATCAACTTGAGCCCCCTGCCCGGTCCAAACCAGGTGTCCGTGGTGGCAGCGGTCCGTGACGTGACCCAGAACAGGGACGCCGACGAGCTCCGGCGCAAGAGCGAGCAGCTGTTCCGCGGCCTCCTCGAGTCGGCCCCCGACGCAATGGTCGTCGTCGACAGCCGCGGGCGTATCCAGATCGTTTCCAGCCGCACCGAGAAGCTCTTCGGCTACGCGCGTCCGGAGCTGCTCGGCATGTCGGTCGACGAGCTCGTCCCGAATTCGCTTCGCCCCGGCCACGGCGGACACCGGGCCAAGTATTTCAGCGACCCGCAGAGCAGGCCGATGGGGCAGGGTCTCGAGCTGTTCGGGCGGCGGCGCGATGGAACTGAATTTCCAGTCGACATCAGCTTGAGCCCGATGCCGACCGACGAAGGCCTGCTGGTGATCGCCGCCGTGCGCGACATAACGGACCGCAAGGTCGCCGAAAAGCGACTCGCTCAGACCCAGGAGAGCGCGGACCGCCGCAGGCTCATGGGACGGCTGGTCCAGGCTCAAGAAGAAGAGCGGCGCAAGATCGCGGCCGACATCCATGACGACTCGATCCAGGCCATGACCGCTGCGAGCCTGAGACTGCAGCAGCTCCGCAAGCACATGACCACCCCACAGCAGCAGGAGCTGATCGCGAGGCTGGACGAAGCGGTGCGCGAGTCGATCACCCGCCTGCGCCGTCTCATGTTCGACCTACGTCCCCCTGCCCTCGACCGCACGGGCTTGGGCGCGGCGCTTCGCGAGCTGCTCGACCGGATGAGAGCGGAGATAGATGTCGACTTCACCCTCGACGACCGGTTGGCGACCGAACCGTTGAATGACACGCGGGTCGAGCTCTATCGCATCACGCAGGAGGCGCTTGTCAACGTCCGCAAGCACTCAAAAGCGACACACGTCAAAGTTGACCTGCAGCGAGTCGAGCGGGGCTATCGCATCCGAGTCGTCGATGACGGAGTCGGTTTCGATATCGTCGCTCGGGGCGGGCAGCCAGGCCATATCGGGCTGATCGCCATGCACGAAAGAGCGACGATCGCCGGCGGCTGGTGGACCATCGAGAGCGGCGAGGGTAGGGGTACGGTCGTCGATTTCTGGCTGCCCGACGATTCCCTCAGCGGCGGCTTATCGACGCAAGAATCTCAGGCAGCGCAAGGCTGAGATTCACCTTTTCGTAGCAGCGATCAGCGCCGGCAGCTCGCAGCTTCAAGACCAGCTCGAGCTCCTTGACCGAGGTGAGAGCTACCACCGAGGTGTGTGGTGAGACCGCCTTGATCCCCTTCGCGGCGGTCTCGGCGCCCCCGCCACTCAACCGGGCTTCGATGAAGGCGACGTCTGGCTGATGCCTTGCGGCGGCCTGAACCGCGTCCTCGACGTTGGAGGCTTGAGACACCACCTCGACCCCGCCAAACTCCTCGATCAGGTCACTCGTCGCCAGAAGTACCTCGGAATGGTCGTCGGCGACGATCGCCTGGATGTTGCCCCGCACGTCACCTCCGAAGGTACGCCGTGGCCTTTTCGGTGACGACTGCCATTCGATAGAGTGCTCGCCGTCGCTCATCGGTTCTCCTGGATCGCCACGAACGCGTCGACGAGACCCGCGTCCCACTGCCGCTCACGACCGGCGAGCAGCTCTCTGATCGCAGTCGGGTGCGGCATTGCCGGCCGGTAAGGACGCTGGTTGACCATGGCGTCATAGGCGTCGCATACAGCCACGATCCTGGCCGCGAACGGAATCTCCTCGCCGGCTAGCGCGTCGGGATAACCGCGGCCGTCATAGCGTTCGTGGTGGTTGCGGACGATGGCCACAAGATGTCCTTGTGATGCCAACGGCAACACGATCTCCGCTCCCACCACGGTGTGCGTCTTGACCCGCTCGAACTCCTCGTCCGTCAGCGGGCCCGGCTTGTTCAATATCTGGTCCGGCACCGCCAGCTTGCCGACGTCGTGGATCAGCGCTCCGACGTGAATCTGCTGGATGACCTCAGGCGACAGCTTCACCCGGCGCGCGAGCTCGCTGGCACTGTCCGCGACCCTCTCTGCATGTTCCAGCGTGAAAGGATCTTTTGCCTCCGCCGCCTTCGCCAGGGTGAAGATGACCTGACGCGCGTCTTCCAGCTGGTCGCGCATGGCCTTTAGATGAAGAAGCGAGCGGGCCCTGGCCACCAGCTCGTTACGCTCCAGCGGTTTCGACAGGAAGTCATCGGCGCCCGCCTCCAGCGCGGCGACCCTGTTCGGGATGTCGTTGACGCCCGAGATCAGTACAACAGGCAGAAGCCGGCTTCCTCCGTCACGGCGAATGCGCCGGGTGACTTCGAAGCCGTCCAGGCCAATCATGTGTGCGTCCATCAGGATCAGGTCGGCCGTGTGCTCGCGGACGAGGTCGAGGACGCCCTTGCCGTCCGCGGTGTTGACGATGCGCCAGGGCTCGTCCCGCAACATCGAGGCGATCTGCCGGCAACCGTCCGCCGACTCGCCGGCGACGATGACGCACGGGACCCGGCTCACGCCGCGGCGGCCTTCCTTGCGGGCGCGCCGTCCCGCGGCAGGACCACCACGAACGAGGTACCGCGACCGGGCCGGCTGTAGAACCTGATGCTGCCGCCCATGGTGCTGACGAAGGCCTTGGTCAACGCGAGGCCTAGGCCGGTGCCTTTGCTCGCGGCCAACGGCCCGGCGTCGATCCTGGAGAACTCGGTGAAGACAAGCGACGTCTGGTCACGCGGAATGCCCACCCCTGTGTCGCTCACGACCACCCGGAAGGAGTCCTTGTCCACGCGTGCTCGTATCACGACGTGTCCGCCTTCAGGGGTGAACTTGACCGCGTTGGAGACCAGATTGGTCAGGATCTGGCGGAACCTGGTCGGGTCGAGCCGAACCTCGGCCTCGGGACTGACGGAGGCGCGGATGTCGACCTTTCGGTTCATCGCCATGGGCTGCATCGCGCTGGCAACTTCGGCTAACAGCGGCTCGAGCTTCGCCATCTCGTACTGAAGAGCGACCGAACCATCACGAACTCTCGCCAGGTCGAGGTAGTTGTTCACGAGAGTCAGCATCGTCGTGGCGCTGGTCTGCACATGCCCGAGGTGCTTGCGCTGCTTGTCGGTGAGGGTCTCGTTCGACGTGCTGAGCACGAGTCCGGTGAAGCCCAGGATCGAGTTGAGGGGGTTCCGCATCTCGTGGCTTACTGCCGCCATCACCTTCGACTTGACGGCACTTTCTGCACGAGCCGTTTCAGCTGCCTGCATGTGCATGCTCTCAGCGATTGTCGCCGCCACGGCGTCGAGCACCGCGAGCCCACCGTCTGGAATCGTCTTGCCGATGGCCGCGATGGCGATGATCGCCTGGCCTGCCTTGGACGTGCGCGGCAGCGGAACGACGATCGCCGCCGTCTGCGGCATGCCGCCGGCACCGTCGACGAATCGACTGTGCTGGCCCTGGCGGTCGGCGACCACCGCCTTGCGTGCTTCGACCGCGACCCGGCTCAGCGCAAACACCCAGACTGGGAGGGTTCGAGCCTTGTGTTGGGTACCGGAAGCGTCGACCCAGCCTCCCATCGAACCGTCCTCGCTCACAGTGGCGAAGATGCACGTGTCGAGACCCAGGGCATCGCAGGTCGCGGCAAGGCCCTCGGCCACCAGGTCCCCGGAGCTGGCTCCCTCCAGAGCTCGCTGCCCAAGACGCCTGATCAACGCGTCTCCGCGCTGCCTCTCGTCGAGGCTCTCGATCATCTGGTCGACGCTGCGTGCCAGGTTGAAGATCTCATCCCGGCCTCGGGCCTCCAGCCCCTCGGGCAACCGGACCGTCGTATCGCCGCGTCCGACAGCCTCCACGGCACGCTGCACACGACGCGTGCGCCGAAGGATGTTCAGGTATAGGACCGCGAGGACGAAGACCGAGTCCATCGCGACCGCGACCGTCCCGACGATCACAATCGTCTCAGTGATCGAGCGGGTCGCCGCCACCTGGGCCGACGTCGAGCTGGTGATGAAGACCGCGCCGAAGACAGCGTCGCCCAGCTTCAACGGCTCGACCGTGATGAGGTGCGAGCCCTCGCTCTCATCTTCCAGCGGGTAGCCACCCCAGATCGCGTTCAACTCCGCTCGATTGGCGATCCCGCTGGTTCCGATCTCGCCTGGATTGCTGCTGGCGATGATCGACCCCGTGTCGTCGAGGTTGAGGATCCGGATTGAAACCAGGTCAGAACGCGACTTGACAAGTCGCGTGAGGTAGTCGTTTATCTCGGCCGTGTCGTTCGGATGCTGCGCGAACATGGCCTCGACTCCACTCGCCGCCTCCTGAGCCTGGAGGTCGTAAGCGTCCTGGATCTGGTGCTGGACCGTGTTGACGACGATGGTTCCCAAAACACCGACCAGGACGACCGTGGTCACCAAGACCGGCACGGCGAGCTTGAAGGCGAGCGACAGGTGCTGGGCGGTCCACAGAACCCACCAATCGCTCGCGATCTTGAGGCGGCGGCGCACATACATCGTCACAGCCCGATCCGACCCCAGATCATGGCCTGACATTAAGTAACGGATGGATTGCTGTCGCCCCACTGGTGGTGGGGCGTCGGCTATATCGTTTGTGCTCTTAGCTCAGCCGTTGATCAGGCCGCTCTCACGGGCCACTGCAACTGCCTGGAGGCGGGAGCGAGCACCGAGCTTTTCGAGCACCCCGCGCACGTGGCTGCGCACCGTGCCGTAACCGATTCCGAGCTTGTCCGCAATGTCGTAGTTGTCGAGGCCTGACGCCATCATCTTGAGCACCTCGCGCTCTCTTGAGGTGAGATCCTCCGAGAGACGCTCCCTGGCCGCCTCCGACTTCCTCGCGTCTCTCTGCCTGGCGAGCAGGCGCGACATGGTCGCGGCGGGGAGCAGGAACTCGCCCTCCCCGGCGCGGCGGATCGCGTTGGTAAGCTCCTCAGCGCTCGCCGCCTTGGAGACGTAGCCGCAGGCGCCAGCGTCGATGGCGCGCATCATCGCCTCGTCGCTCACGTCGGCGCTGAGAAACAGCACTGCCACCTCGGGATGGTCCTGGCGGATCCGCTCAGTGGCGTCCGGTCCGTCGCCGTCAGGAAGTCGGAAATCCATCAATACGACCTGAGGCTGGAGCGTCCGGGCGGCTTCGATGGCCTCCTTCACAGAACCAGCCGTGCCGACCACGCTCAACTCAGCGGTCTCGCCCAGCAGCGCGGCCAGTCCCTCGACCATGAGCCTGTGATCCTCGACGATCAACACGGTGATGGGTTCGGCCATCTCAGTGCCCACGCATCAGGTTCATAAGCGAACCCTAATCTCACGGTTGCCCCAAGGGGCCGCCATTAGGTGACTTAGTTGTCGGTGTCACTCAACTGACTGATCCCGAGCCTGGTTGTCGCTTCTTTGACGAGCGCATCGGGCTGCAGGATGACGACCCCGCCCCGGTGGATCTCGAGGAGGCCCTCGCGCTTCAGCTGCTGGAGCTCGGAGGCGACGACCTCACGCACCGATCCGATCGCGATGGCCAGCTCGTGCTGCGTGCCGGCAACCCTCCCACCAGGGTTGAGCCTGTCGGCGACCGCCGCGCGCTCGACAATCGCACTCACGACTCGCTGCCTGACCGACCCGAACGCCCGGACATAGAGCGCCTTTTGATTTGAATTCAAGACGGTGGTCAATTCCTGGATCATTTCCCACGCAAAAGCCGGATTTGACAGGGCGAGCTCCTTGATCCGCTCGCTGTCGACAAGAAGCAGCTCGCCAGGCTCCAGTGCCTGGATACCCCTCGCAAGCCGAGGCAGGCGAGGCGCGAAAACGCCCGCCATATCGCCGGTTTTCAGATAACGGGTCGTGACCTGCCCTCCGTCCAGGGAGGCGATAAAACCCCTGAACGTCCCGCGCAGGATAAACCCCGCTTTAGGTGACTCGTCCCAACGCAGGGCGACAGCTCCGGTCGGAGTTTCAACCCGCGAGGCGCCCCGGACAACGGCCTCGACAAGCGACTCCGGTAAGCGGCTGAGCAAGCCGTGGGAACTGGCCGCCTTCAGCCAGTCAGGAACATGCCAGTTCGATCGGGGCAGATAGTCATCAGATTTGTGCATGTTCGCTTACTGAATAGTAGTACGCATTACTGAGCAGGTAGGTAACATTGGTGACAGTAAAGTATAGTACTGAAAGAATTGCTGAACACCAAAGAGGCGGCCGGTTTCCTGCGCGTGAGCGAGGCCTCGATTCGTCGCTGGTCCGATTCCGGCTTGCTGCCTGGGGTCCGTGTCGGCCGCCGTCGGGAGCGCCGGTTTATCGAGTCGGACCTCCTGCGGTTCATGGACCACTCCCATACGGTCGACTCCCCGATCAGCTCCGTGATGATCGCTGGGACCCCCGTTTCTGTTCCGAGCCACCTGGCAACGCTGTTCAGCACAGACGTTGGCGGCCTGAGGCTGACGGTTCCATTTTTCGCCGACGGAATCCGCCTGGGCCAGCCATGCTTGCTGGTTGCCGCCGGGGACCTTGCCCAGCGGTATCTCGACGCGCTCCGCGAGATGGACGGCGTCGATCTCGACCAGGCGATGCGTAACGGGACCTTCACGGTGGTCCGCTTCGATGGCGGCACCGTGGCGGATGCGATCGGGCAGTGGGAGCAAGACTTTGCCGCCGCCGTAGCGAAGGGTCCGACTGTGATCCGCGTCGTTGGCGAGATGGTGTCGGAGCGCACCATGTTCGTCTCCGAGAACGAGATGCTTCGCTATGAGGAGGCATTCGAGCTGATGTCCCGACGCTTTCCGACCGTGACCATGTGCCAGTACGACGTGCGGCATTTCGACGGCGTCGCGCTGCTGAGAGCGATCAAGGCCCACCCGGACTTATTCAGTCTCCGGTTCGGAACGTTTCTCAACTGAGGGTCTATAACCAACTTGTGGGAGCCGCCAGTCGTCGTTTGCTCAACACACCCGAGGCAGCCCGGTACCTTCGTGTAAGCGAGGCCTCGATTCGGCGCTGGAGCGATTCCGGGCTCCTTCGGGGATTTCGAGTCGGCCTGCGCCGCGAGCGGCGGTTCAACGAGTCCGATCTGCTGGCGTTCGTCGGCGGCACAGCTTCCACCCAGGCGTCTGCCGACGGAGTGAACATCGGCGCTGTCGCGGTTCCGGTCCCGACGCACCTGGCGACGCTGTTCAGCGCAGACGCCGGTGGCCTCCGGCTCACGGTTCCTTTCCTGGCAGAAGGCATCCGGCTGGGTCAGCCGTCCTTCCTGGCCGGAACTGACCCCATCCTGGAGCGCTACCTCGACGCGCTCGACCGAACGGAGGGGGTCGACCTGAAACAGGCTCGCGAGTCTGGATTGTTCACCCTCGTCAGGTTTGATGAGGGCACGGCACCAGCCGCGATCGCCCAGTGGGAGCGCCTCTTTGGAGACGCCCTCGCCAATAAGCAAACCCTCATCCGGCTCGTGGGCGAGATGGCCTACGTCCGGACCATGTTTGAGTCAGAGGAGGAGATGCTCAGCTTTGAGGAAGCGTTCGAGGTGATGTTCAAGCGCTACCCGGTGGTGGCGATATGTCAGTACGACGTCCGCCAATTCGACGGGGCCGCCCTCCTGCGCACGCTCAAGGCACACCCCGACCTGTTCGGTCTCCAGAAGGGCACCTTCCTCAACTGACCGGGCTGCCGACCCGCGGCAAGACCTTGTTGAAGAGCAGCCACACGAGCTTCTCGTCATAGGCCCGGCCAGACTGCCGGAGGAGCACGGCTCGCGCACGCTCGTCGGCCATCTGGGGCCGTTCCGCCCGCTCGCCGCTCACCAGCGAGTCATACGCGTCGCAGATGGCGAGGATCCTGGCCGCGGGCGAGATCTGGTCACCACCCAGGCCGTCCGGATATCCCGTCCCGTCGACGCGCTCTTTCTGGTGCCGGATGATCTCCGTGATCCCATGCGAGGAGCGGAGCGGTCCGCAGATCTCAGCTCCGAGCACTGGCACGGTCCGCATGACAGCAACCTCTTCCGGGCTCAAAGCTTCCTTCTTGTTGAGGATCGCGTCGGGCACTCCGATCTTGCCGATGTCGTGCACCCTCGCGGCGAAATAAGTCGCGGCCACGGTCTCGGGGTCGAGCCCCGCCGCGGTAGCGAGCCGCCTCGCGAGATCCGCCACACGTTCCGAGTGCGCCTCTGTGAAGTTGTCTTTCGCTTCGACGGCGCGCGCAAGCGCAAACACCACCTGCTCGGTCTGAACGAGCGAGTCGTAAAGCGTTTTGACCCTGAGCAGGGATCGGACTCGAGCGACGAGCTCGGTCTGCTCGACGGGCTTGGCGAGGAAGTCGTCGGCGCCCGCCTCGAGGGCGGCCACCCGGTCGTCGACCGCGCTATAGGCCGTGACGATCACGACCGGCACCATCTTGCTCGCATTGACGGCCTTGATCCGGCGGCATGCCTGGAGCCCGTTCATGCCAGGCATCTCGACGTCCATCAGAACCAGGTCGGCAGGGCGCATTTCCATGACGGCCAGCGCTTCACCACCCGAGTGGGCGACCTCCACATCGCAGCCGAGGTCCTCGAGGTAGGCGCTGATCAGCTCGCAGTTCTCGACGACGTCGTCGACCACCAGGACCCGCTGCCTTGCGTTGGGGTCGATCATGAGGTCAGGCCACCCTGTTGTCCTGGTTAGCCGCCGGAATCGTGAAGCGGAACGTCGAACCCTGGCCGTAGAGGCTCTCGACCCAGATCCGGCCCTTGTGCAGCTGGATGATCTGTTGGGCGATCGCCAGGCCGAGGCCGGTGCCAACGACCTGGCTCTTGCCGTCGCCTTCGTACCGCTCATAGCGGCCGAAGATCCGGCTTATGAATTCGGGCGGGATGCCCAAACCATGGTCCTGGACGCTCACCTCGACGCTGCCGTTTTGGGTCTGGCTGGTGACCAGGATCTCGCCGCCCTCGGGCGCGTACTTGACCGCGTTGGTCAGCAGGTTGGCCACCACCTGCGTCAGGCGGTCGGTGTCGCCATCGATCCGCGGCAGCTTGGGGTCGAGGCGAACGATGACCTCGTGCTTGGAGGTCGACATCTGCGCCCTTTCGACGGTCTCGGTGAGAATGCGATTCAGGTCGGTCGGTTCCATGTGCATCGCCATGCGACCAGACTCGATGCGGTCGAGGTCGAGCATCTCCGTGATCATCCGGTTGAGGCGCAGGGCATCGGAGTTGATGTCGCCGGCGAACTCCCTCACGTCTTCGGAAGAGACCTCCTCTGAGCTCATCAGCTCGCTGTAACCCTGGATCCCGGTCAGGGCGGTGCGGAACTCATGGCTGACCATCGACATGAACTCGCTCTTGAGGCGGTTGATCCGTTCCAGCGCCGCGAAGTTGGCGACGGCGGCCTGTTCGGCGTTGTGCTTCTCAGTCATGTCCTCGAACATGACCAGGTAGTAGTCGATCCGCCCCGCGATGCTGAGCACCGGTGTGACGATCCGGTGCACCCACACCCTCCTGCCATCCGCGCAGACCATCTCGCTGTCGACCTCCACGTGCGTGAGCTGGCCGGTCCTCATGAGCGCCATGCGCTCCGCGGCACGCACCCCTTCGTCGTCGGGCAAGAAGTGCCGCATGGAGCTGCCCAGCAGCGTTCGCTCGGGGGCAGCGAGCAACTCACACAGCCGTGGGTTGACAGCGATGAAACGAAAGTCGTCGCCCACGCGCGCGATGCCGAGCGGCGCGCGGCCGATGACCTCGTCCAGGAGCGCCTTCTGCTCGCCCAGCATCGTCTCCGCGCGCCTGCTGCGCACGAGAAGTTGCAGTGAGTCGTTCAGCGCCAGCACCTGGCTGAGCACAAAGAGAAGAGCGAACACCACAGCGATCCATTCGATTCGTGCATCACTTACGCGATGGGACACCGCGATGTAGACGACCGTGCCGATCACAATCAGCATCGCAATCCACGGCAGACCGCGCTGCCAGATCGTGACCGGCCGCTCACCCGCCGCCTCGTCAGCTGGGGCGGTTACGAGAGCAGCGAGACCGAGCATGATGAAGCCCGCTACCCGTCCGGCATCGAAAATGCTGCCGAGCGATCCGTCCTGTGACCCGAGCTCCAGGTACCCGAACGCGCTATCAGCGACCAGTAAGGCGGTGAACGCGCAGCCGAGCAGGAGGAAGACCGGGCGCACGCCTCGAGGCACCTGGCGAAATGCGGCGACCAGCAGCGTGAGCACGATGATGTCGGACGACGGGTACGCGAGCGCGACCATCGCGGCCACCTGACCGGCTGGCGCTCGGATAACCAGCGTGTCGAGGCCGACCGCCCATGCGCAGAAGAGCAGGGCCGAGGCGACCACTGCTCCCTCGATTACAGCGCGGTAGCGACTCGTGGCGTTGTCCGGTTTGGCGGAAAGGAACAGGACCCCAGCGACCTCTAGCGGTATCGCCGCAAGGAAGCCGGCGTCCGCCAACGAAGGGAACGGCGCTGAGATGCCGCGTCCCAACTCGTTCACGGTCCAGATCACCTCGCCGAGAGACCAGCTCAGGGCCGCCCCGCCAAGGAGCCACCAGGCTGTTCGGTGGTGGCCCGAGGCACGGCGGGCGGCGAGCGCACAGATTGCCGCGGCGACGAGCCCGGCGAGCGCCTGGCCCCCGTCCTCAAACGCGACAGTGGGCTTCTCGCCGCCGAGGCGCAGGGTCGACCAAAGGACATACACGCCAACTGCAAGCGCGCCACCGAAAGCGAGCCGCGCGAAACGAGAGGAACGCGGCATCCCTACGCCACCTTTCCGCCTGCCGGGGTGGCCTTAGCCCCCGCAGTCGCTTTGAGGGAGAAGTGGAACTCCAATCCCCTGCCCTCCAACCTGTCGACCCACAATCGACCTCCGTGCATCTCGATCACCTGGCGAACGATGCTCAGGCCGAGGCCGGTTCCGACGACCTTGCGAATCGGGTTGTCGGCGTAGACGTCGTCGTCACCGAAGAGACCGTTGTCGAAATCGGAGCGAACGGCCTCGCCTTCGTCCCTCACGCTCACAGTCACCGTGGCGCCCATGGCCGATGTGGTGATCGTGATGCGCCCTCCATCAGGTGAGTACCGAGCCGCGTTGTCGAGCAGGTTGCGGATCGCATCGCCGAGCTTCTCGACATCGCCGGACACCATCGGGAGTCTCGGCTCGAGCTGGAGCTGGATGGGATGCGCGTTCGACTTCTTCTGCGCAGCCATTACTTCGCGCTGGATCAGGATGTTGACGTCGACCGGGCTCAGACGCAGGGCCGTACCTGTCGTCTCGACTTGGTCAAGGGCCAGCATATCCGTGACCATCCGATCCAGCCGTTCTGCGTCGCGGTTGATGTCGGTAGCAAAGGCCCTCGCGTCGTTGACGTCGAGCTGGTCCGCGTCGCGCATGAATTCGCTGAAGCCCTGGATTCCGATCAACGCGGTCTTGAACTCGTGGCTGACGTTCTGCAGAAACTCGGTCTTCACGGAGTTGAGCCGCTGCATGAGCTCGAGCGTCGCCGCAGCCGCGGCATCAGCCTCGTGGCGAGCGGTCGTGTCCTCGAACATCGCGATGAAGTACTCGCTTTCGCCTCGTGCGTTCGGGACCGAGGTGGCGCTCCAGTGCATCCAGACCTTGGTCCCGTCGGCCCGTTGAGATTCCGTCTCTCCCTCGACCGTCTCCTGCCCGCCAGAGGTCAACGCCTCGATCTTGGCCACAAAAGCCGCCGCGTCCGGCTCAGTGAAAAACTGCGTGATCGTGGATCCGACAAAGTCCTGTCCTCGGTCGAGAAGTGAGGCAAAGCGAGCGTTGGCCTCGATGATGCGAAGGTCGGCGCCGATTCGCACCACGCCCGCCGGGGCTTGTGCGATCACCTCAGCGAGTGTCGCCTCCGATGCCCGGCTCTGGATCAGCATCGCCAGGAAGTCCTTGTGAGTGAGGACCATGTTCCCCGCCAGCAGCGCTGCCCCAATACCCGTGAGAGCTGTCAGAAAGAGATCCAGCGGGTGGCCTGTGACGGCAAGGGCCAGCGCGATGCCGCCTGCCAGGAGCACGGTCAGCCAGGGCAGGGCGAGCTGCCAAAGGTCGACCGGTGCCCTGTCGCCGACCCGCACGAGAGCTGAGCCCGGCCAGATCGCAGCGAGGGCGATGAGCAGGTAGCCGACCACCCAGCCGATGTCAAGGATGCTGCCCCCGACGCCATTCGTGCCGCTGGCGGTGAGATACGAAAACGCGCTGTCGGCGATGGAATATGAGGCGACGCCGGCGAAGAGCAGGAACATCCGGCCCTGCTGCTGCAGTGTGGAACGCCGGATGGCCAGGATCACCACCGTCAGAATCAAGATGTCCAGGACCGGGTAGGCGAGCTCGAAGAGCTTCTCGTTCAGCGGGTCCTGCGGGTCCTGCCAGATCAGCCGAAGGCCGAGCGCCCAGGCGGTAAAAGTTAGTGCCAGCGCGATGATCAGCCCATCGAGCCACACACGCCATCGCGAGGCCGTTCCGCGAGGCGCGTTCCAGAAGGCGAGGACTGAGGCAAAGGCGAAGGGGGCGGCGACCAGGAACCCGACATCTTCGGCAGAAGGAAAGGGCACGGCAACTCCGCGACCGATCTCATACGCGGTCCACGCCGCATCGCCGGCGGCCCAGCCTGCGGCCGAGATGGACATCAGGCTCCACGCCAGGCGAGTTCGTCCGGACGAACGGCGGGCAGCCCAAGCGCAGGCGGAAGCAGCGATGAGTGCCGCCACGGCCTCGCCCACATCGTCGATCGCGGAAACCAGCGGCGCGCTGAGGATGGGGAATTGAAGGATCGCCGCCAGGCTGAGCGACGCGAGCGCCGCCAGGGCGGCGGCCACGGCCAGCGGCCTGCGGCTCGGTTCCAGGACGGCCCCTTGCCTCATTGGGACTGCAAGTTAACCACTGGCTTAAGGCGAATCGACTGCCAATCGGTAGGGAGTCCCGAACTCAGGCGGTAGACCATCGGCAACCGACTCCACAAAGCTCGGGAATTGACGGCCGGCTGACGCTGCGATGCCGGTGGGTTGAGAGAGACGCCGCCGAGTCTTGTCGGCATGAGCACGGCTAGGCGGATGCAGACGGCTGGAGTCCTGGTCCTCGTGGCCGCCAGCCTGGGGATTGCGGGGGCAGGGTCAGTGCTGGCGGGTATGGGCTTTCAGCTGCCCGAGGGTCTGAGCACGACCGTGTCGGCCGCCCAGGATGCGCTGTGGTGGTCGCGGCTGGGGGTCTTCCTGCCCCTGGCTTACGCCGTGGTCAGGGTTCGCGAGGACTAGAACCCCCTAGTTGACAAGCTCCAGGTCGCGGGCGGTGACGACCGCGTTGACCATCGAACGCACGCCCAGCTTGTGACCGATGGAGCGGACATGGGTGCGGACGGTCGAGTAGCTGATGCCGAGCTGCTGCGCGATCCTCCGCGTGCCGACGCCGTCCGCCATCAGCTGGAGGACCTCCCGCTCTCGCGCGCTCAGGCTCTCTCGCGTGTGCTCGCGGTCCTTGCCGTGGCTCACGAGGAGGGCGACCATCGCCGGCGTGATCAGGCTGATCCCTCGCCCCACCTGACGCACCGCCGCGATGACTTCGGACGCGGGGCTCGACTTGTGGAGGTAGGCGCTTGCACCGGCCTCGACGGCGGCGAGGCGGGCGCCGTCGCTGTCGTCACGACTCAGGAACACAAACCTCGCGTTGGGAAAGGAATGGCGCATCGCGATGGCCGCGTCGCGGCCTGTGCCGTCGTCGAGATGGAAGTCCATCACGACGACATCCGGCGCCAGCTGCCTCGGCAGCGCGGCGGCTTCGGCCACCGATGTCGCGCTGCCGACCACCTCCATGTCCTTCTGGCCATCAAGTAGCAGGCTCAAGCTCTCGGAGACGAGCTGGTGGTTTTCGACGATCACCACCCTGGTCGCATGGGCATTGGAAGAGACACGTGTGATGGGCGGCAGGCGCCGGACCTTCAGCTGGCTCATCGCCCCGAACTCAGGACAGCTCGGCTACCGGAACCCGCTCGTCGTCGTGAGCGAGGCGGAGCCGCTCGCTGAACGTGCCCAGCCACCCGCAAATCTCTCCCAGGCTGTCGATCGCGGGCACGCGAACTGCCAGTAAGGAAGGCGAAGGGGCCCGACCCTCCCTCCGGGTCCTGGCCCCCTGCCCTGTGCGTGCCCCCCGGCGTGCTAAGTTCAAACCGCTGCGCCCCGCAGCCATGCCGGGATCACGATAGCCCTCCCACCGCAATATTCGGGGCCAAAAATAGGTCCCCGAAATCCATCTGGACGTGTAGATTCAGGGCATGGAGGCCAAGGTCCTTCCGCCGCAGCCTGACCTGACCGAGCTTCCGGGCGAGGACCTGACCACCTCGGCCTTGCCCGAGGTCGCCGGCTGGATTGCGATCTACGAGGAGCTGGCAGCCGTCCTTCGCTCGGTGATAGCCCGCGCGGACGGAAGCGAGGAGGTCCACCAGCTCCGCCGGAACCTCGCCTTCATCGAGGATCGGCTGATGGCATGGCGAGACCGCCACGCCGAGCTGGCGGGGGTGGTGATCGACCACAAGGCCCACACCCTCACCTATGGCGGTAAATCGATCCGCCTCACCCGGCGGGAGGCCGACCTCCTGGACTTCCTGCTCCGCCATCCGAAGCGGCCCTTCACGAGCAAACAGCTGGCCACGCTCGCCTGGCAGAACTCACGTCTCTCGGACGCTCAAGTGCGGACCTACGTCATGCGTCTGCGCAGCCGTCTACGGGACGTCGGCCTCGAGCAGGTGATCACCGTCGAAAGAAACCGCGGCTACGGAATCGCGGGCAGCCTGGGACGGAGCGCCGAATGATCAGCCCCGACGCTGCGGAGACCCTCATCGGCTCCAGGCTGATGATCTTGCAGTCCAAACGGCTGATGCTGAACTCGGCGAGGCGCCGGCTCGAGCGATCCGATGCCGATTCCTTGCGTCAACATGTGGAAGAGCTTCGCGCCGAGATCGACCATGCTCAGCATGCCTACCGGCAGACGATGCTCGGATACGGCTCCCCCGATCGCCCCGAGTACTGGCTGGTGGCGTACGGCCGCCTGATCGATGCGGGCAGCGCGCTCGTCGGCAAGCTGCGCCTGGCCGTTGACGGCCTGCCCATGGCCGAGCGTTACCAGGTCTCGACCGACGTGGAGGTCCTCGAAGGCATCATCGATCAGTGGAGCCGGTCGATGCGATCCTCGATGGCTGATGCCGTCTAAGGACTAGCTCCGCCGCCCGTTCCCGTTCTTCAGCTCTTCCATCACGAGCACGATGCCGGCGGGCTTTTCGCCGTCACCCATCGTGTGGACGATCACCCTGCATCGAATCGATCGCCCCTTGCGCGTCGTGGCTGAGACCACCACCTCGTCGTGGGCGGACCGGCCGCCCGCACCGGCCTGGATCAAGGCCCGCACCTTTTCCGCCGGCAGCCCGATGTCCAGGTCGAAGAACGAGTGGCCGACAACCTCGTCCGACCGCACGCCCCAGAGGTCCGCGGCGCGCTCGTTCCACACCTGGACCCGAAGCTCTCGGTCCAGGACGGCGGCGCCAACTTCGATGTTGCCGGTGATGGCGAGCAGCAGCGTGTTCAGCCGCTGGACCTCGTTGCTCCGCACCTGGACGTCCGTGTTGATGTTCTGGAGCTCAGCGTTGGTCGACTCGAGCTCCTCGTTCAGGGTTTCCAGCTCCTCGTTGGTGGACTGAAGCTCCTCATTGGTCGTCTCCAGCTCCTCGACCGTGGATTGAAGCTCCTCGTTGGTCGTCTCGAGCTCCTCCTTGCTCGACTGCAGCTCTTGAGCCATCCGGTCGAGCTCGGACCGAAGGCGAGTCTCATGCGTGACATCGATGAAGTTGATCGCGCTTCCGACCAGCGATCCGTCTTCATCGAGCAGAGGCGTGACGATCATGTCGAACAGGCCAGATGCTCCGTCTGGCTTTTTGACCTGGACGCTCTTGACCTCGACCGGGCTGCGCTCACGGGCGACGCGGTCGAGCGGCGTCCGGAGGTCGACCGGCCGGTAGGACAGCTCGAGATCCTTGAGGGATCGACCGATGTCGGAATGTGGGATCTCAAACAGCCGGCGTGCGAGCCGGTTGGCCGTGATCAGGGCACCCTGCGCGTCGACCACCATCTGCGCAAACGGGGATCCCTCGGTCATGAGCTCGCGGACCCGAAGCTGCCGCGCGATGTGGTTGTTGGCCTCCGCCGTTCCCGACTGCGCCATCAGCATCATGCGGTCCCGAAGCTGAAGCCGCGCCACCTTGGAGAAGATGTGCTCCCGCACATCGACGGAGCTGAAAAGCCCGGCGTGGGTGAGGAGCATCTCGGCTCGACCCAGGAACAGGTATCCGTCGTCGTTCAAGGCGTAGTGGAATCGGGCGAGGATCCGACCCTGCGCCTCTGACGTGAAATAGATGAGGGTGTTACGACAGATCAACAGGTCGAGGCGGGAGATGGGCGCGTCCTGGGTCAGATCGTGGCGGCCGAAGATCATCGTCCGGCGAAGTGGAGCCAGGAACATGAAGCGGTCGCCCTGACGTTCGAAGTAGCGCGACCTCAGGTCGGCGTCGATGGACTCGAGATCCTTCTCGGTGTATCCGGCGCGAGCCTTGCTCAGCGCCTGTTCGTCGAGGTCGGTGGCGTAGATCTTGACGCGGTCGATGTAGTTCGCCTGGCCGAGCGCCTCGCAGAAAAGAATTGCCGCGGAGTACGCCTCTTCTCCCGACGAGGTGCCCGCGCTCCAGATGCGAATGTCGCCGCCTTTGCCCACCAAGCGGGGAACGATGTTCTGGCCGAGATAGTCCCACGCTTGCCGGTCGCGGAAGAACTCGGTGACGTTGATCAGGATCTTGTCGAACAGCACCCCAAACTCTTCGGCGTGGACCTGGAGGTAGTCGAGATAGGCACGAAAGTTGTCTATGCCGAGCTCTGAGCAGCGGACCGCCACTCGCCGGATCAGGCTCGGACGCTTGTAGCCGGTAAAGTCGAAGCCTCGCGTGTCGCGAAGGTACTCGAGGAGGCTTTCAAAATCTGGGCCGGATTCGAGCGTCAATCCCGCACCTTGCCAGCGACCAACGCAATGAGCTTGGGCGCGATCTCGGCGAGTGGCAGCACGAAGTCGACTGACCCAGTTTTGATCGCAGCCGACGGCATGCCGAAGAAATCTGACGACGCCTCGTCTTGAACGACGACCGTTCCGTGCCGCTCTTTGATCGCGGTCACGCCCATCGCGCCGTCACGGCCGGTGCCGGTCAGGACGACCGCGATGGCGCCCTCGCCGAACGCCGCCGCGACGGATTCGAACAGCAGGTCGGCCGAGGGTCTGACGAAGTTGACCAGCTCCGTGTCGGTCAGCGTGATCAAACCCTTGCGGTTGATCAGCATGTGGTGGTCTGGTGGCGCCAGGTAGACGTGGTCGAGCTGCACGCTCATACCGTCCTGGGCATGCATCACCGGGAGGCGCGCCTGGCGACCGATGACCTGAGGCATGAGGCTGCGGTGGCGCGGATCGACGTGCTGGACGATGACGATGATCGCCCCGAAGTCGGACGGCAGGGCGCCAATCACCTGGCTGAGGGCGCCGACGCCGCCGGCCGAGGCGGCGATGGCGACGATGTCGAACCTGCTCACGGCACCCCTAGCGAACCCGGCAATTTTCTTACCTGTCATCATGCTCTCGATCGGGCCGGGGAGGAACGCGGCGATGGGACGAGACATACGGGCGGAGGTCGTGGGCAGTCTGCTGCGGCCCGACTTTCTGGTCGCGGCGCGCCAGGAGCTCGAGTCGGGCGAGATCGACCCGGCGCGTTTCAAAGAGATCGAAGACCGCGCGGTCGACGAAGCGATCGAGCTCCAGACCTCGGCCGGGATCGACGTCATCACCGACGGCGAGCAGCGCCGCTACGCGTTCTTCGGCCACCTCGTCGACTCGATGGCCGGTTTCGACAAGTTCGGGGGATGGGCGATCCCGTTCCGCGACGAAACAGGTGAGGAGCTCGTGTTCAAGCGTCCGGTGGTGATCGAGAAGCTGCGTCCGCTGCGCAGCATGGCCGCAGAGGACTTCACGTACTTGCGAGCGAGCACAAGGGTGCCAGCCAAGGTCACCATGATCAGCGCTCAGCAGGCGGCGGCGTACTACGACCCCGAGAAGTCGAAGGGCGCCTACCCGACTCGAGACGCGTACCTGGCCGACATCGTCGACCTGAGCAGGCGCGAGGTCGACGAGCTGGCGCGCCTGGGCTGCACCTACATCCAGATCGACGCGCCCCAGTACGCGGCGCTGCTCGATCCCGAGCTGCGCGAGGGCTACCGCAAGCGCGGCAGCGATCCCGAGAAGCTGATCGACACCTGCATCGAGATGGACAACGCGATCATCGAAGGCCACCCCAACGTGACGTTCGGCATTCACATCTGCCGCGGCAACAACCAGAGCAAGTTCTACGCGGCCGGCGACTACGAGCCGATCGCCCGCATCTTCGAGAGAACGAAATTCAACCGCTTTCTGCTGGAGTACGACGACGAGCGGTCCGGTGGGTTCGAGCCTCTGAAGCATGTGCCCGATGACCGGGTGGTGGTGCTCGGCCTCGTCACCAGCAAGAAGCCCGCACTTGAATCCGATGAGGAGCTCAAGCGCAGGATCGAGGAGGCGTCGCGCTATCTTCCGCTCGAGCGCCTGGCTCTCAGCCCCCAGTGCGGATTCGCTTCGACGATCGAAGGCAATCGCCTCACTGTCGACGATGAACGAAAGAAGCTGGAGCTCGTGGCAAGGGTGGCTCGCTCGACCTGGTGACCCGTCGGATGACAACGCGCGCCTCGAAACTTTAAGATCGAACAGGTGCTGCGGAAGTCGAATACCGCCGAGCCGAGGGATCTCGGCGATCAGTTCGCGCTGCTCGTGTCTGGTGTCGTGGACTACGCCATCTTCATGCTCGATCCCGCAGGCGTGATCGTGACGTGGAACGAAGGCGCGCAGCGGATCAAAGGCTACACGGCGACCGAGGTCGTCGGCCGTCATTTCTCCATCTTCTATCCGCCGGCGGAAGTTCGGAACCGCAAGCCTGACTGGGAGCTCGAGGTCGCCAAACGAGAGGGCCGCTACGAGGAAGAGGGTTGGCGCATCCGCAAAGATGGAACTCGCTTCTGGGCCAACGTCATCATTACCGCGCTGCGTGATGAGTCGGGCCGGCTCCGCGGCTTCGGCAAGGTCACCCGGGACCTGACTGAGCAAAAGAGAATCGAGGATGGTCGCAACGCGCAACGGGAGGCAGAGACGGCTCGCCTCCGCGCCCACGCCGACAGGATGGCGGAGCTCGAACAGACGAAGGCTGAGTTCTTGAATCTCGCCTCGCATGAGCTGCGTGGACCCATGACCGTAATTCGCGGCTACAACTCGATGCTCGCCGACGGGACCATCCCACCCGCGCAGTTCGCTTCGGTCGCACGCCTGCTGGAGGTGAAGATCGCGCAGATGGATCACCTCATCGAGCAGATGCTCGAGACGGCCCGCCTCGAACACGATGACATCCCGCTGGCACAAGAGACATTCGATATGCGGTTCGTGGTCCAGGAGCAGATCGACACCCTGCGGCCGCTAACGCGTGGCCACCGTGTCGTGTTCGACGCAGCCGACCCTGCACCGTTGGTGAGAGGGGACCGCACTCGGATCGCCACGATCGTGGCCAACTTCCTCGACAACGCGATCAAGTATTCGCCGGACGGAGGCGAGATCCGCTGCAGCGCCTGCGTGCGCGACTCACGTGCCGTCGTCAGCGTGCGAGATGAGGGCGTGGGTATCGCACGCGAGCACATGCCCCGCCTGTTCACGCGATTCGGCCGCCTGCCGACAGCCGAGAACATGACCATCCCGGGCACGGGCCTGGGACTGTTCCTGTGCAAGGAGATCGCGAACCGCCATGGCGGCAAGATCACGGTACGCTCAGAGCCCGGCTTGGGCAGCGAATTCACCCTGACATTGCCCGCGGTCTGAGCCTCGCGCCGGCTGTTTCCCCGGCGAGCTATGTTTGCGCAAATCCCTCGGACAAGGAGCCTTGCCATGGACCTGCCTGCTGGCGTTACCTCGCACATGATTCAGACGGGCCGGCTGCGGACGCGCTACATCGAGTCCGGGCCGTCCGACGGAATCCCGGTACTCATGATCCACGGCAACCTCTCGACAGGCCGCTTCTACGAGCACCTGATGCCAGGAGCGCCGGCGACCTATCGAATCGTCGCTCCCGACATGCGTGGCTTCGGCGACACCGAGCAGGTGGCGATTGACGCGACCCGCGGGCTGCGGGACTGGGCTGACGATGCCTACTCCCTGGTCGAGGAGCTCGGGATCACCCGGCCGGTGCACCTTGTGGGATGGTCGACCGGCGGTGCGGCGATCGCCAACTACGCCGAAGAGCACCCGGTCGCGTCCCTCACCCTTGTCGATCCGGTCTCGCCGTACGGATTTGGCGGGATGCGGCTCGATGGCACGCCTTGCTTTTCCGATTTCGCCGGATCGGGCGGCGGCACAGGCAACCCCGAGTTCATCAAGCGTATCGCGGAACACGACACGTCTTCGGATTCGCCGTTCTCGCCACGCAATGTCATCAACAGCTCGTACTGGGCAGGGACACATCGAGAACCCAAGGAACGCGAGGACATGCTGGTCGAAGAGGTCCTGAAGTCGGTCACCGGCGACGACGGCAACCCGGGCGACTCGACTGCTTCACCGAACTGGCCCGGCGTGGCGCCCGGGACCCGCGGCGTCCTGAATGCTCTCTCCGGCAAGTACTGCAACTGGGCCGGGATCGTCAACCTGGATCCCAAGCCTCCGATCCTGTGGACGCATGGCACGGCGGACATCGTCGTGGCGGACGGCTCCGCCTGGGAGATGGGGACGCTCGGCAAGATGGGATTTGTGCCCGGATGGCCGGGGGAAGAGATCTTTCCTCCTCAGCCCATGGTCACGCAGATTCGCAGCGTCCTCACGCGGTATCGAGCTGCCGGCGGGCGGGTCGAGATGGAGATGTTCGAGGGGTCCGGCCACGGACCGCTGTTCGACGCGGCGCAGCGCTGGAGCAAGTTGTTCTTCGAGTTCCTCGCCTCGGTGGAGGTGCCGGCGCCGGTCTAGGAACGCACGGATGGCCGATGTAGGCCACAGCATCGACGCGCAGAAGGAAGGGCTGCCGGAACAAGAGCGCCGCGGGAGGGCGTTCATGGCCGTCTACCTCAGTGTGCTTTCACTCGCGACTCTCGCGTTTGTCCTGCTCGTGATCTTCGTGCGGAGCGAGGACGTGATCGTCAACTTTGACGCGCCTGTCGCGCGCGCGATCCAGGCCGTGCAGTGGCCGGTCGGCGGGTGGGTGCTGACACACACGAGCGACCTCGGATGGCATCCCGATGACGTGCTTTGCGTGGTGCTCATCGCGCTCACGCTGTTTGCCCTGCGCCTGAGGCTCGAGTCGGTCGTGGTCGTGGCGTCCACCCTGCTCGCCGGAGGACTGGGAACGGTGGCTAAGGACGTCGTGCAGCGCGCCCGGCCGACCGCAACCTTCGTCCACCTCGCCGCCCACCTCGCGGACTTCAGCTTCCCCTCAGGCCACGTCATCTTCGCCACAGTCCTTTTTGGGACGACCTTCTGGATCGTCTGGACCGTGTGGAGCAGCTCATGTGTCCGAAATGTGGTGCTTGTGCTGCTTGCGCTGCCGGTGCTCTTGATGGGGCCTTCGCGGGTGTACCTCGGCGAGCACTGGCCGACCGACGTGCTCGGCGCCTACTGCCTGGCGGGCCTCTGGGTTGCAGGCACCGCCGAGCTGATCCTTGTCCTCAAGCCACGCCTGAATCCCTGGTGGCAGGGCCGAGCTCACCGGCGCCGCCGGCCGGCGCGGCGCTGAGCCCCAGGTCCCCCCTTGCTCGCGCCCGCGACGCGTGCGAACATTTGCTCGATGTGATTCCACCGTCGCCTGAGGCCATTGAGCTCGGGCTCAACACCGCCAACCCAGCCACGCTCGTGATCGACCTGAACTGCGCTTTCGCCTCGATCGAGCAGCAGCACGATCCGGCGCTCCGCGGCCGCCCGCTTGCGATCGCCGCCTACGCCACCGACGCCGCGACCGTCGTCTCGTCCTCGCGCGAAGCGCGCGACCTCGGAATCAAGACCGGCATGCGCGTCTTCGAGGCCAAGGCGATCTTCCCGACGATCGTGGTCCGCGAGCCCAACCCGCCGCGTTACCGATCGGTCTCGGACAAGCTCATGGAAATACTCGAGCGGCACAGTCCGGACATCCTTCGGATGTCGATCGACGAAGCGTCGATGGACCTGGCCGGCACTCCGAACCTCATGAAATTGGGTCCGGAGGGGGTCGCTCTCGCGGTCAAGAGGGCGATCCGCGAGGAGGTCGGGGAATGCGTCACCGCATCGGTGGGGATATCGACCTCGATCTGGATGGCCAAGCAGGCCTCGAACCTCGACAAGCGAGATGGTCTGCAGCGGATCGACCACACGAACCTGCTCGCGGTATTCGAGCGCCTCCAGCTCACAGACCTCTCCGGCATCGCTGAGGCGAGCGCGAGGCGGCTTGCCCGAGGCGGCATCTTGACGCCTCTGCAGTTTCTGCGCGCGACCCCTCCGCGGCTTCGACTTGCGGGGATGCACTCCGAGGTGGCCCGCAGTTGGAGCATGCGGCTGCGCGGCTTCGAGGTGGGCGGTTTTGAGGGGGTGAAGCGTAAGAGCTACAGCCACTCTCACGTGCTGGCTCGAGCGACCGCGTCGCAGTCCGATCTCGAAGAGCTGCTGATGCGCCTGTCGGACATGGTGGGCCGGCGGCTGCGGGCGGCGGGGAGGCGCGGCAGCGTCGTCTCGGTCGGAATCGTGTACCGGCCCGACGACGGCCACTTCTCGAGACAGGCCAAGCAGCCGGCGCCGGTTGCGACCGGTGACGAGATCTACCAGGCGGCGCTGCAGCTGCTGGCGGCGCGCGATCCCCGGCGGACGGTTGGCACGCTGGGGGTGGGGTTGTCGGGGCTGGTCGACGGGGAGGCGGGGCAGCTCGACCTGTTTGGTGAGGGTACGGCTCCTCGGTCGGCACGCCTGGAGGCGGCGGTCGACCGGATTCGGGACCGTTTTGGGGAGGATGCCGTTCAGCGCTCGCGTCTCCTGGGTCGCGCTCCAGTGGTGCGGGACCGGATCGCGTTTGGTAATACAGGGCATCCTGATGAACCGGCGCGAAATAAGTCGTGACTTCTCATCCCGTAAGGAACAAGATGAACGCATGGCCTCCAGGAGAGAGGAGGCTGTTGGGGCGGCGTGGGAAGGCGCCGATCTCGAGCGACCCATCACTGGAGAAGATCCCGCGACGGACTCGCTCGACGAGGCGCGGCGCTGGGTCACCGTTTACAGCCACCTTGTGAAGCTCGAAACGGAGCTGCTCGATGTGCTGGCGGGGACGATCACGAAGATGCCTAGCGAGGCGCAGCGGGAGGCGGAGCAGACGAACCTGCCCGTGCTCGCGTCGCAGGTCGAGAGGTTCCGGCATCGGCTCGATTACTGGATCGGGCGGAAGAATCTGCTCGAGGGGCGGCTCGCCGGGTAGGGAGAACTCGGTGCGCGCCTGGTGGCATTGGGTGCGCCTGGTGGCATTGGCTGAGCCTGGTGGCATTGCTGGGCGGGGTTGGACGGGCTGTGAAGACGGGTGGGGTGGGGTGGTCTGGCGGCCTCAGTGTCGGTCTGGGTGAATGGGATTTCCTGTTAATTTCGCTTGACGTCGAACCGATGTTTGGTATAATTCTCTCATGTCAGGCGAGCTCGAAACACTGGAGTCTGCGGCTCGCGATTTCGAGCTCTCGGCTGACTTTGATTTCGTAGATCCCAAGCGCCTGTCGGCGGTCATCGACCGGCTCCAGGGCGTCCTCTGCAGAGTGGTAGACGGGGCTCGGTCGCGTGGCGACCACCTGGTTGCCGGCCAGAGCGCGTGTAGCTGGGTCGCCAACACCTGCGCCATGTCCAAGAACGCGGCCAGCGACCGGCTCTGCGTCGGTGCCCA
>VBIW01000042.1 GCA_005880915.1 Chloroflexota bacterium | reverse complement strand
CCTGCGCCAGTACTTTCCAAAGGGTCGCAGCCTGGCCCGCGTGACTCAAGAAGAGCTTGATCGAGTCGCCCACCAGCTCAATGGTCGTCCCCGGCAAACTCTGGGCTGGCGCTCACCAACCCAGAGACTGGCCGAGTTCCTGGAACAATCGTCAGCGGCGAGTGGTGCTACCACCGCATGAGACCGCCTCCGGGTTTCCTCTCATTGTTTACTCCCCGACTGGGGCTGGTGATGCGCTTGCGGGCGCCACCCCGCGGCGTTCTCGCCGCGAGGCCATCGCAGCCAGGTAGAGCTGGAGGTATTTCTGCGCCGACCGCGACCAGGAGACATCCTCCTTCATGGCGTGCTGGATCAACCAGCTCCACACGGCCGGATGGCGGAAGTTCTCCGCCCCGCGCACAACCGCTGCGAAGAACTGCCACGCGTCGTATGGTCCGAACCGAAACCCATTGCCCGTCTGCGTGACCGGGTCGTAGTCCCGAATCGTGTCCGCGAGACCGCCCGTAGCACGGACGACCGGGATCGTCCCGTAGCGCAACGCGATCAGCTGGGCCAGGCCGCCGGGCTCAAACCGCGACGGCATCCACAGCATGTCAGCGCCCGCGTAGATCCGCTGCGCCAGCGCCGCGTCGAAGCCGACGGAGACGGCGACCTGGTGCGGGAGCTCAGACGCCCACCGCCGGAACATGTCCTCGTAGCGCCGGTCACCGGTTCCGATCACCACGATCTGGATGCCGAGCTGGACGAGCTCCGGCATCGCCTGCTCGATCAGGTCGAAACCCTTCACGTCGTAAAAGCGCGAGACGATCGCGCACAGCGGCTTGTTCAGGTCCTCCAGCCCCAGCTCCGCGCGCAGCGCAGCGCGGCACAGCGCTTTGTTCTGCGGCGCGTCGGCTGAATAGTGGTGGGGAATGTTCGGATCCCGCTGCGGATCGAAGATCTCGTAGTCGATGCCGTTCAAGATGCCGTGCAGCTTTTGCGTGTTGCGCCGCAGCAGCTCGTCCAGGCCCTCGCCATACTCCGGCGTCTGTATCTCTTTCGCGTAGCGCTCGCTGACGGTGTTCACCACGTCGGCGAAATGGACTCCCCGCCCCAGCAGGTTGACGACGTTGTCCAGGCCCGGGATGCCGAGCCGGATCAGCCCCCACTCCTGCAACCCTGCCAGCATCAGCGCGCCGAAACCGAACACCCCCTGTGCGGAGAGGTTGTGGATGGTCAGCGTGCTGGCGATGTCCGCGTAGGGCTCGGAGTCGTAAACGCGGTCGAGCAGGTTCGGGATCAGCGCGCCGAACCAGTCGTGGACGTGAATGACGTCGGGAAAGAAATCCAGCGCGGGAAGCATCTCGAGGACCGCGCGGCAGAAATAAACCGTCCGCGCGTCGTCGTCTCCAAAACCAAACATCCCATCGCGGTCGTACAAAGGCGGACAGTCGATGAAGTAGACGACCATCTCGCCCAGCCGGCCCTCGAAGATCGTGGCCGGCATCCTGTCGGTGCCCAGAGGCACCTGCACGTCGGCGATCGCGCGCAGGCCGTAGCGTCCGATGTCGACCTGCCGGTAACGCGGCAACACGACGCGCACGTCGTGGCCGAGCCGCCGCAGCTCCTTCGACAACGAGGCCGCGACGTCGGACACGCCGCCGAGCTTGGCAAACGGCGCCAGCTCTGCGGTCGCGACCAGCACCTTGAGGTGCTTCGCGTTCGCGACCTCGACCGCACGCGTCTGGCCCGGGACGCGCAAGCCAAGACCGCCGGACGGCGGCGCAATCTCGATGTCGCGACCTTCCCTGCTCACGACAAGCGCAAGCTCGAGCGCGTCGCCCACGTGCTTGCCGATCCGCCCAAACGGGATCGCGATCGCAAACGGATCCTCGACATCCCAGCTCGCGTCCGTGATGGCCCGAGTCTGCGGCTCGAGGACGCGGGCCACCGTGACCTTGCCGGCCTGCGCCCGGGGCGTGATCCGGACCACGTATGAGGGCTCGAAGCCGAGGTCGGTCATGGCGGTCTTGGGCAGCGGGAGCTCGAGGTCGCCCTTGCCATCGAGCGCGGGCGGGCCCGAGATGTAGAGCCAGAATTCGATCTTCTGCTGCTCGAGCTCACTCGCTGAACGTGGCGAGTCGATCCGGAAATACATCTTCTCGTCGTCGTTGCCGTAGTACACGCGCTCGACCACGCCCGCCGGCCGGTGCAGGGCGCCAAACCCGGAGCCGACCAGGTAGTAGCCGGCCTGGGCCCATGCAGGGTCGTGCTTGGAGGCGGGGCTGATCACCGCGGACGGAACGCCGCGCTCCGGCGTCGGGGCGCGCTTGATGATCGGCTGGAAGAGCCGCGCCGGGGCGCGGGCACCCATGAGCTTGTAGACGTTGCGCAGGTGCAGGCGGAACTGGTTGTCCCAGATCGGGTCCATGCCCGAGTCGTGCTTGCGGCTGAACCACCAGAACCAGTCGCTGCCTTCGGTGATGAGGATCTCGCGCCATGCCAGCGCCGCCTGTTGGGAATCGCGAGGCCGCTGCTGCGACTGCGCGTCGAGCCAGTCCCGCGTTTCAGCGAGCAAGTCCCACGCGACGTTGTGCTCCGGGTCGCCGATCCAGGTGTCCAGGCTCGCGCCTATCCAGCTCCCTGTGTGAAGGTGGTGGAGCTGCTGCTGCGGGGGATGCTCGGCGAGGAAATCGGACACCGTCGTGGTGACGACGTCAGAGCTGGACTCGAGCTCCGTGTAAAGCGCGTTGAGAAAGTCGTGGCCATCGCGTGGGTAGAACTCCCATGCGTTCTCGCCGTCGAGCGCGATCACGGCCAGGAAGTCGCGGTCGCCCTGCACGTCGCGGATCCGGCGCAGCCTCCCCATCAGGTCGCGCGCGGCGTCGACGGATGACATGCGCTGGTAGTCGAAGCCGATCACGTTCGAGAGCTGCGAGTCGCGGAAGACCATCGAGACCGTGCCGCCCTCGCGCGCGATGCGTTTCGGCTGATAAAGATGCTCGTCGCGGTTGAAGTGCCCCTCGAGCGAACGGGCGAGCACCTCCTCGTCGCTGATCATCCAGTCGAGCTTTGCCTTCTCGGTGAGACCGATCACAGCCTCGCCGACGGCCATCTCGGAGGGCCACATGCCCTTCGGCCGGCGGCCCAGCATTCTCTCGAACAATCCCATGCCGAGCTCGATCTGGCGCTCGGCATCCTCGCGATGCGAGAAGTGGCGCTCGGGAAGCTGGATCTGGGGGTTGGCGCTGCGGGCGGAGTCGACATGGCAGATCAGGGGCAGGATCGGGTGGTAGTACGGCGAGAAGGTGAGCTCCGCCTGGCCACGCTCGGCGAGCTCGCGGTATTTGGGAACGACGCTTCGGATGCGCTCCAGCTGAGCGCCGAAGAGGATCGTCTTGTCTTCCTCGGTGAAATCGCGGTCCTTCCGCTTCAGCTCAGCGAGCCGCGCGTCCTGCTCGACCCAGACCGGATCGCACCAGGCGAGGTTGAACCACACCTGCAGGTCGCGGATGTCCGTGGTCGTGAACTGCGCGTCCACAGCGCGTGAGGCGAGCTCGAGGTAGCGGGGTGACTGTTGAACGCGCAGCGCGCGCGGCGACTCGCGCATCCAGCGAAGCACAAAGTCGCGCTCTTCTCCTTTGAGGTCGGCCGCGGCGCGCTTGCTGAGGTTGAGGAAGAGGTCGACCGACTCCTCCTTGCCGTAGTCCTCGATCTGGGCCAGCAGCGAAGGCACGAGGTTGAACGTGGCGCGCACCTTCGGATAGCCGTCGAGCAGCGCCGGCATCTTGTAGTAGTCCTTGGCCGAGCGAAGCCGAACCCACGGCAGGAGATACGTGCTCGTCAGGTCGTCCTTGT
Organism: Chloroflexota bacterium; assembly: GCA_005880915.1. Lineage (GTDB taxonomy): Bacteria > Chloroflexota > Dormibacteria > Dormibacterales > Dormibacteraceae > 40CM-4-65-16. The sequence goes on along the minus strand of VBIW01000042.1, from coordinate 107,417 downwards.
AGTAAGGCTGGTGCATATGCCATACGAAGGCGACGTTCAGAGCCTTCATGGGCTACTTCGCAAATTCATCGAGTGCACGGATGAAGTTTAGATAGACCTGCTGCTGCTCCCGGATGATGCCGTGGCTGCCGAGCTCCCACCACTCGGACGGAGTGAAGTAGGCGCTGACCTCGGCCTCCGGGCCCGATCGCCCGAACCACTGGATCAGGTGGAGGTTGTCAGACTGGAAGAGCCACTTCGCGAGCTCGATCAGGTGCGGGTCGCCGGTCAGCCGCGCTTTGGAGTACGCATGGTGCATCAGCCGGAAAACGCCCTGCTGCGCCTGGTTGCTCAAGAAGAACTCCATCCCACCCTCGCCGGCCCATGTCGTGCCGTACTCGCTCACCGGGACCTGGTAGCTCGCGTCACCGAGCTCGGCGATCGCCTCGGACGGAAGGAGCATGCGGACCTTGCGCTTGCGCAGCTGGGTGTTGAGCCCTCGCATGAATTCGAAGATTCCCGAGTCCTTCCGGTGGTGCTCACCGAACGTCTCGAAGTCCCAGCCCAGCGTGACGACGTCGCCCCAGCACTCGCGGACCCAACCTGCATACGTCTCGGGAGCCAGCGGCCACATGACCCACGCCTGGTTCGAGAACCGATAGCCCACGTCGTCGGACAGCTCGTGATGCCTGGGCATGAGCGAGAGATGCTGCCCGGGGTGCCGGTAGAGGTGGGTCGGCTCCCGCCACCCCAATTGCCAGTCCCGGCCCTCCATGAATGCGCCTGTGAACCCGCACTGCTGGAGGGCGAAGTACACATCGTTGGACATGAACATCTCGGTCGTATCCGCGATGGCTACCGGCTTCTGGAACACATCCTCCAGCCTCTTCCGGGCCCACAGCATCGACTCCTTGAACGCGACGATGTCCACATAGAAGAGCCAGGAGTGGTACGGCTCGACGCAGACGACCTCGATGTTCGGACTCGCGCAAAGGCGCTGGAAGGAGTCCAGCACCTTCTTGCCCCACCGCTCAGCCTGGATGAGGAACGAGTTGCTGAAGCCGATCGACATCTTCCAGCCGCGCCGGGCCAGCTCCCTGAAGGCGACCGTAGCCGGCCGATACGAATACTCCGCGACCTTGTCGAAGTAGTGGCGGTCAAGCGCGTCGTCGAAGAGATACGCCGCCATTTCTTCCGGCGACGTTCGGGCCGGGACCAGATAAGCCGGGAGCTTGAGCCGCCTTGGCTGATGCACCACCGCGTACACGACTGCTCGCTCAGCCACGTTTCGCTCTCGCCGGACGCATCGTGGCGGGCTTCACCGCCGGCTCGTCGTGGTTCGTGACCGCCTGTCGGGCCGCCGCGAAGTCGGTACGGAGGAGGAGCTGGTCGATCACCTTCTCCCAAACGTAATCGCGAGCGGTGGCCCGACCACGCTTCCGGAGACCAGCAACGAGGCGCGGCCTCTGCTTCAAGGCGGAGAGCTCGGCGACGATCTCGATGGGGTCTTCGGTCTCGAGGACGACGGCGTTGCGGTATGACTCCGCATAGTCCTCCCCTGTCGAACCTGTCACCGCGATTCCTCCGGCGGCCATGACCTCGAGCCCGACGAGCCCGAACGGCTCGTGGCCGGAGTTCGCGAGCACGGCGTCGCACGCCGAGTAGATGACCGGGACGAGCCCGTCGCCGACGAAGCTCGTTACGTTCACGACGTCGGCCTCCTTCGAGTCTCTGAGCAGCGCGGCCAACCCCGACGCGTCCTTCGGAGCGTCGGCGTGCCTGACCACGAGTCCCTGGCGCTGAGCGTGGGTCATGACCTCGAGACCGTGCGGCTCGCTGCCCCCGCGCATGAGCAGCTTCACCGATTCGCCGTGGCGCTTCAGCTGGGCAGCGGCTGAGACCGCGGTGAGCCAGCGCTTGTCTGGGTCGAACCGCCCGATCTTGAACCAGAAATGATCGACGCGGGCCGCCGATCGAATCTCTGCCACCGCCTTCGGGTCGGCGTCGATGATCGACTCCTTCGGGATGCCGTTCGGTATGACGATAGGGTTCTGGCCCGACTCCCACATCCTGAACTTCATGTACCGGCTCACCGTTGTGACGGTGGTCGCCAGGTTCAGCGCACCCCAGTCGATGCGGTTGAAGCCAAAGGTGTTGTTGGCGTTCCACAGCATGACCACCCGATCGCGCAAGCCGCGGCGGTAGAGCAGGTCCGAGATGAGCTTCATCGACCACGAGGTATGCCATTCCTCGCCGAGCACGACCACGTGCTTGCCCGCGGCCGCCGCCGGTTCGATCACCATCTCGATGAGCGCGCCCGGCAGGCTCGAGTTCCAGTCCCGGATCTTGCCTTCCTCGCCGTCGTACACGCCACCGCGGTGCTGGGCCGAGATCCACCGGCTCCAGCGCCGGTACTGCAGCCGCCCGCCCTCTTGCTCTTCTTCGCCTGGCAGGTCGGGGTCGCCACAGAAATAGAGGTATGTCAGGTACCCCATCCGCGCAAGCGAGCGCGAAAGGCCCTTCACCCGGACGCCGAGGCCTCCCGCCTGGCTGTAGCGGTCGGGGCCTTCGAAGCTGAGGATCGCGAAGACGGTACGACGCGGATCGAAGTTCACGATCCTGTGCCGAGGATCCTTAACGCCTCCGCATGCAGCTCGCGCGTCGGCGCGCAGAGCAGCGTCGAGCGGCTGTCCAGGTCGCATCGCAGGTTGCCCAGCGGCTCGCCTTGTGTATTCGTTGCAACGCCTCCGGTCTCGCCCAGAAGGAGGAGGCTTGCCGCCATATCGAAGACCCTCATGGGTAGCGGCGCGCAGAAGACGTCGAAGCCTCCCGCGCTCGTCAAAGCGATCGAGAGTGCCATCGAACCCAGTATGCGGATCTTGTTCGAGTGCTCGAGCAGGGGTCTCGCCACGGTGACCGAGAGGGGCGTGCTCTCGAGCCCGAGCAGCTCGATGCGCGTGTGGTCCGCCCGCTTCATCGGGGCCAGAGGTCTGCCCGCGCGCCAGGCGCCCTGCTCGCGGATCCCGCGCCACTCCTCTCCGGTGTTCAGGTTGAGCACCAGGCCTCCGTAGGTGTCGGCCACTGTCGGTCCGTCGAGGACCGCCAGCATCAGGCCAAAGAGAGGTACGCCGTGTTTGGCGTTGAGACTTCCGTCGACAGGGTCGACCAGGACGAGTGGGTACTCCGCACCGAAGCTGCGGTGGCCGGCCTCTTCTGAGAGCACGGAGAATTTCTCACCACGCTCGGCCAGGCCGGCCAGCTCGCTGAATACAACGGCCTCGGCGGCGCGGTCGAGCTCCATCGTGGTGTCGCCGCCCGCGCCGACGCTCAGCGGCGCGCGGCCGGCCTCGGTGCCGGACAGCGGCAGGACGGCGCGGCGCACGCCGTCACCTATGCGTGAGAAGACGTCCAGCCACTCGCTCGGGTTCAGTGCGCTTCGGGCGCGATCGATTCGGTCGAGACCTTGCGCCGCCTTCGGCGCCGGCGCTCGACGACGATGGTGATCAGATACGGCTGCTGCATCGCCCATACGCGCTCGATCAGCTGCGGAATCGGAATGGAGTGCGGCTGTTCGATGCCGAGCATGACGAGGGCTTCGGCCACGTGGTCGGGCAGGTCGGTTTTGTCGTGAAGGTTCAACTGCTCGAGGCTTTCGAGAATGTCATCGAGGCGGCGCAGCCCACCACGCCGTTCCGACTCACCCGGGTGCAGCATCGGTGAAAGCTTACCTAGTGATGACGGCGATGAGTGCGCGGGCAACCTCGTCGGGCCGCTCGAACTGAAGCCAGTGTCCAGCGCCCTCAAGAACCTCGAGTCGGTACTCACCTGTCATGTGCTCCGCAGTAGTCTCAGCTTGCAAACGTCCGAGCGCCGGGTCCTGGTCGCCCCATATCAGGACGGTCGGAGCGTCGACCTTCACCTGCCTGGACAGCGCAGCCCACACTCTGGCGTCGGAAAAGTTCGCTCGATAGTAGTTGAGCGCCGCGGTCAGCCGGCCGGGTCGCGACATCGATCTCACGAAGTGTTCGACCACGGTCCGCGGCACAGCTTCCGGATTCGGCGGAAGGGCGAACATCGCGCTCAGCCGGCGGTACTCCTCCTCGGAGAGGACGTGCTCCGCCTTGCCCTCGATCAAGAGGAGACCGATGTACCGCGAGCGATTGCGCTGGTCCGGGTCCTTCCAGCCGGCGTCAGCGACCGCCGCGGGGTGCCCGACGGACAGAACGCTCAGCGTCTTCGTCATCTCCGGGTGCTCGCTGGCGAAGAACCACGCGACGATTGCCCCCCAGTCATGCCCGGCGATGTGAGCGCTCGTGCGTCCAAACGCCTTGATGATGCCGGCGACGTCGTCGACCAGGTGACTGATTGCGTAATCGTCCACGGCACCGGGAACATCGGTGAGGCCGTAGCCCCGCATATCGGGCGCGACCGCGAGCGCACCTGCCCGCGCCAGCGCGTCGAGCTGCTTCGACCATGACTCGGCCCCCTCGGGGAATCCATGCAAGAGGATGGCGAGCTCGCCGCCCGGAGGCCCATCCACAAGGGTCCGAAAGCGCAGCCCATTGGCCTGGACCATGTGCTGACTGGCAGCCATTTGGCTAAGTGACTTCCCCGCTAGAGGGGAAGGTGGCGCGCAGCGCCGGATGGGGAGGTGGAATCACCGCAGCGACTCTATGAACGGTGCCGCAACGTCGAGCGCCTGATCCAGCACCGCGAGCAGGCCGTGGCCCTGACCCTTGAAGACCTCGAGTCGGGCGTCCGGGATGAGCTTGATCTTCTGCTTGAGCAGCTCGATCTTGGCGAACGGGTCGCGGTCGCCGCTCAGGAACAGGACCGGGCAGCGGATGCGGGGCCAATGTTCGGTGCGCAGCTGGTCGGGGAAGCCTGGCCGGTGCAGCGGATAAGAGAAAAGGACCAGGCCACCGAAGTCAGCCTCCACTGCGGCCATGCTCGCGACCCTTCCACCGAATGACTGACCACCGCCGATGACCTCATGTCCTCGACCGGATGTCTTGATGAAGACGGGGACCGCTTTCTCCGCGCCACCGCGAGGAAGATCCACCGCGACCGCATCGATTCCACGTCGCTTGAAACCGACGACATACGGTTTCATCGACGCCGCATTGCCAGATGCGCCATGACCGAGAACGACTCTCATCATCACCATCGTCGCAGTCTTTCAGACATCACTCTTGGTCGCGCTGCGATGCAACCTCCGCAAATTTTTCCACAACCTCGGGAAAAAAAATTCTTCGCGAACCATTGACGTGAGTGGGGTTCATCGAGTATCACAACAACCTGTATGGCGATGCTGCTCGTGGTTGCCACCACAGAGGCAACGGACTCGGCACGAGAAAGGCGTCCATTTTCGACAAACCGCCAACGTCTCGGAATCCTCATCGATGAGGGTCTGCGGCGAAAACCAATGGAACCGACCGGTCCATATCTCTAGGAGAAGGAGGAAACAAAATGGCAGCTAAGAAGAAGGCCGCGAAGAAGCCAGCAGCGAAGAAGGCAGCTAAGAAGACCGCGAAGAAGAAGTAGCTCACTTCTCTTCATTCGTTTCGTAAGTCAGTTCATGCGCCGGGGTTCTGTGGAGCCCCGGCCCTTTTATTTAGCGCGGTTGATGATGTCCGCGACCTGTGCCGCCGCCAGCGGAGCGAGCAGGATCCCCTTGCGATGGTGCCCCGTCGCGACAATGAGGTTCCTCAAGGTGGACGCCGCGACGATCGGCCTTCCATCCGGCGTCACAGGACGCAGGCCCGCCCAGACTCGCTGCAGCGTCGCCGCGGCGAGAGCAGGCACCAGCTTTCGCGACAGCTCGAGCAGCCTGGCTATCCCCTCAACCGTCGGACGGTCGTCGAAACCCGAGTCCTCCTCGGTGCCGCCGGCGATGATGCTGCCGTCGCCTTTCGGCACCAGGTAACCGTTCGACCAGAAGACGCTGCGCCGCAGGATGAGCGACCCAGGGTCGAGCGCGGCGAGCTGGCCGCGCTGCGGTCGGACCTCGACGTCGATGCCGGCGCTCAACGCGACCTCCCTGGTCCATGGCCCGGCCGCGATGACGATCCAATCGGCGGCTGTGATTCCATCCGGCGTTCTGACGCCGCGGGCACGGTGACCGGCCACATCGAAGCCGGTGGCCGGCGTCCCCTCACAGATCTCGGCGCCGCGCGAGGCTGACGCTCGCGCCAGCGCGCGGACGAAGCGCGGCGGCGTGAGATGCGCGTGCTCGATCAGGACCGCTCCGAGGGCGTCCGGATTCACCGCATGTTCGATCTTCCGGCACTCGGCCGGGTCGACCCAACGCCCACCCTCTTTCTTCAGGGCGGCCGCCTCGTCGTCAGTGAAAGCAGGCTTCAAGCCTTGCTGGACGCGGAACTCGACGTTCATGCCGCTGTCCTTCTCGACCCGGGCCACGAGCTCGGGGAACATGGCGAGGCTCTGGGCGTCGGAGGGGCGAGCTGGACTCAGCTCACCCGCGGCGGCGCCCGAAGCGCGCCCGGCGAGCTGGTCGCGCTCGAGCAGCGTGACCTGGTGCCGGTCGAGGCTCAGCCGCTCGGCAACGGCGCAGCCGATGACTCCTCCCCCGATGACAACGACCCTCGACATATGAAAAGTGTCCTCCCCATTTATGGGAGGTGTCTGCGAAGCCGACGGAGGGGCTGTTCCAAACCCGAAGAGAGCGCGCCTCTTGACTTGCGAACATTCGTTCGTTATGGTCTGAGGTGCCTCCACTCCTCCCCTGCGTCTCTCTCCAACGAGGCCATGAAAGATGCAGGAAGTTGCACTTGAATCCGCCATCAACTCGATTCGGGTCCGTTTCGGCAGCCAGGCGCTGACGAGGGCGGCGGCGCTGCCGCCCCCGCAGCCCTGGTCAAGCGGAACCGCGGTCGATCGGCTCACCGGGATCGGCGGCCTGCCTAAAGGCCGGCTCTCGCTCTTGACCGGGAGCGGGACCAGCGGCAAGCTCTCCGTTGCCCTGTCGCTTCTCGCCCGGGCGACCCACGAGTTCGCCCACGCGATGGTCATCGATGGCGGCGGTTTTGACCCGTGGATGTTGACTTCCTACTCCCCTGAGCCTGGCGCGCTGACCGTCGTCCGCGCGCCGGCTCCTGAGGTCGCGGGCGAAGCCGCAGCCATGCTGGCTCGCGCGGGGGCGGGCTTCATCCTCTTGTTGGGCGAGGTGCCAGAACACTGGCTCGGACCGCTGGAGTCTGGCGCCAATCGTTCAGGCACCGTGCTCGTCGGCGTGGTCGACGCCCCAGACCGAGCGCTTGCCCACGCCTCGAGCTTCAGCCTTGGATTTGCGCGCCAGGATTGGATCTGGGAGCGCGGCCAGCTCGTCGGGTTGCGGGTGACTGCTCGGTGCGTGAAAAACCGCGTGGCGCCTCCACTGGGTGAAACAGAGCTCGAGATTCGCTACCCGCTGGGCACGCAAACCCTGACGGATCACCGGATCCAGGTCACAGAGGTAGTCCAGGAGCTTGAGCCATGCGCATCTGCTGTGGTCTGACCCGGCACCTGGAGCTGGCTCGCCGGCCCGACCTCTATGGCAGGCCGGTCATCGTCGGGCGCTGGGACGAGCATGTGGTCGCGGCGTCTGAAGAGACGCTCCCCTTTGGCGTGACACCAGGGATGGCGATGCGCCAGGCCGAGCACCTCTGCCCACAAGCGACCTTCGTGCTACCGGACGAGGAAGCCACGGATCGGATTTGCGAGCTGATCTCGGCCGCCCTCTACGACCTCGCTCCGGTGGTCCAGGTGCGAGTCGAGGGAATCGCATGGCTGGACACAAGCGGGGTAGTGGCCGCCGGTACGTCGATCCGCGATGCGCGTCACCTTTTGTTGAAGGCGATTGGCCGCGAACCGCGGCTCGGGCTCGCACCGGGACCATTTTCAGCCCGACTCGCGGCCGCCCGCGCGCGACCAGGCCACCTGCTGCGTGTTGCAGATGCGCGCGAATTCCTCGCTCCTCTTCCCTCTCGCGAGCTGCCGCTCGATGCGGAGCAGCTCGAGCGCCTCGACCTCCTCGGCCTGCGCACCCTGGGTGCCGTCGCTGCGATCGGTCCGCGAGAGCTGGAGAGCCAGCTGGGTCGCGATGGACGCCACGCCGTGCTGCTCGCCCGCGGTCTCGAACCCGATCAGCTCGACGCATGGCGGCCGCCACTTTTCACCAGCGCCCACCGGCAGTTCGAAGAACCGGTCGATGACCGCGAGGCGCTCCTCTTCGTCGCCCGCGGGCTTTGCAGCGACCTGGCGGACGAGCTTGGTCTGCGTGGCGCGGGCGCCAAGCAAGTAAGAGTGCGACTCGAGCTCGAGTCAGCGGCTCCGGAGACGCGCGAATCTGTCGTCCGCCATCCGCTGAGCAGCACCGCGGAGCTGTTCGGGCTGATCGGCGCGTGGATCAAGGAATGGCTGCCGCGCGCACCGATCACGGAGCTGTGGATCGAGCTGCCGGTGCTGGAAGGTGCGGGGCGGCGTCAGCTGAGGCTGTGGGCAGGCGGCGACGGCTCGAGCGAAGAGGTCACCGCAGCGCTGGAGCGGTTGCAGGAACGCTTCGGCGAAGAGGTGATCTCTGGTTCTCCTCATTCATGGGGAGGTGGCGGCGCAGCCGCCGCCATGTCGACAAGATGACACGCCTGCTCTCTCCCCCCACCGCCATCGACGTCACGATCGACCACGGCGGAGCGCCGATCGCAATTTCCGGCGCCTTCAACGGGTCGATCGTGCCGATCACACGGTGGAAAGTCGAGACGTCGTGGTGGACCAGGCCTGTTGTTCGCGAGTACTGGAAGGCGCTGCTCAACAACAACCTGCTCTGCGAGCTGTATCGCGACGTCTCGACCAACGAATGGTTCCTAGAACGGGTCTATGACTGACGATCACGCACCTTTTGTGCAAAACGAGCGATTCGACGCGGGCGAAACGAGCTTTCTGCGCAAAACACGCCTGATCCACCTCTGAGACAGTGACGCCCTACGTAGAGCTTCACTCCCATTCCAACTTCTCGTTCCTGGACGGCGGCTCGCATCCTTACGAGCTTGCGATGCGGGCGGCAGACCTCGAGATGCCCGCTCTCGCGATCACCGACCGCGGCGGCGTGTACGGTGCGGTGCGCCACCTCCAAGCCTGCCGCAAGCTCGGCGTCAAGCCCGTCATCGGCAGCGCGCTCGAGGTCGACGGTGACGAGCTGATCCTCATCGCCCGCAATCTCCGCGGCTATTCGAATCTCTGTCGCCTCCTCACCATCGCCCACGCCGACCAGCCGAAGGGCGAGGCCCGCACTACGCTCGCGAAAGTCGGCGAGCATCGCGGCGACCTCTTCTACCTGAGCCCGACCGACAGCGAGCAGCGTTTGCGCGAGCTGCAGGAGGCGCTGGGCAGGGAGAACGTCTTCAGCGAGCTGCACCATCACCTGCAACCCGAAGACCCGTGGGTGCTCGAAGGCCGCTCTGCAATAGCCCGGCGATGTGGCTCAGGCATAGTCGCCACCAACCAGGTCCACTACCACGTCCCCGAGCGGCGACGGCTGCACGACGTGCTGGTCGCCATCCGCCACCGCGCCACCCTCGACGAGGCGCGGCCTCACCTCTTTTCCAACTCCGAGCATCACCTCAAGAGCGGCGCCGAGATGCGCTCACTTTTCAAAGAGCACGCAGAGGCGCTGGCCACGACGTGGGACATCGCGCAGGAGTGCGACGTCGACCTTGACTTCCGCAAGGTCCGTTTCCCCGGTTACCCGGTGCCCGCGGGCGAAACGCCGTTCTCATTTCTCTACAAGCTGTGTTTCGAGGGCGTCCGCGAGCGCTACCAACCGATCACGATCGAGGTGACGCGCCGCCTCCAGCACGAGCTGGAGGTCATCCAGAAGACCGGCCTTGCCGAGTTCTTCCTCATCAACTGGGACCTCATGCGGTTCGCGCGCGAAAAGGGCGTCCCCGGACAAGGCCGTGGTTCGGCGGCCGACTCGATCGTCGCCTATGTGCTCGGCATCACCCGGGTCGACCCGATCGAACACAACCTGCTCTTCGAGCGCTTCCTGCACGAGGAGATGACCAGCACGCCCGACATCGACATCGACTTCTCCACCGCGCACCGCGAGCAGGTCATCCAGTACATCTATGAGAAATACGGATGGGAGCGGACCGGAATGGTCTGCAACGTCGTTACCTTCCAGCCGCGGATGGCAATCCGGCAGGTGGGCAAGGCGCTGGGGTTTTCCGACGAGCTGCTGGACCGGCTCGCCAGGGGCGTCGACCGGTGGTTCACCGAGGACGTCGAGGACTCCATGACGGGCGCGGTCCCTCCCCCCGACATGCGACCGCAGAGCTGGCAGCAGTTCCTCGAGCTGTGTCGGGAGGTCATCGAGTTTCCTCGCCACCTGTCGATCCACAACGGAGGCATGCTCGTCACCGGCGAGCCATTGGTCGACATTGCCCCTGTGGAGCCGGCGACCATGGCGGGACGGCGCGTCGTCCAGTTCAACAAGGACGATGTCGAAGACCTGGGCCTGATCAAGATGGACATGCTCGGCTTGCGCACGCTTTCTGTCGTCGCGGAGGCGCTGGACTTGATCAAGGACACCACCGGCGTCCGGCCTGACCTCGACCAGCTGCCGCTGAAAGACCCTGCTGTCTTCGAGATGTGCAGCACCGCCGACACCATTGGCGTGTTCCAGATCGAGTCGCGCGCCCAGATGCAGACCCTGCCACGCACTCGGCCGCAAAGCTTCAACGACCTGGTGGTGGAGGTGGCGATCATCCGGCCCGGGCCCATCCAGGGCAATGCCGTCCATCCCTACATCCGGCGCAAGCAGGGACGCGAAGTGGTCACTTACGCGCATCCGCTGCTCGAGCCGATCCTCAAGGACACGCTCGGCGTGATCCTCTACCAGGAACAGATCATCGAGATCGCCATGTACGTCGCCGGCATGAAGCCTGGGCGCGCCGATGGCTTCCGTCGCGCGATGACCAGGCACCTCAACCGCGTCGAGATGTCATCCCTGGAAGATGAGTTCATCGGTGGATGCCTCGCCAACGATGTGCCGCGCGAGGTCGCGGACCAGCTCTTCCAGGCGGTGCAGGGCTTTGCCGTCTATGGCTTCTGCCGCTCCCACGCCGCGGCCTTCGCCCGGACCTCGTACGAAACGGCATGGATGAAGCTGCACCACCCGGTGGAGTTCGGATGCGGCCTCTTGAACAATCAGCCCATGGGCTTCTATCACCCGAGCGTGCTGGTCGAGGACCTGAAGCGACACGGGCTTATTGCACTGCCCGTCGATGTCAACCGCTCGGACGTGCGCTGCCTGCCCGAGAGTGTCGAGTCAGGACTGGCGATGCGAATCGGCTTCAACTATGTCCGCGACCTTGGCGAGGAAGGACGGGCGGCGATCGTCACCGAACGCACCCGCGTTGGCGCGTTTGCATCGTTCGACGATTTCGTGAACAGGCTGCGAGGCGGGCCTATCGGTCCGCAGGCCGTCCGCAACCTCGTGATGGTCGGCGCCTTCGACCCCCTGGGCCGGCCTCGCCGGGAGCTTCTGTGGGGCTGGCAGGAACGGTGGCATGGCAAGGGCCTTCGGTGCGGCATCGACAAGCAGTCCGAGCTGCGCCTCAACGACACCGCTCCGGCCCTACCTCACGTCGACGACTTCGATGCCAACCAGCTGGAGTACCGGATCTCCGACCTGTCGACCGGCCACCACCTGATCCACTTCTGCCGCGACCGCCTTCGCGCCATGGGCTCGCTCGAAAGCAACAAGCTCCCAGCCATCCGCAACGGTCAGCACGTACGGGTCGCGGGCCTTGTGATCACCCGCCAGGCCCCGTCGACGGCGAAGAAGATCCGCTTCTTCACTCTGGAGGATGAGTTCGGCCAGGTCAACGTGACGATCAAGCCGGACGTCTACGACCGCTACCGACAGGTCGCCAACCGGCAGCCGATTCTGATCATCGACGGAGTTATGCAGCGCCAGGACGGCGTCTACTCGGTGCTGGCGAGCCACATCCAGGCGCTGGAGGGCGTGCCGCGCCCCGCGCAGAAGTCACACGACTACCGCTGAGGCGTCAGGCGCCAAAGGTTCGTTTGAAAGCGCCTTGTCGACAAACGTTTTTGGCGCCAAAAACTCCTCTTGAGGCCGGCTGATACACGGTTCTGGCGCCAAAAAGGTCGAATCGCGATGGCCAGGGCGCCAAAACCCGATACCTCCGATTCCTTACTTTCTGTAGCCAGTCAGGGGGCATTTGCGCCAAGCTATGCGGCTACAGATCGAAGTCATCGCAGCAACCCCAGAGGAAAACACCCCAAATGTCCATCGCCCGAGAAATCGAAGACATCGCCCGGGACCTGATCAAGCATCAGCACGACCATCCCCCGGTGCGTGACCTGAACCGCGAGGTCGAGCGGCGCCTCACCTTCGCTGACCGCGTCGCCGACGACTTCGCCCGCCTGGTCGGCAGCTGGATCTTCGTTCTCGTCCAGGTCGGGATCATGGTCGTGTGGGTCGGGCTCAACGCTCTCAACCTCATCCATCCATGGGACAAGTACCCGTTCCTGTTCCTCAACTTCATCCTCAGCCTCGAGGCGGCCCTGTGGGTCTCAGTCGTCCTGATGGCGCTCAACCGCTTCGCCGACCGTGATCGGCTGCGCGCACAGCACGACTACGAGCTCGACGTCAAGGCTGAGGAAGAGCTGAAGGCCTTGATGAACCACCTGATGCACCAGGACGAGATCTTGCTGCAGATCGTCAACCGGCTCGACCGGGGCGACCGCGAGATGAAGCGCCTCGCCCGCCGCCTCGAGCAAGTACTCGAGTCGAACACCGAACCGCCCGCACCAAAGCCGACCGAAGCGGAACGACCGCCAATCAGCGTCCCGGCGCCCTAGCTCTTGACCTGGTAAACCGCGTACTCGCCGTCGTCGTAGACGCGCGTGCCGTGCTCATCCCAATACGCGCGGCTGCCTCCGCGTGGCAGCTCCTGCGGGCCGATCATCACGTAATCGATGTGGTACTTGTGCGCAAGCTGCAGCGCGCTTGGATCGCCCTCGAGGATCCGCTTGTCGTCCTCCCCCTTCTGGACATAGTCGGCCAGGCCGTAGGTCCACAGCCACCCGGGGTAGCCGATCAGCTCCCGGCGGCCCGCCAGTGTCGGGATCGGGCTGTTGTGCTCGTCCGCCACCGCAAAAATCGCGGACGGGCTCGTGTGGTGACGCACCCAGTCCGCCACCTTGAGCCCACCGGCATCCGTGAAGAGGTTGGCACTGACGTCGTACTCAGACGCTCGTAACAGGTCCAGCGCGCCCGCCAGGCACAGGAGTGCGATCGCGCCAGCCGCCACGATGGCGCTGCCTGGCCCGCGCCTGAACAAGCCGGCGAGCACTCCCCCCACGACGATGCTGCCGAGCATCGCCCAGAAGATGAAGAACTTCGTGTTATCCCACACCCAGGGCTGCAACACGATGACGTTCGGCACCACGAACCACAGCCACATCGGCGCAAACCAGCTGGGAAACGCTGTCGGAAACCACCGCGGAACTAAGTGCCCCATCACCACAAGCGGAATGAGCACTGAGGTGTTCCAGATCCAGAACCCGATGAAGTCCGCCGGGAACAACCACACCCCGTTGCGCTGCCAGTCGGTGAAGGTCAGCCAGCCCAGCTGAATGCAATAGCCTCGGACGGACAGGTCGCTGCAGATGCTCGTGTTGTCCGGAGGCCACATCCACACCAGAGTCGGGACGCCGATCACCAACGCAGGCACGAAGAACGCGATCCATTCCCGGCGCAGGTTGAATACAGCCCAGAATGCCAGCAGAGCAACCACGGTGCCGTAGGCATGGACGTGGAATAGGGGCATCACGCCAGCGACCAGGCCGGCGAACAGGAATGGCTGCCAGCCGAGCTTCTCGTGTAGCGCGATCCACAGGAGGACGAGGAGGATCAGCGCGAGGCTGACGCCGAACAGAGTCGAACGCTGAGGCACGATGTAGGCGAGCACCGGATTCAGCCACTGCAGGTCGACGTCGCGGTTCAGTGTGTATTCGCGCGGCAGACTCCCCAGCACCGCCAGGCCCGAGCGGCGAAGGTCGCCGAGCAGGTAGACGAAGCCCAATCCGCCGCTCAGCAAGAAGACGAAGACGGCAATGACCGAGGCGGCGCGGCCTGCGGTGAAGCGCATCGCGGCGAGGTACAGGACCCCAGGCAGCGCCAGCCCGAGCATCGCAGTTGTCGCGGTGAGGGCTTCGGTCAGGGACAGGCCGAGGGGGACGAGGTCCGCCGCGTAGAAATCGATCATGAAGGGATAGCCGAGCCTGTGTCCTGGATCGATCGGATACTCGGGCGGAAAGTTGTGGCCGTAGGCGAACGAGCCGGCGAAGCTCAGGTGGGCCGCCCAGTCGCCCCAGATGTTGACGTAGCCCGCGTACAGGCCGCTCGGAGTGTAGACGTAGGCCTGGTGCAGAAAGTGGACCGTCCACGCTCCGCAGACAACGAGGACTGCGAGCAGCGGCCACGGATGGCCTGGAGCACGCCACCCATACATCCAGCGGCGGCGTGCATCGCTCCAGTCGGCGACGAGCTGCGCTCGGCACCGGAACAATCCAACCGCCGCTGCCCCGACGGCGACCGCGAGCCCGACCAGAACGGTGAGAGCAGCGACGTCGCGCGCTGCGAGCGAGGCGACGAAGCTGAAAGCCGACACAGCCATCGCTCCCAGCACGGCGCCGAACACGACGCGCTCTTCCAAGTTGAAACGGACGCCAGAGAGATAGGTGATCCCGAAGCCCGCGGCCGCGCACGCGGCCAGGAAAGCGGCGGCGCCTAGAGGCACGGCCGGAAGCCCTCGGCGAGAGATTCGGCGATCCAGGCGGTCCAGATTCGGGTGAAGCGCCGAGCAGCGGAGCGAGCGCATCCGTGGATGCGTGAGCGAGCAGCGCAGAAGCTGAGCCCGAAGATGGGCCGCATTGGGCGCCGAAGATCCGCCGAGGGTCTTCCGGGCCGGGCCTCTAGTTCCAACAGAAGATCTGTGGCTGCGAGGCAGGCAGGTCCCGACAGTTCATGAGCCAGAGCTTCGGTCCCCACGGAGGAGTGCCCGAACCTTCGATGTATGCGGACTGCGAGATCGGCACCGCTGTCCAGACCGGATAGAAGTAGCCAAAGAAAAACACCGTCATGCCGAGGAACCCGGCGACGAGCAACTCAGGCCTCGGCCGAGGCAGCTTTTCCGCAAGGTAGACGAGGACGAAAGCCAGGGCCAGGACCATGAAGACGAGCCCGCCGAACATGTGGTACATGAACAGCACGCGCGTGACTGGGAACCAAGGCGCGTACTGCGTGATGAACCCGAGCAGGATCACAGCGGCCGGAAAGCTGCCGTGGCGAACGATGAAATACGGCAGCGCCGCGATGCACGGCAGGCTCGCCCACCAGATCCACGGATTGCCGAGGTTCGACATGCGCGAGATCAGCGGCTGTCCGGTGAACGCGTCGGCGCCCAGGCCCGAATACTCGGCGTAGTACAGGACAGGCCGCGCCAGGAACGGCCACGACCACGGCGGCGATCCATAGGGGTGCGTCGCGACCAGGTGGGCGTGATAGTTGTACGACTGGACCTGGTACGTGATCAGGTCGGACACGTTGTGGAACTGCCCGCGGGCGAAGAAGGGATACCAGGAGACGACATAGATCCCGACCGGGATCACCACCAGGGCGATCAGCGCAACCGCCAGGTAGGTCGGCCACAAGGCCTTGGAGATTCCAGAGCCGCCGTCGCGACGCCACGAGACGAATGGCCAGCCCGCAGGGCCGAAATCGATATTCAGGCTGCGCACGACGATCCGCACGAGCAGGAAGAAGACGATGCTCGCCCAGGCGGCGAGGACGATCCACTTGGCGGCGATGCCGATTCCCAGGATTGTGCCAAGCGCGACAAGGGACAGCATCGACGTGTTGAACGACCTGCTCTGGATGTGAACCATGAAGAGGAAGTACGAGAAGAGGATGAAGAAGATCGGAAAGATGTCGATCATGCCGATGCGCGACTGGATGAAAAACATCCCGTCGAAGCAGGCCAGCGTTGCCGCTGCGACCGCGAACAATCGGTTCGGCCACAGGCGCCGAGCGAGCAGGTAGATCATCGGAATGCACAACGTGCCGAAGACGCAGGCGGCGATCCGCCAACCGAACGTGTTGAATCCGAGGTCGATGTAATCGCCGGTCGCGCCCTGGAAGTGGGCTCTGTACCAGCCATAGCTCACCTCCCCCGCTGCGATGATCTCCTTGGCCAGCGGCGGCTCGGGGTCGAAGTAGTTGTACCGGCAGTAGGTCGTGGTCGGGTGACAGACCTGGATGCCCTTCACATCGTCGTAGGCGTCGACAGGGAAGTAGATCTCATCGAATACCTGTCCGTTGGGTGGCGACAGCACGCCGTTTGCGTCCGGATAGCCGCGGTTGAACGGATAGGCGAGACCGCACAGCGTGCCCGTGTGACCCTGAGGATCGATCGGAGTGCTGGAGACGCAGTTGGTGATCACGGGGCCGTGGACGAAGATGTCGGGCAGGATCGGGCTGAAAAAGCGGATCACGAACGCGACTACCGTCAGCGATAACACGGCCACCAGATCCCATCGGTCGAAGTAGCCGCGGAGGTCGGTCACCGGTGGCGTTTGCGCCGCCTGGCTCCGCCCTGGTTCTGTCCGATCTTTTCCGGCAGATGCGAGCTGATCTCCCACACCACGGTGTCGGCGTCAGACACCGGGATCGCGATGGTTTCGTCGTCCATCAATCGCGCCTTGAAGATGCCGAGGCGCTTCTTTATCGCCGCAAGCTCAGTCTCGTCGCCCCGGATCCTCAAGAAGACCGCGGGCTGGTCGATATGCTGCTTCATGATCGGAGCGATCATCCGGCTGCGCTTGTCCTGGAAATGCTGGCGGAGAGGCAGCGCCTTCACTGACTTGATCGAGTCGTAATCGATGACGACACTCGAGATAAGGCTCGAGATCCTGAGCCCGCCGTCCTCGACCTTGATGTGGCTGCGCTCCCGAAAGAGGAGGATCGCCGCGCCGAGCAAAAGGCCTGTCGGGATGTAGACGATCCACACCGCGAAGCCAGGCGTGAAAATCTGGCGCTGGTAGATGGCGATCCCGGTGGCGAGTGCCCCGACCACAAGGAGGAGGCCGGCGAAGAACCGCTGCTGCCTCCACAAATGGTGGGCGTAAAGATTGTGGTGCCTGGTAGGGCGCGATGGCCCGGTAGTGTTCACGGAACTACTGATTATCCGGTAGCTCCCAGGCCTGGCTCCGTTTCACAGCCTTCCGCCAGCGAGATTGCATTGCGTCCGCCTCGTCGCGCGACATCCGCGGCTCGAACTCTCGGTCGAGCTTCCATAGGTGGGCCAGGTCGGCGTCGCTCCATATCCCGGCCCCCAGGCCGGCCAGGAACGCCGCGCCAAGGGCGGTCGTCTCGGTCTGGCGCGGACGCCGGACCGGGATGCCCAGGAGATCGGCTTGAAGCTGGCAGAGGACGTCCATCACCGCCGCGCCTCCATCGACACGCAGCTCGGCAAGGCGGCGCCCGGTGTCGCGCTGCATCGCCTCGACGACGTCGCGCGTCTGGAATGCCATCGCCTCGACGGCGGCCCGCACGACGTGAGCCCGGCCCGTGCCCCGGGTGAGGCCGACGATAGTGCCCCGCGCGTAGGGGTCCCAATGCGGTGCACCCAGGCCGACGAAGGCCGGCACAAGAAACACGCCTCCGGTGTCCGGCACCGAGGCGGCGAGCGGGCCGGCCTCAGCCGCGCTCGAGATGATGCCGAGGCCATCGCGCAGCCACTGGAGCGCCGCGCCGGTGACGAAGATCGCACCCTCGAGCGCGTAGCTCAGCCGGCCGCCGCGCCGCCACGCGACAGTCGTCAGCATGCCCGAGCTGGACGAGACCTGCTGCGCGCCCGTCTGCATGAGGACGAACGAGCCGGTCCCGTACGTATTTTTCGCCATGCCGTCCTGCGTGCACGCCTGGCCAAACAGGGCCGCCTGCTGGTCCCCCGCCGCTCCCGTGATCGGCGCGTCACCGAGCTCTCTGGCCACTGAGATTTCGCCGCTCGAGTCGACCACCTTCGGCAGGGTGTCGAGCGAGACACCGAAGAGTGTGCCCATCTCCTCGCTCCACGCGCCGCGTCCGATGTCGAAGAGAAGCGTGCGTGACGCATTCGAGGCATCGGTAACGTGATCAGCGCCGGCCGACAGGCGGGCGATGAGCCATGAGTCGACTGTGCCGACTGCTGCGTCCTTCGCGCGTTCGACGTGCTGCAGCGCCCAGGCGAGCTTGGTCGCGGTGAAATATGGATCGAGGACGAGGCCGGTGATCTCGCGCACGCGCTGCTCGTGGCCGGCCTCGCGCAGGCGCGCGCACTCGTCGGCCGTGCGGCGGTCCTGCCAGACGATGGCCGGAGCGACCGGCTCGAGCGTCTTGCGATCCCACATCACGAGCGTCTCGCGCTGGTTGGTGATGCCCACCGCCCGCACATCAAGTGGGCTCGCGCCGGCCGCATCGAGCGCGCGCTTCGCGCTTAACTGCACCGCCGTCCAGATCTCGGTCGCGTCGTGCTCCACCCAGCCCGGACGCGGGTAGTGCTGGGTGATCTCCTGGTAACCCCTGCCGCGAACCTCGCCATCGATTCCGACGGCGATGGCGGTCGCGCCGGTGGTCCCCTCGTCGAGGCTTAAGACGACTGGTGTGATTTCTCGGGTTTCCAGGTGCGGTTGAGGCTGCCGGTGGAGTACCCCTCGAGGTCGGCCGAGACGAACTTGTATCCGGCGGCGCGCACGGCCGCGGCCACGCGCTCGCGCTCCGCGATGAGCCGCCCGATCTCTTGCTGGTCGACCTCGATCCGCGCCACGTCGCCGTGATGGCGAACCCGGACCTGTCTGAAGCCGAGAGCTTTCAACGCGTCCTCCGCCGCCTCGATCTGGCGCAGCGCGGCAACAGTCACCTGGGTTCCGTGCGGGATGCGCGAGGAGAGGCACGCGAACGATGGCTTGTTCCAGTTCGGCAGGCCCAGCGAGCGAGCGGCGGCGCGAATGTCCGACTTCGCCATCCCTGCTTCGAGCAGCGGAAACCGGACCCCGCGATGCACAGCGGAGGCGTGGCCGGGCCGGTGGTCGCCCGCGTCGTCGGCGGTAGCGCCGTAGGCGAGGTAAGCGAGACCGAGGTCGTGCTGCAGGGGAGCGAGCGTGTCAAACAGCTCCTCCTTGCAGTGGAAGCAGCGATCGGGGTTGTTGCGCGCATAAGCCTCGAGCTCGACCTCGTTGGTCGTGACCTCGACCAGCCGAGCCCCCATCGACCGCGCCAGTGCGCGGGCCTCCTGCTGCTCCGATTCGGGATAAGCGGGTGAGCTCGCCAGCACGGCGACGGCACCTTCGCCCAGCTCGTCCATGGCGAGCTTGAGCAAAAGCGTCGAGTCGACGCCGCCCGAGTAAGCGACGAGGACGGAGCGCAGATCGCGAACGACCTCGCGAACTGTCTTGAGCTTGGTGGCGTCGAAGGAATCGAGCTGGATCATCGTCCAGCTACGAGGTTAGCTGGCGCGGGCCTCGGAAGGCTCCATGGCGGGCGTGCCACACCAGGCTTCGTAGTCGATCAGCGAGTCGACGATCGGGTTCTCGCCGCACAGCGGGCAGGCTTTGTTCTGGCGCAGCTTGAGCTCGCGGAAGCTCATGTCCTCGCCCTCGAACAGCAGGTAGCGGCCGATCATCGGCCGGCCGATGTTCAGCAGGTATTTGATCGTCTCGAACGCCATCATGCTGCCGATGATCCCGGGCAGGACTCCAAAAACGCCTGCCTCGGCGCAGCTCTGCACGCTGCCCGGCGGTGGCGGCTCAGGGAACAAGCAGCGGTAGCAGCCCGTGCCCTTGGCCGAATCGAAGAGCGCCAGGCGGCCCTCAAACCGGAAGATGCTGCCGTGCACAAGCGGCTTGGCCAGGAAGTGCGCTGCGTCGTTGGCCAGGTAGCGAGTAGGGAAGTTGTCGGTGCCGTCGACGATCACGTCGTAAGGCGCGAAGATCCGCATCGCCGTCTCCGAATTGAGGTGTTCGTTGATCGGGACGACCTCCACGTCGGGGTTCAGGTTGCGCAGGGTCTCGGCCGCCGACTCCACCTTGGGCCGGCCGATGTCATCGTGGCCGTGGAGGAGCTGGCGCTGGAGGTTCGAGGCGTCGACCACGTCGAAGTCGACGATCCCGACCTTACCGACGCCGGCCGCCGCGAGGTACATGGCTGCGGGCGAACCCAGTCCTCCGGCGCCCAGCAGGAGCACGCTCGAATTGAGCAGCTTGCGCTGGCCGGCGCCGCCGACCTCGGGCAGGATGAGGTGGCGCGCGTAGCGCGCGACCTGGTCGGGGGTGAAGCTTCGGGTCTGAGTCATCTGCTAGGACTATACCCAGGGCCGCTCCGGGCTTATTCCTATGAGGCGCGCCGGGAGTCCTCGGCGTCGGCGAGGGTCTCTCGGCACGTCTCATATAGTTGGTGGGCACCATGGAAACCGAATACCTCGACGAAGAGCAGGTCATCTCCCTCTACAACAAGGTGAGGACGGGCAAGAAGACCTGGCCGACCGGCATCTGGAGCTCGCCCGCGGCGCTGCAGTACGCGGTCACCGTCTTCGACTACTGGATCCACAACGTCATGGGCTGGAAGGGCTGGCCCGAGGCCCGGGGCAAAGTCACACCCGCCCTGCTCGAGGAGCACCGCCTCGCCGACCTGGTCGAAAGCGTTTTCGTCCCCGAGTTCGGCGACGACTGGCTGGACTTCGAGGTCGTACTCAACGAGAGCATGCGGCTGTCCGAAGACGAGGGCTGGTCGCCCGACCTGACGGATCGTCAGGAGCGGGTCGAAGCGGCCTTCGAGCACGCGTTCGAGAAGCTGATCGGGTCGCCCAAGCAGCAGCCCAAGCTGCTGCCGACCTATCACCGCTTCCGCAACCACCTGCTCCGCATGTGGAGCGCGTTTCAGGAGGCGCAAGCCGAGCACGACAAGGCGGAGCGGGAGTCAGCCGAGCGGTTTTGGGCCTCGCTCCGCCTGGTGAGGAGCACGCGCGCGCAGGCGGCCGAGGCATGGTCGATCGTGAACACCGACGACGAGCGCCGTGGCGAGGTCGTCATGGTCTGGGGCGAA
This sequence comes from Chloroflexota bacterium, assembly GCA_005880915.1. GTDB lineage: Bacteria > Chloroflexota > Dormibacteria > Dormibacterales > Dormibacteraceae > 40CM-4-65-16. The sequence continues at coordinate 86,269 of VBIW01000042.1, read as the reverse complement.
CCCCACCCCTATTGCGTCGTCGTGCTCGACGACGACATCGAGGTCGGCGGCTGGGAGCAGGTGATCTACCGGCTCGAGCAAGAGGTCCTGGTCGAGGAGCCGGGTGTGGTCAGCTATGCGGTTTGGCACAAGGGATTCGTCGGCGAGTACTACCGCTGCGCCGACTGCGGCGAGCTGCACAGCCAGTTCGACGAAGACACCACCACCGGCCTGAGACTGGACGACCTGGAACCGCCGGAGGAAAGATAGATAGATAAGGCTCCTCCCCATTCATGGGAGTGGCTCCTCCCCATTTATGGGGAGGTGGCGCGAAGCGCCGGAGGGGCTCGCGGAACTCCCTCAGTCGACCGTCATAGAAAAATTCTTCCCCTCCCAACCGGTCATGTAGTGAATCGTCCACTGAAACTCGGTGCCCGAGGCGAGCCTGTTGCAAGGCACCTCGGCCACCCATAAGCCCAGCGTCGTGTCGACCGCGTCGATCTCGACATGCGTCTGCCAGCTGTCAAACGAGTAGTGAACGGCGGCGGGCCGGGGCAGCTGCACGCGCAGCCTGCGGCCGGCGGTGATGCGCGTGATCTGGTGCCTGTGCGACCAGATGAAGGCGGGCTCGAGCGCGGTCCCCTCCGTGTAGCGCCGCCGGGCGGGCATGACGATGTCCGGGAAACCCGCCAGCGCGATCGTGACCAGCAGCTCGAGGTACTCGGCATGCGCCCAACCCAATGGGCAGGCCGACCCGTTTGGCTTGCCGAACTGAAGCCGGCGGCCTGGGATGTCAGGCCCATCCCATAGCTGCTCGGGCAGGGCCAGGCCCTGGCCCGCGAATCCTTCCAGGGTGCGGACCAGCTCGGCTGCGGGCAGGCCCATCGAGAAGAAGTGCCTCGCGCGCTCGCCGGTCAACACGGGCCAGGCGCGGCCCCGCCCGCTGCCGTTCCACGGCGCGCCGTCCTCATGTTCGCCGTACTGATCGCCGGTGTACCGTCGCCAGCTCGGACCGGCGGGCAGGCTCACCTTCAGTGACGTGTCCACCCCCTGGAGGCTACGCAGAACGCGATCGTCCTTCGGCCGCCGCAAGCCATATCGCACCAGCTCGAGAAACTCCGGGGCGACCGCGCCCTCGGCGGGACGGCGGTCGGGATCCGACCCGAGTCGGATGTACTGACCTGAGGGAAGCGAGCACCACGACTCGACCCGGTCGTTCCAATAGTCGGCGACGGCGCGGAAGTGATTGGCCGCGATGTGCTCGCCCGCATCACCCGCGAACTCCGCAGCGACGATCAATGCCGCGATGCACGCGGCGATCGTCGAAGGAGACAGACCGCCCGAGTCCTCCCACCGATCGAGCTGTGTGAGCGGACCCTCGCGGATGATGAACTGCGCGGCGGATCGCACCATCGTCGGGTAGGGATCGTGGTCGAGGCAGCCCGCCACGCCCAACCGCCACGCCAGAAGGATGGGCAGCGCGACCTGGTCGAGCTCCGTCGACTGCCAGTGCGGCGTCCCGTCCATGAACCAGTTCTGGTACCAGCCACCATCCGGCCGCTGATGCTGCTCGAGGTGGCGAAAGGCGCGCAGCGCGGCGTCCGTGTCGCCTGCATCAAGCAGCGCTGTGGCGATGCGGCACAGGTCGCGGGGCCATACCAGGTGGTAGACCTGGTTGCCGTCGTGGTTGCTCTCGCCCCACGGCGCGGACGGCGAGGCGATGAACGCTCCGGCGTGTGATTTGTCCTCGAGGCAGTGCAGGAGCGCGAACGACGCCCGCGCCAGCATGCCCTCGTCGCCGCTGACCTGGCCCAGCGCCCGGGGAATCTCCGGTTGTGCGCGCCACGCGCGCTCGAACGCCTGGCGCACTGTGCCGGCGCCCTTCTGGAGGGCCGTGCGCGCGACCTCTTCAGCGTCGGCCCGCGAATGGGCGAATCCGATCGCCATCTGGAACGATCCCGCCCGGACGCCGAACTCCCCGCCGACGCTGACGTTTCCCGGCCCGGCGTGGTCGTACATGTAGGTCAGGCGGCCGTCCCCGTCGCTGAGGTCGATCTGGACGTCGCTGCTCCGGTAGTAACCGACAGTCCCGCGAGCGAAAGGGCCCACCAGGCAGATCCAGATGTCCTGCTGCTGGAGAAGCAGCGCGGGCGGATGCGTGTCGATGACGCTGGCGAAGTTGCCCTCGGTCCCAGGCTGCCAGTGGGCCGAAGCCTGCATGTAAAGCCGGAGGTCGGGCAGCTCAGGCGTGAAGGTCGCCGCGATCAGCATCGCGTTCTCCTCGGGGTCGGAGAAGAACTCTTTGGTCAGCCGATATTCGTGATGCGTGGTCTCGACGCGGAAGGCCGGCACGCCAGGACTGAGCCAGCTGACGTTGTGCTGGCCGTCGAATGAGTCGTCAACCGGCGGGGCACCGCCCGCCGAGACGAAAAACCGGAGCTCATGGAGTGCGACGTGGTCGAGGTAGGGGAAAAAGCACTCGCTGAGCGTCCCGTCGGCGAGCGTGTACCAGACCTTGCTCCTCGAACCGGGCGCGGTGCCGAAGGCCATCTTGCGTCCCGGCCCCCACATGGGAGGCGCGCCTGGTTCGCCGGGAGCATCCATCGGCTGCTAAGTATGGAGAGAGCCTGGGGTGGATAGAATCGAGCGACGGCACCGCCTTGTCGGGGAGGTGGCTGAGTGGCCGAAAGCACCCGCCTGCTAAGCGGGTAGGGGGTGTAAAGCTCCCTCGAGGGTTCGAATCCCTCCCTTCCCGCGCCTACATGTCTCAGGACACACGCCAATGCACGCTGCGGCGGGTTTGAAATGCGCACGAGACCCGCGGCTGCCGGCATTTGCGGTCATCGGTCAGGATTCGGATTCGGCGATCTCCATCCGGTATCCGGCCATCAATTCATCGATGCCTTCTTGAACCCGGTTCTGATTGATCAACGCGATCGCTAGGAAGAGATGGGTCGGGGCGTCGATCGGCTCCTTTTGCAAGAGTGGGCGAAAGGCTTCTTCCACGCCCCGCCAGTCCGCAGCTTCCCACCTGGCAACTCCGAGCACGCTTTCCGGCGTTTCTCTGATGGGCGTGGCTGCGTGTAGCGCCCACTCAATGGCAAGCACGGCCTGCTCATATCGCCCCTGACGGCAGCACGCGATCGCCACAGAAAGCCATGTCAATGATGCCTTCGGCGCCAATTCCGCCGCTTGACGAAAGGCCGCCTCAGCTGCAGGCCAGTCGCTGTTATTCGCGAACTTCATGCCCTGCGAGTAGAGCTTCGCCGCCGCGTCTTCCGACCCCTCTGACATGCCGACAGGTTAGGGTCAAGGCGGAAGAGAGGTACTCAGATGCATGGGGCAGCGCGTGTCGCGTTCGGGTTGTACGTTCAGCCAGTCAGGGTCGCTCCGACCTCAGCTTGCCCATCAGCGCCCTGTATGCCTGGGCCTTCTCCCGATGAACGTCACCAGAATGCATCGGAGGGACGCCCGGCGACGGCCGGCCGGCCCGCGTCACCGCGCCCTTAAGCACGAGAGACCGCGCGTCGCGGTAGAACGAAGCGTCGTCCAGTGCCTCCAATATCAGGTCCAGCTCATCTCGGGTGAACTCGCTCATCGCCAGCAGATCCTAATGTTGCGCGGCTAGACTCGAACGCGTGACGGGTCACGTCGCAAAGGTCTTGGTGCTCGTCACGATCCTTGTTGTCGCGTGCACGCAGACGCCGACCGCCTCACACAGCCCTTCACCCCTCTCCGCCGGCAGCATTGCCTGGACCGATTGCACCAAGGGCTTCCAGTGCGGCAACCTCATGGTGCCGCTGGACTACACGCATCCGACCGGCCGCAAGATCAGCATCGCGGTTATTCGCAAGCCCGCGACAGGAACCCCGAAGATGGGATCCCTTCTGATCAACCCTGGCGGGCCCGGAGTCTCAGCAATCACATTCTTGCGCGACGCTGCCCCTTCGTACACCAACCTCAATCGCCATTTCGACCTGGTCGCTTTCGACCCGCGCGGAGTGGCGGGCAGCACTCCCATCACGTGCGTCGACAGTCCGACCCTCGATAAATACCTATCAATCGACGCGGTTCTTGACGACCCACAAGAAAAGCAAACCGCGATCCAAGCTGAAAAAGACTTCGCGGCCGCGTGTCAACATCGCAGTGGCGACCTCTTGCCATTCATGGACACGGCGAGCGCCGCCAGGGACATGGATCTCATCCGCGGGGCGCTGGGAGACGCCAAGCTGACGTATCTCGGCTTCTCCTACGGCACCTATCTCGGCCAGTGGTACGCGCACCTGTTTCCATCCCACGTGCGAGCGCTGTCCCTCGATGGTGTCCTCGACCCGGCCGTGCAGGCCAACTCGAGCGCGCTTGCCCAGATGGTCGGCTTCCAGCAGAACCTCGAGGCATGGGTCGCTGACTGCAAGGCGAGGAACTGCACGTACGGGCAGTCAGGTGATCCTGTTGCCAAGATCAATGCCTTGATGACTCGCCTCGACTCGACGCCCATGAACGTTGGCGGACGGCAGCTGAGTCGCAGCCTGGCGATGACCGGTGTGCTGCAGACGCTGTACGACCAGAGTCTTTGGACATACCTCGAAAGGTCTCTCATCGCGGCTGACAGCAACGACGGCCGCCTTCTTCTGTTCTTTGCGGACTTCTACAACGAGCGCAATGCCGACGGCAGCTACAACAACCTGTGGAACGGCGCATATCACTCGATCTACTGTCTCGATTTTCCGGCGCCCCCAGACCTCGCCACTTACGACGCCCTGGGTCCTGCTTTTGCGAAGGCATCGCCTTTGTTCGGACCGTGGAGTCAATACTCCGAGTACCAGTGCGCCCTGTGGCCGGTGAAGCCAAAGAACCCACAAGGTCCGCTCAACGTGCAGGGCGCGCCGCCCATCCTTCTGGTGGGAGGCACGAACGACCCAGCCACCCCCTACATCGACGCTCAATCGGTCAATCGGCAGATCTCAGGTTCGGTCCTGCTGACCCGGCAGGGCAACGGCCACACGTCGTACGACTCGAGCGCGTGCGCCAAGGCGGCGGAAGACGCCTACCTGATCAACCTGACGATTCCATCCGCCGGAACTGTTTGCTCCAGTTAGGCGACTGTTTCCGCCACAGCTCGTGACTTCGCCTTCGCGAAGGTCAGCTCGCCGCCCTTGGCGTCGACCACGATCGCGTCTCCGTCGCTGAACTTGCCTGCGAGCAGCTGCATCGCGAGCGGGTCCTGGACCAAACGCTGGATCGTGCGCTTGAGGGGGCGCGCACCGTACGTGGGATCCCATCCACGCTGGATCAGGAGCTTGCGTGCGGCCTCGGTCACGTCGAGGACGATCTTGCGCTCGTCGAGCCGCTTCTGCAGGCGCGCCAGCTGGATGTCCACGATCGCGCCCAGCTGGTCCTGGTTCAGCGGCTTGAACACGATGATGTCATCGACGCGGTTCAGGAACTCGGGCCGGAAGTGGTCACGCAGCACGCCCATCACGGTCTCGCGTACCTCATCGAAGGGCCGGTTCGACATCTCCTGGATCAGCTGGCCGCCGAGGTTGGAGGTCATGATCAGGACCGTGTTGCGGAAGTCCACGGTGCGGCCCTGGCCGTCCGTGAGACGGCCGTCGTCGAGGATCTGCAGCAGCACGTTGAACACGTCCGGGTGAGCCTTTTCGATCTCGTCGAACAGCACGACGGAGTACGGCCGGCGCCGCACGGCCTCCGTCAGCTGTCCACCCTCGTCGTAGCCGACGTAGCCGGGCGGAGCCCCGAGCATGCGAGCGACGGTGTGCTTCTCCTGGTACTCCGACATGTCGAGCCTGATCAGCGCCTGCTCGTCGTCGAACAAGAACTCCGCGAGAGCGCGGGCGAGCTCTGTCTTGCCCACTCCGGTCGGGCCGAGGAAGATGAACGAACCGACCGGGCGGTTCGGATCCGCCAGGCCCGAGCGTGATCGGCGCACCGCGTTCGCGACGGCCGTGACAGCCTCGTCCTGGCCGATGACGCGATCGTGCAGGCGCTCCTCCATCTTGATGAGCTTGGCTACCTCGCCTTCCATCAGCCTGGAGACGGGGATGCCCGTCCACTTGGCGACGATCTCGGCGATGTCCTCTTCGCTGACCTCTTCCTTGAGCAGGGCGTGGCCCCCCTGCAGCTGTGCCAGCCGGTCACTCGCCTCTTTGAGCTGCTTTTCGATCTCGACCGCCTTGCCATAACGAAGCTCGGCTGCCTTGGCAAAGTCGGCTGCCCGCTCCGCGCGCTCCGCGTCGGCGCGGACCTCTTCGAGCTTGGCCTGCAGGCCACGGATCCTGGCGATGACCTCCTTCTCCTGGTTCCATCGGGAACGAAGAGCGGTCCGCTTCTCGGACAGCTCTGCAAGCTGCTTCTCGATCCCCGTCAGCCGCTCCTTGGAGGCGCGGTCGGTCTCCTTCTTCAGGGCCTGGCGCTCGATCTCGAGCTGACGGATCTGGCGCTCGAGCTCGTCCAGCTCGGCGGGCATGGAGTCGATCTCGGTGCGCAGACGGGCCGCCGCCTCGTCGATGAGGTCGATTGCCTTGTCAGGAAGGAAACGATCAGTGATGTAGCGGTTGGACAGCACGGCGGCCGCCACGATGGCCGTGTCCTTGATTCGGACACCGTGGTGAACCTCGTACTTCTCGCGCAAGCCGCGAAGGATGCTGATCGTGTCTTCGACGGAAGGCTGGTCGACGAACACTGGCTGGAAACGGCGCTCCAGCGCCGCGTCCTTCTCGATGTGCTTGCGGTACTCGTCCAGCGTGGTCGCGCCTATGGCGCGCAGCTCACCGCGAGCAAGGGCCGGCTTGAGCAGGTTTGCAGCGTCGATCGCACCTTCCGCGGCGCCCGCCCCGACGAGCGTGTGCAGCTCATCGATGAAGAGGATGACCTGGCCGTTGGAGCCTTCGATCTCCTTGAGCACGGCCTTAAGACGATCCTCGAACTCGCCGCGGAACTTCGTGCCGGCGACCAGCGCACCCAGGTCGAGCGCGATCACGCGCTTGCCCTTCAGGCCCTCGGGCACGTCACCCTGGGCGATTCTCTGGGCGAGACCTTCGGCGATCGCCGTCTTCCCGACGCCCGGCTCGCCGATCAGCACGGGGTTGTTCTTGGTCCGCCGAGAAAGGACCTGGATGACGCGGCGAATCTCCTCGTCGCGGCCGATGACCGGGTCGAGTTTGCCTTCCCTGGCCAGCTTGGTCAGGTCACGGCCGTACTTTTCGAGCGCCTGGTATTTGGACTCCGGGTTCTGGTCGGTGACTCGCTGTGCGCCGCGCACCTGACGTAGCGACCGGAGCAGGGCGTCGTGCGTCACGCCCAGGTCATTGAGGATCTTCTGGTCGGTGAGCGCGAGAAGCAGGTGCTCGGTCGATATGTACTCGTCCTTCAACCGCTCCGCTTCACGCTCCGCCGCCTCGAGGCTCTTGCTGAGCGACTCGCTGAGATACGGCTGACCCGCGCCGCTGACCTTGGGGAAGCGCTCGATCGCTGAGACGAGCGCCGGCTGCAATGCCTGCACCGAGGCCCCGGCTCGCTCGAGCAGGGTCCGGCCCACGCCATCCTCCTGGCCGACCAGCGCGAGCAGCATGTGCTCAGGCTCGACCGCCTGGTTGCCAGTTTGGCGCGCCAGGTCCGCAGCTTCCTGCAGCGCTTCCTGGGCCTTTTCGGTGAATCGATCAAGTCTCATGCGTCGATTTATCCCAACCACGTTTGGGCTCCAAACGTCTTTTCGGTGTCTTCTTTGCCCGTATTTTTGCGGCATGCCTGAGCTGCCCGAGCTGGAAGCGTTGCGGATCCGCATCAGTCCGCGGGTCGAGGGCAAGCTGATCACGGCCGCCACGGTCAACCCGAAGAAAGCCCATCTGCTGCGTTATCCGGTCGACGACTTCGCCCTGGAGCTGCCGGCGCGGCGGATCACCTCACTGACCCGGCGGGGCAAGCACATGGTCTTCGCCACGGAGCTGGGCGGCGGCGGATCGCCACGCTGGCTGGTCATCAACCCGATGCTCGGCGGCCGGTTCCAGGTCGCCTCGGGAGACACGCCGGTGCCTGCCACGGAGGTGTTCACGCTGCGGCTCGAGGGCAAGCAGGAGCTTCGCTACCTCGACTTTCGGGACATGGGGCGGATCTACTGGGTCGCCGACTGCTCGAAGGAGGTCCCGGCCTGGGATGGCCAGGGGCCGGAAGCGGACTCGATCGGTCCCTTGGGCCTGGATGTTTTTCGGAAACGGCTTCGGCGGTTCCGGGACGAGCTGAAGGACCTGCTCCGGAACCAGGAGTTCCTGGCCGGGATCGGCAACGCGTACTCGGACGAGATCCTTTTCGAGGCGCGGCTTTTGCCGCTGCGGCGGCGTGCGTCGCTGAAGCCGGACGAGGAGGAAGCGCTCTATCGCGCCATCCCTCTGGTCCTTTCGCGAGCGGTCGAGGCTATCCTGGCCAACCCGAACTACGAAGAGTCGAAGCAGGATCGATCTTTCATGGCGGTGCACATGAAAGGCGGGAAGACCTGCCCGCGGTGCGGGCACCGGATCAGCCAGCTGGGCTCCAACCGCGAACCGCTGAACTTCTGCCGAGGCTGCCAGCTCTAAAAGGGTTCGACCCAGCCCCTCCGGCGCTGCCCCTCCGGCGCTGCCCCTCCGGCGCTGCCCCTCCGGCGCTGCGCGCCACCTCCCCACAGGTGGGGAGGAGCCACCTAGCAGCGCTACGCCCGGTGCCCAGCCCCTACCAGGTTCCCGGCGATGCTCTCGAGCAAGCGCTGCGACGCGACAGCGATCTCGTCGACCGCAACCTCGAAAGCGGCCTCGTGGCGGGATGACGGCTTGGTGAACCCGCTCACCTTGCGGACGAACTGGCGAGCGGCGGCGCGGATCTCTTCATCGGTGGCGAGCTCGTCGTGATGGCGCAGGGTCTTGATGCTTCGGCACATGGCCAACAACGATAGCTAGCCGCCGCGATGGGGCGGTAGCTCCGGCAGCTCGGGCGGCGGCAGCCGCGCCGGATCGAGGCCGGCGCGTTTCAGCATCGCCGTTGCCAGTCGCTCGTATCGGTGCTCCACGAGGTCCCCCACCGGATCCGCGCTTGCCCGCATCAACGCCCGAAATGAAAGCGTCGACACGGCCCGGTATGCCAGCACCGCACGCGCTGCGTCCGCCCGCCCCGTCATCGCCGCGATCCGCACGAACGCAAGCGCCGCCCCCGTCTCCCGCATGTCGCGCCATCGCCATCCCGTGTAGGGCACGAGCACGAGGAGGATCGGGGGCAGGGCCACGAGCAGCCCAAGGACGATCGCCGTCTTGAGGATCGCATCGTGGATGTTCTGACCGGTCGCGATCAGCGAGTTGCCCGAGTAGTGCTGCAGCGCATCGGCGGCATCCTGGAGGAACTTGGTCAGGATCGGGATCCCGCCGGGCACCGCCTTCCGGAACGCAGCGATCCATTGATTGAAGGTGAGGCCAGTGTTCTTGATCCCATCGGCGATGACCTCGAGCCCCATGATCGTCTGGTAGATCAGAAAACCCAGGTAGGCCCACGCCACCGCCCAGAAGAAGGTGACCGTATCCGCAAACACGCGCAGGAACGCAGGCCAGCGCTGGTCGGGATAGATCTTCAGCATCATCGCCCCCCGACCATAAATCACCCGTCGTCGTCGCGAGCGGCGCCACCCCGCTCTTCACCGCGATTTACCCGATCGCGAAGTCGACCTCGACGCTGGCCTGGATGTCGAGCTGCCCGACGGGAACCTGCGTCGGCACGCTCGCCGCAGCACCGTAGCTGATCGGCGAGGGTACGCGGCTGCTCAACGACAGGTCGCTGACCTGGATCACCTGGCCGAGCTTCACGCCGGCGGCCGACGCCATGGACAGGGCTTTGGCTTTCGCATCGGCGATCGCGAGCGTGCGTGCTTCCGCCTGTGCCGGCTTGGGATCCCCCAGGCCGAAGCTGATCGAGATGTTGGTGGCCCCTCCCTCCTGCACGATGGCGTCGAGCGCCCTCCCGACGGTGTCGACGTTATGCCAGCTGACCTGCAGCTGCTCGGCCGCGCGATACCCGGTGATCGTTTGACCCTGCGGTGAATAGACCGGCCCAATCCAGCAGCCGGTTGTGTTGAGGTCCTTGTCCGCGACGGGCAGTGATTTGATCCGGGCGATCAGCTTGGCCGCTTTGCTCGCGAGGTCAGACTGAGCTCCGGTGGCGGTCGGCTGCTGCGACTCGAGACCGGCGCCGATCACGGCGACATCTGGCTTCCTGGACACGATTCCGTCGCCGCTGGTCAGGATGGCCGGCGCGATCGTCGAAGTGGAGGTTGAGGCGGACGGGGCTCCGACGAGCAGCGCGGGCCTGTTCGCAGCCACGGCGATCGCAACCAGGGCCAGGGAGATCGCGGCCACGATGGCCAGGGGTCCGGCGAGCAATCGGAGGGTTGCTGTCATGCTGCGAGAACGACCGCACCGGCGCGCACGTAACACTCATTCGTCGGGCCACGACGGCGGATCCCACCCGACGTTCGGTACGCTGCCCGTCCTCCAGTACACGCTGCGCTTGCGCTGCATCAGCTCCTCGTCCACCAGGTATCGCCGGAGGGCCGCGAAGTCGGGGTGGCGGCGCGAGATGACTCGATTGACCTCCGACTCGGTGTACAGGCGGCCCGGTTGAAAGTCCTCGACGAGCCACTGCAGGACCGCCAGGCGCTTCTTGCGCTGGACCGGGATGCTGTGCAGCCGGCCGGCGACGTCGACGAAGCTCTCGAGCACCCGATCGCGATCCTGATCCTCAGGTGGGGAACCCGGAGCCACGACCTTATTTTCCGGGTCTCGAGGCTATGCTCGAAACGGTGAAGCTGTCGAGCCTGGTGACATGCATCGTCGAGCGTGATCGGTCCAGGTGGAGTCTCATCTGGGCGTCAGACGGCAAGACGCCGCGCGATTTCTCCGCCGAGTCGCTCACGAAGGCGCTGGACGAAGCGTCATCGCAAACTGCGGCTCTGTACGCCAACCACATCGAGTCCGTCGCGGCCGAGCTGCAGTTCGCCATATACCCCTGGGAGGGGAGGCCAGGAGACGTGATCCTGGACATCACGAAGCAGGGCGGCGAGATCAAGGCGAGCGATATCCAGGGTTCGGGGATCACATTCACCGCGCCTACGTTTGAAGGACTGATCGAAGGAGCCGAGCGGTACGTCCCGGACACCACCAAGGCGATGTTCCGCTGGATCCGCCGCGTCGGCGACCTCGCCTAGCAGCCGCCCCGACGGGCGTCAGCAGCCTGTGCCTCAGACCAGTTGAATGCAGAGGGTTGCGGTGAGTACGTGCGCGGGCCGGCGCAGACGGCCTGATTGATCTGCCCGCGCAGCGCAGGGTCGAGCGCGGACCGAGACGCGAGCAACGCCGGCGTCGCATCGCTCGACAGCTGCGCTAGATAATCACCGTCAATCTTGTGGCTGGTCTGCGCATGGCTCGTGTTGAGTGAAACGACAACAGCTTCAGGGTTGATGAAGTTGAGCACGAGCAGGACAGCTATCCCCGTGGCAATCATCGCCCCGACAAACCAGCGCCGGCTCTTCCACACAAAGAAAAAGTCGATCGCCAACAACAGGAAGACGGCTGCGATCCAGGTCGCAAAAATGTGGCTGTACAGACGGAGCATGGTGAAGCCGTAGGCCTCTTCATAAAGGCTCAGACGGCGAAACGCCACCACGACGATGAGCAGGGTGAGCGCAATGGCGCATTGGGCCAGCACCATGAACGCGACCTCGCTTCGGCGAGCGGAGAGCCGGCTGATCCTGCTGAACAGGAAGAGGACCGCGAGCGTGATGCCACTCACCCAGAGCAGCTGAAAGAAGCCCGACCGCGCGTAGTCGGAATAGGTGACGCCCGCCTGTCTCAAGGTGTCCGCGGCCGCCCCTGTCGCCGCCAGCACCTGCGCCAATGCGAAGGCTGCAAACACGGCGTCGAGGACCGCAAGGACTACAAGCGCTTCGGTGGCACCGAGCCGCCAGACCGGGCCGTCCACGCGCCCTACCGGTTCGGAGGCCGCAAGGCGAAGCAAGCCGGCAGCGGACAGTGCACCGACCGCGACGAGGGTCACGTCCAGGGCAAGCTGGCCGAAATCTACGTTCAGGTTGAAGAAGGACGCGAAGACCGGATCCGCGGACGCAAGCAAGGCGGCAAGAAGCGCGGCGATGGGCAGTGCGATCAGGACACCTCGAATCAGCGGCGCGGCTGAACGCACACGACCTCGGGCCTGGAGCGCCGGTCGCGCAACAAATCCCGCGCCCGCGGCGATCTGGATCACGGCCTGAATGGAGCGCGCCGCGACCTCGGAGACGCCGAGATCGAATATCGAACCTCGAACCGCAATTGAAGCAGCGAATCCAAGAAGCGCGATGGCGACGAACAGGTCCGGCAGCAACAGCCATGGACTCGCCCGAAGGGTGAACCAACATGCGAACAGCGCCGCGACCCCCACGAAGGCCCGCGATTCACGCCGCTCCAGGCCCCCTATGCGAATCAGAGCTGCAGCTCCGATAACGAAGGTCAGCGAGGCGGCCAGGCCAAAGGTGCCGGTGCGCAGCCACTGGTCGGCCAGGAGACCAATCACCAGGACAGAGCCCAAGGCGGTGAGCGTTGCGTTGGACCGAACGCGGGCGTTGGCCCACTCGGGAACCGGCGGCGGGGCGCTCGTTACAGGCAGCCATTGCGTGCCATCCCAACGCCAACGACCATCCAGGGACAGCTGACCGACGTGAGTTGGAGTGACGTCCGCCACCTCTGCGTCAAACGGCACAACCCAACCGGATGGTTACGCGCCTGGCGGCTTTGGCTCTCTGAGCGGGCGCGTCAGGAGAAGCGGCGGACGAACATGAACATCGCCGATATCCAATCTTCGTCGGCGAGGCGCTTGCGCCGACGTCTTCGTCGACGGAGAAATCCCCAGACGGCGAGCTCACCAGCGCGTGTCGGGTTGGCCTCGTCGTCCAGCGCAAGCTCCCGCGACAGTCCGTCGTCGCCGTCGAGGGGCGCGAAGATCGAATACATGCTCTTCCGTTCAAGGCTGCGCAGATCCCGCTCTTCGAGACGGCCCATGATCTGGTCCGATTGTGACACTGGGTAACCTGTTTTGGTGATGCGGACGGAGTTTGCCGCGGGCGCTCGCAACGCCGTGCGCGCATGTCTCAATATCGGCGACCAGGATCGCGTCGCCATCATCCGCGACAGGATGCGGATGGCAATCGCCGAGGCCATCGAGGAGGAGGCGATTGCGACCGGCGCAACGGTGCGCGTCTGGACGATGGAAGAGATCATCGAACGGCCGGCGACCTCCTTTCCTCGCGCGCTGGCGGACGAGCTCATAGGCTTTCGCCCCACCGCGTCCTTCTTCATCGGCATCGGCCTCCGTGGCGAGCTCGGGTTCCGGCAGCCGATGCTGCACCTACTGGCGGACGACCTCCGGTGCCGGCATGGGCACATGATCGGGATCAACGACGTCGTCATGACCGACGGTATGGCCGCCGACTACGACGAGATCTACACCGTGACTCGCAAGGTCTATGAGATCGTCCGCCACGCGACCCGGATCACGGTGAACACGTCCCTGGGCACCGACCTCGTCGCTACGTTCTCCCCCACCCTGCACTGGATCCCATGCGACGGCCGCTACTGGGAACAGGGACGCTGGGGCAACCTGCCCGAGGGCGAGACCTTCACATGTCCGGTTTCGGTCGATGGCGAGATCGCAGCGGAGGAGATGGGCGACTGGTTCACCGAGAAATACGGCATGCTCTCGCCCCCGCTGCGCCTGCAGATCCGGGCCAGCCGGATGGTGTCGGTGGACACGCCCGACCCCCACCTCGCCGCCGAGGTCCGCGAGTACATGTCGCAGCATCCAAATTCAAATCGCGTTGGGGAGTTCGCTGTCGGCACGAACGTCGGTCTGAAGCGCATCGTCGGGAACTTTCTCCAGGACGAGAAGTTCCCGGGGGTGCACATCGCATTCGGCGACCCGTACGGTTTCGAGACAAAGGCCGACTGGGCGTGCCCGTCGCACGTCGACGCTCTCGCGTCACACGCGACCGTCGCAGTGGACGGGCGCAAGATCATGGAGAACGGCCGCTTCCTTATTTGAAAAGCCTCGAGTAGGCAAAAAGGCGTGAAATCCGGAGACTTGAAAGACCCTTCCGGAACAGTCACGGCGCGCTGACCTTCAAGCCGGCCTACCCTCGACCTGGTCTGCCACAAACTTCCAGAGCTCTTCCCGGTCGTGCGGCGCTTCAGATCTGAGGGCCAACACGAGCAGCGCCGGGACGAGAAGCGACAGCAGGCCTGCTCCATAGATCGGCATCCAGCCACTTCCACCGGCGAGTTTGAGCAGCGCCCAGCCAAACGCCCATACGCAAAAGAGCGTTGCCACCGACATGAGGACAGCCGAGCCGAGGCCTCCAGAGAATCGAAGATCGAGGCGTGATGAATTGCCAGCGGCGGGCGAGACTTTCACGCGGACATGCATCTCGAATAGCGAGCCTGCCCTACCTGCGCCAACTCCGCCCTCGTAGAAATTTGCGTCGCCACGCCCAACCCACAGGCGCGCGACCGTGAAGATGCTTGTGTCGGCCTCCTTGAGCCTTCTCCGGCACTGCTCAGGGTCGAGGTCCGAAACCATCACCCGGTCTTCGCGCCAGAATGGATTGAGATAAGCCCAGTTCATTGATCGCAGGAGCCTCGAGTGCGCCGAAAGGGGTGGAATCCGGAGACTTGAAAGACCCCTTCTGGCACGGTCGCGGCGCTGGTTGGCGGAGGGGCTGGGATTTGAACCCAGGATAGGCTTGCACCTATAACAGTTTTCAAGACTGTCGCCATCAACCGGACTCGGCCACCCCTCCGTTGGGCGAAAGCGATTATCGCGCCCCGATCAGCTCTACCCCGCCCATGTACGGCTTCAAGACCTCGGGCACGGCGATCATCCCGTCGGATCGCTGGTACGTCTCGATGATCGCATCGATGGTCCGCGGCAGGGCCAGGCCCGACCCGTTGATCGTGTGCGCGAACCGCGGCGGCGTCCCGCGTCCCGCTCGATACCTGATGTTCGCGCGCATCGCCTGGAAGTCATTGAACGTCGAGCACGACGAAACCTCGAGGTAGCGATCGAGTCCCGGGGCCCAAGCATTGAGGTCGTATTTCTTGTACTGCGCGAATCCCATATCCCCCGTGCACATCGCCATCGCCTGGTAATGCAGACCGAGCCGCTGCAGGATGTCCTCCGCGTCAGCTGTCAGCTTCTCGAACTCGTCGAGTGAGGTTTCGGCGGTCGTCACCTTGACCAGCTCCACCTTGGAAAACTGATGCAAGCGGATGAACCCGCGCGTGTCCTTTCCGGCCGCGCCGGCTTCGGTGCGCCACGAAGGCGAGTACGACACGTACTTCAGGGGCAGGCGGTCGGCGTCGAGGATCTCGTCGCGATGGAAATTGGTGACCGGTACCTCGGCAGTCGGTATGAGCCACAAGTCGCGGTCTTCGACCTTGAAGAGCATGTCGGCGAATTTGGGCAGGTTCGCGGTCCCGGTCATCGCCGCGGAGTTGACCAGCATCGGTGCCCACAGCTCGGTGTAACCGTGCTCCCGCGTGTGGACGTCGAGCATGAGCTGGACGAGCGCGCGCTCGAGTCGCGCCCCGTCACCGACCAGGAACGCAAAGCGCGATCCCGCAATCTTGACCGCACGCTCGAAGTCCATGATCCCCAGGGCCTCGCCGAGGTCGTAATGCGTGCGCGGGGGAAAGCCGAGGTCGGGCTTCGTCCCCCACTCCCTGATCACGACGTTGTCGGCCTCGGTTTCACCGATGGGCACCGACTCGTGAAAGATGTTCGGCACACGAAGCAGCAAATCGTCCAGGTCACGCTTCACCGCGTCGGCTAGCGCCAGCTCGCTCTTCGCCGCGTCCGCCATCTCGCGCAACCGTGCCTTCAGGGCTTCATCTCGCGTCCTCGCGAACTCCTTCGAGAGGTCGTTCTGCTGGGCCTTGATTCCTTCGGCCCTGTGCTGGTGGGCGCGCCACTTTTGATCCAGCTCGAGGATCTCGTCGACCGGTGCCGGCTCTCCCTTGAGCTCAGCCGCCCTCCGCACGACATCGGGGTTCTTGCGGATGAATTCGAGCGACAGCACGATTTACGTCTCGGCCTTCATCACCGGGAAAAGGATCACGTCCCGGATCGACGGCTGATCCATCAGAAGCATGACGAGCCGGTCAAGGCCAAAGCCGAGGCCACCGCACGGCGGCAGTCCGTACTCGACGGCGCGCAGGAAGTCCTCATCCATCGGATGCGCCTCCACGTTCCCCCCCGCTCGTAACGCGGCTTGCGCCTCGAACCGCGCACGCTGGTCGACCGGGTCCGTCAGCTCCGTGAACGCGTTGGCGTATTCACGCCCGAGGATGATCAGCTCGAAGCGCTCGACAAACCGCGGATCGTCTTCTCGCCGGCGCGCGAGCGGAGACACCTCAACCGGGTGATCGAGGACAAAGGTGGGCTGCCGCAGGCGCGGCTGCACGTGCTCTTCGAACAGGTCGTTCAGCTCCTCGCCTGCCGCGTGCTTCCCTGCGTATTCGAGGACCAGGTCCGCCATTCGCTCCCGCCTGAAGGGCGGTGTCAGGTTGACCGACTCGCCCTCGTACGACGTTTCCAGAGGTCGGTTCGCCGCCATCGCGGAGACGACCACCAGGTCTTCGACCATCTGCATCATGTCCTGATAGTCCGCGTAGGCCTGGTAGCACTCCATCATCGTGAACTCGGGATTGTGTCGCGGCGACAGACCCTCGTTGCGAAACACGCGGCCGATCTCGTAGACCCGCTCAAATCCGCCCACCAGCAGCCGCTTCAAGTGCAGCTCCAGCGCGATCCGTAGGTAAAGGTCCCGGCCGAGGGCGTTGTGGTGCGTTTCAAATGGCCGCGCGTGGCCGCCGCCGGGTATCTCCTGGAGGACAGGCGTCTCGACGTCGATAAAGCCCCTCTCGTCGAGCAGGCCCCGCATCGCGGTGATGATCTTTGTGCGTGCCCGAAAGACCTCGCGGACCTGCGGGTTGGCGATCAGGTCGACGTAGCGCTGCCGGTAGCGGATCTCCACGTCCTTCAAGCCGTGCCACTTCTCGGGCAGCGGACGAAGCGATTTCGTCAGCAGCTGGAATGACTGGACCTCGACAGTGATCTCGCCCCGTTTGGTGCGAAAAACGGGCCCGGTGACGCCGATGATGTCGCCCGGGTCTAGATCCGCGAACCGACTGAGCTCCTCGTCGCCGAGGATGCCGCGGTTGGCCATCAGCTGGATGCGGCCATGCCCGTCCTGCAGGTCGGCAAATACCAACCCACCCTGCTGTCGCTTGACCATCAGGCGGCCCGCGATTGAAACGGGATCGGTCCGTTCGGCCTCGCCGAGAAGCGCCTTCGCGGCTTCCGTGGTATGCGTGGGCCGAAATCCACGTGAGTAAGGCTCGATGCCCGCAGCGCGAAGCCGGTCGACTTTTTCGAGCCGCTCGCGCATGAATTCTTCCGTCACGATCGGAAAAGACTAAAGCCTAAAGAGCGAGCTCCTGCTCCTCCGCCGCGGGGAACGAGCTCACGTCAGCGCCGCCCGCGGCACGGTGGTTGCCCAGTGCCTGCTCGATAAGAGCGTCCACGTCGGTGTCGGAATGCAGCGGGTCGTGGTGGAAAAAAGCGAGCTCTTTCACGCCAGCCTGCTCGGCCAGCGACAGCGATTCTTCGTAGGTCGAGTGGCCGAATCCAGCGTGAGTTTTGTACTCCTCGGCGCTGTACTGGGCGTCGTGGACGAGCAGGTCCGAATCCCGGCACCAGTTGGCGAAGTCTTTCAATGTGCCGTTCGTACCGTTGGCGAAGAGGGCGATCTCGTTGTCGGTGGCAAACGAGAAGCGCGACGAGCCCTCGTCGATCCGGTAGCCAAACGTGGGGATCGGGTGCATCAGCAGGTGCGGAGTGATGCGCAGCGCTCCAACCTCGAAGGTCTCGCCCGGGTTGCGTTCGATGAACTCCATCTCCGCGGGCATGTGGCTCAAGCGCACAGGGAAATAGGCGGGGTCGGTTTGATCCGCGAACGCGGCCTGCAGCGACTTGGCGGAGCCGGACGGTCCGACGATGGTCAGCGTCGTGCCCGGCACGAACGCCGGCAAGAAGAATGGAAAGCCCTGGATGTGGTCGAGGTGCGTGTGAGTGATCAGGAGGTGCGCCTGCAGGGGCTCGGTCGGGCTGAACGTGCTGCCCAGCTCTGCGATGCCGGAACCCGAGTCGATGATGAGCAGGTTGTTCTCCTTGTCCCTGACCTCGATGCAAGTCGTGTTGCCGCCGTAGCGAAGGGTGCGGCGTCCTGGGGTCGGCCGGGTGCCCCGCGTGCCCCAGAACTTGATCCTCATCGCGCGCCGGCCGCCTGATAGATCTTCTTCGTGATGAAGACGTCGAGCAGGTCCCGGTCCAGCTTGCCCTGCTTCGCCTCCTCGCGGAGGATGTCGATGGCGGTGCTCCCCGGCACTGCCCTCTTGTACGGGCGATCCTGCGCGGTCAGCGCGTCGTAGATGTCGGAGATGGTCATCATTCGTGCCTGAATCGGGATCTGGTCCCCTGTCAACCCGCGCGGATAGCCGGAGCCGTCGAGCTTTTCGTGATGCCCGTATGCGATCTCGGGAATTCCTTTCATCACGGGCGTCCACGGGATCTTGCTCAGAAACTGGAAGCTGTGCGTGACGTGCGACTCCATCTCCAGCCGCTCCTGGGCGTCTAGCGTGCCCTTGCGAATGCTCAAGAAGCGAAACTCCTGCGGCTCGAGCATGGGATGCGCTCGCCCCGCCATGTCGTAGTACGTCTGCTGGGAGAGGAACTCGAGCATCGACGCCTTGTCCTCGGGCATCACGGTCGGCTCGTTGGCCGCGGCGATGCTCCTCACCCACTCGTCGAGCTGCTTCATCTCCTGTTCGAGACGGCCGTCGATCTCCGCGAGCGAAGAACCGTTGCGGCCCTCGCGCATCGCCTCGAGCTTCTCGGTCGCGTACTTGACCTGGACCGATCGCTCGATGAACTCGAAGCGCGACTGGATCACCTCGAGCTGGCCGGGGACGAGCTTCTTGGCCTTGATCAAGATGTGCTCGCGCACGCCGACCTTGCCGAAGTCATGCAGAAGACACGCATAGCGCAGCTCTTTCAGCTGATCGTCGCTCATGAAGAAATCGCTGAACTTCCCGGTCCCGATCTCATTCAGCACTCGGGCGAGGCGCGTGGTCAGACCTTCGACACGACCCGAGTGACCGGCGGTGCTTGGATCGCGCTGTTCGATCGCGGTCACGCTCGCCTGGACAAAACCGTCGAACAGTGCCTGGATCGAATCGATGAGGGTCTTGTTGTCGAGCGCGACCGCAGCCTGGCTCGCAATCGATTCGATCATCTCCACATCGTCCGGCTGAAAGCTGACAACCTCACTGTCGACGGTGGCCACGGTCAGCCGCGTCTCGAAATGACGCTTGGCGTTGATCAGCTGGACCGCCCCGACGACATCGTTGTTGTAGTTGCGCATCGGGACCGTGAGCATCGACTTGGTCCGGTAGCCGAACTGTGCATCGAAGCTCTTGCCCCCGACCGGCTTGCCGGGCGGCGGGTTGTAGGCGTCGTCGTAGATCTGGCTCTTGCCGACCGAGACCGTATAGCCGACCACCGAACGCTGGTCGACCGGCACCTTGAAGGCGGAGTAGGTGTTCTTGTCGATCGAGTGGTTCTGGCTCGACGCGAGGAATAGCTTGGCCTCGCCCTCCTCGTCCATCTTCAGCCACAAGCTCGCGCCGTCCGCGTGGGTGAGCTGGCGCATGGTCGTGAGGATGAAAGACTGGAGCCGATCTATGTCCTTTTCGGCCGACAACGCGATGCCGATGCGGTTGAGCTCGCGGAACTGGCGGTGCCGGCGGTGCGCTTCGCTCTCCAGCTGTATCACCTGGTGTTTGAGGGCGACGTTCTCCATCGCGATCCGAACGACCTCGCGCAGGGCACCAGGCGAGGCGTCGGGCGGCAGCTCGATCGCCATCTCAGCCAGCCGCTCGGGCGCCGTCTGTCCGGCGCCGAGCAGGATCAGCGCCGGGTGCTCGATCGCGGCGGGATCGGGAAGCTTCTCGGTCTCGAGCCCGGTCGCGGCGAGGCCCGCGGGCACGTCGCCATCCAGGACGTAGAGGTGAAATTGAGGCGCCGTTTGCATCGCGGGCTCTTATCTAGCACCCCCATCAGAGTTTTGAGCGTAGATAAGCCGTAAACCCTCCAGGGTCAGCAACGGGTCGGTGGTTTCTATGACCTGGGTCAGACCGGCCACGAGGGAAGCCTGGCCCCCGGTCGCCACCACCCGGGCTTGTCCGCCCAGCTCGTCGACCATCCGCTTCACCATCCCCTCGACCTGGGCCACGAAGCCCCAGACCAGGCCGGACTGGATCGAGGCCACGGTGTTGCGGCCGATCACAGAGTCCGGAGCCACGGGCTCGACCCGGCGGAGCATGGCCGTCTGGGAGACCAGCGCGTCGAGGGAGATCTCGACGCCTGGGGCGATCGCGCCGCCCAGGTAATCGCCCTCGGCATTGATCGCGTCGTAGGTGACGGCGGTGCCGAAGTCGATCACCACGATCGGGCCGCCATACTTCGAGTAGGCGGCCAGGGCGTTCGCGATCCGGTCGGCGCCCACGTCTTTAGGGTTGTCGTAGCGGATGCGGACGCTGGTCTTGACTCCGGGGCCGACCATTACCGGCTCGCATTTCAGGTAGCGCCGCGAGGCTTCGACCAGGGCGGGATTGATCGTCGGCACCACGCTCGAGATCACGACGCCGGTCACGATTCCGAGCTCAAAACCTCGTAGCTCGAACAGCTGCCCAAGCTCGACCGCCAGCTCGTCGGCCGTCCACTCCCGGCGCGAGGTCAGGCGCCAGTCGGCGGCGAGGCGCTCGCCGTCGAACAGGGCGAGCGTCACGTTGGTGTTCCCGACGTCGACCGCAAGCAGCATGGCGGCCGAACTGTACTAATTCGGGAGGGTGGGAGGGTGTTTCTCAGCCCAGCGGCGTAAGGCGGCAGCTTCTCGGCGCAGTGCCCTCGCTCGGGCGGCCACACGGCCGGGGTTCGGCGCGCCCGGCAGGTCGCGTCGGGCGAGTGATGCTTTCGCCGGCCACGGCGCGGCAAACTTGCCGTCCCGCACCTGCCGCCCGACGGTCTCATGCGCCTGACGGAAGGCCACGCCCGTGCGGACCAGCTCCTCGGCCGCGTCAGTGGCCAGCAGGCCGGGATCGCCCGCCGCCGCCGCCAGCCGCTCCCGGTCGAACTCCAGGTGCTCGACCATCAGTGCTGCGGCGCCCAGGGAGTCGAGGACGTTCTCCACCGCGGCAAAGAGCGCGGGCTTGTCCTCCTGCAGATCCCGGTCGTAGGCGAGCGGAAGGCCCTTGAGCACAGTCGCCAGGGCCACCAGGCCGCCGATCGACCGACCGGCCCTGCCTCTCAGGAGCTCGGCGATGTCCGGGTTCTTCTTCTGGGGCATCAGGCTCGACCCGGTGGCGATCTCGTCGGCCAGCCTCACGAAGCCAAACTCCGTGCTCGCCCACAAGACCACGTCTTCGCCGAGCCTGCTCAGATGGATGGACGCGGCGACGCACGCGAATGCGAGGTCGAGGGCAAAGTCACGGTCGGAAACCGCGTCCATGCTGTTCTCGGTCAAAACCTCCATGCCAAGCTCCCTGGCGACCACGCGCCGAGCGAGGGGCAGCGTCGACCCGGCGAGGGCGCCCGAGCCGAGCGGCATCTCGCCGGCTGCGTCGTAGGCGTGCCGAAAACGCCCCACGTCGCGGAGCAACGGCTCTGCATGGGCCAAAAGGTGATGGCCGACGGTCACGGGCTGTGCACGCTGGAGATGCGTGTAGCCGGGCATCAGCCACGCGGCGTGCGTCGCCGCCTTGTTCGCCAGACCCGAGATCACCTGCGCCGCCGAAGCGATCGCCTCGACCGCCGCATCGCGGCAGTAAAGCCTGAGGTCGAGAGCGACCTGGTCGTTGCGGGAGCGCCCCGTATGCAGCGCCGCCCCGGCAGGCGTGATTTCGGTCAGGCGGCGCTCCACAGCCGTGTGGATGTCTTCGTCCGAGGGCTTGAACTTGAACGCCCCCTCGTCGAGCTCGCGCTTAATCCGCCGCAAGCCACGCTCGATGGCGGTCAGCCGCGACTTCGACACCACTCCGGCAGCTGCCAGCCCCCGTACATGGGCGATGCTTCCGGCAATGTCATAGGGATAGAGCTCGTAGTCGATCGCCAGGGAGGACGAGAATCGCTCGAGCTCGGGCAGCAAGCCGCGGCGGAACGCACCGCCCCACAACTTGCGGGTTGTGTTCGCTATGGCGTCAGCCTCTTCGCGTCGCCCAGAAGCTTGCCGAAGTCGCGCGCGTGGAGCCGGCCCTGGACGCGCGCCGAAGTGCGCACCCCCATGCCCCACAGCTTGATGAAGCCCGCGGCGGCGGACTGGTCGAACTCGTCGCCTTTGCCATAGGTTGCGAGTGAGAGCTGATAGAGCTGCTCCGGGGCCTTGCGTCCCACAACCTGGGAGGAGCCTTTGTAGAGCTTCATCCGCACGTCGCCCGTGACATGACGCTGGGTCTCGGCGACGAAGGCGTACAGGGCGTCGCGGAGCGGGCTGAACCACAGGCCGTCGTAGACCATCTGCGCCCACTGCTGCGCGACGAGGTCTTTGAACCTCGCGACCTCCTTGGGCAGCGTGATGTCCTCGAGCGCCTGGTGGGCCTGGAGCAAAAGGACCGCGGCGGGCGCCTCGTAGATCTCGCGCGACTTGATGCCGATGAGCCTGTTCTCCAAGTGGTCGATCCGGCCGACGCCGTTCTCCCCACCCACCTTGTTCAGCGCGGTCACGAGATCGAGCGCCGTCGTTGGCTTCCCGTCGAGCGCGACCGGGACGCCTTCCTTGAAAGTAACCTCGACGTAGGTCGGCTCGTCAGGACACTGGCGCGCGTCGCGGGTCCATGCGTAGACGTCCTTCGGCGGCTCCGCCCACGGATCTTCGAGCACGCCGGCTTCGATTGAGCGGCCCCACAAGTTCTCGTCCGTCGAGTAAGGAGAGCGCACCGTCGCCGGGACCTCGATCCCATGCTCGGTCGCGTACTCGATCTCGTCGTCGCGGTTCATCCCCCACTCGCGCACTGGCGCGACGACCTGCAGGTCTGGCGCCAGCGCCGCGGTTGCCACGTCGAAGCGGACCTGGTCGTTGCCCTTGCCCGTGCAGCCATGCGCAACGGCTTGCGCGCCTTCGCGACGCGCCACCTCGATCATCATCGCTGCGATCAGCGGCCGGCCCAGCGCGGTCGCGAGCGGGTATTCCTTTTCATATACCGCTCCGGCCTGGAGCGACGGCCACACGAAGAGCTGGAGGAAAGGGAGCCGGCCGTCGGCCACGTAGGCGGCGGACGCGCCGGTCTTCAGCGCGCGCGCCTGGATCGCATCGAGGTCTTTCTTCTCGCCCAGGTCGACCGTGAACGCGATCACGTCCCAACCCTGGTCTTTGAGCCATCGGATGGCGACCGAGGTGTCGAGCCCCCCCGAGTAGGCCAGGACAAGCTTCTTGGCGTTGACGAGCTTTTTAGAAGGCATTGCCAAGGAGCTGCTTGAGCGCGCGGCCGGCGGCGGGCTTGCGCAGCACGGCGATGATGGTGTCGTCCCCGGCCACCGTGCCGGCAATCCCGGGAAGACCGGCTTCGTCGATGCGGCGGGCGACGAGGTTGGCGGTCCCAGGCGGAGTTCTGATGACGGCTATCGGCTCGACGATCTCAACCGAAAGCACGAGCTCGCGCACCAGCGCCGCCGAGCTTCGATAGCCGCTGCCCGATCTCACAAGGCCGAGCTCCTGGATGTCGCGCGAGATGGTCGCCTGGGTGATGCGCATTCCGCGCCGCGCGAGCGCCGCAGCAATGTCCTGCTGTGTGTGCGCCGAGCCGCGATTGACGAGCTCGAGGATTGCGCTGTGCCGCTCCGCCTTGGTCGTCGTCACCTGGCCACCTTTGCCAAGACCCCGTGCGCGCGCTCGATCTCTGTGGCGGTGAGGATCAATGGCGGGACCAGGCGCACCGTGTGGTCGTCCACGGCGTTGACGATCAGGCCCGCCTCCAGGCATGACTGCTGGAACGGCTTTGCCTTCGCTTCTTCGAACTCGAACGCTTGCATCAAGCCCAGGCCACGCACCTCTTTCGCTCCGAGGTCCTGGATTGAGCTGTGCAGGAGCTCGCCCATCTCGGCCGCGTGGCCGACCAGCGCGTCCCGCTCGATCACATGCAGCACCGTGGACGCGGCGGCGCATGCGAGCGGGTTGCCGCCAAACGTCGAGCCATGGTCGCCCGGCTCGAACACGTCGGCCCGCGGGTTGGCCAGGCACGCGCCGATCGGAATCCCACCTCCCAGGCCCTTGGCCAGAGTCATGACGTCCGGTGTGATGCCGGCGTGCTGGTGGGCGAACCAGCGGCCAGTCCGGCCCAGGCCTGTCTGCACCTCATCGAGGATCAGGAGCAGGTTCTTCTCGTCGCACCACTCGCGGACGCGCTGGAGGTAGCCAGGCGCTGCAGGGATGATGCCGATCTCACCCATCACGGGCTCGAGCATCACGGCGACCGTTCTCTGCGTCGTCGCCGACTCGATGGCATCGAAGTCGTTGTAGCGGACGTGGACGAAACCGCCAGGCAGCGGCTTGAACGGATCGGAGTACTTGTGCTGCCCGCCTGCCGTCACCGTCGCCAGCGTCCGGCCGTGAAACGAGCCTGTGGTGGTGATGATCTCGAAGGCACCATCGCGATTCTTCGCGCCCCACTTACGCGCGAGCTTGATCGCCGCCTCGTTGGCCTCGGCGCCTGAATTGCAGAAAAAGACCCGCGACGGAAACGAGAGCTCGACGAGGCGCTGAGCCAGCTCGACCTGCGGCTGAGTGAAGTAAAGGTTGGACGTATGGATCAGCTCGCCGGCCTGCTTGCTGACCGCTGCGACCACGTCGGGGTGTGCGTGGCCGAGAAGGTTGACCGCAATGCCGGCGACCAGGTCGAGGTATTCACGACCTGCATCGTCGTAGACCACGCAGCCCCGACCGCGCACGAACGTTACGGGCAGCCGGCGTCCGGTCTGCATCAGGTAACGGTCCGCGAGCTCGGAGGTGGTTGCCATCGATCTCAAGGCGTGACCATGGTGCCGATCCCCGCCTCGGTGAACAGCTCGAGGAGCAGCGCGTGCTTGGTGCGCCCGTCGACGATATGTGCGAGGGGCACGCCGTCGAGCGCGCGGAGGCACGCCTCGAGCTTGGGAATCATCCCTCCGGTCACCTCGCCTTTCTCGATGCGCTGACGGGCGTCCTCCTTCGACAGGACGGCGACCACCTGACCGTCCACGCCCTGAACACCAGGCACGTCCGTGAGGAGGATCACCTTGGCCGCCTTGAGCGCAACCGCGATCTCTGCGGCGACGGTGTCGGCGTTGATGTTGTACGCGTGGCCGTCATAGCCAAGGCCGATCGATGCGATGACCGGGATGTAGCCGCGCGAGAGCAGGGCGGTGATGGGCTCCTTGTTGACCTGGGTCACCTTGCCGACGAATCCCATCGACTCGTCGAGCGGTTCGGCAATGATCGTCGGCCCGTCCTCGCCGCTCATGCCGACGGCCTGACCACCGAGCCGGTGAATCGCCGCGACCAGGTCCGGACCGACCTTGCCGGTCAGCACCATCTTCGCGACCTCCATCGTCCTCTCGTCCGTGACCCGCAGGCCGTTGCGGAACTCGGGCTTGAGGCCGAGTCGCTCACTCATCGCGCTGATCTCGGGCCCACCGCCGTGAATCAAGACCGGCTGCATGCCGACGTAGCGCAGAAGCACGACGTCTAGCAGCGTCTCGTCGCGGGCATGGTCGATCGCGTTTCCCCCGACCTTGATCACGACGATCTGGCCGTGGAAACGCTTGATGTAAGGCAGCGCCTCGACGAGGACCTTGGCGCGCTCCTCCACGGTCAACGTCATGTCGTGTAGTCCGCGTTGATTCGCACGTACTCCTCCGATAGGTCGCAGCCCCAGGACTCGGCCCTTCCCTTGCCGAGGCCGAGCGTGGCCACGATCTCAATTTCCGACTGCTCAAAGGCCCGCCGGACAGCCCCCAGGTCGACGTCGACTCCAGCTCCGCGCTCGAACACGACAAGTCCGCCGACGGTCAGGTGCAGACGGTCGAGCGCAAGCTCGGCGCCACTGTAGCCGAGCGCGCACACGATGCGGCCCCAGTTCGGATCGCCGCCGTG
The DNA here is from genome assembly GCA_005880915.1 of Chloroflexota bacterium. Classification (GTDB taxonomy): domain Bacteria; phylum Chloroflexota; class Dormibacteria; order Dormibacterales; family Dormibacteraceae; genus 40CM-4-65-16. Next base: position 59,970 of record VBIW01000042.1, on the reverse strand, counting down.
GACTGCTGTCTTGACCAGGCTCGAGGAGGCGACGGCCCGAGCTGCCGTGCGGGCGTCATTGTCGGAGAGGGCGTCTTCGACTTTGACCGTGATCAGCTTGGTCGCGCCCTCACCGTCCCTTGCGATCGCGCGCGAAAGATCCCGGGCGACCTGCTCCATCGCCGCCCTTAGCTCTTCGGCTTCGGCGCTTCCCGCCTTGATCGGCTCGTTGCCTGCCGCCCCGTTCGCAAGGACCAGGAAGCTGTCGTTGGTCGAGCTGTCACCGTCGACCGTGACCTGGTTGAAGCTCCGGTCGGCGATGGACTTGACGAACGTCGACATCAAGCCGGGTTCGACCGCCGCATCGGTCGTGATGTAGGCCAGCATGGTCGCCATGTTGGGGTGGATCATCCCCGAGCCCTTGCACATTCCGCCGACCCGCACCCTGGCCCCGCCGATCTCGACGTCGAGCTGCGCCGTCTTCGGCACCGTGTCGGTGGTCATGATCGCGCGGGCGGCGTCGACGCCCTTGGCATCGCTCAGCTTGCCGCACGCCTCGGCGATCCCCGACTTGATCGCGCCCATGGGCAGAAAGCGGCCGATCACACCGGTCGAACTGACCAGGACCTGGTCAGGGTCGAGGTCGAGCCGGTCCGCGGATAGCTTCGCCATCAGCAGGGCGTCGCGAAAACCCTGGGCTCCAGTGCACGCGTTCGCGTTGCCGGAGTTGATCGTGAGAGCCTGCACGCGGTTGCGCTGGAGGTGCAGCTGGTCGATGACCACCGAGGCGGACTTGACCTTGTTGGTGGTGAACACCCCGCCCGTGTCGCAGGGATAGGCGGAGTGGATGACGCACAGGTCGTCCTTCTGGCCGCTGGGGATCGCCGAGGCGCCGGCGGTGAAGGCCTTGATCCCACAAGCGGCGGTGCCGGCCCGAAACCCTCGGGCGTACGTCACGGCCATTGAACCGGGCTCACCAGCGCCGTCGTGCGGTCGAAGCCGAACGCGATGTTGAAGCACTCGAGGCCCTGGCCCGACGCGCCCTTGACCAGGTTGTCCAGAGCCGCCGTCACCACCGCCTTGCGGCCCTGTGCCGCGACGTTGACCAGGCAGAGGTTGGAGTGGCTCGCGAGCTTGGTCGCCGGGCTCTTGTCGACCACCTTCGTGAACGGCTGGCCGGCGTAGAACTCTCGATAAGCGTCCTCGAGCTCAGCCGGCGAGCCTTTGAGGTCGAAGTAGCAGGTGGCAAGAATGCCGCGCGTCATCGGCACGAGGTGAGGCACGAACGTGACTGTCGCACCGTTCAGTTCCTGGACGATCTCAGGCAGATGGCGGTGCCCATCGATCGCGTACGCATGAAGTGATTCGTTCACCTCGCTGAACTGCGTTCCAAGGCCGACGGACCGGCCGGCGCCGCTCACGCCCGACTTGGCGTCGACCACGATATCCGACCCGACGAGTCCCGCCGAGACCGCGGGTGCGAGGGCGAGGATGGAAGCCGTCGAATAGCAGCCTGGGACCGCGACGAGCTGAGCCTTAGCGAGCTCGGCCGCGTGCAGCTCAGGAAGCCCGAAGACCGCCTTCTCGAGCAGGGACGGAGCGGGATGGGGCTGCCGGTACCACTTTGGGTACAGCGACTGGTCGTGCAGCCGGAAGTCGGCGCTCATGTCGATGACGCGAATGCCGGAATCCAGCCATGCCCCGACCTTCGCCGCCCCGACGTTGTGCGGAAGGCAGCTGAAGATCACATCGAGGCCATCGGGCGCAGGCTCGGCCAGGAACTCGCCTGCCAGGTCGAGGAGCGGAAAGACCTCGGAGTAGGGCTTACCGGCGAACGAGCGCGAGGTGAGCTGTGCCAGCTCCACGCCCGGATGCCGCGCGAGCAGGTGGACAGCGGTCATGCCCGCGTACCCGTTTGCGCCGGCCACCCCTACCCTGACCTTTGTCGCCACGAGCGCATGAGTATACAGTGAACTGCATAAACATGCGGTCAGTCCGCCGAGTTGAAGAAGCACGACTCGGCGCCTGTGTGGCACGCCGGGCCGGCCGGCTTTACCCGCAGCAGCACCGTGTCGAGATCGCAGTCGAGTCGGACTTCGAGGACCTCCATGGTGTTGCCCGAGGTGGCCCCCTTCTCCCAAAGTCCGCGCTCGCGGGAGTGAAACCACGCCTGTCCCGTCTCGCGCGTCTTCTTCCACGACTCCTCGTCCATGTACGCGACCATCAGGACCTTGCCGGTCTCTGCGTTCTGCACCACCGCCGGCACCACGCCTTTCGAGAAATCGGGACTCACTGCCTCACCTCCAGGCCCAGGGCCACCAGCTCTTGCTTCACCGCGCCGATCGACAGCTCCCCGAAGTGGAAGACGGACGCCGCCAGCGCCGCATCCGCACCGCCATTCGTCAGCGCCTCGTACATGTGCCGGGCCGATCCCGCGCCGCCTGACGCGATCACGGGCAGGCGGACCGCGCTGCTTACTGCGCGCGTCAGCTCGATGTCGTATCCGGCGTGCGTCCCGTCGTAGTCCATCGACGTGAGCAGAACCTCCCCCGCTCCGAGGCGCTCGCCCATCGCGGCCCACTCGACTGCGTCGCGCCCGGTCGCCTTCCGGCCGCCGTGGCTGTACACCTCCCAGCCCGACCCATCGTCACGCTTGCGGGCGTCGATCGCCAGCACGACGCACTGAGCACCGAAGATCTCGGCGCATCGCGTCAGCAGAGTCGGGTCGGCGAGCGCCGCTGTGTTGACCGAGACCTTGTCCGCGCCGTGGGTCAACAGCTCCGCCATGTCGTCCACGCTGCGCACGCCGCCGCCGACCGCAAGAGGAATGAAGACCTGGTCGGCGGTCCGTTCGACCGCGTCGAGCAGGATCTTCCGCGCGTCGGAGGACGCGGTGATATCGAGGAAGACGATCTCGTCCGCGCCCTCGCGGTCGTAGACGGCTGCAAGCTCGGCCGGATCACCGGCGTCACGGAGGTCCTTGAAGCGCACGCCCTTGACGACGCGACCGTCGGTGACGTCGAGGCAGGGGATGACGCGCTTGGCCGGCATCAGGCTCGCCACGTGACAGGCGCGTTAGGCGCCAAACGCGCGCAAGGCCCCGATGCAAGGGGCGCGTTAGGCGCCAAACGCACCGAATTCACCCGCACAGGGCGAGAAAATTCGCGTATATACGCAGGCCGTCGGCGCCGCTCTTCTCGGGGTGAAACTGCGTCCCCATCACGTTTTCCTTGGCGGCGGCCGCCGCCGGCGAGTGGTCGGAACAGCCGATGGCACCGCTTGCCGCGTCAGGCGTGAACGAGTGCACGAAATAGAAATAGGAATGGTCTGCGATGCCCTCCCAGAGCGGCGAAGGCGCGGTCTGCGTCGTGCGGCACCAACCGATCACCGGCAGGCGCTCGCTGTTGCTGACCTCGACCACGCGGCCGGGCAGCAGGCCGAGGCCTTCGTGAAGTCCACGCTCCGACGACGACTCGAACATGAGTTGATAGCCGAGGCACACGCCGAGCACCGGCTTGCCCCGCCGCGCCAGGTCCACGACCGCGCGACCCAGGCCGTGTTCGGACAGCTTGGCGAGCGCGGGCGCAAACGCCCCGACACCGGGCAGGACGATGCCATCAGCGTGCTTCAGCTCGGCCGCATCGGCGGTCAAGCGCGCCTCCGCACCGACGTGGACGAGCGCGCGCTCCACGGAGCGGATGTTGCCGACGCCGTAGTCGACGATCGCGATCAACCCAGCAGGCCCTTCGATGACGGAACCCCAGCCCGGCCGCCGGGCGCGATGGCGTCCCGCAATGCCAGGCCCAGCGCCTTGAACGTGGCCTCCGCGATGTGGTGCCGGTTGCGACCCCGGATCAGGTCGACGTGAATCGTCGCTCCGAGGTGGATCGACAGGGCTTTCCAGAACTCGTCGAGCACCTCGGCCTCGACTGTGCCGATGCGGCCGCGCAAAGGCACGTTGTAGGAGAGGAAGGGCCTGCGGCCCAGATCGATCACGACACGCGCCAGCGATTCATCGAGCGGCGCGTACGCCGACGCGAAACGTGCGATGCCATCGCGGTCGCCCAGCGCCTGTGAGAGCGCCTGGCCCATGACGATGCCCACGTCCTCGACCAGGTGATGAGGGTCCACGTGCAGGTCGCCCGCCCCGCTGAGCTTCAGGTCGAAACTTCCGTAGCGCGCGACCTGCTCCAACATGTGATCGAGGAAGGGAAGGCCGGTCGACACGTCAGTGCGCCCGCGCCCGTCGAGGTCGACTCTCGCCTTTAGCTGAGTCTCCTTGCTCTTCCTGGTCACCTGGCCTTTCCTACTACTCAAGTCGCACCTCTATTGCGTGAGCGTGCGCGCCCAGGCCCTCCATCTCCGCGAGCCGGACGCTCGCCTCGCGGAGCGTCTCCAGGTCGCCGCGGTTGAGGCTCAAGACGCTCATTCGCTTCAGGAATGTGTGGACGCCGAGCGGGGACGAAAACCGGGCCGCGCCCGACGTTGGCAGCGTGTGATTCGGGCCTGCTGCGTAGTCGCCCAGAGGGACGGTGGCATAGGGCCCGACGAAGACGGCTCCGGCGTTGTGCACCTGTGCCGCGAGACGGTCGGCGTCGGCGGCGACGATCAGCAGGTGCTCCGGCGCGAAGTCGTCGGCGACGTGGATCGCCTGCTCCATGTCGTCCGCCACGACCAGGCAGCAGTTCGCCCGGCGGATGATCTCCGCCCGCTCCAGTCCCCTGAGCAGGCTCTCGAGCTCTTCTTCGACGCGATCGGCGAGCTGGGCAGAGTCCGTGACCAGCACGCCCCAAGCCAGGGGATCGTGCTCCAGCTGGGCGGCGAGATCGGCGGCGACGAAATCCGGGCGTGCAGCGCCGTCCGCCACCACGACGAGCTCCGTCGGACCTGCGATGCCATCTACGCCGACCGAGCCGAACACCTCTTTCTTGGCCAGAGTGACGTAGATGTTGCCCGGACCGGCGACTACATCGACGCGCGGAATGCTCGCCGTGCCGTACGCGAGCGCGGCGATCGCCTGGGCTCCGCCGATCCGATAGACCGCATCCACGCCGGCGACGTGCGCGGCCGCGAGGATGGCCGTCGGCACGCTGCCGTCCGGCCGCGGCGGCGTGGCCAGCACGACCTCCTCGACCTTCGCCACCCGCGCGGGGATGACGGTCATCAGCACTGTGGACGGGTAGGCGGCCCGGCCGCCCGGCGCGTAAACGCCCGCGCGGCGGACTGGTCGCGTCAGCAGCTTGAGCCCCGGCGACCCCACCGACGCTGTCTCGACCTGGCGCTCGTGAAAATCGCGAATGCGCCGCGCCGCGAACTCGAGCGCGGCGCGGTCCGCCGCCGGCAATCGCTCCGCCGCGGCTGGCAGCTCGCGCCGCGGCACTTCGAACGAATCGCCGGTCTCCGGCGCCCATCCGTCGAACCGCTTGCCGAGCTCGCGCAGCGCCTCGTCGCCCTCGGCCAGGACGCGGGCGCAGATCTCGGCCACCGTTGCCCGCTCGCCGGCGAACTGCGACAGGTCCATGCGCCTCCGGGACAGCGGCGAGTCCAGCCAGGAGCCAACGTCGAACCTCTTAACGGTCAAGGCCAGAAGCCTCCCTCAACCTCGACACCACCGACTGCACCGCAGCGGTCCGCGTCTTGAGGCTCGCCTGGTTCGCGATCAGGCGAGCTGTGGAGGCGCCCAGCTCCGCCGCGATGCGGAGCCGGTTCTCGCGCAACGTCCGGCCCGTCGCCGTGAGGTCGACGATGCCGTCGACAAGCCCTACCTGCGGAGCAAGCTCCACCGAGCCGTGCAGCCTCACCACCTCGACCGCCTGGCCGCGGGCCTCGAACCACGCGGATGTCGTGCGGGGGTACTTGGTTGCGATTCGCAGCATTGGGGGCCAGGTCTCGGGCCCATTGAGCTTTGACGCGCTCGGCACGGCTAGGACGAGCCGGCAGTCACCGAAACGCAGGTCCACCAGCTCGTAATGCGCTCCGGGTGATTCCCAGAGGATGTCCTTGCCGACGATCCCGAGGTCGGCTGCCCCGTGGTCAACGTAAGCGGGCACATCCGCGGGCCTGACCAGGATCACGCGAACATTCGACTGATCGACCAGGAGTCGCCGGCCAAGCTCCTCGGCGCTCATTCGCGTGAGGCCAGACTTAGTGAGCAATCCGAGGGCGCCGGTGGTGAGCACGCCGGTCGGGATGGCAATGGAAACCGTCCCGTCTCGCGTCATGCACCGCCTCCGGCGAGACGCGCCGCGACCTGCTCCGGCGGCAGGTTCCTCGACCGCCGGCCTGGCGAGGACCATGAGACCTCGGCGTCGGTCCGGCAGTAGACCAGGTTCGCCGCGCCAACCGCGCGCCACCACTGCTTCGCCTCGGTCTGCGTGCGGGATTCTGTGTCCACGACTGCCCGCATGCCAAAGAGGCGGAGAGTCGACCCGAGACGAAGCGCGGTGTTCAATCCCGGCGCCGTCCACGCGAGCGCGGCATCCACAGGCTTCAGTGCGGGCGGACGCGACGCGCGCGTGAGCATCTCCGAGACCAGGTCGAGCTGGATCATGAAACCGGTCGCTGGTGCCGGACGCCCGAACCGCGCCAGCAGTGCGTCGTAGCGGCCACCCTGGGCGACCGGCCGTCCGAAATCAGGCCCGTAACCCTCGAAGATCACCCCCGTGTAGTAGTCGAAATCGCGGATTGCGCCGAGGTCCAGGTTGACCACGTCGCCGATGCCATGCGAGACCAGCAGGTCGCGCACCTGGGCGAGCTCCGCCAGCGCGGCCTCGGAGCGGCGGTTGCGGACGAGCCCTCCGGCCGCGTCGAGGATCTCCCGTCCGCCGCGCAGGGCCGGAAAGCGCAGCAGCAGCTCATGCTCGGCGGACTTCAGCGGCGTCCCTTCGAGAAGCGATTCCAGGGTGACGAAGTCGCGGGCCGCGAGCGCGGCGCGGACGCCGGCCTTCACCTCATCGGGCAGGCGGACTGCGTCCATGATCCCGTGGAAGAATTCGGCGTGGCCGACGTCGATCTGATAGCGCCGGATGCCGGTCGCCTCCATGCACCGGGCCGCGAGCGCGATCACCTCGGCATCCGCGACGGGGCCCGACGCGCCGACCAGCTCCGCACCGACCTGGTACGTCTCGCGGCGCTGCTGGAAGCGGCCTTCGTCCGTGGAGAGGACGGGGCCCGCGTAGCAGAGCCTCAATGGAAGCGCCGCGGAGCGCAGCTTGCCGGCGACGAGGCGGGCCACCGGCACCGTCCGCTCGCCGACCAGCGCCACCATGTCGCCGCGGCCGTCGGCGAACTTGAAGAGGCGCCGCCGCTGCTCGACACCCAGACCGAGGTCCAGGACGTCCATGTTCTCGACCAGCGGGGTGATCACATGGCGGTAGCCCCAGCGGCGCATCTCGGCGAGCAACGACTCCTGGGCCTCGCGGAGGATCTCGGCCTCGAGGGGAAGGAGGTCACGGAAACCGGGCACGCCGCCCAGCTGGGGGGTCACCGAGGGACGGCTAGCGGGTAGAGCCTCGGTGAAGAGACCTCCGGGCCGCGGCCGCTACCGTCTCAGCTTTCGTCTTCATCCTCTTCCTCGGCGTCGCCGTCGGCATCTTCTGAGAAGTCGAGGGCCTCGCCTTCCTCCTCCACTGCGTGCATGCCTTCTTCCATGTCGTCGGTGGCAGGCGTTTCGACCAGCGTCTCTTCCTCTTCCTCGTCCTCGGAGAAGACTTGCGCGCTGCGACTGAGGAGGCTTTCCTTGGTATAGGGGCGAAACTCCACCTCGCGCTTGCGGCGCATCGGGAAGCTCGGCTTGCCTGCGAAGTGCGGGTCCTGGTATGTCTCGCGGACGATCAGCTTCACGGTGTTGCCGTCACATGAAGTCACGCCCGCCTGGTAACGATTGCCACCCCGCATGAACTTGATCAAACGCCGAGCCAGCTTCGCTTCGAGCATTCCGAGCTTGACCCCGCGCGAAGTTTCAGCGAGCAGAGCGTCCCCGTCGACCTTCAATTCAGCCACGTCACCGGCGGCAACCTTGGAGCAGATGTCCGCGTTGGGCGGCGAATCGACCGTGGTGATCACGGTCTTCCCCATCTCCTCGACGAAGAGGTTCAGGTCGACACGAGTCCCACCAACCTTGAGGCCTTCTTTCTGGTGCAGCAGCGCGTTGATGCGCGCCGCGTTCTTCTTGGCGATCGAGTTCATCGGGTTGATCTTCAGCGCCACCTCGTAGGAGGCCTTTGCCTCTTTCAGCTTGCCGAGCTCGGAAAGCGCCTTGCCGAGGCGGTTCTGCGTTTCCTCGTCGGCGCCGAAGTTCTCGATGATGAATTTGTTGAGCTTGACCGCCTCGTCCCATTTGCCCGCGATCGCAAGCTGGACGGCATCATCCGCGTATTGCGAGCGGGGTTTGAGGTGTTCGCTGGTTTCAGTCTTCACAGAGGCGCGCTCCAATGGCCGAGAGAGAGAAGGGCTAGAAGGATGCTGAGTATAGGAGTGTCTGGGCTCCGGGGTCCGAAACAGGCTCGCGGCATCGACGGCCGGAGCCAAGGAGCCGCCGAGCACGTGAGGGAGCGCATCGCGTAGATGCGTGACCGAGCGCGCGCAGAAGGCGACGCAGGCTTCAGCGCCCCCGGGGTCCCCGCGAAATCGGAGATTTCGTGGGGTGGGATGGCGCCCGGCCGTCTAGGCCGCGAGGACGTTCGGACATCCGGAGACCGGACACTCCATGGAGGTGTGGAGGCGCGCAGCGGGTGTCATCCTCTCTGCGTGAGCAGGCTTGTCTCGCTGGGGACCCTCCTCTTGGTGGTCCTGGCAAGCGCCTGCATGGGCGCGACGTCCATGTCGCCGCCGGCGAAGACGATCCACATCGGCGTCGACCTGCCCACGACCGGAAACGAGGCCCGCGCGGCCCTGCCGGCGCTCAACGGCATCCGGTTCTTCGTCCAGACCCACCCGATGCTAGACGGATTCGGCGTCGACCTGACGGTCGCTGACGACGCCGGCGGCGGTTTTCCCAATCCGGCTCGCGGGGCCTCGAACGTGCGGGGCTTCCTGGCCGACTCGAGCCTGGTCGCGATGATCGGGCCGTTCGACGCGGGCGTCGCGCGTAAGGAGATTCCGATCGCCAATGAGGCGGGGCTGGCGATGATCAGCCCGGCCACGAGCAGCCCCTGCCTTACCCGAGACGTCTTCATGCCGGCCAGGCTCAACCCTGCGCGGACGGAGATCGGCTGCAAGATGGCCGGCCTCCCTCCGGCCTCGGATCTCAGACCCGCCCACGTCAACAACTTCTTCCGGCTTTCCGTGCCCGACGACCTCCAGGGCGCAGCGGCGGCCGACTACGCGTTCAACATGCTCCACGTCCTCCGTGCAGGCGCTATCTCTGACCACGAGGCCTATGGACAGGGGCTCGTCGACGCATTCAGCGCGCGGCTGGCAAGCCTGGGCGGCACCGTGTTGGGCCACCTTGACCTCGATCCGAAGAACCCCGACGCGACGGCCTTCCTCCGGAGCATGAAGGAGGCAAACGCACAGGCGATCTACTACGGCGGCCCGAGCCGGATGGGCGGCTGCAACATCAGGGCCGAGATGAGCGCACAGTTCGGGGTCGGCGAGGCAACACCGTTCCTCGGCGGTGACGGCATCGCCCAGGACCCGGCCTGCATCAGATCGGCGGCAGGGAACAGCGGCGGCATCTTCGCCACGGTGCCGATCATCGATGCCACCTCACTGCCGGGCGCCAGGTCCATGATCCACGACTTCAAGGCGGCTTTTGGGAACACATCTGACTTCGGTCCGTACACGATCGTCGCCTACGACGCGACCGCGGTCCTGTATGCGGCCCTCGACCGCGCCGTGCGGGACTCTGGGGGCAAGGCGCCGGACAGGGCTAAGGTGACCAAAGACCTGGCCCAGATCTCGGGCTTGGCCGGGCTGACCGGCAACATCGGCTTCGACGCCTTCGGCGACACGACCAACCGTGTGATCTCGATCTTCGAGTCGGGCGGCTCCGATCCCCGGACGCCGTGGAAGTTGGCCGGAAAGGTCGATTACAGCGCCCGTCTTCCGTACTGAACGTTCCGGCGCCTTAACTTCGACTTGACTTCAGAGGCCCCGCAAGTCAATAGTGTGCCTCGGAGTAGCAGTTCGGCCATCCCATGTGGCCGCACTCGCCGCCGGCGCACTCTCGCCCCGACTCGAGTTGGGAAGAGGGCGGCAAGTGATGGGAGGCGTCCGGTGTGGTTTTGCGCTGGCCTCCCAACAAGCACAAGGGGGAACCATATGGTTCGAGCTAGGGGACTCGTAGTCCTCACAGTGGCGATCTTGGTCGCCGTCGCCTGCGGCGGAAACAGCGGTGGTGGCGGGAGCAAGGGCACGATCAAGATCGGCTCCGACCTCCCAGTCTGTACGACCGGCGGCCAGTCGACCGCGAACGGCGTCAAGTTCGCAGTCGACCAGAAAAATGCTGCCGGCGGCGTAAACGGCTACACCATCTCGTACCAGAGCTTCGACGACTGCCGGCAGGGCGCTTACTCCGCCGACGCCGGGGTCGAAAACGTCCAGACCATGGTGGGCGACAGCAAGTTCCTGGGCATGATCGGCCCGTACAACTCCGCTGTGGCAAAGGCCGAGATCCCGATCGCGGCGCCACAGCACTTCCTCATGGTCAGCCCGTCCAACACCAACCCGTGTCTCACGAAGGACATCGCTGGCTGCTCGTATCACCCGCAGGACCTCCGATCGGGCAACGCCAACAACTACTGGCGCGTCGTCACGACCGACGACTACCAGGGCCCGGCGATGGCCGACTACATGTACAAGCAGCTCAACGTCAAGAGCATCGGCATCCTCGACGACAGCACCGTGTTCGGCGTCGGCATCGCAGGCGCCTTTGAGGCGGAGTTCAAGAAGCTTGGCGGAACGACCAAGCACTCCGAGTACCAGAAGGCCACCACAAGCGACTGGAAGTCGATCCTGCTCAACTTCAAGAACGCCGGCGCAGCGGGCGTCTACGTTGGCGGCACCGACGACCAGAACATCTGCATCCCGCGCAAGCAGATGAAGGACCTCGGCTGGGACGTCCCATTCGGGGGCGGTGACGGCATTGAGACCACGGACTGCATCGACCAGGCGTCTGGCAACGAGGTCGGCGTCAGCGCCACCTCGGCCGGCGCGGACGCGACTCAGGTCCCCGGGGCCAAGTCCACCATCGACGCGTTCCGCAAGCAGTTCACCGGCGCGAACGACTTCGGCGGCTACACCATGCAGGCGTACGACGCAGCCAACGCGGTGATGGCTGCCATCGGCCGCGCCATCAACGACGCGAACGGCAGCATGCCGACCCGTGACCAGGTCCGCTCCGAGATGGCCAAGACCAAGGGATTCGTCGGCGTGATCGGCACGTACGACTTCGACGCCAACGGTGACACCAGCCTCAAGATCGTGTCCATCTACACGGTCCAGAGCGTCACCGACCCAGCCAACTCCACGGGCGTCTGCGGCAAGGCGCAGGCAAAGCTTTGCTTTGTCTGGAAGACACAGTTCGACTTCGCCAAGGCCAGCTAGTAGTCTTTAGCCAAAATCCACGAGGAGGCCCATTCCGGGCCTCCTCGTCCTTTAGCTCAAGGAGGCGGCACTGGACGCGGGCACTGTTGGCAGCGGCGCCTCAGCTCTGAAGAGACTTCGGTCTCTCGCCCTGGGCGGGATGAGCCTCCCCGACTACGGGTTCTACATCATCGCCGGCACCGGAATCGTCCTCCTCGCTGCTCAGGCGGTGATTCACCCGACCGCCTTCATCCAGATAACCATCTTCGGTCTTGCGGACGGCGCCATGTATGCCCTGGTGGCGCTCGGCTACACGATGGTCTACGGCATCATCGAGCTCATCAACTTCGCCCACGGCGACGTGTTCACGTTGGGCGCCTATATAGCAGCTGCGGTCCTCGGCTTTTTCGCCATCGACGAGACGAACTTCAGCACGGTCAACCTGATCGCCCTACTCCTGGTGTTCCCGGTGGTGATGCTGATCATGGGCGGCATCAACATCACCATCGAACGCGTCGCGTACCGGCCGCTGCGCAACGCACCACGCCTTGCCCCTCTCATCACCGCGATTGGGATGTCTTTCATCCTCGAGGGAATCATGTTCGTCTGGCATGGACCGGCTTCAGTTCACTTTCCTGACTTACTCCCGCACGGACCTGCCTTCCAGACGACGATCGGCGGGGTGTTCTTCACATTCAAAGACGTATTCGTCGTCGTGACCACGGTGATCCTCGTCTCGCTGCTGGCCATCTTCATCAACCGGACCAAGCTCGGCAAGGCCATGCGTGCCACCGCGCAGGACCGCGATGCCGCGCAACTCATGGGGATCGACATCAACCGGACGATCGCCGCCACCTTCTTCATCGGCGCGCTCCTGGCCGGAGCTGGCGGGATGATCTGGGGCCTTTATTTCAACAACCTCTTTTACAACCTCGGTTTTCGGACCGGCCTGGTCGCGTTCACGTCGGCCGTTTTCGGCGGCATCGGCAACATCCCGGGCGCGGCCATCGGCGGGCTTCTGATCGGACTGATCGCGGCTTACAGCGACTCCTACATCGGCTCGAAGTGGACTGAGGTCATGATCTTTGGCATCCTGATCCTTGTGCTCGTGTTCAGGCCGACAGGCCTGCTTGGCATGCGAGTTCCCGAGAAATGAGCCAACCGACGCCAGCCAAGCGACGCTCGATCATGACCCGATTGCATCTTCGGGAGCGCATCCGCGATCGAGACCAGGCGATCTACGGCGTCCTGCTGCTCGGCGCCCTGGTCTTCCCGCTCGCCACCCTGTACGCCTCGGGAGGGAGCACCGCCTACATCGCGCAAGCGGCCCACGCCGGCACCTGGGTCCTGCTCGCCATCGGCCTCAACGTCGTGGTCGGCTTTGCCGGCCTTCTCGACCTTGGCTACGCGGCCTTCTTCGCCATCGGCGCGTACACGTATGCGCTGTTTGCTTCGGCGCAGCTGGGCTCGTCACCCCTTCACCACAACTTCCATCTCCCGTTCTGGATCATGTTGTTCATCGGCATGTTCGTCGCGGCCGGCTTCGGCGTGCTGCTCGGGTTCCCCACTCTCCGGCTTCGAGGCGACTACCTGGCGATCGTCACTCTTGGGTTCGGGGAGATCGTGCCGGTGCTCTCTTACAACCTTCCGCAATGGACGGGCGGCATCAACGCCATCGGCGGCATCGACCAGCCGTGGCTTCCAGCCTGGATCACCGGGCCCTGGGCCGGTGCGGACAGCGTCTCGGTCATTCAGAACTCGACCTGCCGCAATCCTCTCGATCAAAGCCACTTCGTACCCTGCTTCAACTTCAGCTTCGACCCGGTCGCGTTTTACGTCCTGGTCGTGATCATGATCATCGTCGCCGTCATCCTGGTGAACAACCTCTACCGCTCGCGATTGGGCCGAGCGTGGATGGCCATTCGCGAAGACGAGGTGGCAGCCGCAGCCATGGGCATCAATACCGTGACGACCAAGCTTCTCGCGTTCGCGATCGGTGCATCGTTCAGCGGATTCGCCGGCGCCTACTACGGAGCCATCTTCTCCCTGGTCAGCCCCGACGACTTCCTGTTCATCGTTTCGATCACGGTCCTGGTGATGGTGGTGCTCGGCGGGATGGGCAACATCACCGGCGTCATAGTGGGCGCGCTGGTCATCTACTTCGTCCTGAACACCCTGCTGCCGTCGCTGGCGTCCAACTCCGAGTCGATCGCCAATGCTGTCGGGCTTGGCTCGCTCAACGCGCAGCATGGCGACTGGCCCGGGCTCTATGCCGAGGTACAGCGGCTGCAGTTCCTGATCTTCGGCTTGATCCTCGTCCTGATCATGCTGCTGCGCCCGCAGGGCCTGTTCCCGAGCCGCGTTCGCGAGCAGGAGCTGAAGCACGCGGCGGTTCAGGAAGAAGCGTCTGCGGTCGAGGAGGGCGCGCGTGCCTGATCCCACCGAGAACGTCCTCGAGCTGACCAACCTCACCAAGCGCTTCGGCGGCCTGGTTGCGGTCGACAATGTGAGCCTGCACATCAAGCGCGGCGAGGTGTTCGCGCTGATCGGACCGAACGGCGCAGGCAAGACCACGCTGTTCAACAACGTGACGGGCCTGTTCCAACCCACGGCGGGCCGAGTGGTGTTCGACGGCAAAGACATCACCGGCTTCAAGCCGCACCAGGTCGCGAGACTTGGCATTGCGCGGACCTTCCAGAACATCCGGCTCTTTGATTACATGACCTGCCTCGACAACGTGCGGGTCGGCCGCCACGTCCGGATGCACGCCAAGATCTGGGACTCGCTGTTCAAGCTGCCCCGCGAGCGGCGCGAGGAGGAGCGGGTCACCGATGAGGCGATGGAGCTACTGCGCTTCGTCGGCATCGCGAAGCAGGCGAACCAGTACGCCCGCAATCTTCCCTACGGCCAGCAGCGCCGGCTGGAGATCGCGCGGGCGCTGGCCACCGATCCGAAATTGCTCCTGCTCGACGAGCCGGCCGCCGGCTTCACCCCGCAGGAGAAGGTGGAGCTGATGCAGCTCGTCAAGAAGGTCGTGGGCCGCGGGATCACTGTCTTCTTGATCGAGCACGACATGAAGGTCGTGATGGGGATCTCGGAGCGCATAGTGGTTCTCGACCACGGCGAGAAGATCGCCGAGGGCCCTCCCGAAGAAGTCCGCAAGGACGTGAAGGTCATCGAAGCCTATCTGGGCAAGTCGGCCTAGCCACTGATGGCACTCCTCGAGCTAGAAGGGGTCGACGCTTTTTACGGGCGCATCCAGGCGCTGCGCGGCGTGTCGATCAGGGTCGAGAAGGGCGAGGTCGTTGCGCTCATCGGGTCTAACGGAGCCGGTAAGACCACGACTCTGCGCACGATATCGGGCCTCATGCATCCTCAGTCAGGCAGTGTCCGCTTTGACGGCCGCGACATCACGCGAACTGGGCCGTCCACCATCGTCGAGCTGGGGATCTCGCAGTCACCCGAGGGCAGGCGGCTCTTCCCGCGAATGAAAGTGATCGACAACCTCTTCATGGGTGCATACACACGCAACGACCGGCCCGGGATCACCTCCGACATGGATCGCGTCTTCAAGCTGTTCCCTCGCCTCCACGAAAGGCGTACCCAGATTGCGGGCACCCTATCTGGCGGCGAACAGCAGATGCTGGCCATGGGTCGGGCCCTGATGGCGCGGCCGAAGCTGATGATGCTGGACGAGCCGTCGCTAGGCCTGGCCCCGATCCTGATCGAGACGATCTTCAGCATTGTCCGCGAGATCAACGCGCAGGGCACAACCGTCCTGCTGGTCGAGCAGAACGCGAACAAGGCACTCGACGTCGCCAACCGCGCTTACGTGCTGGAGACCGGGGTCGTCGTCCAACAAGGATCCGGACAGGAGCTGCTCGCATCAGAGGAAGTCCAGAAGGCCTACCTCGGCATGTAAGTGGGCGCGTTTGGCGCCTAACGCGGATGTCGGACCAAGGCGATGGGCGCGTTTGGCGCCTAACGCGCGGATCAGCGGCCTGGTTGGTAGCTCGAGACGAAGAGGTAGATCAGGACGACAGCAAAGGCGCCGTATTCCAGCACCACGTTCCTCGTGAAGCTGTCCTCCACCGTGTGGCGGACCAAACCGCGGTTGATGTACCACGCGAAGAGGAGCATCACCGCGAACGTGCCCTCATTCACGACCAGGTAGAGCGACAACGCGGTGATCGCCCACGCCAGAAACGTGACAACCTGCCCCACGAACAGAGCAAAGATGAATGCGCGCCGCGGCGCGATCGCGACTCCATTTATCCGGAGGCTTCGATACGAAGCAAGAAACGTGATCGTGAAGATCCAGAGCAGCCGGAGGATCGGATTGAAGGGCAGGGTCACAATCACCAGGTAGGCGCCCGCGAGGACCAGGACAAGGATCGTCTCCTGAAGTACGAGATGCCCGCGCTTCTCCTCTTCGCGCAGGCGCAGGTAATCCAGCCTTGCGGCGATGATGAACCCGGCGCCGAAGACCAGCGTCAGGACCAGGTACTTCCAGAGCTCCGGGACCAGGAGCGAGAGTCCTGCCAGGGTGGTCGCGCCAAGGGCCACCGGGATGTAGTGCTCAATGCGGGGGAACTCTTCGGTCCCGCGGAGGTAGCCGAGCAGGGCGGGCGCGGCGATAACCACGAGGCCCAGCGCAAGCGCCCAGACCTGGCCCGGGCCAAGGAGCTCGGACTTGAACCCGAGCGCGATCGCCATCAGCACGACCCCAGCGAAGATCAGAAAGCTTCGGTCACGTTCCGACCTGGCCGCCGAGTCAGCCTGGACGACCTTTTCCGTAAGGAGCGGCGGGAGCTTCATCTCGAGCCTGGAATTCTAAACACGGCCGTACCGATCTTCTAAACGAACGACGTCATCGATCTCCGGGGTGGACACCTCGATGATGTCGGTGTCTTCCACCGCGGTAAGGCGGTGGCGGGTCCCCGGTGTGATGTGAAGGGTGTCGCCCACCGCCATCCGGCGAGTCGTCAGCGCGCCGTCCGACCCTCCGATCTCGACGTCGACAACCCCCTTGATCACGTACTGATACTCGTCCTTATGCTCGTGGTACTGCAGCGAAAGCGCCTCGCCCCGGTTCACGTGGAGGATCTTGGCCGCGTAGTGGTCGGTGATGGCCCAGCGAAGCTCGTACCCCCAGGGTTTCTCGACCTTGCTGCTGTCGACTCGACCGAAGTCAGGACGCTCCGGCATGTTGCCTAATTCCGACGATGTCTTCCAATGCCTGAAGCCTCGCCTCGACCGCACCGCTGTCGGAAGCCTCGGCGTAGATCCGGATCAGCGCTTCGGTGCCACTCGCGCGGAGAAGGACCCAGCTGCCGTCGGCAAGGTAGAACTTGAACCCGTCGTCGGAGCGCACTCGCTGCACGGCGACACCGGCGATCTCCTGCGGCTCGTTCTTCTCCAGCGTATCGAGAATCCGCTTCCGGTCCGTGTCATAGGTCTCCCGGACGAGGTGGATGTCGTGGCGCGCATACGCGTGCGGCCCGACCCGCTGCTCGAGCGCGGCCAGGAGCTGAGAGATCGACTTGCCTGACTTGACCATCATGTCGGCGAACAGCAGGCCGATCAGGATTCCATCGCGCTCCGGGATGTGGCCTCGAACCGCGAAGCCACCAGACTCCTCGCCCCCCAATAACGCGTTGGTCTCCATCATCTTGGGGGCCACGAACTTGAACCCGACCGGCACCTCATACACGCGCTCGCCGAACTCCGCCCCGAGCTTGTCGACCATCGCCGTCATGTTCACGGTCTTGACGACCGGCCCACGCAGGCCTCGCGCCTCGAAGAGGTAGAGCATCAGCAGGGCGAAGACCTGTAGCTGGTTGATGAATCGACCGGTCTCATCGATGATCCCAACGCGGTCCGCGTCGCCGTCAGTGCAGATGCAAAGATCCTGGCCGCCGACCTTCATGAACGAGATGGTCGAGTCGATGTTGGGCGGAATCGGTTCGGGGTTGATGCCGCCGAAGAGGGGGTTGCGCTGGTTGTGCAGCTCGGTGACGTTGGTCCGCCCCCCACCGATCATCTCGCCGATGTAGCCGTAGCCCGACCCATACATGCACTCGTGGACGATGCGCAGACCCGCGTCCTTGATCGCGTCAATGTCGACCATCCGCGCAATCTGCGCATAGTAGGCCTGGCGAGGGTCGTAGGGAGACACCATGCCGTGCGCCACCATGTGGTCCGGGGCAGGGACCTCGTCGAGCGCGTCGATGTTGCGCTCGAGCTCGGCGATGACCTCGGACGGGACCGCGCTGCCCGTCTCCGTCTTGTACTTGAAGCCGTTGAACTGATACGGGTTGTGGCTGGCTGTGATCACAGCGCCGCCCGTGGCTTTGCGGTCGATCACGGTCCACGATGCGACCTGGGTCGGCGACGGACGGTCGAACACCAGCGTCCGGATGGCGTTGCTGGCGAATACTTCGGCCACCGCGTGCGCGAAATCCTCCGATGCAAACCTGCAGTCATAGCCGACGATGGCCAGCGGATCGTTGGACCGCGACTTCATGTACTGGGCGGTGCCTTGCGCTACTCGACGCACGTTGCCGAACGTGAAATCGTCGGCAATCACACCGCGCCAGCCATCGGTGCCAAACCTTATCTGGGTCGGTTTCACTGCCTAAAGGTAACGATTTTTGCGTGCTCGCTTGAGCGCGTCGACGACCTTGCGCACGTCCTGCGCCCGGGAGCGTGGAACCACGAGCAGTGCGTCCTCGGTGTCGACGATGATCATGTCCTTGACCCCGATGGCAGCGACCAGCCGGCGGTCGCCGAAAACCAGGCTTCCCGTGGTATCGACCAGGACGGCCTCACCCTCGACCGAGTTGCCATGAGCGTCGGCGTGGACGCGGTCGCCGAGCTCGGACCAGTTGCCGATGTCGGCCCAATCGAAATCGGCCGGGACCAGCAGCAGGCGGTCGGTCTTTTCGAGCACGCTGCGGTCGATGACCTCTACAGGCAGCTTGCGATAAAGCTCGCCGGCGGCCGCCTCGTCGCGCGCCCGGCGTGCATTCATCACCTTGCGCAAGCCGGCGTAATGGCGGGGCGCGTGGCGAGCCAGCTCCTCGAGAAAGACATCGACTCGCCACGCGAACCAGGCGAGGTTCCAGTAGTAGCCGCCTGACTTCAGAAAGCGGGTGGCCGTGCGCAGGTCCGGCTTCTCGGTGAAGCTCTCGACGCGACGGGTTCCGGCAGGTCCACGCCGCGGCGCATGGATATAGCCGAGACCGGTCGACGCAAACGCCGGCTTCAGCCCGAACAGGACGATGCTGTTGGTGCGTTCAGCAGCGCGCAAAGCAGCTCGGACAGCTTTCGTCACCGCCGCCCGCCCGCGGACCACATGGTCGGATGCCATCGCAACCATGACCGCGTCGGGATGACGCTCCTCGACCGTCATCGCCGCGAGTCCGTATGCATTCGTCGTGCCGCGAGCTACCGGCTCGACGATGAGGTGCCCGTCGTCGATTTCGGGCAGAACAGCCTGGATGATCTCGCGCTGCCCCAGCTCCGTGACCACGTAGACCTCGGCGGCAAGCCCGTGCACCCGGTCGTATGTATCGCGTAGAAGAGCGCGGCCGCCACCACCCAGCGGGAGCGCATGCTTGGGAGTCGAGCGTCGCGACCGCGGCCACAGCCGCGTGCCGGCCCCTCCCGCCGGGATCACTGCAACTGTGGTGGTCACCGCGCCTCTTCCGCCAGCTCCTTGGCACGCATGGTCGATTCCCAGGGCGCGTCGATGTCCGTGCGTCCGAAATGCCCGTACACCGCTGTCTGTCGAAAGAGAGGCCGTCTGAGGTTGAGCTCCTTGATGATGCCAAGCGGGCTGAGGTCGAACAATCGAGTCACGGCGGCGGCGATCGCGCTGTCGGGGACTTTTCCAGTGCCGAAAGTCTCGATCCGTACCGCCACGGGCTTCACCACGCCGATCGCATAGGAGACCTGGACCTCGCAGCGGCTGGCGAGTCCTGCGGCGACGATGTTCTTGGCGACATGCCTCGCCCCGTAAGCGCCGGCGCGGTCGACCTTCGTCGGATCCTTGCCCGAGAAGCAGCCGCCTCCGTGTCGCGCGTAGCCCCCGTATGTATCGACCATGATCTTGCGGCCTGTGAGGCCTGCGTCGGCCACCGGCCCGCCGACGACGAACCTCCCGGTCGGATTGATGAACGAGCGCACCGACCCGTTCCGCAGCTCGGCCGGGATGACGGCGTCGATGACGTGCTCCGCGATGTCCGAACGCAGGTGGGCGGGGTCGACCTCGTCATGGTGCTGAGCCGAAAGCACGATGTTTTCAACCCCTTCCGGCCTGCCGTCGTCGCCATACCTGACCGTGACCTGCACTTTGCCGTCCGGCCTGAGGTAGTTGAGCGTCTTGTTGCGCCTCACCTCCGCGAGCTTGCGGGCGAGGCGGTGCGCCAGCATGATCGGAAGCGGCATCAGCTCCGGGGTCTCGTCGCAGGCAAAGCCAAACATCATCCCGGAGTCTCCCGCGCCGCCGACATCGACGCCCTGCGCGATGTCCGGCGACTGCTCGTCGATGCTGGTCACGATGCCGCAGGTCTCGGCGTCGAAACCGTACTTCGCGCGCGTGTAGCCAACCTCACGCACGGTCTGGCGCACGATGCGAGGTATGTCGACGTAGCAGTCGGTCGTGATCTCCCCCACGACGATGGCGAGGCCGGTCGTGACGATCGCCTCGCACGCGACTCGAGCGAGCGGATCCTTGGCCAGGATCGCGTCGAGGATGGCGTCGGAGATCTGGTCGGCCAGCTTGTCCGGGTGGCCTTCGGTGACGGACTCGGACGTGAACAGTGACGGCACTACAGGTAGTCCTCCTTCGAATCTCCCGCGCCGGCAAGGATGCCCGACCGCGTGCGAGCGCCCCCAAGCGCCAGGGTTTTCCCTCTGGGACGACCGAATCCTAGCTCAGGTCAACGTAGTGGATCCCAGAGTGACGGAACAGCTTCGAGCCCCGATCGTGAAGCAGCTTCGCTGTCGAGGCGCGCGCCGACTCCATCACCGCCTCGACGTGCTCGCGCTTCATCACCCAGGTCGCCGTCGGCGCGGTGATCGGGCAGATGACGACGATGCGGGCGCGCTGCCGCAGCCTTTCGTAATCGCTCAGCATCTGGTGGTGCAGCGAAAGCTGCAGCGTCCGGGCGATCAGCTCGGGCAGGCTGTTGGGCGCTTGCTCGTATTCGCCGCCGCCCATCAAGCTGATCGCAAGGACGTCCTTCGCGCCGTCGTCGACCGCGGTGTTCATCGGCGTGTTGTCGACCACTCCTCCGTCGAGGTGCTCCCGATCGTTGATCCGGACCGACGGAAACAGTCCGGGGATCGCCGTCGAGGCGAGCAGTGCCGGCGTCAGCGCGCCGGAGCGAAAAACGGCCGGCCTGCCTGCGTTCATGTCTGTCGCCACGACCGCCAGCGGCACCCGCAGCTGCTCGAAGGTCGCCATGCCAGTCAGGCCTTCGGCCCGATCGATCAGGCGCCTGACGTTCCGCTGGGGCATCAGGCTCAGCCGATCGCGGCGAAGACCCGAGACGATCACGCCCAAGGGGTGAGCCTCGAAGACGGCCGCCGCCTGGCGAGACAACCAGACCTCTCGCAGCATCATGGTTCCAGCCAGCGACGGATAAGCGGCGATAGAGGCGCCGTTCAGAGCGCCGACGCTCGTGCCGACGATGGCGGCCGGCGCCTCGACTCCCGCCTCGAAGAGCGCTTGCAGCACGCCAACCTGCGCGGCGCCCCGCGCGCCGCCTCCGCCCAGCACCCAGGTGCGCCGAGCGGGTCCAAACATCGCGCCCTTTAGGTTAGGTGCCCTCTTCCCACGAGGACAGGTAGCGCTGCTGCTCTTCGGTCAGCGTGTCGATGGCGATGCCCATCGCGTGAAGCTTCAGACGCGCGACCTCGGCGTCGATCTCCTCGGGCACGTCGTAGACCTTGCGCTCCAGGCTCGACGCGTTTTTCGCGATGTACTCGGCGCACAGCGCCTGGTTGGCGAAGCTCATGTCCATCACGGCCGCCGGATGGCCTTCTGCCGCCGCGAGGTTGATCAGGCGGCCTTCAGCCAGGAGGAAAAGCCGCCGACCATCGCCCTTCCTGTACTCCTGCACCGACGGCCTGACCGGGCGCACGCTGGTCGCCATCTCGTCGAGCGCCTTCAGGTTGATCTCCGAGTTGAAGTGGCCGGAGTTTGCGAGGATTGCGCCATCCTTCATGGCCTCGAAGTGCTTCCGGTCGAGCACGTTCACGTCGCCTGTGACCGTGACGAAGATGTCGCCTTCCAGGGCGGCCTCGTCCATCTTCATGACGCGGAACCCGTCCATCGCCGCCTCGAGGGCTTTGACCGAGTCAACCTCCGTGACGATGACGTCCGCGCCATGTCCCTTGGCGCGCGAGGCGAGACCTCGGCCAACCCAGCCGTAGCCGGCGATGACGAACGTCTTGCCCGCGAGCAGCACGTTCGTGGCCCGGATGATCCCGTCGATCGTCGACTGGCCAGTACCGTATCGGTTGTCGAACATGTGCTTGGTGTCGGCCTCGTTGACCGCGACAATCGGGTAGGCCAGCACGCCGTGCTCGGCCATTGCGCGCAGGCGGATCACGCCCGTCGTTGTCTCCTCGGTGCCGCCGATGACCTCGACGAGCTGCGCGCGCCGCGACTTATGGAGAACGGAAACGAGGTCGGCGCCGTCGTCCATCGTCAGCTGTGGCCGGTGATCGAGGGCCGCCTCGATGTGCCCGTAGTAGGTGTCATTGTCCTCGCCGCGAATCGCGTACGTCTTGATGCCGTGCTGAGCGGCGAGCACAGCGGCTACCGCGTCGTTTGTAGACAGCGGGTTCGACGCGCACAGAGCGATCTCGGCGCCACCCGCCTTTAGCGTCAGCATCAGGTTTGCCGTCTCGCTCGTGACGTGAAGGCACGCGGCCAGACGGAGGCCCTTCAGTGGCTGGTCCTTGACGAAGCGCTGGCGGATCAGGGTCAACACGGGCATCTCCCGGGCCGCCCAGTCGACCAGGTCCTGTCCCTGGACGGCCAGACTCGAGTCTTTGACGTCGCTTGCTTTCGAACTGACTTTCAAGACTGTCTCCTCTGCATCAGTACAGGATCTCGCTGACAAGCTTGACCTCGCTGAGCCGCTCCCTGCCTTCCAGGTAGCCGAGCTCGATCAAAACCTGCACTCCGACGACGTCGGCACCGAGCTTGCGCATGAGGCGTACCGCGGCCGAAGCGGTCCCGCCGGTCGCGAGAACATCATCCACGATAAGCACCTTCTGGCCTGGTTGGACGGCGTCGGAGTGCACCTCGAGCTGGTCCGTTCCGTATTCGAGGTCGTACGACTCGACCACTGTCATCCACGGCAGCTTGCCGGTCTTGCGAATGGGCACGAATCCCGCACCAAGCTTCACCGCGATCGCGGCGCCCGGGATGAATCCGCGAGCCTCGATCCCAGCCACAAGCTCCGGAGGATCGGCCAGCCAGGCCCTGGACATGAGCTCGACCACGTCGCGAAAGATCTTCTTATCGCCCAGCAGCGGCGTGATGTCGCGGAAGATGATCCCCTTCTGTGGGTAGTCGGGAACATCGCGGATGTAGCGCTTCAGGTCGTCAGATGTCACGGATGGCGTCCACGGGGTGACTTCCAGGTCACAGCACCGACCGGAAGTATTCAAGGGTTCGGCGGAGTCCGTCCTCGAGACCCACCTCAGGCTGCCACCCAAGGAGCTTGCGCGCTCGCGTGATGTCGGGACGCCGCTGCTTGGGGTCGTCGACCGGCAGCTCACGATGGTCGATCCTGCTTTTCGAGCCCGCGAGGCGGATGATCGTCTCCGCGAGCTCGAGCACAGTGACCTCCTCCGGGTTACCGAGGTTGACCGGCTGCTCGTCGCCTCGCTCGAGCGCTGCGATCACCCCACGAACCAGGTCTGAGACGTAGCACAGGCTTCGCGTCTGCGAGCCGTCGCCGTAGACGGTGAGCGGCTCACCGCGAATCGCCTGGGCCATGAAGTTCGGGACGGCGCGGCCATCCTGGACCTGCATCCGCGGGCCGTGCGTGTTGAAGATGCGGATGATGCGCGTGTCCACTTGATGCATCCGTCGATAGGCCATCGCGTATGCCTCGGCGCACCGCTTGGCCTCGTCGTAACAGCCACGTGGTCCGATGGGGTTGACGTTGCCCCAGTAGGACTCCGGTTGGGGATGGACCAATGGGTCTCCATACACCTCGGACGTGGAGGCCAGGAGAAATGTCGCGTTCTTCGCCCGCGCCAGGCCGAGCATGTTCATCGTCCCGATGGTCCCGACCTTCAGGGTGTGGATCGGGTTGGCGTCGTACTGCGGAGGCGACGCAGGCGACGCGAAATGCAGGACGTAGCGCACGTCGCCTCCGATGAACACACCATGATTGACGTCGGCCTGGCGAAACTCGAATTCCGGGTTGCCTTGCAAGGGCTCGAGGTTCTGGGGCGATCCAGTGATGAAGTTGTCGAGGGCGAGGACGCGCATGTCTCGTTCGAGCAGCGCCGCGCACAGGTGGGAACCGATGAACCCGGCGCCGCCCGAGACAACCGCCCTCGGCCGGGCCGAGCTACTCGCGGCCAATGCCGCGATAGGTGAAACCCAGGTTCTTCATCACAGCAGGGTCATAGATGTTCCGACCATCCACGATCACCGGCCGGCGCATCAGCTGCTTCAGGCGCGCCATGTCGAGCTGCCTGAACTCATTCCATTCTGTGACCACGACCAGCGCGTCGGCGCCGGCGGCCACCGCGTACGCGTCCTTCACATGCTCCACGCCCGGCAGCAGCATCTTGGACCTTTCCATCGCCGCCGGGTCGTAAGCGCGAACCTCGGCGCCCGCCGCGAGCAGGACTTTTGCAATATCAACGCTCGGCGCCTCGCGCATGTCGTCGGTGTTGGGCTTGAACGCCAGACCGAGCAGGCCGATGACGCACCCTGGGAGCTCATCGAGACATGCGCGCAATTTGTCGATGACGAGCATGCGCTGGTCGCGGTTGATGTCCATGACCGCATGCAGGAGCTCAGGGTGATAATCGAACCCCTCGGCGACGGCAGCGAGCGCCGCGACGTCCTTCGGAAAGCAGTTGTGCGTCACGAGAGAACCCGTTGTCACGAACGTGTGAGCACCTGGCACCTCGAGGGAGTACACGGGCCCGGCGAAAGGCCGGCGCTTTACGTCCACCACGCGCACCCATGCAGTGTTCTCGCCCTCTCTTCGGTAGCCGGTTGGGGCGATCCGCTTTTTTTCTTTTGTGATCGAAGCAACGATCGACTCACGATCGGTCTCCGGCACGAGCTCGAGGAGGTTCTCGACTTGATCGGCGCCAGAGCACCGGATCCAGTAGGTGTCGCGGGTGGACTTGGCTGTCCGACCCACGCGCATCGACGCCACTACTCCTACATCGGCCAGGAGGCGCAGCAACCCGTCGGCCAGCATTGGGCTCGTCGTTCCGCACTCGAGAATCACGCTGGGTCCGCCGTTGATGAGGCTCCAGCTGCCGTCGCCCTGCCAGTATCCGGACAGAAGCGCACGCTTGTGCTCGAGCGGCTGGGCCCAGATGGAATCCGGCACACGCGCGTCGTTGCAGTTCCTCCCCAAGTTCAAGACCCCAAGCCAGAACCCGGCGAGCACGCGAGATGAAACCACAACGGAAGTCGCAGTCAGGTTGTGCCGAACGTCGGCCTTCACTCCGTGCCGTGCCCAAAAGCTGCGCACCTCTTCGATGAGATCCTCCTCGCCCGTGTGGTTGAAGGACCACTGCATCCGCTCGCGGCTTCCGTCTCTTGTGCAGTGGCCTTCGGCCAGATAGAGACCGACGATTCGCCAGAACGCTTCGTCGGCCTGCAGGCGCACAGGCACCTCCGTGCCGTTTCTTGCGGTCTTGAGCGTCGAACGGTCAAGGGCCAGACCCAGCGCGTCCAGCTCCGTGAGGCGCATTGCTCCCGCACGCAAAACGTTGTGGGCGCGGCCAATGGCCAGCGCCGGCTTCAGCGACCGTGGCGTCACGCCCGCGAGGACTTCATTTGCAGGTCTGACAATCACATCCGCGCGCGTCAAGTTGACGTGGGTCAAACCATCCAGCAGGTTGAATTCGGTGATCGGCGCCGCCGCCGATGGCGCTCGCGTCGCGATCGGAACCCAGTCGCCGGGGCCAAGCTGATCGGCTAGCTTCACGCCTTTGCGAGTAGCGAATGGGTGGTCAGGCGTGCATAGAACCCGTCGCCCCATCTTCGTCCGCACTTCGATGATCTCGCCCTCATACGGCCGCACGGTCGCGGTGCGGACCGGCAAGTACTCGACCGATCTCGTCTCGGGGACCCACGCCAGGACTTCGAGGTCTTCGATAGCGCTGAATTCAGTAAAGACCTGGGAGAGCGGAATCAGCCGCACGGCATCGCCACCTCGAACGAGGACCGTCTCGTGTCCCAGGAGGCAGCTCCCGCCATAGCCAATCCCGGCGTCGAGGAAGCTTGGCCCGATCCGCTTGTCGAGACCCATGCCCTCCGCGACCAGCTTCGCGTCCGCGCCGACGCGCTCGCTTATCCGCGCGATCTCGTTGATGAATGAGATGCGAGTCGCCAGGAAAGCGTTGGAGGCGTATTTCACCATCTCCGCTGTGTAGATGTTTGGCGTGATAAGGACGGGTGCATCGAGCGGGGCGTAGAGCTTCGCCACCTTCTCGGCCGCTTCGCGATCGTGGCTCCCGACCACGACCCTGTCGGGATGCATGAAGTCCTGGATGGCGGAGCCCTCGCGCAGAAACTCAGGGTTGGATACGACGGCGGCCGGCTGGCGGCTATTGATTTTCTGAAGTACCCGAGAAACCATGTCACCGGTCAACGGCGGGACGGTGGACTTGTTCACGACCACCAGCGGCCCGTCCATCGCGTCGGCGATGGAGCTGGCTGCGGCCTCGACGTAGGAGAGATCCGCCTCGCCACCCTCGCCCTCGGGCGTGCTCACGGCGATGATCGCGTACTCGGCACCGGGCACGGCGTCGACGTATGAGGTGCTGAAGTGAAGCCGGCCGGCTTTTGTGTTGCGTTCGACCAGCTCGGCCAGGCCTGGTTCATAGAAAGGCATCTTGCCGCGCTGGAGCTGCGCGATCTTGTGCTGGTCGACGTCCACGACCCTGACATCGTTGCCGAGGTCCGCGAGACATGCGGCGGTGGTCAGCCCCACGTAACCCGCGCCGATGACTGCGACCTTGCTCAACCCGGCCGATTATCTCAGCACAGATTCATAGACCGAGATCGTCTCGGCGGCAGCCTTGGCCCAACTGAACCTCCTGGCGCGCTGGATTCCGGCGCGGCGCCAGCGGTCTCGCTCGCCGATCATGGCTGCGGCCGCGGCGCCAAGCGCCTCTGGGTCGCCGTCGGCAACGAGCACTCCCGCCTCGTCCACCACCTCCGGAAGGCTCGAATTTCGGTACGCCGCAACCGGGCACCCGCACGCCATAGCCTCCAGGCACGGCAGCCCGAATCCCTCGTAGCGGCTCGGAAAAACGAGGCATGCGGCGGCGGTGTACAGGTCGGCCAGCACCTCGCCGTCCACCCTGCCGACCCTGACCGCTCCCGGCATGCTCGGGGGCGCCTGCTTGCCGGGCTCGCCGGCGAGCACAAGCTCGAGCCCAGGATGCGCGCGTCGGGCAGCTTCCCACGCCACGAGGAGACCCGCCGGATCCTTACGCGCGTCCAGGGCTCCGACAAACAGCAGGTAGGGAGCCTCTAAGCCCCACTGCTCTCTGACCCGATGTTGTGCCCCCTCGCGCGGCTCAAATATCGGGTCCGCGGCCTCGGGGATGACCTGCATTCGATGCCGAGAGGCGACTCGAAGTCGAATCGCGTCCTCCGCGGTCGCGTTGGAGACCGCGATGACCCGGTCGGCCCGCTTGACCAGGCGGCGACCGAGCCAGTAGCGAAGCCGCTCGCCGCGCATGCGCGGCCCTCCCCAAGCCCAGGGAATCAGGTCGTGCAGCGTCACCACGAGCCGGCAGGGGCTCCGGCCGGGCAGGTGGAAATCGATGGCGTGGTAGACATCAGGGCCGATCCGCTCGAGGTCCTGGGCAAGGACCACGGCGTCTTCGTAGGCAGCAAGCTGGCCATGACTTCGGCGCCTGCTGCCGACCAGCTTGTATTCCCCGAGAGGCAGGGCCGGCGCGTCGAACGCAACGTCGAGCAGCAAGGTCAGGTGAGAGTCGAAGCCCGCCTCGATGAGCCCCTTGAGCAGCCCCCGGGCGTACGCGCCCACGCCGCGGCGGCCGCCTGGTCCCTGCAAAGGCCTCATGTCCAGCAACACGGACGGGCCACCAGCGCCCTTCCGAAGTTGGTTCATGAGCACAGGAATCATAATTTGGCGGCCATGAATGACCTGGACCTCGTAATCGTCGGCGGGTGCGGCCACGTCGGCCTCCCGCTTGCCCTGTCGCTGGCGGACTGCGGCTACCGCGTCGGGATCAACGACATCGATCGAGCGAAGATCGATCAGGTCAAGGGAGGCAAGGTGCCTTTCAAGGAAACCGGCGCCGAGGAGCTGCTGGCCAAACTGCTGCCGACCGGCCGCCTCGAGCTCTCGCCTGACCCCGCGATGCTGAAGCGCACAAGGACGGTGATCCTCGTCATCGGCACGCCGATCGACGAGTTCATGAACCCATCGGTTCGAATCTTCGACAACGTCGTCGACGAGCTGACACCGCACCTGCAGCCTGGTTCCCTGGTCGTCCTGCGCTCGACCGTCTTCCCTGGCACCAGCGAGGCGGTCGAACGGCGCCTTCGGGAGGCGGGCGTCGAGGCCGACGTCGCGTTCTGCCCGGAACGTATCGCAGAGGGCCATGCGCTCGAAGAGCTGAGGACACTGCCGCAGCTGGTCGGTGTCACCTCAGACGTCGCATTCGTCCGGGCCCGGGAGCTGTTCGAGCGGCTGGGTGTCGGCTCTGTCATCCAGACGACTCCGCTGGAGGCGGAGCTCGCCAAGCTCCTGACCAACACATGGCGGTACATGAAGTTCGCGATCGCCAACCAGTTCTTCCAGATCGTCAGCCGCTCGGGCCTCGACTACAACCGGGTGCTCAACGCAATCCGGCAGGACTATCCCCGCGCCGCCGATCTTCCCGGCCCGGGTTTTGCCGCGGGGCCGTGCCTGCTGAAGGACACCATGCAGCTCTCGGCCTTCACGCCCGACCATTTCCCCATGGGCCAGGCGGCGATGCAGGTCAACGAAGGGTTACCCGGATACATCGTGGACACCCTCAACTCGCGCAGTCCGCTGCTGGGTCGAACTGTGGGCATCCTCGGCATGGCGTTCAAAGGCGAGTCGGACGACGCCCGCGCCTCGCTCAGCTACAAGCTGCGCAAGCTGGCCCAGTTCAAGGGCGCGAAGGTCATCTGCACCGACCCGTACGTTCCCGACCCGACCTTCGAGCCGCTCGACAAGGTGCTGCGGGACTCTGACGTGCTGGTCGTCGGGGCCCCCCACCGCGCCTACCGGGGGCTCGAGCTGGACGGCCGCGAGGTGGTCGACATCTGGGGCGTCACGGGCCCAATCAGACTCTGAAAGTTTTAGTCACCGGCGCTGCCGGCTTCATCTGCGGGTACCTCGTCGCCGAGCTGATCCATGCCGGCCACGAGGTTGTCGGCGTCGACAACTTCAGCAAGTACGGCCCGGTGCGGCGCACGTTTGACAACGACTCGCGCTACCGCCTGGTCGAAGGCGACGCCAAAGACGCGGAGCTCCTGACCGAGCTCGCGGTCGAATGCGACCACGTCGTCGCCGGCGCGGCGATGATTGGTGGCATCTCCTATTTCCACGAGTTCGCGTATGACCTGCTCGCCGAGAACGAGCGAATCTGCGCGGCCACTTTCGACGCCGCGATCAATTCGTTTCGGCTCGGGCGTCTGCAAAAGATCACCGTTCTCTCGAGCAGCATGGTGTTCGAGTCGGCGTCGATCTTTCCGACACCCGAAGGAGCCCAGGCTTCGAGTCCACCGCCACGATCCACCTACGGCTTTCAAAAGCTCGCCACGGAATACTTCGCGCGCGGCGCGCATGAGCAGTACGGCCTGCCCTACACGATCGTTCGACCGTTCAACTGCGTCGGCATTGGAGAACGACGCGCCTTGCGCGACCATGACGTGATGAGCGGAAACGTGAAGCTCGCCATGAGCCACGTCGTGCCAGACCTCGTTCAGAAGGTGCTCAAGGGCCAGGACCCACTCCACATCCTCGGTGACGGCAGCCAGGTGCGGCACTACACCTACGGGGGCGACCTGGCGAGAGGCATCCGCCTGGCGATGGAGTCAGAGCGCGCGCTCAATGAGGACTTCAACCTCTCGACAGCTCGCAAGACCACCGTCCGCGAGCTGGCGGAGGTCATCTGGCGCAAAGTCCACGGCCCGGACAAACCGCTTCGACTTGTCTCCGACCCCCCGTACGAGCACGACGTTCAGATGCGGGTGCCGGACGTGGGCAAGGCCCGCGAGGTGCTGGGCTTCGAGGCCACGACCTCCCTCGAGGATGTGCTGGACGAGGTGATCCCATGGATTCGCGAAGAGATCGAAGCCGGAAGGATTTGACGGACGAGACTCCCTCGCTCAGCGTGGTGATCCCCGTGTACAACGAGGGCGAGAACGTGGTGCCGACCCTCCGCGGCGTCGTCGAGCGCTGCAAGGTCAGGCCTCTCGAAGTCCTCGTGGTCCATGACTTCGACGAAGACACGACGGTGCCGGTGGTCAGGCGTCTGCAGGCGGAGCTGCCAGAGCTGCGCCTCCACAAGAACACACTCGGCCGCGGCGCGCTCAACGCAATGAAGTCGGGCTTGCGCGCTGCGCGCGCCCCATACGTGTTGATCACAATGGGTGATGGCTCTGACGACCCGGACGACATCGATCCAATGGTCGAGCTCGCTCGAGCCGGCGCCGACGTCGTCGCCGGGTCGCGCTACATGCGTGGTGGCCATCAGGTCGGCGGCCCGCTGCTCAAACGAACGATGTCGCGAACGGCCGGGCTGTCGCTCCACTGGCTCGGCGGCCTGCCCATCCACGACGCGACGAGCAACTTCCGCCTCTACTCGAAGCGCCTTCTGAACCAGGTCACCATCGAGTCGCGGGGTGGCTTCGAGCTAGGCCTCGAGCTGACCGTGAAGGCGTACCGCCTTGGCTTGCGGGTGGCCGAGGTGCCCACCACCTGGCGCGACCGCACCGAAGGCCAGAGCCGGTTCAAGCTCTTGGAGTGGCTCCCGCGTTATCTGCATTGGTACTGGCGTGGGATGGGGGGAAGATTCGGTGCCAACCGATAAGATGGGCCGCGTGCAACTCCGGATTTACACGCTTACGATCGCTGCGTTCGCGGCACTGATGCTGTGGCCGCTGAACGCGGCAGCCGCCACACCGAGCCCTTCCCCGGCGTTGGACAGCGTCCTCGCCAAGCCGCCGGGCTCGGACTTCGCTGAACTGACAACCGGGCAGCTGCACGGCAAGTTCACTTCACACGACTGGGCGACCTCGAACGGGACCAGCGGCACAAGCGCGGCCGAGACGGAGGCCACGCTCAACAGGGACGGCTTCCTGGACGGCTATGGCAAGACGTGGGCTTCATCCAGCGCCGGCCATGCGATGGTCGAGGCGGTGATGGCTTTCAAAGGTGGAGCAGGCGCAAAGAAGGCGCTCACCGCGCTGGAAGCTTCGGACAAGGCCGACCCGAGCTATAAACACGCCGACACTGTCAGCGGCATCGACCCTTACTACGGCGCGCACTTCGCCGAGTCATCGAGCAACACGGTGGGCGACCTGTTCGTCTTCGCCAAGGGCAACGACATCTTTTTTGTCATCCTCGCCTCGGCCAAGGACGACGTCCTGACGCTGGCCGCTCAGCAGGCCAAAACACAGTACGAAGCCGCGCCCGCAAGCACGATTCCATCCTCGCAATGGCCAGAAAACGCCGTCAGCAACACGGCCTCGAGCTTCCCGGTGGCAGCTCTCGGCATCGCGATCGCGTTCATTGTCGTCGTCGTCGCGCTCGTAGCCTTCCTGGCTTTGAGGCGCCGCGGACCTGCCCCCATGATGGCCGGTGCTGTAGCCGCGACGCCCGACATGAGTGGGGGCGCTGGATCCTGGGCGGCGGGCGCGGCCGGAATGCCTGGCAGCAACATCCAGATGTCGCCGGACGGCAACTACTGGTGGGACGGACAGGGCTGGAAGGACGCTGCCCAGGAAGCGCCACCGACGGCGCAGCGCTCGAGCGACGGGACGCTGTGGTGGGATGGCCGGACGTGGCGTCCGGTGCCCCAGGCGGGGCAGCCACCGGAGACGAAGCCGTCCGCGGAGTGGCCTCAACCGCCCAGCAGCTGAAATAGCGTGACGCGCGCCGGTCGCGCCTTAACCGCAGTTTTTCTGCTCACGATGGTCGCCGGACCGGTTGCGTCCGCCGCATCGCCAAGCCCCTCGCCATCGCTCAACACCGTGATCGCAAGTCCGGCCGCGACTGGCTATGCCGATGACACCACGACGGCAATTCCGATTCATGGCGCCTTCGACCTCCAGGAATACGTCGGCTTTCTCTCCCCCGCCGATACGTCTGCGGCCGACGCGAGCTTGAGGCGCGACGGTTTCGTGTCCGGTTACGCGCACAGCTGGATCCAGAAGCCGTCCAACCACCTCCTCCTCGAGCTCGTCGTTGCGTTCGCAGGCGGCGAGGGAGCACGACGTTGGCTGACCGAATCAGCTGCTAGCGATAAAGCCAGCTCCCATTACGTACGCGCCATATCGATGAGCGGTATCGATCCTTACTACGGCTGGCATCTCGCCGACGCCACCGGACCCGACTACGCGGACGTGATCTCGTTCGTCAAGGGCAACGACTTCTTCCTGGTCGGGGTGGACTCACCGGCTGACGACCTCGCCGACTCCGCGTCGGGCCAGGCGAGGCGCCAGTACGACGCCGCGCCGCCCTACAGCATTCCGCCATCGCAGTGGCCGGAGGGCGACACGACCCTCTCACACGGCTACAACGTGGCGCTTCTCGCGGTCCTTGCCGGTTCTATCGTCGTCTCGGCCGCGCTTGTGGTGCGGCGAGCCAGACGGCCTAGATGACGAGGGGCCGGTAGTTGCGCTTGTAGTACTCCCAGTACTCGCCGGACTTGAGCGGGCGCCACCACTCCTCGTGCTCCCGGTACCAGCGGACCGTGCGCTCGAGACCCTCAGCGAAGGCGACCTGCGCTTCCCAGCCCAGCGCGGTGATGCGCCCGATGTCCACCGCGTAGCGGTAGTCGTGCCCCGGCCGGTCGGCGACGAACTCGATCAGGCTTCGAGGCTTGCCGATGATGTCGAGCACCGCTTCTGCGACGTGCAGGCCATTGGTCTCCATTCCCGTCCCGACGTTGTACACGCCGCCCACCGGCGCTTCGTGCAGCACGTGGTCGATGGCCCGGCAGTGGTCCTCGACGTAAACGTAGTCCCTGACCGCCGAGCCGTCGTTGTACAGCGGCAGCCGCATGTCATCGATCGCGTTGGTGATCAAGACTGGGATCAGCTTCTCGGGATATTGGTATGGGCCGTAGTTGTTCGAGCCTCGCGTCACCAACAGCGGCAGCCCGAAGCTCTCTGCGTAAGCGCGTGCGATGTGCTCGCCCCCGGCCTTGCTCGCGGAGTAGGGACTGCGGGGACGGAGTGGATCTTCTTCTCGAGAGCGACCTTCGCTCACGTCCCCGTAGACCTCGTCGGTGCTGACGAGCAGAAAGACCTCGTGTCCATATCTGCGCGCCGCCTCGCACAGCACCGCGGTGCCACGAACGTCCGTCTCTATGAAAGCGAAGGGGTCCATCAGGGAACGGTCGACATGCGTCTCGGCGGCGAAGTTGACGATTGCATCCGACTGACCGGCCAGCGTGTTGACGAGATCGGCGTCGCAGATGTCCCCGTGCACAAAGCGGTAGCCCGGCTGGCCTTCAAACTCGGCGAGGTTGGCCAGGTTGCCCGCGTAGGTCAGCTTGTCGAGCACCGTGATGGCAACGTCAGGGCGCGTCCGGCGGACGTGGCGAACGAAGTTCGAACCGATGAAACCTGCGGCCCCTGCAACCAACAGCCGCCCCAGCGAGCGCGTCACTTGATAGTTGGTCCCGCCGTCCAGTCGTAGCCGATCGTCGGGTCGTCATGGGGTATCCGGCCTTCATCCTCGGGCGCGTAAACGTGAGAGGTGATGTAGAGGATGTGACTGAGCTCGAGAGCGCGACAGCCGTGCGCCACGCCGGGCGGAATCTTCAGGCACACCGACTGCCGGTCGCCCATCAGGAACTCCATGAGCTGCCCTTTGGTCGGCGAGCTTTCGCGCGTGTCATACAGGGCCACTTTGAGTGCGCCCATGACGTACCACCAGTCGGTCTGACGCTGGTGGATATGCCACGCCTTCGCCGTGCCCGGATACATCAAGGAGTGGCTCCACTGGCCGAAATGATCGAAGAACTCGTCGGTCTCTCGAATCACCTCGCGGAAAAAGCCGCGCTCGTCGGAATGAGTGGTCAGCTCTTTCAAGACCACGCCCTCGATTGTCATGTTGGCTTGTTCACTCCGTGTGCCCGGACGAAATCAAGGACCGCATAGTACGCAGGGATCGACTCCCCCGCATCGCCCCAGAAGCCTTCGAGCACGTCGTACTCCATCAATCCGTTTTCCAGGAACCAGTTGTTCACGTCGGTGATCTCGAGCTCTCCCCGTCCGGAGGGCTTGAGGGCGGGCAGAACCTCCCAGACCGTCGAGTCATAAAAGTAAACGCCGGTGACGGCGAAGTCGCTAGGTGGCTTTTCGGACTTCTCGATGATCCTCTCGATCCGGCGATTGCTGTCGAACTGCGCGACTCCCAGGTTGCGCAGATGCTCGCGATTGGATTCCTGGGAAAGAACGACTCGAGCGCCGCGCGCCTGCTTCTCAAAAGCGTCGACACAAGGGCGGATCGACCGCTCGAAGATGTTGTCCCCCAGCAGCACGACACACCGGTCACCCGCGACGAACTTCTCAGCCAGGCCAAGGGCTTCAGCGATCCCACCCGGCTTGTCCTGGTAGGCGTAGAAAAGGCGTTCGATGCCAAATTCGTGCCCATTGCCGAGCAGGCGAAGGAACTCCCCCGCGTGGGTGCCGCCCGTGACGAGCATGATCTCCACCACGCCGGCGCCGACCAGAGACTCGATCGCGTAGTTGATCATCGGGCGGTCGTAGATCGGGAGCAGGTGCTTGTTGGTGATGCGCGTCAAGGGGTGCAGGCGGCTCCCAGTGCCGCCGGCCAGGATGACTCCCCTCATTCCTCCTGGATTTTAGATGTCAAGCGGAGGTCGGCCACAAGGCGTTGTGGCAGACTGGCCGCTGCACAGCACGATGGCGAGACCGGACAACTGGCCGAGGACCATCCTCCACGTCGATCTCGACGCCTTCTACACCTCCGTCCACCAGCGCGACGATCCGAAGCTTCGCGGCATACCGGTCGCGGTCGCAGGACGTTCGCGGCGGGCGGTGATCATGGGGGCGTCCTATGAGGCGCGGACGTATGGCGTGCGGTCGGCGATGCCCCTGCACGAGGCCTTACAGGTCTGCCCGCAGCTGACGGTGGTCGCGCCCGACGGCGCACGTTACCGCGAGGCGAGCCGTGTGGTCCACCAGATCTTCCGCCGCTTCACGTCGCCCGAGCTCGTCGAGGGCGTCGCGCTGGACGAGGCGTACCTCGATGTGACCGCGCGAACCCGGCACGGGACTTCGAACGCGGAGGAGGTCGCGCGTAGGATCAAGTTTCAAATTCACACCGAGGTCGGCCTCACGGCATCGGTGGGCGCCGCCACCTCCAAGCTGGTGGCCAAGGTCGCCAGCGGCACGCGCAAGCCAGACGGACTCGTCCTGGTCCCCCCAGGCACCGAGGCCGACTTCCTGGCTCCGCTGGCCATCGGGGTCATACCCGGCCTCGGCCCAAAGACGGAGGAAAGGCTTCACGCCATGGGGTTGCGCAACGTGGGCGCGCTCGCCGCTTACGAAACGCAGCGCCTGGTCCAGGCGCTGGGCACGAACGGCGCCGTCCTCCAGCGACTCGCCCAGGGCCGCGATCGGTCGCCGGTTGACGGCAGCCGGCCGGCCAAGACGATATCGGCCGAGACCACTTTCGAGAACGATGTCAGCGACCGGGGCCAGCTCGAGACCGCGCTGCGCGACCTCACGGATCGAGTCACCGAACGGCTGAAGACCGACGGGGTTAGGGCGCGGACCGTCTACGTGAAGCTGAAGCTTCCCGACTTCAGGCTGGTGAGCCGCCAGGTGAGCCGGACGAGCCCGACCGACGACGTCGAGACGATCTTCCGCGCCGCGCGGTCGGCGCTGGAGAAGTCGCACGTGGAGTCGCGGGCGGTGCGCCTGATCGGGGTGGGGTTGTCCGGCCTGGAGCACCCCGAGCCCGACTTGCAGCTGACGCTCTTCGACTAGGCGCGGTCCGGTCGACCATGGGCCGTGGCAGCGCGGCCAGGACGTCGCCGACTGTTTTCCAGCCAAGGGTGTCTTGGGCGCGCGCGATCAAGGCGCGGAAGACCATCGCGGTGGCGCGGGCGTCATCGAGCGCCGCGTGGGCCGGCGTGACGTCGAGGCCGAGCTCGGTGACCAGCCTGGCGAGTCCCGGGGTCTGGCCTTTGGGAAGGTCGAGCACGAGGCGCGCCAGCGCAGTGGTGTCGATGATCGGGTGCTCGAGAGGGCTCTCGAGGCCGCGGCCGACGAGCCAGGTGTCGAATGCGTCATGGCTGTGCTCGACGAGGACCGCGCCGAGGGCAAAGCGAAGGAAGGCGCGGCGCGCGTCTTTGAATTCGGGCGCACCGATGAGCATCGAGCGGTCGATGTGGTGGCGCTTGCGCGCATATGGGTTGATGGGAGCCCGGCAATCGACGAGCGTGTCAAAGAAGGAAAGCGGGCCGCTCAGGCTAAAGCGCTCGGCGCCGATCTCGAGCACGAGGAAGGGCGCATTCCCGGTGGTCTCGATGTCGAGGGCCACAAACTGGGCGTCCTCGAGCAGGGTCTGCCCGCTGACCTCCGGAGCGTCGACCGCGATTTCCTCCCAGGGCACGAGGGCGGCCGCCCCGCGAGGCTTGAGATAGAGCGGCTTCGAGCTCATCAGCGCGCGAGCGCCAGGGCGCGACGCGCCCAACCTATCTCGTCGCTGTTGAGGGCACGCAGAAGCAGCACGAATGCGGCGTACACGACCGCTCCGGCGATGATCGGGATTGCGACTTTGAATCCGTCGAGGGTGCTGAGCGGGTAAATGGCGGCGCCCATGATCACACCGGCCAACAAGACGCGCCAGCTGAGCTGTACAACCGGCACGCGCCCGACATAACGCGAGGTCAGGATCCAGCCCGCCACGCCGAGGACGAGCTCTGTCATCACCGTGGCCCAGCTTGCGCCCTGGTACCCGAAAAGCGGGATGAGCACGAGGTTCAGCGCCAGGTTGGCCACCACACTCCAGCCTGCGGCCCAGGTGAATGAAGATTGGTGATCGGAGGCGTTCAGGGCGCCAATGAACGCGTTGTTGACGAACGCGATGCCGAGGGCGAGCGCCAGAACCCGCAGCGCCGGCTCCGAAGCGAGGAAACCACGCCCCAAGAGCAGCGGCGTGAGGGGGTGCGCCAGGACGAAGATGCCGACGCTTACGGGCCAGCCCATCAGCAACAAGCCCTTGTAGAAGCGGCTGACCGCGTCCAGCAGGTCAGCCCGGCGCTCGCGGTAGTAGATAGAGAGGACTGGGAACACGATCGACAGGAAGGTGATCGGCACGAAAAGCAGCGATTCGATGGGCTTGTAGGCGGCTGCATAGAGGCCAGCCTGGCCCAATCCCTTGAACGCCGCGATCAGCGGCTGGTCGATCCGGAAATACAGGATCGTCAACACGAAGGTCAGCGCGAAAGGCAAGCCTTTCCAGAACCATTCCCGCATCAGCGTCGCCTCGAACCGCCAGCCGATCACGGCGATCCGCTTGGCGGCGAGCACGATGGCGAAGTAAACGCAGCTGAATGCGTACTGAATCGCATATGCCCACACGTAATAAGCCACGCCCTGGCCAGTCGAGCCGCCATAAAGAATCAGCCCAAGCAGAACGGCACTCTCGAGCACGACGGCGAGGGCCTCGTAGCCGAGCTGCTGCACGGCATACAGGCCGTTGCGCAGCAGCGTCGAGTACGAGGTCAACACCATCAGAACGAAGCCAGGCACGAGCAGCCCGCTGAGGCCGAAGGGAATGACGAGCGCGGCAAGCAGCAAGAGGCTGATGACCGACATGAAGAGGCGTACCGACATCACATTTCGCAGGTAGCGCTGGACCTGGCTGTGCTCGCGCGCTCCCTCGCGGACGAAGAGCACGTTGAAGCCAAGGTCGAGGACGACGCTGACGATGGCGGTCAGGTTGATGAGCAGGGCGAAGGTGCCGTACTGGACCTGGCCGAGCTTCCGGAGCATGTAGAGGACGGTCACAAGCGCGATCAGGCGCGCGATGACCTTCGCGGTGAGCACGATCGTCGTGTTGCGGAGCGCCCGCGAACCGAGGCCCAGGCTCGACGCCGGTGGGACCTGTGGTGAATCGTTGTCTGGCAACTAACTCCAATCGTAATCCTCGGGCTCTGGCCGGCAGCGCGCGGGCGGACTACTCGTGGTTAGACTCCCTTTCGCCATGGCGGAGCGAATTCGGATCCTCAGCGGAATGCGCCCGACAGGGCGTTTCCACCTCGGCAACTACCTGGGCGCGGCCAAGAACTGGGTCGAGCTGCAGAACCAGTACGAATGCTTCTACTTCGTCGCGGACTACCACGCGTTGACGACCGAGCCCGACGGTCGCAAAGCGGAGGACAAAGTATTCGACCTCACGGCCGACCTGATCTCCGTCGGGATCGACCCCAAACGCAGCGTTCTTTACCTCCAGTCGAAGGTGCCGGAGGTCGCCGAGCTGACCCTGTTGCTCTCGATGGTCACCCCTCTGAGCTGGGTGCAGCGTGTGCCGACCTTCAAGGAGATGGCGAAGCAGCACCCAGACAACGTCAACCTGGGCCTCTTCTCCTACCCCATCCTGCAGGGCGCGGACATCCTGGTAGTCAAGGGCGTAGGCGTGCCGGTCGGCAAGGATCAGCTCGCCCACCTCGAGCTCGTTCGTGAGGTTGCCCGCAAATTCAACCGGACATACGCGCCCGTCTTCCCGGAACCGCGCGCGCTGATGACCGAAACCAACCTGATCAAAGGCACGGACGGCAAACAAAGGATGTCAAAGACCGTCGGGAACATCGTCGGGGTGACCGATGATCCCGAAACGATTCGGAAGCAGGTTCTGAGCATGGTCACGGACGTGAAGCGACCGCGAAGGACTGATCCCGGACATCCGCGCCAGTGCAATGTCTGCGCCTTCTACAAGTACTTCTTCGACGATTGGGAGCACTACTGGGAGCTGTGCCGGAAGGCCGAGATCGGCTGCTACGACAAGAAGAAGCTGCTCGCCGAGCGTTTGATCGAGGTCTTCCAGCCGTTCCGCGAGGTGCGTTCCGAGCTGAGCCCGGACCGGGTGAACGCGATCCTCGACGAGGGCAGCGAAAAGGCGCGTGAGATCGCTCGGACCACGATGCGGGAGGTGCGCGAGGCGGTCGGCCTGCCCCCCTACTTGCCCTCGCGACGAGGTTAGAATCGGAGCCGGATGGCAGACGCTGCGGCGCCGAGGCTGGTCGCCCGCCGGACGTTTCTTGGCTGGTGGATGGCGATCATCCTCACCTCTCTGACGGCCGCTGGTGTACTGCCGATCCTGGTCTACCTCTGGCCCGCGCCGCCCAAAGGCCAGAAGAAAGGCCCGGTGAGCATCATCCTGGACAAGCCGATCACCCAGCTCAACGACGGCGAGGCGGTGAAGTTCAACGCTCCGACCAACCCGAACACCGCGTTCATCATGGCCGACGGCGGAGGAGACAACGCCGCCGGCGACCTGGCCTTTGGAGGGTTCGCGGTCAAGAACGCGGGCAAGGTCGCCGTGCTGGCGATCAACTGCTCACACCTCGGCTGCTCGGTCGCTCTCAACGACGCCGCCAAGACCTTTGACTGCCCTTGTCACGGTTCGCGCTTCCACCTCGACGGCACGGTGCTCAATGGACCGGCCGCCTACCCACTGTCGCACCTGACCTGGAAGCAGGGTGACGACCCAACGACGATCCAGGTCGACGGGATCGTTTTGGGGTTCTGAGCCGTGGCGATTCCTCACCCTCGCGACATCCAGCTCGCCGCCGTCCGTTGGCTCGACGAGCGGTATCCCTTCACGAAGGCGATCGAAGAGTCGATGTATCAGCGCGTGCCGAACTTCGCCAACGCCTTCTACTACTGCTTCGGCGGGATGGTGTTCGTCATCATCGTCTTGCAGCTCGTGACGGGCATCCTGCTTGCCATCTACTACGTCCCAGATGCGAGAGGAAATCCGGCGGAGGCTTACTCGAGCGTTCTGTTCATCCAGAACAGCGTTTATTTGGGCTGGCTGATTCGCGGCGTCCATTTTTGGGGCGCCAACATCCTGATCTTCATGGTCTTGCTTCACATGGCCCGCGTCTATTGGACCGGCTCGTATCGCGCGCCTCGTGAGCTGAACTGGATGGTGGGCGCGATCATGCTGTTGATCATCCTGGGCTTCGCCCTGACCGGCTACCTGCTCCCCTGGGACACCAAGGCGTATTTCGCCACCGAGGTGACGATCAAGATCGCCGGCTCACCTCCGCCGCCCCAGCTGGGCGCTTTCATCAAACAGATCCTTCAAGGTGGTCCGGTCGTTGGCCCGCCAACCTTGCAGATTTTCTTCACCGCGCACGTATTCCTGTTCCCCGCCTTGATCATCCTTTTGATGTACGTGCACTTCCGGTTCATCCGCGCGCACGGCATCTCGGAGCCGATGTGAGCAACGACGACATTCAAAAGGAAGGACCTGGGGCGGCCATCGCCGAGACGAAAGAAGTTCAGATCATCGAGCTCGACGGCCACGTCGGACACACTCTCGAACCCGAGTGGAAGCGTTTACCGATTGGCCCGGACCACATCCTCTATCCCGTGATCGTTGGGGTTGCCCTGTTCCCCATCTTGATGGGCGATGCCGGACATCACCTTGCCGATGACATGCCGGACGAGGATACGCATCCCTTCTTCCCGGACCATTTCTGGCCTTACCCCGTGATCATCATCGTGATGATGATCACCCTCGGACTACTCGCGGCCTTCGTGCAGAAGAACCTTCAGCTCGAAGCCTCCGCCGATCCGCGAGCGGTGACCATTCCGAGGCCCGACTGGTACTTCCTCTTCCTGTTCCAGTTCATCAAGCTCGGGCCGGAGCTTGTTATGTCCGTCGTCATCCCGACGGTCGTCATCATCGTGTTCCTCGTGTGGCCGTTCATCGACGCGATCGCCGGTCCTCGCATGGCCAAGCGCCTCGGCTGGAAGAGGTGGCCGGTGCCGGGCCGCAACGTCATGAGCGGCACGGGCTTTGTGGTCTTTCTCCTCATCATCGCGGCCCTCGAGCTGTGGGCACTGGCGGGGCCTGGGTTCTGCCTGCCCTGGCTCACCGGCCGGGTCTGCGGAGCTTAGTCAGCCGGGTCAATCGCGGCTGTCGTAAATCTGCTTCGTCAGCTCGATCTGAGCCAGGTGCTCCCGCGCGTGGCCGTAGTTGGAGACGAGCCACTCGATACCGGGCCGCGGCGGTCGGTCACCCCGAGGCCGCATCTCGGTCAGGTCCGCCGCGGTCAGCGCGTTGATGTGTTCGTCGAGGTTCCGGTCAGCCTGGTCCAACAACGCGAGCAGGTCCGCCGCCTCTGCCTCGACCTTGAACTCGGAATCGCGGTCTCGATCGCTCGAAACCTGCCTCAATGCTCGGAGCATCTCCATCTCCGAACCCAGCGAGTGCGTGACGAGCACGGCGATCGAGTTGGCTTTTGGCAGCGGCCTCCAGTTGAGCGTCCCGTGGTCCAGGTCGCGGACCTGTTCTCGCAGCTTGTCGTGGACATCGCGGTATAGCCCGGCCACCGTCCTTGCCACCGTCCGCGCGCTGTCTTCGTCCAATCCCTAGACCTTCTCCGTAACCCGATATTCGAGGTATCGCCCAAACAGTAATCGGGTGTGGGCCTCCAGCGCCGGAAGGACGCTGAGGATCAGCCCGACGATCGGATAAAGAAAGTACTGGAAGTAGATCGCGACCTTCTTCCACATCGGCCAATTGGCAGGTTTGGGCGGCAGGATCCGGATCTCGAAATACAGAAAGAAGAGCACGGTGGACAGGGTGATCCCAAGCAGGACGCCCGACACGTTCCACAGCGCCTGGCCAAGGTCGGTCAGCGAGAAGTCGACGCTCACCCAGATCGGAACTGAGGAACCGAACAGAAGCAGGACCGGTAGAAAGATCCA
The DNA here is from genome assembly GCA_005880915.1 of Chloroflexota bacterium. GTDB lineage: Bacteria > Chloroflexota > Dormibacteria > Dormibacterales > Dormibacteraceae > 40CM-4-65-16. The sequence continues at coordinate 18,017 of VBIW01000042.1, read as the reverse complement.
GTTCAGGTGATTGAGGAACAGGTTCATGAACCGACGGATCCGCAGCCACAAAGGAATCTCCGGGTGCTTGAAGAACCGGGCCAACACATAGGGCACGTCCGTGATGCCCCAGGCCCACCGCTTGATCTGGTTGTACTGGCTCATGTGGGTCGAGGCGTAGTCGCGTGAGTTCGGCGAATCCCCGTAGATGGGTAGCCAGACCGACTTGACCGAGAAGCGCTTGCCGAACGTGAAGAAGGCCTTCCAGTAGAACCGCGAGTCCTCTGGGATCACGTCCTTGTCCCAGTAACCGACCTTATGCACGAAGTCCAGGCTGCAGGTGTAGCTCGAGAACGCAACCAGCCGATGCGGACGCGAGTGGAGAAACATCTGCCACTGCGATGTGCTGGCCGACATGATGCGCACCGCCATCGGCACTTGCCAGATGTTGTTGTGGAACAGGGGCACCGGCTGCCAGATCACAAAGTCGCGCAGGGGCTCGCGCGCATGGTGCCAGCTGATCCACGCGAAGTACTCGGGATGGACTCGGTAGTCGGAATCGAGGTCGGTGATCAGGACCTTGCTGATGTCGAAGCCCTCTTCTGTAAGGACCCTCACCATCCACCTGCCGCCCCAGTTCATCGCGGCGGACTTGCCGATGACGATCCCCGGTTCGAGCGGGTCTTTGATGTGATAGAACCCTCGAACTCGGCCCCCGAACTTCTCCTTGAGCCTCGCGACGTTCTCCCAACCCGGCTTGTCCGTTTCCCGAGTGATGATTCCGACGAGCTTCAGCTCGTCGGGGTAGTTCGAATCGACGATCGCCTGGACCGTGCGCTCGAGCACGTGGTAGGGCTCGGTGTAGGTCGGCACGACGGCAAGGTGGAAGAATTGAAGGGGATCGACCCCGCCCGCAGCCTGCTCGTCGCGACACAGCGCCAGCCAGTCCTTGCCCATGTCCCGGCGCATTCGGAGCTGCGTGCCGTACACGCCGGTCACCACCGTGATCGCTCGGACAAGCCAGTAGGCGTCGAAAACGAGCACCGCCCAGGCGACGAAGATCGCTCCGGGCAACTTGAAGACGATCGGAATCCAGGCCGGAGCCGCGAGGAGAATCCAGGTGATCGCCCCGGGCCCGGCCTCGAAAAATCGGGCGCCGAACTGGCGAAGTGCCTGCTGCCAGGCGGGCGCGGGCGGCTGTGCCTCGATGACGGCCATGGCCCGATTATGTCCTCCCCACTCGTGGGGAGGAGGCTCTTCCCCACGCAGTGGGGAAGTACCGCCGCTTGCGGCGGGGATGGGGCAGCGCCGGAGGGGCTCGCGGAATACGGCAGGGTCGGAGGGCTTTGTATTCAACATGCAAAACCTTCAGCACTTCGACGCCCCGACTTTCGAGGCCGACGTGCTCAATTCAGCCGAGCCGGTGGTCGTTGATTTCACCGCCGAGTGGTGCCCGCCCTGCCACATGATGGCGCCCGTCGTGGAGCGCCTGGCGGACGAGTTCGCCGGCAAGGTCAAGATCGGCAAGCTTGACGTGGACAACAACCAGGAGCTCGCCATCCGCTACGGCGTCCAGGGCATCCCCACCCTTGGCCTCTTCAAGGCGGGTCAACTGGTAGACCGGATGGTCGGATTCCCCGGGGGCGCCGCCCCGATCCGCGAATGGATCGAGAAGAGCGCAGACGTGACGACCGCCAAGAGCTAGTCCGAGGGGTTGAGCGGCTGGGTGAAATGCCCAGCCGCTTTCTTATTTCGTAGGTACATCGCCCTGGCGGCCGACTTCACGTCGGCCGCGACTATGCCTTACTCGCCTGCCAAGCGTTGTGTCGAGTAACTATTCAGATAAGTCCGAACCGTATACCGGAATGGGAGCAGCGCCTGCGGCGCAGCCGCACGCGCGATGAGGGAAAACCATCGGGGTTTTCCCTCATCTCTAGTGTCCCCACATGGCGCGTTCGGCGTGTTGGACCGTCTCGGGGCCGTGCTCGCCTGTGCGAATGCGAACGGCGTCCTCGACTCCGATCACGAATATCTTTCCGTCGCCAACCTCGCCATTCCCGGTCCGCCCGGCCACCGCAAGCTTGTCGACCACCGTGGTGACGATCTCTGACTTCATGACCGCCTCAACTTTCAGTCGCGGTCGAAGTGATATATGGACGGAGGCGCCACGGTATTTCTCGGTATAGCCGCGCTGGGCGCCGCACCCCTTGACCTCGGTCACAGTGACCCCAGACACGCCGCACTCGTCCAGAACGTCCTGGACCTCCTGCAGCCGTTCGTGGCGGATGATCGCGACGACCATCTTCAGGTCACTTCCGCTTCCATTCGCCGTCATGCGTGCGACACCTCCTTGTGCTTGGCGGGCACAGGCTCATGGTTGGGATGCGGGTTCACCGTCGGAGTGTCCGCTGGGCGATAGACCCCGCCGGGCACCGGCATAAACGACTCGGGATACCCCCACATGCCGTGTTCGCTGATGTCCAAGCCTTCCATCTCCTCGGCTGGCGACACCCGAAGTCCAACCGTCTTCTTGATGATCCAGAAGAGCCCATAACTCAGAACGAAGACCGTGACAAACGAAGCACCGACCGCGATCGCCTGGGCGCCTAGCTGGTGGAAGCTGCCCGTGTAGAACAAGCCGCCCTGGCCGACGCCGTTGAACTTCGCGAGTGCCGGAGTCGTGAACAGGCCGCAGCTGAGAGTGCCCCAGATTCCGGCCATTCCGTGCGCCGGAAGAGCACCCACCGGGTCATCGAGCACCTTGTCGAGCGCGAGAACTCCGACCACGACAATCACACCTGCCACGGCGCCGATGACTATGCCGGCCCATGGCTCGACGTAGCCTGACGGCGCGGTGATGGCGACCAGCGCCGCGATGGCGCCGTTGCCGATCATTCCGACGTCCATCGTTCTGGTGATCAGATAGACGGTGATCAAAGCGGCCACTGCCCCGCCCGCCGCGGCGAGGTTTGTGACCACGACAACGTCCGCGAAGTGGAGGTTCGTCGCGTTGAGGGTCGAACCAGGGTTGAAGCCGAACCACCCGAACCAGAGGATCAGCACGCCGAGCTGCGCCAGCGGCATGTTGTGTCCAGGAATTGCATTGGAGCGCCCCTTCTCGTATTTGCCGATTCGGGCGCCCAGCAGGAGCAAGCCGGCCAACCCGGCTGTCGCGCCGGTCAGGTGTACGACGGTTGACCCCGCGAAGTCCTGCGAGCCGAGTGTCGCCATGAGATACCCGCCACCAAACAGCTGGTGGCTGATGAGTGGATAGATGAAGGCTGCGAACGGTACTCCGAACAGGATGTAGACGATGAACTTCGTGCGCTCGAGCATCGTCCCCCAGACGATCGCCAGCGACACGGCGCAGAAGACGAATTCAAAGAACCACTTCGCCGCGGCAGGTGCTGTGCTGCCGGCGATCGCCGGCAGGTTCATCGCCGAACCGGGGCTGAACGTCGGAAAGAAGCCGCTGCCTCCGATAAAGGCAAACGCGCCGCCCGCGCCGAACGCCAGGCCGAAGCCAACGCCCCAGTAGGCGATCGAGCTCACGCTGAGATTGGTGATGACCTTCGCCACCACTGTGCCGACGTTCTTCATGCGGCTGAAGCCGACCTCGAGCATTGCGAAGCCCGCCTGCATGAACATGACGAAACACGCGGCTACGATCACCCAGACCGTATCCGCGGCTACTCCGGCCGCCGACGTAGCGGTGGTGTCGTCTGCAAAAACCGCTATCGGCACCACCGCGGCGAGCAAGGCGATCGCGGCGGAAATGCCGAACACGCGTCGGCGTCTGAAAATAGCTTTCCGAAAATCCATGGCTGCAGACAAGTACGCACCTCCGTTGTGTTTCCCCGGGAGCGGCAGTCCACCGCACCGCTTGACTGGGCCAGCGTAGGGGCGCCCGTTTGGGCGCAAACACGTGCGGCCCTGACAAATTGGGACGCGCCGCCTGGTGCGGTCCACACCATCCCTGTTACCTGCTAGAACCTCGATTTTTGTGTCAATGACACAGAAAACGAGGCGGTTTGTTTGTGATGGTCTCACCTGATTGTTCAGTCGCCGGCTACCTACGATCGCCTTGGGGCCCGTCAAATAATGCGTATTCGTGGAGGGTGTTCATGGCCGTAGAGACAAAATCGGGTAGCAAGACCAGCCCGCGCGAGGTCCTGGAGCGTGCAAAGGCTGAGGGCGTCGAGGTCGTCGACGTCCGGTTCATCGACCTTCCAGGCACCTGGCAGCACTTCAGCCTTCCGCTTACAGAGCTGGACGTCGACAGCTTCAAGGAAGGCCTGGGCTTCGACGGCTCGAGCATTCGAGGCTTCCAGGCCATCAATGAGAGCGACATGCTCCTCATCCCCGACCCAGATTCGGCGACCATTGATCCGGTCCTGTCGCACAAGACGCTGTTTCTGATCTGCGACATCATCGACCCGATCAGCCGCGAGCCCTACTCGCGCGACGCCCGCTTTATCGCCAAGAAAGCTGAGGAGCACCTGCGCCGCACCGGCATCGCCGACGTGAGCTACTGGGGGCCTGAGGCGGAGTTCTACCTCTTCAACTCCCTTCGCTTCGACCAGAACGCCCACAGCGGCTACTACTTCATAGACTCCGACGAAGGCATCTGGAACTCGGGCAAGAACTCCGAGCCGAACATGGCGTTCCGGCCACGGCACAAGGAGGGTTATTTCCCAGTGCCGCCGACCGACAAGCTCCAGGACCTCCGATCCGAGATCATGCTCAAGCTCATCGAGGCGGGTGTCCGCGTCGAGGTCCAGCACCACGAGGTCGGAACCGCCGGCCAGGCTGAGATCGACATGCGGTTCGACTCGCTGACCAAGATGGGCGACAAGATGATGGTCTTCAAGTACGTGATCAAGAACATCGCGGCCCAGCACGGCTACGTCGCGACCTTCATGCCCAAGCCCCTGTTCCAGGACAACGGCTCCGGGATGCACGTGCACCAGAGCCTCTGGAAGGATGGCGAGAACCTGATGGCCGACCCGAAGGGCTACGCGGGCCTGAGCCAGACGGCCATCTACTACATCGGCGGTCTGTTGAAGCACGCACCCGCGCTGCTCGCGATCTGCGCGCCCACGACCAACTCGTACCGCCGGCTCGTGCCGGGCTACGAGGCGCCGATCAACCTCGTTTACTCGAAGCGCAACCGCTCGGCGTGCGTGCGCATCCCGATGTACTCCACCAACCCGAAGACAAAGCGGGTCGAGTTCCGCTCGCCGGACCCGGCCGCGAACCCATACCTCGCGTTCTCCGCGTGCCTTATGGCAGGTCTCGACGGCATCAAGCACAAGATCCTGCCGCCAGAACCGGTAGACAAGGACATCTATGAGCTCGAGGGTGAGGAAAAGGCGAAGATCAAGTCAGTGCCCGGCTCGCTGGCCGAGTCGCTGGACGCGCTGGAGAAGGACCACACGTTCTTGCTCGAGGGTGGCGTCTTCACAAAAGACGTGATCGACACCTGGATCGACTACAAGCGCAAGAAGGAGGTCGACGCCGTCGCCCTCCGGCCACACCCGTGGGAGTTCATGCTCTACTCGGACGTCTAACCGACCTGCTCCAAGGGCCTCGGCGCAAGCCGGGGCCCTTTCTTGTTTTTAGACTTCAATCACCGTGATGCGGCTGTGGTGGCGGGCCGATAAGAGGGCGCTGGTGGTCACCGTGGTCTGCCTCGTCATCTGGCGTCTCCTCGAGCAGATTCCTGTCACCGATGTGACTCCGAGGTTCATCACCACGGAGCTTTACCAGCTGGGCAATGGCCCTGGCTTCTTCGCCGCGATCGGACCGAACAGCATTCCGTTCGCCGCCTGGAGTGTCGGGTATGAAGGTATCGGGCCATATCTCGAAGCTCTCATCCTCATGAGCCTGATCCCCGCTGTCTCAGCTCGCATCCGCAACATGGCTCGCAACCGCCGCGGACGCGACACGCTGGCGCGGTGGACGCGGGTTCTCGCCCTTGGTCTCGCAATGGGCCAGGCGTATGGATTCACGGTCCTGTACCAATACGGCAGCCCGCCGGTCTTCGGTTCGATGGACTGGTCAGCCCGGCTGGCGGTCTGTCTCGCGCTGTCGGGCGGCACCGCGCTGATGATCCTCCTGGCCGACGCGCTCGACGAGTTCGGGCTGGGTTTCGGCTGCGGCGCGGTAATCCTATACGCGCTCGGCCCGCTCGCCACAGAGGTGCATCGGCTGGCCGGCTACTTCGCCGCGGTGCCTTCGCTCGACGCGCTGTACAAACCGATCGCAATATGGGCAGCCGTAACTCTCGCTCTGACCGTTGGCTCGGTGGCAATTGTCTTGGCAGTGCAGCGCACCGGCACGACCGAGATTCGGTTCCTCATCCCTGGAGTGCTCCGGCCGCCTCAGATCGCAGCGACTGTTCTGGCTCTGCCGACGATCGCGGCCGGCTCCTATTACGCGAAGTACCCAGCCCAGGTCCAGTGGATCTATGCCAGCTGGCAATTCTATTTTCCGAACGGGCGGCCCAACGTTGCCCTCGTTCTAATTTACGTGGCACTCATCGTTCTCATCGCTCTTTTCGTCGTCGCGATCGACGATCTGGTTGTGCCTGTGCGCTTGGACCTACGACCACATCTCATTCGCCTCGCGCTCATCAGCGGACTGTTTCTCGCGCTTCTGGCCACCGTTGTTCCAGTGGCGAATCATCTCCTCACGCAGGCGGCAGGCGAGCTGATCCCGATCAGCGGCTCGGAGGTCTTGCTCGTGGTCGCGGTGATCCTGCTCTCCATCCGAGCCGTCGAGGGATACCGGCCTGTCGTGCCCTACACGGCCTCGCCGAGCGCGCTGCCGTAGGTGTCCAGCATCGACACGCCTCGTTGGATCCAGCGGCGCTTAATTTGCAGTCGGATTACGCCTCGTTGGGTCCACCGGTGCGTTATCGCGGCTACATCCCCAGCATCGCGCGGGCTCGCAGCGCGATCGAGATCGCGACACGCGTTTCCGGGTCATCGAGCTGGAGACCCGTCAGGGCCTCGATGCGCTCCACGCGGTAGGTCATCGAGTTGATGTGGATGCCCAGGTGGCGCGCCGCGGCCCGCCGCACCCAGCGTGAGGTGGAGAGCGCCTCGAGCGTCTCGAGGAGCGGCGTGTCGCGCGACTGCGCGTACTCGAGCAGCGGCCCAAGCAGCTCGTGCACGAAGCGACGCAGCGCGTCCGGGCTCTGCACCTCGAGCAGGAGACGGAAGGCGCCCAACGACCGATAGGAGGCTACTCGCGCACGACCGCCCGCCCGCCGGGTCAGCCGCAGCGCCTGGCGCGCCTCGAGGTGCGATCGCGCCAGCTCGCTCACGCCGTTCGCCAGGTTGCCGATGCCGACCGACGCCGAGCCTGGCTTCATCACCGGCGCCGCTGCCGCCATGACCTGCGCGCCAAGCTTTTCGACCGATGCAAGGTCAGGGGCCAGCTCGTCCGGCACCAGGAAGACGGCAGACGACGAGCGGACCAGGGTCAGGGCCCCCGGCAGCCGAGACCGCACGAGGCCGCTGAGCGCGCCGTCGAGGCGGTCCTGCTGCCCCCGCGCCGCGAGCGCGGCCTCGGTCTTGTCGTCGTCGGCTTCGAGCACCACGACCCACGCGCGCTGCGGCAGGCGGTGACCAAGGCGTTCGGCCTGGCGGGCCACGCGCTCCGCCTCGTCGGGCTCCAACGCCCCGGCGAGAACCTCCTCGACCAGGTCTCCACGGAGGCGGCGCTCGACCTCTGCGGTGGCCCGCTCCTTAGAAAGCTCGAGCGCGAGGACCGTCGATCCATGTTCTAGGGACCGAAGGCGGCCCTCGGACTCGCCGGACTTTTCATCGACGCCCACCGCCAGGAAGCCGAGCATGTCAGCACCGGCGCGCACGGGCACGACGTCCAGCGGACGCGGCGGCCGGCCCGAGTTGATCCGAACCTCACGGGCCGAGGTCCCGGCGGTGGCCGGGAAATGGATCCGCGGAGGCATGCCATCGGACGATTCCCCCACTCCCCGAACGCGATAGCCGTCTGCGGAGTAAAGCGCCGCCCGCCCGCCCGCAAGCGAGCCGATGACCTCGAGGATGCTTTGAATCCCGGCGCCGTCGAGCGACAGCTTGGTGAAACGCTCGTGGATGTCGTGCGAGAGCTTGATCTCGGCGAGCTGCACCTCGGTGCGGCGCTGCAGCTCGCTGCGCTCGAGGATGCCGGCCACCTGACCCGCGATGGCCCGCAGGAAGTCGATGTCGCCCGAGTTGAACTCCCGTCGCTCGGTGCTCTGCACGTTGAGCACGCCGATCAGCCGAGGCCCCGACTCGATGGGCACCGAGGCCATGGAGTGGAACCGATCCTCGTCGAGGCCCGGGACCCACTTCCAGTGAGGCTCCTTGCTCACGTCGGGCACCACCGCCGCGCGCCGCGTGTCGGCCACCCACCCGGTGATCCCCTCACCCACCCGCATCGTCACCTTGCCGACCATGTTCTCGTTCAGGCCGTTGGTCGCGGTAAGCAGCAGCTCGCGGCCGGTCAGCAGGTAGAGCGAGCACACGTCGACCCCGATGGCTGAGGTCGTCTCGCGGATGATCAGCTCGAGGAGCTCGTCCGGCCGTTGCGTGGACGCGGCCGCCTGGGCCAGACGAACCAGGAAGTTGAGCTCGCGCGCGGCAAGGCTGGAGTCCGAAACCCCCGCTGTCACGTGCACTCCGCCCAGATTACGTTTTGCCTTCATGCCAGATCTGGTGTCAATAACACAACGGACAGGGCCCTGGCTAGTGCGATAGCTACAGTCTGGCTTTTCGGCGTGCGGGCGTTAGATTAGCAGCGAACGTGAAATTTCCCCATGCCGGCCAATGGCGCGAGCACTTCGCCGGGGTTGACCTGCCTGTCCCGGTGTTCGGCGGCGGGACGGTCACCGGGATCAACTTCGACAACGCCGCAAGCACGCCGCCCCTCAAGCGCGTGCGCGACCTGGTCAACGGTTTTTCCGACGTCTACTCGAGCGTCCACCGCGGCACGGGTTACAAGTCGCGCCTGTCGACAGAGGCCTACGAGGACGCCCGGGAGCTGGTCGCGAGATTTCTCGGCGTCGACGACAAGCATCAGGTCGTCATCTTTGTCAAGGGGACGACAGACGCTTTGAATCGCATCGCGGCAGAGCAGGCACGACTCGACGGCCGGCAGGTCCTGGTGACCGAGATGGAGCATCACGCCGACCTCTTGCCATGGCGACATCGCAGCGGTCACGTGATGGTCGGGCTGTCAGACGATGGCGAGATCGACGTCGATGCGATCGAGCATGAGCTGAAGAGGGGCGGCGGGAGCATCGGCCTCGTCGCCCTTTGCGGAGCGTCGAACGTGACTGGTTTCGTCTCCCCGATCCACGCAGTGGCCGAGCTCGCGCATCGCCACGGCGCGCGAATCTCGGTCGACGCCGCCCAGCTGGCGCCGCATCATCGGATCGATGTCCGGCCGGCCGACGACCCTGGGCACCTCGATTTCGTTTCCATGTCTGGCCACAAGATGTACGCGCCGTACGGCGCCGGCGTGCTGGTCGCGCCTCGCGACTTCTTCGCTGGTGCGCCTGAGGTCATGGGGGGCGGCGCAATCAGCATCGTCACGTGGGACGACACGGTGTGGGCCGACCTTCCGGACCGCGAGGAAGCCGGTTCGCCCAACGTGATCGGCGCGGTGGCAATGGGCGCGGCGATCGAGACCATGCTCGAGCTCGGCTTCGACGACATGCTCGCGTACGAGGTGCACCTGGGACGGCGCATGCATGCTGAGCTTGCCGCCATACCCGGTGTCAGCGTGCTCGGCCGCATCGAGCCGATGACGCCGGGCGCGCGACTGGCCCTTTCGAGCTTCGTCGTCGACGGCCTGCACCACGGGCTCGTGGCGGCCGCCCTGAGCCACGAGTGGGGCATCGCGGTCCGGCACGGTTGCTTCTGCGCCAACCCATACGTCTTCCACCTGCTGCACATGAGCAAGGACGAGGTGGTCGCCGTCGAAGGCGAGGTGACGGCGGGCCGGCGCAAGGCTCTGCCAGGAGCTGTGCGCGCGAGCCTTGCCCCCTACAACACAGAAGCGGAGCTAAAGCGCTTTCTCGAGGCGGTCACTCAGGTTGCTCGCGGCAGAATCAAGTCCACGTACGAGCAGGCCGCCGACGGAACTTATGCCCCGGCGGGCGGGTGGCCGCGCATTCCGAGCCCGCTGCGCGCGGTCGTGAAACACTAGGACCCATGGTCAAGTTCCTGGTCGAGGTCCTCCTGGCGATCTTCCTCCACCCCATCGCCTTCGTCCTTTGCGTGATCGACATCGTCAACCGCAAGGACATGGGCGGGGTGTCGAAGGTGCTGTGGATCATCATCAGCTTCTTCTGGGGCGTCGGCCCGATCCTCTACTTACTGCTGGGCGGCGGCAAGTTCTGGTAAGCCGCCACGACTCGGCGGGGCGCCCTCCGCCGCTACGCTGCTTCCAGAAGGTCGCCTAGCAACTCCGGAGAGGCGCGCTTGAGATCCACCCGCACGCCGCTCACCTTCTTGCCCCAGCGAAGCTCGCTGCACGCGTCCGGCTCCTCGAGCACGGCCGATTCAACGTCAAACGGATCGATCATCACGTTCATATGCTCTGAGTCGGGCATTGTGGCGAAGATCCGCCCTCCCACACGGAACGACGGATTCCCCCAGTGACCCGCCTCCTGCGCCGCTGGAAGAGCCAGGGCAATGTCCCGGGCTTCTCCAAGGGTGATCACAGGACGGGACATTAGTCCTGATTACATGAAACCCGGCATGGGCTAATCTGGAACTCGAAGGGTGGGTAGCCGACCAGCGACAACTGGCCGCGCGCGCATGTCCAAAGACCGAAGCGACGTGCAGGCGCAAAAGATCGGGGCGATCAGGCACCGCCCTGGAAGCAACGGCGAGCTCGCGGCAGAGCCGGCGATCAAGCTCGTCGATGTAGCGAAGTCCTTCGGCCGCAACGCGGTGCTGAAAGGGGTCAACCTCAGCGTCGCCCCGGGCGAGCTTTTCGAGGTCACCGGCCCGAGCGGTTCGGGCAAGACGACGCTCCTGCGATTGGTCCATGGACAGCTGCGCCCGAACGCGGGAGAGCTCTGGGTCGGCGGTCGCGGGCTGCACCGTTGGTGGCGGCGCGGCCTGGGCAAGCTGCGCCGTGACGTCGCCTTCATCTTCCAGGAGCAGCGCCTGCTGCCCCGGCTGAACGCGTTCGAGAACGTCGTCCTGGCTCTCCAGGTGTGCGATCCGCAAGTCCCAAACCGTGAGATCAAGCGGCGTGCCATGGAGGCGCTCGAATCCGTCAAGCTTGCGCACCGCCGGCGCGCGTACCCACACCAGCTGTCGGCGGGTGAGCGCCAGCGGGTGGCGATCGCGCGCGCCCTCGCCACCAAGCCTCGGGTGCTCCTTGCCGACGAGCCGCTGTCGGCGATGGACGACGAGAACGCCTCTTTGGTCACGCACCTCCTGGAGGAGGCTGCAGCGAACGGCACCACCGTCGTCGTCGCGACCCACCGGCACACCTTTCCTGCGAGCCGCATCCTGCGTCTCCCGAGCGCGAAGGTGATGACCAACGGATCGCGGAAGGCAGCGGTCAATAGCAATGGACACGGCACCAGCAGCAGGCACGTCAACGGCAACGGGCACGTCAACGGCAACGGGCACGTCAACGGCAACGGGCACGTCAACGGCACCGGGCACGTCAACGGCAACGGCGCGACGGCCCGGCCTTCGCTCTGGCGCCTGCTGATTCCGGCGCGCGAAAGGCCTCACAAGACGCCGAGCGTGCCTCGCCTGCCGCTGTGGCGACGGGCGCTGGCTTTGGGCGCCAACGGCTACCGCCTCGTGCTGATCAACGGGCTGCGCAGCTGGAGCAGGGACGCCCGGCTCACCACGCCCGTCATCGGGACCATCGCCCTGCTGCTCATGCTGTGCGGCACGCTTGCCCTGGCCGGGATTGCCGTCGAACGCGTCGTGGCCGACCAGGCGAGCCAGGCCTCGATCGTCCGGGTCTACCTTGCTGCGGACGCCACGCCGGATGCGATCGCGAGACTGAAGTCGAAGCTGGCCGGCGATTCGCGCGTCGCGTCGGTCGCCTACGTGACGCCGGAGCAGGCGCTCGCTGAGGCGAACAGGCGTCCGGGCCTCGACAACCTGTCGAGCCTGAGCTCGACCAACCCCTTTCCCGCCAGCCTCGACGTGAAGGTCCGTCTGGTGACCGAGGTCGCTGCAGTGGCGACCTCCGTGAAGGCTGACCCCGCGGTCGATCCGTCTTACCCGACGTCATACGATCCCGACACCTACTCGCGGCTGCGCCATTTGGCGCTCGTGGCGGGGGGCGTCGCCGGCGGAATCCTGCTGCTGTTCGCCGTCATCGCGTATGCGGTAATCGCGAACTCGATGCGTGGCATCGCGGCGTCCCGCCGGCAAGAGGTTGCTGTGACCCGTCTGCTCGGGGCGCGAGGCTGGATGCTTCGCGGGCCTTTTGTCATCGAGGGACTGATGACAGGCGCGCTGGCGGGAGCGTTGGCGGCGGCGATCATTGCGGGCGCGTACGTGCTCGCAGTTCGCTTCGAGACGGCGGTCTACCTCCAGGTGCTTCCCGGAGTCGACGCCACGGCGGTCCAGTACGTCGTGGCAGCGATCATCACAGCCGGCCTCGTCCTGGGCACCGGGACGGCACTCCTCGGCTTCCGCAGGGCTCGAGCTTGAAGCGTGCGGTCGGTGCCTCCGCCTTGCTGGGAGCTTTCCTGGCGCTCCAGGTTTCCACCGCGTCAGCCACCGCTCCATCGCCTTGTCCCAGCGCCGCCAGCGCTTCCGGCAGCCGCGTCACCTGCCCGGCGACCGCCGTCGACCCCAACCAGGCGGCGTACGCAACGCTGGAGAGCCGCCTCGGCGGCGACATCGCGCGCGCGCTGGACGCGGAGCAGAAGCTGTCCGCCACCCTGGATCAGTTCGCAGCTACGGAGCAGCTCCTCACCTATGAGGTCACCCAGGAAGAGACGGTGATCGCGAACCTCGAGGACCAGGTCGCCAGGCTGGACGCCCAGATCGCAGACACCCAGACACGGATCGACGTGGAGAAGGAGCAGCTCAGCGTCATGTCGCGAGCAATCTACCGGCAGCCCGACTCCCTCTGGCTGCTGATCGCTCGGTCCGGAAACTTGCGCGAGGCGCTGATTGCGACCGCGGACGCTGTGGTCGCGGGACAGCGCGCGCACGCGCTGCAGGCCAGGCTCGAGGCGGACCTCGCCAAGCTCCAGACGGACCGCCAGGCCCGCCAGGCTGACCTCGACCGCGAAAACGGCACGCTCGACCTGCTCAATGCCAACCTCAGCTCGCTGCAGGACGTCATGTACCGGCAGAGCGACGTCAGCAGCCAGCTGAGCGACCTGGTGAGGTCGATCCAGGACGCCAAGAACAAGCTTCAGAACGTGACCCCCGACGAGACCAGCAGCCTCGCCCAGCTTCTGGAGGCTCAAGAGGCAGACCTGATCCAGCGGTCATACGAGAACGCATGGAGCCAGGCTCAGGTGGGGGCCGGCCTCGCCCTGGTGAACCGTCAGCTGCCGGTCGGCAAATCCATCAACGGCCTGGCGCTAGCGTGGCCGATGGCCTCTTTCCAGATCACCCAGCCCTTCGGGCCATCGACAGTCTTGCTCGAGCCGCCGTTTGGTCCCTACAAGCACTTTCACACCGGCGTCGACATCGCCGCACCGCTCGGTACACCGGTCATGGCGGCGGCGGATGGGCTCGTCGTCGCCGTCGGACACAGCACGATCGGCTACGGCAACTATGTCGTGATCGCGCACGGCGGGGGCATCGCAACGCTTTATGGACATCTGCTGCAGACGAACGCAACCGCCGGCGATCGAGTGGTGCGGGGCCAGGTGATCGGACTCGAGGGATCGAGCGGATTGTCGACCGGGCCGCATGTGCATTTCGAGCTCCGGCTCAACGACCAGGTCGTCGATCCGATGCCGTACCTCCCAGTGCCAGGGACGAGCTGGTCAGGCTGATCTCGATCGCCGCTCGGCGATGACAGCGTGTCCCGACCCTCGTGGGTCGGTGTCACAGCGACTTACGTGCGTGCCTATGGTGCGGCTCCTGGTCCCGATGAGAATGAACCGGTGCTCTCGGGTGACTCGATCGACGTCTCCATCGTTGTCCCAGCATTCAACGAGGAACGTCGCCTCGGTCGCACAGTCAACGTACTGATCGAGTATTTCCGAGGGCGATCCCTCCGTTTCGAGGTCATCCTCGTCGACGATGGCAGCCGGGACTCGACCTTGGATCTGATGCGCGGCTTCGCTGCCGCGAACGCCGCCGTCAAGGTCGTGAGCCTGGCGTCAAACCGCGGCAAGGGTCGTGCGACGGCTGCCGGGGTGATGATCACCCGTGGCGCGATTGTGCTCACGACAGATGCGGACCTTTCCACTCCGATCGATGAATTCGACAAGCTTCTGGCTCAGCTCGCGGGAGGCGCCGACATTGCGATCGCATCGAGGGCGGCAGCCGCCTCCGTCATTGCTGTGGGCCAACCGTCATATCGGGTGATGATGGGCAGGGCCTTTAACCGAATCGTTCAGCTGCTCCTGCTCCCCGGAATCAAAGACACCCAGTGCGGTTTCAAGCTTTACCAGGGTCCAATCGCGCGGGAGCTGTTTGGCAGCAGTCGGATCGATGGTTTCGCCTTCGACGTCGAGATCCTGGTGCTTGCAGTCCGATTGCGCTATCGAGTCTGTGAGGTAGCCGTGCGATGGGAAAACTCTCCTGATTCCCGAGTCTCACCGGTGCGCCACTCCCTAGAGATGCTCCGTGACGTGCTGCGACTCAGGCTCAGCTTGGCCCGGATTCGGCGTGAACCGGAGCCGGCATTGATTGGAGTAGATCAGGGCGCGTGATCGATCAGCTCGTTGGGCAAGAGCACAGTACCGCCAAGGACGCCGTCGCTGGTCTGGACGCGACGAAGGCGATAGATGGACTTGTGATTGCGCTCATCGCCCTCATCTCGACCATTCCCTATGTCGGACGGATCGGTTTCTACAGTGATGATTGGTCTTTCTTGGGTGCGCTTGCGGTCGGAAACGACCATTCCTTCGGCACCCTTTTCATGGCGACCATTCGACAGGTCGCGACGCGTCCTGTTCAGGCAGCGTACCTGTCTGGTCTTTATGAGCTCTTCGGAGCCAACCCACTCGCGTTCCAGCTGGTCGCGGCGGGCGCGCTGGCGATCGGAGGCATCCTCGCCTACCTTGCGCTGCGACGGTTTGCCTTCAATAGAGTCGAGGCGCTCGTGACGGCCGCGATTTTCGTGACGCTACCGAGCTATTCAGCTGATCGATTCTGGCTGTCTGCGGCTCAAGCCCTTGTGAGCATGTGCTTCTTCTTCGCGAGCGCTTACGCATTGGGACGCGCGGGATCCCCGGCGACCGCGAATTGGCGATCCTGGCTTGGCCTTTCGGCGACAGCTCTGCTCCTGAGCGCACTCGCCTATGAAGTCTTCTTGCCGCTTTTCGTCGTGGCTGCACTGGCCCTGCCGATCGCTGTCGACGTTCCTGCTCAGCGGCGGTGGGCGATCCGGATCATCAACCCCGCATTGGTAGTGCTCCTCGGGGTGACCAAGGCCGTCTTCACGACTCGACTTGGAGGAGGTGGCGTCAGCGGTCAGCTGAGCTGGCTTGTTCACCTGGTCGAGGGCGCCCTGAAGATCAACGGCTGGGACTTCGGACTGGCTCTGCCGCTGAATTCGGTCCGGATGTTTGCACACCATCCCTCTTTGGTGGCGGCCATCGCCGGAGCCTCAGCAGGAGCGCTCATCTACGCGTGGGTGGTCGGCTCAGCTCGAACCGTCAGCACAGGACGCCGTTTGGCGGTCGCAGGCATCGTCACTTTTGCGGGCGGCTACGCCATCTTCCTGACCAATAACAATGCCCTGATGACCCCGACCGGCTCGGGCAACCGTGTGAACATTGCCGCCGCGTTCGGTATGGCTCTAGTGATCACGGGTGCCGCGATCTGGGTGGCCGGACGTTTCCGCAGGCCCACCTTGAGTGCGCAGGTGCTGGGAGTTGTGGCGGCCGGGGTTGTCGGATTCGGCGTCATGACAAATGTGGTGCTCGCGACCTACTGGGAGCAAGCCTCCACCACGCAGTCGGCGGTGCTTGCCGCGTTGAAAAACGATGTGCCCTCCCTGCCCGCCAACGCCACTTTGATCATCGATGGTGTATGCCCCTATGTCGGGCCGGGCGTGGTGTTCGAGACAACTTGGGACGTGACCGGAGCGCTGAGGATGGAGTACAGATCCGCAAGCTTGACCGGCGACGTGGCCACGAATCGAATGTGGGTCGCCTCCGATGGCCTCCACTCATTTACGTATCAGACGGAGACGATCCACCCGTACAGCGACCTCCTGCTGGTGTACGACTACAGAACCCACGGCGTGGTGGAGCTGACATCTGAAACAGCCGCGCTGGCGTACTTCGCTGCGCATCCCGCCTCCGCATGCCCAGCCGGATCACCTGGCTACGGCTCTGGAGTGATGTAGCGCTGACAGCAACGTCGCGAGCCATCGACGACTCACGCGTGCCCCAGCTGGATTCGCTGCGCGGTCTCGCGGCCGTGTCGGTGGTGTTCTGGCACGCCGCGATCGTGTGGCCAGGCTTCGCCGATCGCGACCCTAACTCGGTATGGCTGGAACCTCTCAAGCGTTCGCCGCTTCACGCCTTCTGGGCAGGTCAGGAGGCTGTGATCCTGTTCTTGGTACTGAGTGGATTCGTGCTTGCACTTCCTTTCTGTTCGCGAGAAGTGCCGGTCTTCGGGTTCCTTATCCGTCGCGTGCTTCGCCTGTACCCGGCATTTGCGCTCGCGACCTTGCTTGCTGTGCCGGCGATCGTCTTGACCAGCTCGATCTCTGTGCCCGGCACCTCAGCCTGGTTCGCCGGGGTCGGAAGTCAACCGCCATCCATCGCCACGGTGATCAATCAGCTGACGTTGGTCGGGGTCCAAGATCCATCGGCTGTCAATCCGATCGTCTGGTCTTTGGTGGTCGAGATGCGAATATCACTGATCTTTCCAGTCCTGGCGTGGCTGGCGTTGCGGTATCCATGGCAGCTTGTGATGCCCGTTGCAGGCGTCGTCATGATCGCCGACAGTCATGGCTATTTGCTGCGATGGGATTCGTTGCATACGGGAAGTTTCATTTTGCTTTTCCTCGGAGGGATCTATCTCGCGCGGCACCGCCACGCTGTCGTTCGGCTGTTTGCAACGCTGCCCTTGCCGATTCGCATCGGAGTCGTGATCGGAGGACTCATCGCCTACTCCTATCACTACGTCTCTCCCTCATGGGCGCCGCAGGGATACTGGGCCGAGGTAACGGTGGCTGGAGCGGGGTCGGCGATCTTACTCGTCGCCGCCCTTCAGGCGGGTGAAGCCGGATCGATCCTACGGCATCGATTTCTGCTCGCCTTGGGACGCAGCTCGTACAGCGTCTACCTGTTTCACACCCTGATCATGTTCAGCGCGATCCGGCTGCTCGCGACGTGGTTGGGCGCGGGCTTCGCTGAAGGGATCGGGGTGGCTCTCGTGGTGCCCATTGCGCTTCTCGTCTACAGATGGGTCGAATTGCCCGGAATCCGACTTGGCAAGTGGCTGGCAGGCCGGCTGCCGGAGAGCTCGTCCGCGCGTGCCCGGACGGCGACGACCGATGTTCTTGGCGCCCGAGGCATCCAACCGGCCGCAGTTGACCGATGACCACAACGTCGCCGGGTCCTGTTCCAAGGACCTTGAATCGACCATTGACAGTGGTGCCCCTATAGACCTTCGGTTGAGGTGTCGTGAAACTACTTCGGTTGATCTGTCTTACTCCCACTCAAATTTATCGCCGCTGCGGCGCATTGCCGTCGGCATGTAGTTTGCGAACTGAACCGTTGCTCGTGCGAGCCACGGTCTTGAGCAGCTCGCTACCCACCCAGAACTGAAGTAGGCCGTCGGTCACCAGCACGTCACAGGCGCTGCCGGCGTAGTTCCTGCCCACGCTCA
>VBIW01000053.1 GCA_005880915.1 Chloroflexota bacterium | reverse complement strand
CCATCGGCACCTTGGTGCCGTTGTCCAGGATCCTTCCGGTCCCCACGGCCTCGACGATGCCCTCCTGGGGCTTCTCCTTGGCGGTGTCCGGAAGGACAATCCCGCTCTTGGTCTTTTCCTCTTTCTCGACAGGCTTGACCACTACGCGGTCGGCCAACGGTCTCAGGTTCATGTGCAGCCCTCCTCAGCTGAATCTGTTAGCACTCCCCACGCCCGAGCGCTTAGCACTCTGGCAGGACGACTGCTAAATAGTAGTACCAACCGGGCCCGGGCCGCTAAACCTGTTCGGGCGAGCCCCTCCGGCGCTGCCCTCCGGCGCTGCCCGCCACCTCCCCACAGGTGGGGAGGAGCCACCTCCCCATGAATGGGGAGGACCTCTATTCCTCTTCTTCCAGCGGCGCCGACTCAGCCTCTTTGATCAGGCGCCGCGCGGTTTCGGCCTGGTCGTCCGGGACCATGACCCGAGCGTCGGTCAGGTTGACCCCGACCCCGTAGGCGTGGTCCCCGAAGACTTCGACCCGCACCCCGTCGGCCCCCAGCACGGCAGCCACGAGGTCGGCCTGGATCCGCTCGCCCTTGAAGACCACAGTCCAGCCTTTGACGCTCACGATCACCAGCTTAGGGAAGGGTCGACTTCGGCCGGCCTTACGGCGGCATAGCTGCCGGCAGCCGCGATCATCGCGGCGTTGTCGGTGCACAGCTCGAGGGACGGCATCGTCAGCCGGGCACGGCCTTCGACCAGCTCGGCGGTCCGCCGGCGGAGCAAGGAGTTGGCGGCGACGCCTCCAGCCACCACGACCTCAGTCAGGTTTGGCGATTCGCGCATGGCGCGGTCGAGCTTTTCCAGCAGCGAGTCGACCACCGATTGCTCGAACGCGGCGGCGAGGTCGGCGCGGTCCTGGTCGGTGACGCCGAGGCCCAGATCGCGCAGGCGGTAGAGCAGCGCGGTCTTGAGGCCGCTGAAGCTGTACTCGAGGCCGGGCAGCGACGGCCGCGGCAGGGGCTGGCGCTTTGGACTGCCCGTGCGGGCCAGGCGGTCGAGCGCGGGCCCCCCAGGGAAGCCCAGGCCGAGCATCCGCGCGGCCTTGTCGAAGGCCTCACCCGCAGCGTCATCGCGGGTTCGACCGATCACCTCGAAGCGGCCGTGCTCCGACATGCGGACGAGGTCGGAGTGGGCGCCGCTCACGACCAGGCCGAGGAGCGGCGGCTCGAGGTCGGGGCGGGTCAGCATCGCGGCGTAGATGTGACCCCACAGGTGGTTCACTCCGGTCAGGGGTTTCCCCCATGCCGCGGCAAGGCCTTCGCCGACCCCCACCCCGACCAGAAGGCAGCCCACCAGGCCAGGGCCGCGCGTGACCGCGAGCAGGTCGATGTCCGGCGGCTGGACGTGTGCCCCATCAAGGGCAAGTTCGAGCAGGTGGGGCAGCCGTTCGAGATGGTCTCGGGCGGCGAGCTCGGGGACGACCCCGCCGAACTCCCGGTGCAGGTCGACCTGGGAGTGGATGACGTTGCTGAGGACCCGGCGACCCCCTTCCACCACGGCGACCGAGGTTTCGTCACATGACGTTTCGATCCCTAAAGTCAGTGTCATCTCGGGCCCCATCCCCCGGCTTCGCCGGGTACTTCCCCATGAATGGGGAAGAGTCTGAGAGTCAGTCCCCTTTCGTCAAGAGGTCGCGGCGGAGGCCCTGGACGTCGGCCTCGATGCGGTCGAGGTTGGACTCGTACGCCTTGCGAAAGCGCGGTGAGTGGATCGAATCGGACCACATCACGATCGCGTCCTCGCCGTTATCGGTGTAGTAACCCTTGCGCCGGCCGATGACCTTGAATCCGAACTCGTCGTACATCTTCATCGCGTTTTCGTTCGTGGTCCGGACCTCAAGCGTCACCCACTTCGCGCCCATGTCGTAAGCGGCCTGGACGAGGCCTGCAAAGATGATGCGGCCGTAACCCCGGTGCTGCAGGTCGCGGCGGACCCCGATCGTAGTGACGTGAGCCTCGTCGTACATCCGCCACATGCCGCCGTAGCCGATGATCGTCGGGTCGAAGTCGGCGACCCGGTAGCCGGCCGGCCTCTCGATCTGGCCTTCCTGGCGCAGGACCACATAGTGGGCACTTGCGCGCGACGCAAGCTCGCGGTAGTACGCATTGCGGGGCCAGGGCGTCGCGAATATCTCGCGCTCGATCTCCTGGATCGTGTTGACGTCCGCCTCGCGCATCAGCTCGAGCGCGAGCTGCTGCCTGATCTGGACCATCTAGGGCTTCGCGGAAAACGTCTGCATGTACTTGATTTCGAGACTACCATAGGCCACTTCGCGCGCCGTTTCGACCACGATTGCGGCGGCCTCACCGAAATCCCTGAGCTCGGATTCGGGACGGAAACGGTGCCCTGCCGCGATGAGTGCCTCCCTGGTTTTCAGCGCGATGTTGCCGACCAGCGGATGACTTGAATGTATGTCACCCGGCTCACCATGCAGGGGACTGCCGCCGGGCAGCTGGTAATAAACGCGGCCGCGGCCCGCCTCGAGGACGGCGGTCACAGGAATGTCGCTGCGCGCGGCCTGCAGGTCGAGGCTCGGCAGCGGAAGGATAGGGATGCGCAGCCCAATCGCCAGGCCGAGGCCGAATGACACTCCGACCCGCAAACCAGTGAACGATCCAGGGCCGGTCGCGACGGCAACCCTGGTCGGAGTTTCGATCTTCTCGTAGATATGGGCGAGGTCCGGACGGTCACTTGACTCGATCAGAGTTCGGCCCTTGCCGGCCTCATCGATGACGGCCACCGCCCAGCGAGTCGCGGAGGTGTCAATGACTAAGATCACGGATCGTCCGGATGCGGCGGCGGTCCCCGCCGAGATGCTCGAACTCGATCAGCGCCGCATCGTCGACGTCCAGGCGCTCGCCCCACTCCACGACCACCGCGCCTCGCGTCGCCAGATCCTCGAGTCCGATGTCGGCGAGCTCGGAGCTGTTCTCCACCCGGTAGAGGTCGACGTGCGCGAGCTGCACGCGACCCGGGTAGACGCGGACCAGCTGGAAGGTGGGGCTGGCGACCGGCGCTGTAGACCCCGCTCCCTGCGCTGCTCCGCGGACGAAGGTCGTCTTCCCCGCACCGAGCTCACCCTGGAGCAGCACAACGTCGCCAGTACGCAGCCTCTCCCCCCAGCTTCGCCCGAGGTCCTCGGTCTCGGCGGCTGAGTTCGTCGTGACGTCAGGCAAAGTGGTCGTAACCGGTGCTGGCGAGCTTGACCGGCCCGCCACGTGCGTCGATGACCTTGATCGTGCGCTCTTCGGTGAACGTACCGACCGGCTGCAGGCCCGCCATCTTCAAGAGTTCAGGCGGTCCGGCGCACACGAGCTCGGCCTCCTCGCCGCTGGTCAGTGCGTCCTCGATCGAGGCCCCGGCCGCGCGTGGAACGTCCTCGGCCCACAGCACGCAGCCCACGCCGGCCATCGCCGCGAATTTCTCCATCTCGCGGACCAGCCCGTCCGAGATGTCGCCGCAGCAAAGGCCAAGCTTGTTGAGGCGGCGCCCTTCCTCGATCAGCGGGACGAGCCTGTTCGGCCGGCGTTCCCGCAGAGCCACGGCGGCAGCTCCGAGCGGTCCCGTGACGGCGACCGACCACCCGGCTTCGGCCTGGGAACGCGCGAGGGGCATCTTCGATGTGCGGCCCACGACCGTGAGCGAAAGGACTGCCGGCCCGTCGATCGAGCTCATGTCCCCCCCGACGATCGTCAGCTTGAAACGACGCCCGAGCTCCGCCATGCCGCCGTAGAGCTCGGTCAGTTGGTCGATCGTCCAGGCGTCCGGTATTGCAATCGAGGCAAGCGCCCACGCTGGGTCGGCGCCGTTGGCTGCGAGGTCGCCCAAGGCCAGGGCGAGCGACCGCCAGCCGGCGTCCTCGGCGCTCATCCATCCGAGGTCGAAGTGCACGCCTTCGACGAACATGTCGGTGCTCGCGACGACAAAACCGGTCGCGTCCGCGATGACCGCGGCGTCATCGCCGCCGGCGCCGGCGTCGAGGTAAGGCTTGATCCGGTCGAGCAGGCCGAGCTCGCCGATCCCGCGGACGCTCATGCCGTGAGCATGGCACGGAGCCGATGCGCGGCCTGCGCCGGGTCCGGGGCTTCGGACACGGCTCGGATGACGCACGCGCGCCGCACCCCGAGCGCGGTCAGCAGCGGCAGATTGGACTCGTCGATGCCGCCGATGGCAAAGACCGGAACGGTGACAGTCCGGACGATCGCCGCGACGCCCGACGGCCCGATGACCTGCTTTTCGGATTTGATCGGGGTGGCGAAAGCCGGGCCGGAGCCCAGGTAGTCGGCGCCCTCTTCGACCGCCTGCCTCGCTCGATCCACGGTCGACGCAGAGGCGCCGATCAGCAAGCGGTCGCCGGCGATGCGACGGGCCGAGGCAATGCTGAGGTCGTCGGGTCCGAGGTGAACTCCATCGGCGCCGCTGAGCAGGGCGATGTCGACGTGGTCGTTGACGATGAAAAGCGGCCTTCGGGCTTCCTCGAGCCCCTCCCCCTCCGTGCCCCGAAGGGGCGCGGCCCCCATGAATGGGGAGGACAATTCTTTACGAATTTTTCGGGCGAGGGTCAGGAGCTCGCCTCGCGGGAGCTTCTTATTGCGCAACTGCACCACGTCGGCCCCGCCCCGTGCGGCCGCGGTCGCGATTTCGAGGACCCGGTCCGGTGACGCGTCCGGCGTGATTACGTAGAGGCGGGCTTCTTCCAGCCTCAGGTGAGCATCTGGCGGAGCTTGTCTCGAAACGCCTTGGGCGCCGTGTCGCAGTCGCACGAGTGCTTGACCAGGCGCTTGAGGTGCTCCTGGAACTCGTAGTTGTCCATGCAGTCCGGGCACCCTTCGAGGTGGAGCTGAATCTCGAGCGCCTCGGTGTTGGTCAGCTCCCGGTCGACGTAACGGTCGAGCTTGTTAGCGCACTCTTCACATCTCATTGCTGTGGCACCTGCGTCATGCCGCCGGAGTGGACGATACCCGATTCGACGGCGTAGTCATAGAGGGATTTTTGAAGCTGCTGGCGGGCGCGGTGGAGGCGGGACATGACGGTCCCGATGGGGACGCCCAGCGTCTCGGCCGCGTCCTTGTATGAGAAGCCTTCGACGTCGACCAACAGGACCACCTCGCGGTGGAGCGGGGGGAGCTTGTCAACGGCGGTGACGACTTCGGACGCCGCGATCTTGTCCAGCACGTCCGATTCCGGCCGGGCCCCCTCGTCACGGAGCTTCTCGTACAGGACGAACTCGCCCACGTCGTCCAGGCTCACGTCCTCTTTTCGCGAGCCCTTGAAGCGGTCCCAGAAGAGGTTGCGCATGATCGCGAACAGCCAGGCCTTCATGTTCGTGCCCTGCTGGTAGCTGTGCTGGTAGCGGAGGGCGCGGAGGTAGGCCTCCTGGACCAGGTCCTGCGCCGCATCGGGGTCGTGGGTGAGCCGAAGCGCACCCCTGTAGAGCGTATCCAAGTGTGTCAATGCCTCTTGCGCGAAGGCAGTTTGAGCGGCCGGTTCCGCCATCAGTACTGCCAGTTTAGGATCACCTGCCTTGCAAGCATTTGAAGCCGCGGACGGAGGACGCTATTCCGAATGAGCGCGCTCCGGGTGGTTCAAGTCGGGCTAGGCGGGTGGGGCCGGGACTGGGCGTGGCGCGTGAATCCGGCCGTCGACGAGATCGAGGTCGTCGGTTACGTGGACTCCGACCCGGAGGCTGCGGCCCGCCTCGCCGCACTCGTGCCAGGGTCGCAGCGCTTCTTCGGGTCTCTTCACGAGGCGCTCGAAGCGACCCGGCCGGACGCGGCGCTGATCACGACCACGCTCGCCGGGCACGCCCCGCTGTCTCGGGCTGCGCTGGACGCCGGGCTCCATGTGCTGGTAGAGAAGCCGTTCACCGAGACCCTCGACGCAGGGAGGGAGCTGGTGGATCTGGCCGCCCGCCGAGGCCTGACCTTGATGGTCAGCCAGAACTACCGCTTCTTTCCGGCCGCCAGGGCTGCCGCCCGCGTGGTGGAGGAGGGTTCGCTCGGCGAGCTGTACTCCGTCTCGATCGACTTCCGCCGCAATGCGGCCGCCCCACCCAGGCCGCGGGCGCGCCATCACAGCGACGCACAGCCTCTGCTCGTCGACATGTCGATTCACCATTTCGACCTGCTGCGGATGATCCTTGGCCGAGAACCATCGAGCATCTCGTGCCTGACCTCGAGCCCTGCCTGGAGCGGCTTCGACGGCCCGCCCTCCGCGATGGCGTCCATCCTGTTTGACGAGCTTCTCGTCAGCTATCGGGCGAGCTGGATCAGCGCCGGCCCGATCACACCCTGGGCGGGCGAGTGGGCGATGGAGTTCGAGCGCGGGCAGCTGCTGTGGTCGAGCCGCGGAGACGAGGGCGTATTGAAAGATCGTGTGGTGCTGAGGCCGCGGCGCGGAAAGCCACGCGTCTTGCCCCTACAACTGATCGAGCGAATCGACCGCGCCGGGACCCTCACCGAGTTCGCCCACGCGGTGCATCAGGGTCGCGAACCCGAAACCTCCGGACGGGACAACCTACAGACCCTCGCATTCACATTCGCGGCGGTCGAATCCGCGGCCAATCGGAAATGGGTGGCGATCACTTCGAATGACGCCGCTCGACGCGAGAACCGATCGAGGTCAGGACCTCGTAGCTGATCGTGTTCGACCAGCCGGCCACTTCTTCAGCGGTGATCACCTCGTCGCCATCCCGGCCGATCAGCGTCGCCACATCGCCCACCTGCACGCCCGGGACATCGCTCACGTCGAGGGTGATCGCGTCCATGCTGACCATCCCGATGAGGGGTGCCCGGCGGCCGCGCACCAACCCGTGGCCGCGATTAGCGCGGGCGCGGTGGACGCCGTCGGCGTAGCCGATCGCGACCGTGGCCACGCGTGTCGGTCCCGACGCGCGCCATGTCGCGCCGTAGCCGATGGTCGCGCCTTTCTCCACCGTCTTGAGGTGGGTGATGTTCGACCGCAGCGCGAGGGCCGGCTGAGTGCCCGGCCATTCACAGCCGTAGATCGCGATGCCGCAGCGCACCGCGTCGAGGGCGAATTTTGGATGGTTGAGCGCGCCGGCCGAGTTGCATGCGTGGCGCATGCCCGGCCCGACCTCGAATCGCGCGAGCGTATCGAGGAAGAGACCGAACTGGCGCTTTGTCATCTCGGCATCTGATTCCGATGACGCGAAGTGCGTCCACGTCCCGGCCAGGCGGGTGCCGCGCGATTCGTCGATGAGCTGGGCCAGGGCCGGCGCGTCCTCCGGCGCGCAGCCGAAGCGGCCCATGCCGGTGTCGATCTTGAGGTGGACGGGGACAGGCCGCTCCGATCCGCCGAGCGCTTCGGCAAGCTCGCGGCCCGAGACCGCGATGCTGCATCCGCTCGCCGCCGCGGCTTTCGCCTGCGCCGGGAGCATGCCGCCCATGACCAGGATCTGCTCGTGGTCGACCAGGCCGCGCACCTGGGCCGCCTCTTCGAGGGTCGCCACACCGAGCCCGGTGGCGCCGCCCTCCAGCGCCGCGTGGGCGACCGGAACCGCTCCCTGCCCGTACCCATTGGCCTTGACCACGGCGAAGAGCTGGGTGCCCTTCGGCAGGTGGCCGAGGATGCGGGCGCAGTTGGCGCTGATCGCCTTCAGGTCGACCTCCGCCCAACGAAGAGACGTGGTTAGAGTCCGCCCTGGCGCAGCACGTTCATGACCAGCGGGATCTCAGGCAGCAGGTCGCCAGCCAGCAGGCCGGAGTCACCGATGCGCTCGGCAATCCGCCGGCCCGCCGCGGCGTGGACGTAGACGCCGGTCACTGCCGCGGTGTAGGGATCGGAACCCTGCGCGATGAGGCCGCCGATGATGCCCGACAGCACGTCACCCGTGCCGCCGCTCGCAAGCGCCGGCACCTCGTGCGGGTCCTCGCTGGTCCGGCCGTCCGGATGGGCCACGATGGTGCGGGCACCCTTCAGGACGACGACCGTCCCCCACTCCCTGGCCGCTTTGCGGGCTGCGGCCGGGCGGTCCGCGTTGATCGCATCGGCGGTCTTGCCGGTCAGCCGCGCCAGCTCGCCCGGGTGCGGCGTCAGCACGCGTCTGGCGCCGAGCTTGCCTTTCGAGCGCGGCGAGTCGGCCAGCGCGTTGAGGCCGTCGGCGTCGATGACCAGAGGGCAGCGCGCGTGAAGGGCTAGGTCGACGACCAGGCGCCATGTGGAGCTGTCGCGGCCGAGGCCAGGGCCGATGATCCCGACCTCCGCCGACTCGAGCTGGCGCAGGATCGAGTCGTACGCAGCGTGCCCGACCGCGCCGGGCGCAACCTCAGGCACCGGCGTCGCCATGACCTCGGTGCATTTCGCGGCGAGGATGGGATAGATCGTGTCGGCGACCAGGAGCCGGACGAGGCCCGCGCCGGTGCGAGCGGCCGCGGTCGAGGAGAGAAAAGCCGCACCTGTCAGGCCGAGGCTTCCCGCGAGCACGACCGCGGTGCCGAAGGTGCCCTTGTGGGCGTCCTTGGGGCGGACGGGGATGAGCACGGCGTCCGGCGCCGGCAGCATCGTCCCCGCATCCGGGATCTCGAGGTGGGCGGTCGCCACCGCGAGGCGGCTGTGGTGGGTGATGCTGACCTCGAGCTGGGCACCTCGGTCATTGCCGAGGAGCCGGGCGCGCGGGGCGCCATTGGGCCCTGGGAGGACCTCGATGCGGCGGCGGGGGAAGCAGATGCCGGTCCCGTCGAAGCACTTGATCACAGCCTCTTTTGCGGCCCACCGGCCAGCGAGGCGCTCGTCGTTGCCGTTGCAGTAGACGAGCTCAGCCGGGGTGTAGACCTTGGCGAGGAAGCCGGAGCCCGAACGCTTTACGGCAAGGGCGATCCGGTCAACAGATACCGCGTCGACGCCGATGCGCTGCACCGCTTAATTGTGGCTTCTGTGCTTCCCGCGCCCCTCTCCCCAGATCCCTCTCCCCTGTGGGGAGAGGGGGCCATCGACTATTCGACGGTGACCGACTTGGCCAGGTTTCTTGGTTGGTCTACGTTTTGGCCTAGCTTTACGCCTACGTCGTAAGCGAACAGCTGCAGCATCACAGTGTTGAGGATTGCGGACGCCGCTTCCTCGACTGCGGGCATCTCGAAGATGTCGGTGGCCACTCCGTCGAGCGAGTGATCCCCTTCCGTCACCAAGGCGAGGACCGGTGCGTTGCGGGCGACGATCTCGTGGACGTTGCTGACCATCTTGTCCTTGGTCGCGCTCGCGGTGCAGATGGCGACGATCGGGAACTGCTCGTCCAGCAGAGCTATGGGACCGTGCTTCAGCAGGCCGCCCGATGTGCCTTCGGCGTGGACGTACGAGATTTCCTTGAGCTTCAGCGCGCCCTCCAGGGCGACCGGGTAGCCGAGCCCGCGCCCGGCGTACATGAAGTTGCGGTACTGGCTGTACTTGTCGGCGAGGTCCTGGATCTCCTTCTCGCGGCCGATGATGCCGCGGACCTGGTCGGGTAGGAGGCGAAGCGCCTCGACCAGCTCCTGCCTGCGCTCGAGTGAAACTCGCCCGTTGACGGTGGCCAGCCGCAGCGCCAGCAAGTACAGGCTGACGATGTGGGCCAGCATCGTCTTGGTCGAAGCGACTCCGATTTCAGGTCCGGAATGGAGATATATCGCGCCGTCGGCGTCGCGGGCGGCCGAGCTCGCGATCACATTCGTCACCGCCACGCTCAGCGCGCCGCGGGCCCTCGCCTGCTGCATTGCGACGAGCGTGTCCGCCGTCTCGCCAGACTGGGTGATCACGACGTCGAGAGTGTGCTCGCCCACCGTCGGGCGGCGATAGCGGAACTCCGACGCGTCCTCGGCCCGGGCGGGAATGCCGGCCCAGTCTTCGATGATGTATTCGCCGATCATCGCCGCGTGGAGCGACGTGCCCATGCCGAGAAGCAGGACGTCCTGGATCTTGCGGAGCTGCTCGTCGGGGATGTCGAACTCGCGGAACGAGACGTCGCCGTCGTCGGAGAGCCGGCCACGCGTCGCGTTCGCTACAGCCTCCGGCGTCTCGTGGATCTCCTTGAGCATGAAGTGGGCGAACCCGCCCTTCTGCGCCTGCGCGACGTCCCAGTCGACGTGCACGACCTTGGACTTCACGGTCACGCCGTCCAGCGTCGATACCTCGGCGCCCAGCGGGGTGATCGCTGCGACCTCGCCCTCGCCGAGTACGAGCACGCGCTTGGTGTAGGGGATGATCGCCGTGATGTCCGACGCGATGTAGTACTCGTTTTCGCCGAGGCCCACGACGAGCGGCGCGTTGAGACGCGCGCCGACGAGCAGCTCGGGGTCGTCGCTCGAGAACATCGCGAGCGCGTACGCGCCCTTGATTCTCTTGAGCGCCATGCGCACCGCGGCGAGGAAGTCGCCTTTGTAGTACTTCTCGATGAGGTGCGGCACGACCTCCGTGTCCGTCTCGGAGGGGAACTCGTGTCCTTCAGCCTGGAGCTCGGCCTTCAGCTCGGCGAAGTTCTCGATGATCCCGTTGTGGACGACGAAGATCTTGCCGTGGCAGTCGGTGTGCGGGTGGGCGTTGATGTAGGTCGGCTTGCCGTGGGTTGCCCAGCGCGTGTGGCCGATGCCGAGGTGGCCGGAGGGCATGTTCGCCTCGAGCTTTTCGATCAGGGTGTCGACCTTGGCCTCGGACTTGGTGACGCTGGTCCGGCCGGCCGAGCCTGGTTTGGGGGCCTCGAGGACGGCCACACCCGCGGAGTCGTAGCCCCGGTACTCGAGGCGCTTCAAGCTCTCCATGAGGATCGGGGTCGCCTCACGACCGCCGAGGTAGCCGATGATTCCGCACATCTCTTTACCTTCTTAACTAGAACTCTTGGGGGGCGTGTTCCCCTTGCTGCGGCAGCTTCTGGAACGTAGGAACGGCAGCGGAGGCCGCCAGGTTACTCCTAGGGGCTCGGCGAGACCTGCGGACTGCGCGAGATCGCATAAACGACCGTGGCGATCGCCACCGAGCCGGACGTGCCGGCTGGATAGGGGATCTGAACCTGGAACGTGGCGTCAGACGTGCTGTTGCTGAGGTCGGCGGCCGGCAACGTGATGTTGCGCACACGCGCCAGGGTGACCGGATCGGCGCTGATGACCACATTGGCGGGAGTCACCGTCACAGCCGTGACCCGATAACCCTGCGGCGGCGCGTGCGACCACGCGGCCCATAGCAGCGGCACCGATGCGCTGGTGGTGCCGGCGAACGCCTCGATATGGACGTCTACCGACGTTACGTCGACGGTCGTGGAAGGCACCGTGCGGACTGTTGAATCGAGGTTGCCACCGGCGTTCTGCAGCTGAATCAACTGGTTGAGCACGTTCATCGTGCCGGCCACGTTGGTGAGCGTCACGACCGCCTTCAGGTTGTTCTCCCACATGACCGGGCCGTTGAAATGCACCTTGCAGGGGTTGGGGGTTGCTGCGCCTGGGCACGTGACGAGCGTCTTGGTGGGGTCGATGCTCCATCCGTTCGCCGCCCGCGCGTTGACCTGCACCGGCACCTCGCGGACCTGCAAAGTGTCGACCTGGACCACGATGGGCGCAGGTTGCTGCACCTGCACGCGGAGGTCTGTGGCGTGGGCGATCACGTTAAGCCTGACCGCCGAGCCCGGGAGCGCGTGCGTCGCGTCCACCGACGCGAAGAGGTTGTTCGGGTTCACCTTCGCGATGACATCCGCGAGGCCCTGGTAAGTCACGTCGACCTGGCTTGGCGGATTGATGAGGACGATGTTCGGCGGCGTGGTGTAGTTCAGGCCGACCTTGAGATGGTTGGTCGTGGGCGGGTTCTGCGAGAACGCGACGGCGCCCAGCATCAACACGGCGAGGCCGAACGCGAGCAACTTGATGCGCCAGTCATCGGTGATCAGGTTCCAGCTCACCGGCGGATCCTGAAGCGCGACAGTCCGTTGCCGTTCTGCGACGGAACTTTGAGCGCCACCCGGCGGCGAAGGCTGTCCGCGTCGAGGTTGCGACTGATCTGGCCCTCTTCGATCACCGAAATGTTCCCTGTCTCTTCGGAGACTACGAGGACGAGCGCGTCGGATGCCAGCGAGAGGCCGAGGGCCGCCCGGTGACGGGTGCCGAGGCGCTCCTTCACCGTGCCTTCCTCTGGGAGCGGGAGCAGGCAGCCGGCGGCGATGATCCGGTTGCCGCGGACGATCACAGCGCCATCGTGGAGGGGTGAGTTCGGATAGAAGATCGACTGGAGCATCTCGGCGGAGATCTCGCCGTTGATGCGCACGCCGGTCGCCGCGTAGTCCTCCAGGCCGACGTCGCGCTCAAACGCGATGAGGGCGCCCGTCCGCTTCATGCTCAGGCGCTCCGTGGCGCGGATCGCCTCTGAGATCGCCTGGTTGTACTGGCGCGGGCTGAAGCGGGAGAGCGGCCGGCCGATGTGGCCGATGCGTCCAAGCTGATCGAAGGCGCGGCGCAGCTCTGGTTGGAACATGACGATGACCGCGATGATGATGAAGAAGGTCGCGTTGCGGAACAGCCAGGAGAGAAGGATCAGGTTGAAGGTCGTGGACAGCACACCCACGACCGCAAGCAGGATCAGGCCGACCAGGATCTGGGTGCCCTGCGTACCGCGCAGCAGGCGCAGCAGCTGATACAGGACGAAGGTGACGACTGCGACATCGATGACCTCGGCGGGACCGAGGTGGCGGGCCACCTCGATGAGCTGCGCTCCGAACTGGCGGATGAAGTCGATCATCGGGCAAACAGCTCCGCGAGCAACGCCATCTGTGCATGCAGGCGGTTGCCCGCCTGCTGAAAGACCACCGACCGCGGGCCGTCGATCACCTCATCCGTGACCTCTTCCCCTCGGTGTGCGGGGAGGCAGTGCATGAAGACCGCGCCCGGCGCTGCGTTCATCACGTCCTTGTTGACCTGGTACTCGACGAAGGCGCGACGCCGCGCCTCGCGCTCGGCCTCCTGGCCCATCGATACCCACACGTCGGTGTAGATCGCCGTTGCACCGTCGATTGCCTTGATGTCGTTCGTGACCGTGATCCTCGGGGTTCCGGAGTCGATCCTACGAGCCCGCTCGAGGACGTCGGCGGCGGGTTCGTAGCCCGCTGGACTGATCAGCGTGAGGGCGATCCCAGTGATCGCTGCGGCTTCGATGAGCGAGTTGGCCACGTTGTTGCCGTCGCCGATGTAGGCGAGGTGCTGCTGCTTCAGGTCGCCCCGGACCTCTTCGAGCGTCATCAGGTCGGCGAGCACCTGGCAGGGGTGTGAGCGGTCGGTCAGGCCGTTGATCACGGGCTTGTCCGACGCCCCGGAGAGCTGGAGCAGGTCCTCATGGGAGCGCAAACGCGCGATTATGCCGTCGACGTAACAGTCGAGGACGCGGGCTGCGTCAGGGATCGTCTCCCGAACGCCCAGCTGGACGTCATTCTCGGTCAGGGTGGTCGTCGAGCCGCCCAGCCTGGCGATCCCGACCTCGAACGAGACGCGGGTGCGGTGGGACGGTTTCTGGAAAAGCATGGCGACGTGGCGCCCGTCCAGCGGCCGCTCCGACCACTGCCCGGCCTTGATCGCGTGGGCGAGGTCGAGGACCTCGCGAAGCTGGGCTCGATCCAGGTCGGCCAGGTCGATGAAGTCGCATCCCTTCAGCGATCTCACAGGAGCGATCATGATCGCCTCTCCGGGTCTAAAGTCGCGGCTCGATAAGTTCTCCAGCCACGACCGGCGAGATCGCCAGGTCGCGGAGGGAATCGAATTCCGGCAGCCGGATGCGGAGCTTCGGATCGTCGCGCAGCTTGAGGATCAGGTCCCGGCAGGCGGTGGGCTCGAGGCCGAAGAGGGCTGGCTTGAAGCGGAGCGGCGGTTCATTCTTGAACTGGATGGTCAGGTGGTCCGTGAGCTTCACGCGGGGCCAGGCGCCGGGCTCGGACAGGGTCACGGCGCCCATGGCGGTCCACACGGCCCGCATCTCGTGGCGGCCCTGTATGACCAGCATGCGGTCGCGGAAGAAGCCGAGCTTGGCCGGCGGCCAGCTCTTGAGCTTGAGTGCCGCCCGGATCGCCAATACCATCCCGCCCATCGCTCCGACACCGAGAGCGACCCCTGCTATGGCGCCTTCCGGCAGGTTGAGCGCACCGACCGCAAGGCCCGCGAAGATGACCGCCCAGGCAACCCCGGCGATGCACAAGGTGACGGTCGATCGGTGCGATCGAACGTAGATCAGGCTCGCCCCACCACCAGCGAGTAGTGTATTCCTGAGGATGAATCGGGACATCAAGGCCGAAAGAGCCGAAATGGACCGGGCGGCGCGCGGGAAGACCGTGCTCTCAAATTTCGAGCAAACCTGCAGCTCGTTTCCGGACGCCGATGCACTCAAATGGAAGGACGCATCAGGGACCTGGCGCGGGCTGACCTGGAGCCAGTACCGCGACGAGGTGCGCAAGGTGACCGCGGGCCTCAAAGCGCTCGGCTTTCGGCCCGGCGAGTTCGCTGCGATCATGGCCCGCAACAGGCCCGAGCACCTGATCGCGGACCTCGGTGTGCTGCACGCGCGCGGGACGCCGGTCAGTCTCTACAACACGCTGGCGCCAGAACAGGTGCAGTACATCGCGGGGCACTGTGAAGCCGTGGTGGCGTTTGTCGAGGACGCAGGGTTCTTCGCCAAGTTCGCCGCTGTTCGCGATAAGCTGCCGAAGCTGCGCTCGATCGTGGTCATGAACCCCGAGGGTGTGGCGCTGGATGACACCGTGATCAGCTGGGACTCGCTGATCGAGCGCGGCGCGGCGGAAGATCGCCGGGACCGGGGCGCCTTCGAAGAATGGAGGCGCGTGACACCGGACGACCTTGCGACGCTGGTCTACACGTCAGGCACCACCGGCCCGCCCAAGGGTGTCATGGAGGCTCACAGCAATCTCTGCTGGATGGCGGAATCTATCGACGCCTACCTCGACCACCAGGTTGGCCAGCGGCACATCTCCTACCTGCCGTTCGCCCACGTCTTCGAGCGATTTGTCGGGCACTACGGCGCGATCCGGGGCCACAACGTCACCTATTTCTGCCCCGACACCACGCAGTTGTTCGCATACGCGGTCGAGGTGAAGCCGACCCAACTCATCGGGGTGCCTCGAGTGTGGGAGAAGCTGCAGGCCGGGCTCATGGCCGGCATCCAGGCCGACCCCGAGGAGCAGCGCCGCAACGCTGTTTTGCAGGCGATCGAAGTCGGCCGGAAGCTGGTCAAGCTCGCCCAGGCCGGCCAGGAGGCTCCGCCGGAGCTGCTCGCGGCCGCCGAGCGGGCACGCCCGGTCTGGATGGCCATCCGAGCCAAGGTGGGGCTCGAGGAGCTGGGGTGGGCGGTCACGGGCGCGGCGCCCATCAACCCCGAGGTCATCGAGTTCTTCCAGGCCCTGGGCATCAGGCTGTGGGAAGGATGGGGCATGACCGAGACGAGCGTGGGCGCGACGTACAACCCCCTGACGCGGATCAAAAACGGAACCGTCGGCATCGCCGATCCTGGCGTCGAGGTTCGCATCGCCGAGGACGGTGAGGTTCTGGTCCGCGGCGGCAACGTCATGAAGGGCTACTACAAGGATCCGGCGAAGACGGCCGAGACGATCGATGCCGACGGCTGGCTGCACACAGGCGATGTCGGCGAGCTCGACTCGGAAGGCTACCTTCGGATCATCGACCGCAAGAAGGAGCTCATCATCACCGCCGGCGGAAAGAACATCTCGCCGGCGAACCTCGAGGCGCTGCTGAAGCAGCACCCGCTCGTTGGGCAGGCGTGCGTGATCGGCGACCGACGGCCATACGTGAGCGCGCTCATCGTCCTTGACTCGGAGGTGGCGCCGGTGTGGGCACGCAAGGCGGGAATTGTATTTACCTCGCTGGCCGACCTGGCGCAGCATCCGGCGGTTCACGCCGAGATTCAGAAGGCCGTGGACGAGTGCAACCGCCACGTGTCGAACGTCGAAGGCGTGAAGCGGTTCACCATCCTGCCTGTGGAGTGGACGCCGGAGTCCGAGGAGCTGACACCCACCCTCAAGTTGAAGCGGCGCGTGGTCGCGCAAAAATACGTCGGCGAGATCGAAGGCATGTACTCGCGCGAGGAGCGCTCGCCCGCGGGTGCATCTGAGGCGCGGAGGGCTTAGCGGCTTTCAACGGCCGATCCTGACCGCCTTGGTCGGTTTGAATTCCATCACGGCCTCGGTGAAGAGTCGGGTGGCAAGCCTGGTCTTCGGTTCGCCGGTTCTAGCCGCGAGCTTGGTGAGCTGGTCGATGACGCGAGGTTCGATATTCAGGCGGTAGAGCTGCTTGACAACGGTTTTTTCTTTCATGGCGTCGATTGTCCTGAGCCGTGGCCGTGGCGCCAACCCAGGTTGTTAAGGTCCGGATGTTGACGTAAGGCCGACGAGGCTATGGCGTCCACTCGAAGCGCCTGATCCCGTAGCCTCTGCGCCGCTTCGCGTTTTGCGGTGGAAACGCGCTCACGAGCTTGAATCCCGCTTCTTCGAGCGACGACTTGCGATCGAGGTTGGTGTCAACGGCGAGGACCTTGGTCGCTCCCAGCTCCTTGACCGCGAAGTCGCACATTAGGCGATAGGCCTCCGCGCCGTAGCCACCCTTGAATCTGCCACGGCTGCGCCAGATGCTTACGCCCGCTGTGTAGATCAATCCCTCCGTCTGATGAAGACCGCAGTGGCCGATCCACTTCATGTCTTCCAGACGCCAGAGCCACCATGCCACGCGGCTCGAGGACGGCTCGACGTCGTCCTCAGGACGCAGCTCGACCAGGCGGCCGCGAAACTGTTTGCTTTCTATTCGAGCCTCGCGGTCAGGCGATCGATGTTCGCCGGCGCCACCCCCGACGCCTCGAGGTACGCTTCTACCCCTCCCCACTTCGTCTGCAGGTGGTTCAGCACTCCGAGGATGCGTTCGGGCGGACAGCGGAGCTCTTCTCGCATCTCGTTGCGCAGGTCGGCCGGAACCTCGCTGATCCATTTCTCATACTGCTTCGCGAGCTGGACATCCGTCTCGCCGAAGTCGGAGGCGATTGTCTCTGCGGAGACTTTCGCCATCGCGAGCAGCATCGCGGCGATCAGGCCGGTGCGATCTTTGCCGGCGAAACAGTGAAACACGACGCCGCCTTCCGCCTCGGCGATTGAGGTGAAGACGTCGCGGAAGGCCATTTGCCGGGTGGATAGCATCAGGAGATAGCGCTCGAACATGTTGGATGCCTCACCAAGTCTCTTCAGGCCCGAGTCGTCGATCAAGGCGTGATGGACGTAGGCGACACCTGACTGTCGGGCGCGGTCTTCCTTTGGACGTGGGAATCGCGGGTCACCGGATCCGTACAGCTCGGAGTCACTGCGCAGATCGATCACGGTGCTAACGGCATAAGCGCGCATTGCCTCGCGGCCGGCCGAAGTCAGGAACGAAATGGCGTCCGAGCGGACCAGGATCCTCGATCGCGTCACACCGCCTGACCGCGGCAAGCCGCCAAGGTCGCGAGTGTTCTGGCAGTCCGGCCAGTCGAGCCGGCGAGAGGCTAGCGCTTCGTGTACTGGGGAGCTTTCCGGGCCCGCTTCAGTCCGTACTTCTTGCGCTCCTTCATCCGCGCGTCCCGGGTCAGCAAACCGGCCTTCTTGAGCACAGGGCGAAGGTCAGAGTCGTAGCGGATCAGCGCACGGGCAATGCCGTGGGCGATGGCTCCCGCCTGGCCGCTCGTGCCGCCGCCGATCACCTTGATCGAGATGTCGAACTTGCGCTGCGTCCCGGTTACGCGAAGCGGCGCGAGGGCCGCCATCTCGAGCACGCGCCGCCCCAGGTAGGCCAGCGGGTCCTTCTCGTTGACCGTGACCCGCCCCTCGCCAGGCTGCAGGCGCACCCTGGCGATGGCGTTCTTGCGGCGCCCGGTGCCTCGATTCAGCATGTCAGCCAAGCTTCAAGTTCCCCTTTGCATCGAAGGCAACAGCCTTCGGCTTTTGCGCCTGATGACCATGCTCCGCTCCGGCGTAGACGCGAAGGCGCTTGAGCATATCGGCTCCGAGCGTGTTGCGCTGGAGCATGCCCCGGACCGCGGTCATCACCGGGAAGGTCGGATCGACCACCTGGGCCTGCTCCATCGTCCTCTTGCGGAGGCCGCCCGGGTACCCGGTGTACCGCGTGTACTCCTTGGTCTTCAGCTTGCTGCCGGTGACCTTAACCCTGGCGGCGTTGATCACGACGACGTGGTCGCCGCTGTTCAGGTGAGGCGTGAAGGTGGGTTTGTGCTTGCCACGCAGAATCGCGGCCACACCTGACGCCAGGCGGCCGAGAACCTGGTCTGTCGCATCCACGACATACCAGTCACTCTTCAGATCCGCGGCTTTCGCCGTCCACGTCTTCTGTTTGCTCATCGTCTCCGTTTGAATGTGCGCCCGGCGCGCCCGGCGCTCAGTAAATCACTTCCATCAATGTCAGGCCCCCGGCGGGCGCCGTACGCGGCGCCAGGCGGCGGTCGCGCGCCTGGAGGACCTGGCCCACCCACTCCGTCGGCCGCTTGCCGCGGCCCACCTCGGCCAGCGCGCCCGCGATGCTGCGCGCCAGGCCTCGCAGGAAGCCCTCCGCGACCAGCTCCAGCTCGACGAACCCTCCTCGCCTCGTTACGGCGGCGGAGCGCATCTCGCGCACCCTCGCCTCTGGCGGCTCGGAGGCCGAACAGT
This sequence comes from Chloroflexota bacterium, assembly GCA_005880915.1. Classification (GTDB taxonomy): domain Bacteria; phylum Chloroflexota; class Dormibacteria; order Dormibacterales; family Dormibacteraceae; genus 40CM-4-65-16. The sequence continues at coordinate 23,498 of VBIW01000053.1, read as the reverse complement.
AGCTGGTCCAGTCGTGCTTGCCGATCAGTGCCCGGGCGGCCTCAGACATCGCCGCGACATCGAGGTGCTCCCGAACGTGCCAGCAGCGCCCTCGCTCCAGCGCCGGTCGCGCGGGCCGGTCGAGGTAGCGATACCTGTAACGGCGCCAGCGGGCGGAGTAGCGGGCGTGGAAATCGTCGGGGACCACTTCCGCCAACAGCACGGCGACGTCCTCAGGCAGGCGGGCATTGAGGGCCGCGACCAACCGCGCCGGCGTCAGCCGGCCGTCGGTTTGGAAGTTCGCGACCTGCCCTTCCGCGTGGGCGCCCGCATCGGTGCGTCCCGCCGCGTAGACCGTGATCGCCTCGCCGGTGATCGACCGCAGGGCCCGCTTCAACTCAGCCTCCACGGTGCGGCCATGTGCCTGCTGCTGCCAACCTGCGAAGTTCGACCCGTCGTACTCCAGCACGACTTTGATATTCACTTTTTAACTTCGTCTTTCCCATTCATGGGAAGTCCCGCCTCAGGCGGGGATGGGGCGCGACCGCTAATCCACCAACTCGATGATCACCATCGGTGCGGCGTCGCCCAGGCGCGGGCCCTTGTGGATGATCCGCGTGTAACCGCCCGGCCGCTCCGCGAGTCGCGGGATGAGGTTGGAAAACAGCCTCTCCACCACCTCGGGTTTGGAGACCTCCTCGCTCACCCGCCGCCGCGCGTTGACGTCCTGTGCCTTGGCCACCGTGATCAACCGCTCGACCCATCGCCGCAGCTCTTTCGCGCGCGGCTCCGTGGTCGTGATGCGGTTGTGCTCCAGCAGGGACGTGCAGAGGTTGCGCATGAGCGCCTTGCGGGCGTCGGTGTCCCGGTTGAAGTGGCGGCCGCTCTTCTGGTGTCGCATGAAGTCCCGTTAGCCGCGCAGGACCGTGCCCATCTCTTCGGGCTTGATGAATCCCTTCTCGACGAGCTTTTCTTTGATCTCGTCGAGCGACTTGCGGCCGAAGTTGCGCAGCGCGAGGAGCTCTTCCTCTCGCTTCTGGAGCAGCTGGCCGACCGTCTGGATCTCGTTCGCCTTGAGGCAGTTGAACGCTCGGACCGAGAGGTCGAGCTCCTCGATCGGCGTGTCCATCAGGCGGTTCTGGCCCGTCTTCTCGCCACGCAGCTCCAGCTCGTGCTTCTCGATCGAGTCGCGGAAGCGGACGAACAGGTTCAGGTGTTGCGTGAACAGCTCGGCGGCGTGGCTGACCGCCTCTTCAGGCGACATCGTCCCGTCGGTCCAAACCTCGATCAGCAGCCGGTCGTAGTCGGTCGACTGGCCGACACGGGTCTTCTCGACGGTGAAGTTCGCCTTCTCGACCGGGGAGAAGATGGCGTCGATCGGGATCACGCCGATCGGCTGGCCCTCGCGCTTGTTGCGCTCGGCGGGCACGTAACCCTTGCCCCGCTCGACATTCAACTCCATTCGCAGGTGCCCCTTGGCCGCCAGCGTGCAGATGTAGAGGTCGGGGTTGACGATCTCGACGTCCGAGTTGGCCTGGATGTGTGAGGCGTGAACCTCGGCCGGTCCCTTGACGTCGAGGAGCAGCGTGACTGGGTCCTCCGTGAAGCTCTTCAAGCAGAGCTTCTTCAGGTTGAGGATGACCTCGGTCACGTCTTCCTTCACGTGCGGGATCGCGCTGAACTCATGCGCGACGCCGTCGATCTGGATCGAGGTCACGGCCGCGCCCCACAGCGAAGAGAGCAGCACGCGGCGAAGCGTGTTGCCCAGGGTCGTGCCAAAGCCCGGGTCCAGGGGCTCGATGTCGAACTTGCCGTAGTTCGCGCTCGTCTCGAGCTTGCGGACCTGCGGGGTCACTGTCATCTGTGTGTCAATCGCCAACTGAACTAACTAGCCTCCGTGCACATAACTACCGGGAATAGAACTCGACGATCAGCTGCTCCTCGACCCCGGACTCCATCTCGTGGCGGTCTGGCCGGGCGAGGACTTTGGCGGACTTTTCGTCCGTGTTAAAGGAAAGCCATGACGGCACCGGGCGCACCTTCGACGCGTCAAGCGCGACGTCGAAAACGCCATTGGACGGCCGGACCTTGAGCTCGTCGCCCGGCTTGACCTGAAACGAAGGAACGTTGACCAACTTGCCATTGACCTCGAAGTGCCTGTGGGTGACGAGCTGCCGAGCCTGCTTGCGCGACGCACCGAGACCCAGCCTGTAGACGACGTTGTCCAGGCGCGTCTCGAGGTGCCGAAGCAGGTTCAGACCGGTGACCCCCGGCTCGTTTGTGGCCTTGTCGAAGTAGTTGCGGAACTGCTTCTCGAGGAGGCCGTAGATGCGGCGCGCCTTCTGCTTCGCGCGCAGCTGGATGCCGTAGTCCGAGGTCTTGCGCTTGCGCGCCTGGCCGTGCATCCCAGGTGCGAATGCGCGCCGCTCGATGGCGCACTTCGGCGTGTAGCAGCGCTCGCCCTTGAGGTAGAGCTTGGCGCCCTCCCGGCGGCAGAAGCGGCAGACGGGGCCGCTGTAGTTGGCCACTACACTCGCCTCCGCTTGGGCGGACGGCAGCCGTTGTGCGGGATGGGGGTCACGTCCGTGATCGCGCTGACCTCGAGCCCGGCCGCCTGTAGCGAGCGGATGGCCGCCTCGCGACCCGCGCCCGGCCCGCGAACGAAGACCTCGATCGAGCGCATACCATGCTCGAGCGCTTTCTTCGCGGTGGTCTCGCCGGTCTGTTGTGCGGCGAAGGGGGTCGACTTGCGGCTTCCCTTGAAGCCCTGCGCGCCGGCCGAGCCCCACGCGATGACGTTGCCGTCGACGTCGCTGATCGAGATGATCGTGTTGTTGAACGTGCTCTGGATATGGGCCTGCCCCGCGACCACGTTCTTGCGCTCGCGGCGCCGGGTCCGCACGACCTTTTTCTGCTTCGCCATTACTTGCCTGCCTTGACCTTCTTCTTGCCCGCGACCGCGCGCTTCGGACCGCGCCGGCTGCGCGCGTTGGTCCGTGTGCGCTGGCCGCGCACCGGCAGGCCGCGACGGTGGCGCATGCCGCGGTAGGAGCCGATCTCTGTCAGGCGCTTGATGTTCACCGCGACCTCGCGGCGCAGGTCACCTTCGATCAGGATGTCTTTCGCGCTCGCGAGGCGGTCGATGACCTGGCGCAGGCGGCCCACCTCTTCCTCGCTCAGGTCCTTGGTGCGCTTGGTCCCGTCTATGTTCGCGTTCTTCACGATCTTCCCGGCCGTTGTGTTGCCTATGCCGTGGATGTACGTGAGGGCAATGACCACGCGCTTCTGCGGGGGTATGTCGACGCCGGCGATTCTCGCCATCTAGTCTCCTAACCCTGGCGCTGCTTGTGCTTTGGCGTCTTGGAGCAGATCACGCGGACCACTCCGTTGCGCTTGATCACCTTGCAGCTGGGACACATCTTTCTGACGGACGGTCGTACCTTCATCTCCAAATCTCTCGAATTCTTCCCCGCGACCGGTCGCTGGCCGCGAGCTCGACCCCTACCTTGTCCCCGGCGAGAAGCCGGGTGAAATGGGTGCCGGCGCGATCGGCGACGTGAGCGAGGACCTTCGCCCCGTTCTCGAGCTCAACCCGGTAGACACCGTTGGGAAGGGGCTCTATGACGACCCCCTTCACGAGTGGGGGGCGCTGGGGCACGAACGGCGATTGTACCAAACTCGGGCGAAGCTTCAGTCCAGGGCTCCCTTTGTGAGTACGGTTGGGCCCTTTTCTGTGATAGCGACGGTGTGCTCAAAGTAGGCGGACAAGGCGCCGTCGGCCGTGCAGATCGTCCAGCCGTCGGGCTTCATGTAGACCTCGTGGGTGCCGGCGTTGACCATCGGCTCGATCGCCAGCGTCATGCCGGGCTTAAGCCGGGGCGGGGTGCCTGGGGTGCCGAAATTCGGGACCTGCGGGTCCTCGTGCATCTGGCGCCCGATCCCGTGGCCGACGAACTGGCGGATGACCGAGAAGCCCGCCGCCTCGACGTGCTTCTGGATCGCTGACGAGATGTCGCCCAGATAGCCTCCGGGCCTGGCCTTGTCGATGCCCACGTACAGAGCCTGCTCGGTGACTTTCAGCAGGCGCGCGGCCTCCGGCGTGATCTTGCCCACCCCAACCGTGACGCCGACGTCGGCCCAGAAGCCCTCGAGGACCAGACCCAGATCCAGGCTGACCAGGTCGCCGTCGGCGATCTTGCGGTTGCCCGGGATCCCATGGACCGCCTCATCGTTGATCGAGACGCAGATCGACCGCGGGAAGCCCTGGTAGCCCAGGAAGCCGGGCGTGGCGCCGCCGTCCCGGATCAGGCGGTCGGCGATCCGGTCGAGCTCGATCGTCTTCACCCCCGGCTGGCAGGCAGCCTTGAGTGGCGGCAGGACGGATGCGAGCAAGCTGCCCGCTCGGGCCATCAGCTCGATCTCGTGCTGGGTCTTCAGGTTGATCATGTTTTTCGGGGTGCGATCGGGGAGGTGAATTTGCCGTTCACAGCGGCCAGGACCTGGCTGCTTATCAGGTCAATTGTGCCCCGTCCGTCGATCTCAGAAACCAGGCCGCCGAGCCGGTAGTGGTCGAGCACCGGCACGGTTTTTTCGAGGTAGATCTCGATCCGCGGCCGCACTGCTTCCGGGCGGTCGTCCTCGCGCTGGACCAGGGGTCCGCCGTCCGACGCGCAGGCTGAAGTCGCGGGCGGGTACGTGCGCTGGCAAACCGGGCAGACCAGCCGGCCGGACAGGCGGCGTAGCAGCTCCTCGACGGGCACCTTGAGGTAGATGACCCGGTCGAAATGCTTGCCAAGCTCGCCCATCAGGCCGTCGAGGGCTTCGGCCTGTGGCACCGTCCGAGGGAACCCGTCGATGATGAAGCCGGGCTCACAGTCGGGCTGGCGCAGGCGATTGCGGATCATGCCGACCATGATCTCGTCCGACACGTACTGGCCTGCCGCCAGGATTGGCTGCGCCTTGAGGCCGAGCTCGGTCCCCGCCTGGATCTCGGCCCGCAGCATGTCGCCCGTCGCGATGTGCGGAATGCCGAAATGGGAGCGCAGCATGTTGGCCTGTGTCCCCTTGCCTGATCCTGGAGCACCGTAAAGGAGAAGATTCAATCAGCCCCATCCCCCGGCTGCCCCACCGGCGCTTCGCGCCACCTCCCCATAGATGGGGAGGCCGGGTACTTCCCCATGAATGGGGAAGTCACTTGATAAAACCGCGGTACTGGCGCATCACGAGCTGCGTCTGCAGCTGCTTCATCGTGTCGAGGGCGACGCCGACCACGATCAGGATGGCAGTGCCTCCCAGGTACATCTGCTGGTGCGGGATGCCGGAGATCTTCGCCGTCCCGATGGGCAGGATCACGGTGATGAAGCCGAGGAAGACCGCGCCCACGAAGGTGACGCGGTTCATCACCGCCTGGAGGTAGTCCGCGGTCGGACGTCCCGGGCGGATTCCCGGGATGAAGCTTGAGTAGCGTTTAAGGTTGTCCGCCACCTCATGGACGTCAAACGTGATGGCCGTGTAGAAATACGTGAACCCGAAGGTGAACAGGAAGTAGAGGGCGTTGTACGTGACCGCCATCGGGACGTTCGATGTATCGGGCGCGAAGTTGCCCTGGATCCAGTGAGCTGCTCGGTAGTACCACGTGCTCGGCGGAGCCGCGTTGAAGTAGTTGGCGATGATCGTCGGCAGGAACATCACCGAGATCGCGAAGATGATCGGAATCACGCCGGCGTGGTTGACACGCAGCGGCAGGAAGCTGGCCCTGCGCCCCACCTCTCGCCCACCTGCGACTCGTTGCGCCGATTGGATGGGGATCTTCCGCACCGCCTGCTGGACCTCGATGATCACCGCGGTCATCACCAGCGCGATGACGCCGAAGATGATGAAGGGCACGTAGTCTGCCAGGCCGCCGCCGGTCGAGTGCGCGGTGAACACCGACGCCACGCCCTGCGGCCCTCGGCCGATGATGCCCGCGAAGATGATCAGCGACACACCGTTGCCGATGCCGTACTCGGTGATCAGCTCGCCGAACCACATCAGCATCACGGTGCCGGCGGTCAGGACCAGGATGATCTGCGTGCGCTGGAACCAGTCGAGGGTGCCGAGGATCGCCGGGTTCGTGTTCTGGAAGAGGACAGTAAAGCCGTAGGCCTGGCCGGCGCCGAGCGCGACCGTCAGGTAGCGGCTCCATCGCTGGATGCGGCGGCGACCCATCTCGCCCTCTTTCTGGATCTCCTTGATGCGCTCGGAGATCACCGTCATCAGCTGCATGATGATCGTGGCGTTGATGTAGGGGTTCATGCCCATCGCGACGACGCTGAAGCGTGAGAGCCCACCACCTGAGAAGAGGTCGAGCAGTCCGAGCAGCGCCTGCTGGTTGAAGAGCAGTCCGAGCGCTGTCTTGTTCGCTTCGGGGATCGCGATGTTCGCAAAAAGGCGGAAGACGATCAGGATGCCGCCCGTGAACAGGATCTTGTTCCGCAGCTCCGGCAGCCGAAACGAGTTGATGAGCGCCTCGAGGAGGTTCATCGGCTAGGCCTCGTCGGGAGGGGTGGCCTCCTCGACCGGCGCCGTCGGGGCACTCTTGGCACGCGGCTGCTTCGCCGCAGCCGGGGCCTGCTTAGGCGCTTCGGGGGTAGGCAAAGGCTTTGGTGCTTTGGCAGCAGTCCGCTTGGCTCCGATCTTGCGGGGCTGCCCCAGCACGGTGACGGAACCGCCGGCTTTCTCGATCGCGTCGCGGGCGCTGGCGCTGAAGGCATGGGCTTCCACCGTCAGTCTGCGCTTGAGGCGGCCGGTACCCAAAATCTTGATCTCCTCGCCCTCGTGGACGAGGCCTTCCTCGAGAAGCGTCTTGGCGTCGACCTTCGCCCCGTCGGCGAAGCGGCTGAGCTTCGAGATGTTGACCACCGAGTAGATCTTCTTGAACGGGTTCTTGAACCCTGGCAGCTTGGGGATGCGTTGGGAGAAGGGCATCTGGCCGCCCTCGAACCCGAGGCGAAAGCCCTCGCTGCGCGCGTTCTGTCCCTTCTGGCCGCGGCCAGAGGTCTTGCCCCGGCCGGAGCCGGTTCCGCGGCCCACTCGTCGCGATCTGCGATGGGCGCCAGGTGAAGGTTTGAGGTCGTGAAGCTGCATCTGTCTCTAGTGGCCTCGCTTGTGCTTCTTATTTGAGCGGGAGCGCCAGATCTTGTACTTGCTCCGCTTCGGCCTCTCGAACGGCTCGCCCTCGACAGCGACGAGGAAGTTCACTCGGCGCAGCATGCCGCGGACCGCCGGGTTGTCCGGCAGCTCGCGCGTCTGGTGCATGCGCCGGAAGCCGAGCGACTCGACGGTCGCCTTGATCTCGGGCTTGGCGCCAATCGCGCTCTTCACGAGCGTTGCCTTGAGCGTCTTGTCAGGCACTTGTTTCACCACCGTTGGAGCTGGCTGGTTCCTGGCCCCGATAGGCGGCGGCCAGGCGCTTGCCGACCATCTGCTCCATGTCCTTGCCGCGGAGCTCGGCCACCTGCTGGGCTGTCTTCAGCTGCTGCAGCGCGGCCAGCGTCGCTCGCACCGTGTTGATCGGGTTGTTGGTGCCGTGCGACTTGGTGAGGATGTCCTTGATGCCGGCGGTCTCGATCACCGCACGCATCGCGCCGCCGGAGATCACCCCGGTGCCGGGCGCGGCCGGCTTGAGCATGATGCGCGCCGCGCCCCACTTGAGGCGCACCTCGTGCGGGATGGTCGTGCCGACCATCGGCACCGTGATCATGTTGCGCTTCGCGACCTCCATGCCCTTGCGTATGGCCTCGGTCACCTCGCGCGCCTTGCCGATGCCGGCGCCGACCCGGCCGTTCATGTCACCGACGACGATCAGCGCGCTGAAGGAGAACTTGCGGCCGCCCTTGACGACCTTGGCGACGCGGTTGACGCGGACGACACGGTCCGCGAGCTCGGACCGTTCGCCCGACGAGTACCGGCCGCCGCCCATGTTTCTTGACATCAGAACTCCAAACCTGCTTCGCGGGCCGAATCGGCCAGCGCCTTGATTCTGCCGTGGTAGAGGAAACCGCCGCGGTCGAAGACGACCTGGTTGAGCCCGGCCGCCTTGGCCTTGGCGGCGATCGCCTTGCCGACTTCTGCGGCCTGGGCGACGCCATTGCCTTTGGCCTTCATCTCGACGGTCGAGGCCGCCGCCAACGTGCGGCTCGCGCCGTCGTCGATCAGTTGGGCGTAGACATGATTGAGGCTGCGAAACACCGCCAAACGCGGCCGCTGCGATGTCCCCGCGACGTGCACGCGGACGCGCTGATGACGCTTCGAGCGGTTCACCTTCCGGTCCTGTCGTTTGATCATGCTGTCGCTTTGGCCCCCTTGCCGGCCTTGCCCGGCTTGCGGCGGACCCTCTCGCCTGCGTATCTGACGCCCTTGCCCTTGTACGGCTCGGGCGGTCGCAGGCCACGCAGGTTCGCGGCGACCTGGCCCACGTCTTCGATCGAGATGCCGCTGACAGTGAACTTGGTCTGGTCCTGGATGTCGATCGAGATGCCCTTCGGCGGCTTGAACCGGATCGGGTGCGAATAGCCGAGGCTCAGCACGACCTCTTCGCCCTGCTTGGCGACGCGGTAGCCGACGCCGACCAGCTCGAGCTGCTTGGTGAATCCCTTGTCCACGCCCTCGACCATGTTGGCGACCAGGCTGCGGACCAGGCCATGGAGCGCGCGATGGCGGAAGGCGTCCGACGGCCGCTCGAAAACCAGCTCGCCGTCAACCTGCTTGACTGAGATGTCGGCCGGCAGGGTGCGCTCCAGCTGGCCCTTCGGGCCCTCGACCTTGACGTGCCCCGGGCCCAGGGTGACCTTCACCGACTTCGGCACCGGGACGGGCAGCTTTCCGATCCGCGACAACTCTTTCTGTTCTCCTGATTACCAGATGTAGGCGAGCACTTCGCCACCGAGACCCTGACGCAGCGCCTGCCTCCCGCTCATGACTCCCTCAGCGGTGCTGAGGATCGCGATGCCAAGTCCGCCGAGGACTCTCGGGATCTCGGTCTTGCGAGCGTAGACCCGCAGCCCTGGGCGGCTGATCCGCTTGACGCCCGAAATGACTCGGGTGCGGTCGGGGCGGGACTTGAAGATGATACGCATCGTCTGAGTGGTGCCGTTGGCCTCCACGTCGTAGCCCGCGATGTAGCCCTCGTCCTTCAGGACGCGGGCAATCTCGAGCTTCAGCCGGGACGCGGGGACCTTCACCTCGGCGTGCCGGGCGGCGTTGGAGTTGCGGATGCGCGTGAGCATGTCGGCTATAGGGTCGGAGACGATCCCCGGCGGTGCCTTCTTGATGTTCTTGGCGCCTGCCTTGGCGACTGCGGTAGCCATCACCAGCTCGACTTCGTGACCCCGGGGACACGTCCCTCGGAGGCAAGCTCCCGGAAGCAGATGCGGCACATACCGAATTTGCGCAGGAAAGCTCGCGGCCGCCCGCAGATGCGGCAGCGATTGTGAAAACGCACCTTGAACTTGGGTGTTGCAAGGTCTCGCTTCCAGCGCTGGATCGATGATTTCTTCGCCAAACTCTCTCCCTTATCTCTTCCTGAATGGCATTCCGAGTCTTGTCAGCAGGCTTCGCGCCTCGTCGTCGGTGCGGGCAGTGGTGATGATCGAGACCTCCAGCCCTCGCAGCTTGTCGATCTTGTCGTAGTCGACCTCGGGGAACACGACCTGCTCCCGCAGCCCGAGGGAGTAGTTGCCGCGACCGTCGAAGCCGTCCGGGCTCACGCCGCGGAAGTCGCGGATTCGCGGCAGCGCGATGTTCAGCAGCTTGTCGAGGAAGTACCACATGCGACGGCCGCGAAGCGTCGTCTTGATGCCGACCGTCTGGCCGGCGCGCAGCTTGAACGCGGCGACGGACTTCTTGGCCTTGATCAATTGCGGCTTCTGGCCGGTGATGGTGACCACGTCGCCGACCGCGGCGTCGAGCGCCTTGTCGTTGTCCTTCGCCTCGCCGATGCCGATGTTGACCACGATCTTGTCCAGGCGCGGCACCTGCATCGTGTTGCCGTAGTCGAACTCCTTGGTCATCTGCTGCGCGATGGTGTCCCGGTAGGCCAGGAGCAGGCGCGGCGGCGCCTCCGACTTTGTGCCGGGCGCCTTCGGGGCTGACTCCTTCTTTGCCGGCGACTGCTTCGCTTTAGCCACTACTGGGCCTCCGTCTTACGCACGCGCTCGTAGGGCTCGCCGCAGTGGCGGCAGACCAGAGCCCGCGCGCCGGACTCGAGCACTGTGTGCTTGGTCCGCGTGGGCCGGCCGCACGCCGGGCAGACGAGCATCACGTTGGAATAATCGAGCGCGGCCTCGAAGTCGACGATGCCGCCTTGCGCAACGGCCACGCCACCTCGGCGCTGGCCGGCCTTGGTGTGGCGCTTGAGCAGGTTGACCCCCTTCACCACGATCTTGTGCTGGTCGGGAATCGTGCGCAGCACCTCACCCTGCTTGCCCTTGTCCTTGCCCGCGATCACGATCACCGGATCGCCCGGCGCAAGGTCGAGCCAGCGGCGCTTGGGTTGTTCTTTGTTCTTCAGCATTTCTGGTTAAAGGACCTCCGGAGCGAGCGAGATGATCTTCATGAAGTTGCGTTCCCGCAGCTCACGGGCAACCGGGCCGAAGATGCGCGTGCCGCGCGGGTTGTTGGCTTGCGCCAGCAGCACTGCCGCGTTTTCGTCGAACCGGATGAGCGAGCCGTCGGGGCGCTTGTATTCCTTGTTCACGCGGACGACGACCGCCTTGACGACCTCACCCTTCTTGACCTGCCCGCCCGGCTGGGCGGACTTGACCGTGGCGGTGATGATGTCGCCTACATACGCGTACTTGCGGTAGTGCCCCCCGGCCACGCGGATGCACAGGAGCTCTTTAGCTCCCGAGTTGTCCGCGACCTTCAGCCGGGTTTCTTGCTGGATCATCGTTTAGCGGGCCTTCTCCACGATCTCAAGTACGCGCCAGCGCTTCTCTTTGGAGATCGGGCGCGTTTCGGTGATGCGCACCAGGTCGCCCACGCCGCATTCGTTCTTCTCGTCGTGGACCTTGAAGCGGGCGCGCTGCTGGACCGTCTTGCGATACAGACGGTGGGCCTTGGACGAGCCGATCTGGACGATGACCGTCTTGTTCATCTTGTCCGCGATGACATAGCCCAGCCGGACCTTGCGCTGGCCCCGGGCTGTCGTCGCGGCCTCGGACGTAGTTGCGGTCTTGGTTGCGGTGTCGGTCATTCGGGTTCCTCTTTCTTGGCACGGCGGCCGCGCTTGGGTTTGGGAGCCTCTTCCTCTTGGTCAGCCGTTGCCTCGGCAGGGGGCTCCGCGATTGCGACAGCCGGCAGCGCGGATTGGTCGACGCTCGGCAGGATGCCGAAGTCGCGCTCCCGGAGGACGGTCATGATCCGGGCGATGTCGTGCCGGACCTTGGAGATCTGGCTCGAGTTCTCGAGCTGGCCAACCGCGTGCTTGAAGCGCAGCTCGTAAAGCTCCCGACGCGCGGTTTTCATGCGCACGCCCAGCTCATCGGCCTCCAGGACTCGAAGCTCATCGACCTTCATCTCGAACCTCCGGCTTCCGCGGCCGCGACGAAGCGAGTCTTGATCGGCAGCTTGGACGCGGCCAGCTTCATCGCCTCTTTGGCGACCTGCGGCGTTACGCCGCCCATCTCGAAGAGCACCCGGCCAGGCTTGACCACGGCGACCCAGCCTTCGGGGTTGCCCTTGCCGGAGCCCATTCGCGTCTCGGCCGGCTTCTTCGTAATCGACTTGTCCGGGAAGACGCGGATCCAGATCTGACCGCCACGCTTGACGTGCCGCGTCATGGCGCGGCGGGCGGCCTCGATCTGCCGGTTGCTCATCCAGCACGCCTCCATCGCCTGCAGGCCGAAGTCGCCGAATGCCACGGTCGCCCCTTGCGTGGCGATGCCTGTGCGCCGGCCGCGGTGCATCTTTCGGTACTTGACGCGCTTCGGGATCAGCATCTAGCCGTCTGCCTTTTTGCGGGTGGTGGTCGTCTTCTTGGGGGCGGCCGGCTTGGCGGCGGCCGGGCCGGCGGACGCGCGCGGCTTAGGCTGCGCCGGTCCGGCGCTCTTCGGAGTCGTTGTCGCGGCTTCGGCCTTCGGCTTCGCGGCGGTTGTCTTGGGTGCAGCAGTGGTGCGGGTCCGCCGGGGCGCCGCGGGCTTGGCCGCTGTCTCCGCGGTCTGCGTCGTCGCTTCGGCGGCTGGTTGGGTCAGGGCCTCGACCAGCTCGGGCTGCGGGGCGATTACCTCGGCCAGCGGCGTGGTCTCCTCCGCGATTGGCGCGAGCCGGCGCTGGGCGGGCGAGATCTGGTCCTTGTAGATCCAGCACTTGACACCAATCGCGCCGAAGGTGGTCTTCGCGGTGGCACGGCCGAAGTCGATGTCGGCGCGCAAGGTATGGAGAGGCACGCGGCCCTCGCGGTCCCATTCTCGTCGCGCCATCTCTGCGCCGCGCAGGCGTCCGCCGCAATAGATCCTCACGCCCTTCGCGCCAGAGCGCATCGTGCGCAGGATCGCCTGCTTCATCGCGCGCTTGTAGCTGATGCGGCGTTCGATCTGACTGGCGATGTTCTCCGCGACGAGCTGAGCGTCGAGCTCGGGCTGCTTGATCTCCTGGATCGAGATTCGGACGCGGTTGCCGAAACGCTTCTCGAGGTCTTCGCGCAGCTGATCGACGCTCGACCCACCCTTGCCGATAACGATGCCCGGCTTGGCGGTGTGGATCGTCACGGTGAGCTGCGCGTTCGAGCTGCGCTCGGTTTCGATCTTCGCGATGCCGGCGTTGCGCAGGCGAGCGAGGATGACACGGCGCATCTCGAGGTCCTCGTGGAGCATCTTCGTGTAGTCCTTGGGGTTGGCAAACCAGTTGGCCTCCCACGGACGGAAGACCCCAAGGCGAAACGCGTTCGGATGAACTTTATGACCCAACTATTACCTTGCTCCTTGCGGCTGGTCTTCGACGACCGCCGTGATGTGGCAGGTGCGGTGGAAGTACTCGTGCGCCATGCTGCGGCTCACGGGACGCCGGCGCTTGTACGTCGGGCCTTCGTCGATGAGCAGCTGCTTGAGCACGAGATCGTCGCGGTTGAGGTTGAAGTTGTGCTCCGCGTTGGCCGCGGCGGACTTGATCGCCTTCGCCACATCTTTGGCGGCGTGCTTCGGCGAAAACTCGAGGTACGCGAGGGCCTCGGCGACCTTCATACCCTCCACCGAGTCGGCCACGAGCCGCGCCTTTCGGGGCGTTCTGCGGACAAACTTCTGCACTGCGGAAACTTCCATCGTCGCCAACTTCTACTTCAGCGCCGTCGTTTTTTCGGTGTGGGTGCCATGGCCGCGGAAGTGGCGAGTCGGCGCGAACTCGCCCAGCCGGTGACCGACCATGTTCTCGCTGATGAAGACGGGCACGTGCTTGCGTCCGTCGTGGACCGCGATCGTGTGCCCGACCATGTCCGGGTAGATGACCGACGCGCGTGCCCAGGTGCGGATCACCTTCTTGTCACGCGTCTGATTCATCTTCTCGATCTTGTCCTTGAGCGGGGCGCTTATGAACGGCCCCTTCTTTGTTGATCTGCTCACTTACTTCTTGCGTCCTTTCTTCTCGCGGCGGCGGATGATGAGCTTGGCCGAGGCCTTGTTCGCCTTTCGGGTTCGGTAGCCGAGGGCGGGCTTGCCCCACGGAGTCTTGGGGTTGCCACCGGGTCCCGTCTTGCCCTCGCCACCGCCGTGTGGATGGTCGCGGGGGTTCATGGTCGAGCCGCGGACCTCCGGGCGCTGGCCCAGCCAGCGGCCGCGTCCGGCCTTGCCGCCGGACTCGTTTTCGTGCTCGATGTTACCGACCTGGCCGATGGTGGCCTGGCAGCGGATGTGGATCCGTCTCAATTCGCCGCTCGGCATGCGCACCACTGCGTAGTCGCCTTCCTTGGCGAGCAGCTGCGCGCTTGCGCCGGCCGATCGCACCAGCTGGCCGCCTCGACCCAGCGTCAGCTCGATGTTATGGATGGTCGAGCCGACAGGAATGTTCTCGAGCGGGATGGCGTTGCCGATTCGCACGGGGGCGTCGGGACCGCTCTCGATGGGGTCGCCGACCTTCAAACCCAGGGGGGCGAGGATGTAGCGCTTCTCGCCGTCCTTGTAGTGGATCAATGCGATGCGGGCGCTGCGGTTTGGGTCGTACTCGATGGTCGCGACCTTGCCGGGGATGGCGTGCTTGTCACGCTTGAAGTCGATCTTCCGGTACAGCTTGCGGTAGCCGCCCCCCTGGTGGCGCGTTGTGATCCTGCCCTGGTTGTTGCGTCCGGCGTGCGTCGGCAGCGACTCGAGCAGCGTCTTTTCAGGCGTGTCGGTCGTGATCTCGTCGAAACCGGAGATCGTCATGAAGCGACGACCGGGGCTGGTGGGCTTGAACTTTCTTACAGGCATCTTTTTCTCTCAGACGCTCCCGAACAAGCCTTCGATCTTCTGGCCCGCTCCAAGCGTGACGATGGCCTTTTTCCAATCGGACGTGTTGCCGACGGTGCCTGAGCCGGCGCGCCGGAAGCTGCGGCGCTTCTTGCCCCGCATCGTCACTGTGTTGATGTCTCTGACGTGTATACCCTGCGACTCGTACTGCTCCTCGAGCGCCTTCTTGATCTCGGTCTTCGACGCGCTCGCGAGGACCTTGAACGTGTAGCGGCCCTGCGTGTAGAGCTGGTAGGTGCGCTCGGTGATGACTGGGCCGATCACGATCTCGGACGCGGCTTTGGTCGTCATCGTGCGACCTCTCTCTGGCGTGGGCTGAAGTTCTCCTCGAGGAGCTCGAGCGTGTCCTTGGCGAGCAGGAGGTACGTGTGTGTGAACAGGTCGCGGATGTTCAGATTTCTCGCGAGCACGATCTTCGCCCCCGCGAGGTTCTCGAACGATCGGCTGACGGTGTAGTTGGGGGCCGGGAGCACGACCAGAGCCGGCCTGTCGAATCCAATGGCCTCCATCAGCTCGGCGGCCTGGCTCGTCTTGGGCTCGTCGAAGACAAAACTCTCGATCACTCTGACCTGGCCGTCGATCGCCTTCTGGCTGAGCGCGCTGCGCAGCGCGAGGCGGCGCATCTGCTTCGGCATGCGGTGCGAGTAATCACGCGGCTTGGGCCCGAAGACTGTACCGCCGCCCTTCATGCTCGGCTCTCTCGTGCTGCCGTGACGCGCTCGGCCCGTGCCCTTTTGGCGGTACGGCTTGGCGCCACCACCGCTGACGTTTGCCCGCGTCTTCGTGCTGGCCGTCCCCTGCCGCGCGTTGGCGAGCTGGCGGAGGTAGGCCTGGTGCATCACAGGCATGTTGGGTGTTTCCGCGAAGATGGCTTCGGGCAGCTCGACCTCACCGTTGCGTTCGCCAAGCGCGTCGAAGTACGGGGCTTGGAGCGGGTTGGTCTCTTTTGGCTGCTCTGCTTTCTCTGCCACTAGACCTTCCTCGGGTTGGGCTTGCCCGCCGGACCCTTCGGCTTGACCTTCTTGGTCGATTGACGGACGAGCACGAGGGCGCCTTTCGCGCCCGGCACGCCGCCTCTGATCAGGAGCAGGTTGCGCTCGGCGTCGACTCTCACGACTCTGTAGGCGCGAGACGTCGTCCGCACATTGCCCATCTGGCCTGACATGCGCACGCCCTTGAAGACGCGCGCCGCGTCGGTGGCGCCGATCGCGCCCGGCTGCCGGACGTTCATCGAACCGTGCGACTCGGGGCCGCGGCTGAACTTGTGTCGCTTGATGAGTCCTTGAAAGCCTTTGCCCTTGCTGGTTGCAGTGACGTCGACCAGCTCGCCGGCGGCAAATATCTCCGCCTTCAGCTCCTGGCCTTGTTCGACACCCTCGTAGTTGCGAATCTCGACGATGTGGCTGTGCGGATCTACGTTCGCCTTCTTGAACTCGCCCAGCAGCGGCTGGTTGAGCTTGCCCTCTTTGGCCGGCTGGAACGCGATGCGGACGGCGCTATATCCGTCCTTCTCGGTCGTCCTCAGGCCCAGCACCTTGCACGGACCGGCCTCGAGCACTGTGACCGCGCTCGCCGTCCCGTCTGGGTTGAAAAGCTGGGTCATGCCAAGCTTCCGGGCCAGCAATCCCTTCATGACTTGATCTCGATGCTCACGCCGGCGGGCAGGCTGAGACGCATGAGCGCATCGACGACCCGCGGATTGGGGTCGAGGATGTCGACGATGCGCTTGTGAGTGCGCATCTCGAACTGCTCCCGCGAGTCTTTGTCGATGAATGGGCTGCGGATCACGGTGAGTTTTGAGATTTCGGTCGGAAGCGGGATCGGGCCGGCAGTGCGCGCGTTCGTGCGGCGGGCGGTGTCCACGATCTTGTCCGCCGCCTGATCAAGGACCCGATGGTCGTAGGCCTTGAGCCGGATCCGAATCTTCTGCGCCACAGCCTTGCCTTTTCCTTTCCTTATCTATGTGTGGTTACTTGACGACCTCGGTCACCACGCCGGCGCCGACTGTCTTGCCACCTTCGCGGATGGCGAACCGGAGGCCGGGCTCGATGCCGATCGGCTCGCCGAGGGTTATGTCCATCACTACGTTGTCGCCGGGCATTGTCATCTCGACGCCCTCGGGCAGCTTGACCTCACCCGTCACGTCGGTGGTCCGCATGTAGAACTGCGGCCGGTAGCCGCTGAGGAAGGGTGTGTGCCGACCACCTTCTTCCTTGGTGAGGACGTAGACCTGAGCCTTGAACTGTGTATGCGGCGTGATGGTGCCGGGCTTCGCGAGCACCTGGCCGCGCACTACGTCTTCGCGCTTGACGCCACGGAGCAGCGTGCCCACGTTGTCGCCGGCCTGGCACTCGTCCATGTCCTTGTGGAACATTTCGATGCCGGTGACGACCGTCTTCGTGCTCGGATGGATGCCAACGATCTCGATTTCCTCGTTCTTCTTGAGCTTGCCGCGCTCGACTCGACCGGTGGTCACGGTGCCGCGACCCTCGATCGTGAACACGTCCTCGATCGGCATCAGGAACGGCTTGTCGACCGGCCGCTCGGGCTCCGGGATGTACGTGTCGACGGCGTTCATCAGCTCCCAGATCTTGGGGGTCCACTCGGGATCGCCCTCGAGCGCCTTCAGAGCAGAGATGCGAACGATCGGGATATCGTCGCCGGGGTACTCGTACTTGTTGAGCAGCTCGCGCAGGTCGAGCTCAACAAGCTCGATGAACTCCTTGTCGTCGACCATGTCGCACTTGTTCAGCGCAACGACGAGGAACGGCACGTTGACCTGGCGCGCGAGGATGATGTGCTCGCGGGTCTGCGGCATCGCACCGTCGTTGGCGGCCACGACGAGAATCGCGCCGTCCATCTGGGCGGCGCCGGTGATCATGTTCTTGATGTAGTCCTGGTGTCCGGGGCAGTCCACGTGCGCGTAGTGGCGCTTCTCGGTCTCGTACTCCACGTGGGTGATCGAGATCGTGATGCCCCTCGCCTTCTCCTCGGGAGCCTTGTCGATCCTGTCAAACGGTGTGAATTCGGCCAGGCCCTTCTCTGAAAGCACCTTTGTGATGGCGGCCGTCAGCGTCGTCTTGCCATGGTCGATATGACCGATGGTTCCGACGTTGAGGTGGGGCTTGGTGCGCTCGAACTTCTTCTTCGCCACTGTCTCCTCCTAACTAACTCCTCGCTCTGTCGCGGCGGCCCACAGCCTCCGCCAAGTTTCCTGGCATCTCCGCGTAATGACTGAACTCCATCGAATACGTCGCACGCCCCGAGGTCATCGAGCGAAGCTCAGTGGCGTAACCGAACATCTCGGCGAGGGGCACAGTCGCCTTCACATTCTGCGAAGTGCCGCGGCCCTCCATACCGAGGATATGACCACGCCGCGACGCGAGGTCGCCCATGACGTCGCCGAGGTACTCCTCAGGCATCACGACATCGACCTTCATGATCGGCTCGAGCAAATACGGCTGCGCCTTCTGCATGCCGTCCTTGACCGCCATCGAACCGGCGACGTGGAACGCCATCTCGTTCGAGTCGACTGGATGGTACGAACCATCGACCAGCGCGACCGTGATGTCGACCACCGGGTAGCCGGCAGCGACACCGGTCTGAATTGCCTCGCGGATGCCCTTCTCGACCGCGGGGATGTATTCCCGCGGGATGCGGCCCTGCGTGACCTTGTCTTCGAAGATGAAGCCTGATCCCTGCTCTCCGGGACGAACCACGACCTCGGCGTGGCCGTACTGGCCCTTGCCGCCCGTCTGGCGGACGAAGCGCCCGATGCCCTTGGCCTCGCGGCGGATCGCCTCCTTGTACGCAACCTGAGGCTTGCCCTGGTTCGCGTCGACGCGGAACTCGCGCAGCAGGCGGTCGATGATGATCTCGAGGTGGAGCTCGCCCATGCCCTCGATGATCGTCTGGCCTGTCTCGTCGTCGGTGTGCACCTTGAAGGTCGGGTCCTCTTCCGACAGCCGTTGCAGCGCCATGCCGAGCTTTTCCTGGTCTGCCTTCGTCTTGGGCTCGATGGCGACCGAGATCACGGGCTCGGGAAACGTGATCGACTCGAGCAGGATCGGATGCGCTTCGTCACAGAGCGTGTCACCCGTCGTGGTGACCTTCAAACCGACGGCCGCTGCGATGTCGCCCGTGAACACTTCGTCGACGTCCTCGCGCCGGATTGCATGCATGCGCAGGATCCGACCGATGCGTTCGCGCTTTCCGGTCGACGCGTTCATGACGGACGAGCCCGCCTTGAGGCGCCCTGAGTAGACACGGAAGAACGTCAGCTTGCCGACGCCCTGCGGGTCCATCTGGATCTTGAAGGCGAGCGCTGAAAACGGCTCGGCGTCGTCGTGCTCGCGCACGAGCAGCGCCCCGGTCTTGGGGTCCTTGCCCTCCACCGCCGGAACATCGGCCGGGGATGGTAGGTAGTCGACGACGGCGTCGAGGATGGGCTGCACGCCGCGGTTGCGCAGCGCCGCACCGCACAGGACCGGCACGAGGATGCCGGCAACGGTGCCGCGCCGAAGCCCGGCTTTGATCTCTTCCTCTGAGATGTCCTGCTCCTCGAGGTACTTGTGCATGATCGCGTCGTCGAAGTCGGCCACGGCTTCGATCAGGTCGTGGCGGTACTGGCTGACCAGGTCCTGCATGCCCGCTGGGATCACCAGCGACTCGGTGTTCTTCGTCCCGAGGTCGTCCGTGTAGACGACCGCCTCCTTGCTGAGCAGGTCGACGTAGCCCTCGAACGAGGCCTCGGACCCGATGGGCAGCTGGATCGGCACCGCACGAGCCCCAAGGCGGGTGCGGATCGACTGGAGCGAACCGTAGAAGTCCGCCCCGATGCGATCCATCTTGTTGATGAAGGCGATACGCGGCACGCCGTAGCGGTCGGCCTGGCGCCAGACCGTCTCGGACTGGGGTTCGACGCCCGCGACGGCGTCGAAGACCGCGACCGCGCCGTCGAGGACGCGCAGGCTCCGCTCGACCTCGACTGTGAAGTCCACGTGCCCGGGTGTGTCTATGATGTTGATCGCGTAGTCGCGCCAGTTGGCTGTCGTCGCGGCAGACGTGATCGTGATCCCACGCTCCTTCTCCTGGACCATCCAGTCCATGGTCGCGGCCCCTTCGTGGACCTCGCCCATCTTGTGGATGCGCCCGGCATAGAACAGGATCCTCTCCGTCGTTGTCGTCTTGCCCGCGTCGATGTGCGCCATGATCCCGATGTTTCGGACCTTGTCGATGGCGACGGGACGCTCTTGCATCTTTAGTGCCACGTTCATCTCTCTTAGTACCGGAAGTGCGAGAAAGCTTTGTTGCTTTCGGCCATCCGGTGGGTCTCCTCTTTGCGCTTCACCGCACCGCCGGTGTTCTGCGCAGCGTCAAGAAGTTCGAACGCGAGCTTCTCGCTCATACTCTTCCCCCCACGCTGCCGCGCGAAACGGACGAGCCAGCGCCTGGCGAGCGCCAGCCGGCGCTCCGGCCTGATCTCGACCGGCACCTGGTAGGTGGCGCCGCCGACCCGGCGCGGCTTGACCTCCAGCAGCGGGGTTGCATTGCGGAGAGCCTGGTCAAAAACCTCGAGCGGCTCCTTCTTGGCCTGCCTCGAGGCGCGCGACAGCGCGTCGTAGACGACCTTTTCGGCCGTCGAGCGCTTGCCGCGGCTCATGACGACGTTCACGAACTTGGCGATCGCTTCCGACTGGTACACCGGGTCGGGCGCGACGACACGCTTGACAGGACGGTTGCGGCGAGGCATCAGGCCGCCGCCTTGCCCTTTTCCCGCTTGGCCCCGTACTTGCTCCGAGCCTTCTTGCGGTTCTTGGTGCCGGCCGTGTCGAGCGTGCCGCGGATGATGTGGTAGCGGACGCCCGGCAGGTCCTTGACGCGGCCGCCGCGGATCAGCACCACCGAGTGCTCCTGCAGGTTGTGGCCGATGCCCGGGATATAGGCGGTGACCTCGATCCCCGTCGTCAGGCGGACACGCGCCACCTTGCGAAGGGCCGAGTTCGGCTTCTTGGGGGTCTGGGTGTAGACGCGCACGCAGACGCCCCGCCTTTGCGGCGAGCCCCGCAGCGCGGGCGCCTTAGACTTCGCTCTTGCCGCCTTGCGCCCAAGGCGGACCAACTGCTGGATGGTTGGCAAACGTTTCTCCGAATGGCGGACTGATTCCCAGGCGGCAGCAGCCGATTGGGCGACAAGCGATGAGTATACCCAAAACCCACTACTTCGAAGCCAAGCCGGCGGTCGCTTCGCGGCCGCGCCCAGTTCACCTGCGATTGGGTGGTCTGGACCTCGAGCTGCAGGCCGATAGAGGCGTATTCGGCTCGAGGGGGATCGATCTCGGGACCATGACCCTGCTCAAGGAGGCGCCACCCCCACCTCAGTCGGGCGACGTGCTCGACCTGGGGTGCGGCTACGGGCCCATCGCGATCGCGCTCGCTCGGGTCTCGCCCGAGGCCCGGGTCTGGGCCGTCGACGTCAACGAGCGGGCCCTCGAGCTGACTCGGGCCAACGCGCAGACCGCGCAGGCGGCCAACATCTCGGTCGCGACGCCCGGCGACGTGCCGAACGACATTCGCTTCGACGCGATCTACTCCAACCCGCCGGTGCGCGTGGGCAAGGGTCCGCTGCATGCCCTCCTGCTCGAGTGGCTGCCCCGCCTGACGCCTGGAGGCGCCGCCTACCTCGTCGTCCAGCGCAACCTCGGTGCCGACTCGCTCGCCAAATGGCTGGCCGAGCAGGGCTACGAAGTGTCCCGGCTGAAGTCGAAGAAGGGCTTCCGAATCCTCGAGGTGAGGTCCGGCTCTTAACAACCTGGGTTGACACGGTTTTTCGAAAAATCCAAGATCACCTGAGGTTCGGCCGGCGGGGGAGGGCCCGGCAAAAAGAAGGGAGGGCCCCCGAAGCCTTGCGCCTCAGGCCTGTCCGGCGAAATGGCACGCCGCCACCTGGTCCTGCGCCCCATGCGCCTCGAGCGGCGGCTCGACCTCCGAGCACACCCCCGGCACGCGCGCGATCGGGCAGCGCGGATGGAAACGGCATCCGGACGGCGGATTGACCGGCGACGGGATCTCGCCCTTGAGCGTGATCGGCGCCCGATCCCGCTCGACGACCGGATCCGGCACCGGGATCGAGGACAGAAGCGCCTTCGTGTAAGGGTGCTGAGGGTGGTCGTAGATGTCGTTGCGGTCCGCCGTCTCCACCACCTTGCCCAGGTACATCACGGCGATCCGGTCTGAAAGGTGCCGCACCACCGCCAGGTCGTGCGCGATGAACAGGTAGGTGAGCTGGAATTCCCGCTGCAGGTCATGCAGCAGGTTGATGATCTGGGCCGCGATCGACACGTCCAGGGCGGACACGGCTTCGTCGCACACGATGAACGACGGGTTGACCGCCAGCGCGCGCGCGATCCCGATGCGCTGTCTCTGCCCGCCAGAGAACTCATGCGGGTAGCGGTTCGTGAAATTCGGGTTCAAGCCCACCAGCCGGAGCAGCTCCTGCACCCGCTGCCGCCGCTCTCGGACCGAGCCGACGTGGTAATTGTCCAGCGGCTCCTGCAGGATGTCCCCCACCGTCATCCGCGGGTCGAGCGACGCGAACGGGTCCTGGAAGATCATCTGCATCTTCCGCCGCACTCGACGCATCCCGCCCCCACGAAGCCGCGTGATGTCCTGGCCGTCGAACACGATGCTGCCCGCGGTCACCGGCATCAGGGAGGTAATCAGCCGCGCCAGCGTCGACTTTCCGCATCCCGACTCGCCGACCAGGCCCAGCGTCTCGCCGCGCCTGATCTCCAGATCGACGCCGTCCACGGCGCGCACGGCGAGACCGCCGAACCCGCCTATCGGGAAGTGCTTGTAGGCACCCTTGATGTGGACCAGCACCGGGTCGGTCGCCGCGACCCTGGCCGGCGCCCGCTCAGCCGCCTGCATCGCCCCCCACCTCGGCGGTCGACGCCTTCAGCTTCTCTGCGGCTTCCTTGGAGAGAGCGCTCTTCTTCGCCTCGTCGACGTCTTCCTCTTTGACGTTCCGCATCAGCACCCAACACCGCGCGACCTGGCCGAGCGCCACCTCGTCGAGCGACGGCTCTGGGTCGACCTTGCAGCGGTCCACCACGAATGGGCACCGCGGGTGGAACTTGCACCCAGGCGGCGGGTGTGACAGGTCCGGCGGCAGGCCCTTGATCGAGACGAGCCGGTCCTTTCGCGACTCGTCAACGCGCGGCACCGAGCGCAGCAGCGACCACGTATAGGGATGCTGCGGGCTCTTGAAGATCTGATCGACCGGACCCTCTTCGACGATCCTGCCGGCGTACATCACCACGACACGCTGGCAAAGGCTCGCCACCAGCGCCATGTTGTGGGTGATCAGCATCATGGCCGTGCCGAGCTCGCGGTTGAGCTGCTTCATGAGCTGGATGATCTGCGCCTGCACGGTGACGTCGAGCGCGGTAGTCGGCTCGTCCGCGATCAGCAGCGACGGCTCGTTGGAAAGCCCCATGGCGATCATCGCCCGCTGCCGCATGCCGCCCGAAAACTGGTGAGGGTAGTCATTGACGCGAGACTCCGCCGCAGGCACCCGCACCCTTTTCAGCAGCTCGATCACCCTTCCCCGCGCCAGCGTCTCGGTGAAGCGGTTATGGGCTGTCATCGCCTCTTCGATCTGCTTTCCGATCTTCGTCACCGGGTTCAGAGAGGTCATCGGGTCCTGGAAGATCATCGCCACGTCGTTGCCGCGGAAGTCGCGGATCTCTTCGTCGGTCATCTTCGTCACGTCATTGCCCCGGAACATGATCCGGCCCGAAACGATCTTCCCCGGGTCTGGAAGCAGCCGCAGGATGGAGAGCGCGGTCATGGTCTTGCCGCAGCCCGACTCGCCGACCACGCCCAGGGTCTCCCCCGCGTCGACGTGGAAGCTCACACCGTCAACAGCCCGCACCACCCCACGCGACGTGAAGAACTGCGTGTGCAGGTCTTCGACCTCCAGCAGGGTTTGTGCCAATTTGCCTGCTGAAATCTACAGTAGCTAGCGGCGCATGCGGGGGTCTAG
>VBIW01000006.1 GCA_005880915.1 Chloroflexota bacterium | reverse complement strand
CTCGACGAGGACGGTCGAGTGCCCGAGGTAGCGAAGATGCCCAGTCACGGGCCGAGCGTACCGCGCGCGTGATCAGCTTCTACACGACCCAGCTCCACCTTCTCTCCCGCTGGACCGGTGGCAGAGGCGGCGTCATCCGTCGCGGTGTCGCGACGCTCGTCATCTCGATGCTCGCACTCGCCGTCACCGCGTGGCTGATTCCGGGGATCACGGTGCGCGACGTTCCGTCGGCCATCCTCGCCGCCCTGGCGCTCGCCGCGATGAGAACGCTCCTGCGTCCCGTCCTCATCGCATATCTGTCGCAAGTGTCGATCGCCGTTGCGACCATCGTGACAGTGCTCGCACAGGCGCTCGCGTTCTGGCTCATCGCACGGGCCGGATGGATCGCGGTCGACCGTCCGGAGGACGCGCTCGTGGGATCGTTGCTCTTCTCCGTCATGAATGCGTTCGTGACCGCGGTGCTGTCGACCGGCGACGACAATTCGTTCTTCGGCACGCTCGTCCGACAGCTCGCGGCACGCCACCGCAGGAGCGAGGTCACCCGCGAGCCCGGCGTCGTCTTCATTCAGATCGACGGGCTCGCATACCCGCTCCTCGAGGATCACCTCCGCGCCGGGCGGACGCCGAACCTCGCGCGATGGCTCAGATCCGGCGGTATGACCCTCGATCGCTGGGAGCCGCTGCTGCCGACGCAGACCTCGGCGAGCCAGGCGGGTGTGCTGCACGGGAACAACGACGGGATCCCCGGCTTTCGCTGGTGGGACAAGAAGACGCGGCGACTCATCGTGTCGAACCATCCGAAGGACGCGCGCGAGATCGAGCGCCGGGTCTCCAACGGCGACGGGCTGCTGGCGAAGGGCGGCGCCTCGATCGGCAACCTCCTCTCCGGCGACGCCCCGCGAAGCTTCCTCACCGCGGCGACGCTCGACGATCCGGCACGGGAGCTCCGCCGTAGCCACGTGCTCGACTGGTTCTTCATCAGCCCGTACAGCTACGTGCGGTGGACGATCCTATCGATCGGCGAGGTCATCAAGGAGCTCGTGCAAGCGCGCGCCGCGGCCCGCAGCGAATCGCGTGGGCCGCGCGCCTTCCCGTACCCGCTTGCGCGAGCCGCGACGAACGTACTGCTGCGCCATCTCTCGACGGCGCTCGTCATCGAGGAGATGTGGCGCCGGACGTCCCCGATCTACGTGGACTTCGTCGACTACGACGAGATCGCCCATCACTCGGGACCCGATCGCGTGGAGGCGCACGACGCGGTCCGGGGTCTAGACAAGATCATCGGGATCATCGAGAAGGCCGCCGCCGACGCACCGCGTCCGTATCGCTTCGTGGTGCTCTCCGACCACGGGCAGAGCCCCGGCGCGATGTTCGCGGACCGCTATCGCAAGCCGCTCGAGGCGCTCGTGCAGGACCTGGCCGGCCAGCATGTGAAAGTGCAGGGCGCGACCACTCACGTGGAGCACTGGGGCAGGATCAGTCCGCTCCTCTCCGAAGCCTCGGGGATCAACGGAATGACGCGAACGCTGACGAGCGCGCCGTTTCGGCACCACGCCGGTGCGAGAGATGACGCTGAGAAGCCACCGGACATCGTCGTCGCCGCCTCGGGGAACCTCGCGCACGTCTCGTTCCCAGGCATGCCCGGGCGAGCCACCAGGGAGGCGATCGATGCCACATATCCCGGCCTCGTCGATGGTCTCGTCCGCCATCCCGGCATCGGGCTTGTGATGGTCCGTGCCAGGGAACGCGAAGCGCTCGTCCACGGAGGCGGCGGTATGCGTGACCTGACAGCGGGACGCGTTGAGGGAAGCGATCCGCTGGCGCGATTCGAGCCGACCGCCGCGGAGGGCCTGCGGCGCGTCGATGCCATGGCGGAGTGCGGCGATGTCGTGATCGTGAGCATGTTCGATTCGGGACCGGGTGAAGTGGCCCCGTTCGAGGATCAGATCGGGTCGCACGGTGGGCTCGGGGGCACGCAGAGCGACGCGTTCATCCTTCACCCGGCGGAGTGGGGGATCGATGCGCCACCGGTCGGTGCGGTCGCGCTCCACAAGCAGCTCCGGCGGTGGGTCCGGCTCGGCAGCTAATCTTCCGTGTCGTGCCAGGGCTGACCGCACGGGATCGCGCCGCGACGCTTGCGATCCTCGAGAACGCGCAGTGGGTCTATGCGCTCGGCCGGTATCCGAAGAAGCAGGTACTCGACGACGAGATCGATGTGAAGATGCTCCGCGATCGGATCGGTGCGATGCGCAAGGCAGCGCAGGACTTGAGCCCCGCACAGCGGAAGAAGATCGACCTTCCGTGGGCACGGCTCGAAGACGATCCCGACGAAACACCCGACATGCTGTGGACCGTCGCGAAGAAGGTGACGCCGAAGGTCCTTGCCGAGCTGCGGCCACTCGTGAGCGACGCGCCCGAGGCCGCGTTCTTGATCTCGCCCGAGCCAAAGAAACCTGCCGCGAAGAGGAAGACGAAGAAGGCGACGGCGGCCCGCAAGAAAAAATAACGAGGAGCGGCCGACGACGGCCGCTCCTCATCGCGCCTAGCTAGTCGTTCTCGCCCTGGTCGTTGTTGTCGTCGCCGTTGTCGCCCTGGCCCTTGTTCTTTCCCCTGCTGGCGTCGGTGTTGCTGCCGCGCGTAATGAGTGTCCCGTTGATGTCGATGTTGTCAATGACCGCGAGGCCAACCCCCATCGGATCTTGGAGCGACGCAGTGTCGGTACCTTCGTCGAACAAGATCGAGATCGAGACGATCTCAGCACCGACGGGGATGATCGGGAACGATTCCGCCGGGTTCTGAACCTCGAAGCGGACGCGCGTCCATTGGAGGGGATCCTGCGGTGCGGGAGTCGGTGTGCTGTCGTTGGCACACCCACCCACGAAGCTGAAACCCTGAGCGCCGGCGAGCTTCCAGGCCACGTTGAAACGCGGAGCTCCGGCGCCGCAGTGACCGCCGTTCCGATAGTCGAACCCAAGATGGAAACCTGCGGCCACTGTCATGCCCGCAACGCCTCGGATTCGTGCGCCGGACGACGAGCAGTCCGCGGTGGGCCCGTTCTTCGACAACAGCAGCCCGGAATGCGGGTCGTTTGCCGTTCCGGGCGATCCGTTGAGACCGGTGCCGTTGTCTGGAAGGCCCATGCCGGCGAGCCAGGCCGCGGTCACGATTTGGCTGCCTGCTGGACTCGGAGCGCAGTCGGCCGCGGTGCCAACGAATGTGAAGGGCACCGCCGCGATCCGGTTGTCGTCGGCGGCGGCACTTCCGCCGGTCGCGGCCGCGACAAACAGCGCGAGTGCGAGCAACGCAAAGATATGGCGCTTCATGGAGTTCCCCCTATCTGATTTTGCATGTCCGGATACGTCGTCCGAGTTCCTTGGACCTGGTCCACCTCCACCCCCTGCGCGTGCGTTGAAATGCCGACTGGTATTACGCCTGTGGGACAGCGGCTGTCAACCAACATTCACTGTGTTGTTGTCCGTGACTCTTGATGAACGGAGGCGCACGGCGCTACTTGCGCGGAGAGGCAATCAGTACCCATTGGTAGCGCGCCCGATTGGTCATGACCTACGAGGCGACCAGATGCCTTCACCACCCGCGCCGACGGCGCGCACGAGCTCTACACGGGCGTGACCGCGCTCAGCGAATTGGAGCGCGACAGTCCTGGTTGATGCAGAAGGCGTGTCCGAATACGAGGAGCGCACCGACGAACACCGCGTAGACGAGCCAGACGCCGCCGACCGCGATCGTCGCCCAGACGAGCCAGTGCGACCCGCCGCGCGCCTGGGAGTCTTCGCGGAACTGGAGATATGCAATGACCAGCGCGACGACGTCGACGCCCGTGATCACTACCGCAAGCGGCGCGTTCGTGATGATCTGGCCGTAGCCGCCGACGACGAGGCCCGCCGCGTGCGGCACGATGCTGAAGAGGAAAGCGATCCAGAGCTCAAAAGCCGGCCAGCGTGCGACGATCGCAGCCACAGGCGCGGGCGAGCTGGGTTTTGCTGCAGGACGTTCCACGGGTCGAAATGTAGCCAGATGGGAGCGAGCGGTCGGGTCGGCCTGGTAGCAGAGCGGGCCCTTCCTACGGCGCGGCGAAACCCTCATACGCCATCGCCCCATCGCCTCCCTGGAAGTTCAGCTCGGTCACGATTGCGGCGACGGTGCCGTCGGTCCCGTTGATCGTCACGGCATATTGGGTGTTCTCAGCGAGGCCGGTGACATTCCGCGGATCGATACGGATGCTCGCGCCCAAAGCGAACGTCACGTTCTGCGTGGTGACCAGCTGTCCATCACTGAA
>VBIW01000005.1 GCA_005880915.1 Chloroflexota bacterium | reverse complement strand
GGGAGAACCGGTACCTGGAGGGAACCGAGTCCAGGTCTTGTTCGGCCAGCACGATGTCCTGAACCCGGCAGCCGACCAGCTCTTCGAAGGAGTTCGCCCCCACAGCCACGTGCACCGCTCGGTGGCTGTAGAAGAGGAGGCTGTGGGAGACGTCGAAATTGGTGACCTGGTCCGGGTGCGCGATAAAGAGCACGAGGGCAACCGGCTTGCCCGACACCGCGACCCTGGCGGCCTGGGCAATCGGCACCACCGGGAGGTCGCCGCTGGTGTAGAGGTCGACGGCCCGAATCCCGACTGTCACCAGGAAGAATGCAGCCACCACGCCGATGACCGCCGGAGCGAAGGTTCCCTGGAGTGCGCGGGATCGAACCAGGAGGATGGCGGCAATGCCGGCAAACGCGACCGCCAGGACGAGCGGGTCCGCCGGTATCGACCGGGGGACTGAAACGATTGAGGCGACCGCGGCCAGGCCCACCGTGACGAGTGCGATCGTGTCGCCTTCGAGGGCTTTGACGAGCAGGGCGGCTGCCAGGATGGCCAGGGCCGGGTACACCGGCAGGATGTACCAGACCAGCTTGGTCTGCACCACGGTGTACAGCGCGAAGACGACGGCGGGAAAGACGACGATCAGCCATGACCCGTCCCTTGACCGGAGCCGGTCGCGGGCGAAGGCCAGCAGCGCAAACGGGACCACGTAGACCCAGGGGAAAAACTGGTTGCGCAGAAATGCGACGTACGTCAGCACGTTGCCGGCGTGCCCTTCGATTGGCTGGCCGACGCGGCCGATGACCATGTTTCCCAGGTACTGATTGAGAAAGGCCGGGCCGTACGCAACGTAGCTCGCGACATGCCAGGGCAGGGCGATGGCCACAGCCGCCGCCACGCCGCCCCAGAGCTGGGGTGCCCGAAGCGACGGCATCAATCGCCGGTCAATTAAAAGGGTGATGCCGATCGCGGCCGGCCCAACCAACGCCGCCGGTCCCTTGGTCATGATGGCCAGTCCCGTAAAAATGCCGACGGCGTACCACCAGGACGGTTTCTCGCTGGTGCGCAGATAGGCGTAGAGGCTCGCACACAGGAACAGGGTGAGCAGCATGTCGGACGTGCCGAACCGTCCGGCCGCGATGAACTGGTAGCAGGAGCCGAGCACAATGGCGGAACCGATCCCGACCAGCGTGCCGTAGAGCCGCCGCGCAATGGCGTAGGTGATCAGGATGACGCCGACGCCAGAGAGCGCCGACACGGCGCGAGCCCAGAAGGCGTTCACCCCGAAGGGGTAGAGGAGCGCCGTTATCCAGATATAGAGCGGCGGTTTGTTGTACCAGGGCAGGTAATTCCAGTGGAGGTGAATCCAATCGTGGAAGACGCCGATCTCGCGGGAAATCTCGGCGTAGGTCGCCTCGTCCCAGTCCTGAAGGCTGGCCCGGCCCAGGTTCCAGAAGAAGAGAAGGCCGGCGCCGCCCGCCAGCGCTGCCGGGATCCCGAATCGATCCAGACGGCGAGTCGCGTGCGCGGCCGGCTTTTCACTGACCGTGTTCACATGCAGTGAATCAGCACGTGTCGACATCTCGCCTACGATAGCCGACCGAGCTCAGGGATGGATGCGAGGTCGCACAGAGTTACACCTATACTGAGCCCGCACTGGGGCGTGGCCAAGTGGTAAGGCAGCGGACTTTGGATCCGCCATCCCAGGTTCGAATCCTGGCGCCCCAGCCATCGCCTTCGGGCCGAGGCGGAACTAGTCGGCCAGGGTCGGCTCACGTTTAGCTACCGAGCGTCAGGCCTCCAATGAAGGAACCACTGAACCCCAGGGCATGGACCGTGGTCGGACTGCCTTGCTGAACGTAACTCAAGGGGGCGAACGTCGGCCATGAACCGGGGTCAGTGGCATCGGATCTGGCGCCAATGAGGATGGACGAGGTGGCCCAGCCGACGGCGAGAAATCCGCCGGGAAGTGCGGTCTCGCCACCGGTTGAATCGACGATGAAGCACCCCTCGAAGACACGCTCCGGCAAGACCTGGGCCTTCTGACGGCGAACAGCCGCACTCTGGCCGTACGGCGCCACGATGGGATCGGAGTAGGCGTGTGGCGGGTGGAGGTGACTCCAGGCCTGCGAACCATTCGGTCCGTTGACAACGACCTTCGTGCCATTGTCAGTCTCTGAAAGGCACACACTGGCTCCATCGGGCGACCGATCCTGCCAGCGACAATCTGTCGTGCCGACTGCTCCCGCGGGTTGAGCAGCTGAATCGAGTCGGATGACGGTTCCGTGCCATCGACCAGGTGGGCCTCCTTGAGGAAAGAACTCGGATGGCAGGGTCCCAACTGGACCAGCGTTATCCCAGCCGATCAGCTCCGGAACGACCGCCGCATTGATCGAGAATGCACCGACTCCGTGGCGAACCAGGGTTACGGTTCCCCCGGCCGGCCCACTAAAGACGTCGTAACTTATGTTGAGACTTCCGCCGCCGCCCTGAGGAGCCGAGGGGATGGAGAGGACGGTGCCAAGGATTCGGCTTCCGTCCGGACTTACTGCGAACGAAGCCAGCTCCTGGTCGGACGTCTTCGGCAGCGAGATTACATTGCGTAATGATCTGGATGCAGAGAGACTCCGGACTGCGCCAGTTCCATCGAGGAAAAAGACTTGATCTGCTACCACATAGGCCTGCGGCGGGAGTAGCAGCTGAAAGGAAAGAACCTGGCCATTCTGATTGAACCGCATGATCGGCGGCCGTACAGGTGTGAAACTCGCCTTGGCACGTGCAAATCCGTCGAGTCCCGCGATTGCCACTGTGTCTGCCTGCTGCTGGCTAGCTGGAAGCTTCGATTCGAGGACCACAAGCAGAGGCTCTCCGGTCGGTGCGGTCAGCGGAGTCGCAGCCGAACTCGATGTGGTCTGCGTTGGTGAGGGTGAGGCACTCGTGCCTGCCTTAACTGAACCACATGCGCTCAGCAGAAAAAAGAGCACGATGATCAGTCCCTTCGCAGCCAGGCTCATACTGCTCCTAACGTTCGAGCTCGGAACTAGGTTTCGGTCGGATTGGCGGCACGCGCCTAAGCGTTCAGTGTCCATCAGGGCTTCGTGCCAGCAAACGGTTCAATGAGTCGAGAACCATGGTGCCAAGGCCAGAGCGAGAGTTGCCAGGCCTGACCAATTGACCCAGCCATCGCCCTTCAACCGCAGAAACGCCAGCGGCGGCTATGACGGCGGCGATTCGAATCTAGGGCTAGTCTCCGACTGGCAGACGGCCGGCGAAGTATCCAGCGACGCTGAGCGGGGTCATCCTGCCGGAGCTCAGGACGAGGATCGATGTCTCGGCTGGAAGACCACTCTGGAGCGCCACGATAAGAACGAGATGGTCGTTGTCGATCCATCCTGGGTAAAACCCCTCCGGCTTTGTGGTCTGTTTGGCTTCGGGGTCGAAGATGATCATCTCTCCTTTGCTCCCACAGCATCCGGCCATCCAGGTGCCGTCTGGAGACAGAGCTATCACGTCCACGTTTGCTGGCTGCGGCACTGACTTAATGACCCTTCCGCTCCAGTCGAGCGCATTCAGAGTCGTTCCGGTCGTGCAAGTGATGCCAGCCGGCGATGGCTTGCTACTGATGTAGCAGCCGGCCGGAGGAATTGCGACAATGCGAGCTGCGGTCAGGGCGTCTACAACGTGGTATCCGGCCACGTCGCCGAATGGACCACCACCCTGGCTGCAGGTCACCATCACCGCCAGGACCAAATGGCCGGCATGCCAACCCACCGGCCAGACGACATGGTCCCGCGAAGCGGAGGAGAAGATGTCGCGGTGATTAGTGCCCGCTTTCAAATCTTCCACATAGAGCCGTACCGAAATGGGCATTGCCGAGAAATCAATCAACGACACAGCGATCCGGCGATCGTCGGGGCTGACTGTGAAGGCGGCGACGACCTTCGATCCGACGGCAATAGTGGTCGCGACGCCCGTGCTGCCGTCGGGAGCGACGTACCGGATCGTCGAATTCCCATCGAGGTAGTAGACGCGTGAGTTGGAAATGCTGATAACGGTAGGGAAGGGATAGACTGCCCCTGCCTGAACGGCAGGACAGAGCAGCCCGGCGCGGCTCGTTCCCTGAGCACTCGCCACTGAGTGGCCAGCGCTAGTCACAATGTTGATCGTGAAGGTTTGTGGAGAGTAGGGCGAACCACCGCCGCTAAGGATGACTGCGTAAGGACCGAAGGATATTCCGCCCGCCGATGGTGCAGGGCCTGAGGTCGTCGCACGTGGGGTGACTGAACTCGTAGCCGCAGACGTCTTTGGCGCACCGCACGCGCCCATCAGGATGGCTATCGCAACTAGTACGC
>VBIW01000004.1 GCA_005880915.1 Chloroflexota bacterium | reverse complement strand
CTGGAGAGCGCTTTGGGAAGGTCGGAGCGGTGGGGAGTTCAAGAAAGCAGAGGGTTCGATGGCCAAGCTGAAGGCGGGCGAGGTGGCGGTCAAGGTCACCGAGCAGGCGATCCAGATCTGCGGCGGCTACGGCTACATCCGCGACTTCCCGGTCGAGAAATGGCACCGCGACGCCAAGATCTACACCCTCTTCGAAGGCACGAGCGAGATCCAGCGTCTGGTGATCTCTCGGGCGCTGGCGGCCGGATAGGGCATAGATGTCGGTCGCGGCGGGCTCGGCGGTCCAGCAGCGTCGCGAAGCAAGGCTTGAAAGGCGGCGAGGGCGGATAGCCGACGCGGCTCTCGCATTGTTCGCGACGCGCGGTTACACGGTCACGTCGGTGGACGAGATCGTGGCTAGGGCCAAGGTCTCCAAGTCGGCGTTCTACGAGTTCTTCGAGTCCAAAGAGCATTGCTTCCGCGAGATCCTGGCCGAGGAAGGCGGCGAGCTCATCCATGACGTGCTGGCCACCGCCGCGACGGGCCATGACCACCACGAGCGGCTGCGCCGGGGCATCACGAGGTTCGTCGTTTCGTGTTTCGAGCGGTCGGACGTCGCCCGGCTGCTGATCGTCGAGTCGGTCGGGCTGAGCGAGGACGTGGAGCGCGTGCGTCACGAGCTGCAGTCGCGGTTCGCGGACGCTGTCGCCGAGGAGGTCCGCCACGCACTCACGCACGACCCGTTCTTCGCCGACAAGGACCCCGCGGTGTTCGGTCGGGCCGTGGTGGGCGCGGTCAGCGATGTGGTCGGCTACTACCTGACACACCCGGGCGTCGACGCCGCCTCGCTGGCGGAAAGCCTCTGCAAGATCTTCTCGCCCTAGACCTTCAGAAGCTTCAGCGCCAGCAGGATCAGCGCGACCAGGATCAGGGCCACTCCGGCGACCCATTCCGATCGCTCCCGGACCCCTTCACCCAACCGGCCGCCGAACCGCAACCCCACCTGCGCGGCGATGAACGCCTGGATCCCGATCCAGATCACCGTTAGCGCAACCGACAGCCCGAGCAGGCCCGCGCTGAGGCCGATCGTCAGCTCGTCGACGCTGATGCCGAGACCCAGGTCGATGATGGCCAGGCCCCGGGCATGCGCCAGCAAACGCAGGCGCTTGGATTCGCCGTCCTCATCCTGTCCAGGCCGGAGCAGGAGCGCGCCGGCGATGAGCAGGAACAGGATGCCGCCGTAACCGGCCCATTGACCGATGAATGCACCGGCGGCGCGTCCGATCAGGATGCCGGCGATCGGCATGCCGGCCTCGAAGACGGTGAAGACCAGCGTGACCCGCAACCGCTCACGCTTTTCGAGCCCAGCCACGCCGAGCGCGGCCGCCAGGGCGAAAGTGTCCAGGGCCAGCGGTATGAGCAGGCCCGCGGTGGTAAGGAGCTGGCGCACGCGTGATGGAGTGTCGCAGCTAGAAGCGGCCCGGCGGTTCTAGGCCCGTCTGCTGATCGTTTAGAGCGAGACTTTTGGCGTGGCCCGCGGATAGTACTCGTGGAAGTGCTAGTCGCCCCAGCTAGGGAGGACGCGGCGGCCGGCGACCAGGACGCCTTCATGGCCCTGGTCGAGCCTCTGCTTCCGTCCGCTCACCGGCTCGCGGTCGCGATGCTGCGCTCCAATACAGACGCGGAGGACGCGGTGCAGGAAGCGGTGCTCAGGGCCTGGAGGGGATTCGGCAAGTTCCGGCGCGATTCCGTCATGAGACCGTGGCTTCTGACCATTGTCGCCAACGAATGCAAGCGGCAGCGGAGGAGCCGGTGGCTCGGCGTTCTCGACGGCCCAAAGGTGCTCGAGTCCGAGACGCAGCTGTCGCCCGCGGAGCCCTCGGCGGCGGCTGACCTGCGGCGGGCAATCCACAAGCTGCCCACCGACCAGCGCCTCGCCATCACGCTTCGCTACTACCTGGACCTGCCGTTTGGCGAGGTTGCTCAAGTTCTCCGCATCAGCCCCAAAGCCGCGAAATCGCGCACGTATCGGGCGCTGGAGCGCCTGCGCATGAGCCCGGAGGTCATGAAAGATGAATGAGACCGAGATACGAGAACGCGTCCATGAGGCGCTCGGCGAGGCGGTTTATCCGCCGGATTTCGCCAGCCGTATCGGTGCCCAGCTGCAGCAGCCGGGACCGCGTCAGCAATACCCCCGCGCTCTCGGAATTCTGGCCGCAATCCTCACGGTGCTGGTGGTTGCGGTCCTTGTGTTTCCTCGCCTGCAGGCCGCGTACCTGCGGCAAGCAGGGCTGGCCTCGCGGCCGGTTCCATCAGCCTCTCCAACTCCTCCCGTGCAAACCAGCAGACAGCTGCCAGAAGCCGATCTTGCCGCGGCAGGCTTGTCCAGAACACCCGATCTCGTCACCCCGCTCAAGCTGTCGTCCCAAGACGGCGGGCATACCGTGATGTTGATCGGTGCATACGCAGATCCTGCGAGAACTGTTTTGTTCTTCCGTGCCGCGCCCGACCTTGGTTTTCCGATGGCTGGGATCAGCGACGGTCAGGGTCCGCTCAATTCCTCCAGCAGCGGCAGCGCAGGCATCGCAGGCGACCACGTATTCGTGCTTGATACAGGGCCTCGAGCCTCAGCGGACGGGCAGGCCCATCTATCAGTGACGATCCAGGAGTTCAACGGCTCGGGACCTGTCCGCCGCACCACGGGTAACTGGAGCTTCAATCTGCCCCTGACGGTGCAACCTTCGAGCGCGTTGACACTCACGCCCCGGCCGTCCGCGGTCGGATCATGGAAGCTCAACGTCGAGGCCTTCGAGCTGACTCCTTCGGTGATCCACCTCCAGCTCTTGATCGATGGAGCCTCGGTCGCGGAGACCAATCAATCAACGGTCGAGCTGCTCAACGCCGCCGGAGGCCAGGTGAATCCGGCCGCCTATTCCGCGTCCGTCACCATCCCCAAGGATCAGCTGAACGCCACCACCTATCGCAGCACCAGGATGAACGTCCAGTGGCCCAGGCCGGCCGGCGCTCAGACCTACCAGCTCAAGATCACAGGTGGGGGTG
>VBIW01000052.1 GCA_005880915.1 Chloroflexota bacterium | reverse complement strand
GACAACCGCCTTCGTGATGAACGCGGGGCCGAGCTTGGCGAACTGAAAGAGCGCCAGGAAGTACCACTCCGGAAGCGGGATGATCGCGGCGCGCGGGTCGGCCGGCTGTCCGGGCTGCAGCAGGGGCTGCCCGATCAGCGCCATCAAACCAAGTCCGACCAAGACCACCACCGCGAGAATCGGGTAAGGCCAGATGTGATCGGGAAAGTAGGGGTGAGTATTGCTCTCCGGCATGTCGTCACTGACCTGATGGCCAATGGGGCCGAACACGAGGCCGACGAGCGCGTAGATGGCCAGGATCGGATACAGGGCATGCCGGCGCGTGATGGGCAGCCGGCTCGAGCTTGCCTTGGGCGCGCTCATGCTGGTTCGGCGGGACCCTGCTTGCGAACAAGTCGGAAGTGGACATAAAGGAGGACGGCCATCAACCCCGGCAGCAGGAATACGTGGGCCATGAAAAAGCGCAGCAACGTCGTCGGTCCCACTACTGGGCCACCCTGCACCGCGTACCTGATGAATCCACTCACACCGTCGGGGAGCACTCCGCTTCCCGAGATGATCGAGATCTCGCGGGCTCGCGCCAAGTACGAGTTGGCGTCCCACGGCAACAGCGAACCCGTAAAGCTGAAGAGGACGATGATCAGAAAAACGAGCACTCCGACCATCCAGTTCAGCTCGCGTGGCGGGCGATAGCCTCCGTTCCAGAAGACGAATGTCAAGTGCAGGAACGCAACCGCGATCAGAAGGTTGGCGCCCCAGAAATGTATCCCGCGTATGAGCCATCCGAGGTACGCGGCTTGCTGGATGAAGACGACGCTGGCGTAGGCTGGAGCAGGGTTGCCCGCACCGTCGGGAACGTAGTAGAGGCCGAGCAGAAAACCAGTGATGAACTCGATTGTGACGACAAACACTGCCACGCCGCCGAGATAGCGATAGGCGGCGGCCGTGTAGTTCGGAACCCCTCGGTATAGCTCTGCGTCGACCGCGTCGGTGAGCTCGAAGCGCGCGTCGAGCCAATCGATGATGGCGCTTTGTAATCCCACCGGCGCTTAGTCCGGCACCTGGCGGCGCTTTGCGCTGACGTCGAACCTCAGCGGCTCCCGAAATAGGAACGACGCCGCCCAGTTGATCAGCGCCGTGAAACGGGCCCTAATCGTGTCGAGAATCAAGATGGCCTAATGGGTTAGCCACCAGTCGACTGTGGTCGGTCCCAGGCGTGCGTCGCGGCCGGGCATGAGCGATTGGTCATCAAGCTGGATGCCGTAGAAGAGGCCCCCGGGATCACCCATGATCACGTTACGCGGATCCTTGTCATGTTCAAGGACCTTGGCGACCAGTTCGTCGACGTAGAACTTGTCTGGGCCGGCGATCTCGACCGTGCCATTCCTCGGCGCATCGAGGGCCACCTCGGCGACCGTGCTCGCGACGTCGTCCGCCGCCACTGGATGGAACAATGCGTGCGACACGCGCACCGTGTCGCCGTCCGTGCCGGCCTGGGCGATCGGGCGGATCCACTCGAAGAACAGGCTGGCGCGGATGATGGTGTGCGGAACGGGCGAGCCCTTGATCATGTTTTCCTGCATCAGCTTCGCCCGGAAGTATGCGAGGTCCTGCAAGCGCTCGGTCCCCACGACAGAAAGTGCGACGTGGTGCTTGACGCCGGCGGCCAACTCAGCGGCAGCGAGGTTCTCGTGCGCCGTACGGAAGAAATTGATCGCGTCAGCCACTTCAGCCGCCGCAAGGTTCTCGCCTACGATCTGGAAGAAGTCCCACCCGGCCTGATCCTCGAAAGATGGCGCGCTAGCCACGTCGACCACGACCTCGGCGCCGGCAAGTGCCCCATCTGAGCCTTCGCCGCTCATCGTGTAGACCGCCGTGTCCAGCGGAGCGGCAACTGCATCATTGCCCTTCTGCTTCAGTTTCTCCACGACCATGGCACCGATCAAACCGCTTCCGCCAATGACCACGATCTTCGGCTTCATGTGCCCGCCTCGTCCGCCTGTAATGAGCGTCCGGCCACAGTCATAGCCGGCCGTGGTTTGAGAACCTGGATTGGATTGTGGCATGCGGAGGAGTGCCGAACCACTTCCGAGCGACTAGGCGAACCTCTTGACGAAATTGAGCGCCGTCTCGGCTACCTCGCACCAGCCGTGATCGATCGTGGCTTCTAAATCTGGCTCAAGGCTTTCTTGAAACTACTGCATAACTACTGCAGTGATACAGCGTGGTTATCACTTTAGCTCCGCAAGCCCGACGAACCTGAACTCAGAAATTGGTCGGGGGCCCGGGATTTGAACCCGGGGCCTCACGGTCCCGAACCGTGCGCGCTGCCAAACTGCGCCAGCCCCCGACGACGAGTAATAGTTCCACACCAAGCGCCTCGAGACGAACCGCGCTCCCGATGTCCCGAGATCTAGGAACTCGGTGATTCTACCGGCCGGTCGGGCCTCCGACGTCCCGCCGCGCCGGCGTTCGTCCGACGCTGGCGCAGGTACATCCCGGCGATCAGGACCGCAACGATCCCGCCCCAGATGAAATACACCCATCCATGCGCGTTCAGCAGCACCGCCAGGCGCGGTCCCAGCGTCATACCCAGCGTCAGCATCACCCCCGCCCAGATCGCGGTCGAGACGGCAACGCTCGGCGCGAAGACTCGGTAGGGGACGTTGAAGATGCCTGAGGCGACCGTGATCGGCACTCGGAAGCCCGGGATGTGCCGGCCGAAGATGATCGCCAGCACTCCGTACCGTTTGAACCAGACCTCGGCCTTCTCCAACCGCTCGGGGCTCAGGTGGACGTACTCGGCGACCCGGCTGTGCACCAGCCGCGTGCCGAATCGCCGGGAGACGAAATACAGGTTCGTCGCGCCCAGGACCACGACCAGGATCAACCCCAGCCACGCCGCCAGCCACGCGGCGATGTTGCGCGGGATGTGCACGCCGACATACATCACGAACACGTCGCCCGGGGCAGGCAGGGGAATTCCCGATTCCTCGATGTAGAGCAAGGCATATCCAGGCAGGTAGGTGTGCTGCATGTAGAAGGTGCGCAGTCCACCGAACGTCCAGTGGAACAGCTCAGGCAGGTCGCCCTCGATCACCGCCACGACGACCGTTGCCGCCAACACGACCAGCCCGATCGCCGCGTAGTGAAGCGGTTTGCCCGAACGCAAAGTCTTCATCAACGTGCTCATGCCGCGACGCTCCTCGGCAGGTAGAGCCGGAAAACGGCGCCCGCGCCGGCTTCATCGGCCAGGGAGAGGTTGCCGCCGTGCGCCCGAGCGATCGCCTCGCTCAACGCCAGTCCGAGCCCGGCTCCTCCGTCCTCTGGCGAGCGCGCGGTGTCGGGCCGCGAGAACCGGCTGAACACCCGGTCGCGGAACTCAGGCGGGATGCCCGGGCCATGATCTGCCACCTCGACGTTCCATCCACCGTTGGCAGAGTACGCGCGAACAGCCACGGCAGTCCCCGCATTTGGGTGTCGAACCGCGTTATCGACCAGGTTGTCGACCTCCCGCCGAAGCAAGGCAAGGTCGGCCTCGACAGAGCCCGACGCCGGAGCACTCACCTCGATCCGAGCGCCACGCGCCTCGGCGGTCGACTCCCAACGGGCCGCGTTCTCGTGGAGGAAGTCGGCGACTTCGACGTTCTCCTTGGCCGGGACCAGGGCGCCGGCGTCAGCCCGAGCCAGGATCAGCAGCTGGTCGGCCACCCGGCGATCGTCCTCCACCAGGAGCACCTTCACAGGCTCAAGGATGCCCGACTTTTCTAGAGAATTTCTAAATCAGGTCGGACGCACGCTTTAGGGACGGTTCAGGGGCCTCCCCGATCCTGGGGTCCCGAACGCCGACCACCAGTTCGAAGGCCAGGAATAGACAGGCTTACCTCCACGTGTTGAGGTACGGGCGACCCTACCGCCCGTCCTTCTCTTTATCTCCCGACTGCCGGGTCGACGACTGTTTTGACCTCCATCAGGGTCGCGGTGGCGTCGGCCACCCGGGAATGGTCGTCTCGGTTCTCGATGAATGCCGACACATAGACGAGCGTGCGGCGTACGTGATCCACCTTGCCGATGATCCGCACCCGCTCCCCGAGCTTGAGCGGCCGGCGATAGCTCACCTGCAGACGGCCCGTCACGCCGGGATGCCCTGCATGCCAGGCCGCCCAGCCCACCGCCTCGTCCAGCATCAGCGCGGCGATGCCGCCATGGATCATCCCTGCCCAGCTCTGGAACCGCTCGGGCACCTTGTACTCCGCAACGGACCCGTCGGGCCCTGGCTCGAATTTCAGCTGCAGGCCGTCCTTGTTGAGTGGACCGCATCCGAAGCAGTGGCCATCGAAGTGAACCTCCACCCCACTCAGCCCCGGCAGTTCCAGGTGCCCGCGATGTGCTCTGAGCCGCGCTTGCCCGATGTCGCGTTCGTCAGGAATGCGTCGACCGTCCCCGTCTGCTGATTACGGTCCATCGTGAACGTCACTTTGTCCGCGTCGAGATGAGCGGCTGGATCCGCGTCCTGGTTGAGCCATGCCTGCGTGTTGTCAGGCGACTGGAGCGAGATCTTCACGTCCTTGTTGAGGTAGGTCCCCGGGCCGCGAAAGTTCTCGATCACGATGTTGAGCTGCCATTCGGCGCCGTTCGAACCGAGGCTTGCGTAAAAGCTGTCCGACCACGTATCGCCGTTGCGCGCCTTGGAGCCGGAACAGAAAGTCTGCTGCGTGCCCTGGTCAGGCACGATCGAGGTGATCTGACCCGGCAGGTCGCCCGTAAGCGTCAGGTTCTGGTTCCAGCTTCCCTGCGCGATGACAGGCGAGGGAGACGGTCCAACCTTGGGGGTTGTCTGGCCGCAGGCTGCTAGGACGAAGAGGGCGACGATGCCCACAACCCGGAGCATGTGGTCGAATGTTAGCCGTGGCAACCGGCTCGGAGCATCTGACCCGGGCCATGCGATCTCTCGAGGCACTTTTCTTGATCGGCGTCGAAGGTGTGACCGAGATCTGGCTCGTGCGCCACGCCGACTGCTATCGAGACATGACCGACGCCGATGATCCGCCCCTCAGCGCGCTCGGACGCGACCAGGCGCAGCGCCTGGCTGAGCGCGTGAGGCGCGCCAAGCCGACCGCGATCTATTCGAGCCCTTACCGGCGCGCGATGGAGACGGCACATGCGATCAGCGACGATGTCCGCGTCGACCACCGGCTCATCGAGATGGCGCTCGACATCTCAGAAGACGGCACGCTCGACTTCAAGGAGGAGCCCGTGGCCGCGGCGACGAGAATGCGCACCGTGGTCGACGACCTCGCGCGCGAGCACGACGGCGAGAGCGTAGTCGTGGTGAGCCACGGTGCTTCGATCATCGCGTGCCTTTCCGATGTCATGCAGCTCGAGCCCGGGCGCTTGCGCCTCCTTCCCTACTACACGAGCATCAGCACCGTGCGCGTGCTGGGCGACCGCCGGATGGTCGGCGCGGTCGGTGACACGGCGCACCTCGAATGAAGAGATTCGACACTGCCCCTCCGGCCTTTCAGGCCACCTCCCCATGAATGGGGAGGAACAGATCGACACAGCCCCTCCGGCGCTGCGCGCCACCTCCCCATAGATCGGGAGGACCATCTCAACATGAATGGGGAGGAACAGATCGGCAAGATTCGGGCGGACCTCGAGGCCCGGTTGGGCACTCGTGTGACTTCAGTCGAGCCGATTCCCGAAGGCCACTCCGGCTTCACCTATTTCGTGACCGCGGACAGTGGCGAGTTCGTGCTGCGCCTGCCGCCGCCCAACGCGCGCATCGCCGGCACCGCGGACGTGATGCGCCAGGGGCGGATCATGGCCGCGCTCCACGCCGCGGGGCTTCCGGCCCCTGCCGTCCCGATCATCTCCGACGAGCCGGTCGTCGACGGGCGCCCGTTCATCCTCATGGAGCGAGTCAGCGGGCGCCGGATCGAAAAGACCGCCCTCGAGGAGACCGCAAGCGGCATCGCCACCAGCGCGATCGATGTGCTCAAGAGACTGCAGGCGTTGCCGCCTGAGCAAACAGGCATCGGCGGTGAGGACCCGATCGGCCTGCAGGTCGAGATGATGCGCTGGGCGATGCTCATGCAGCGCGCGCCAGAAGAGCTGACGATGCGAGCCGGAGAGCTCGGCGGCCTCCTTGCGGCCCAGGTGCCGGCCGAGCGCCGCCCCACGCTGGTCCACGGCGACTACCACTTTGGCAACATGCTTTTTCGCGGCCCCGAGGTGATCGCGGTCCTCGACTGGGAGATCGCCGAGCTCGGCCAACCGCTCCTCGACCTCGGCTGCCTCTGCGCGATGACAGTCCGCCGCCAGTTTGCGGGCGCGCCGAGTCCGGGCGGCGCCGTCGCGCTCGACCTCGACGAGCTCTTCACGCTCTACGGTGTGGAAGCCAGCGAGATGCGCTGGTATGTCGCGCTCAGCCTCTACAAGTACGCCGCGATCCTCGGCTACAACCTGATGCTGCACCGCAAGGGCCGGAGGCCCGACCCCATGTACGAAGGCCTGACGGATACGATCGTCGGCATGATCGACGAAGGAATCACCCTGCTGTGACCTGGGAGTTCTCGACGGAGCCTGAGTTCGAGAAAAAGCTCGAGTGGATGCGCCGGTTCATGCACGACGAGGTCTATCCGCTCGAAGTCCTCGACGTCGACGAGAAGGGATTCATGCGTGCGGTCCGTCCGCTGCAAGAAGAGGTCAAGCGGCAGAAGCTGTGGGCCACTCACCTGCCGCCCGAGCTGGGCGGCCAGGGCTACGGCCAGGTGAAGCTCGGCCTGATGCACGAGATCGAGGGCGCGTCGGTATGGGGCCCGATCGTGTTCGGCAATCAGGCGCCCGACTCGGGCAACTCGGAGATCCTGGCCCATTTCGGAACTGACGAACAGAAGAAGCGGTGGCTCCACCCGTTGCTCGACGGAAAGATCCGCTCCGCTTTTTCGATGACCGAGCCGGAAACCGCGGGCTCAGACCCGACGCTGCTTGCCACCACGGCGGAGCTCGACGGCGACGAATGGGTGATCAACGGCCACAAGTGGTTCACGTCGAACGGGATGATCGCGGACTTCCTGATCGCGATGGTCGTCACCGAGCCGAAGGCCGACTCCTATGAGCGCGCGTCGATGATCATCGTGCCGTCTGACACACCCGGCTTGAAGAGGGTGCGCAACGTGCCCACGATGGGCGGTGAGCACGAGAAGTTCGGTTACGGCCACGCCGAGGTCATCTATGAAAACGTGCGCGTGCCCGCAGCCAACGTGCTGGGCGAGCGCGGCCAGGGATTTTTGATCGCGCAAGCACGGCTCGGACCGGGGCGCATCCACCACTGCATGCGGTGGCTGGGCCAGGCGCGGCGCGCGTTCGACATGCTGTGCGAGCGCGCCTTGCAGCGCGAGGCTTTCGGCAAGAAGCTGGCGAGTCACCAGACGGTGCAGAACTGGATCGCGGACTCGGCGGCCGAGATGCAGGCCGCGCGCTTGATGACGCTGCACGCGGCGTGGATTATCGACACGCAAGGCGCGTCCGCCGCGCGCAAGGAGATCTCGCTGATCAAGTTCTTTGGCGCGAAGGTCCTGCACGACGTGATCGACCGCGCGATCCAGATTCACGGATCGCTGGGCTATTCATCCGACCTGCCGCTCGAGGAGATGTACCGCCATGCACGCGCGGCCCGGATCTACGACGGTCCCGACGAGGTGCACCGCGTGTCGGTGGCACGGCAGATCCTGGCCGGCTACCGGCCGCCCGAGGGAATCTGGCCTCGCGAGCACGTCCCGACGCGCCGCGAGGCGGCGAGGCGAAAGTTCGCGGCGCTGCTCGAAGCTGCGGCAACGGATGTCTGACCTTCAGCGCGACCCCTCCGGCCCTATCGGACGGGGTTCGACGTGCTCGACTGGCGCGAGCTGTACGCGCCGGACGACGCGGAGGACCATCCTTTCTATTCATATGTGCCCGCCGAATGGGCCCGCCGATGGCCTTCCGAGGAGATCTGGCGGGCCCGCAAGCGCCACCCTGGTCGAGGCCGCGCCCACTGATGCCTAGACGTCTCCCCGACTACGCGATCCGCAACCGCGAGGTGTGGACGGTCTCGAACGCCAACTACACGGCCGCGAGCGCGCACGACTCGTGGGCGCAGGAGGAGATCACGTGGGGCCGATGGAACACGCCGGAGTCCGAGATCAAATTCCTGCCGGACCTACACGGACTCGAGGTCATCGAGCTTGGCTGCGGCACCGCCTACTTCGGAGCGTGGCTGAAGAGGCACGGCGCTCGCCGCGTCCTCGGCGTCGACATCACCCCCGCGCAGCTCGACACCGCGCGCGAGATGAACGAGGAGTTCGGCCTCG
Source organism: Chloroflexota bacterium (assembly GCA_005880915.1). GTDB lineage: Bacteria > Chloroflexota > Dormibacteria > Dormibacterales > Dormibacteraceae > 40CM-4-65-16. Next base: position 73,378 of record VBIW01000052.1, on the reverse strand, counting down.
GCCTAGAGTTCCTCAAGGCCAACGCCGAGGCTGTGCCGCTCCCGGACGGGTCGTTCGACCTCGCGTTCTCAGAGTACGGCGCGTCGCTATGGTGCGATCCGGATCGCTGGATCCCAGAGGCCGCGCGGCTGCTCAGGCCAGGCGGCGAGCTGGTGTTCATGCGGAGCACGGACCTCGAGATGGTGTGCTCGGCTGACAACGAACGCATCGGACGGCAGTTGCTCCGGCCGCTGAAGGGGATGCACCGGCTCGACTGGACTGACGACGAGGTCGGAGCGAGCACGGAGTTCCATATCAGCCACTCCGAGCTGTTCCAGGTCCTGCGCCGGGCCGGATTCGAGGTGCTGGACTTCCGCGAGCTGTACGCGGCGGAGGACGCGGTCGACCACCCTTATTACCAGTACGTGACGGCCGATTGGGCGCGTCAGTGGCCTTCGGAGGAAGTCTGGCGAGCCCGGAAACCCCGGCCCGCCAGATCCCGTCGACGTCGTTCCTAGTGGCTGCCCAGGTCGAACGGCCGCAGGAATGGCGCCGGCTCGAACTCCAGGTACGACGGCGGCGCGGAGTTCAGCGATCCCAACCCAGCCGCGGCGGCGTTCAGCGCGCCCGGGTCTGTTGCACCCGCCCACTTGCCGGTGTTCAGACGGGTCTCCAGCGCCTTCAGCGCCGCAACCGTTTCGGCCGGGGTGAAGGTGCAGTGCCCGGCCCGGTGCACGAATGCCTGGCGCAGCAGCTGGCTGTCCTTCGCGTCCTGCGCCACGGACCGGTACGCCTGCTCGTCTGAGTTGAGCACCAGGCCGTCACCTGTGGTGTGGATGGTGAGGACCGGCTTTCCGCCGAGGTTGCCGTTGAAAACGATGTGGTCGGTCAGGTACTTCACCGCGCTTGAATCAGCACTGATCCGCTGCGCCGCGGCCAGGGCGGCGAGGTCGGCGTCGAGGTCGAGCCCGGCCTGCTGATAAAGCGCTTGTACCTCGGCGGTGTCGATCGAGTTCGCCAGCTGCTGCGAGTAGTTGACCCCGGTGTTCCACGACGGGTTGCCGCCGGCGCGCGCCTCGAGCTCGCCCCGAAGGGCGAATACGAACGGCCCGTCGACCTGGGACAACCACTTGAACTGGTTGGCTTCCTGAGTCGCGAAGTCGGTCGAGCTCGGCTCGGTGCTTGCCGGATCGAACCAGCCCGGAAGGTCGCCGACGGCCGCCGCAAGCGCGAGGCGAGCCCTTCCTTGTGGCGACGACTGGGCGCCGAAGAGGATTCCTTCCGCCGCGTTCAGGTTGTTGGGGTCGGTGATGTGGACGAGCTGGACGCTCGAGCTCGGCGCCAGCAGTTGCTTGATGACGAACTCGGCGTCGAGGCCTTCGTTCCAGACCGCCACGCCTCCCGCCACCACGCCGCACATGGGGAGCGCGGCGTCGAATCGATTGGAATGAGTCTGGAGCAGGCCGCCAGTGATGATGCCGCCGAGCGAGTGGCCCCACGCGATCGTGTGCGCGGGTGTGCCAACGATGCTGTCGGCGATGTCGAGAGTCGCGATCTGGTCGGGAATCGCCTCTTGCAGGGCCCAGCCCGCGTGGGCGTACGAGGAGCCGGCCAGGGCATAGCCCTGACTGAGCAGGAAGGCGCCGGTTGCGGGATCACCGACGTCGCGAGCGGGATTCGAGGATCCCGGCACGACGTAGCCGTGGCTGTACAGGAGGAGCGTGTGGTTCCAGTTGCTCGGGACCTCGATCTTGTAGGTCGCCCCGTCGGCCAGCGTGCCGGTGTGCGTCGTGACCGCGGCGGCGGCGGTGAGCGGCGCGAGGCCCAAAGCGAGCGCGGAAACCACGAGAGCAACGAAGAACCTCTTGCCCAACCCAACCATCGGCGCGACCTCCTACCCCCATAGCTGCCGGCGATCTGCGCGATTACTCTAGCCGCTGCTGAAGGCGATGTGAAATAGCCGCCTTCTGACGCGTGCTCAGGGGTGCGACTCGGCCAGGTGGAGGCGGTCCCAGTCCGAGTATTCGCCGTTCACATGGATGATCCGTTTCAGGCCCGCCTGCTCGAGCAGGCTCGCCGCGATTCCGGCGCGATAACCGGACGCGCAGTGCACCGCGACCGGTGCCTCGCGAGGGATCTCGTCGGCGCGGTGCGGCACGTCGGGCACGTAGATGTGCACGGCTCCGGGCACGTGGCCTGTCACCCACTCGTGCTCGTCTCGCGCATCGACCACGGTCATCGGCTCGGCGCTGAGCACCCACTGCGCCATGTCCTCCACGTCCACCGTCTCGAAAGTCGACAGCTCGCGGCCGCTCGTGCGCCAAGCGTCCGTTCCGCCATCCAGCTCGCCCGCGATGGCATCGAACCCGATGCGCAGCAGCTGGCGCTGCGCCAGAACGTGCTGCTCGTGCGTGCCGCCGGCCAGGACGAGCGGCCTGCCTCGCGCGATCAACCAGCCGACCCAGGCGCTGACGGGACCCTCGACGCCCACCTGGTAGCTGCCCGGAATGTGGCCTGCATCGTAGTCGCGCCCGGTGCGGACGTCGATCACAGCGGCGCCCGAGTCGATCATCTGCGCCACCTCGTCGGCCTCGAGGCGGGTGAGTGGCGGAAGCGTGCGCCCGAGCAGTGGCGCCCCTCCCCTGTTGATCGCCGACATGTCGCGGTAGTAGGTCGGATAGCGCGACTGCGTCAGCGCCCTGGCGAGAAAAGGCATCACCTCGGTGGTCTGAAAGAACGGATTCGTCTTGCGCTCCTGGCCGAGGGTCGTCTCGTGACCGCTGCGTCCTCCGACGCCGCAGAAAGATCCGCCGCCGTGGGTCGGAAACACGCGAATCTCGTCGGGCAGCCCTCGCAGGCGGACCTGCAATGTGGTCAGCGCCTCGAGGGCGAGATGCACCGCGAGGTGCGGCCCGAACAGGTCGGTGCGGGCGATCCCTCCGAGCATCACCGCCCCGCCTGAGAACAGGGCACGCACGCGGCCACCTTCGCTCAGGAGGTATGCCTTGTGGTCGGGCGTGTGGCCGGGCGTCGCGACAGCGCGCACAGTGATGTCACCGAGCCTCACCTCGGATCCTGCTTCCAGCTCGCCGATCTCTGCTCCCGTTTCAGCGGCAAGCTCCCGGCGTCCCGACACGAAGTCGTTGTGAAGGTGAGTGTCGAGGGCGTGGGTCAGCTCGATGTTCATGTCGGAAGCGACGTTCAGATACCGCTCGATGTCGCGCAACGGGTCGATGACGAGGCCCACGCCGTTGTCCGTGTCGGCGACGACAAAGCTCGTGTTGCCCAGCTCGGGTGCCGGGATCGCCTCGACCGTGTACATCGGATCAGCTGCCGATTGGAACCGTCGTCAGAAGGACCCAGATCGTGACGAGCGTGACCAGGACCGCACCGCCGTAGAAGACGACCTGCGCAGGCATGCTCTTGGCGGCCTTGAGACCAAGGTCGACGAGGAGATAGCGAATGCGGTGGGCGAAGTGAAAGAAAGGCACCGCGATCAGAACCAGCAGGTAGAGCTTGACGATCGGGTTGCCGAGGGCGCTGACCCAGGTGTCGTAGTGGCGGTCGACTACGGGCACGACGCCGAGCGGACCGAGGATGCCCTGGACCAGGACATGGACGGGAATCAGGATCGCCGCAATGATGCCGCCCTGGGCGAACAGGAACCAGAAAACCAGGTGGTTGAACGCGGTTTTGGGGGCTCGGGCGTCCCCGCCCGGCCTCCGGCCACCCTCCCCGTCGACGGCGAGGTGACTTGATTCAATCATCTGCCCAACCAGACGAGGAAGAATCCGATCACGCCTGAGGCTACGGCCCACGCTGCGAACTGGGACAGGACGATCACGCTCGCAGATACGGGACGGTCGAACAGCTTGAAGTGGAGAATCGAGCCGGCGAGGCTCAGGAACGTGAAGCTGTGATACAGCGCGAACAGCAGGACGACGACGCTGAAAATGACGAAAGCGAGCGAGCCGTGGGGTGAGTAGCGAGCCGGACCGTCACCGGCGCGCTTGATCTCGACCAGCAGCCACAGCAGCCACACCGCGAGCGGGACCGCGGTGAATTCGCGGACGACGTACAGGAAGTAGTGGCGGCTGCGCGTCCACCAGTTGGCGGGCATGCGCCACTTGTATTCGCGCTGCGTAGCCTGCGCTTCGCTCGTGCTCACTCGCGGTTGCCGTACGGGAGGACGAATCGCATCGTCGTGTCGAGCTTGGTCTGCTGGATAGCCTTCGCCGGGTCAACGCCTTTGGGGCAGACGACCGAGCACTCGCCGACGAAGCTGCACTCCCAGACGCCCTCGCTGTCGGCGAGCATGGGCAGCCGCTGCTTCAGGCCCTGGTCGCGGGAGTCGAGGTTGTAGCGCCGCGCGAGAGCCGTAGCCGCCGGACCGAGGAATTCGTTGTTAAGACCGTAGACGGGGCAGGCTGCGTAACAGAGCATGCAGTTGATGCACTCGCTGAACTGCCTGAACTCGTCGATCTGGTCGTTGGTCTGACGATGCTCTCCCGCGCCAAGCGGAATTTCCTGCTTGCGGATGATCCACGGCTTGATCGCCTTCAGCTTGTGCATGAAGTCATCCATGTCGATGACGAGGTCGCGGATGAGCGGGAAGTTGTTGAGCGGCTGGACGACGACGGGGCGCGGCCAGTAGTCGCGCAAGAACGCGTTGCACGTCAGCTTCGGCGTGCCGTTGACCATCATCCCGCAGCTGCCGCAGATGCCCATCCGGCACGACCACCGATAGCTGAGGCTCCCGTCGACGTGCGATTTGATGTAGTTGAGCGCGTCGAGCACGACCATGCTCTCGTCGTAGAAGGGGATGTCGTACGTCTGGAGATGCGGTTCCTTGTCGTGCTCCGGGTCATAGCGCGTCGCGTGGATGCTGATTCTCTTCTCGGGCATTTAGTAAGTCCTTGCCTGCGGCTTGAAGTTGGTGATCGTCACATCGCGGTATTCCAGCCTCGGAGCCAGCGCGGTGGTGTGGAACGCCAGCGAGTGCTTCAGGAACTTTGCGTCGTCACGCTCCGCGAAGTCGCGGCGGGCATGCGCGCCGCGCGATTCTTCGCGCGCGAGGGCCGAAAACGCGATGGTCGACGAGACCTCGAGCATGAAGTCCAGCTCGAGCGCGGCAAGGATCTCTGTGTTGAAGGTCCGGCTCGAGTCCTCGATCTTGACCTTTTCGAAACGCTCGCGGAGGCCACCCAGATTGCGGACGAGCCTGGCAATGCCGTCTCGCGTCCGGAAAACGCCGGCGCCGTCGTCCATCTCCTTCTGCATCTCCTCGCGGATGACGGCGATCCGTTCGTTGCCGCCCTTCTTCTCCAGGTACTCGGTTTCCACCCGGTGTGCCTCGTCCCACAGCATCGCGTCGACCGGGTTCGCGGTGACGGGCTTGGCGGAGCTCGCGTAGTGCGCCGCCGCGCGTCCGGCGGCTGCGCCGAACACGAGGCATTCGGACAACGAGTTCGAGCCCAGCCGGTTGCCGCCGTTGAGCCCGACGTTCGCGCACTCGCCCGCCGCGTACAGGCCGAGGATCGGCGTTGCGCCAGAGATGTCGGCGTCGATGCCGCCCATCATGTAGTGCTGAACCGGACGGACCGGGATGGGGTCCTTGACGATGTCGATCCCGACGAACTCTCGGCCCAGCTCGCGCATGAACGGGAGCTTGCGATCGATCACCGCTTCGCCAAGGTGACGCACGTCGAGGTGCATGAACGTGCCATGCGGCCCCTCGAAACCGCGGCCCTCCTCGAACTCGGCGATCATCGCGCGCGAGATGATGTCGCGCGGGCCAAGCTCCATCTTGTTCGGCACGTAGCGCTTGAGAAAGCGCTCGCCCTGGTTGTTCAGGAGGTAGCCGCCCTCTCCCCTCACCGCCTCCGTGATCAAGATGCCCGTGAAGGGCAGGCCGGTCGGGTGAAACTGCACCATCTCCATGTCTTTGAGGCCGACGCCGGCGCGGTAGGCGAGCGCCATCCCGTCGCCGGTGCAGATGTTGCCGTTGGTGGTGAAGGCGTAGACGCGGCCTAGGCCGCCCGTGGCGAGGATCGTCGTCTTGGCGGTGATCGCATCGAAGCGGCCGGTGCGGATGTCGAGCGCGACCACCCCGACGCAGCGGCTGTCTTCGATCAGCAGCTTGGTCACGAACGCCTCGTCGTGGCGAGTGATCTGCGGGTATTTGAGCGAGGTCTGGAACACCGCGTGCAGCATGTGGAAGCCGGTCTTGTCGGCGGCGAAGCACGTGCGCCACGTGGTCATGCCGCCGAATGGCCTCACGGCGATTGTGCCATCCGGGTTTCGGCTCCATGGGCAGCCCCAGTGCTCCATCTGGATGACCTCGAGCGGCGCCTCGCGCACGAACGCCTCCACCACGTCCTGGTCGGCGAGGTAGTCAGAGCCCTTGATGGTGTCAAAGGCGTGGTTCTCGTAAGAGTCGCCCGGCCCAAGCGCGGCTGCGGCTCCGCCTTCGGCCGAGACGGTGTGGCTGCGCATCGGGTAGACCTTGGAGACCAGCCCCACTTTGACCCTGGGATTGGCCTCGACCGCAGCTATCGCTGCCCTGAGGCCGGCGAGCCCTCCGCCAACCACCAGGACGTCGTAGCTCTCAAAGTCCACTTGCCATCTGATTCTATTGGGACTCATGACCGCGCCGTTTTGGGCTCCGCCTCCCGAGAACTACGCCGGCCGGCTGCCCGCCAAGGCCGACGTCGTCGTTATCGGCGGTGGCATCGCGGGGACGAGCCTCCTGTGGCACCTGGCCCGGCGGCGGATCGGCGCGGTCCTGCTCGAGCGTCACCACGTCGCGTGGGGTGCCAGTGGGCGCAACGCAGGGTTTCTCCTGGCCGGCGTGGCGTCCTCATACGCCGAAGCGATTGCGACATACGGCCGGGAGAAGGCACGCGAGGTGTGGGAGGTCACCAACGAGAACCAAGACCGCATGATCGAGGCCGCGCGCGGACAGGACGTCGGGCACCGCCGCCTCGGCACGGCGATCCTTCCGGCCAGCGAGCAGGAACGCGCACTTCTGGTCGAGTCGGAGCAACTGTTGCTGGAGGACGGTTTCAGCGCTCGGTGGGATGGGACGCGGCTGATCAATCCGCGCGATGGCGAGATCGATCCGTCGGCGATGGTGGCTGCGCTCGCGCGGCAGGCCGGCGCCGGCGCGATTCGCGAAGGCGTCGACGTCACGTCGTTGGTGGCGCACCGCCGCGGCGTCACGATCACCGCGGGGGAGGACGTGTGCGAGGCGGGAGTGGTCATCCTTGCCACAAACGCGTACACCCCGCAGCTCGTGCCGGCCGTCAAGATCCAACCGACGCGCGCCCAGATGGTCGCCACCGCGCCTGAGTCGAAATCGATCACCGACATGCCGGTCTACTCCAACTTTGGCTATCGGTACTGGCGGCAGCTACGGAGCGGCGAGGTGCTGGTCGGGGGCTGGCGCGACACCTCGCTCGAGACCGAGAAGACTCTTGAAGATCGGCCGACGGCGGAGATCCAGGAGCAACTCGACCGCGCCGTCAGTGAGCTGGGCGTGAAGAGCGAGGTGACCCATCGCTGGGCTGGGACGATGGGTTTCACGGAGTCGGGCCTACCGCTGGCAGGGCAGGTTGACGGAATGCCGAACGTATACATCTGCGCCGGCTTCACTGGCCACGGGATGGGCTTCGCGTTCATGACCGCGAAACAGGTCTCCGAATCGATCTAGCCGAGACGAGGACGCCCGCGTTCGGCGCCCTCGCCTTTTCCGGTTTCTCTAGTTCGCTTCTGTATCCGTCTTCGGGAGGAAGTACCTGGCGAGGGTCCACGACGCGACCGAGTTGCCAAGGTCCTCGCCCGCCAGAACTGTGTGGCGATAGTGAAAACCGATCCACACCCGAGCGTTGACGAGCTGCGTCTCGACTGCGTCAACCGTTGCGTAGGTGCGCACTGCGGTCGTTGCCGGTGCAACCGGAAGTCCATGAACGGTGATGTTGATATTCGTGGTCCCGAGCGCATGCGCGATGACCTGCACGAGCGCAGAGGTGACGCAGCCGTGCTGCGACGGGTACTCCGCATGGTTGGGCGTTGGAAAGAGCGGGAGCCAGGCGGCGTCGCCGATGACGCCATCAGCGCGAATCGCGGTGATCGGACGCCAGAACCGATATGTGTACTTGGAGTCAAAGCACGCGATACCGGCGTCGGTGGAGACGATGTTCCCCATCGCAAGCAGCCGGGCAGTGTCGACGAGATCCATGTTGTGCTCGATCGCGACATCGCGCAGAGTCTGGTTCGATTGATTGATCGCGTTGAAGTTCCAGAAGGTCGCGATTGCTTTCTGCTCAGGAGACCGGATTGCGCTGTTTAACGCTCCGTAGTCCCTTGTCTCGTTCCGGTCCGCGATCCACTGCGGGTCGGTGAGGGCCGGCGGCGCCGGTGCCCGGAACTGGGACGCCCTCTCCAGCATGAAGGGCTCCATCACGGCGACCCACGGCGTTTGCTCGCTCTGTAGTGATCCGGTAATAGCCGGCGGGCACTGCCAGTTGCCTGGCGTCGTACTGGTTGAGCACGTATTCGGGAGCGGAGCGTTCCGTCCGTCGTTCGCCCGCAGCTGCACGATGTCGGCGGAGGCAGCCTCGCCAACGGCTATCCCTCTCTCCCGCGATTCGTTCGCCGGGAGGCTTGCAATGTCGGCCGAGTACCTCGCGGCAAGCGAGCCGTCCGTATCGGAGAAATAGGCGACAAGCGTGTTGTAGGCGGCCGAGATCGCCGCGGCTTCGATCGAGGCATTGCCGGCCTGCGCGTTGAAGTGGTGGAACAGGGTGTAGCGGTTCGAGATCTTCATCGTCGCGTCATAGACCGCCGCCTGGACGTACGAGAGGTAGAGCAGGCCTTCCGTCTGATACAGGGTTCGAGGTGACCCGCCTGCGGCGACACCATCCATCGTCCTCGCCGCCCGCACGACATTAACGGCGTTGACATTCCACTCCAGAGCGAATTGAGCCGACGCGGGCCTTGGGGCTGCCGCTGATGCGGGGGCCATGGAAACGACCGCAAGAATCACCACCAGGACCGCCGCACGCGCGCCAAAGGAAAACGTTCGGAGGGATATCGAACGCATCTTCACCTCAATGGGCGCCTTGCCGGGACGCGGCTGACGGGACGGCGCCAGCCTGCGCGCTGCTCAGCGGGCCGTCAAGCCTTTTCTTCGGGAAGCTGGCCCTTCCCACCGGCGCTGTTCGCCACCTTCCACGCTAGCGGGGAAGTGACCTGTCTAAGAAGGCCAGCCAGTTGTTGCCCATGATGCCTTCCACCTGTGAGCGGTTGAAGTGCACGCGCAGTCGCGCGGGCAGCTCCTTCAACTTCGCCAGGCTGTCGATGGGCGCCTGACGCGCGTCGAACCCGCCGTCGAGATCGGTGCCGAGGGCCACATGCTCCGGGCCACCAGCGGCATGTGCGTGGTGGACGAGGTGCTTCACCACGTCGTTCAGTGTCGCGCGGCCCGACGACCGCAGGTGGTGGCTGTAGAAGCTCACTCCGACGACGCCGCCCCTGCGCGCGATCTCGGCCACCGACTCGTCGGTCAGCTGGCGGTCGCCGTGCACGATCGCGCGCGCGTTGCTGTGCGAGGCCATGATCGGACCGCGCCACATGCTGAACGCGTCCGCCACCGCCTGGTCGGCCATGTGGCTCAGGTCGAGGATGACGTGCTTGCGGCGCATCGCCTTCAGCAGCTGCCGGCCCAGATCGGTCAGCCCGCCCGGCGCCCCGGTGCCGCCGCTGTACCGCGTCGCGCCCCAGGCCGGTCCGATGATGCGCACCCCACGGTCGGTCCAGGCGCCGAGCTGAGCGGGCGTCTCGATCGGGTCAGCCCCCTCCATCAGCAGCACCGCCGCGACCTTGCCCTTCCTCCAGCCCCCTGCGTAGGCGGCGAGCCCAGCGCGGTCGCGGATCAGCTGCAGCTCGCACGACCGGTAGTAGTTGACCTGGGCGGTGGCCATCAGGTTTGCCTCGTGGGCGTTCTCGTAGACGAACCGGGTGCGCATCGAGCGACCCGCCCGGGCAGGCGCGGTGTAGAGAGTCGCGAACACCAGGCCGACGCCCGCCCCGACAAGAGAAGCCCGGCTGACGAGGTAGCCGGACGCCGGCGCCCCGAGGAAGCCCCGGCCCGCTGAGATCGCGTTCCAGCCGATGTCGAGATGAGCGTCGACGATCATCGACTCGGGAGAATAACCTGCGGCCCGATCCTGTATTCAGTAATAATGAACAGGTTCAATATGAATACAGATGAATTGAAGGACCTCTCGAAGGCAGGCCCCGAAGTGGTCACCGACGAGAAGGGCCTCCTCTACATGAAGCGGTTTCGAGACCTTTTTGATCCACTCAAGGTGGACCTGGCTCCGATCGAGGCGCTCGCGGCACTCCGGTACGCTGGCAAAGCCATGCACCTCCTCCAGGAGCGCTGGGGCGCCAAGCATGACCTGAGCGAAGGCCGCCTTGGAGTGCTCTTCCGCCTGTTCCGGTGCGGCGACCTGCCGCTGGGTGAGCTCGCCGATGACCTGGCCATGACGCCCCGCAACATCACCGGGTTGGTCGACCACCTCGAGCGCGACGGCCTGGTCGAGCGCGTGCCGGATGCGGACGACCGCCGCTCGGTCCGTGCTCGGCTCACCGCTGCCGGCCGGGAGCGGATCGACGGCATCTGGAAGGAAGGGTTCGACCACCAGCATGAGCTGGTCAAAGGAATGACTGAGACAGACCTGGCACAGCTTCGACATCTGTGCCTTTTGCTGGTGGAGAACGCCAGGAAGGAGCTGGGGAAATGATCACGACGGGACTCTCTCGACGACGCGTCATTCTTGCGACGGCCGGGACGATGCTCGCCCTGCTCCTGGCGGCGCTGGACCAGACGATCGTCGGCACCGCCATTCCCCGGATCGTGGCCGACCTCAACGGCCTCGACCGGCTCGCGTGGGTGACGACGGCCTACCTCGTGACGTCGACGACCATGACCCCCATCGCCGGGAAGCTCGGCGACCTGTTCGGCCGCAAGCCCTTCCTGCTCGTGGGCATGATCGGATTTGTCGCCGCATCCGCGCTGTGCGGCCTCTCTCAGGACATGACGCAGCTGATCGTCGCCCGGGGAGTCCAGGGCATCTTCGGCGGCGTGCTGTTTGCCACAGTCTTCACCGTCATCGGCGACCTGTTCCCGCCAAGCCAACGCGGTCGCACCGCCGGCCTGTTCGGCGCGGTGTTCGGACTCAGCTCGATCATCGGCCCCACCACCGGCGGCTTCATCACCGACCATTTCAGCTGGCGTTGGGTGTTCGAGGTCAACATTCCGGTCGGCCTCATCGCTGTGGCCGTCGTGTCGATCGGCCTTCCCTACGTCAAGTCCAAAGCCTCTTGGCGCGACATCGACTTCTGGGGCGCGCTGACGCTCGCTGCCGGGATCGTGCCGCTCCTGGTCGCCCTGTCGATCACACGAGACCACGCCTGGACGTCGCCTGAGGTCACTGGCCTGCTCGCGCTTGCCGTCCTGATGCTCGCCGCGTTCATATTCGTCGAGGGGCGGGTCGAGCACCCGATCGTGCCGCTGCACCTGTTCAAAAACTCGACCTTCAGCGTCAGCATGATCGTCGGCTTCCTCACCGCCTTCGGAATGTTCGGCTCGATCCTCTTCACCCCGCTGGTGTTCCAGGGCGTGCTGGGGATCAGCGCCACGAACTCGGGCGCCTTGATCACCCCGATGATGGCCGGGCTGCTTGGCGCCAGCACGGCGACCGGGTTCGTCATGCAGAGAATCAAGCGCTATCGGTACCTGGGCACGGTGGGCGTGGTCGTGATGATCTTCGGCATGTGGTTGCTCTCCCAGATCACCCCGACGGTGCCGGCATGGCACGTCGTGGCGGACCTGATCGTCGTCGGGTTCGGCCTCGGCATCACGTTCCCTCTCTATCTCACGGCCGTGCAGACCGCCCTGCCGCGCGAGTACCTGGGCGTCGCCTCGAGCCAGATCCAGTTCTGGCGGAATCTCGGCGGCACCGTCGGCAGCGCCATCCTCGGCGCCGTTCTCGCCAACCGTCTGCCTGGCTACATCACGACGCAGGTCACCCAGCTGCACATCCCGCCCCAGGTTCTGGCCAGCTTCCCGAAGGGCAACGCGAACGCGATCCTGGACCCGACGACCCTCGCCAAGCTGCCGGCCGCCTTTGTCGCCGCGATCCGGCTGGCCCTGTCGGACACCCTGCACGACATCTACCTCTTCGCGGGCGCGGTTCTGGTCCTTGCTCTCATCGCTACCGTGTTCATGAAGGAAGTGCCCCTCACAGGGGCGCGGGCGGGCATGGCGTTTGACGCACCGCCTGTCGAGGAGGCCGAACCCGAGGCTGAAGAGCGCGTGGTGGTCGGCGCCTAGCGCAACAGAGCCGCCGAGGCGCAACACAACTCACCTCCAAACCCTTGCCAACCGGATTACAATCGCCGTCGAAACGCTGGAGGGGCAGTCCGGCCGTCATCGTCCGGGGCCTCGGCGCGAAGAACAAGGGGAGGCCAGACGGTGAGTTTCGTGGATCGGACTTTGACGTGTCGCGACTGCGGTCGGGAGTTTCTCTTTACGGCGGGCGAGCAGGAGTTCTACCAGTCGAGGGGGCTCCAGAACGAGCCGCGGCGTTGCCCGGAGTGCCGGGCGGCGAGGCGCCAGGCGGACGGCAACGGCCGGGCCAAGGTGATGCACGACGTGATCTGTTCGAACTGCGGCAAGCAGACGCAGGTGCCGTTCGTGCCGACTGGAGCGCGACCCGTCTACTGTCTCGACTGCTTCCAGACAGTAGGCAGGCGGTAAATCAGGGCTCCTCCCCATCGATGGGGAGATGTCGGCGAAGCCGACGGAGGAGCTGGAACTAAAGCCCGTCTAGGACGACGGCCATATCGTCGAAGGTGCTGTAGGCCGACTCGAACTGCGCCTTCGAGTACCATGCCCGACCGAACCATGGATCGTTGATCAGCACCGCGTCCGGCCGCACGCCGATGACCGTCACGGCATGCTCGGTCAACGTGTAGCCGACAGTCGCGCCGTCAAAGGCGGTGTAATGGGCCAACGCCACGCGGTGATACGTGTTGCTTATCCAGGCCACGACCGGGTGACCGTCAAGCACGGCGCCATAGACGTCGGCCGGTGGCACGGGCGAGCCGTACAGGCCTGAGCCGGCCTCGACGACGTTGGCGCCGGCGAACAGCGCGGCCCGCGCGACGGGCTGGTGGTAGACGCCATAACCCGTGTACCGCTCGATGCGGCCATCCGGGTTGCCGACGAAGCCTTGGGCCGGGTCGCCCCACGACACGAGCTGCCCCCGGGCGTCGAACTTCGCCGGCCGCGCGTCGCGCGTCATGTACGAGATCAGGGTCAGCTCGTCGACCGAGATGCCGTAGTAGGAGAGCGCCATCCGGAGCGCGGCGGCCTCACAGGTGAGGTTGTGCGCCTGGTGGCGCCATGCGATGTCGAGTACCCGCTCGGTCGGCGGGGGCGCAGCCAGCGAAGTGACCGTGACCACCAGGAGGGCAAACAGCTTGATTCCGCCCACGCCACTTGAACGCCCGGCGCCGGGGAACCGCTACGCGATCGCTATTGGTCTGACGGGCGACCCGGTGACCCCCCGCATCTTGAGCGGCAGGCAGACGAAGACGAACTCATGGACGCCGGCCGCAGCCAGCTCCTCCAGGTTCAGGTTTTCGATGATTGGGATTCCCGCGCGGACGAGGAGCAGGAGGTGGCCGGGCAGAGTGACCTTCAAGTCGGGGTCGGGCGGGCCCATGACATTGACATCGAACGCCATGTTGTCCGCGCCAACGGCATTGGCCTTGCGCTCGATCAGCCAGCGCGAACCTCCGGCGCTGACACCTGCAGCGTGCATGTACTCGTCGGGCTTGGCCCAAAGCGAGCCGTAGCCCGTGCGCACAAGCACCACGTCGCCGGCGCGAACCTCGACGGCGGCCTGTTTCGCGGCGCGCTCGAGGTCGGCGGCGGTGATCGAGTAGCCAGGCTCGAGCCGCTGATCGCCGGCGACGTCGAGGAGCACCCCACGCCCAACCAGCGGATCCATCGTCTCGACACCCAGCTTCTTGAAACCCGCCGATGTCTGGACGCCCTCGTCGACGTGGATGCCGCCGTGCAGGGTCAGGTTCTCGGCCTGGTGGGCGAGCGCGTCGATGTGCGTGCCGGAGTGCTCGGGCATCACGACGAGGCCGGAGGCGCTTGTGCGCGTCTCGGGCGCGCCCCGCGCATGGTGGCGATGCAGGAAGTAGTGGAATCCGGGCGTGTGCGCGGGGTGCGATGGCGCGCCCGCGTAGCGGAGCTGCTCAAGGTCGAAGATGCGAGCGGCCTCGAGCGACTCGAGAAGCCCCTCAGGGATCAATCGCGGTAGCGGTAGACGATCCGGCCGCGCGTGAGGTCATACGGAGACAGCTCGACCCGGATGCGGTCGCCTGGCGTGATGCGGATGAAGTAGCGCCGCATTCTGCCTGCCGCATACGCGATCAGCTTGTGGCCGCCCTCCACCTCCACTTCGAACATTGCGTTCGGCAAAGCCTGGGAGACAACGGCGTCCATGACGACCGCCGGCTCTTTCTGATCACCGTCATCGCGTTCCGGCTTGCGCGCCTTTTCCGGGCGCCGAGGCGCACGCCGGCCTTTGTTCTTGCCCAAGACGCGTGAAGTTTAAGGGCGCCGCGATGTCGCCGTTAGTCGGGCCTCGACCTGCGACGCGAGGTCAGCGGACAATCGATCGACCGCGACGAGCCTGTGCAGCGTCTCGATCCAACGCTTGTCTTTGGCCACGGCCACAGCCATCAGCTCGCATCCTTCGTCCAGCTGACCTGCCTGCGCAAGGCTGAGGCCGGACCAGAACTGGATCTCCACCATCTCCGGGGCCAGGTTGATCGCCTCGCGCATCTTTGCTGTCGCGCCTGCGATGTCCTTTTGCTCCTCCAGCCGGTCCGAGCTCTCGAGCGTCATGTACGCGCGCTTGATGCGCAGCAGCCTGCGCAGCTCCGCCAGCGGATCGGGCGCGTCTTCCACGCGCAGCTCGATGATGCGGTCCTCCCACGCGCGACCGCTCGGCGAGCCGGTGACGACCAGCATCGCGGCCGATTGCTTGCCGCGGATGTCGCCGCCCTCCGCCTCGGCGGCCTCTAAGGCGGCCATCATGCGCTCGGCCAGCGGCACTTCGGTGGTGGTGTAGGCCTCGAACATGGCGTCCCACACGGTGTCCTTTTCCATCAGGTTGGCCTGGCAGCTGAACCCATCGCCGGACTTGTGGCCCGCCGCGGGGATGCACTTCGCGCCGGTGTGGACAGCCACGCTGCCCGTCGCGTCGACCAGCGCAACCTGGCGCGATTCAGGCTGCGAGTCGCCCGCAAGCAGCGCCTTCAGGGCCTGCTCGGCGCTGTAACCCGAGCGCATGTACTCGAGCCCGAGCGGTCCGAAGCTCACGTTCACCATCGACTGCGTGGCCACCGCACCGACGCCGGCGACCGCCCACGGCACCACCGGCCCTACCTGGAAGTAGTGCGACTGGACGGCGACGCCGAGCTCGCCCGTCCGCTTGTCCCGCGCGACGATGGAGTAGGTCATCGCCCGGTATGGTAATTCGCCTTGAGCACCTACTACAGAAAGCCCGATTGGTTCACGAGGAACGTCCTCAACCAGGGCGTCGAGCTGCTCACGCGCGCCGGCGTCAGCGTCTGGGGCTCGCGGATCCTTCGTGTCCGCGGGCGAAAGTCAGGCGAGTGGCACAGTCATCCAGTCAACCTGCTCACATTTGAGGACGTGCGATACCTGGTCGCGCCGCGAGGCTTGACCCAGTGGGTGCGGAACATCCGGGTGTCAGGTGGCGGCGAGCTGGTGCTCGGCAACAAGATCGAGCAATTCAAGGCTGTCGAGATTCCCGACGAGCTGAAAATGCCGATTCTTCGGGCGTACCTGAAGCGATGGAAAGCAGAGGTCGGGATCTTTTTCCAGGGTGTTAGCGCCAATTCCCCCGAAGAAGACGTCCGGCGCATCGCACCGGACCATCCGGTGTTCAGGGTCGAGAGCGCAGGCTAGCCCTCCCCGTTTTCGTAGCGCAGCTCGCGCGGCTTTGAGGCTTGCCACCGCTCGATCCAGTCGCCCTGGATATCGGGCTGCTTATCCGACGTGGCGAGCGTCCGCACCGCCTTTTCGACCCTGGCGGTGAACTCTCGCGATCCCTCGGCGCGCTGCACCGTCATCGGCTTGCCGATCCGGACGCGGATCGGTCCTGGGACCGGCAGTCTTTGTCCGCGTGGCATGACCTGGAAGGCACCCTGGATATGCATCGGCACCACGGGCGTGCCGGTTTCCTTGGCCAGATGACCGACGCCTGGCTTGAACTCCTGGATGCGGCCGTCGGGCGAGCGGCTGCCTTCAGGGAACAGCACGAGGTTCCAGCCCGACTTCAAGAGCTGGCTCGAGCTGTGCAGCTGGCCCTGCGCGCCGCCCGTGCGCGAGAACGGGAAGGTGTTGAGGAACAGGCTCACGATGTTGCCAAGGATCGGGTGCTTGAACCAGTAATCTGCGGCAGCGGCGACCACAGTTCGATCCCGCGCGGTGTCGGTGAGCGAGTGGAGAATTAGCGAGGTGTCGGCGTGGCTCGAATGATTGGCCGCGAAGATCACAGGTCGCTCGAGCTCGCGCACCCACTCGCGGCCTTCGACCCTCGGATGAACCATCGCCTCTGTGAACGGAAGCAGGAGGAGGCGCTGAATCAAGTAGCGAATCGAGCGCACGGGTTCGACGCGCGCCCATCCCAGGTCGCCGGGCGGCGGAGGCACGACCGGGCCGCGTTCAGGCCACGTGTGAGGTCGAGGCGTGTCCCAGTGCCAACCGCGCCGCATCCGTGACACATCACGCGCGGCGCCGCCTGCCGCAGCGGCGAGTCGGGTCAGCGGCCCCTCGGAGTACCACGCCACTAGTGGACCCGGTCGTTGATCTTCTTGGTCGCTGCCGGGCCTTCCGTGGGTTCGTTGAAGGTGACGACAGCTACCTCGAACGGCTTGTTCTGCCAGTAGGCGACGTAGAGCGATATGCCCTGGATGTCGATCGAGAGGACGAGGGAGTTGGTGCCGAGGCTGGTGGCCTCGCCGGTGTTGACGGTGGCGCCCGCCGCCTTCAGCTGGCTGACCTCGGAATCGCTCAGGTGGAAGTCTTTCGAGGACGTCTTGTAGTTCGCGGCCGCCGATGACGAATCCTTGAAACGGATCGCGTAGACATACGCGACCTTGCCGCTGGGCGTGGCCGAGGCGAACTGGCCGCAGTCGGACGTGTTCTCGACGTAGACCACGATGTAGCTGTCGTTCGCACCCGCCGCCTTCAGGTCGTCCCAGGTCGTCTTTTCGGTCTGATACTGGGTCGGATCCGCGGTCTGCTCGGCCTTCAGGTAGGTGTCGTACGAGCCGCTTTCAGGACACTTCTGCATGCCAGTGAAGTCGGACGAGCCGGACGCGACGCTCTGCGCCGACGCCGGACCCTGCGATCCGGGAAGGCTCGGCCCCGCCGACCCGCCGCACGCCGCGAGCAGCAGCGCACACGCGGTGACCACGAAATGCTTCGCAGCCATCTAGTGAATTCTCTGGTTCATGCTCTTCGCCGCCAGGTCGGCGTCGGCCGACGCCACGTTGTAGGCGAGCAGGTCCGACTCGAAGCTCTTGTTCTGCCAGAGCGCGAAGTAATATCTCGCGCCCGCCACGACGCCGCTGCCGATGGAGGAGTCCGGTCCAAGGCCGGTCTGGGTTCCGGTCGTGATCTGGCCACCCGCCAACCTGATGAACGTGATGTCCTTCTGACCGAACCCGAAGAGCGTCGATTCGCTTCGATAGCTTCGGGCCGCGATCGCCGCGTCTTTGAACTTGACGACCAGGCCGACCATCAGCTCGCCGGGTGGCGTGCCCGTGCCGGACCCTGACAGGGACGCGCAGTCGGCGGCGGTCCGGCCGAAGATCGCGACGTACGCATCGGTCGCGCCCCGGATCTTCCACTGCGTCCATTCGGTGAGGTTGATCTGATACTCGGCCGGGTTGGTGGCCTTCTCATCAGCGAGGACAGCAACGACATCGCCGCTGCCGGCGCAACGCTGCATCCCGGCGACGTCGCCCTGGCGTAGGGCGACCATCTGAGGGGTGAGCGATTTTGGCTGCGCGGCGCCGTTGGGAGCCTGGCAACCAACCGCTGCCAGGAGGACCGCCAGGGCCAGGACGACGCGCAGCATCTATTTACACAACGTCCGCCAGCATGATTGGAGGCATACGAAGATGCGTGATGCTCGGGTAGCGACCCACGGTCTGCTCCGCCATCTCGAAAGCGTCTTCCAGGGTCGTGGCGCATTTGAAGCCCAGCCGATGCACCACGTCGCGGTCGGCGCCGACGAAGATGATGTCCCCCGCGTGCTCCATGGCATGCGCTGCCCAGATCCACGCATAGTGCGGATGGATGCCGTGGTAGGCGTGTGACTTGCGGTACAGCTGCCTGAACCATGGGTCCTCCGCGAAACGAACTTCGTACTTCTCTTCGATCGCGATCGGATCGGTGGTGTCGGCCAGCACCTCGTCGTAGTAATCGATGTAGCTCGGGTGCTGGACGGCGTCGAACTCGTAGCGGCACGGATGCGTGAGGATCAGCACTCCGCCCTTCCGCAGCACTGGCTTGTTGCGATAAAAGTTGAACAGGTAGCCGAGACCCATGCAGACGACCAGGATGGGATTCATCGGTGCGTTGACGTTGTACGGCCCGAGATACGGAACGCCGAGCGTGACGATGTCGGTCTGACCCTCGACCGGTACGTTGATCTGCTTGTGGACCGCCTCGAGCGTCTTGTCATGCACTGCGTCGACCTGGCCCGCGTGGACCGCGGTCATTCCATACGGAGCGCGCATTGCGTGAAAGACGTTGCGCTTGAACGCTGGCGGCGCGAGATCAGTCATCTGCTTGGTGGCGAGGAACATCGCCTGGTCTTGCGCGGTCCAGTCCGTTTCGCGCTTCTGCATGAAGTTGGCGATCGCTGGGAATGCGTGGTTGTTCACGGTCGTCTCGATATGAAACACGCGCACTGTGTCTTCGATCAGCTGTCCCTGCCTGATGCATGAGTGGTGCAGCGCAGAGTCAGGTGGATTCATGTACGACCGCGATGCCAGCAGCGTCTTCGCGTTGTGGTGCACGCGGATGCTGCGAAACGATGCGAGCCCGGTGGACATCGACTTGTGGCCGCCGTCCATCGGGACCAGGGTGAGGTTGACATAGATAACGAGGTCTGATTCGGCCGCACGCCGGTTGAGCGTCACGTCTTCGCCCTTCGCCGTCTTGCCCACATAGACGTTGTTCTCGGGGTCCTCGCCGTCGTGCTGGTAGAGACGGTCGGGATGGAAGGTGCTGAAGATCCGCTCGCCCACGATGTGGCGCAGCTCGTCCTCGGTCATGCGGCGATGCAGGCCCAGAGCGGCGATGATGTGCAGGTCGTCGATGCCCGCCTCCGCGGCCATGTCGATGACCTCCTCCATGACCAGCTGGCGAACGTCGGGCGCCGCCATCGGTGGAAGCGGGAGCGACAGGTCGTCAAAAGCGATTGTCAGCTTCATCCCGCGCCGGAGCAGCGACTTGAGCGGATCGTCTTCGAGCGGCTTGGCCAGCGCGCGCTTGATCGCACGCTCCGGATGCGCAATTGGTTCAAGTGGATCTGGGGGGTAGACGATGCGCGCTCCGAGCGGCAGCTTCTCGAGCCGGATGCCTTCACCGAAGTGGAAAAGCACCGGCGGCGTGTTTCGATCGACCTCGATCACCGCACCCGGTCTTGGCATTTAGTGGCCGGTCCCGGGAATCCGCGGCATATTCGCGGCATCGGCGGCCGGAGCCAAGGAAACGACGAGCACGTGAGGGAGCGCATCGCAGATGCGTGACCGAGCGCGCGCAGGAGTTGACGCCGGCTTCAGCGCCGCAGGCGCCCGGCCGCCTAGGCCGCGAAGATGCAAGGAGGTTCCGGAACCGGCCACTTAACTCCTCAATCCTCGCAGGTCGAACGCGACCTTCACGGCACCCAGCCGGCCGGCGCTCATCGCGTACGCGATCGCGTCACGGTACTCGCCGAGCCCGAACAGCGGTCCGGTGAGCTCCTCGAGACCCAGATCGGGGGCGGCCTCGAGCGCAAGCTCGAAGGTGCGCCGGCCGTTGCTCTTCGGCTCGCTGCCGTATGCATACGCGCCCATGACGGTCAGCTCACGCTGCCAGATCGGCGCCCAGTCGACTTTTTCCTCGCCCGGCATGCCGACCGCGACCACCGTTCCGCCCTCGCGCGTGAAGCGCACCGCGTCGTTGAGGCTGTCGGCGCGTCCGACGCACTCGAACGTGACGTCGGCGCCGCCGAGCAGGAGCGGCCGGTTCATGCCTTCGAGCCTGCGCGCCGCGGTGGCAAACCGGACTTTCTGAAAGACGTCGGCCGGCGCGATGACCTGGTCTGCGCCGAGCTTGCGTGCCAGGTCACGCTGCGTGGGGTGCTTGGCGATCGCGATCAACCGCTTCGGCGGAGTGAACAGCTTGACCGCCGCCACGGTGAGGAGGCCGATCGTCCCGGCACCAGAAACGACCACGATGTCGTCCTTGGTCGCGCCGCCACGAAGCGCGGCGTGGATGCAGCACGCGAGCGGTTCGATGAGCACCGCGGCCTCGTCCGCCAGCGACTCGGGCACTCCATGGACCTGGCTCGGGTGCGCGACCAGCACCTCTCCCCAACCGCCTCCCGTGTCGGCGCAGTAACCGGTCTGCAGCCCAACTTCGATCGGGCCCTCGGTCACGTTGTAGCAAAGGCCAGGCCGGCCCTCCGCGCAGCGCGGGCACGGTGGGTCGATGCCTCTAACGACGCAGCCGAGCGCCGGCTCGACCACGACGCGGGAGCCGTCGTCGAGCACGCCCACCACCTCGTGGCCTGGCACGAACGGATAGCTGGTGAGCGGATCGAGGTACAGCGAAACGTGTCCGCTGATCGCGGCGAGGTCGGAACCGCAGATGCCGCTGAGGTTCGGCATGACGCGCACCCAATCGCGCGCGGGCAAGGGCGGCTCGGGGACGTCGCCGAGCTTCAGCATCGACAGCGCGCTGGTGGCGACATCCGGCCGGCCACCGGCGGCTTTCACCACCGCGAACGCCGGGATAGAGCGGACGTACTGGAGCGCTAGCGTCGCACGGCCTCCAGATACTCGGGCGACCGGGGATCGGGCATCGGCAAGCGCCAGTTCCCCGGCGCCATCCGCCAGCGCTCGACGCGCCAGCCGCGCTGCCCCGCAACCTGGGAGAGCCGCGCGTCCGGATTCACGGCCACCGGTGTGCCGACCATCTCGAGCATCGGCAGGTCGGAGAGCGAGTCGGCGTACGCAAAGCTCTCGGCGAGTACCACGCCGTTGCGCTCGGCGTATTCCTCGAGCAGCGCCGAGCGCGCCTCGCCCGCGGGCGGAGGCGACTGCAGGTCGCCGGTCAGCCGACCGTCCTTGAGGAGCAGGTGCGCGCAGTCCACCTCGACGTCAAGCAGCTCCGCCAGAGGCTCCACCACCACATCGAGCGCGCCAGTGAGCAGCAGAACGCGGTGTCCCGCGCGCTTGTGCTCCCTGATCCGCCGCATGCCCTCGGGGTAGATGCGCCGAAGCGTCACCGCGTCGAGCGCCTCACGGCCGAGGCGTTTCATCACCTCAGGGTCGAGACCGTCGTACTCGCGATAGAAGCTGCGTTGAAACTCGGCGCGCGAGCGGCGCTCCAGAAACAGCCAGCGCGGGCCCTTGCGAAGCATGTCGGCCATGAAGGCGGGCCAGTCCTCTAGCGGTTGGGCGCGGAGGCGCATCCACAAGAAGTACTCGACGACGTTGGTCTCGACGAGCGTTCCGTCGACGTCGAACACGGCAAGCACGTCACCGCGCCCAGAGCGCCGTTCGATCGCCGCGCGGACCGAGCTCGTCTCCGCCTTCGGCGAGGTGCTCCCGCTGGGCTGCTTGCCCTTGCGCGCGACCGTCTCAGCACGGGACATGCGCACGACGGTCGGGAAGTGAACGTCCTGGAAGTAGTGCGTCCAGTCGTAAAGCGCGGGGTCGAATGGAAATGTCTTGCGCTCCGCCGCAGGCGTCTTGTCCCACAGCTCCATCACGTGGCGCGTGTCGAAGATGCAGTCGACCTCCGTGTAGACGCCATAGAGCTGGATCAGGTTGAGCCCTCGGTCGAGGCGGTCGCGCTCGGCAGTCAGGTCGTCCGACACCTGCGCCACGCTTGCCCCGAGCGGCAGACGCTCGACGACCCATTGCGCGGCCTCGACGAATCGCAGCGCGGTGCGGGCCCGCGTCGCCATCTCCTGGCGGGTGGGATAGGTCCACGACGGCGTGCCGATCGCCTGGCCGTAGCGGTCACGCAGGGGATGCTCGGTGAAGTAGTGGTCTGCTTCGTCGACGATGCGCCGAAACCGCAGCGGGTTGCGGGTGCCCGACGCGGCGTGATAGACGCGCGGCTCGGCATCGGGCGGACGGTTGGCGGCGACCGCGAGCACCGTGTTGACGACGAAGTCCGCGGGGATGATGTCGAGCAGCGAGTCGGGCAGACCCGAAAAGTCCTGCAGCACGCCGCGGCCGAACGCAAGGATGAGCGGCTCGGCCATCCGAAAACCTTCGAGCCATCCGGGGGACGGCTCATCAAGCGCGCTCTCGATGATGGATGGACGCACGATCGACAGTGGAATGTCGCCGTGCAGCTCGACGACCGCATGCTCGGCCATCGCCTTGGTAAACGAGTAGATGTCGGAGAAGCCCATAGCGTTCGCGTGCACACGGCCGCGCTCGATGAGCCGGTCCTTGACCCAGCGATCGCGCAAGCGCTCGGTGGCGCGCGCCACTGCCGGCGTGCCCGCCGGTCCCATGCGCGAACGTGCTTCGCGATTCAAACGGTTCAACACCTCAGGCCGCCGCGACTCCTCCTCGACTGGTCCGCGCAGCCTGGTCAGCACCCCGGCCTCATGCCGCCAGTTGAGACCCGGGTCGAGCGGCGGCTCCTCGCGCACCTGGCCGCGCAGCATCCCGCCGACGTAGGCGGTAGAGATGTGCACGAGGTGCGGTCTCGCGCCGCTCGCCTTCAGCGCCTCGACGAGTCGGGCCGCGCCGAGCAGGTTGGTCTGGGCCGAGAGGTCGGCGGGGTTGTCGAACTCGACCGCGGCCGCCGAGTGGATGACGACGTCGCACGCTTGCAGCTGCTCGCGGTCGTGTTCGCTCAGGCCGAGACCGTCGCGACCGAGGTCGATCTCGACCACCGCCAGCTTCTCGCGGGCAAGCTTCGCAAAACCGTCTTCGCCCAGCTCGTCCTTCAGGCGTTTGAACGCAGGGCTGGAGAGCACCTCGCGCTGAAGCCGTTCCGCGGCCGGGCGCCGCGCGCTCGAGCGGATCGCCAGGTTGATGCGCGCGATTTCAGGAATCGAACGCAGGCATTTCTCGACGATCGACTTGCCGAGGAAGCCGGTGCTGCCGGTGACCAGGATGGTCTTGCCCCGCAGGGCATCGGCGATCACGACCGAACGATATTAGGTCGTGGCCGCTCCGTGATTCAGGTGTGGAACTCGCACTACGTCCGATCCACCACCGTCCCACCAGCCGAGATTGGTGGTCACGGTCGCCCAGAACCAGTAGGCCTCTCCGGGCTTGCCGGCGAAAGTCTGCCCGCCGTTGTTACCCGAGCTTCCCGACCACAGCCGCCTGTTGCCGTCCGGACCGACCGCGAAGACCGTGAAGCGGGCTCCGTCGCCGGGGCTCGACCACGTGACGTCCAACACGGCGGGGTTGTCGTCGTGCGGCACGGCGGTCACGCTGACGTGCGGCATCGCAATCCCCGCGTACCGAGGCGAGCCGCCGATCCACAGGTCACCCACGTCCCTTGACCACGGATCCGCGTAGGAGCCGCCCCAGCCATACGGGTCGACAGGCCCGCCGCCGTTCGTGTGATAGACGCCGAAGTGAAGGTGTGGACCGGTCGCGCTGCCTGTCATCCCGGAGATGCCGATGACCTGCCCCCGCGAAACGTACTGGCCCTTCGAGACGTCGATCCGCGAGAGGTGGCCGTAGAAGGTGAGCAGGCCGTTTCCGTGGTCGATCTCGACCGTCTGGCCGCTGAGGCATGTGTGACAACCCGGGACCAGCCAGTTGGCGATGAGGACGCGCCCAGCGGCCGCTGCGGCGACCGGTTCGTAGTAAAGGCCGTAGTCGTAGCCGTCATGACCGCTGTAATACAGGTAGTCATGGCCGCCGGGACTCTGCGCAAAGCCCGCGTCGAACGTCGGGTCCGGCCCGCCGACTTTGGCCGAAGCAACCGTGCCGTCGTATCGGCAAAGATGGTCGCGCTGGTTGTAGTCGGGATAGCAGTGATCGAAGACCGACGTGATGTAGTGGGGGCCCATGAAGGGGAGGGTCAGGAAGGCGCCGGCGGCCGGGCCGATCCCCGTGGTCCCCTGCCCGTTTTCGATCGGCCCGTACGTGACCTGGCTCGGGTACGCCCAGCGCGAATACTTGACCGTCTGGTGGCCAGGCGGCAGGGCGGAATGAGCCTGCGCCGGGAGCGCAGACAAAAGCAGAGCACCGAGGGTGACGAAGAGTACAAAAACCCGCATAGCCTTGGAAACGAGGATGCTCACGGTATGGTTGCGCCCCAAACGACCTGCCCCAGTTTTGGTTAAGTTTCGCAAATGACCCCCCCGACCGGAACGGAAATCGCCGTTTTGAGCCAGGGACGGGCGGCCGTGTACGAGGAGCCGCTCGGGCCGGCGGGGGTCCGCGTCCGGGAGCGGCCGAAGACCGAGCCTGTCCCAGGCGCCGTGGCGATCGCAATCCGCGCCGCCTCGATCAACCACCTCGACCTCTTCATGGCCCACGGCGCGCAGCGCGTGGCGCCACCCCGAGTCATCGGAGCCGACGGCGCGGGTGTGGTCCATGCCTCGGGTGATCCGGCCTGGCAACCCGGCGATGAGGTCGTGGTTTACCCGGTCGTCTGCTGCTGGGAGTGTGAGTGGTGCCGGGCGGGGCAGAACGTGAGGTGCGCGCGATTCGGTGTGGTCGGCGAGCACTCGGACGGCACCGCCTGCGAGCTGTTCCATATCGACGCGCGCAACGTCTTTCGCAAGCCGAAGTCTCTGTCGTGGAGCGAGGCCGCGGCCTTTCCACTCACCTTCCTCACCGCGTGGCGGATGCTCACGACGAGAGGACGTCTCCGCGCAGGCGAGAAGGTGTTGGTCGTGGGCGCGGGCGCCGGAGTCGCCGTGGCGGCGGTGCGCATCGCGCGGCACCTCGGTGCCCGCGTGTTTGCAACGAGCCGCTCCGACATGAAGCGCCGGCGCGCCACCGAGATCGGCGCGGAGGCGGCCTTCGACTCGACCGAGTTCAGCAAGGCGGTGCGGGAAAAGACGGGCGATGGAGTCGACATCGTGTTCGAGCACGTCGGACCGGCGACGCTGAATGAGTCGATGCGCTCGGTCGCATCTGGCGGCCGGGTGGTGATCTGCGGCTCCACGTCCGGAGTGAAGGCCGAGATCATGATGCCGCGCCTCTTCTGGGGCCAGATGGACCTGCTCGGTTCGACCATGGGCAACGTCGGAGAGTTCAAAGCTGTGCTCGATGCAATCGACCATGGCCTGAAACCGGTGGTCGACCGGGTGTATCCGTTGTCGGACGTGGAGGCTGCGCTCGCACGACTCGACGCGGCTGAACAGTTTGGGAAGGTCGTGCTTTCGATAGAGGAGTGACGGTTGTGCGGGGCTTCAGAACTTTTCTGCTGCGTGGCAACGTGGTCGACCTTGCGATTGCGGTCGTCATCGGCGTCGCCTTCACGGCCGTGGTCACCGCCTTCGTCAAGGACCTGGTGACGCCTCTCATCGCCGCCGTGGGCGGCAAGCCCGATTTCGCGAGCCTCTACTTCACGATCAACAACAGCAAGTTCCTCTACGGCGACTTCATCAACGCGATCGTGTCGTTCGTCATCATCGCCGCTGTCATCTACTTCTTCGTCGTCGTCCCGTATTCGGCGATGCTTGCCCGGTCGAAGAAGGAGCCCTCACCTGACCCGACGACCAAGAAGTGCACCGAGTGCCTGAGCGAGATCCCGAAAGACGCCCGGCGCTGTGCGTTTTGCACATCGCCCCAGCCCCTCTAGACCTTCGGTCGGACGCGCCTTCGCAACACCGCGGCGACGTTGCGCGGGCCCACGACGATAAGCCACATCACAACCAGCAGCAGCGGGATCCCGGCGGCGATCACGATCCAGCTCTGCAGCCACGCCCCGAGCAGGAGCACAGACAAAAGGCCCGGGAGCCAGATGAGGATGGCGATGCGGCCGCGAACGAATCTGCCGTCGTTCTTGTCGCCGATGGCCCCACGCATGAAGGCGAGGTTCGCCACGGCCTCTTGAAAAAAGCTGTCGTCAGAGCCCTGCATTGCTCTTTCCTGATCGAAATTTGACCACCGCTACCCAACCACCGCCCAGACTTTAGAGGCGGTTTCATGGCTGAGCGTCGCCTCACTCTCCGCGACCCGAACTCGCAGGGTCTTTGCGACCTCATCGGCCTCCAGTACCGCCACCTCCCGGCCTGGCGTCAGGTCACGCTCGTGGAGGTACCCGAGGAGCAAAGGGGCTTCGCGTTCGGCGACCTCGGAGACACGAGTGACCTTCGCCCGGTCGCCCGGCCGCAGCGACGAGAGCCTCACCTCGCGAGGGGACGCCTCGGAGTAGCCAGGAATCGGGTTTCCGTGCGGGCAGGTGGTCGGCCGGCCAAGAACCTCATACAGGCGTCGTTCGACAACGTCCGACACCGCATGTTCCAGGCGAGCCGCCTCCTGGTCCGCGGTCACCCAGTCGAGACCGAGGCCGTCGGTCAGCCACCGTTCCATGATCCTGTGCCGACGGACGATCGACTCGGCGGACCGCATCCCGCCTGCGGTCAGCTCGATCTCCTTCCGCCCGTTCATCTGCACGAGCCCGTCGCGCGCCATCCTTCGGAGTCCTACCGCCACGGTAGGCCGGCTCACACCAAGCCAGTCGGCCAGCCGGGAGCTCCGCAGCGGCTCCTTCTCCGACCACATGTAATAGATGGCCTCGAGATACCGCGAGACGACCTCGGAGGGCTCAGGCGGCGCATTGTTAGACTGGTCTAATTGCATGCTTTGTGCGTACTAACGCGATAGAAGAACTATGAACCAAGCCACCGCGGTGCTACTGGGCGCCATCGCTGGAGGAACCATTTTTCTGGGCCTCCCGGTCGCCCGCATGCATGGCCTGCCCAAGCCGGTCCAGGGCTTCCTGAATGCCTTCGCGACCGGGATTCTGGTCTTTCTGCTCTGGGACATCCTCGCCCACGCCGGCGACCCCGTAAAGACGGCCCTCCTCCATGGTCAGCGCAGCACGTTCGGGGCCATGGCGGCGATCTTCGCCCTCGGAGTCGGCGCGGGGCTGCTCGGCCTCGTCTACTTCAACCGCAGCCTCTTCAGCCACCTGAGGCACAGCACTCCGACGCCCAACCCCCGCTCCCTGGCGCTCGCAATCGCCACCGGCCTCGGCCTCCACAACCTCTCGGAAGGGCTCGCGATCGGGGAATCGGCCCACATCGGGGCCATCGCCTTCACTGGAGTCCTTGCGGCCGGGTTCGCCCTCCACAACATCACCGAGGGTTTCGGCATCGCGGCCCCCATGACTACCGAGGCCAAACCCGCCTCGTGGAAGTTCCTCGGCATGGCGGGCCTGATCGGCGGCGGGCCCACGTTCCTCGGCACCTGGATCGGATACCTCGCGAGCTCCAGCTACTTCTCCGTAGCCTTCCTCGCGGTGGCCGCGGGCGCGCTGCTGTACGTCTTGAATGAGCTGTTCAATCTTGGCCGGAGGATCAGCACCCCGGCCAACTTCGCCTGGGGCCTGCTGGCGGGCTTTCTGACCGCCTACTCGACCGACCTCCTGCTGACCGCCGTCGGTGGTTAGTCGGGCCTAGCTCGCCAGGATGTCCTGGTTGTCGGCGCCGCCCGGGTCGAAGTCTTGCCAGTTCGGATAGCGCCACCTGAAGAGGCGCTCCTGAACCTCGAACAGGCTGTCGAGCGTGTCCTGGACGTGGCCGTTGTCGCGCAGGGCCTCCTGGCAGTGATCGGGCATCGTGGCGACGACCGTGCAGAGCTCGGCGCGCACTTTCTTCGGGACCCTCGTGACTCCGTCGCGATTCATTTCCTCGAGGCGCCACAGAATGCGGTCGGTAGCCTGGAGCATGCGGTGAAAGGCATAGCGGCGCCGGTTCTCCCGGCGCACCGCGGTCTCTTGCTTCTCGATCCGGCTAGAAGTTCGATCGATCATGGCCAGCTACGTTTCCTAGCTTACCGGCTGTGAGGGACGCCTTTCTCGAGAGTCTCGAACACCTGTTCAGGCCCGTCGAGGGCTGGGGCGCCTTCCGGAAGGGCGCCCGGCCCGCGGCGGTGGTCTTCGTCCTGTATCGCCAGGCCGGCGCCTGGATGGTGCCCTTCGTGAGGCGGCGGGCTGACATGCGCGACCATCCCGGCCAGGTCGCGCTGCCAGGCGGCGGTGTCAAGTCCGGCGAGTCGGCCTGGGAGGCAGGACAGCGCGAGGTGGCCGAGGAGATCGGCGTGCCGCTTGGCCGCCTGGTGCCACTGGGCGCCGGGGAGCCAATCTACGCCGCGGTCACCAATTTCTCCGTGGTGCCGTTTGTCGCCTACTTGCCGGAGCCGGTGCCTTCGTTCGTCCACGACGTGCGCGAGCTGGAAGGGGTGCTGGCCATCCCGCTGGACCGGCTCCTGGACGACGGCGCATGGCTGGAGTCGAAGGAGCCGTGGCCATTCCGTTACCTGGCACACGAGGAGAGCATGGTCTGGGGCCTGACCGAGCGCATCGTTTACGGACTGGCACCGATGCTCAGGCAAGGGCTCGCCGAAGGTCAAAGCTCGGATCGGCCAGCTGCTGAGCGCTGACGCGCTTTCTCTCCCCCATCAGTCGCCGCGCCCGCGCGACGGTGTGGTGGTCGTTGACGCCGGCCACTGCGATAGGCCTTCCGCCCCGCAGATAGAAGACCGAGAAAGGCGGAGCGCCAAGGGCACCTCGGATGACAGTCTCATCCCACGCCAGGCCGGCCCCGGCGTACTGCAGGTTGAGGTCGTACTGGTCGGACCAGAACCAGGGGATCTCGCTGTAAGGTTCGGTCCCGCCGGCCATCGCTCGCCCGACCGCGAAACCCTGGCGTTGAGCGGTTTGAAAGTGCTCGACGCGGATATGGGTTTCGAACAGCGGGCTGAAGTGCTTCGTGACGTCGCCTGCGGCGTAAACATCCGGCGCCGAGGTCCGGCCGAATTCGTCGACCACAATCCCGCCGTCGAGTCGCAGACCCGACTGGGTTCGCGGCACCGATCCCACCGCGACCAGCAAGTTGCCTTCGGGGCGTGGCGTCGAGGCGACACTCGTCCGAAGGTCCACCCCATGGGTGCGATGCACGCCGGCGAGGTACCCGCCGAGCTCGGAGCCCAGGACTCGCAGCAGCGGCTGCTCGAGCGCCTCGTGCACCGTCACCGCGCACCCTTTCTGCACGGCGACGGCCGCAACCTCGCAGCCGATGAAACCCGCACCAATGATGTCGAGCGGTTCGCGACGCTCGATCAGGCCGCGAAGCTGCTCCGCCTGTGGCAGCTCGCGGAGATACAGCGCATCCTCCAGGGCGGGCAGGCGCCGCGCGTCGGAGCCGGTCGCGATGCACAGGCAATCCCAGGCGATGGTCGCTCCGTTCTCGAGCTCGACCGACCGTCGCTCCAGGCCAAGCTCGACCACCCGCTGTCCCGGCACGAGCTCGACACCGAGCTCTCGATACTGGGCGGCCGGCCGGAGCGGAAGGCGTTCTCGCTTCACTGTGCCCGTGAGGTAGCCCTTGGACAGATGCGGTCGTTCGTAGGGCGGATTCGGCTCCGCGCCAACGAGAGTGATTCCCCCATCGAACCCGACGTCGCGAAGACCCGCCGCGACGGCGTCGCCGGCGGGACCGCCGCCGACGATTACTGCCTGGCGCGCAAGCGCGACTAGGAGGGGCCCCTCTGAATTCGTTCCAACTCCCGCAAGCGCCGCAGCGACCAGAAGAGGTAACCGCCCAGAGCGGCGACTGCAAACGCGTAGGCCAGGACGAGATAGGTCATTGAACCGGACCGGCAACGCCGCCCGGTTCGCGCGCGACCAGCACCTTCGCCGGCTCGAAGACCTGCTCCCGCTCGTCGACCAGGGTTTCAATTCGGTAGCGGCTCGCGATCATCACCGCGGCCAGCGCCACCGTGCACGCCATGGTGAACAGGAAGGTGGCGAGCATCTGCGGCGGCAGGGCGTCGTTGATGATCACCGGCCCGGGGTGCTGGGTCCTCCACCACGTGACGCTGAAGTGCACGACCGGCACGTCGATGAAGCCGAAGATGCCGACCACGGCCGCAAGTCGTGCCGCCTGACGCCCTGGGTCGGCCAGCCGCCGGACGAGCAGGTAACCGGCATAGATGATCCAGAGCACGAGCGTCGACGTGAGGCGCGCGTCCCATACCCAGAAAGCGCCCCACACCGTCTTCGCCCACAGCATCCCCATCACCAGCGTCACCGTCGTGAACAGCACTCCGACCAGTGCACCCGCGCGCGCGAAACGGTCGGCGGCGGGGCTTTCGTTGCGCAGGTAGATGACGCCGCCCACGAGGACGACCGCGAAGCAGCCGAACGCCGCGATGGCGGAGCTGACATGCAGGTAGAAGATGCGCTGCACCGGGCCCTGGAGGTAGTCGGTCGGCGCGTAGAAAAAGATCGCGGCGCCCGCGATCAACATCAGCGCGACCGCGCCAACCGCGGCCCTCTCGTATCTATTCATCGAGCACGAAGCGCGCGGCGAGGGAGGTCAGCACGAGGAACAGTATGTCGAAGTCGATCAGCAGGCTGATCGACTCGCTGTAGCTGCCAGGCAGCCCCATCGCGGACTGCACGGCCTGGCCGCCCGCGACGATGAAGGGGATCCACAGAGGGAGTGTGAGGAGAGGAAGCAGCAGCTCCCGCGCCCTGACTCTCGCGACGATCGCAGCGAAGAGGCACCCAAGCGCGGCCATGCCGACCGTTGCGATCAGGACTGCTGCCACCACCTGCGCCGAAAACGGTGTGCCGAAGAACAGCGAGAGCGCGGGCAGCATCACCGCCTCGCAGACGATGAGCAGCAGAGACGCCGCCGCCGCCTTGCCGGCGAAGATCGCGACAGGCGACGCGGGCGTCATCAGCATCGCCTCGAGCGACGCTTGTTCACGTTCCGCCGCGAACGTGCGACCGAAGGCGACCAGGCCCGCGAAGACGAGCGCGAGCCACAGGATTCCAGGCGCGATCGACGTGGCGTTGCGGGAGTCGATCTGAAAACCAAAGTTGCCGATGAGCAGCGCGAGGATGATGAACTGGGCCAGCGCGGGCACCACCTCGCGGGTGCGCCACTCGGACCTGAGGTCTTTGCGCGCGACAGCGAGCGCGACGCGTAAGGGGCTCATCTCACCACGCGGAGGTGCGTCGCTGTGCCGAGCGAGCGTCCATGCCGTAAGACCAGCGTGCGCGGGCACAGCCTGTTGGCCAGCGCGTGGTCGTGCGTGGCAAGGACTGCCGTCCTGCCGCGCATCAACCCGGCGAGAAGGTCCGCGGCATCCGCGCCCAGGCTCGCGTCCGGCTCGTCGAGGATCAAAAGGCGCGGGTCGTGCAGGATGGCACGTCCGATCGCGAGGCGCTGCTGCATGCCTCGGGAAAGCTCCGCAGCGCGCCGGTGAGAGACGCTCGCGAGCCCGACCGTCTCCATCGCCTCGGCAACGCGCGACCGATCCACGTCCTGGAGGTCGCAGAAGAACTCGAGGTTCTCGCGTGCCGACAGCGCCGGGTAAAGGCCCGGAGCGTGCGCTACGTAGCCGAGGTAATGGCGAATCCGCCGGCGTTCGCGGAAAGCGTCCAGACCGGCAATCGTGAGCTTGCCCGAGGTCGGTCGCAGCGCCGTGGCGAGGATGCGCAGCAGGGTCGTCTTGCCCGCGCCGTTGTCGCCGAGCACCGCCATGTGCTCGCCGGTGTCGAGCACCAGATCGACGTTGTCGATGGCCGGCTCGCTGCCGAATCGATGGGTCAAACCGTCGCCCACCAGCATGCTCATGGCTGCTCAGGTGGTGTCTTGATCAGCGGCCACAGCACAAAGGGTCCGGCCAGGAACAGCAGCAGCGTCGCGACGATGAGGGCCATCGCTACGCGGGGAGAGTAATCGGTATCCGGCGCCTTGCCAACTCCGGGATTGGACTCCTCTCCCCAACGTTGCCCAGCACGACTCCCAGGAGGATGACCGCCCCGCCGGCCCATATCCACGTCACGAGCGGATTGACGAACACTCGGAACGAGGCTGAGCCGTCCTCATTCGTGCCGGCGAGCACGACGTAGACGTCTGCGACCGGGGTTGTCGTGATCGCCACATGGGTCAGGGCTTGACCCCCGAGCCCGGCGTACGTGGCGCGCGAAGGCTCGAGCGTCTGGTCGCCGAAACGCATGCCGGCGATGAACTCGTTGTGGTCTGTCAGCTGGCGCTGCTGCGCGCTGGTATATGTGAGCGTGTAGCCGGCCACCGTGACCTGCTCGCCAGGCTGAAGTGTGACGTCCTTCTCCTGCTGCCCGAAGTGCGAAGCCGCGATACCGACCACCACCACCACCAGGCCAAGATGCGCCAGGTATGCGCCGTACTTGCGCCGCCGGCGCAGGATCGATTTCGGCCTTTTCAACGCGGCGCGGCCGTACTCGCTCGCCACCGTCGCCCCGGCCGCCACGGCAAGCGGAACGCCAACCAGCGCGGGAACGGATCGCACGCCCGCGACAAGCAAGCCTGTCACGACGATGAGCGAGGTCGCAGCAGGCCACCGCAGAGCTCGCAGCACCGGTCGACCCGCGTGACGCCAGGGCAGCACCGGCCCGATAGCCATCAGGGCAAGGATCGTGGCGAACAGCGGTCCGGCGGCGCGCTCGAAATACGGTGCGCCGACGACGCGCTCTGTGCCGAACATACCTGAGACCAGGGGCAGCACCGTCCCCCACAGAACGACCGCGATGACGCCGATCAAGAGAAGGTTCTGCAACAGGAAAGCGCCTTCACGCGAAACCGCCGGCGCGGGACCGGAGCCTGCGCCGAGAGTGGCGGCGCGGAATGCGAGCAGCGTGCCCGAAAACACGACGCAGACGAAAAGAAAGGCGAAGAACCAGGGGCCGATGGCGCTGATCGCGAACGTATGCACCGAGGGCACGACGCCGCTGCGGACGATGAACGTTCCGAAAACGACTAGAAGAAAGGCGAGGATGACGAGCCCAAAGTTCCAGGACCGCAGCCGGCCTCGCCTCTCCTGCACCTGCGACGAATGCAAGTAGGCCGTGGTCGCGAGCCACGGCATCAACGCCACGTTCTCCACCGGGTCCCAGCCCCAATAGCCGCCCCATCCGAGCACGTGGTACGCCCACCACATGCCGAGGAGAAGGCCCGCGGTCTGCAGGCTCCATGCCAGAAGGGCGAACCGGCGCGTGTGCGCGATCCATGCAGCGTCAGCGCGACCGGTCAGCAGGGCCGCGCACGCGAAGCTGAAAGGAATCGCGAACGAGGCGAATCCGGCGAGCACGACCGGCGGATGAATGAGCATCCCGCCGTCGCGCAGCACGGGGTTCAGGCCGAGCCCATCCGGCGGCGTGACCGACAGGAGGTCGAATGGGCTCGCAACGACCGCAAGCACGAAGAGGAAGAAGCTCAAGATCGCGGCCAGGATTCCGGTCGCGTACGCGGAGATCCGTGCACCAAGACGTGCGCTGGCGACCAGCGACGCTGCGCCCAGCACGCCAAGAATCAACGTCCAGTAGAGGAGCGACCCCTCCTGCCCGCCGTAAAAGCCCGCCGCCACGAGCGCCGTGGGCGTCGCCAGGTCGGTGTGCTCGACGACGTAGGCGAGCGCGAAATCGTGGGTCAGGAGCGCGACCTCGAGCAGCAGCGCCGCGAGGACGGTCATCACCACGGCCGCGTAGAAGGCGCGTCGCCCGACCTGGATGAAGACGTCCCTCTCACGCCAGCCGGCCCAGAAGCTGAGCAACGCGGAAAAGCCGCCCATCACGACTCCGGCCAACAGAGCGCCCGCGCCCAAGTAGCCGAGGATCACGACGCCGGAGGTCCGCCGCATATTCGCGGCATCGGCGGCCGGAGCCAAGGAGACGCCGAGCACGCGAGGGAGCGCATCGCGTAGATGCCCGACCGAGCGCGCGCAGAAGTCGACGCTGGCTTCAGCGCCCACTCCCGGGGTCCCCGCGAAATCGCAGATTTCGTGGGGTGGGTCGGCGCCCGGTCGCCTAGGCCGCGAAGATGCAAGGAACTTCGGCGGCGTGATCCTCCGATCACTGTGTATATGGTTGAGTTGAGAAGCGTGACGGGCACTTGGCGAGCAGGGTCCGCGCGTGGAACACGCCATCGCTGCCCAGCTTGCCCTCGGCTACGACTGTGATACCGGGCCGGAAGATGTCAGGCAGCGTGCCCGTGTACTCCACCGGCATCGACGCGGTCCGGTCCTTCTCCGTGAACGTCACGTGGAGCCCGCCACCTGTCTTCTGCACGTCGTCCTGCACCACGCCCGCGACGCGCACGTCTGCGGCAGTCGACTGGGCGTGCAGCTGCGACACGGTGACGTAGTACTCGCTCGCGCCACCCGAGGCCGAGTAGATGAGATATCCGACGCACGCCGCGACGACCACGGCCGGGAGACCCCACCTCAGCGTCATGCTCACGAAGCGATCAGCCCAAGGTAGTGGTTGAGCGTCGGCGTGTCGAGCGGCCCGGTGAAGGACGCGACGACTACGCCCTGAGCGTCGATGAAGAACGTCGCGGGCAGGCCGGCCACACCATATGACTGATACGAGCCGCTCACGATCGGCCCCGCCGGGTACGGGTGCGGGTGCCGCTGCTCGAAAGACTGGAACCCGGCGGTCGTGTCCTGGTTGTCGGCGCCGACGAAGGCTACTTGCTGGTGCGCGGCGGAAGCCTCGGCGAGCACGCCGGCTTCATCCACGCAGGGCCCGCACCATGAAGCCCAGAAGTTCACCACCACCGGTTTGCCCTGCAGCTCCCAGACCTTGACCTGGTCGCCCGCCGGGGTTTCGATCGCAAGCCTCGGCGCCGTCTTGCCCAGCACGGGCGGGTTGGCCAGCGCGGCGTGCTGGAGACCCCAGGCGAGCGAGAGCATCAGGATCGAGCCGAGGACGATCGCGAGAGACCCAATCACCGCCGATCTGCGGTTCACGTCGAGTCAGTCTATTGAACTCGGAAGAGCGTTCGCGGTCGCGATCCGGGCATAAGCGCCGGCGCTCGGCCGCACAGTGCGTTCGAGCGTCTTGCGATCCACGGCGATGAGGCCGAAGTGCGCCGTGTAGCCCCGGGCCCACTCGAAGTTGTCCATGTTGGTCCAATGGAAATAGCCGCGAACGTCCACCCCATCCTCGATCGCGGCATGTACGTTGGCCAGGACTTCGGCCAGGTACCTCTCGCGCACGCCGTCGTCCAGGGTCGCGATTCCGTTCTCGGTGATGTACACAGGCTTGTGGTAGCGCTTCAGCTCGTTGAGCACGCCGCGCATCCAGTCCGGGTTGGAGCCCCAGCCCATCTCGGTGCCGATCGTCCCCGGCGCGTTGAAGCGGCGGACGAACTGGTCTTTGGGCCGGCGCGGGTCGAACGCGCACATCTGGCCCCAGTAGTGGGCAAGGCCGATGTAATCGCTGGTCGCCTCAACGATGCGCCGGAGCCGGCCCGGACCGACCGGCCACCTGTCGGTGACCATCTGGGTGGCGCTGGCGGCGAGCCGGTCGCGCCGCCTGCGTGAGGCGGGCATGAACAGGAACTTGTGATGCGAGAGGCCGACTGGTGTATCGGGCCACCGCCGCTTGATGGCCGCGTAGGCCAGCTCATGCGCGCGGTGCATGTTCCGGGTCACGCGATATTGGGCGACCAGGTCGCCACGACGCCCGGGCGGAAACTCGCCCGTGATCCATCCGTTGGCGGCGTAGATGCTCGGTTCGTTGATCGTGCACCACATCCCCACCAGGTCGCCGAGCTCGTCTGAGATGCGCCTGACGAACGAAATGAAGGCACGCGGAGCGCCCCGAGCCGTCCATCCGCCCCTGCGCGAGAACCACAACGGGTTGGTGAAGTGGTGCAGCGTGACCATCGGCGTGATCGCCTGCTCGCGCAGCTCGCCAAGCACGTCGCGGTAGTGGCGGATCTGGCGCGCATCGAACACTCCTTCCGACGGCTCGACGCGCGACCACTCGATCGAGAGCCTGTGCGCGTTCTGGTTCAGCTCGCGGAGCAGAGCGAAGTCTTCTCGGTAGCGGCGGTAGTGATCGCACGCGACCGCAGACGTCTGACCGTCCGCGATGCGGCCCGGTTGCTGCTCCCATTCCCACCAGTCGGAGTTGCGGTTGTCCCCCTCGACCTGATGCGCCGCGCTCGAGGTTCCCCACAGGAAACCTTGCGGAAAGGTCCGGGCCACTAGGCCGCGGCGCTGGCGGGCTTTTCGACCTGTGGCGGGGGAACGTACTCCCAGGTCTTGGGCGTGTCACCCTCCAGGTCAAGCTGCAGCATTCCCGCCTTGTGCATGCCGCTGCGGTGCATCTCTCGTTCGTTCTGAGGCCGGCCGTCGAGCAGGATCCACGCTGCGTTCAGCGGGTCAGCGTGGCTGACGACGGCGATCGCTTCGCCCGGGTGCTCGCGCGCCAGCCGGCGGACGACGCCCAGCACGCGGCCGCCCATCACCTCGACGGACTCGTCGCCCGGCAGCAAACCCCGCTTGGCCTTGTGCACGATCCAGAGGGGCCGGCGGACGGGGATCTGCCAGTACGGGATGCCCTGCAGGTAGCGGCTGAACTCCGCTTCGCGCAGGTCGGCGTCGACCTCCATCGCCGGAGGCGCGGGCAGCTTCTCGGCGATGATGCGCGCAGTTTCAGCCGCGCGGGCGAGCGGGCTGTGCACGATTCGGTTGATCCCCGACGAGCGCAGGCGGTCGCCCAGGGCTGCGCTCTGCGCCCGACCTAACGCGCTGAGGTTGAATCCATCGAGGTGGCCGTAGAGGATCCCATGAGGGTTTTCGACGTCCGCGTGCCGGATGAGATAGAACCGCGTCAGCTTCTGTACGCGCCGACCGTCGTCCGGTTCGTGCCGGCCGCGCGGCCGGACTCGAGGGCATGCTGGGCCTCCCGAAGGAGGTTGCCGCTGTATTCGCGCCGGTTCATCACGCCGGCCTCGTCCTTGGGCCTGTAGTCGGCGTCGATCGTGGCCGCTCCGCAGCTGACGGTGATGCGCTTCCACGCGCCGGTGCTGAAGTCGTGCGAGGCGATCGAGCGCCGGATCTTGTCCGCGGCCAGCGCCGCGCCCTGCTCGTCCGTCTCGGGCAGGACGATGGCGAAGTGCGGAGGGCCCTCGGCGTCGAGGAAGCCGACGGTGTCGGTGTCGCGGACGGCCTGGCCCAGGCGCTCCGCCATCTCCCGCATCAGCCCGTCGAGCTGGATCTGGTCGAGCTCGTTGTGGATGTGCTCGGCATGGTCGAGCTCCACGACCAGCACCGAGAGCGGCCGGCGGTAGCGCACCGCGCGGTTTGCCTCCTGGCCGACCAGGGCGTTGACGAACTTGGAGTTCCAGATCCCAGTGGTCGTGTCGACCACCCCGAACAGGGGGCTGGAGGTCCGGTCGATCTGGCTGTGGCCGCAGCTCGGGCAGTAGTGGAAGGTCTCCGGCACGTCCGAGCTGCAGTACCAGCAGGTGGTCATTGCCCCGGCATTCTAGGTGTCCGGCCCGGCAGCCGCTCTCGGCAAACCGACCCTTGCGCCAGAATCAGGTTCAAATGACCGACCAGGGGGAACTCTTCCCGATCCCAGCCGGAACCGAGCCGAAGGCTCCGCTGGCGACGCGGCTGCGCCCGAAAACCTTCGCCGACCTGATCGGGCAGCGCCAGGTGGTGGACGTCCTCCGCCAGCTCACCCAGGGCGGCAACCTGCCGAGCATCATCCTGTGGGGGCCGCCCGGCAGCGGCAAAACGACACTGGCCGGGCTCCTCAGCACGGAGACGAGCGCCCGAATGGTGGCGATGTCGGCCGTGACGGCGGGTGTCGCGGACCTACGCAAGGTCGTGGCCGAGGCGAAGGTCCATCGCAGGGCGGGCCTGCGCACCGTCCTGTTCATCGATGAGATCCACCGCTTCAACAAGGCGCAGCAGGACGCCATCCTGCCGCACGTCGAAGAAGGCACGGTGACATTGATCGGGGCCACCACGGAGAACCCGTCGTTCGAGGTCATCGCGCCCCTTCTGTCGCGAAGCCGGGTGTTCCGTCTCGAGCAGCTCACGCACGACGAGCTGAGACAGGTCGTCGAGCGAGGGCTGGGTGAGCTCCGTGCGACGATCGATGACGACGCAATGGACGCGCTGCTCGAGGTGGCGCGCGGCGACGCGCGGGTCGCGCTCAATGGTCTGGAGGCGGCGGTGGCGCTGGCCGGCGATGCCGCCATCGGCGTCGAGCAGGTCGAACGCGCCATGCAGCAGCGTCACCTCCTCTACGACCGCGCGGGCGATCAGCATTACGACATCGTGTCGGCGCTCATCAAGAGCGTGCGCGGCAGCGACCCTGACGCCGCCGTTTACTGGATGGCGCGCATGCTCGAGGCCGGCGAGGATGTGATGTTCGTGGCGAGGCGCCTTGTCATCCTGGCCGCGGAAGACATCGGCCTCGCCGATCCTCACGCGTTGCCGGTCGCGGTCGCCGCGCAGCAGGCCGCCCATTTCATCGGCATGCCCGAGGCGGTGCTGCCACTCACCGAGGCGGCGCTCTATCTCGCGCTTGCCCCCAAGTCCAACTCGGCGCTCACCTCATACGGCGCGGCAAGAGAGCTCATTGAGGAAACGGGCAACGAGCCTGTGCCGCTTCACCTGCGCAACGCGGTCACCGGTCTGATGAAGTCGATGGGCTACGGCCGCGACTATCGCTACGCCCACGACTACGAGAGCGGCGTCGCCGACCAGGTCCATCTGCCGGAGAAGTTGAAGGGCCGCAAGGTCTACTCGCCCAACCCGCGGGACCGCAAGCCGGGACAATAGACGTCGTACTTGACTGACGCGCTCTTGATCTTCAAACCCGATTCCGCTTATCGACTCGCCGCGCGCGCGGGGATCTGGGGCTGGCTATCTTCCGAGCGCGACTGGAAGATCGAGTCACTGGAGTGGTTTCAGCCTCCGCCCGAGCTAATCGAGAACCACTACGACTTTCTGCAGGGACGCCCATTCTTTCCGTGGCTCGTCGATTTCATGTCTGCGCTTCCAGTGGTGGTCGGCCGGATCACCGCGTCCACCGAGGCACTGCGGCAGATGCGCCACGACCTCGGCGAAACGCAGATCGCGAAGTCGCGGCCCGGGTCGCTCCGCGAGCGCTACGGGATCTTCGGCGGCCTCAACTGCCTTCACCTGTCGGATGCGCCGGAGACCGGCGCGGCGGAGGTGAGACGGTGGTCAGACTTCGTACAGCTCGACGAGGTGAAGGTTCACCTCGACGATTCGACGGAGAAGCCGGACCACACCTTCCATCTGCGATCCCTCGCGACTCAGATCGCCGGCGGCATCCACATCGACCTCGCGTCGCAGATGCTGCGCGAGCTGATCGCTGAGGAGTGCGAGCTCGACGGCAAAAAGCTCGATGCCTTGTGGCGAATTACGCTGGGGGCGCTTTCTTAGCCTCTTGCTCCGGCGTCACGCCGTGAATCCTCAGAGGTTTGGTGAACAGCTCTGAGTTCGGTACCACCACCACGTCGCCTTCGTCGCTCTTCAAAAGGGTCACCCGCAAACGGATCTCGGTGACGACTCCGGTGTTCGAATCGAAGCTGATGCGGTCGCCAACACGAACATGGTGTTCGAGCAAGACGTAGTAGCCAGATACGTAGTCCTTGAGCAGGTCCTGGACCCCAAGCGCGGCGATGATCGTGGCCAGCAGCAGACCGAAGAGGGTGATGTTGGCGCTCTGCACGGCGAGTCCGAGCGCCGCGAAAAGCCCGAGCAGGATGACGAGCGCCGTGGCTGCGCGGCGGCCGAGGACGACCACGTCGGAGCGGACCTGCCGCTTCCGGAGCTGCTCTCCTGTGAAGTGCGCGATGAAACGTGCGGCCACGA
This sequence comes from Chloroflexota bacterium, assembly GCA_005880915.1. Classification (GTDB taxonomy): domain Bacteria; phylum Chloroflexota; class Dormibacteria; order Dormibacterales; family Dormibacteraceae; genus 40CM-4-65-16. The sequence goes on along the minus strand of VBIW01000052.1, from coordinate 33,130 downwards.
TAAAAAGCACCAGGACGACGAGGCCGGCCAGGATGAACAGCAGGTCGCGCACGGGCCCACCGTGGGTGATGTCGTAGCCGAAGTCGTAGCCGCCCGCTCGGGCGGCCAGGATCATTCCTCGGTCTCGGCTGCTTCCTCGCCGGCAGCGGCCTCGCCCTCGGCGCCACCTTCGCCCTCGGCGGGAACCACGGCCTCCGCAGCCGGAACTTCCTCTTCGACCTTGAGCTCGCGCTTGTGGACGATCTTGACGATCAGCTCCTCCGGGTCGTCCAGGACAGTCACCCCGGTGGGCACCTTCAGGTCAGAGACGCGAAGCTCGGCTTCGATCTCCGTCAGCGGCGTGATGTCGACCTCGAACGCTTCCGGGATGTCCGAGGGCAGGCACTCGACGCGGACCGAGTGCATCGGCTGCAGGACATCACCATCGCCCTGCTTCACCGGCGCGGATTCACCGACGAGGTGGACCGGGACCTCGACCTCGATCTTCTCCTGCAGGTTCACCTGGTAGAAGTCGACGTGGATGGGGCCGAGCCGCCGCGGGTGGGTCTGGATCTCGCGAACCAGCACCTTTTCCGTCCGGCCGTCGATCGCGAGGTCGACCAGCTGCGTTCGCCCCGACTTGAGGAAGACCTTCTGGAACTCGAGCCGGTCGAGCGTGATCGGCGTCGCCTCGGTGTTGTGCCCGTAGACGATGGCGGGCAGCTTGCCCTCGCGCAGCAGGCGGCGCGAGCGCTTGCCGACCGGTTGCCTGGGAAGTCCTTTCAACTGCATGGTGGCGCCTCTGGTTGGAGAGCCCAAATATGATACCCGAAGCTTGCAAAACCCACCTCCTCCGCCGTCTCAGAGCAGTCCGCAGCTGCCGCCGGGAGACGGTCCGATGGCAATGCGGGGACATCTCGCCGAGCCCGGCTTGCGGCTGGTCGGCGGGCTGATCGACCTGGTCCTCCTCGCCATCCTGGGCGGCCTGGTGGAGGGAGTTACACGAGGCGGCCACCTTGCTGCCGGCGCGATCGACCTGGCGGTCGCGCTCGCCTACTTCGGCTATATGTGGAGCTCGCGCGGCCAGACGATCGGCATGATGGTTTTCAACTTCCACGTCCGCGACCACCTCACTGGCCATCGGCCAAGCGTCGGGATGGCCGTGCTGCGCGGCCTTGTCTGGTGGCTCGAGGTTGCATTCTGCTGCCTGGGGGCGATCGGCTGGCTGTGGATGTTCTGGGACCCGCAGCGCCAGGCCCTGCACGACAAGGTCGCAGGAACGATCGTCACGGCGGGGTAACCAGCGGCTGATCCCCGCGTTAGGCGCCAAACGCGCGGCTCGCCCCGAGTCCAGAGGCGCGTTAGGCGCCTAACGCGCGAAATTACCCCGAGGGGGTCGGGATCGCGTTCAGGATGCTCGGCGAGACGAAGCCAAACACGAATATCGCGATGACCAGCATGATTCCGATCGCGGCTGCTGTCGCGCCGGTGACGATTCCGGCCAGCGCTTTGCTGCCACCCCCCAGCGTGCCCTGGCTGGCCGCCACCCGGTTCCTGGCCATGAAGCCGAGGACCACCGCCACGATGCCGAGCGGGATCACGATCACCTCGCCGAGTCCGCAGCAGCACGCCAACGGCAGCGCACAGATGGAGATGATGCCGAGCACCATCGCGGGCCTTGCGCCCGACGCGTCCGGGATACCTCCGTATGGCGACCCGAAGGGCGACGGCTGGCCGTAAACCGGCTGGTACTGCTGTGGCGGGGGCGGAGGGCTGCCAGGCGGCGGAAGGTTCCCGCCCGGCGGCTCACTCATCCGATGGAAACCGTTTGCGCAGCCAGTCGACGATTTCCTGGAGCGGCGTGCCGGGTGTGAAGATCGCCTCCACCCCACGCTTCTTCAGCGCCGCGATGTCGTCGTCAGGGATGATGCCGCCGCCGAAGACGACGATGTCGGTCGCCTTCCGCCGCTTCAACTCTTCCACGACCGCGGGAAAGAGCGTCATGTGCGCCCCCGAATGAATCGAGAGCCCGATCACCTGCGCGTCTTCCTGCAGCGCCGCGTCGACCACCATCTCAGGCGTCTGGCGGAGGCCGGTGTAGATCACCTCGTAACCCGCGTCGCGCAGCGCACGCGCGACGACCTTGACACCGCGATCGTGTCCATCGAGACCAACCTTGGCGACGACGATGCGGACAGGCCTCACAGCCGTCGGCATCACACCACCGCCGTTTCGGTGTAGGTGCCGAACACCTCGATCATCGCGTGCATGATCTCGCCCTCAGTCGCGTACGCGCGAACCGCGTCAAGAATGTAGGGCATCAGGTTGTCCGTGCCCGCGGCGGCCTTGCGCAAACTGTTGAGGGCGTTGGTGCATCTCGCCTGGTCACGCTTGGCGCGCACGTTTCGCAGTCGCGCCGCTTGCTGGCTTTCCAGCGCCGGGTCGATGCGCAGGATGTCGATCGGCGGCTCGTCGTCGACGGTGAACTCGTTGACGCCGACCACGAGGCGCCGCTTTTGCTCCAGCTCCTGCTGGTAGCGGAAGGCCGCGTCCGCGATCTCCTTCTGGAAAAATCCCGCTTCGATTGCCGGGATCACGCCGCCGATCTCATCGATGCGCTTGAAGTACGCCTCGGCCTGCCGCTCCATCTCGTCGGTCAGGGCCTCGATGAAGTAGCTGCCGCCCAGCGGATCGATCGTGTTGGCGACGCCCGTCTCGTAAGCCAGGAGCTGCTGCGTGCGCAACGCGAGGCGCGCTGCCTTGTCGGTGGGCAGCGCCAGGACCTCGTCCATCGCATTCGTGTGCAGCGACTGCGTGCCGCCGAGCACCGCAGCCAGCGCCTCGATCGCGGTCCGCGCGATGTTGAGCTCGGGCTGCTGGGCAGTCAACGAGACGCCCGCGGTCTGAGTGTGGAACCGCAGCTTCCAGGATCTTTCCTGCTGCGCGCCGTAGCGCTCTCGCATCCACCGCGCCCATATCCGGCGCGCGGCGCGAAACTTGGCGATTTCCTCGAAGAAGTCGATGTGCGCGTCGAAGAAGAACGACAGTCGCGACGCGAAGTCGTCGATGTGCATGCCCCGCTCGAGGCATGCGTCGACGTAGGCCATTCCATCCGCCAGCGTGAACGCCAGCTCCTGCGCGGCCGTCGAGCCCGCCTCCCGGATGTGGTAGCCGGAGATCGAGATCGTGTTCCACTTCGGCACCTCTCGCGCGCAGTACTCGATTGAATCGACGACGAGCCGCATCGAAGGCGCCGGTGGAAAGATGAACTCCTTCTGCGCGATGAACTCTTTGAGGATGTCGTTCTGCAGCGTCCCGCCAAGCTTTGACGCGGGCACGCCCTGCTTCTCGGCTACCGCGATGTACATGCACAGCAGGATCGCGGCCGGCGAGTTGATCGTCATCGACGTGGTGATCTCGCCCAGGGGAATGCCGTCGAAAAGTGTCTCCATGTCGGCCAGCGAGTCGATGGCAACCCCGCAGTGCCCGACCTCGCCACGACTCGTGGGAGCGTCGGAGTCCTGGCCCATCAGCGTCGGCATGTCGAAGGCGACCGAGAGCCCGGTCTGCCCATTGGCCAGGAGGTACTTGTAGCGCCGGTTGGTCTCCTCGGCGGTCGCGAAACCGCTGAACTGGCGCATCGTCCACAGGCGGCCGCGATAGCCGCTCGGATGGATGCCGCGCGTGTACGGGAACTGGCCAGGGAACTCCTCGGCGGCCTTCGGCCGGTCTTCCGAGGTGTAGAGCGGCTGAAGAGGGACGCCCGAGATGGTCGAGGTCTCGATGCCGTCCTCTCGGACAGCGCTCGACTCGAACTCCTCCCGCCACGCCTGTTTTGAGTCGCGTGCCCTGACTTTCAATTCACTCAATTATCGGTTCGCGTGCGCAGGATCTCCTCCGCGGTTCGATATGGCGTGCCGTCCTTCACCAAACGTTCGGCGAGGCCCTGGTCCTCTTCCAGAGCCCGGCGGGCCCGCTCCCGAGCCAGCTCGGCCGCCACCTCCGCCGTTTCGTCCCTAAGCCGCCTCCGGGCCAGCTCCGCCGCTCGCCCGCTTGCCTCGAGGTGGCGACGATGTGCAAGAACCGCCTCCCACAGCTTCTCGACGCCCTCGCGGCGGGTTGCGACCGTGGGGACGATGGGCGGCTTCCAGTCAGCCTTGGGGCCCATGTTGAGCATCGTCCGCAGCTCGGCCACGACGCGGCCGTGGCCGTCGATGTCCGCCTTGTTGACGGCGAAGACATCGGCGATCTCTAGGATTCCGGCCTTGATCATCTGCACGCTGTCGCCGAGGTTCGGAGTCAGCACGACGACCGTGGTGTCGGCCACCGCAGCTACCTCGAGCTCGGACTGACCGACGCCAACGGTTTCCAGTATCACCTGGTCGAACCCGAAGGCGCCGAGCAGACGGATCGCCTCCCGGGTTGCCAGCGACAGGCCGCCGAGGTGGCCGCGCGCGCCCATGCTTCGGATGAACACCTTCGGATCGAGCGCGTGGCGCTGCATCCGGATGCGATCGCCGAGGATGGCGCCGCCGGTGAAAGGTGAGTTGGGGTCGGTCGCCAGGACCGCGACGGACTGCTCCTCCGAGCGCAGGAGGGAGACGATCGCATCCACCAGTGTCGACTTGCCGGTGCCCGGCGCTCCGGTGAACCCGACGACGTCCGGCGCGCGATGGGAATCGCGCAACGACTCCTCGAGCGACCTTACGGTTGGGTCGCGGCGCTCGACCAGACTGATCGCCCTGGCCAGGGCGCGCACGTCGCCGGATCGGAAACTCTTCGCTAGCTCTGGGTCGGTCAGGTCCTTACTCGCCCAACCAGCGTAGGGCGAAGTCGTGTCCAAGCACCACGACGATCCCGTATGTCTGCTGGCCTGGCGACGGTGCCGGGTTGCTCGGGGTGGCAGCCACGACGCTGCCGCCGAAGAAGTTCTGCAACCACTTCGTCGTCAGCGGGAACTTGCCGCCCGAGTAGTCGAGGATCTGAGTCTGCGACGACGGCCGGTGACCGACGGGGTCGGCCAGCTGCAGGCCGGTTGGGTCGAGCATCGTGGTGACGCGGCCATCCAGGCCGGCGAAGTTGTTCGTACCGTTGGCGATCTGGACCGGCGCTTTCTCCCCTAGCGTCCCCTGGTCGATGAAGATCGAACCGAGATAGCGGTGGATCATCCCGAACGTCGGGTCGTCGGCGCAGAGCTGCGAGGTGTTTGGACCGAGGCCGCAGTCCCCGTAGTCGAGCAGGTTGCCATCCGCCGCGCCCGAGGGCGCCGTGATCGCGAGCCGGATGATCGAGCTGTCGGGCAGGTTCTTGCCCCAGTCGTAGATCGCCTTCATGTCCGAGAGGGACATGTCGGTGTGGATGTTCTTCTGCAGCGCGTCGAGGAGTTGCGGAGCCTTCGAAAAGCCGTTGACCGTGGTCGCCTTTTTCTTGATCGCCTGCATGATGTCCTGCTGCCGCTTCGCCCGACCGAAGTCGGACGACTGCTGCGGCTGGACCGCGTGCCGTGAGCGCGCCAGCCGCAGCGCCAGCTCGCCATCGAGATGCTGGCAGCCGGCCCGGAAGTGGATGCCGCCACGGATGAATCCGTTGTTGTAGTTGGGGTATTCGTAATCGTCGAGGGGGGTGCCGAGGCATACGTCGACACCGCCAAGGGCGTTGACCATGTCGCGAAAGGCGGTGAAGTCGACTGCGATGTAGCGGTCGAAAGTCAGGCCCGTGACCTTGCTCACTTCGTGTTCCGCGGCGTAGCCCCCACCGTTGGCGCCGGTGTACTGGGATGCGACGCAGCAGATGATGTTTGTGTACGGCACCTCGTACGCCGCGTTGATCTTCTGCGTCCAGATCCGCTGCGAGTTGGACTGCAGGTTCATGGGCACGGTGAGGTCGCGCGGAATCGAGGCCATCATGACCCGGTTGGTCGTCGGGTCGATCGACACGGCCATGATCGAGTCGGTCAGGTAGGGTGCGTCGTTCTGCTCACCGCCCATGCCGAGCAGGAGGATGTTGACCGCCTGGCCGTGCTTGAGCTTGTAAGCGATGGTGCCCTGCGCCGGCTCGACCGCTTGCACCACCTCGCCGATCGGGTTGATGTGATGGCCCGTCGTAGCCGCGACGAAATCGTCGAAGCGCTTGTAGGTGAGTGTGGCGCCGACGATCACGGCTAGCAGCAGGACGCCCGCGATCGCCGCAGGGACCGACCTGGTCAGGCGGTAGAAGACGCGGTAGCGGGATCGCCTGGCCCTCTTTGGCCTGGCCCGAAACATGAGCACCGGGATTTTAACAACGGAGTCTGGGAATTTAGGGTTACGGCGACGGCGAGGCGAACGAGTTGCTCAGCGTGCCCGCGTAGACGTACAGGAAGAAGGCGGCCACGCCCGCGACGAACCCGACTATGCCGAGGATCAGCCCGACAAGAGCCAGGGTCCCACCGCCGAGCGCCCCTCCGCTGGTCGAGATTCGCTGCCGGGAGATGAATCCCATGATCGCCGCCGTCGGCCCCAGGACGATACCGAGGCACACGATCGAGCAGACGATCGAAACGATGCCGATGACCAGCGACGCGATGGCGAGCCCGTCGGTCCGCTGTCCCGCGTATCCCACGGCAGCCGGCGCGTAGCCACCCGGTGGTGGCGGCACATAGCCACCTCCAGGCGGTGGCGGCGGTGAGAAACCACCGCCGGGTGGCGGCGGCGGGACATAGCCTCCGCCCGGTGGCGGTGGCGGCGGGTTGAAGCCTCCGCCCGGCGGCGGTGGTGGAGGAGGCGGAGGGGGCTCACTGCTTCCGCTGGGCGGTGGCGGCGGCGGCAAGTCCGACATTCGTTTCCTCCTTAGGTCTTGGCTGGTGGGGCGGAGCCGAGCTCATAGCTCCGGATGATCCAGGCTTGCATCGCTAACGAGTAGGGAACGGTGACGACGACGCCGATGAAGCACGCATAGCTGCCGAGCTGACCGATGAAGTGCGCGGCGATCAGCATAAGGCCCGCAATCAGGGTGTTGATCGGAGTCTTGCGCGCATTGAGCGCGACACCGCCCACGTCAAGGCCCGCGGCGACACCACCTCGGTCGGTGGCCAGGACAATTGCCGGGGTCGCGAAGACGATCGCGAGCACCCCAAGCACGGTGACTGCAAACGCAAGCGCCAGCAAGGCGAACCCGACAAGGATGAGCAACGCGTTGCCCGAACCGTTGCCCTGGATACCAAGCGCCACGACCGCGGGCACAAAGAGAAGCGCCGCGACCAGCGCCAGCCCCAGGTAGTACACCAGGAACACGACGAAGAGGAGGACGCCACGCCCGAGGTAGTCGAAGTTGGCGGGCGGAAGCTTTTCCTCGCCCGCGCGGAGGCGGTCGATGGTCACGAGCATCCAGCCGAGCCCGTCGATCGCGCCGACGATCGGGATCAACAGGATGAGGCCCATGATCACCACCTTGCTCAGCCAATCCGGGTCCCGGAACGGCCAGACGAACGCGTCGCCGATGCGCTCCATGCCTGATTACGCGGGAGGCGGGCCGAAGTTGGCCACGAGCAGCAGGACGAGCCAGATCAGGGTGACCACCGCGCCAACCGCCATGGCCACGACGCCGAGCACCCAACCGGCGACTGCGATCCCGCGACCCCCCAGGGCGCCCTTCGATTCGGTTATCCGCGATATCCCCGATCTACCCAGGAAGTAGGCGAGGGGACCCAGGACCAAGGCCGGCACACCCAGCCAGAAAGCGAGCACGAGGCCGCTCCCCGATGCGGCGAGGTACCCGAAACCGCCGATCAGGAGGCCGGTGAGCCCGAGCAGCAGCCCGAGCAGCGATAAACCAAGCGAGGCCAGCACGCGGCCCTCGGTGCGACCCGCCGGCGCGGCTGGCGCAGGATAGGCCGGCCGACCGTAGTAGGGCGGAATCGCCTGCGGCGGCACGGGCGGAGGCGGCGGCGGAGGCGGTGGTGGTGGGGCCGGCCTCTCCGGCTCAGCGCTCAACGAAGGAGCGCCCGGGCTATCACCACTCGCTGGATCTGGTTCGTGCCCTCGTAGATCTGGGTGATCTTGGCGTCTCGCATCATCCTTTCCACAGGGTAGTCGCTGATGTACCCGTACCCCCCGAGCAGCTGTACGCAGTCGGTGGTCACGCGCATCGCCATATCCGAGGCAAATAGCTTGGCCATGGCAGCGATCTTCGTGAGGTCGGGGGCTTTGTTGTCAACCTTGGTGGCGGCCTGGAACACAAGGTGGCGCGCCGCCTCGATCTGGGTGGCGATGTCGGCAAGCATGAACTGGATGCCCTGGAAGCTCGCGATCGCCTGGCCGAACTGCTGTCGCTCTTTGACGTAGTTGAGCGCGTACGCGAAGGCACCCTCAGCGATGCCGAGGGCCTGGGCGCCAATTCCGGGTCGGGATCGGTCGAGCACGGCGAGGGCGAGCTTGAAGCCGGCGCCTTCGTCACCGAGCCGGTTGGCGGCCGGGACCTTGACGTCCTCGAGGACGATCTGCGCCGTAGGCGAGCCGCGGATGCCGAGCTTGTGCTCGAGCTTTTCCACCTTCCACGGGCTTGTCTCCCGCTCGAGGACGAAGGCTGCGATCCCGCGATGATCGTCGCTCGCGTTCGTCTGCGCGAAAACGACGAGCGTCCCCGCGATGCTGCCATGAGTGATGAACTGCTTGGTTCCGTTGAGCACATACTCGTCGCCGTACTTCTTCGCCCGCGTCGCCATCGCGCCCGCGTCGGACCCGCTGCCCGGCTCAGAGAGCGCGTAGGCGGCCACCTTCTCACCCGCGGCAAGCGGTGGACAGAGCCTCTTTTTCTGCTCCTCAGTCCCTGCGACGAGGATCGGGTATGAGCCCAGCGCCTGCACCGCAAGGATGAGCGACGAGCTCGCGCACGCCTTGGCGATCTCCTCGATGCCCATGCAGATCGTGACACTCGAGCCGGAGATCCCGCCGTACTCCTCCGGGAATGGAATGCCGAGGATGCCGTTCTCGGCAAACAGCTTCTCGATGTCCTTCGGATACTCAGCGGTCTGGTCGATCTCAGCGGCGCGCGGCGCGACACGGTCCTGGACCAGCTCCCGGATCGTGTCCCTTATCGCGACCTGCTCAGCGTTGAATTCAAAGTCCATCCGATGGGGATTATCCGGCCTTTACCCTCTGAGCAACTCGCGCGCGATCACGATCCGTTGAACCTGATTCGACCCTTCGTAGATCTGCAGCGCCTTGGCGTCGCGCATGTGGCGCTCGAACGGGCTGCCCGCCCGGGCTCCTTCGTCGCCCGCGATCTGCAGGGCGTCGAGGGTCACCTGCATCGCGGTGTCGGTGCAGTGCAGCTTCGCCATGGACGCCTGGCGTGTGAAAGGCTGGCCGTGGCTGCACAACCACGCGGCCTGGTATGCAAGAAGGCGTGCCGAGGCGACACGGGTCGCCATGTCCGCGAGCGCGAAGTCGTCGCCTTGTTCATGGCCGCGCTCACGCATCAGGTCGCGCGCTTCGTCAAACGCGGCCTGCGCTATGCCCAGCGCCTGACCCGAGATCCCGATGCGCCCCGAGTCCAGCGCGCGCATCGCGACAGTGAAACCCTGTCCTTCCGCGCCGAGACGGTTCGCCACGGGAACGCTCACGTCCTCGAGCACCAGCTCTCCGGTCGGCGAACCGTGCAGTCCCATCTTCTGGAAGATCTGTCCCACCCTCAGACCGGCGGCGTCGGCGGGCACGAGAAAGGCACTCACGCCGGCAGCCTTTTCCTCGGGCCCGGTGCGCGCAAACACCACGTACATGGCGGCGCGGCCGATGTTGGTTATGAACACCTTCGCGCCGTTGAGGACGTAGCCGTTGCCGTTGCGGCGGGCGGTCGTTTTCAGCGACGCCGCGTCGGAACCGGAGGCGGGTTCGGTCAATGCGAATGCCCCCAACATCTCGCCTGAGGCGAGCCGGGGCAGCCAGTGCTTCTTCTGCTCCTCGCTGCCGAACAGCAGGATCGGCTCCGTGCCGACACTTGTATGGACGTCGACGATCACCGCGGTCGACGCGCATGCTTGGGCGAGCTCCTCGATGCAGATCTCGAATGCGAGCGCGTCGAGGCCGGCACCTCCGTACTCGCGTGGGATGAGCACTCCCATCAGCCCGGCTTCGGCGGCGGCGTTGATCGCCTCGTCCGGGAAGCGGTGATCGCGGTCTACTTCGGCCGCCATCGGCTGCACCACGCCCTGCGCGAGTTCGCGCACGGTGGCCCGAAAGCTTGCGTGCTCGGGCGTGAGTTCGAGATCCAAGTCAGGCGTTAACTAGAATAGTGAGCTTGACAATGGACGCAGGGCCGCGATACCTCGAAGGAACCACCGTGGGGAGCGGCCGGGACATTATTGGTGTTCGGCGAGATCGGATCGCGGACATCATCGGCACCGGGCGCGAGATCATCGTGCGGGCGAAAGGGGAAAGGATCCTGCCCGAGACCATCACCGGTTCGACCGCCGCGCTCCTGGTCACCATCGCCGGCTACGGCGAACCCCTCTCGGAGGGCCAGTGGCGCGAGCTCGCCGGCGTGGTCGGCGGGATCATGCGCGACAGCACCTACGCCGACCTGGCCAGGCTCCGAACGCTCATCACCCAGGAGCAGTTCCTGAACGTCGCCCGCAACCAGGGTTACGCCCGCTTCATTCGCCGCCTGGACGACGGGAGATGGGTCTGCGAGCTGACCCCGAAACTTGAAGATCTCCCGGACGAGTAATCCGCTCGGCGCGGTGGCCGGAGCCCTGCGCTCTCGCATCGTTCGCATTTTCTTCGCCGTGGTCTTCGTCGTGGCGATCCTCAGCCCGGCCGCGGTGGTGTTCGCCGTCGTGTGGACCGCGCCTCCCGTCACGACAGGCACGGTCACCGCGGACGTGCAGCCGGGACGCCAGCTGCCGGCCCCAGACGTGCAGCCGACCAGCCTGCCGGACCCGGCCTTCAACGTCTACGCGAACACGCTGTCCGGCACCGTGCCCTGCCCCCTTTGCGATCTGCCGCCCCGCGTCTACGTGCCGAACAGCACAGCCGGGACAGTCGACGTCATCGATCCGGTCACCTTTAAGGTCATCGATCACTACGGCGTCGGCTTCATCCCTCACCACATCGCGCCGGCGTGGGACATGAGCTCGCTGTACGTCGACAACGAAGGGTCGAGCAGCTTGACAGTGCTCGACATCCATTCCGGAAGGCCTGTGGGCCAGGTCTCGATTCCATTTCCGTACAACATCTACTTCACGCCTGACGGCACCAAGGCGGTGGACGTCGTGGAGCGGCTGCAGCGGATCGAGTTCCGCGATTGGCGACACGGCTGGAAGCTGCTCAAGTCCGTCGCAATCCCGTGGCCCGGCGCCGACCACCTCGATTTCAGCGCCGACGGCAGCTACCTGATGATCTCCACGGAGTACTCAGGGGTCCTCGCCAAGGTCGACGTCGTGAACATGCAGCTCGCCGGCTACGTGCGCGTTGGTGGGTTGCCGATCGACGTCAAGCTGTCGCCGGACGGAAGCGTTTTCTACGTGACGAACCAGGGTCGCATGGGGGTGTCGGTGGTCGACCCAATCGCGATGAAAGAGATCCAGTTCATCCCGACGGGCCGCGGCGCGCACGGCCTGCAGGTTTCACGCGACACGAAATCGCTTTACGTCTCCAATCGCCTCGAGGGATCGGTCTCAGTCATCGACTTCGCGAGCCGCAGCGTGGTCGCGAAATGGCACGTCCCCGGCGGTGGCAGCCCGGACATGCTGCAGCTGAACCCGCAGGGCACTCAGCTCTGGGCCTCGGGCCGGTACAACCGGACCGTCTACGTGTTCGACACCTTGACTGGAGAAGTGATTGCGAAGATTCCGGTCGGCGCCGAAGACCACGGCCTGACGTACTTCCCCAACGTTGGCCTGCACAGCCTGGGCCACAACGGGGTGTATCGCTAACCCGCTGGATTGCGCCTCGTTGGCGCCAACGGTGCGCTAATTCAGGCGCCGATCAGCCTCGCGATCAGCATTCGCTGCACTTCTGAGGTCCCCTCTCCTATCTCGTTCACCTTTACGTCCCGCCAGTACCTCGCTACCGGATAGTCCTCCATGAATCCATACCCGCCGTGGATCTGCACCGCGTTATCTGCCGCGCGCTTCGACGCCTCCGACGCGTACAGCTTGGACATCGCGGCGAGCATCCGCACCTCGTCGGTGGTCTGCGCGCCAGCCGCGTCGTATGCCATCGCGGCGCGATACACCATCGTGCGCGCGACCTCTGTCTCCATGGCCATGTCCGCGAGCTTGAACTGAATCGCCTGGTGCTTCGAGATCGGCGCGCCGAACGTCCGCCTCTCTTTCGCATAGCCGAGCGCGGCGTCGAGGCACGCCTGCCCAACTCCCACCGAAAGCGCCGCGATCGCGATGCGACCGCCCGTCAACGTATGCAAGAACTGCCGGTACCCGCCACCCCGCGGCCCGAGCATGTTCTCCGCCGGAACCTCGCAGTCCTCAAAGCTCAGCGGATGCGTGTCCGACGAGTGCCAGCCGAGCTTTCGATAAGACTCCAGCACGTGGTAACCGGGAGTCCCTTTCGGCACCATGAGCGCGCTGATCTCGGCTTCCTCGCCCGAGCGGCCCGTCACCGCGGTGATCGTCACGCCCAACGAGATGTCAGTGCCGCAGTTGGTGATGAACTGCTTCGCGCCGTTGATGACCCACTTTCCGTCGCGCCGCTCGGCGCGCGTCTTGGTGGCCCCGGCGTCCGACCCCGCCTCCGGCTCGGTCAGACCAAAGGACCATAGCTTGCGGCCAGCCAAAAGGTCGGGCAGCCACTTCTCCTTCTGCTCCTTGCTGCCGAACTCATAGATCGGCGACGAGCCGAGACAGACGGCTGCCTCGAGGGTGATGCCCACGCCGGCGTCCGCGCGCGAGATCTCCTCGATCGCTATGCAAAGCGCCAGAAAGTCACCACCGGCGCCGCCCACCTCTTCTGGGTACGGCAGGCCGAAGAGGCCGAGCTCGCCCATCTGGCGGACGATGTCGTAGCCGAACTTATGGTGTCGGTCGAGCTCCTCCGCCGCCGGTGCGACCACCTCTCGCGCGAAATCGCGACATGTGTCCCGGATCGCCTGCTGCTCCTGTGTGAGTGCAAAATCCATCGCACCAATCCTTGCATGACCTCTACTCCGAAGGCATCCGCATCGCGAACGAGATCAAGGCTCTCGACGGTCCCAACGTCGCGGAGCCATGCCACTCGCGGCTTTACACACACGGCCACCGCGTCGAACGCTCGCTCACGTTGCTGCACGGGTTCACCAGGTGCCCGCAGCAGCTCGACCGTGTCGGACGCGAGCTCTACGAGCGCGGCTGGAACGTGTTCATCCCCCGCTATCCCCGCCACGGTTACAGCGATCGCTTCAGCAGGTCGATCACTGAGCTTCGCGCCGACCACCTCATCGCGCTTGCAAACCGGGCCGCGCTGGTCGGATCGGGCCTGGGCGAACATCTGACCGTCGCCGGCGTCGAGCTCGGCGCCATCCTGGCGGGCCTCCTCGCGGCCACTCGCGACGACGTGTACCGCGCGGTGCTCCAGGCGCCACGAGTGAGGGCGATCTGGCGGCCAAACCTGTACGTGTGGCGGGCGTACCTCTCGTGCCTGGCGACCGAGCGCCGCTTCGTCGAAGCCGAGCGCGCCTCCCCTCCGAAGGCCCACTCCGTCGTTGTCACGCGAGACAGTCTTTCGCCCCAGCTGATCGAAGAAAGCTAGATCGTCCGCGACATCTCGTACTCGAGATGGCCAGGGCGCACGTCCTGGGCGGCGCCCGTGCGAACGAAACCGTTTCTTTGGTACAGCCGCTCCGCGTCGGTGTTGGCGTCAGTGACCCAAAGAAACATCTCCCTGTAGCCGGCGGACCTCGCCCAGTCCATCACCGTCTTGACGAGGACGTCGCCGACGCCCTGCCGGCGGAAACGCGGGTCGACCCACATACCGGTCATCGCTGCTGCACCGCTCGAGTCGCCGTCTCCCCCGCTCACGGTGCCGGCGACCACACCGTCGATTTCAGCGATGAAGCGGGTCCTGGTCTCCAGGCCCTGGCGCCACCGGCTCTGCGGAGCGTCGACCTCGCCCTCGTATGTCGAACCAAACGCATATGGCGCTTCTTCGAGGGCCGCCAGGCGGACCCGGCGGAAGAGCTGCCAGTCCTCCGGCGTCAGCCGGCGCGTGCTAATTGCCGAGGACAAACCACTTGAGCGCCCAGCTGATCAGCACCGCGACCAGCGCGCCGGCGCCCACGCCGCGCCACTGCGCAGAGCTGAGGCGAGGCGTCCAGGTCCGGCCGGTGATCGCGCCGGCCGCCAGGCCGCCGACGGTCACGATCGTGCCGGCGAACAGGACCGGGCCGAAGGGGTACAGGCGCACGGCGTCGGCGAGGTCGCCCCGCCACATGTAGGCGAAAGAGCGAGTGCCTCCGCAGAACGGGCAGGGGTGGCCCGTCACGTAGTAGAAAGGACACGGCGGCGCGCCGAGATGAGCGGCCTGGAGGACCCAGTAGAGGCGGGTGTAGACAAGCCACATGACAAGCGCGACCGCGATCGCCAGGTCTCGCATCCGGTCAGCGTTGACCGCGCGGTTGATGCCGATCGGCAGAGCGCTCATCGCAGCAGCCCCACGATGTCGTCCGTCGTCTCCGCCACCGGAATGCCGGCCTTGCGGAACGCTTCTTCCTTGCTCTTCGCGGTCCCGCGGTTGCCGGAGATGATCGCCCCCGCGTGGCCCATGCGCTTGCCCTCAGGCGCCGTGCGTCCCGAGATAAACGCCACCGCCTTGAGTCTGGAGCCGCGGGCCAGGAGCTCGGCTGCGTGCTCCTCGTCGCTGCCGCCGATCTCGCCAATGATCACGACCTGCTTGGTGGCCTCGTCTTTCTCGAAAAGCTCGAGCACGTCGCGGAAGGTCAAGCCGAGAACCGGGTCGCCGCCGATGCCGACGATCGTCGACTGGCCCATCCCGGCCGCGGACAAAGCTGAGCCAACCTCATAGGTGAGCGTGCCGCTTCGCGACACGAGCCCGATCGATCCCGGCCTGGTGATGCGCTGCGGGATGATCCCGATCTTCGCCTCACCGGGCGTGATGAGTCCAGGACAGTTCGCGCCGAGCAAGCGCGCAGCAGGGTAGTCGCGGAGGAACGATTTGACCCGGATCATGTCCTGGATCGGGATGCCCTCAGTGATGCATACGATCAGCGTGATGCCCGCCGCGGCCGCTTCCATGATCGCGTCCGCAGCGAATGGAGCGGGCACGAAGATGCCCGATGCGGTGGCCCCCGTCGCCTTGACCGCGTCCGCGACGGTGTTGAAGACCGGAACCCCAAGGTGCGTTGTGCCGCCCTTGCCCGGGCTCGTGCCCGCGACGACCTTTGTCCCGATGGACTGCATCTGCTCGGTATGAAACCCTCCCTCGCGTCCGGTGATGCCCTGAACGATGACTGTCGTCGTCGCGTCGATTAGGATGCTCACGCCGCCCCTTCCCGACCCTTCGGGCCGGACCTCCCCACGAGTGGGGAGGACAGTTCGACGATCTTCTGCGCCGCTTCCCACGCATTGACACCGGGTTCGATGCCGCTACGTCGGAGGATCTCGCGACCTTCTTCCTCGCGCGTGCCGCTCAAGCGCACGACCAGTGGAAGCTTCATCTTCAGGTTGTCGCGCGCGGTGACGACGCCTTTCGCCACCTCGTCGCCGCGCGTGATGCCGCCGAACACGTTGATCAGCACTCCCTTGACTCGCGGGTTCATCAAGATGACCGCCAGCGCATTCTCGACCACCTCGGCTTTCGCGCCGCCGCCGATGTCGCAGAAGTTGGCTGCCCGGCCCCCCGCGCGCTGCACGAGGTCGAGCGTGCTCATGCATAGACCGGCGCCGTTGCCGATGATGCCGATGTCGCCGTCAAGCGACACATAGGTGAGGCCGCGCTTTTTGGCCTCGACCTCATATGGATCACCTTCGATCAGCGCGCCGTATCGCTGCTCGAGGTCCTTGCGGCGCCACGCGGCGTTGTCGTCGATCTCGACCTTGGCGTCGCCGGCCACGACCTCGCCTGACTTTGTCACGACGAGCGGGTTGATCTCGGCGGTCAGCGCGTCGTAGTCGGGGATGGCGCGGTACAGCTTCTTGATCAGCGCGCCGATGGGTCGGGCAAGCTCGCCCAGGCCGGCATCGTAGACGAGCTGCGTCAGCTCGAAGTCGAGCGGGCCGCGCCAGGGATTCGGATAGAGCCGCGCGATCGATTCGGGCGATTCCTCCGCGACCAGCTCGATGTCCATGCCGCCCTTCGCCGACAGCATCAGGATGTTTGCCCGTGCGTCGCGGTCGACTGCGAAGCCGAGGTAGATCTCGCGTTCGATGTCCAGCGCGGCCTCGCAGTACACCAGCGGGACCTTGAAGCCCTTGATGTCCATCCCGATGATTTGCTCGGCCGCCCGCCGCGCCTCCTCCGGCGTCCTGGCGAGCTTGATCCCGCCGGCCTTGCCGCGCCCTCCGACGGGGACCTGGGCCTTCACCGCGACAGGCCCGAGCTTCGAAGCCGCTGCGGCAGCCTCATCAGGCGTGCGCGCGACCATGCCCGGCGGGACGCTGATGCCAAGCGACGTGAGAACATCTTTGGCCTGGTATTCGAGGAGCTTCAAGAGCGCCCTAACTCTACTAGCGCAGACTCAGGCTCGAGCGTGATCACAGAGGGATGTTGCCGTGCCACCTCGGGCTGCGCCGGCGCTCCTTGCGCATCGCGATGCGCAGGGCCCGGATCAGCTCGCCACGCGTCCGCTCCGGCTCGATCACGTCATCGATGTAGCCGCGCTCGGCTGCGATATACGGGTTGGCATACCGCTCGGTGTATTCACCCACGAGGTCGCCCCTCTGCGCCGTGCCCGTAGCCAGCTCGCGCCTGTAAAGGATGTTCACCGCGCCCTCCGGCCCCATCACGGCGATCTCGGCCGTCGGCCACGCGACGTTGAAGTCGGCGCGGATGTGCTTAGAGCACATGACGCAGTAAGCGCCGCCGTATGCCTTGCGCGTGATCACGGTCAGCTTGGGCACAGTCGCCTCGCTGAACGCGTACAGCAGCTTCGCGCCGTGGCGGATGATGCCGCCGTACTCCTGCGCGGTTCCCGGCAGAAAGCCCGGCACGTCGACGAAGGTGACCAGCGGGATGTTGAAGGCGTCGCAGAAACGAACGAACCGCGCGGCTTTGTCCGACGCGTTGATGTCGAGAGCACCCGCCATCACCTTCGGCTGGTTGGCCACCACGCCGACCGGATGGCCGTCGAGGTGCGCAAAGCCGACCACGATGTTCATCGCATAGAACGGCTGGACTTCGAAGAACTCGCCGTTGTCGACGACCATGCGGATGACGTCCTTGATGTCGTAAGGCTCTTTCGGGTTGTCGGGGATGATCGTGGCGAGGCCGGGTGCCGCGCGTTCGGCGTCGTCGGTCGCCGGCACGGCGAGCGGAAGCTCCTCGCAGCTCTGGGGAATGAACTTGAACAGCTTGCGGACCTGGGCGAAGCATTCGTCCTCGGTCTCGGCGAGGAATTGCGCCACGCCTGAGCGCACGTTGTGAACCTCGGCCCCGCCGAGCGAGTCGAACGTCACATCCTCGCCGGTGGTGACACGCACCACCTCAGGTCCGGTGATGAACATGTAGCCGACGCCATGCACCATGAAGGTGAAGTCGGTGATGGCCGGCGAGTAGACCGCGCCGCCGGTGCATGGCCCGAGGATGAGGCTGAGCTGCGGGATCAAGCCGCTGGACTCGACGTTGCGCCAGAAGATCTCCGCGTAGCCGGCCAGGGAAACTACGCCCTCCTGGATGCGGGCGCCGCCCGAGTCGTTGATCCCGATGATCGGGATCCGGTTGCTGAGGGCCAGGTCCATGACCTTGATCACCTTTCGGGCGAACACCTCGCCGAGGGAACCGCCGAACACGCTCGCGTCGTGGCTGAAGAGCATCACGTCCCGACCGTCGATCTTGGCCATGCCCGTGACCACCCCGTCGCCGGGCACGCCATCTTGGTGCCGCGCAAACACGTCGATCTCCTCGAACGAGTTGCGGTCGACCAGCCGTGATATCCGTTCCCTCGCGGTGAGCTTGCCCTTGGCGTGCTGGCGCTCGAATGCCTCCGCGTCGCCGTGGCCTGCCTCGTATTTACGCTGGCGGAGCTGGTTGAGGGGATCGACCTTCGGCTTCTGAGTCACTTCTGGATGAACATCCAGCGATGGCCCTCGATATCCTCGGCGCGATAGCGCTTGCCTTCCTGGCCTTGCTCGAGCTGCGAGAGGATGGTCGCTCCGTTTGCGCTCGCGCGCTCGAAGTGCGCGTCGATGTCGTCAACGTAGACGAGGACGCCGTCGATGATGTACGGCACCTCGGACCACTGTTTCGCTGCATCGCATTCCCCGCGGTGGTGCTTGGGTCCCTGGTAATGCGGCGAGGGCGTGGCGAGCATGATCATCCCGTCGCCCGCTGCCATCTCGCCGTGGCTCAGCCGCCCTCCCTCACCGACCATGCGCGCCCGCTCGCGAAATCCGAACGCGCGCGCAAGCCAGTCCATCGCCGCAGGGCCGTTCTCGTAAGCGATCATCGGGATGACGGACGGGTGGTCGCTCATCAGGCAGCCTCCCCGGGGTGGTATTCACCGAAAACGCCGCGCAGCACCGCGCAGCACTCCCCGATCGTCAGGTAGTCCGCGAGCGCCGCCTTCAGCACCGGCATCAGATTCTCGCTCCCTCGCGCCGCGCGCTCGATGGCGGCGCGGTGACCGTCGACCACGGACATCGAGCGGCGAGCACGAAGCTTCTTCAGGGCGCGGGACTGGGCGAGCTGATGCCGCGGGCTGACCTTCATGATCTCGACCGGGCGGAACTGTGTATCGGTGTAGCGATTGACGCCGACGACGACGCGCTCGCCCGACTCGATCCGCAGCTGCATCCGATAGGCGCTGTCCGCGATGCGGCGCTGAGTCCAGCCCGACTCGATGCCCGCCACGGCACCACCGAGCTCGTCGATCTCGGCCATGATCGCGAGTGCCTCCTCCTCGACCCGGTCGGTCAGGTTCTCGACGTAGTAGGAACCGCCCAGCGGATCGGCCACGTACGGGACGGCGGACTCGAAGCCGATCACCTGCTGCGTGCGCAGCGCGATCTCGGCCGCGCTCTGCGAAGGCAGGCCGAGCGCCTCGTCATACCCGTTCGTGTGTAGCGACTGCGTGCCGCCGAGCACGGCGCTCATGGCTTCGAGAGTTGTGCGGACCACATTGTTCAGTGGCTGCTGCGCCGTCAACGTCACACCCCCCGTCTGGGTGTGGAAGCGCAGCGCGAGCGAGCGTTCGTCCGTCGCATGAAACCTATCGCGCATGATGCGTGCCCACATACGGCGCGCGGCCCTGAACTTGGCGACCTCCTCGAAGAAGTCCATGTGGCAGGCGAAAAAAAACGAGACGCGCGGCGCGAGGTCGTCCACCGCAAGACCCGCGGCTTGCGCCGCCTCCACGTAGGCGATGGCGTGGCTCAGGGTCAGCGCGATCTCTTCCGCCGCTGTCGAACCCGCCTCGCGCATGTGGTACCCCGAGATCGAGATGGTGTTCCAGTTGGGCAGGTTTCTAGCGCAGTAAGCGAAGAGATCGGTGATCAGTCGCATCGAAGGCCTGGGCGGAAAGATGTATGTGCCCCGCGCGGCGTACTCCTTCAGGATGTCGTTTTGCACCGTGCCGGTGATCTTCTCCGGCGGGCATCCCTGCTTTTCAGCTACGAGCTGGTAGAGCAGCAGCAACATGGCCGCGGTCGCGTTGATCGTCATCGACGTCGACACCTTGTCGAGAGGGATGTCCTGGAGCAGGACCTCCATGTCCTCGAGCGAGTCGATTGCCACTCCCACCTTGCCGACCTCGCCGTTCGCCATGGGGTCGTCGGAGTCGTAGCCGATTTGCGTCGGGAGGTCGAAGGCCACGGAGAGGCCAGTCTGGCCCTGGTCCAGAAGGAACCGGTAGCGCTTGTTGGACTCTGCGGCGGTGCCAAAGCCGGCGTACTGACGCATCGTCCACAGGCGGCCGCGGTACATGTCCTTGTGGATGCCGCGCGTGTATGGGAACGTGCCCGGCCGCGGCTCCTCGGCGCGCCGATCCTCCACCGAATACACGGGTTTCAGCGGCAGGCCGCTGTCGTTCTCAACGTTCGCCTCCCCGCTCGGCGGCGCTGGCGCCGGGTGGGGGCGAGCGCTGCGCAATTTTTCGCTCACGTTTCGACGAACTCGGTCAGAACACCGCCAACGCTCTTCGGATGGATGAACGCGATTGGCACGCCGTGGAGTCCGATGCGCGGCTCAGTGTCGATGAGCTCGAGGCCGGCGGCGGCCGCGTCAGACAACGCCTTCTTGATGTCAGGCACGGCGTACGCGACGTGATGCAGGCCCGGCCCGCGATCGGCCAAGAACTTGCTGAGCGGAGTATCAGAGCGAGTCGGCGCGATGAGCTCGAGCTCCGCGGTCCCCAGGTCGAGGAAGGCACCCTCGATGCCTTCGACCGTCGCGCGGTGCGTGATTCGCGCGCCAAAGATCGAGGTGTACAGCGCGATACCCTCGTCCAGATTGGCAACCGCAACACCGACGTGATGGATCTTCACCTCCCCGCTCGCCGGGGAGGTCGGCGGCAAAGCCGCCGGGTGGGGGTGCTCATTCTTGTTAGGCCTATCAATATCGATACCACCCTTCTCCGGTCTTCCGTCCGAGCTTGCCCGCCTTGACCTTGGCCTCGAGCAGCGGTGACGGGCGATATCGCTCGTCGCCCGTGACCCGGAACATGTGCAGGCGCGCGTTGTAGGTCACGTCCAGCCCGCTGAAATCGCCTAACCGAAAGGGCCCCATCGGCCAGTTCAAACCCTTCTCGACCGCGGTGTCGATGTCCTCGAACGTTGCGACGCCGGCGTCGAGGAGCCGGTATGCCTCCTGTGTCGCGGCGTGGAGGATCCGGTTGACGATGAACCCATCGATCTCCTTGTTCAGCACCACTGCGGTCCGGCCCATCGCGCGTGCCAGCTTCAAAGCCGCCTCAACGGTTTCGTCGGAAGTGTGCGGTCCGCGAACGATCTCGACAAGGTCCATCACGAGGACCGGATAGAAGAAATGCATGTTCACGCACCGCGCCGGACGCGTCGTGGCAGATGCGAGCTGGCTGATGCCGATCGTGGACGAGTTGCTGGCCAGCACAGCAGCGGGTGCCGCGATGTGATCCAGCTCGGCGAAGATCGCCCGCTTCACGTCCACGTCCTCGAATACAGCCTCGATCACAAAATCAGCATCCGCGACCGCTTGACTCAGGTCGGTCATGACGTGGACCCGGCTGATCGCCGTCTCGGCGTCGCCCGGGGCAAGCCGCCCCTTCTCGACGCGACGCGAGAGGTGGCCGCGATTAGAGTCGACCGCCTTGCGGAGCTGCGCTTCATCCTCGTCATGCAGCGCGACATCGATACCGTTGAGAGCGGCCTGCTGGGCGATCTGCGCGCCCATGCTGCCCGCGCCCACTACGGCCAGCTTCATTTGACGGAAAAAATCCTCGTCACCGTGTTGACTGTCGCGATGTTGCCCAGCATGCCCTCGATGCGCAGCTTGCCACGCAGCAGCTTGAGAGCCACGCCGCGCCCGACCTCGTCGTAATAGATCGGCATCCCGAACAGCCCGATCTTCAGGTTGCTCAGGCTCATCACGGTATCGGCCTCCGCACGGATTGTGATGTCGCGCTCTGGCGTTAGTCCGTTGTGGACGACAAGCGAACCGCGCTGGAAGTCGAGAGTCACGCCTTCGTCGATGTCGGTGACCCAGATCCCAACGCGAGCGCCAAGCTCATCGAAGTCCCTGTGCTTGGCGGCGCTTTTCTCGATGTTGGCGTCGATCAGCCCACCGAGCATCGAAGCAAAAGCGCTCGGTACCGAGTCGGCATATTTCACCTCCCTTCCCTTCCCCACTAGCTGGGGAAGGTGGCCCGGCCGCTCCTCGGCCGGGCCGGATGGGGACGTGGAGTCCCCACTGGCCGACTCTAGTTCTCGTCCGGCCACTCGACCGCCACCCGCGTCGTGCATTCGGTCATCTCCTGCGACGCCTTCGTATAGCGCACGATGGTCGGCAGATCGCCCTTCAGCTTGAGCTTGCCCTGCAGCATTCCTTTGGTCGCGTCCAGCTCTTTCGTCGCCACCTGCTTCCAGCGCGTGTAGGGAGCCGTGATCACGAAGTCGCATCTCTGCGCGTCGGCCGCGGTGCCCACAGTGATGTCCCTCGCCGCGCCGTCGAACAGGTCCATGACCACGCCTTTCGACTCAGGAAACTTCTTGTCGGGCTCCGCTTCCACGACGAGGCCTACGGTCCATTTCCAGCCTTTGGCCGCCGACTTGTAGACGCTCGACGCGTTGACCTCGTCCTTGAACTGCTTGGCCCACTCGTCGGAGAAAGCCTTGACCGCCATCTCGACCTCCTGTGTAAAGGAAAGGCTCCGGCGAGAACTCTACCTAGCCCACGAAACCTCCGACGGCGACTCGCCCCGGCCGTGTGACCTTGCAGTACATGCCCATGCACTTGTCGTGCCTCTCGACGAGCAGCTCGAGCAGCCTGGGAGCCGTCTCGGTCGTCTCGGGGTCATGGTTGACGACGACGCATCGGACGCAGCGCTCGATCACCTCCAGCTCCGCCTCTCCGGCCTTGATGCGCCGGCCGAGCCAGCGCAGCTCCTCTTCTGGCTCGAGGCCATCGACGTAGAGGTTGGCGCGAAACCTGCGGTGGTCGACTGGCATCCCGGCCTCGAGTGAGAAGGCCTCCACCGACGCAAGGTTGACGATGAGCACCGGCGCGTCATCGAAGTTCACCCCGGCCTGGTTGCGCACGTTGACGACGCGCGACGACTCGCCAAGCAGCGTATTCAGTGCCCCGTCGACGTCAGACCGCGTTCCGTCGGGTGCGGTGACCTCCAGCTTTCCGCCGACCAGGCGGGCCTGATACCTCATCAGTCCCGAGTGTTGCTTGATGTTGAAGAACTTGCCGACCCGAGGCTCGGTGCTCTCGATGAACGCCCAATCGCGGTCGCCATCGAGCCCGAGCCCGGTGATCGTGCACGAATCGAGGCGCTCGCCGGCCATCGATTTCACGGGATATCGCCAGATCTCCACGACCGAGGCCACGGTTGACCCCAGGGTCAGGCTTCGAGCGTGAAGCGCAGCGTGCTCTGTCCGATGGCGATCGCGTCGCCGTCGGACAGCTGCTTTTCGATCACCGGCTCGCCGTTCACCAGCGTCCCATTCGTGCTCCCCAGGTCGCTGATCCAGAAGGAGCCGGCACGGACCTCGATCCTTCCGTGGTGACCCGATGTCGCGGGGTCACCCACGACGACGTCGTTGTCGGGGGCGCGGCCGATCGTGACCATCTGGCTCGGGAGCGCGACGATCCGCCCGGCAAAGGGCCCCGACTCGAATGTCAGCAGGGCCGCGAAGCCGGTGCCGGTGGCGACCTGCTCCGGCGGCATCGCCTGGAGCGACACGGTCCGCCGCGGGTCGGCGTTCGGGTCTGTCTGCCGCCATGCAGGGATGACCGAGGTCGCCTCTTCGAAGGATCCCGATTCGGAGGGAGACCCGTTCTCGGGAGTCGTCGCCGAGGAGCTGCTTGGCCAGGCCACCAACGTCGAGCTGATGTCCGGGCCGGCATGGGCGGCCGCTTCGGCCGCCACTGGACCGGCCTCCGGTTGCGGTTCAGGCTCGGCGGCAGCCACCGGCTGCGGCTCGGACACAGGCTCGGCCGCCGGGAACTCGTCCGCGGGCTCACCCCAGGTGGGGACTGACGGCTCGGGTGCCTTTTCCGGCGCCACCTCGGCGGCCACAGGTTCAGACATCGGTTCCAGCTCGGGCTCAGCCTGGACCTCTGGTTCGGTCTCGGATTCGGCGACCAGCGGCTCCGCTTCGACTTCAGATTGTGCTTCGGGCATGGATTCGGCGACCAGCGCCTCCGCTTCGACTTCAGACTGCGCTTCCGGCATGGTTTCGGCGATCAGCGGCTCCGCTTCTACTTCAGATTGCGCTTCCGGCTCGGCCTCCGCGACCAGGGGTTCTGCGTCGGGCTCCGGTTCGGGCGCGAGGACCGGTCCGGGCTCTTCTTCTTCTGGTCTTTCGGGCTCGTCATCACCCGGTCCCGGCAGGTCGGGCAACCCCTCGGGCTGGACGATCGGCGCCTCCGCCGTCGCGAACTCGGGCACGATCGGCTGAATTACCTCAGGCTCGACCGGGTGCATGACCTCAGGCTGGACGAGCTCGACGGGCGCGGTCGGCTCCTCCACCGGCTTCATGTCTGGCGGCCGTGTTGGCATCGCGATCGTCTTGGCCCATTCACGCGGCGCGTGAGCCGGCACAGCGAGCACCTGCGTCTCCTCCTCAGGCGCCGGCCGGTCCGTCGCTGAGGTGCCGAGGAACCGCTGGAACCAGGCCGCGATCCGGCGCAGTCGCTCCACGCGCCGGTCGGGACGGCCATTGCGCGACAGGTCGTGCGACTCCTCCGGGAACCGGACGAGCTCCACTGTCTTGCCGAGCAGCCGCATCGCGCCGAACATCTCCTCCGACTGTGACATCGCGCAGCGAAGGTCCATCTCCCCTGCGGTGAGAAGTAGCGGCGTGCGAATGTTCTGTACGTAGCGGATCGGCGAGCGTCGCCATAGCTCGTCGACGTCCGGCCACGGTGGCGGACCGAGCTGGAGGGTGCCCCACAGGACGATGTCGTGCTGCGAGTACTCGCTGACCAGGTTGGAGATCGAGCGCATCGAGACCGCGGCGGAGAATCGGTTCGTCTGGCCGATGATCCAGTTGGTCATGAACCCGCCGTAAGAACCGCCGCCGACGCCCATCCGCGTGGTGTCGATGTAACCGGTGCGGTCGATGAGCTGATCAAGCGAGCTCATCAGGTCGAGGTAGTCCTTGCCCGCCCAGTCGCGCACGACGTCACGGCGGAAGCGCTCGCCGTAACCGTCAGAGCCACGTGGGTTCATGTAGAAGACGACGTAGCCCATCCCCGCCAGGACTTGCAGCTCGTGGAAGAAGGTCCATCCGTATTGGGCGTGGGGCCCACCGTGGATCTCCATCACCGTCGGATACACGCGGCTGGGGTCGTGGTCCGCCGGTTTGAGAACCCACCCTTCCAGCTTCCAGCCGTCGGGCGCGGTGAAGTACTCCTGCTCCGGTTGCGCCACATACCGGTCACGCAGCCAGGGGTTCAGGTCGGTGATACGCGCTTCGGCGCCGTGGGTCAGCATGTAGAGCTCGCCGGGGCTCCCAGGATCCGAGGCGCAGAACGCGATCACGCCGGACGCAACGTCGAAGTCATAGATCCGGCGCCGGCCGCCCACCTCTTCGCGCACGTCGCCCTCGAGGTCGACCGAGTTGACCGTTGTAACCCCGGGTCCGCTCGCCACGAAGTAGATGCGGTCGCCCTCGCCTGACCAGCGGACCCGCGTCGCGTGTCCGGCACGCATGTCGTTGATCACGCTGTCGTTCACGCCCTGGTCGAAGTTCGCAGTCAGGCAGCGCGGCCCGCCGCCTGAAAGCGGCACGACCCACAGCCGTTCCAGCAGCCCGACATCCAGGCCGTTTGGGGCGATGAAGGCGATCTGGTCACCCTTGGGGGACCAGATCGGGGAGCTGAGGTAGAAACCTCCCCCCAGGCGCACGCGGTTGGCCTCGAGGTCGACCATGTAGAGGTTCAGCTCCCGCTGCAGGTCAGCGCCGGGCTCGGCGTTGCCGGCCACGACCAGACGAGTACCGTCCGGCGACCAGTCGTAGTCCGTCACGTCCCACGCGCCGTTGGTCAGCTGCCTGGGGTCGCCGCCGGCGGCTGAGACCACGAAGAGGTGGTGATAGCGGCCGTCGACGAAGCCGTAGCCGTCGTGTTTGTAATCGAGGCGGCTGATCACCCGGGCGACCGGGGCCCGGCGCACCTGCTCGCGGCCTTCGGGAAGGCGAGGGTCGTCGACCACCGCATCGGGATCCGAGACGAGGGTCCCGACAAACGCGATGTGCGTGCCGTCCGCTGACCACGCGGCACCTGACACGCCGTCCGGCACCGCGCTCAGCTGCAGAGGCGGGCCGCCACCGATCAGGTCGAGGACGAAAAGCTGGTCGGCCGGGCCGACCCGGCTGAGGAAAGCCAGCTTGTGCCCGTCGGGCGACCACTCCGGCGAGTGGTCGCGCAGGACACCCGCCGACGGTCCGACTGGCTCAGGCTCGAGGAGGCCCCGCACCACGATCCGGCTGCGATTCTGCCGGGAGGTGGCGTCGGCCCAACCGACCTGATAGGCGACTCGCTCGCCGTTTGGGCTCAGGCGAACGTGATCGATCCAGCGGAATCGGTAAAGGTCTTCGGGCGTGATCGGTCCAGCCATGCCGACCCGCGGATGCTACCAGTCGAGACCGACCCTTACAGCCGCTGCGTACCAATCAGCGGTAAAGAAAACGACATGATCGGGTGTTACAACTTGTCGCGGTGACACGGAAACAAGCGGCCCTGCACGGTTTCGGGTGGGGATGCATGGCCGGCGCTGCCCTTGTCGCGTTGATGTACCTCGCCGGTCTGCTGCTCGGGCTTCGGCCGCTGACCCAGCTCCTCAACGAGCCGCTGCTCTCGCTGATGCCCGGCTTCGTCTTCGGCTTTTTGATCGACACCCTGCAGCATGCGGGCAAAGTGGTCGAGGAGTTCGGCCTGATCATCGCTATGGTCGTCGCGCTCGGGGTCCTCGGGGCGGCAGCCTCAGTCGCCGGCCTGCGCTGGACGTCGCAGTACCTCCCGTTCGCCTTTGCCGGGCTGGGCTGGGTGGTGGTGGCCGGCCTCCTCCTGCCAGTCGGAGGGGCTGGATTCCTCGGTCTCAACGACGGGCCTGCGACGCCACTCATCTGGGCGGCCCTGTTTTCGATCTACGCAGTGGTGCTCCAGTTCGGGGCCCAGGCCTCGCCCGGCGTCGATGCCGGCCGCCGCCGTGTCCTCAGCGCGGTTCCCCTTGCCATCGCCGGATTCAGCGTCCTCGCCCTTGCCTACCGACTGCTTCCCGACTGGTACGAGGCGGTCTTCAACGCGCCGGAGTCAGGACTGAGAGGGGTCTCGCCGGCGATCACACCGCTGAGCAACTTCTATGTCGTGTCCAAGAACTTCGCCGACCCGGTTGTCGACGGACAGTCCTGGAAGCTCGGCGTCGGCGGACTGGCGAATCGATCGGTCAGCATCTCGCTGGCCGACCTTCGCGCACTTCCAGCGACGACCGAGTACGTGACCCTCAACTGCATCAGCAACAACGTGGGCGGAGATCTGATGAGCACCGGGGCGTTCACCGGTGTCCCCCTGCGCGACGTGGTCGCCATGGCCTCGCCGCAGTCCCAGGCCACCTGGGTCGCCTTCCGGGCGCGTGACGGCTATACGGAGAGCCTGCCGCTCAGCACCATCCAGGCCTCGCCCGAGATCCTGGTCGCGTACGCCCTCGACGGGTCACCGCTCGCGACGCAGCACGGCTTCCCCGCGCGCATCCTCATCCCCGGCCATTACGGCATGAAAGGGCCGAAGTGGCTTGATGCAATCGAGCTCGTCAGCCGCGAGACGGGCGGGTACTGGGAGCAGCAGGGCTGGGACCACAACGCGGTCGTCAAGACAACGTCACGCCTCGACGCGCCGCGCGACGGCGAGATCATCAAGCTGGGCCCGATCGACGTCGGCGGCGTGGCGTTCGCAGGCAAACGGGGCGTCAGCAAGGTCGAGTACACGACCGACGGCGGATCGACCTGGATCACCGCGCCGTTCGACCCGCCTCTGTCGAGCCTCACGTGGGTCCTGTGGCGATCGACGTGGACGCCCGCCACGGAAGGGGCCTACAAATTGATGGTTCGGGCGACAGACGGATCTGGCGCATTGCAGGACCGAAACAGCGCGGCGAGCTACCCCAGCGGAGCAAGCGGCTACCACTCCATCCAGGTCAACGTCAGCCACTGATGATCGCCAGATCCTCGGATAGTCCGGACCATCCGAGGTTGGTGACCGACATCGGGTCGCTTCGTCCGGACTATCCGGCGATGGGCGGCGCGCAGGACCTGACTAGGACCGGGTGAGCAACTCCTGGACGATCTCTCTGTCGTGAGTCAGCGAGACGAAGTGGCCTTCGTGGTGCCAGGTGCGCAGGTCGGCGCGGCTCAGCTTGGCCAGGACTCGTCGTGCCGCTGACAGCGGCGCGTTCATGTCGTCGTCCCCATGCCACCACGTGACCGACGCCTGAACATCGCTCGGATCGAAGTCCCAGCTCCCGTGCATGGCGAGCGATTCGTCCGTCCAGCCTTCAGCGCCCTGACGCAGCGTTTCGGCGATGTTCTCGCGTGACATCCGCTGCCACACCGGGTCAGCCATGATCGCCCGATCACTTGGCGGTGCGTCGCTGAGCACGCCTTGCATGCCCTCCTCGCAGAGCAGCCGCTGGCGCACCTGGACCAGGAATTCGTGCAGTGGCTCCCAGCCTTGCTCGGCGAGGGCGTAGCCGCGAGCGTTGACCCCAACGAGGTGCGCCACCTCCTCCTGCACCAGTGGCGTTCCTCCCACCACGACGGTCGCGGCCGAGATGCGCTCCGGATATCGCGCGGCGAGCGCGAGCACATGCGGCCCGCCGCCGCTGGTGCCCATCGCGGCCACGCGGTCGATGTCATGCTCGTCGAGCAGCTGGATGTAGTCGTCCGCGATGTCCGCTATGCCGCGCCCGGGTTTGCGAGTCGAGCCTCCGTAGCCAGGCCGGTCGGCCATGAGATACCCCACGCCAAGGTCACGCTGGATGCTCGGGTCCGGGTTGCGCTGCAGCCGCGAGCTCGGCGTGCCCTGGATCCGCAGCACCGGAGTTCCCGCGGGGTCGCCCCACCAGCGCCAGGCGAGCTCCCGCCCATCGCGCAGCGCGAGCACCCCGTCCTCGTAGACAAGCCCGTCGTCCGTTTTCAAGAGCTCTTTCACTTCATCGCCCAGAACGACTTGAATCCGTCCATCCCGAGCCGGAAGAGACCGTGCTTGCGCAGCATCTTGAAGATCTTGCTCTGCTTCTCCCACTTCGACGTTCCATCCACGCGGAAGAACTCGTCGAGCGCCTTGTCGATGAGCTGCAGGTCTTCGCGGAGGAGCTGGGGATTGTGCTCGAGCAGCGGCACGGCTTTGTCGTACTTCTTCATGTCGGCCATGATCCAGGAGTGGTCGAGCCGCCCTTTGTACTCGGCAAGGCGCCGCTCCGAGAAGTCACCCGCCTCCTTGGCGTGGACCACCGTCTGGCCGGCGAGCCGGCCCGACTCCATGGCGAGGTTGGAGCCTTCGCGATGCACCGGGTTCGACAGCATGGCCGCGTCGCCGCAGACAAGGTAGCCCGGCCCGTACACCTTTGGGATGCCCCGGTAGCCCCCCTCCGGTATGAGGTGCGCGAGGTACTCGACTGTCTCCGCGCCGCGCAGCAGAGGCTTCACCGCCGGGTGCTTCTTGAAGTGCTCCATCAGGTCGTTCGGCGTGCGCAGGGTCTTGTTGAACTCGCTCAGCAGCGCGCCGCCTCCGACCGACAGCGTGTCGTGGTTGGTGTAGATGAACATGAAGCCCGACATGCCCATCGTCGAATCGCCGAAGCATTCGACGGTGCAACCTTCGCCGGACTCGCAGTTGAACCGCTCCTCGATCAGGCCGGGATCGAGCTGCATGATCTCTTTGACGGCCATCGCGACCTCGTCTGGCCGCAGCTTGCGGCGCAGGGGCTTGCCGTCTATGACGGTGTTCTCGAGCAGTCCCGCTCCGAGTCCGATCCCTTCACAGACGATCGTGACCTCTGCGTAGAGATCGTCGCCGCGCCCGGTGCCGACCCCGACGACGCGACCGTTCTTGACGATCAGACGCTCCACCACCGTCTCGGGCACGACCATGGCGCCCGCCTTCTCCGCCTGCTCGGTGAACCACGGATCGAAACGCGCGCGCAGAACTGAGTACGAGTGAGGGTGCGTCCGGTTGCGAAGATTCTTGTAGTCGATCCCAATCGCCGCTTCAGGGGTCATGAGCCAACGACGCTCCTCGATGATCGGCCGCTCGAGAGGGGCTTGCTTCCAGTCCTCGCCTACGATCTGTTCGAGGTAGTAGTTGTAGAGAATGCCCCCCATGACGTTCTTGGCGCCCGGTTTGGCGCCCCGCTCGAGCAATGCAACCTGTAAGCCGGCTTTCGCCATGGTGATCGCGGCCGCGGTGCCGGCCGGACCGGCTCCGACGACCACCGCGTCGAATTTCTCCTCGTCAGCCACTTCCGCAAATTGAAGCTCATTGGGCTGACCGGCGGCGCGGGGTCGGGCAAGACGACCGTGGCCGAGATGTTTCGCGAGCTGGGTGCGACCGTCGTCGACGCCGACGAGGCAAGCCACGAGGTGTACGCGCCCGGAAGCCCCGGCTTCGACGCGGTGGTCAGCGAATTCGGACCTGAGTACGTCCGCGAAGGGCGCATCGACCGCGAGCGTCTGGGCGAGCTGGTCTTCCACGACGAGGACGCGCGCCACCGCCTGAACGCAATAGTCCATCCCCTTGTCAGGCTATGGATGAGCGCCCGCACCATCGAGGCGGAGCGCCAAGGCGCCGACGTGGTGATCCACGACGTCCCGCTCCTGTTCGAGAACGGGTTGCAGGACATCTACTCGGACGTGGTGCTCGCGTATGTGCCCGAGGCGCTGCAGCTGCGCCGACTGGTAGAGGGCCGAGGTCTAACTGAGGACCGGGCGCGGGCGATCATCGCCTCGCAGACGCCCATCGAGGAAAAGCGCGTCCGGGCTCAGCACATCGTCGACAACAGCGGAAGCCGGGAGGCCACCCGTGAGCAGGTGAAGAACACCTGGGCTCAGCTCGGCTAGATGACTCCGTCCGCGCCCAGCTTTTCGAGCTGAGTCGCGTCGACGCCGATCTCCGCCAGCACCTCTGCGTTGTGCTCGCCAAGCCGCGGCGGATCGCGGCGCCGCCAGTCGTTGCCCAGACGCACTGCCGGCCCTACCTCGACGCCGGTGGCGCGGTTTTCGATCAGCCTCCTGGCCGCCACCTGGGGATGTGCCGCCACCTCGTCCACGTCGAGTACTGGCTCGCAGCAGGAGTCGACGGCGGACAATCTCTTCTGCCATTCGGCACGGGTGCGTGAGGCGAAGATCTGCTCCATCGTGTCGTGAGCGTTGGCTGCTTCCGAAAACTGGAGGTCCGCAAGGTCGGGTCGCTCGAGGGCGGTGCATAGAGCGTTCCAGAACTTCGGTTCGAGCGCGCCGACGCTGTAGAAGCCGCCGTCCTTGCAAGCGTAGACGCGGTAGCAGGGGTAGCGGCCGGCAAGCCTCTGGTCGCCCCGCCCCACCTCCTCGCCGGTCCCGCGCGCAGCGAACACCATCGCGAGCCAGGTCACCGCACCGTCTGTCATCGATGCGTCGATCCAGCGGCCTTCGCTTCCGCGCTGGACGCCGACCAGGGCGCCGAGTATCGCGGCGGCGGGCTGGAGGCCGCCTCCGCCTATATCGGCCACCTGGACCGAGAGTGGCACCGGAGGTCCGCCTCGGTCGCCGTTGAGACCTAGAGCACCGGCGGTCGCCATGTAGTTGAGGTCGTGCCCCGCCCGGGACGCAAAAGGACCGTCCTGCCCATAGCCCGTGATCGAGCACACGACCAGGCGCGGATTGCGGGCGTGAAGCGAATCCCAACCGAGACCTAGCCTGGCCATGACACCAGGCCGGTTGCCCTCGACCAGCACGTCGGCACCGTCGGCCAGGCGCAGCAGCAGATCGCGACCCGCGTCGGATTTGAGATTCAACGTGATGCTTCGCTTGTTCCGATTGATGGCGCTGAAGAGAGCGCTCTGTCCGGCGACCATTGGCGGCGTCCAGCGCATGTAGTCGCCGGCGCCGGGCTCCTCGATCTTGATCACATCTGCGCCCATGTCGGCGAGGAGGAGGGTGCAGTAAGCGCCCGGCAAAAGCCGCGTCAGGTCGAGGACGCGAATTCCCGTCAGGGGCATTTCGAGCTCAATTGTGGCCTCGCTCGTCCGTTCGTAGGAGACTTGCGGTGGCCCTCCATGCGTTAATACGGCATGGAAGAGTCCGGTTCCAGCATGCGTCACAGCAATTCATATCTCGGCGAGATGATGATCAAGGTCCCGGCGCCGTTTGCCGGGCTCTCGGATCTCGGGTTCACGGTGCAGTACCGGGCCCAGAGCTTCAACGAGCCGCAGCGGGACGTGCCGCTGCTTTTCGAAGGACCGCAGCCCCCGATGCGCCGCCTGGCGGAGCTGCTTCAGCTGCTCAGCGGGTCGAAGTCGAGCGCGTACGCGTGGACGGACCCGGTGATGCTCAGCGATGAGGTCGTCGTGCTGGCGTTTCGCGACCGAAGCGTGATGGGTCAAAAGCTTTCCGACGGAGCGCGAATCGCCGATTACGTGATGAACCTGGTCCGCCCCGTGGTGTTCACCTTCCTCCACGACTGCGCCGTGGTTGCGCACCTGCGCCTGTCAGACGTGATCGAGATGCGCGTCACGGCGGAGCGCAATTCCATCGCCAGCTTCGCACTGCCCCTGCAGGACATCGTGCAGCCGAACGGCGAGCGGCTCCTCTGGGGACTGTCTGCCTGAGCCGGGCCCGCGAACTACCGGGCCGAAGTGGCCACGCCGCTCGCCCGGGCACCGCTCGCCGTCGATATGTTCGGCGTGGTGATCGCGCCAGGCGACACGTTGGCCAGGTACAGAGCCAGAGGCACGACGATCATTCCCAGGATGACGGTCAGGACGAACGTGACCGCCCCCCACTCTCCGCGCAGCACACCCCAGTTCACGAGCGGTGAATTCTAGCGGGGGCTAAAAATCGTCGTCTGCCGACCGAGCCGCCTCTTCCTCTTCTTTCTTCTTGCGCTGGTTCAGGAGTCGGATGAAGTCCTGCGCCCGCGCGAGCGCTTTCCAACGCTCCGGGAAGAAGTCTTGAACCAGGATCTGGCGGTCCGGCTGCTGGTAGACGGTGACGCACCATTTGTTGAGGGTGCGCGAGACTTCGACCTCGAAGTCCTTCTCCGCGGTCTCATACCGAACAACCTTGTCGTCGTCGAATCTTCTTCGTCCTGAAACAGCCATAGGTAAATCACTCGGG